>CANREL010000001.1 GCA_947629655.1 uncultured Bacilli bacterium
GATGAGTAGAACTAATAGCTTTTAATGTTCTTTGACTAGGATTTAGTTCTTGCAATAATTTTACTTTCATGAAAAAAGTGCCTCCTTTCACAAAAGAAAACACTTTATAAAATAAAAAGTACATCATTTCTGACGTACTTTGATTTTAAATGGAGCAGATGATGGGAATCGGACCCACGCAGTCAGCTTGGAAGGCTGAGGTTCTACCATTAAACTACATCTGCATCAGTAGACATTTAAAAATATATCATAATATATTTATAGATGTCAACATAAATTTTATATAATCAAATCGAGTATTCCGTATGAGAAAATAGCCATTATTACTCCCGCTAGTAAAACTCCTATTGCTGCTGCTAAAAAAGCTTTTTTCTTATCCATATCCAACATGGCAGCAATTAATGATCCCGTCCAGGCTCCAGTTCCAGGTAGGGGAATACCAACAAATAGAACGATACCCCAAAATCCATATTTTTCAATTTGTCCTTTTTTATCTTCTACTTTTTTATCTAACCATTTCACAATTTTACTAAATATTTTAATGTTGCGCATCCAATTTAGAATTATTCTTATAAACCATAGAATGAATGGCACTGGCAATATATTAGCTATGTAACAAACTACGAACGCTTTAATGAGATTGAGCTTTAATAATGCTGCTGCAATCATACCACCTCTAAGTTCGATGATGGGTAACATTGATATTATAAAAACAGTTGTACACTTACCAATTTCGGTCCCAGTGATTCCTGCAAAAACCGTAATGAAGAAACTAACTAACTTTTCAGTCATACATACCTCCTAGACTTATTTAATTATATTAGATTATTATTGGCTGGTCAAATCATTTCATAATAAATATATTCATAAATATAATTAAATAGGTGAAAAAATGGACAATTTTGTTTTGAATTTAATAAATGAATATGGCTACATTGGCATGTTCTTAGGCATGGTTTTGGAAGCTGTCATCATCATAATTCCGAGTGAGCTCATTTTAGCAACGGGAGGCATTTTGGCTAGTAAAAATATTTTTACGTTTTGGGGAGCTTTTTTTACTGGTTTAATCGGTAGTGTATTTTGTGCTATCGTTATTTACTTCATGGGCTACTTTGGCGGAAGTGCTTTTTCTAAAAAATATGGCAAATACTTTTTCATGAAGGAAGATGAAGTTGATAAGAGTAACAATTGGTTTAATAAATATGGTTTGTTAGCATCATGTATTGGTAGAAATTTTCCCATCATAAGAACATTGATATCACTTCCCGTTGGAATCGCTCGATTATCTTTTTTTAAATTTATTATCTATACGACTATTGGCAGTATTCCTTGGACTTTTGTTTTTGTCTATTTCGGTTATGCTTTAGGAAATAATTGGACCATTTTAAAAGAATTTACCTCTAGAATGAAAGTTCCCATTCGAATATTATTATTCTTTTTGGTGGCATCATTCATATATAAAAAGTTTTTAAAACGTTTGTTACAGAGATTTATCAATTAGTCTTTTTTATTTTTATATCATGTGTACTTGGTCCAAAGATGACATTTCCATCAATATCAAAACTCGATCCATGACATGGACAATCCCAAGTTTTAGTTTGATAGTTAAAAGATAGACTGCATTTCATGTGTGGACATTTGTTGAAAACTTTGTGTTCTTTTTTATTTTCATCAATATATATTCCATAATATATACCATCCTCTTTAACTATTTTTACATCATCTCTATAAAAATTTCTCTTTCTATTGATTTTAGTATCAATAAATGAATAACCATTTTCTAAATTGAAACCGATGATTTTGGGAACATTTTTTTCATTTCTCAATGGATCAAATAGTTTTGCATAAGGATTATCTCTTTCTAATAACAAATCACTAATTATTTTACCAGCTAAGATACCATTAGTCATTCCCCAAGTATTATATCCAGTTGCCATGAATAAGTTATCTTTAATTTTGCCAACGAACGGCATGTGATCACTTGTCATTATGTCGTGATTACTCCAAGCATATTTTATGTCTGGCGATAACTTGCTGCGCATTTTCCAAATAGCTTCATCTCGTTTTTGTAAATCATTGACATTATTGACTAGCGAAGCACTCTCACTAGCTAGTATGATGTATTTCTTTTTGTCTTTATAATATCTTATTGATAAGACATCTTTATCGACGTTAATAGCTGAGAAATCTTTTGCCTGTTTTATCTCACTTGCAACTAAAAAAGATTTTTCAATGCTTGTTTTAAACGGAAAAAAGTAGGGGATTAAGAAAAAGGGATAATGACACGCTAAAACTATTTTTTTAGCACTTATATTGCCATTCTTAGTATGAGCTATTAAATAGTCTCCTTTCTTTTCAATATTCATAACGCGTGTATTTTCATAGATTTCAATTCTATCTTTAATGACATCAGCAATTCCATATACGAACTTGACAGGATTGAAGACAAATGTATCATTAGTTTCTAAACTCTTTTTACATGATATTTTTATCGGCAAACTATCTTTTAATTTTGCATTAGAATTATCTTTTATTATTTGATAAGTATTTTTTATTTTCTTTTTACCACTAATACTATCAGTAAAAATATAAGAATTTACTGATTCTAAGTTACATTTCAAATCATTTTCTAAAATTATTTTTTTAGCTAATCTAATGGCTTCTTTTTGTGAAGATAAATATTTTAAAGAGGTATCTTCATCATAGATATTTTTAATTTTTTCTAATAAATCCTCTTGTAAATAAGTGAGTTTACCAGTTGATTTAGCGGTTGTTCCATGACATATTTTATAGCCATCTACTAAAACTATTTTTTTATCAGTATTCTGTAAAAAATATGCTGTTGAAAATCCTGTTATCCCACCTCCAATTATCAAGACGTCACAACTAATGTTTTCCTTTAAAGTTCGATATTTATTTTTGGTCACGCTATCGGACCAAATTGATTTATCTTTCATAGTATCACCATTATATTGTGAATATAAAAATTGAAATGTATTCAAAAAAAGAGTTAAATTGATGAGTTATCATTAATAAATAATGCTTGTAATTATTTTATTTTGTGATATAATTGTAAAAGTTTGTAGGAAGTGGGTTAATTATGGAAAAGAGAAATATTGCAATTATTGCTCACGTTGACCATGGTAAAACAACTTTGGTTGATGAAATATTAAAAACGAGTGGAACTTTTAGAGAGAATGAAGATTTATCTAATGCGACAATGGATTCTAATGCTCTTGAAAGAGAAAGAGGAATTACTATTTTAGCTAAGACTACTGCTATTAATTATAAAGGTTATCGCATTAATATCTTAGATACGCCAGGACATGCTGATTTTGGCGGTGAAGTTGAGCGTATCATGAATATGGTAGATGGTGTCTTACTTGTCGTTGATGCTTATGAAGGTACGATGCCACAGACGAGATTTGTTCTAAAGAAAGCTTTAGAAGCTAAGACTAAGCCAATTGTTGTCATTAATAAAGTTGATAAAGATAGTGCTAGATGTGCTGAAGTAGTTGATGAAGTATTAGATTTATTCATTGAACTAGGTGCCGATGAAGATCAATTAGATTTTCCTGTTGTCTATGCATCAGCTATTAATGGAACTAGTAGTTTAAAAGATGATTTGTCTACTCAAACGCCAGGTTTTAATGAATTGTTAGATTTGATCATTTCTGAGATACCAGCTCCTAGTGGAGATGTAAATGCCGATTTGCAATTTCAACCAGCTTTGTTAGATTACAATGATTATGTTGGAAGAATTGGTATTGGTCGTGTTCACAATGGTAAAATTAAAGTTGGTCAAATGGTTTCATGTCATCGTCTTGATGGATCAATTAAACAGTTCCGTGTTCAAAAGCTATTCGGTTATCTCGGTCTTAAGAGAATTGAAATAGAGGAAGCTGAAGCAGGCGATATTTGTGCTGTTGCAGGACTTCCAGATCTATCAGTAGGGGAAACTCTATGTGAAGTTGGCATTGATAAACCTCTACCAATATTGCACATTGATGAGCCAACATTACAAATGACAATCGGGACAAACTCATCACCATTTTGTGGAAAAGATGGTTCATTGTTGACAGCTAGAAAAATTGAAGAGCGTCTAATGAAAGAAACTCAAAGAGATGTCAGTTTAAGAGTAGCACCAAATGATAGTGAGAGCTGGATTGTCTCAGGTCGTGGCGAACTTCACTTGAGCATTTTAATTGAAAACATGCGAAGAGAAGGTTATGAAATAGAAGTATCTAAGCCAGCCGTTATCATCAAAGAAGAAAATGGTCAAAAAATGGAACCATATGAAGAGTTACAAATTGAATGCCCAGACGATTCAGTTGGAACAGTTATTGAACAATTGGGATTACGTGGTGCAACAATGGAAAACATGACTTCAATCAATGGTCTAACTAGACTTTTATATACTATTCCATCACGTGGGTTAATCGGTTTTAGTACGGATTTCATGACTATGACGAAGGGATATGGAATAATAAATCACAGTTTTAAAGAATATCGCCCTATGGCTAGTGTTGAAATAGGTGAGCGTAAATTAGGTGTTTTAGTTTCCATGGAAAATGGTAAGACTACTGCTTATGCTCTAGGTGCTTTGGAAGATCGTGGTGTCATGTTCGTCGAGCCAGGTGTCGAAGTTTACGAAGGAATGATCGTTGGTGAACATACTCGTGAAAATGATTTGGCAGTCAATGCTGTTCGTGGAAAAAATTTGACTAACGTAAGAGCATCTGGTAGTGATCACACTGTCGTTTTAAAAAGACCTCGTCCCATCACTTTGGAATATGCACTTGATTATATAAATTCTGATGAACTAGTTGAAGTTACACCACTTAATATCAGGTTGCGAAAGAAAATTTTAAATACGGAAACAAGGAAAAAATTTGATGCTAAAAAGTAATTTATTTTTTCCTTTTTCTTTGCTATAATAAAATTATAATTGAGAAAGTGGTGATGATATGGCAGTGAGTAAAAAGACAAATAAAAAGGAAAAGAAAAATAATAAGAAAAAAGTTGTAAATGAACAGTTGCGTGAAGTAGCACCTAAAAATTACTTTATCCTTGGTGTTATATTTATCATAGCTTTAGTTGTTGTAATAGGACTTAGAAATTGGTACATATCATATGAAAATTATCAATTGACAAAACCAGTTCTTGAAGGTAAATTGAGTGAAGTAAAAGTTGCTGAACTTGATAATTACCTAACTGAGAATAGTGATGCCATTTTGTATATTGAAGTTAGTGAAGATTACAATTCTCGTGAAGTTGCTAAAAAATTATATGATGTCGTTAAAGAGAGAAATTTAACTGAAAGAGTAGTATATCTAAATTTGAGTTCTGAAGATGAAGATGCTTTCTTTAAAAGTTTTAATGATAAATATATGAAAGAGGGAAAATTGAAAAAGTATCCCGCTTTAGTGTTATTCGATGATGGAAAAGTTGCCGAGTTTGTTGCAAGAGATGAGACACAAGCATTGAGCATTGGTAAAATTGAGCAATTATTTGATGAATATGAGTTAGGGGACTAAAAATGATCAATATCGTTTTATATGAACCAGAAATACCAGGTAATACTGGAAATATCATGCGTACTTGTGTTGCAACTGGAACGAAATTACATTTGATAGAACCATTAGGTTTTAGACTTGATGAGAGCAGTATTAGAAGAAGTGGAGTCAATTACATTGATAAACTTGAATATACTGTTTATGAGAATTGGGAAGATTTTAAGAGTAAGAATAAAGGTACCTTTTACTATTTCACTAGATATGGACATAAACCTCATTCCAGTTTTGATTATTCTAATCCAGATGAAGAGATATATTTAATCTTCGGTAAAGAATCAACAGGTATTCCTAAAGAGATTCTGCGTGAAGATTTAGACCACTGTATGCGCATACCTATGACGAGTAATGTTCGTGCTTTAAATTTATCAAATTGTGCGGCCATCGTCTTATACGAAGTACTTCGTCAACAGGATTATCGTGATTTGTTGCGTGAGGAACCTCATAAGGATAAAGACTTCATTATCAAGGATTAAAAAAAGAAAATTTTTATTGACAAAAACTGATGAATACCATATACTTATATTTGTCAGTTGAATTTTGGGGCATTAGCTCAGCTGGGAGAGCGCCACGTTTGCACCGTGGAGGTCAGCGGTTCGATCCCGCTATGCTCCACCAAATTGATAGAAAACTCGGACTTTTATAGTTCGAGTTTTAAAATGTTTTAATTATTAATATGTCCAATAAAGAAAAATTAGAAAATATAAGAAATTTATCAAAACAAGAAATCTATATAATGAAATGAATGAAACTTGCAAAAAAATCCATACTGTGATAATATGTATTCAGTAAAGCAATTTGCATAAAATAAAAAAGGGAACATTCAGTTTTTCCGAGTTGAATGTCTACCCCAATTTATATTGATTCAGACACTTATTCTAGCGAATGAGTGTCATTTTTTTATAACTACTATCATAATGATAAGGAGAAATAAAATGATAGTAATGAGCTTGAGAACTTTAACAATAAAAGTCTTAGTTTTCATTTTTATCAAACCTCCTTTCTATAAGAATTGGAGGTAGACACTCAACAACTGATATTCCCTGTAAAAAGTATACTATTTATTATATACAAAAACAAGTGTTCGAGTAATGCTTTATTAAAAAGTTGTTGAACTTCATCCCTTAGAACAGCATAATGAATTGAAACCTTGTTTATCAAGGTTTTTATTTTGTTCAAATTTAAATTATGTTATAATTAAAAGAGAAAGAACAAAATCTATCAATAAAATTCCTTGAAAATAATATAATTTTATAAAGGATGATGATTATGAGTAAAAGTATAATAATTGGAAGCATGAACATCCAAAACAAATATAAAATACCTGATTATGATGGATTGGATGACAAAGGTAATGATAATGCTGAAATATTAAAAGAATTTCTTGATAATAACAATATTGATATTTTGGGTACGCAAGAGTTAGTGCGCCGTTTTATCAACCGCATTAAGGCAACTATTAAACCAAATTATAAAATATATGGAAACTTCCGTTATGGTAATAATAAGATAGTTCAAAAATTGAAAATATTTGATCGTTATAATGAAACTGTAAGTATCATTACCAAACATGAAGTAATTAGATCAAAAACTTTGACTCTTCCTTGGATTCCTAAAAATTTTAAAGATATAATAAACGGAATTAGATTGAAATCATTACGTCCAAGAGTTGTAACGACAGCCATCATCGATATAAAAGATTTTGGCAAAGTCAATTTCATTAATACGCATCTTGATCATCGCTTAAACATCATTCAAATAAGACAATTGAATTATCTCCAAAAGTTAATTGAGAGATCAAAGTATCCAACAATACTAACTGGGGACTTCAACATGGATATGAATATGCCTCGCTTTAAATTGTTTGTCGACAATATGGCCGCAATCGGTTATAAACGAGTTCCTAATGCTAAAAAAACCTATAAATATCAAAAGGATAAATTGCCGATTGATCACATCTTCATTCCTAATGAATGGAACATTGAAGAGATTGAAATATCTCAAGATAAATACATGGATTATTTTAGTGATCATTATCCAATTCTTGTTAGAATATCAAAGTAACTTTTACAAAGTTACTTTTTTTAATAAATTATTATTTCTAATTTACTTATACATATAAAAAATGTTACAATCAAATTAGTTCGTGAGGAGTTGTTTTTATGATATTAATCCCTAAAAAAGGTTGTAATGAAATAAAATATGATAGTGATCTAGCTAAGAAATTGGAATATGTGATAATTATCAATGATGTTGATAGTAGTAATGTTGGGGATTTATTTAGTATATGGAATCAGAAATGTAAAGTTACTATTTGTAATGATATAACAGATTACTATGATTTTATTAAAAGAGAAAAGAAATTTACTATCAATACCAATATAATGATAATTGGAACTAAGAATATTGAATATGACACTATCTTAGAGTATAAAAACTTGACATCTTTTTATCTATTCTATCAAAATGAAGTCAAAAAAATAGAAAAAGAGATGAGTAAATGGAATAAAACTTTTGTCAATAAAAAAGACAATATTCTAGTAAAAGATGCCATTAATAAATTCATTTTCATGAATTCTAATGGTAAATATTTAAGAGCTCTTTTAATAGCTTTAGGTTATTTTATTGCCACTAAGAAAGATGATAATTCATATCTTCCATTAGCAGCTGCTTATGAGACTTTTCAAACTTCAATCTTAGTGCATGATGACATCATTGATAATGCTGAACTTCGAAGAGGCAAGAAGACTATTCATAAAAAATATATTGAAAAATTTGAAAAATATGATTTAAAGGATGAGTTCTTTGAAAATAAAAAGAACAATACTGCTGCATCAATTGGTATATGTGTTGGAGATATCGGTTTCTTTTTAGCTAGTAACATGATTGTTGAAAGTTATATGAATAATCCCAATCTTGGTAAAGTTTTAAAATATTATAATGACATTGTCATAAATACTGGTAAAGGAGAATTGATTGATGTCGTTTTACCATTCAATGAAGAATATTATTCTAAAAATAAATGTTTAGAAAAAGACATATTTGAAATATATGATTTAAAGACGTCATGGTATACAATCGTAGGTCCATGTTCATTAGGAATGATTTTAGGTGGAAATAGTGATCGTGTCGTAGAATCAGTTGTCAAAGCTCTATCGCCACTTGGAATTGCTTTCCAAATAAAAGATGATATTTTAGGTATCTTTGGAAATGCTAAGAATCTTGGTAAGAGTACTACTTCTGACATAACCGAATTTAAACAGACAATTCTTTATTCTTATGTTGTCAATAATACAGAATATCGCGAAGAACTTAGAAAATACTATGGAAAAACAAATTTGACAGAAAAAGACTTTGATAGAGTTAGGGATATATTTGAAAAGAGTGGGGCTAAAAAATATGCGATTGATAAGATGAATGAATTATTCGTTCAATCTAAGAATCTAGTTATAAAAAATAGAAACATTCCTACTTATTATAAAGAGATATTACTTGGATTTATTACTTTCTTAGAGATAAGAGATAACTAAGAGACATATATATATTTAATAAACAACAACTTTTTGTTGTTTTTTTTAATGTTATATGATATCATATACAACTGGCAAAGGGGGGATTTTTGTGCAACAGATAAATTTTGATGAGAAAATCGTTAAAGAAAAAGTTAATTTTATTAAAAATAATGCTGTTAAATTATATTTTCTAAGATCATATCAATATGATGATAAGCATAATGTAGAAGAGGGATTAGTAAGTATTTTATTATCTGATCGTCCCTTGAAAGAATGTCCTCATTTTCCTAACGTATTAAATGTTATCAATAGTGCTGATATGGGTGCTATTGCTGTAGATGAAAATGAAAATTATGCTTTAAAGACTATTTTTTCTGCTACTAGATATGTAAACGATTCTGTTTGCCGTGATGAGACAGGAAGAATATTGAGAGATAGAATTCGTAGATATGTAAAATACTTAGATAATCATATTGTCAATGGAGATTGTATTCAAATTGGACAACCAATTGAATATCCTAAAATAAAAATGAAGAGAAGTTAATTTTTAACTTCTCTTATTTTTTTAGCATAATTGTAACTTTCTCTAATGAATGAATCGAATAGAGGATGAGCTTTAGTAGGACGTGATTTGAACTCCGGATGGAATTGTGATGCGATGAAATGTGGATGAGAAGGAAGTTCAATTATTTCCACTAAATTGCTATCTGGATTAATTCCTGAGAAAACTAATCCATTCTTTTCAAGTAGTTCTTTATATTTATTGTTGAATTCATAACGATGTCTATGTCTTTCATAGATTAGATCAGTCTTATAATCTTTATAGGCTAGAGTTCCTTCTTTAAGACGACAAGCATAATTTCCTAAACGTAATGTACCACCTTTGTTGACAATACTTTTTTGATCAGCCATTAAATCGATTATTGGATCTTCACACAATTCATTTAGTTCTGTTGAAGAAGCTTTTTCAAGACCACAGACATCTCTTGCAAACTCAATTACTGCCACTTGCATTCCTAAACAAATTCCAAGGTAAGGAATTTTATTTTCTCTTGCATATTTACATGCTTTAATCATTCCTTCTACACCACGTGAACCGAATCCACCTGGTACGATGATACCTTTACTATTTTTGAATACTTCACTTAAATCACAATCTTTATTTTCTAACTTTTCAGAATCAACCCAATTTATCTTAATTTTTAAATTGTAGTTATATCCAGCATGAGTTAAAGATTCTTTAACTGATAGATAAGCATCTTCTAACTCCGTATATTTACCAACTAGGGCAATTTCAATCTCATCTTTTAGATTATCAACAGTATCGATGAGTTTTTCCCAGTATCCCAAATTACTTTTTGTAACTTTTAATTTAAATTGTTTCAATATGACTTCTTCAATATTTTGTTTATGAAAATTAATAGGAATTTGATAAATGTTTTTAACATCTATTGCTTCGATAATATTTTCTTTTGGAATACTACCAAAAAGAGATATTTTAGTCTTAATAGCATCACCTAATTCAATATGACTTCTCGTTACGATTATGTCAGGTTGAATGCCAAGACGACGCAAATCGATTATGCTATTTTGGGTAGGTTTACTTTTTAGTTCATTAGAACCATATAAATAAGGAACAAGAGTAGTATGAATGAAAAGAGTGTTTTCACTACCTAATTCATATCGCAATTGACGAAGAGATTCCATCATGACAGATGATTCAATATCACCGACAGTACCACCAATTTCTGTTATTACTATGTCAGCGCCACTACTTCTTCCAGCTTCATATATCTTAGTTTTAATCTCATTAGAAATGTGTGGAACAATTTGAATAGTTGCTCCTAAATAATCACCACGGCGTTCCTTTTCAATGACACTTGAATAGATTTTACCATTAGTTATGTTAGATGTGTAATTCAACTCTTCATCAATAAATCTTTCATAATGTCCTAAATCGAGATCAGTTTCACAACCATCTTTGGTTACAAATACTTCTCCATGTTGAATAGGAGACATCGTTCCTGGATCAACATTCATATAAGGATCAAACTTTTGCATGAATACCTTATATCCCTTTGCTTTTAATAATAAAGCAACAGATGATGCCGTAATACCTTTACCAAGGCCACTACAAACACCACCTGTTACAAATACATATTTAGTCATTTTATATCACCTCTCAAATTTTCTTGAGAGAACAACAGTGCTCTTTTAAATTATAACACACAAAATAAAAGTTTGATATAATAAATGTGGTGGTATTATGAAAAAGAGTAAACCAAAGATAAATTGGCGATATTTAGAAGAGATAGATATCAGCGCTTTAGATACTGAAAATGATATAGAATATAAGAAAATATCTAATAGTGAGATTAAGACATCATTAAAAAAGATAGAGTTCAATGCTTGTGTATTTGAAAAAGTGACATTTACCAATGTTGAAAAAGTTGATTTTATCGATTGTATTTTTAATAACTGTGATCTATCTAATATTGATTTATCAGAACGTTTACTTCTTCGCTCTGAATTTAATAATTGTAAATTGACTGGTTCTACTTTTGTTGAAACGAGTTTACAAGATGTCTTATTTAATGGTTGTAATATGAACTACAGCAATTTTAATAATTCTCGTATAAAAGAAGTTACCTTTACAAACACTAATTTAAAAGATAGTTCTTTTATTGAAGTTGAACATACAAAGTTATTATTTTCAAATAGTGATTTAGAAAATGTTGAATTTTTTTATACCAAATTAAAAGATATTGATTTGTCAACTTGTAGTATCGAAGGTATATCAGTCAATCAAAATGATTTGCGAGGTGTTTTCATAAACAGTTATCAAGCAACTATATTGATAAGAGGTCTTGGTGTAAATATTAAAGATGAATAATATACTTTTATCTAAATATGTGTTAAAATATAGTCGATTAGTAAAGAAGGTTGAAATGTGAAAAAATGTACTATTATTTATAATCCTCATAGTGGAAGAAAAGTTAAATCAAATTTTTTAGCTACGTATGTTGATATTTTATTAGAGAATGATTATGATCCTGAAATAATATTTTCAAAATATCGAGGTCATATTAAAAAAATCATTAAAGATTTACCAGCGTGTGACTTAGTCATAAGTATAGGTGGCGATGGTACTTTTAACGAAGCTGTTACAGGAAACTTAAAGAGAGAGACACCTCTGTTATTAGCGCACATCCCCCTTGGTACTACCAATGATATTGGAGCTATGTTCGGTTATGGCAGTGACATAGTTGGCAACTTAAAAGAACTTTTAAACGGTGAAGAAAAAAAGATTGATATATGTACAGTTAATAAAAAACCTTTTGTCTATGTTGCCGGTTTTGGCAAATTTATGAATTTACCTTATGAAACTAGTCGTACTGATAAAAAGAATTTAGGTCATTTTGCTTACGTTAAAGAAGGAATTAAAGCATTTTTTAGATATACACGACTTCATGAATTGATATATCGCGTCAATGGTGAGGAATATCGTGGATTGTTCTCTTTTATATTGATATCTAATGCAAATCACATTGCCGGAATTAGTAATTTCTATGATAATGTTTATTTAGATGATGGCAAATTTGAAGTGCTTTTCTGTAACTTGACGAGAAGAACAGATATTATTAAAAGTCTATTGTATTTAACGACAAGTGATATCACTAAAGTACCAGGGTTCTATTTTTATAAAACAGATAAACTTGAAATCGAATTTGCTAATGAGACAGATAAGTGGTGCATTGATGGTGAAGAGTTGGAAGAGAAGACAACTACTTATACTATTGAAATGATAAAAGATTTTAGAATAATGTTACCAAAGAAGAATATTGAAAAATTATTTGTAGATAGTAAAAATAGTGAAGAAGATAAGAAGAAAAAGAGTCCATTAATGGATAAAGTTAAGAGCATTATAAAAAAATAATGTTCTTTTTTTGTTTTTAGAGTTGAAAACATTTCATGAAATACTATATAATCAATGTAGATTATAATAGTAGTAGGAGTAGTTATGAAAAAAAGATTGTCTTGTTTATTTATTTTATTAGGGGTTATATTTTTTGGAGTTAATGTCCATGCGGCAAGTTGTTCAGCAGAAGAACTTAAAAATATGAAATTAGAGGCTCAAAATATTGAATTTAAATATGAACTTGTTTTAAAAAATTATGCAAACTCTGCTGATGAAGATTATGGTTATGATGTCATTTTAACAGGAATAAATGATAGATTTTATTTTTTAGCTGGTAACTATGATTATCTAGTTGATTATAGTAAAGCTGTTGATGGTTCTATAACGATCAGTAATGTGTTTAATGATGGTGGATACAAAAGTAAAATTAAAGTTTATGGTAGTAGTAAAAGTGAATGTAAAGATGAACTTGTTCGTACCATATATATAACATTTCCTTATTATAATTCATACAGTACTAGAAAAGAATGTAAAGGTTTGGAAGAGTACAAAATATGTCAAAAGACTACAAATACTACCAATATAAAAGAACAACAATTTTTAGAACAAATAGAAAATGCTAAAAAAATAGAAAAAAGTAAAAAAGAAAAACAAGAACCAAAGCAAAAAGAAGAAAAAAATATTTTTGTTGAATTTTTTAATTACTATTCTAAAAATAAAATTTATACGATTCCTTTAACAATTGCTTTAGTAGTAATAGTAGTAGTTATTGCTTTCATGATTAGTAAAAAGAAGAAAAAGCAAATAAAAATAGATTTAAAGGAAGTGTAGTATGAAAAAATTAGTAAAGATATTTAGTTGCTTAATATTTGTGTTATTAATGACAACTTCTGTATATGCAGGTACTGAATGTGGTAGTAGTAATTCGTTTTCTGGTACAGCAGGTTCAAGTTATGGTCAAGCAGGTGGAGGTGGAAGCTGTGTTCCACCATGTTATACTACACACATAGCTGGTTTGAGATTTAGATTATATAGTTATAAAGATGGTAAACTAACTCCTTTAGGAAAAGGAGTTGATGTTTGGAATCAAAATAGTACCATTATAATTACTACGGCTGGTAAATATAGTGATCCAAATACAGATTTTCTTAACAATAGACTTAAAAATAGTTGTAGTAATAATGGAAACTATCAGGCAATGAATAGTACTTTTTCATTGAATAGTGACCAATATAAAACGCGTAACGTCTATTTTGATTCAAGTATTGGTAGTTTGGGTAGTTTCAATTTTGGAGAATATATACTTAGATACAATAGTAAGGGTGAACCATCAAATGGTTGGTTATATGAAAATTTATATAAAAAAATTTTGACAAGTTCTGATGAAAACAATAAATTTGTTAAAAATTTATGGGGCGTTGAAATAAAAGATTTAGTAAAAAATGGTGAAAATATTTACATTGGTTCAGAAATACTTCAAAGAATTGATACTAATGATGCTGACAGCTGGATGAGAAATATGTATGGATTCAGTAATCAAAAACTTTATTTTGGAACTGTTTCTGATTTTGCACCAATTTATGGTGTTGGGTCTGCTTACATATCACTATATAACTTAGATTCTAAAGTAGGAGCTTTAGCAACGAGTGGTAATGTTAGTGGTAGTTATAAGTTTCAAATAGTTAATCCTGCAAATACTGTTGTTTCAGGGCAAACAACTTATCAAGGTTATAGTGGACATGTATTTGGGCACTTGTCTGGAGTGCAAGCACTAATAAATGCTTCTTACAATGCTGATTGTAATAAAACTATTGGTATGGCTATTTTCCATTTTTCTTCACAATGCCCAGGATGTATCAATAGTTGTGAACGAGATTGTGGCGATATATATCCAGATGATACTTCATACGAACGAAAGATATGTGCTGTTGGATGGTGTAAACAAAATGATCCTGATAACAAAACTTGTGTTAATGAATGTACCAAACCAACTTCAGATTTAGGATGTCCAGATGTTGATAAGAAACCGGGGAATGGTGTTTGTCACACATATTATAATTCTGCTACGGGTACTCAAACAAAAGATAAATCATTAGGTAATGTATGTCCTGCAGAATTATCAGTGGATAATAAAGAAACACTTGAAACAACTGTGTGCTATGATGATTCGACGGAATATACAGTTGTTGATGAAAGCGGAAAAAGTACCAAAGGTGGTCAATATACTTTATCTAAAACTAAATATTATAGAATAGATTGTAATGAAAAAGTTGAACTGAGTGAATTACCAACAGAAAGAAGAGTTCAAGTAAGTCAAAGTGGAACATCAAGCTTATATTTAGGATATAAGATGTTATATGATAAGACTTGTAAATTACTTTTTAAAGCTACAAAAGATGGTAAAAGTGGTGATGGATGGATAACTGAAAAAGCTGCGACGACACCAAAAGCATACACATCAGGAAAAAATGCTTGTAAACCGCAAGATAGTAGTAAAAAGATGTTAAAGATTGATTATGATATTTGTGCTGCCAATAGAACAAAATATGATGCAACAAATAGCAAGGCTAAAGCTAAGAGTGAAGATGATAAAAAAACTTATGATGCAATTATAGAAGCATCAGATACTGCTTTATCAGAATTGAATAATGTTAAGAAAATGGCAAGAGTTAGATTGAAAAATGTTAGTGCCTTGGACTATAGAGAAGGAGAACCATTTGATAATAAAGCTACAATTGAAATCGTTGAAGAAAGTAAAACTTCAACAGACATAAAAGAATTGACTTTAGAACCAGTATCATGTATAGATGGAAATGATACTATTACAACTAGATGTACATTGGAAAATAATAAATCAATGACTATGAGCACTGGAAATACTGTCATTTGTGGAGATGAAAATAATAAGAAGAAAGCAACGATAGAAAATGATGTTAGTAGTTATAAAAAAACAGTATATTATGCCTTGCCATCAATGTGGATAAATGCTCAAGTAACCGATGCTGGTAAAGCGTTCACATCAAAAGAAGCATGTGAAAAGTCTGGCGCAACTGGAGAGAAAGCTCTATGTATCAAAAAAGATAACGTTTGGGTATTTAATCCAATCGACGAAAGTATAACTAATACAGCATATACTAAATTAAAAGAAAAAAGAAGTTTCAGTATCTCACTTAAAAATTATGGTTCATGTGGCCAATTTGAATATGATATGTCATGTAAATATAAATTCGAAGATGACAAAGTATGCTCTGCATGTACGAATTATACATATGGAACAGATGCTTATGAAGCATGTTATGAAAAGAATTGTAGTTGTGAATCATATTGTGGATCAAATGTCGCATGTCGTTCCAAATATTGCCCATCAAACTGCGAAGGATGTGGATGGAGCGAGGAAGACATTTGTCCTCCTACTTGTAAGTCAGACTGTCAAGCAAGTGCCGGTGGAAGTACATCAAATGAAAAGTACATAACATGTATATATGACAGTTGTTGTGCTGCTGATTGTAAAGGAGAGACTGGATGTATTTATGATTGTTGTGCTAGATCATGTAATGAGAAAACTCAGCAATTGGGATGGACACAAGATAAATACAAAGCATGTATGACTGAATGTAAATGTCCAAATGGTTCATGTGGTGAAGATTATCTTTATCGTACGATAACTATGAATGATCCATTCCCTGGAAGGGAATCAGGAAAGAACTGGTACAATAAAGTTGAATATATTACAAAGAGTGAAGAAAGTTTGACAAAATATGCTGATAAAACTGATGGAAAAACAAGTGATTATGAGTATAAAGTAACGATAACCAATGATGATATCAAAGGAATTAAAAACAAGATGAATACGACTTATGAAGTGTTTAAGAAATCAGATAAAGCTAAGAGTAAGATTGGACCAAATGTCTATTGTAGTTCAATGTTACATGATTACTTGAAGAATGGCCAAGTAGAATTTGGAAGATTTGGCTCAGGAAGTGGGTGTGGAATTAGATAATGAATTCATCAGTATGGGGATATATGTTTTTGGTATTAGGACTAACAGGAGTAATACTAATAAACATATTCGGAGAAATAACAATTCAAAATGAACAAGATTATTATTCATTGAAAGAGGTAACAAAAGCAGCAATGGTTGATGCTGTTGATAACTATGCCATGTTATATGGAGTAGGATATGATGGAGTTACGCAGACGACAGCACCAGAATCAATGCATTGTACATCAGGAGTACCAGGAACAATCAGAATAATAACAGAGAGATTTGTAGAATTATTTGTTTTAAAACTATCAGAGAGTGTCAATACATCTGATGGATATGAGATAACATTCAAAGATATCGATGAATGCCCACCAAAAGTAACAGTATCAGTAACAGTCCAAGAATCATTTAGTTATATTCAAAGAGCATTAGGAGTAAAAAGGGAAAATCGTGTTGAAGATGCTGACATAACCAACATCATAACAGGAATACTAGAGACGACTGATCCTTTTGATGATCCTAGTACTGTTGTTAGATAAAAAAATAGAATATCAATTTTGATATTCTTTTTTTACTTTTATAGTTGAAAATATTTGACAAAATATTTATAATTATAATAGATGTTAGAATAGGAGAGAGGTTATGAAAAAGAAAAATATATTTATACTTATAGTTTTACTAGCGATTTTAATGATAAATACTAAGGTTAGTGCAGCAACGTGTTCCAATTCTGAAAAACAAGCATTAGTTGTTGAAGCTCAGAATGTTGTTGTTAATACCGAATTACGAAAAGTTACACCTGGTGAAGGAATATCAGAAAAGAGCTATTTTTACAGTTTAATAATATCTAATACTAGTGATAAACTCTATTATGAAATAGGAATAAATAGATATGATTCCAAAGATGCTGATAAGAATGGCGATATTATTTTGAAAGATTTCTTTAGTGGTGGTGGAACTCAAGCCAAAGTTTCAATATATGGAAATAGTAATTCAGCATGTAATAATGTTTTAATAAGGACTGTTGCCTTAAAATTACCATATTTCAATTATTATAGTGAAAGAGAAGAATGTAAGGGATTAGAAAACTATCCTATATGTAAAAAAGAATCAAATACTGCTGACGTTACTGAAGAACAATTTTTACAACACATAGCTGATGCTAAAGCTAAAGAAGAAGAAAAAAATAGACATGAAGAGACAAAAGAAGAGAGTACTTTTGAAAAAATGATGTCATATGTAAAAGAAAATTTAGTTATCGTAGTAGGAATTTCAATAGTAATAATAGTTATTGTTATAGTGATTATAGTGCTTGTTTTAAAGAAGAGAAAAAATAAAGTTAAGATAGATTTGGGTGATAAGTAATGAAGAAAAAAATATTAGTAATTGTTTTATTTATTATGTTACTTTTTCCAATTACAGCTTTTGCAAGTACATGTACTAGTACAGGTATAAGTGGACAAGCTAGTTCCTATGCAACTGGTAGTTCTGGAAGTGGATGTACATGGGTCTGCTGGTGGGATGAAAGTATTGGACTAAGATTTAGAATATACTCATACGATGGAAAAACTTATAAGCCTTTAGGTCGTGGAGTTGATGTTTGGGGATTTAGTGGAGCAAGTAGAGTATATATGTCTAATGCTAGGTATTCCAATCCCGATAACAACGCAATATCATTAAAAAATAATGGTTCATGTGCTACTGCCCAAACAACTGGTATGATGAATTTAACTTCAGAACAATATGATGACCATCCTATATATATAGATGCCTCATTAAAAGGAAATTTTACATCAGGTACAGTTAATGATTTCATCTTGAATTCATCTAAGAATAATGGATGGTTATATAACAATTTATATAGTAAATTAAAAGCTAATAATTCAACAGCTGATACCGAATTTAAAAATTTATGGGGTGTTGAAGCTAGAACCGTTAGAAATGATGCTGACAATATTTATATAGTTGTAGAAGTTTTAGTTAAAGTATATACAAAAAATTCTTCAATAAGTGGATTCCAAAATGGTAACTTCTACTTCGGAACAGTTTCAGAATTTGCACCAACTCTTGGATTTTCAAGTACTTATAGAGCTTTAGGTATAAGAAATGTGCCAGTTGGTAAAATGGTTAATGGACTAATTAATCAAGTTGATGTTGGTGGTATTAATAGTGTTTTCCAAGCTTATGGTGCTGGAGAAAATATTAATAGATTAGCTGCATGTAACAATGCTTACGGAATGGCTATTTACCATTTGAGTACTGACTGTGAAGAATGTGGTAAACCAACTTGTGAACAAGATTGTTCAATGTATACAAAAGGAACATATGAACATCAATTGTGTGCAAGAGGATGGTGTAACCAAAATGCCGAAAATGGAAAGACTAGTGAATGTATAAGCGCATGTACTAATATTCCAGAAGATGAGGGATGCCCTAAAATAACTGGAAAATCAGGATCAGGTGCCAATACTTGCTACACTTATTTAGAAAATGGTGTTGAGACAACTGCAAAATCAGTGGGAAATAGATGCCCAGATCCAGGTCTAGATGGAAATGCCAACAAAACTTTAAAAACTAAAGTATGTTATGATGATGCAACTAAATATGAAATAGTTGATGATAGTGGAAAAACTACTACAGATGGTGGATATTCTCTATCAGGAACAAAATATTATAAGATAGAATGTAATGAAAAAGTTGAATTAAGTGAATTACCAACAAAGAGAGAAGTTTTAGTAAGTCAAAGTGGAACATCAAGCTTATATTTAGGATATAAGATGTTATATGATAAGACTTGTCAATTATATTTTAAAGCAACTACTGATGGAAAAACAACAAATGGATGGGTAAAAGAACAAGATGCAACATCACCAAAATCATATACATCAGGAAGTAATGCTTGTAAACCACAAGATAGTAGTAAAAAAATGTTAAAGATTGACTATGACCTTTGTGCTGCAAGAAAAGCTAAATCAGAAGCTACTAATAAGAAAAATGCCGCTAAGACAGACGAAGAGAAAAAGACATACGATTCAATCATTTCTGTATCAGATCAAGCAATTACTCAATTGTCAAATGTAAAGAGTAACGCTAAAGCAAGATTGAAAAATGTAAGTATGCAAGATTATAAAGACTCATCTCACAAGTTTGAAACACAAGCTGAAATTGAAGTATTAAGTGAAGATAAAACTTCTACTAAAACTGAAACATTAACTTTAGAACCAGTATCATGTATGGATGGAAATGATACAACAGTAACTAGATGTGATTTGAATAACAATAAATCAATAACTATAAGTACTGGAAACACTATCATTTGTGGTGATGAAAATAATCAGAAAAAAGCCACGATAGAAAATGGTTCTAGTCATTATTCAAAAACTACGTATTATGCTTTGCCATCAATGTGGATAAATGCTCAAGTAACCGATGCAGGAAAGGCTTTCAAAACTAAAGAAGCATGTGAAAAGTCTGGAGCAGCAGGAGAAGAAGCTCTATGTATTAAAAAAGATAACGTTTGGATATTCAATCCACTCGATGAAAGTATAAGTCATACGACTAATGCTTATATCACCAAAGAGAAAAGCTTTAGTATTAAACTTAAAAATTATGGTTCATGTGGTCAATTTGAATATGAGTCATTATGTGACTACAGCTTAAAAGATAGTTCTACTACATGTTTAGCATGTACGAATTATGAATATGGAACAGATGCTTATGAAGCATGTTATCAAAAGAATTGTAGTTGTGAATCATATTGTGGATCAAATGTCGCATGTCGTTCAAAATATTGTCCATCAAACTGCGAAGGATGTGGATGGCGTGAAGAAGATGATTGTACTGGAAATGAATGTAAAACTAATTGCCAAGTAATTGCTGGAAGTACATCAAATGAAAAGTACATAACATGTATATATGACAGTTGTTGCGCTGCTAGCTGTAAAGGTGAAGAAGGTTGTGTCTATGACTGCTGTACTAGATCATGTAATGAGAAAGCTGAGCGATTAGGATGGACACAAGATAAATACAAAGCATGTATGACTGAATGTAAATGTCCAAATGGTTCATGTGGTGAAGATTATCTTTATCGTACGATAACTATGAATGATCCATTCCCTGGAAGGGAATCAGGAAAGAACTGGTACAATAAAGTTGAATATATTACAAAGAGTGAAGAAAGTTTGACAAAATATGCTGATAAAACTGATGGAAAAACAAGTGATTATGAGTATAAAGTAACGATAACCAATGATGATATCAAAGGAATTAAAAACAAGATGAATACGACTTATGAAGTGTTTAAGAAATCAGATAAAGCTAAGAGTAAGATTGGACCAAATGTCTATTGTAGTTCAATGTTACATGATTACTTGAAGAATGGCCAAGTAGAATTTGGAAGATTTGGCTCAGGAAGTGGGTGTGGAATTAGATAATGAATTCATCAGTATGGGGATATATGTTTTTGGTATTAGGACTAACAGGAGTAATACTAATAAACATATTCGGAGAAATAACAATTCAAAATGAACAAGATTATTATTCATTGAAAGAGGTAACAAAAGCAGCAATGGTTGATGCTGTTGATAACTATGCCATGTTATATGGAGTAGGATATGATGGAGTTACGCAGACGACAGCACCAGAATCAATGCATTGTACATCAGGAGTACCAGGAACAATCAGAATAATAACAGAGAGATTTGTAGAATTATTTGTTTTAAAACTATCAGAGAGTGTCAATACATCTGATGGATATGAGATAACATTCAAAGATATCGATGAATGCCCACCAAAAGTAACAGTATCAGTAACAGTCCAAGAATCATTTAGTTATATTCAAAGAGCATTAGGAGTAAAAAGAGAAAATCGAGTTGAAGATGCTGACATAACCAACATCATAACAGGAATACTAGAGACGACTGATCCTTTTGATGATCCTAGTACCGTTGTTAGATAAAAAAATAGAATATCAATTTTGATATTCTTTTTTCATGAAAAAAAGAAGACTTAGTCTTCTATATATCCATTAACTTTTAATTTTGCTATTATGGCATCTTTATCGCGATCACCAGTTAATCTTTTCATTGTACTAGTTTCAACACCATCTTCAAAAAATATAACAGTTGGAGTACCATCTACTTCAAAATCATTTAAAAACTTTTCTTTATCTTTTGAATCTTTAATGTCAGAAATATTAATACTATAAGATGTTATCTTATATTCTTCAAGAACTGCTGTGTACTTAGGAGTGAATGAAGCACAATTACTACAACCTGTTTGAACAACTTCCAAAATGAAAGTGTCCTTATTTTCTATTTTCTCATAAAACTCTTTTTCACTTATGCTCACTAAATACTTGCTTTCTTGATTATTTCCACATCCGACAACTATCGTAACTAGTACTATGAAAAGAACAAATAATTTCATGCTCTTTTTCATAATACACCTCAAGAAATATATTATCATAAACGAGTGAATAAGACAATAATAGATTGAATTTTAACAGTGATTAGTGTATACTATACGTAGTATAAAATAGAGGGTGTTGAGATGTGTAATACTTGTATCAAGATGAATAAAATGTTTGTTATTTTATTTATAGTGATGATTATTACAGCTAGTAGAGTAGATGCTATTAATATTGATAGTTATCGTCAGGATAACATAAAAGAACAGACATCAAATAAATATGTTAATAATGAAAAAAATACTTCTTCTGAATGTCACTCTATCTGTCAAAATATGAGTGGCGATTCATTATTAAAGTGTGCTGAAAATTATTGCTCGAGTCAAAAAAACATTACTAACAAAGAAGAAAAAGAAGATTGTATTTTAAAAAGTTGTGACTATACTTATACAGAACTTAGCTGTCCTTCAAATAGTATTACTGAAGGAGGCGATACTACTTGTGCTGCAACGACCTCTTCTAGTAAAACTAGTTGTGAAATAGTGAATAAAGAATATTATTCTTATAAAGTGGAATGCAATACTAATTCAACGATAAAATATCCGACCAATTTTCCTATGGTCTTGTTTTCAGGAGAAGGATTTGAATATCAAGTTGCCATGTATGGTAATAAAAGCTGTACTATAACTTTTGATGATGCATTGTGGAAATTTAATTATGTATCTAGTTATAATGATGCTGAACGAACTAATTACATAAATGCTATAAATGAGTATAATCACCTGAGCCTTAGTAATTACTATTATGATTCAGCAAATGCTAATATCAGTTTACGAATTGATGAAAAGAGAAGTGAAGTTCATAAGACGACTAAAAATTTGGTTAGTGGTGAAAAATATTATGATGGAAATAGGGATGTTTCTATATCAACTACTTCTAAAACAATCACTTCTTATCATGACAATAACTCAGTTAGTCAAAATGTCAATATTTATAAAACGGATTCTAGTAACGGAAGTTATTATAATTTACCAGGTGTGTGCATATCGCCAATTGATAATGCAAGTGTTAAAGAAGGATCTATCTGTCAAAATGGTCTAGGTCCTTATAACCAATACTTTACAGATATTAAAGCTGATACAGCTACTAATAAAATCATCACAAATGTTGAACATAACGTCTCTGGCTTGCATGTTGATAATACGTGTCACTATTCAGTCAATGATGGTGATGACGAACTTGCTTGTTATATCAGTATTGGTACTAATTCTAATCAAACGGGAAACATTTTACTAGATAGTGAAGATATCAATTTTTATTTATATGCCATAACGGAGAAAAAAGACAAAGTTTTACGTTATAATTTAGGTCTAAAACCTAAGAACATCGATGACAGCTTTGACAATAATACTTACTATCGCCTAAAACGTAATTCTATAAAAGATGTTACGACCATGACGATATATGGAACAGTAACTGATGGCAAAGATATTGTTTATTGTCAAAAAGAAGTTACGATTATTCCTGAAAAAGATGATTCATGTACTTTTGTCAAAACACTTAATGATGAAAATGGTACGATGACTTTGACAATTGCTGATATAAAAGATAAAAATGCTAAATATTACATCAAAAATGTTACTAGTGATACATGGTTAGAAATGAAAAAGAGAACTATTAATAGTGATGACAATATCTCAATTATAGGTAAAGTTGAAACTGGATCAGATGTTAGATATTGCTATTTTAAAAATAATAGTAGTAATGAGACTTGTACCAACATGTACAAACCAGCTGAATATACCAAAATAAGAAATTATTGTCATAGCAATTGGCAAAATGATTCGTCATCTTTTTCTAGTTATGATGATTGTTTTAACAGTTGTACTGCTAATAATCAGTGTAAAATTAAAAATAATTGTCAAAATAAGACAGAAATTAGACAATATTGTCAAGTAAACTATCAAGTAGACGGATATAATTCACAAAGTGATTGCATTAATGATTGCAGTTGCAGCCCAAATGGTATAAAATATTATTATAGGACGATATCGATAAGCAATCCGTTCCCTGATCGCGATGCTAATTATAATTGGTTTGGATATGAAAAATACATTACTGATGATAGTAGTGATGAGATATCTAATACTAATGATGAGCAAGAATATGTCATCGTTCTCGATTCTAAAAGAATAAATAAAATAAGAAGTGATACATCTAAATATAATTCAAAAAATAAAAATAATGATGCCTACACTGATTATGTTAGAGAAAAAGACGATGATATAGGTGAGTACAGGAGTAAATTCATTCACACTGATGATGTTGATGATGGTGGATTTTACTCATACTTTACTTTTGTGAAGGATCAAGAATAGGAGGGTGAGATATGAATGTATCTAAATGGAGTTATTTATTTCTCTTCCTTGGCTTATTTGGTCTGTTATTGATCAATTTGTTTGGAAACATTTCAATGGATGATAATCAAATGTATCACTTGTTGAAGAACACCTCTAAACAGGCAATGATTGATGCTGTTGACTTGACAGCTTACCGCGTTGGCATTGGATATGATGGTATCACTAGTGATACTGATCCAGATTCTATGCATTGTATTAGTGGCAAACAAGGATTGATTAGGATTGTTAAAGAAAAGTTTGTAGAGAGTTTTATAAGACATTTTGCTGACAATGTAGGACGTACTAATAAGACTTATAAAATAAGCTTCGATGATATTGATGAATGTCCTCCCAAAATAAAAGTGACCATTACGGCAAATGAAAATTTGAGTTGGTTTGCTAAAATATTTGGAAAAAAACAAAAGACAATAAACTATGAAACAGATACGAAAGAGGCAGTAAATGTACTAAATGCTATATTAGAAAGTAGAGATTAAGAAAGGGTGATTTTTTATGAATAGTACTTCAATTAAAGTAAAAAAGTTTTTAAGTAACAGAAATACTGTTACGATTATATGTGCCGTAATTGGTGTCATTGTTTTGTTTGTAGGTTATCAAATGCGTATCAATTCAGCTATTCAACCAATAAGGGTACCTTATGCTAAGGTGACGATTCAACCACGTACTAAAATAACTGATGATATGATTGGATACATAGAGATTCCTCAAGCAGCAATTGATGATATGGGACAAGGAAATATCATTGTAAATGAGAAAGAAATAATTGATTATTATACAAATATCAATACAATGATTCCTCAAGGAAGCATGTTTTATAAAGGGGTAGTAGTACCACAATCTGATTTACCAGATCATGCTGTATACAATGTTCCAAAAGGAGAAACATTATATTACTTAACTGTTAACATGACTACTAGTTACGTAAATTCAATTGTTCCAAACGGATATATCGATATCTATATAAGAACTACTGATGAGACTACTGGTCAAGTTCGTGTTGGTAAGTTTATTGAAAATATCAAAGTTTTAGATGTAAGAGACTCAGATGGATTAAATGTATTTGAAAATACTGATGAAGTAAGAGTTCCAGCATATGTAATGTTCTCAGTTTCAAATAAGACATTGTATTATTTGATGGCTGCACAAGAACTTGGATTAGATGTTATTCCAGTACCAGTTGTAGTTGAAGATGTTGACCTTGAATCATCTAATGTTACGAGTAGTGAAATTGAGTCATATATCGATGCTTTAGCTTCAGAATACATCCAAGATGGTGGAAGTATAGATACTGAACAAACTGATATTCCTGGTCAAGACAAGGATGAAGTTGACAACAGTGGTGATAATAAGACTGATAAAGAAGACAAAAATAATCAATAGACAAGTGGTGAGTATTTATGGATGAAACAATGAATTTAAATGGAATGGGAATTGGAAGTAGTGTACAAGCAGCAGCACCCGTTGCTGCTAGTGCACCTGTTGAAAACAATAACGTTGATGTGTCAAATGTTACTGCTGAAACTCCTGTAAGTTCAGAAAATTCAGTCGAAGTAACTCCAACACCACAAATAAGTGAGACAAACACTATCGAAGAAGCAAATAATGATAATAGCTTTGAAGATATGGACATGATTAAGGAACTTCGTGAAGAAGAAGCTAATCGTCGCAAAAATGATAGTATTTTCTCAAGTATGGACTTTGGTCCATTAAAAAAATATCTAGAAGATGATGATGTTACCGATATATCTTATAGTAATGGTGGTCAATTGTGGTTAAAGACATTGAGTAAAGGTGTTTATCGTGTAGAAGAAGAAGGAATTAATGATGCTCTTATTGAGAAAATAGCCTTCCAGTGTTCAAATGTCATGGGAAAGACATTTAACATGGCACATCCATTCCTAGACTCTGAATCAGCTGAATTACGTATGAACTTTATTCACGATTCAATTGCGAGAAATGGTATAGCTGTCGTTTTCCGTAAAACCCCAGCTAAGATACGTCTAGAAAAAGATAAACTTATGAAAGAAAATTATGTATCACTTAGTATTCATGATTTTCTTATTAAAGCAGTTCAAGGGCACTGTAACATAATCATGTGTGGTGAAACTGGTTCAGGTAAAACTGAGTTCTTGAAGTATCTAGCATCACATACATTTGAAAATGAAAAAATAGTTACTGTCGAAGATACTCTAGAACTTCACTTGGATAGAATCTTCCCACATCGTGATATCGTAGCTATGAAGACTAATAACGTTGCATCATATTCTGATGTGTTGGTAACTTGTATGAGACAAAACCCAATTTGGATTTTGCTTTCCGAAGTTCGTAGTGCTGAAGCTGTTACGGCTGTTCGTAACTCTATATCTTCAGGACACTTTATTCTTTCAACTATCCATGCTGATAAAGCTTCTAATATACCATATCGTCTATATAGTTTGCTTGAATCAAACATTGATGTTGAACAATTCTTAAATACAATTTATCGTTATGTTCAATTGGGTGTTTTCTTAAGAGGTCGTTTTGACCCTCAACAAGGAAAATATGTTCGTGAAATAGGTGAGGTTACTGAGTTCTATGTTAATGATAACAATGAATGTATAAGTAATACCATCTATCAAAAGACTATTAAAGGTGATGTAACATATAAACCAATAAGTGAACATTTATTAGATTATCTAGAAGGTCAAGGAATAGACATGACAGCTATTCGTGAATCAAATGGTGATCTAGAAAAAGCTCAAAGTTATAGTGATGAACATGATGAAAAAAGTGAAGAAGAAAAAGTAACACCAATAACTGAGGAGGTAAAGCCAATAACAGAAGAAACTCCAAAAGCAGATTCTCCTAAAGAAGAAAAAATAGAACCGATAACTAGTGAAGTTAAACCAATAACTGAGGAGATAAAGCCAATAACGGGAGAAACTCCAAAAGCAGATTCTCCTCAAGAAGAAAAAATAGAACCGATAACTAGTGAAGTTAAACCGATAACTGAAGAGATAAAACCAATAACGGAAGAAATTCCAAAAGCAGATCCTCCTCAAGAAGAAAAAGTAGTACCAATAACTAGTGAAGTTAAACCGATAACTGAAGAGATAAAACCAATAACACAGGATATCAAACCAGTTAGTGATATCATTACTCCTGTTGCTCCAGCTACTCAGACTCCAAGTAGTGTTGGTGAAGTATCACAGGATGTAACTCCAGTAACTGTCACTCCAGTTACCGAGAAAGTAATTCCAATAACACAAGACATTAAACCTCAACCAGCAGCAGTTTCAACTCCTAATGGTGCAGGTAATGATATAAATGTTGTTCCAGTAGATTCTTTATTGAATTCAAATGGAACTACTAGTGAAAGTGGAGGAACAAATTCAGGTGTTAATTTTTCAACACCTAATATAACAAATATTCAATAAAAGGAAAGTTGGTGAGCATATGGCAATAATGGAATTTTTAATAGTAGGTTTTCTAGTAGTTTTTGCTGTTTTATATTACTTGAAAAAAGGTGATTCCCTATATAAATTCGTCATCGATGGCGCAAATGTCGTATACGATAGATATGCACCTTATTCGTTTAAAACTATTAGAGAAAAAGTAAAAGATTTAGGTCAAGACTATACTGTTAAAGATTATATAATTCAATTGTGTTTATTTGGAGGCGGTGCCTTCATAGTTTCATACTTATATTTTTATAATATATTTGTATCAGTAATTTATGTAACAGCCGCAATCGCTCTAATTCCTTATTTACAGTATTTGCGTTGTAAACGTATATATAGTGAATTCATTTTTGAACAAGTTCAAGTATATACGACAAATACCATAATGGAATTTCAAACGACGCAAAGTTTTGTTAAAGCTCTAGAAGGTGTATATGCATCTGGGGTTTTACAAGATCCCGTTTTAGCTGATGTAAAGATAATGATTGATATGGCTTACCAAAATGGTGTCATCGATCAATCAATCGAGTATATGAATGAAAGATATGATTTCTATATGACGAGAAATATGCATCAACTATTCCTTCAAATTACTAAAGAGGGTTCAAGAGACTCTAACGACGTTCTTGAAAATATGTTACAAGATATCGATACTCTAGTTGAAGGTGTATACCGTGATAGAATGGATAGACAAAACTTCCATCGTCAATTCATTCAATATGGACTCATGCTTTATCTATTAGTAATGTTGGTTCAATATTTACTACAGGTAGAGACATATCGAGAACTTTTAAAAAATCCAATGGTACTTATCGCCTTACATGCGATAGTAATATCAAATAGTTATTTTCTCATATCTGGAGAAAAATATTATAACGAGAATGTAGGTGCTGAGTAATGTTTGAAATTTTAATTGTTGCAGGATTAATAGCTTTTGCACTTTTATATACTCATACAGTCAGCGGTTCACAATTCTTACAAGAAAATGACATGTATGTAAAAATGTTAAAAGAGAAGGACTGGGATTTCTACGTATCAGCTAAATATGGAGATAAAGTTAATCCCGATGATTTGTTTAATAAAAGAATAAGAGATACATTTATTGTTTCAGCTGTCATCATGATACTTTTATTAGCCGATTTCTCATTTATAAATATCGTCTTTTTTATGGTTGTAGTATTTGTAATTTACAAATCACCATATTCTAATTTGCGATCATATTATAAAAGATATATGTCTAAAATAGACCAAATGTTGCCATACTATTTAAAGGGATTGGAAATTTTGTGTCAAAACTATACAGTTCCTGTGGCACTTGCTAGATCTATTGAAGATGCTCCAGAAATATTTAAATCTGGACTTCGAACAATGGTTGAAAAAATAAATTCTGGTGATTCATCAATTCAACCATATATGGATTTTGCTCAACAGTATCCAGTAAGAGATTCAATGCGTATGATGCGTTTGTTATATCGTCTTGGATTAGGTGCTCAAGAAAACAAGTATCAACAATTGATCATGTTTTCAAAAAGTGTCTCATCTTTACAGAATAAAGCTCGTGAAGATAAATATAAACAAAGACTATCAGTAATGGAGAAAAAGACTATGATAATGCTAGTAGTTACTGGTGGTGGAACGATGGTCGTATTATTGATGGCCATGATGTTCATGATGGGATAGAAGAAAAAAATTTTTTATAGGTTATTGATAAAAATAAATTCTATTGATATAATTACTATAGAATACGGAAGGAGGTAATAGAATGAAGGAAGCAAGTGGTGAATTAAATATGACTTTAGTTACTGTTATTGCTATAGCAGCTATTCTAGTGTTCGTTACTGCATTTGTACCACAAATTCTAGATAGTATTGAAGGTCAATGGACTCCTGCACAAAATACGGATGCTGAAGACTTAGTTCATTAATTAAATAATTGTTTGGATAGAGAGGTGGTATCTAGTGCGTGAAGCAATAGGTGGAACATTATTAATGTATATTATTATATTTTTCTTATTCATTTACATTGCATTTATGGCAATAGTTATAAACTATGGACGTGTGTTTAGAGTCAAAAATGCTTTGGTTTCATACATTGAAACTAATGAAGGTTACGATGAAAATGCCAAAGATGGATTGACGAAGACTGCGCGTAGTATGGGTTATGTTGGTTCAGTTAGGGGATGCTATGAGATTACTAATAATAACAATTATTATTATTCTATAAAGCTATCTGTTAGCTTTCAACTACCATTATTGAAAAATGCAATTGATATTCCAATAACTGGACAGACGAGTGCTGTCAGAAAAGTAAAAGGTAAGAATCAAGTAAATGGAATCGAAAAATGTGGTGCTGGAGATAACAAATTTACAACTGAAATAGTTAGAGAGAGAAATTAATAATGGAGTGATTTAATGAATGTTTTAATTACTAATCAACAGGAAACACTTCTATCCGGACTAAATGTTGAAATAATAAAGACATTACGTGGTGAATATGATGCTGAAGAGATAATTGGAACATTTTCCAATTTCTTTTTTGGAAGAATGATTTTGGATATTACTGCAATTAAAAATTATCAAAATATAACTAATATTCAAAAATTGTCAATTGGCCTACCAGTTGAAAAAATCATATTAGTTTTACCAGCTAATGGTGATTTTTCAACTAATGCCTATCTTTCAAAATTAATTTCAATGGGATTTTATAACTTTACAACTAATCTTGAAGGTGTAGAGTATTTGATTAATAATCCCAATACGTATAAAGATGTTGCCCATTTGCATCAATTAGAGACACCAGTGATGACTGTTCCCGTAATGGCAACTGGTGCTCCAGTTCAACAGCAGAGTAACAATGTGGCTGAACAGCCAATACCTGTTGCTCCTCAAGTTAGGACAATTGGTTTCAAAAATTTGACCGAAGGTGCTGGTGCAACTACATTAGTCGTTACTATGAAAAGAGAATTGGAAAAATTTCATGGTTTGAGCGTCAAAGCTATTGAAGTTGGAAAAAGAGATTTTGTTTACTTTAATGATAAAACCTTAGTTTCAATTAATAAGAGTGAAATTCTATCTGAACTAGCAAAATCTAATAACTATGATTTAATTCTAGTTGATATGAATGATTTAGATGAAGGATCTTGTAATGAAGTTTATTACTTGATTGAACCTTCACTTATTAAAGTAAATAAAATGGTTAAAAGAGATAAAAATGTTTTTGAAAAATTAAAAGATAAGAATATTATAATTAATAAAAGTATGATATCTAATGATGAGATAAGTGAATTTGCTGCTGAGACAGGTTTGAGAATATTTACAGCTTTGCGACCATTTAATGATCGTAGTAGATCACAGGTATTAACTAACTTATTAAATCGACTTGGAATTATCCATGTTGAGACTGATACTGGAAGTAATAAGAGTAGTGGATTTGGTGGCATTTTTAGACATTAATTTTACATTAAGATGTTGACAAGCAAAATTTGATATTGTATATTTATATATAGAAGTGAGGAGGAAGAACATGGATTTAGTTAACTTTTTAGTTAGTTGTGAAGATATTCAGCCAATTATTAATTTTATTAAAGCAATATTTAACTTAATTCAAATTGTAATCCCAATAGGATTGATTATTATGGGATCAATCGATTTAGGAAAGGCTGTTTTATCAAGTGATGATAAGGAAATTAAACAAGCTACTAGTAAATTAGTAAAAAGAGCTATTGCAGCTGTTGCAATTTTCTTCTTAGTATTACTTGTAAAACTTGTCATGGGTCTTGTTGCTGATTCTGGAGAAGAAAACGGTGGCGACGCTGAGTCTTGGATTGATTGTTGGTAGGATTTACAAAAGCAGTTGATTATATCAGCTGTTTTTTTCTTGTTATTTTATTGTGATTATATTATAATGTCATTAGAGGTGTAGATATGTTAGAGAGTATGAAAAAAGTCGATAAAAAAATGTTGACAATGATGGGGGTTGTCGTTGGAATCGTCTTAGTAATTGTAGTTCTAATTTTAGTTGTTTCTTTAACGACAGGTGGTAAACTATCATATTCAAAGATTGAGGATAAGATGGTCTCAGCTGCTAAAAGTTACTATAAAGATAATAGCGGATCTCTACCAGAAAAGTTAGGGGAAACAGTTGAAATCGATACATCTACATTGACTTCAAACGGATACTTAAAAGAACTATCTGAAATGGCTAAAGACGATGCTGTTTGTAGTGGAAAAGTAATCGTAAGAAAGATGAAAGATGATTATGATTATGTAGCTTCTCTAGATTGTGGAGATAAGTATAAGACTGAGTTTTTAGCTGATAAACTAATTAAGGATACTGTCACATCTGGTAATGGTTTATATAAGTTGGAAGATTTTGTAACTGTTGGAAATACACCAGGTATTGATGAAGAAGGATATGATTTATCTTCCAATGAATTGATGAAAGGGTATGTCTATCGTGGACAAGAAGTCAACAATTATATCAAATTGGATGATGTACTTTACCGCATTGTCAAGATAGATGGTAATAATGATTTTACGGTCGTAACTACTAAGAAAAAAGCTAATGGTCCATATGATGATAGATATAATTCTGAAATTCAAAAACAATATGGAATTAATGACTATTCAATGAGTAGAGCTCATGAGAGACTTGATGAAATTTATGCTAGTCTATCAAAAGATGGTCAAATAATGAAAAAACTTGTTCCTAAGAATGTATGTATAGGTGGAAGAGACGCTGAAGACTCTTCAACAGATGGAAGTTCTGAGTGTAGCAAAGTTATGAAAAATCAATATTATAGTTTGCTTCCACTATTTGATATAATGAACGCTAGTTTATCAACTGAATGTACAACTTCTGTTAGTAAAGAATGTGGAAATTACAACTATTTAATTGGAGATATGAATTATTGGAGTATGACTCCAAGTAATGAAAATACTTATACTGGATATAAAATAACTTCTGATATAAGCAGTAGTCGTGTTGTAAATAGTTCCAACTATAGATACGCATATTATTTATCTGGAAATTTGATTTATGTAGAGGGAACTGGAACAGAAAGTGATCCATACATTGTAAAGTAAAAATATTATATAAAAATAATGGTAAAATATCTTTTACTATTATTTTTTTTTTGTTATAATTATTGTGATATATTATGTCACAGGAGGAAACTATGAGAAGACATGTAGTAAGAAAGATATTGTTGGTATTGATAGTGGCATTATTCTTAAATGTTACTATTGTTAATGCTGAAAATTGTGATGCTCTATTGACTCAAGATGCAGCACAATTCATTGAAGAAATAGTAGGTTTTATACGTATTGCCGTGCCAATACTTTTAATAGTTTTATGTTCAAGTGACTTCGTATCTGTAATTGTTTCACAAGATGACAATGCCATGAAAAAAGCTGTCGGAAGAATTGTTAAGAGATTCATTGCAGCTGCTGCATTTTTCTTCGTTCCTTTAATCGTTCAAGTTTTGTTGGGAATTGATGCTATCAAAAATAGTTTGAATTTAGTTGATGACCCAACGTGTGGCATTGGTACTGAAGATGTAGGACAGTAGAATAGAAGGGAAGTGAATAATTGTGGAAAGAAATTTCTTCAACAACTTTATACGTAGTTTATTCTCGTCTATTGATTACTTTATTTACTCTTCTATAGAATGGGTTACTCAAGGTATCTTTGACATAGCTGAGTTACGTACAAATGTTACGATTGTCGAAACCGTTAGAAATAAAATATATATAATTTTAGGTATAATGATGCTCTTTAAGATATCGGCTTCGTTAATCAATTACATGATTAATCCAGAACAGATGAATGATAAAGAAAAGGGAGCATCTAAGTTGATTGGTAGAACTATCACCATGTTGATAATGTTGATATTATTACCAACGGCCTTCACTTTGATATATAGGGCTCAACAAGTATTTTTACCTATTTTACCTCGATTGTTGTTGGGTAAAGATACTACTGAAATAAGTGATGAAATATCAGAGAATTCTAATTCGATGGCAGTCACACTGCTGCAAGCTTTCTTCCATCCGTACTATTCAGAGGAAGAAGGACAAGAATATGCATCTATTGATGGTGCTAAGGAAATAGAAACATTAGGTGATTTTGTTGAACATGTAAATGATGGTAATGCCATGTCGATTCCCCTTCTTGGAAAAACAGCTGGTTACAGTTATGAATATCGCTTTTTATTGTCGACAGTCGTAGGAATTGTGATACTGGTATTGTTAATTAGCATAACGATTGATGTGGCGATTCGATTGTTTAAAATGCTGGTTTTAGAGATGATAGCGCCAATACCAATAATGAGTTATATTGATCCAAAGACGCAAAAGGATGGACCATTTCAGAATTGGTTGAAAGAACTATCACATACTTTCTTGGATATATTCATAAAATTAGGTTTGATTTATTTAGTATTATTCTTTATAGCCGAATTGAAAGATGATAATTTATTTGTTACATATGGTAGTGCTGAAGGTAGCGGTATTTCACCAATAAGACTTATGTACTTAAGAGTGTTCTTGATAATTGGACTATTGATGTTCGTTAAACAAGCATCTAAGTTCATTAGAGGTATCTTAGGTATCAAAGAGAACAAAGATGGTGGAAGCTTCCTTGGAAATGTTGTCGGTGGACTTGCTGGATTTAGTAGTGGTGCCATCCATGGTGCTATTTCTGGACGTGGATTGCGTGGTGCTATTACTGGTGGTATGGTTGGTATGGCCGCTGGATATCAAGGAGCACAAAGTGGAAAACCTTCAAATGCGTGGCAAGTTGGTGGAGATGCAGCTATTCAGGCTCGACTTGGTGATAAGAATGCTAAGAGTGGTGTTCTTGCAACGTTACAAACTAAAGCTACAAATGCTCAAATGAAATCTGCTGCTGCTAAACTTAACTTGACTGATTCTACAATTTCAACAGCTAAGGATAACTGGTTAGCTGCTCAAGCTGAAGCTACTCAAGCTGAGTGGAATTATCGAGATCTTATTGCTCGTGGTCCACAGAATGGTGAATCTCAAGATGCTTATAATCAGAGAAGAACAGATGCTTACAACGACTGGCAAGAAAAAGTTCAGCGAAGTGGCGATGCCGAGCGAAATTACCAAAAAGGAAAAGAAGCATACGAGAAGGCTTATGGACAAGAAGAAGGAGCATATTCAAGATATGCCAATGGTACTATCCATCGTGCAACTAAACGTGCTTCTACAACCGTTAAAAACACTGCAACTTCAATTTCTGATACGGTAACTACATCACTTGGTGGATCAACAATTGAACGTCGCCGTGAGGAAAGAACGAATAGAACTGCAAGTAATGGTGGATTTGATCCAAATAAATAATAGAAGAGAAAGGGTGAAAAAGAATGGAAAACAATTATTTGATTCCAGCTAATGCTAACCGTGGAAAATTGATCATGGGATTCTTTAGACCAATAGATTTCATAATCTTTGGTGTTGGAGCTGGAACTACTTTATTATTACTATTGTTATTTCAAAGTTATATGACTAACATAGCTGTTGCCATTTTGACAATGTTACCTGCATTAATAACTGGTTTCTTAGTTATACCAGTACCTTATCAACATAATGTGTTAGTATTTTTGACAAACTTTTATAACTTTTACTTTGTAAATAGAAATAGGTATTATTGGAAAGGTTGGTGTAATGAATATGGCGAAGAAGACAGCAACAAATAGTAAATATTCTGAAGATTGGGTACCAGTTCAAGCGATAAGTAATGGTATGATTGTTTTGGATAATAATCTAAAAGTAACAGGAGTAAAAATAACTCCTAGAAATATCTTCATCTTAGATGCTGATTCTCAAATGGGAATAATTAATAATTTAAAAAATTTCTATAACCAAATTGATTATGAATTCTGGTTAGTAGTTGCAGATAGACCTGTAGACATTTCTGTGTACATGTCACAATTGCAACTTTTGTATAACCAAACGCAATCTCCAGCAATTAGAAAATTGATTACTGAAGATATTCAAAAGGGTAATAGTTTCATGAACAATAATGTTGTTGATACTGAATACTATATCTTATTTAAAGATAATGATATAGATCGTATTCAAAAGAGAATAAGACAACTTATTAACTCATTATCTTCTTGTGGTTTGACTGCTAGCCAAACTAGTAATGAAGATTTGCGAATAATTCTTGATAACTTCCTAAACGGAGGTCAAACTACAGAATTTGGAACGGTGGTGGCATTATGAGTACAACGATGAAATTTAAATCACAAATTGCTCCTAAAGGGTTGCATTTTAATCCTAGTGATTTCTTTATCAGTGACAAATACGCTACTGTTTTAACAGTTGTTTCATATCCTAAATTCATTGCTCCAGGTTACTTGTCAACACTTACGACTATGTCTGGTATCAAAATTGTTATCAAACATATACCTGTACCTTTTTCAACAATTTCTAAGATGTTGAATAAGCAAATTGCTGATTTGAAAATGCGTTATCAAGAAGAACATGATCGTACTGTCCAAGAGCGTATTAGATTGGACTATGAATCATTGGAATATTTCGTATCAATGTTAGCTGGAAGTCAAGCTAGAATCTTTGATTTCCAAATGCACATCATGATAACTGCTGATACTAAAGAAGATCTAGAACTTAAAAAAGTAAATGTTAAAAACTATCTAGAAGCTATGGAATTGCGTGCTGTAGCTCTTCGTTTTGAACAGGAAAAGGTATTGAAGTCAATGTTGCCAATTTTCCCAAAACAAGATTTAGAGGATCGTATTGGTACACCAATACCATCAGTTACAATAGCTGCTATGTATCCATTCATCTTTGATAGTATTAAAGACCCAGGATTGTCATCATTATTAGGTGTTGACTTCTCCGGTGGTGTTATCTTATTTAACCAATTCTTATATAAGATTAAAAAAGAGAATAACCGTAATAATGCCAATTTGATTTTACTTGGTACTTCAGGTTCTGGTAAATCAACAGCTGCTAAATTGTTACTTCGTAACCATATTCGTAATGGTTGCCAAATCGTTGCAATTGACCCTGAAAACGAACTTGAAGAGATGACTAAAACGTTCGGTGGCGATACTATTGACTTAGGTAAAGGTGGAGAATTTGGTATGATTAACCCTTTACAAATCGTTATCGATGCTGATGAAGATGAGATCAAACAGGGATTGGGTTATACCGTTCTTACTCGTACTCTTCAATTCTTGAAGGCTTTCATGAAATATTATGATCCTTCCATGGAAGAAGATACATTGACTATCTTTAGTGAAATTGTTCAAGATACTTATAAGAGATTTGGAATTGACTTTGATAAAGATTTCTATCATTTTACAGCTAATGATTTCCCAACATTCTCTGATGTTTATGCTACTATAAAGAGTAGAATTGTAGCTATGCCAGAACATACTCATGAAAGAGAGACAATGGAAAAACTAGAGTTAAAAATAAGACCTTTAACTAATGATTTAAGATATTATTTTGATGGTAAGACAACTATTACTCACAATAGTGATTTCATTACTTTCAATATTAAAGAGTTGATGAATGCTGAACAAAATATTAAGAATGCTCTTTTCTTCAATATTTTGAAATATGCTTGGGGATTATGTCTAAATCGTGAAATAGATACAGTTATGATGATTGATGAGGCCCATGTATTATTGGGAGATAACAATACACTTGGAGCTGATTTCTTAGCTCAAGTACAACGTCGTGCTCGTAAGTATAATACTGGTACTATCATCATTACACAACAGCCAAGTGACTTCGCTGCACCTAATATCATCATGCAAGGTAAAGCAATATTCGATAATGCTTCATATTACATCATCATGGGACTTAAGAAACAAGCTGCTGAAGACTTAGCTAAATTAGTTGATTTGAATGATAATGAAAAAGAAAGTATCAAGCATTATAATCAAGGTGAAGCTCTGTTTGTCTGTGGTAATAGGCGTATGCGTATTAACATCATAGTAACACCAGAAGAATTAGCTTCCTTCGGTAGTGGAGGAGGATTGTAGGATACTCCTTTAAAAAGATATTTAAAAGTGATTTTAGAGATTTTAAAATCACTTTTTTAATGGTATAATATTCTTATATTGTAGTGAGGTGATCAATGTGGATGATGAAAAAGAAGTAGAACAACCAAAAACTGAATCACCACGTGATGTCATTGAAAGACATAAATACGAAAACAATGTTAATCGAAGTAATAATCCTCAAATTAAACCTAATAATAATTTAGATAAAGCGATGAAAAAAAGAGTTATAAAGACTGGTGTTTCAACTGCGGCGCAAGCTGCTGGTGTACCAACACCTATAACTGAAGGCGCTATGGCAACTGAAAAAGGTGACGAAATGATTGATGAAGCAGTTGAAGAACCAACTGTTGCTGCAGGAGTTGCTAATGTAGTATCTAAATTGGTGACGAAGACCTGGCTATGGGTAATTGTCTTATCCGGTGGTGCTTTCTTTTTTATCTTTATAGTCATGGTGGCTTTTTTATTGAAGAATTCTGATGGTTTGAATTATGCATCAGGAAGTTATTTAGAGAGTGAAGAATATCGTAAGATATATCAAACTGTTGAAGAAGTTGTATCAGAATATAAAGATAAATATGGTGTAACCGTTGACAAATACTTAATAATTTCAGCTTTGACAGCTTATCAAGGAAATGAACTCTATTATGATAAGACTGAAGGTTCAGCCTACGATACGATAAATGTTGAAGATGATGGTGAAGAAGGTGACGTTTTTTATAAAAGTGTCACTGAAATGAAAAATTATGCGGAAATATTAGCAAAATATCAAATAAAAACGACTACTAGTTGTGATATGGATAGTAGTAATAATCGTAAAATTGCTAGTAATGATGATGAGACCAATCTATTTAATTTTTGGACGTCAGCAGCATCAAAAGAAAAAAATTATGATTGTAGTGGAAGCAGTTCTTCAAAGAGTTACTCTCTATCATTGAATGAAGGATTTATTGATGATGAAGAAACTGGTGGTGTTTTCTACTGGAACTTAGTTGATGAGAGTTTCTTAAAAGAGTATTATTCTGTTTTCTTTAGTGGAATTAAACCAGAGTTATATGAAGAGACAGCAGCTGATACAATTGAGTATATATATTTGTATGCCGAAACTTTAAAAACTTTTGATACCACTAACACAACTGTTACGGCATGTAATGGAACATCTTTTTGGTGGCCAATAGGTAGTGCTGAAACTACGACTAATGGTTCTAAAACAATGGCTAGTGGTGAACCTGTTCCAACAACTATCACCGCTACTTTTGCCGGAAATGATAGTGTCCATAATGGTTCTCATGGAGCTTTGGATATCGCTACTGGTGGTGATGTCAATATCATTGCTGCTAAAGCGGGAACAGTTGTTTATCCAACTAGTAAAGAACAAACTCAATACGCTACTAATGGATATCTCAATTCACCAGATGGTGGTGGTTATGGAAACTATGTCATCATCGAACACTCAGATGGTAATTATACGCTTTATGGTCATATGAAAAAAGATTCGATTACCGTCATGGCTGGTGATGAAGTCGCTCAAGGACAAGTAATCGGTAAAATGGGAAGTAGTGGTAGTTCAACTGGACAGCACGTCCATTTTGAAGTTCGTGTCGGTGGTAATAGTAGTAGTAATAAAGTTGATCCTGAGGATTATGTCGACATAAATGATCCTCGTCCTGGTTGTGGTGATTTTTCACTTACTAGTACATCTCTATCAAAACAAGAGTTTGTGACGTTGATGAAAAACTATTGTACATCTACTGGTAAGAGTGGATTTTGTAATAACTTTGCTAATCAGGCAGATTTAGTTTATGATGTTTCAGTTCAAAATAATGTCAATCCTGAACTTGTTGTCGTAACAGCTGGTACAGAACAAAACTGGGAGAAGTGCGCTGGATTATACAATTTCTGGGGAATTGGAATTCCTAATGGTGCCACTTGCTCTGATGGACCGCAGTTGACCAGTATGGAAGCAGGTATCAAACGATATGCTGAAACTATCGCTGCCAATCTGGAAGGTGGAAGTAATGCTAACCGTATTACGCAAAGAAATAATGAACGTGAAAGTGCTGGATGTGATCCATCTGGTCATGGTCCACCAGGAACGCTAGCTGGGATGCAATCAGTTTATTCTTGGATTGGGGATCACCGTTATAATCCTGGTAACTGGGGAAAAGGTGGATGTGTCTATCTAGATATCATCTATGGTAGTGGTTATTGTGCTAGCAAAGCTACTTGTCCTTCTCCTTATTCAGGATGTTCAGAGGCATCACGAACCACTGTCTGTGAACAAAACGATTATACGACTTGGCAGTTGAAGGGAAAAGTTGACTTGCGTAAAGAAATATTTGGTTTATAGAAAGGAAAAAGTTATGAAAAAAATGCAAGCTTCAGAAAAAAAAGTTTTCTTACTTTTATTAGTTATTGTAGTATCTACAGTAATTATTGTTATCATCATCAATTCTAATATGAAGTTAACAGAAGAAATAGGTGAAGAAGTGGAAGTCATAGCTTTGATTGATGAAAATAGATTTTTGACGATTAAATCAGCTATTGATACTTACGTGAGTAATGTTAAATATCAAAATGTTGGCCATTTATTGGATATTTTAGATACGAGATATGTTAGAGAGAATAATATAAATAAGAATAATATTTTTGATATTCTTGAAAAGTATAATAGTAATTACAATGTTGATCTGCGTCGCGTATATCAAATCAAAAAGTATGATAATATCTATGTCTATTATACGCGAGCTAAACTAGTTGAAGAAAATTACAATTCATTCATGCAAGAATTCATCAAAGATGTCTATTACAAAGTGACTCTTAATGAGAATACTTTAGCATTTTCAATCGCACCACTGAGTTCAGTGGAGTATAAAAGTAAAGTTGGTGAATTAGATGGATAATGATAGAAAAGAATTATTTATTGGTATAACTTGTATATTTGTAGTTATTTTCGCCTTAGTTTCCAACTATCTTTACAGCATTAATGTCAGTCAAAGACGTGAAGAAGAAAGAAAACAAAAAATTGCTGAAATGAATACCACTAATAAAGTTAATACCATAAATAAGTATTCACTTAAGAAAGTAAATCATGAAGAGATGGCTATGAATTATCTCAACGATTATAAAAATATGATTGTCAATTATCCAGATGAAGCATATGCCATCATTGAAAATAGTGATGAAATTAGCAAAGAGGAATTCATGGCTTATCGTGATGAAATCATTGCTGATTACTATGGTTATAGTTATGATCATTACGAATATTACCAAGAGACGACGACTAATAGCTTTGTCTATAGGGTAACAAATAATCATGATCAAACTTTTACGTTTAAAACGATTGCTGTAATGAATTACACAGTTATTATTACTCTATAATATGTGTTGAATTTTGAAATAAATTTGTTATAATATTATTGTATTTTATATTGAAAGAAGGGGCGACATATGAAATTGAGATTTAGAGCCGATGCCCAAGACGTATTAATTTTCGTAGCATTTGCTATTTTCCTATTATTTGTCGTAGCATTGGGTGTATTAAATTTATCATATTTAGCAAGTGGTGAAGGTTTGACTTTAAATCCTTTACCAGCTTTTGGACCTGAATATATAACGTCGACAATTGTCTTCTATATAGTTGCTTTAATCGCCTTATTTGTAAGTGTTAGTTCTTACTTCTTTGAACGTGAAGAAGGATTCGGTTTTGGAGTAGGAAAGAAAGATAAAGGTTATAGTAGATGGGCTAAGGATAAAGAGATGCAAGCTGTTTTAAAGGAAGTTGATCCTAAAGCTGAGCATAGTGATTATGCTGGTATCCCACTAATAAGTAAAAATGGTAAACTTTGGGTTGATAATGGTGAATATCACAATTTGGTTATCGGTGCTACTGGTGCTGGTAAAACACAAAGTACAATTTTACCTGCTATTAAAGTCTTAGCTAAAAAGGGAGAATCAATGGTATTGACTGACCCTAAAGGTGAACTTTATGAAGGAACTGGTGGATTACTAAAAGCTAAGGGTTATGATTTAATTGTATTAAATTTCCGTAATCCTCAAAAGGGTAATGCTTGGAATCCAATGACTTTGCCATATCAATTGTATAAAAATGATAATAAAGATAAAGCTATTGAGCTTTTGGATGACCTTGCTTTAAATATTCTATATGAAGAAAATAGTGGTAATTCTGATCCGTTCTGGGAGAAAACTTCTGCTGACTACTTTTCAGGTTTAGCATTGGGTCTATTTGAAGATGCTCCCGAAGAAAAAATTAATATCAACAGTATCAGTTTGACGACGACGGTTGGTGAAGAGAAGTGTGGAGGATCAACTTACGTCAAAGAATACTTTAATCTAAAAGATCCAAATTCACCAGCATACATCAATGCTAGTGGTACTATCATGGCACCAAATGAGACAAAAGGTTCAATTATATCTGTTTTCAAACAAAAAGTAAAATTATTTTCATCTCGTGAAAACTTATCAGAGATGTTGAGTTATAGTGATTTTAGTCTACGTACGATTGGTGAAAAGCCAACAGCCGTGTTCATCATCATTCAAGATGAAAAGAAGACTTATCACTCACTTGCTACTATCTTTATCAAACAGTGTTATGAAACATTGATTGATGTAGCTCAAGAACATGGTGGAAAACTTCCATGTCGTACTAATTTCTTACTTGATGAGTTTGCTAACATGCCACCTTTGAAAGACGTTACAACAATGATTACAGCAGCTCGTTCAAGACAAGTTCGTTTCACGATGATCATCCAAAACTTTGCCCAACTTACTCAAGTATATGGTAAAGAAAATGCTGAAACGATTAAAGGTAACTGTGGTAATATTATTTACTTAATTTCAACCGAGTTAGCGGCTCTAGAAGAGATAAGTAAATTGTGTGGTGAAGTCAAATCTAAAAAAGATGATAAAACTGCTTCAACACCACTTGTTACAGTATCAGACTTACAGAGAATGAAACAATTCGATCAAATCGTTTTACGTTTGCGTATGCAACCATTTAAGACATCATTTACTCCAGATTTTAAGATTGACTGGGGAAATCAACAATATCCAAAAATGACTTATCCTGAACGTGAAAAAAGACCTGTTCAAGTATTTGATGTTCGTGAATTTGTTAAAGAAAAACGTCAACAAAAAATTAGAGAGATGATGATGGAAAATAATGGTACTGCTCCAAGTAGTAGTGGTGGAATTATGTCAACAGCTACGCCATTTGTATCACCACCTAAACCAACACCACAAGAGAGTAAACCACAAGCAGCACCATCTCCTTCAAGTTCAAATAATTCTGTTGACATCGACGATTTGGTAAGAAAGATTGATGCTAAAATAGCTGAAATAGAAAAAGAAGAAAAGGCGAAAGCTGAGACGAAACCAACTGCAAAAGAACCAGTTCCGACTCCAGCTAAACCAGATTTGAACAGCATCATGCCACCAAAAGAAGAACGACCAAAAGAAACACCAAAAGAACAACCTAAATCAGAACCAATAATTTCAGTTTCTAATATTGAGGATCGTGTTAACAACATAATTAAATCTGATCGAATTAATGAAAATAGTAAACCAGCTGAGACTTCTAATAATACGATTATGCCACCAAGGGAGACAATCATGGGTCCAGCTAAAGAACCTCCAGCGCCTAAGGTTGTTGAAGAAGCACCAAAAGCTACTGAGACGGTGTCATCAGCTCCATCAAAACCAACTATATCACTTGATGATGTTGATGAAAATGAATTCTTTGATGATTTCTTTGAAGACTAAAAAAGAGCCTAATTTAGGCTTTTTTTAATTGCGCCATTTTCACATTTATTACCCCAACTATCGATTAAGACATTATCTTTTGTGATACACATGATTTCACAATTATTAGGACATTTTCCACATTCTTTTGTATGAGTTGCAAAGTCATTATTTAATACTTCAAAAGAAAAGTTACACTCCTTATTTTCTCTTCTAGCAATTATGGCTATTCCGATAGCACCCATTAAATGCCCATTTTCATCAACGATGATATCTCTATTCAAAATTTTTTCAAAAGCGCGATGAACACAACTATTTTTACTGACACCACCTTGAAAAATAATAGGGGAATCAATAGTTTTTCCCTTACCAACATTATTTAGATAATTGTTAGCAACACTATGACCAAGTCCAGCTACGATATCTTCAATCTTATAGCCACTAGCGGCTTTATGAACGAGATCACTTTCTGCAAACACAGTACATCTAGCAGCAATTTTAGCTGGATTTGTCGATTTTTTAGCTATGTCTCCAAAATCTTTTACATCGAGATTTAGTCTTTTAGCTTGACTTGATAAAAATGCTCCTGTTCCCGCAGCACAAAGAGTATTCATTCCATAGTCGACGACTACACCATTGTCAATTATAATGATTTTAGAATCTTGTCCACCAATTTCTAAAATCGTTTTGACATCGGGATGAAAAGTGATCGTTCCAACAGCATGTGAAGTTATTTCATTCTTTATGGTGCCAGCTCCAATCATCGTCGCTATCAATTTTCTACCACTACCAGTTGTTCCTACATTTTTAATTTTATATTTTTTATCATCAAATCCATCTTTTAAATTTTTCAAAAGAACTTTGATTGCTTTAATCGGATTGGCATTCGTATCAATATAACTGCTACAAATGATGTTATTATCATCATCTATGATGACTCCTTTAGTTGAAATAGAGCCAATATCAATTCCTAAATAACAGTCTTTCACGTATTATTCCTCTTTTCTTTAACCATTTCATAAAATGCTTCTAAACGTGTCTTTATTCCTTCTTCACTAGTTTGATAGTCAAAAGATAAGAACATGATTGGAAAATTATTGTCGCGACACACTTTTTGAATAATGGGAATAGCACTGATCTCTGGCGTACACCCAAAAGGTTTTATATGAATTATTCCATCATATTTTTCATCAATTAATTTAATAGTGCGATAAACATTATCAAGTCCATCAGCACCTAAGTTATATTTGACATACTTTTTTGAACGCCTTAACATCTTTTTAAAATGTAATTTCTTTTTATATAATAAATAACTTGCATTTGTAAATCTCTTAACTCTGACATTCATTTTCGCTAATTCTTTTTCAATAAAATAATTGGAATATTCTTCCATAGATGTATAAAGTTCACCAATAATTCCAATCTTTAAACAATCATTTGGAACATCTATTTCAAGTTTTTTAAATCTTTTTTTATATCTCATAAAACTTTTTGTCAATGAAATAAAGCCTTTATTATTGAAGAAATCATCTAACATTTCTTTCTTTAATTCATAAAAACTATTTTTTTCTTTTTCAAAACCGACATTTAGTCGTATATAGTTATCAATATTATCCATGTATTCAATCATTAATAGAGTTAATAATCCATGATAAGTAAATTTTAAAAAGTTTAATTTGTGATTTAGTTCTTTTAAGTTTCGATATAGACTAGAGGGAGTAATCTTATTATTCTTACTGATATTGATGAATTTGAATTCATAACCTAAATCTTTTAAAATTTGTTCCTGAACTTCTCCATAATAACCATATCGACAACCACCGCCAGCTTGAATTATATAATTACAACCATTATTTAATGATTCAATAAAATTGCCGAGATTATATTTAAAGGGAATGCATACAGAATCAGGTGCATATTTACTACCGAGTTCAATCGTTCTTTTAGTAATTGGTAAAGGTCTAATAATTTCTCCATTTATGCATTTACTTAAAATATAAGAAATGGGAACTTCATAATCTCCTAATTGGGGAAAACTGATTTTAATCACAAAATTCCTCCTTCATATTTATTATGTCAATAAAACTTTCAACTCTTGTCACGACGCCACCATTATCGTTAGCTTCATCAATAACTAAATTTAAAATAGGTTTATCTATTTTGCGCATGATCATTTCGTTGACTAATGAATCAGGTCCACATGGAAAAGAAGAGACAAGAATTATCCCATCGACATCTTTTGAGTATTCCATGATGGCATTTAAAATATCAATGCTACTTGACCAATACACATCATTACTTATATAACGATATTTTTTACTATTGTCTTCTTTGAAATTAGTTGATAATAATATCTCAAAATTATTTTCATGCAAAATATCTTTTATGTCCTTAATTATGTAATCATCTAATAAATTATAAGAATGTCCTACCAATAAGATCTTTTTCTTATCACTTTTTAAAAGTAACTGTTGTTCATCATATAATTTTTCTTTTCTCTTTAAGTGATCATGGTAAGCAATCTCAAAAGCTCTTTTCGTATCATGCTTAGAAAAACATAATCTCTTTCCCAAATTTAAGAAGGCTTTCTTTAAACTTATATGATTATTAATATCTATATTTAATTCTATTATTTTATTGGAAAATATATTATTAGCTAGATCAAAAGAAGCATAAAAATTTGTACACATCATTTCTTTTTTTCGCATGCTAGGGCATCTCATTACTAAAATGTAATCACATTTATCTAATAGTTCATAAATGTGACCAAAATATATTTTCATCGATAGACATGATTCATCAACTAAGAATTTTTTTCCATCTTCTAAAGTCTTTTTATTCGTTTTACTACTACATGTATAACTGACATTCAATTCTTCCAAAAATCTTTCAATGAGATAATTGTATTCATAATTTAATAAACCATTGACAATTCCTATTTTTATTTTTCTCATGATGACCTCCATTTAATAATATTAATGATTTAAAAATAAATAACTAAAATTGTCTATATAGCGGATTTATGTTATACTAAAAATATAGTAGGTGATGTGATGAAAAAGACAGAAAAAAAGAGGAATAACATTATTAATAATATAATTTTTATTGGTATATTTATCATCTTATTAATAGCTATTATAGTTGTTTCTTTGAATGTCAAAAAAGAAGATAAGACTTTTAATACTTCTTTTAGTAGTTCTGAATTTAAAAATATAACAGCAATTGGTCTATATGAATATGAGGCATCTTTTGCTTATGAAGGTAATTCTGTAATCTTTTTCTGTAATAATGAAAAAAGAGAATGTTTTGATGAGTTGACTGACCTTGATGAAATAGCTTCTAAATATGGTATATCTATTGAATACATAGATATCTTAGAATTACTAGAAGATGAGAAAAAGCAATTGCGTGAGATAAGTAATATATTTAATGATGACTTTTATCCTAATTTAGTTCTTATAAAAGATGGTGAAGTAGTCAATAATAGTAATAAGTATTTAAACGAAGAAGACATAGTAGATTTATTACGCGATAAGGAATTTATAGAATAAATAGTAGGTGTTTGTATGAAAAGAGTAGTAGGACTTGTTTTAATATTTTTATTGGTAGTATTTGTCTATCAATTCGTAATTGTCTTATTGCAAGAAGGACATGACATAAGTTATAAAATAGCTTCTGACAATATCGAATTTACCATTAATGAGACTTATAAAAAGGAAAAAAGAGAAGATGGTTATCTAATTGATATAAAAAGTTCTGATAATAAAGAATATGTCTATTATTTGAATAATAATTATAATAAACAAAAAAAGATAATTAAAAAAATAGCAACTTTTCAAAAAGATGATTACATGTGCATAGCTCCAACAACTATTGATGGTAAACTTGTTGAAGAAATATTATGTAATGATGGAAAAGATGTTTCATCCTATGAATATGTCAATTCCAAAGTGGATATTAGTGCTTTTCTCGATCAATTAAATCTTCGTCAAAAATATGTCGATAACAAAACGGGCGAGATGAATGAGGATAACGTCAAAATATATAAGAACAATTTCTATGATAATGAATACTTGGAAGTATATCGTTATAAGTATTTAGCTGTTATGAACAAAGGAGTGTATAATACTTATACTTTTTCGCAAAATGATATTTATAAGAATGACTTAGGTGTTTATATCAATAATTATTTTATAGTGCCAATCGTAAATAAAAACCAAATAACAGATTACTACATAATAGATGTTAAAGCAGGTACTAATAGAGTAATATATTTACCAACTGCCATTTCTAAAAATATTTATAATATTGGTGTTGTCGATAATAAGTTATACATTTTTGATTTGAACAACAAAGAAGAACATGTCATTGATCCAAAAGATGCGACTCATGAAGTAATTGGTGATGTTAATAGTGGTTTCAAATTTTATGATAATGGTAAATGGGTAGATAAAAATGTTACAGATTTTAATAATGAGATGAAGTTTGGAGAAAACACTACACCACCACAATTGCCATTTAGTTATGATAATATTTATGAATCAGATAATCAGTATTATCTAGTTGATGGTAATAAAGTTTATAAAGTGTATAAAAACAAAGTTGACTATCGCATCTTATTATTTGAAATTAATAATTACAATAATTTGACTATATCCAAAGATAGAATCTATTACATCAAAGATAGTACTTTGTATCGCTATGATAAATATGGTACTAAGACATTAGTCAATAATAATGAATTTAAATATAATAATACGAATATTTATTATGTTTATAATGATTAGAAGGATGAAAATCCTTTTTTTTCACGATTGACTGTAATACCTTAATATTATAAAATATTTTTGTAGAAAGAGTGATAATATGAAAAAAGATTTAGTGGATATAACTAAAAATCCCAAAGAGTATTTAAATAGAGAAGTTACTGTTCAAGGTTGGGTTAGAAATCATCGTAAACAAAAGGAATTTGGTTTTATTGATTTTTCTGATGGAACACAATTTAAGACATTACAAGTAGTATACGATAATAAATTAGAAAACTTTGATGACATTCAAAAAATAAGAGTTGGCAGTGCTATAGAAGTAACTGGTGATTTAGTCGATAGTCCCAAAGAAGGACAACTATTTGAATTACAAGCTAAAAATGTCAATCTATTAGGTGATTCACCAGAAAATTATCCAATTCAACCAAAGCGTCATACTAGAGAATTTTTGCGTGAAGTGGCATATTTGAGACCGAGAACTAATCTTTTTCAAGCTGTTTTTAGAGTTAGAAGTTTAGCAGCTATGGCCATTCATGAATATTTTCAAAGCAATGGTTATTTATATGTTCATACACCACTTATAACTTGTGCTGACTGTGAAGGTTCGGACCAAATGTTTAAAATAACGACACTTGATTTTGACAATCTTGAAAAAGATGAAAATGGTAAAGTAGATATGTCAAAAGATTTGTTTGGACAAAAAGCCTTCGTTACTGGTAGTGGTCAATTACATGGTGAAGCTTTTGCTATGGCTTATAAAAAAATCTATACTTTTGGACCAACTTTCCGAACTGAGAACTCTAATACTAAAACGCATGCTAATGAATTTTGGATGATTGAACCAGAAATAGCTTTTTGTGATTTAGATGGCCTTATGGATATCGAAGAAGACATGTTGAAATATGTCGTCAATTACGTTTTAGAAAGAGCCAAAGATGAACTAGAATTTTTAGATAATTTTGTTGAAAAAGGTCTAGTTGAAAAGTTGACTAAACTAGTCAATTCTAAATTTACGAGAATTACCCATGAAGAAGCTATTAGTATTTTAAAGAAAGCTGAAGTGGAATGGGAATTTACTCCTGAATATGGTGAAGATATCGCTAAAGAACATGAGAAATACATAACAGAATACTTTAATGGACCTGTCTTCATAACGAATTGGCCAAAAGATATCAAAGCTTATTACATGAAACAAAATGCTGATGGTAAAACTGTTGCGGCTGTTGATCTTGAAGTACCAGGTGCTGGTGAGTTGATGGGTGGATCCCAACGTGAAGAAGATTATGATAAATTAGTTCGTCGCATTGAAGAAATGAATATTGATCGTTCAACGATTGAGTGGTATATAAACTTGAGAAAATTTGGTGGATGTGTGCACAGTGGATTTGGAATGGGATTCGAAAGATTATTGATATATTTGACTGGTGTTGAAAATATACGTGATGTCATACCATTCCCAAGAACTCCAGGAAACTGCTTATATTAAAAAGACTTCGGTCTTTTTTTTGTATTAAATATGTAAATTAGTCATATTATTACATAGGAGGACTTATGGATATATATACTGTAAAGCGTGGTGAAACAATCGATGATATCACTTCTAGATTTAAAGTGACGATGGAAGACTTAGAAAAAGTAAATGATGATATTGATTTGTTAAGAGAAGGTGACGAAATAAATATTCCTTTTATTTTATCTGATGATTTTAATTATTATGAAGTGACAGCTGGTGATACTTTAGAAAAAATTGCTAGAGATAGAAATTTAGATGTCAAAACGATTGCGCATTTGAATGGTTTAGATCTAAAGGACTATATATATCCTAAACAAGTATTGATATTGCCTAAAGATGGTATAGAAATATATATAACGGAAAAAGGCGATACTATTAATGATTTAGAAAAGGCTCTAAATTCCTCAATAGATGTTTTAATTAGAGATAATCCTAATATTTATGTCGTTGAGAATCAGCTCTTAGTAAAAAGAGAAAAAGAATAATTTCTCTTTTTTTTTGGTTAAAAATAATATATACTTATTATAGAATAGAGGGTGAAAGCATGGTATTTCGAAAACCATATGCATTTCTAATAAAGAATTTTAAGATAATCCATATCATTCTATCTATTTTGATGATTTTATTCTTTATGAAAATGCGTGATATTACTGACTTTTTTAAACAGTATATAAATGATAGTTTATATCAACAAATTAGTGGAGTAGTTAGCGAATATTTAGGAATATGGGCCTTTTTATTACCAATTGCCATAATTGTAATTCTTGTTGTTATTATTTCACTATTAAAGATGAAGGATAAACCCGTTAAATATTATTGGTTAACAATTCTTGTCTATGTGATTGAATTAGTCGTAATAATCGTTTCATCAACCATTTTAAACGACATTCAATTGGGAAGAGTAAATGAAAACTTTGTTCAAATATTTAAAGATTTAATCGATTCTTTATCCTTTGTTCCAATCCCTTTTATTTTAGTAGCTATTACAAGAGGTATTGGTTTTAATGTCAAACAGTTCAACTTTAAAAAAGATTTGATTGATCTCGATATAAATAAAGCCGATAGTGAAGAGTTTGAAGTAGAAGTAGAAGTAGATACTGAAGACTTAAAAGCTAAGTTAAATAGAAAATTACGATTTATTAAATATGTTTATTTAGAGAACAAAAAGGCTTTTTTTGCATTAGGTGGTGTCATTGTTCTAGCTATTTTTGTAGGTATTGCCATATTTATAAGTAGTATTGAAAAAATATATTCAGAAAATGAAGTCTTCCAAACTCAAGCTTTGAATTTGCGAGTAGATAATACTTATAAGACTAAATATGCTAATGATGGCACCGTTTTGAATAAAAATAAGTTCTATGTCATAGTCGAATTATCAGTTGCTAATAAACTAGAACAAGATGTTAAAATTCCTTATGATAGCATCTATATTCGTGTCAATGACATTGTTAAATATTCACCAATAGATGAGTATCGTGAAGAATTTGCTGAATTTGGTCCACGTTTTCTCTCTGTTGATAAAATAAAATCAAAAGAGAAGAGAAAGATGGTCTTACTTTATGAAATTGATTCAAAATATGAAAAAAATACTTTGAGATTAGAATATCTTCTAAGTAGGAGTCCTAATGGACAAGATGAAATATATGATTACTTAAAAGTAAATATCAAACCAAAAGAGTTTAAAGAGACGACAAAAGTATCTGAAAAGAAAATGGATGAAAACTTAAAATTTGATGATAGTTTGATAGCTGGTACAGAATTAAAAATCAGTGAAGTAGAATTCAATAAGAGATATAGTTATAAATATAAACAAATGATTGGTGATGTAGAAAGAGAATTCACAAAAGTAATTTTACCAACTGATACGAATTCATATAAAAAGATAATAATGCGCTTAAAAGCTGATTTGAAGAAAAATGATGAATTGAATCAAAAAATATATTCAAAATTTTATGAAAAATATGCAACAATAGAGTATGAAGAGAATGGAAAGATGGTTAAACAGAAAACTAAAATTATTGATTTGACACCAAATGTTGATGAGTATACATACTTAGAAGTTACTGAAGATGTCAGCACTTCTAATAAAGTAGTTTTAATATTTAATATTAGAGGAAAAGAGTATCGTTATATTTTAGTTGATAAACCAAAAGAAGAAAAAGAAGAAGGAAAGTAGTTGTATTTTCCTTCTTCTAAATGTTAATGAAATTATTATTTAAAGACTTTCAAAAATATAAAAGTTTATGATATACTACTATAAGATAGAAAATAGGTATTTGGATGTGGTTGTATGAAAAATATTGATAATTCAAATAATAGAGGATTTACGTTAATAGAGTTATTAGCGGTTATAGTTATTCTTGGACTATTGATAGGAATAGCGTATCCGGCAATATCAAAATATATAAATAACACGCGAGATACGACTTATAGTTTGCATGAAGCTGATATGAAGACAGCAGCGTCAAACATGATGAGCCAGTGCTTACAAAATGATACAGATGGGTGTCTTCCAAAAAATGGTGGAAGTAAAACCGTGTATCTAGCTGATTTAATAGATAGTAAATACTCAGAAGTAATAAGAGATCCTGGAAAAGAAGATGCCTATTGTAGTGCGACAGATAGTTATGTCGTAGTAACGAATTCCAATAATAATGTAGCAGAGTTAGATTATCAAGTATGTCTAGTTTGTAGTAATTACAAATCAGAAGGCTGTTCAGGAGAAAAGGTAAATGATAAATGTGATAGTTCAACCGATGTGACACCACCACGATGTGAGAATATAGTAGGTGGATCAACGGTATGGACCAAAGATGATAGAGTAGTTTCAATTGGATGTAGTGACAGCGGATGTGGATGTGAACAAGAGACGTATTATAAGAGATTCACTGAGACAGGAAAGACAGGAAAAGTAACAATAAAAGATAGAGCAGGAAATAAAGAAGAATGTGAAGTAAATGTCTACGTTGATAAAGAAGTGCCAACATGTGAATTAGAAGTCATAGGTAGTAAAGGAAAGAATGACTGGTATGGAGGCAAAGAAGTCATCGTCAAGTTAAAGAATATGAAAGATTCATTGAGTGGTGTAGCTACATACGGAATGGGAACTAGTAAAAAGAATTACAACTTTGATAAGAGTACCGAGTATGTGGTAAAAGGCGGAATAAGTACCGTTTATGGATATGTCAAAGATAATGCTGGCAATGTAGGAACTTGTCAAGTAGAGATAAAATATGACAATGCTAAACCAACTCAGACAGTAAGAGTAGGATATCAAGTATATCCGAATGAAGGAGTCGTATCATCAACGTCAAGTAACGCTGTAACATTAAAGAGTTTGACGAGTGAATATGGAAGGATAAATGGCGCTAAAATATATTTTAGTTCTAATCCGAGTGGAATGAGTTCAAGTATCAAAAATGGTGGAAATACACTAGTTAGTAGAACGGTGTCTGCTGGAGTAACAGAAATGGAATATACATTTAATGCTGGAACTTATAACAACCTAGTAATAGATGTTGGAAGTGGAAATGTCGGAAAGATAGCTAGAATAGAATTGTTAACTGACCACACGACAGGTTTTTATACGAATAAAGATGTGACAGTCTATGTGACATCACACGATAGTTTTTCAGGAAAATCAGAGTATTCATTTAACAAAGGTGGAAGTTGGACGACTGATACAAAGAAGACGTATTCAGTTAATACTGATGTAAATGTGATGACGAAGGACTTATCAGGAAATACGAGTGACAATAAAAACGTAAATATAAAGAACATCGACAAATTAGTGCCAAAGGATGCTGTATATGGAACGAATGGTGGAACGTATACAATCACAGTTGGCAATACTAGTGTCAATGTTTCTTCAAAGATAACGTCTAATGATAGTGATGCCAATAGTAGTTATGCAAAGAGTGATATTCGTTCTGTTTGGTATCAGTGGACGACGAATACGACACAACCTAATAGTTGGGTAGCAAGTAGTAATGGAAGCGTCATAAGTAAAGCCGTTAATGGTGGAAATAATTACTTATGGGTAAAATCAGAAGATAAAGCAGGAAATATTAAAGTTACTAGAAGTAATGATTTCAATGCTGGATATCAAGTTGTTTACAATTGTAATGGTGGAAGTGGATGCCCAGCTAATCAACGTAAAGTTCATGGACAAAACTTAACTCTATCATCAACAACCCCAAATAGAAGTGGTTATGATTTCTTAGGATGGGGCTTAAGGTCTAGTGATCGAACAGTAACTTATGCAAAAGGTGGAACATATAGTAATAATTCAGCAGTTCAGTTATATGCAATTTGGCGTAAAACGATAACGATAACGTTCAAAGCCAATGGTGGAAATAGTGATAAGACAGCAACATGTTATATGTACAATAGTGAAAGTAATTGTACTGTCACAAGTCCAAATAGCATTTCAAGAACTGGGTATACAATTCAAGGATATGGAACAAGTCAAACGGCATCAGCAACTTGGGCTATAAATACTAGTAAAGCTGTAAGTGCTAATGCGACATGGTATGCGATATGGAAAGCTAATACATATACAGTTGTCTTTAATGGAAATGGTTATAGTGGTGGATCAACAGCCTCTAAGACTTGTACATATGATAGTTATTGTACTTTGACAGGAAATGGTTTCTATAAAACAGGATATACATTCAATGGTTGGGCAACAACAGCTAGTGGAGGAGTAGTTTATAATAATAATGCTTCCGTTAGAAACTTAGCAACTAGTGGAACTGTTAATCTATATGCAAAATGGAAAGCTAATACATATACAATTGCCTTTTATGGAAATGGTGCAAATAGTGGATCAACAGCTTCTAAGACGTGTACATATGATAGTTATTGTACCTTGACAGCAAATGGATTTTATAGAACAGGATATACATTCAGCGGTTGGGCAACATCATCTGGTGGAGGAGTAGCTTATGGCAATACGGCTTCCGTTAGAAACTTAGCTACTAGTGGAACCGTTAATCTATATGCAAAATGGAGTGCAAATAGTTATACACTTACATATAACAACAATGGTGGAAGTGGATGTGGTACTAAGAGTGTAACATATGACTCTACTTATGGAAATTTATGTACACCATCGAGAACAGGTTACAAATTTGATGGATGGTATACAGCGGCTAGTGGAGGTAGCGCCGTAAGTACTACTACTAAGGTAAGTACTGCTGGTAATCATACTTTGTATGCCCATTGGTCATTGAAGACTTATACTGTTACTTATTTAGGAAATGGTGGAACACACAATGGGTCAGGACAATATAAAGATACTGCTACTTATGGTCAAAACTACTATACTAGATCTAATATGTTTACGAGAAGTGGATATAATTTTGCTGGATGGAAACAACAAAGCAATGGATCAGATTGGACTTCATGGATTGGTAGACCATGGGCTTGGACTTATGATTATGATGTTACTTTAGTTGCTCAGTGGAAAACGGCTTGTAGTGCATCAAATCCATCTGGATGTCAATCAATGTATGTTTGTAAATCAGGAGCTCCTGATTATCTAAGTACGAATGGTATGACATTTATTCACTCTACACCAGCTTGGTCTGGTGGATACACAAAAGCACTTTATACGACAGCTGAAGTTTATGTCATCGGTACAAGTGGTGATTTCTATTATGTCTATGTAAAAGATACTCATCTATTTGCTGATCAAAATCAGTGGTATGACAAAGCTGTAGGTAATTATGGTTATATTTATAAACAGTGTCTAACAGCTTCATCTGCAAAATGGGATGTAAATTGTTGGAATACGTGTATTGGATAAAATGGTTGGTGATATTATGAAAAATAAAAAATATTTAATCATATCAATAGTTGGTATAATTTTGGTAGTTGTTGGAGGAGTCATTCTATTTTTGCCGGGCTCTTCTAACATCAATAAAAAGATGAAAGCAAAATATGCTTCATTGACTTTTGAAGAGGACATGAACATTAACTTCTGCGTCGATTCTAATAATTGTCCAATTCCTGGTGCTGGTGTTTATAAAAAAATAAAATATGACACTAATGTCGACGAAATAAAGGAAAAAATAGATAGTATAAACAAAGATACTGAAAAATATTATGAGAAATCTAATAATTCAGATGCTAAAGAATGCGATGCTGAAATGCAACAATACATTAAAAAAAGTTATTATGTAACTTCATTATTTGATATTTATTCTGATGAAGAAATAGTTAGTTTTACAGTCACTAGAAGTGAAATAGATTATTGTAATGAAGAAAAGAACAAAGTTTTGCCTTTAGTTTCTTATACCTATGATTTAAAAGAGGGAAAATTCTTAAATAATGAGGACATCATGAAAAGAGAAAATATTAGTCAAGATGAAATAAATCATGCTATTCAGGGTTCAATTTTTTCATACAATGATGCAATGGATACTAATTTAGATTATGATGATGTAGCCAAAACAGGTGAATATGCATATAAATTGATGTATGATCCTTTAGGTAATTTAGCTGTAAGTTATTATCATCCAGATCTTGGCTTATATTACACTGCAACTATTATAGATAAATCTTTTGCAAAAAATAAGGATTAATACTTAAAATTGATGGAAGGAAAATAGTAATATTTTTCTTCCTTTTTATATATATTTTTATTGAAATAGTTTTTTTTATTTGTTATAATCTAATTACTGATGGGTCTATAGCCAAGTGGTAAGGCGTGGGACTGCAACTCCCTGATCGTTGGTTCAAATCCGACTAGGCCCTCCAATTTTGTTTATAACTTGCATAAATACTAATTTTATGATATTATGTATTTAGCGAGTGAATTTGCATAAAATAAAAAGGGAACATTCAGTTTGAGCAAGTTGAATGTCCACCTAAATTGCTTTAGTTTGACATTTAATCTTAAAGATTAGATGTCATTTTTTAATTACTATAATCAAAATGATTAGGAGTAGTAAAATGAGAGAAATGAGACGAAAAATGCAGACAGTATATTCTCGTTTTTTCATTTCTTTCAAACCTCCTTTCTTTTAGGATTGGAGGTAGACATCCAACAACTGATATTCCCTGTATAAACTATACTATAAATCTATATTATAAAACAATCGAACAGATAAAAAATGTAATAAAATTTTTAAAATTATACTATAATTATATCAGTTAGTAGTTATTACTACCTATTATTAAGTATTAGAAAAGTTATTCGACTTCTTATATATACGCTCCAATTTTTGTTTATAACCTTGCAAAAATGTTGAATTTGTGATGCTATGCATTTAGCAAGGAAAATTGCATAAAATAAAAAGGAACATTCAATATTTGCGTGTTGAGTGTAACCTAATAATTTTTGGCTCCACCTAAATCAAACTTGAGTTAAGTGGATTTCTTTTATATTAAAACTATAAATAGTAAGAATAGTAATCTGTTTGACTTTTCGAACATTGATATAAAACTCGAATCGTTTCGAGATAGAAAAAGAACTAACATGTTGTTAGTTCCTTTTTTGTATTATTTATTTAAATAAGGATGTGAACAATCGCAGCAAACATCACTGCCAGGTTCATCTAGACAAGTACAACAGTTTCCGCTTTGATCTCTTAAATTAATCAAGTCACGACTGATTAAAATTATGCCCAAGATGATAAATATTATTGAAATTACATACATGTATTTACCATGTTTCATCATATTTCGTTTTGTCTTTTTACCAAACATTATTAAAATGATTATTCCAATTATTATATAGCAAATTCCTATAATCAAAATATCACATCCTTCTATATGAATATTTTACCATATAAATTAAAATTGAAAAAAATATTTTAATGTGGTTATCATTCAAAATATTGATTTTTTATCTCTAATAAATTATAATGTAAACAGTAGAAAATAGTAGGAGGAATATTTATGTTTAAGAAGAATGAAGAGGAAAAACGAGTAGAAGAGTTATCAAAATCTGAATTTGCTCGTGCTGATATCGAGTTTTCAAGAACTGTTATCGGTAAGAAGATGTACATATATAGTATTTTACCAGCAATATTGACAGCAATAACAGCAGTATATACTATATCAACAGAATTAGCTAATGGTTACATCGATATTGGTAATGTTGGTAGCATCTTGATGTTAGGTCTAGGAATTACATCAATCACTAAAATATTATACTTTCAAAACTTATCAAGATATTATAATCATAAAGAAAAAAAATAAAGGTCATCCTTTATTTTTTTGTGCTTGTAAAAATATATTTTCCTGCTTTTATGATGATGGCAACAATGATGAAAATGGGAAGTAGTGTCAAGTAAAAACAAAGAGCTTTATCATTGTTATCAGCCATGAAACGAATGATATCAATTATGGTATCACTATAGCCATATATCAATAAAAAGACAATGGAACACCACACGACAGCTTCAATTATTCCAATAATGACTTCTTTTCCTAATTTTTTATCTTTAAATATATCATCGTCGTCATTTTTCTTTTTCTTATTTTTTATTAATTTCGCCATTTTATCACACTCTTTACTATTATAAATAAATTATATAGTAAAACGTAATAAAAATAAAGTTAATAATTATAATTTACATGTTATAATATAATAAAGGAGGATATGAAATGAAAAATGTTAGAAAATATGTTGCTGAATTTTTAGGAACAATGGTATTGGTAATTTTTGGATGTGGTAGTGCTGTTGGAATAAACAAATTGCTTGAGTTAGAAACTGTTTTCCCAGTAGCCTTATCAAATTTAGCCATAGCTTTTGCATTCGGACTTACAGTTGTTGCTATGGCTTATACAATTGGTCACATTTCTGGATGCCATATCAATCCAGCTGTTTCTTTGGGAATGTGCTTATCTGGAAAGATGGAAAAGTCAGAATGTGCTAAATACATCTTGAGTCAATTCTTAGGTGGTATTGTCGGAGCAGCAATATTAGTAATTATCTTCAATTCTAATGAAACGCTTGGAGCTAATGGTTTTGGGGAATTGAGTGCTGTTGGAATTGTTTGGTATCGTGCTTTCTTTGTTGAAGTGATTGCAACCGCCATTTTCGTTTTGACAGTATTAACAGTTACGGATAAAAAAGAGTATTCTGCAATCAGTGGCTTGATCATCGGTTTAGCATTGACTCTTGTTCACATATTTGCTATTCCATTAACGGGAACTAGCGTCAATCCAGCTCGCAGTTTTGGACCAGCACTATTTACTGGTGGGGTAGCTTTACAGCAAGTTTGGCTATTCATTTTAGCACCATTATGTGGAGCTATCGTTGCTGCTATAATTTATAAAATTTTAACTGAGAAAAAAAATTAGAGGACTTTTAAAGTCCTTTTTTTTTACTTTCAATAGGAAATCTAAAATTAAAGTTTAAAAATACTACTGAGGAGGTGAAGAAGGTGTTTAAAGACTATCAGTGCGTGATGCAAGAAGGAGCCAAAGATTGTGGTGCTTGTGCTCTTTTAACTATTATAAGGACATATGGTGGTAATGTCAGCTTAGAATATTTAAGAGAGTTAACGAGAACGACCAAAGATGGGACCAATGCTTATTTAATAATGAACGCAGCTAAAGAATTAGGATTTACTACCAAAGCTGTCAGAGGTAGCATTTTTGATCTTGAAGATGACATGTTTCCATGTATTGCCCATGTCATCATAGATAAGAGTATGGGACATTTCATTGTAATTCATAAACTTGATCGCAATAAAAAAATACTTACTATAGCTGATCCCAGTGTTGGAAGAAGATTAATGTCCTATCAAGAGTTTTTAGAAATATCGACCAATCAGTTTTTATTATTTACTCCCACAAAAAAAATTCCCAATTATGAAAATAGAAATACATTAAAAGAAACTATTACGATACTTTGTAAGAACTATCATAAAATACTAATATCTATTTTTATCTTTTCCTTAGTGTGTGTAATAATAAATATAATAAGTTCTTTTAATTTACAATTCATAATTGATAATGTAATTGCTTATAATTCTAAAAATAATTTGAAATTCATAATGATAGTCATGATTTTTCTAACGACTCTGAAGATAATTAACAACTACATAAGAAATGGTCTTCTAAATTACATCGAACATGAAATAGATCACATTTTGGTAACTGATATATTTAAACATATAATTTCACTTCCTTACCTATACTATAAAAATAGAACGACTGGTGAGATAATATCGCGAATAAATGATTTATGTGAAGTCCGAGAAATAATAAGTAAATTATTTATAACAATTTTTGTCGATTTAATTCTAGTTGTCTTCGTCTTTTTTTCACTACTATCAATTAATGTCAAATTAACTTTTTTATCAATCCTAATTGCCATATTTTATTCTTTTATCATCTTTATCTTTAATCCCATTATAAAGAGTTATATCAAAAAAACAAAAGAAGAAAATGCCATAGTTAATTCTTATCTACATGAAGCTATAAGTAGTATTGATACCATAAAGGGATTAAATATTGAAGAAAAAATAAATGATAACTTTAATATGAAATACAATAAGTATTTAAATAATAGTTTTCACTTTAATAATGTATATAATTTAGAGACTTTATTTAAGGAATTAATCGATTATATTGGCATGTTGATAATTCTTCTAATCGGAACTGATTTAGTTTTAAAAAATAACTTAAATTTAGGTGAATTGATAAGTTTTAACAGTTTGATAATCTATTTTTTTGAACCGATTAAAAATATTATTAATTTTGATATTGATATCAAAAAAGCCAAGGAATCGATAAATAGAGTCAATGATCTCTATAGCATAAAGAAAGAAAATTTAGAGTTTGATGAAAAATATACTAATAAAGATTTTAAAGGGAATATAAAAATAAAAGATTTATCTTTTTCATATGACAATAAAAATAATATTTTAAATAATATAAAACTAGATATAAAAAAAGGTGAAAAGATATTAATAACAGGAAATAGTGGCAGTGGAAAGAGTACTCTTATTAAAATTATCTTGAGATACCTAAATGTTGAAAACTCTAAGATTTTAATTGATGATAAAGATATAAACTATTTTAATATTAAAGAATTGCGAGAAAAAATAAGTTATGTATCACAAAATGATATCTTATACAACGATACTATATATAATAACGTGACAATAAAAAATTATGTTGATTATGATTCATTCTTAGATATTTGTAAAATGGTTAAAATCGATGAGATAATGGATCGAAGTCCTTTAGGTTCTTCTTTATTAATAGAAGAAAATGGTTTTAATTTGAGTGGTGGTGAAAGACAGCGAATAATGCTTGGAAGAGCACTTTTGAAGAATGCTGAAATATACATCTTCGATGAGAGCTTGAGTCAGATCGATGTCAAAAAAGAAAGAGAGATATTAAAAGGGATATTTAAAAAATATAAAAATAAAACTTTTATAGTCATATCCCATCGCTTTGACAATTCAGATCTATATAGTAGAAAATTGGAATTAAAGGGTGGTAAATTAATTGATTGATATAAATGATTACAAATTGTTTTATAAGCGTAAATTGAAAAAAATGAGCAATATTTGGCTTGGCCTTCTATTTTTTATAAGTATGGGAATATTTTTGATAAATAAAAGTTTTAAATACTATGAATACTATCAAAATGTTGGTGAATATCGCGATAATCATTTAAATGTATATGTCTTATTAGATGATTTAAATAAAATTACTAGAAATAGAGAAATGTTAATAGAAAAGGAGAAATTTGCTTACAAAGTATCATCAATAAGTGAAGAAAATGTATATTTGAATGGTAACTATTACAAAGAGGTTAAATTGTCAGTTGATATTGATAAAAAGAATAACGATGTAGCTGAAATAAAAATAATAGATCAAGAATATTCACTACTAGAATACGTATTTAAAACAGTCTGGAGGTAAAATGCGAGAGATTGAAGAAAAAGAATTAGAAAATGTCAAAGGTGGTGGAATATCGCCTTGGCTAGCTGCTGGTCTTGGTGCTGTATTAGTCTTTATAATTGGAATATATGATGGCTTTACTAGACCTCTTTCCTGCAATAAATGATGATTAAAATTGTTAATGAAGAAGAATTGTTCTCGATAAAAGGGGGAACTAGTTTAAGTAGTAGTTTCATAAATGCTATTGCAACTGGTGCTAAAATAATATTGGAGATAGGAAGAAGTTTAGGTTCAGCCCTAAGAAGAACTATTAGTGGTAAGACTTGTTGATAAAAAGACCAAAATGGTCTTTTTTTCTATTTGCATGTATAATGAAATGATAGTATAATGATATTGAGAAAAATATAAAGATGGAGGAGCTTATTGTGAGAAAGATTTATACGGGAATAGACATAGGTAGTGACAGTATAAAAATTGTTGTAGCTGAAATAAAAAATGATAACTTTTACGTATTAGCTTCTACATCAACGAAGAGTAAAGGAATAAAAAGAGGATTAGTTGTCGATGCTGATGCTGCAAGTTCTGCTCTAAAAGATGCTGTTACTAAAATTGAAAAACAGATTGGAGTTAGAATCGATAAAGCTATAGTATCTGTTCCATCAAGTGGTAAGAAATTGAAAATAGTATCTGGTAATATTGCGATTAAAGATGAAAACCATAAGATTAATGGTCGTGATATAAATAGAGCATTAAAAGATGCTGTTATTGGCAATGTCCTTGATGAAGATGAATTAGTGACAATTGTTCCTATCGTGTTCAATGTTGATAACCGTGAAAATATTTTTGATCCAAAAGGTGAAGAAGGAAAAGAACTGGGTGTAAAAGCTGTTATAGGGGTATCGCCTAAAAAGATTTTATATCCGTACATGAATATCTTTACTGAAGCTAATATCGAGATAGTTGATATCGTCTTTGGTAGTATTGGTGATTATTATATCGGTTCCAATAAAGATAATGATAAAGCCCTTGGAGCAATTATAAATATTGGTGAAGAGACAATAAATGTTTCTATTTTCAATAAAAAAATAATTATAAAAAATGAAATAATTAAGCTTGGTAGTCGTAACATTGATAATGATATCATCTATATCTATGGCGTGGATAGACAAGAAGCGCGATACTTAAAAGAAAATTTTGCTGTGGCTTCAGTGCGATATGCTGATGTCAATGATACGATTGATGTTAAAATAAATGATAATGAATCAGTTACTATTAATCAAGAAGATTTGACGAAAGTGGTAGAATCACGTATTTCTGAGCTATTAAAACTTGCAAAAAATCAAATAAATAACTTAACAAATAGAAAAATAAGTTATATAATTGTTACAGGTGGTATAACAGGATTAGTAGGTTTTAATACTGTAGTAGAAAATACGTTGGGAATAAATGCCAGTGTATTGAACGATAACATAATGGGAATTAGAAACAATAAGTTTTCTAGTGCTGCTGGAATTATTAAATATTTTGATAAAAAAATGGATTTGAGAGATAAGACATATTCAATGTTCGATAATGATCAAGTTAATACTATGATGGAATTCACTAATGGTAATATGGTCTCATTAGATGAAGAATCTACGAGTGATGTTGATGATTATCACAATTAAGGAGGTTATTTATGTTTGGTGATTTAGCAATGGACCAATTGGCGAAGATTAAAGTCATTGGTATAGGTGGTGGCGGTGGAAATGCCGTAAACCGAATGATAGAGTCTGGTGTTAAAGGTGTAGATTTCATTGTTGCAAATACTGATGCACAAGTCTTAAATACATCATTAGCAGAGACAAAGATAGCTTTGGGATCAAGTTTGACTGATGGACTTGGTGCTGGTGGTCGTCCTGATACTGGTAGAGAAGCAGCTGTTGAATCAAAGAAAGAAATAGAAGAGGCATTGAGTGGAGCAGACATGGTCTTCATCACTTGTGGAATGGGTGGAGGAACTGGTACAGGTGCCGCTCCAGTAGTAGCAGAAATAGCTCAACAATTGGGAGCTTTAACGGTTGCTATCGTTACTAAACCATTTACTTTCGAAGGAAGAAAGAGAATGGAAAATGCTATCGTTGGGCTTGAAGAATTAAAGAAACATGTTGATACTTTAATCGTCATACCTAATGATAAGTTGCGTGAAATTATTGATAAGACAACGCCAATGCTTGAAGCATTTAAAGAAGTAGATAATGTTCTTCGTCGTGGTGTTCAATCAATATCTGATTTGATAGCCGTTGTCGGTTTAGTTAACTTGGACTTTGCTGATGTCAAAGCTGTCATGAAAGATTCAGGTAATGCCATTATCGGTATTGGTATCGGTATGGGTGAAGAACGTGCGATTGAAGCGGCTAAACAAGCTGTGTCATCACCACTTCTAGAAACGAGTATTTCAGGAGCTACTGATGCCATTATAAATATTACTGGTGGAATGAACTTGACTTTGTTTGAAGCTGAACAAGCTGCTGAAGTTGTTCGTGCTGCTGCTAATACAGATATAAATACAATTTTTGGATCAGTTATTAATGAAAATTTAACTGATGAAGTAATTGTTACTGTTATCGCAACCGGTTTTGATAAGTCATCTAAGGAAAAGGCATCTTATCCAACGACGGGACCAGTTGTGCGAAAACCAGTTCAAGAAGCTGCGCCAACACCAGTTGTTGAAAAGAGTGCTCCAAAAGAAGAACCTGTTGTCGATGACGATGACGACGATGATAGTAGTAGTGCTTATGAACTACCACCATTCTTGAGAAATAGAAATTATTAAAAAGTTCACATTGAACTTTTTTTTTGATAAAAATTTAGTAATTATCAATTTTAATATGTTATAATGTTATTGATAATAGTATTGGAGGAGTATTATGGCTAAGAAGAAAAAGAGAAAGCATGAAGAAGAGAAAAGTTTTCAACTTCCTATTGAAATCCAAGGAATTATTTTCATTATTTTAGCTATTTTAGGTTTTGGACTTAATAAGCCACTAGGATTAGTCGGTAAATTAGTAAGAAGTTTTGCTATTTTTTTATTTGGAGTTTGGGATTGGGTTTTCCTCCTAATATTATTGGTACTAGGTGGCTATATAATCATAAAAAAACAATATCCAAAATTTTTTGATAAGAAAGTTATTGGTTTTTACATCATAGCTGTTGGATTGTTAGTTTGGTCACACATTGAATATGTCAAAGTTAATAATGGTGTGACAGGCGTCATATTTGAGGAGACCTGGAATGACATAATGGCTGTCATAAATGCTATCATGAATAATTCCGAAATAAAAGCCATGGGTGGTGGAATAATCGGATGCTCACTAGCTGTTGTTTTTAACATTCTTTTTGCTCGTCAAGGAACCTTTATAATTTCCATTCTTTTCATCATATTAGGAATTTGTCTTGTAACTGGTATTTCTATTTTTGATTATTTGCGTCGTGGTGTTGACAAAGGTAAAGAAATCATCAAGAAAGAAAAAGAAAAGACAGCACCTTCTGATAAAGAAGAACCAGAAAAAGTTGATTATGATGAAGAAACTGGTGAGATAAAAGATAAGAATCACGAAGAAGATGAAAAAGAAAAACCAATTGATTTGAATAAGCGAACAGTTATCGCTAGTATCGATGAATTGGATGAGGCGACACAATTGCGTCATGAATATTTAGCTAAGAAGAAAGAGGCCACTAAAGAAGTGGAAGTAACAGTTAGTGAAGATGACATCAAAATCAATCAAGATTTGCCAGTTCCAACATCAGATTATAAGTTGCCAACTCTTGATTTGCTCAATAGAAAGAAAAATAATTATGCAAATGGAATAGATGAAAATGCTCTTAAAGCTACTGAAGAATTGCTCGTCAATGTCTTGAATGACTTTGGAATTGAAGGAGCTAAAGTTGTTGATCGTCATGTTGGACCAAGTGTAACCCAATATGAATTATCTATTAAAACAGGTACTAAATTGAGTAAAATTTTGAGTATAAATAAAGAGATATCTCTAGCTCTTGCCAAAAAGGATGTCCGCATTCAAGCTCCAATTCCTGGTAAGAGAACGATTGGTATTGAGGTAGCTAACGATTCTATTCAACCAGTATCATTTAGAGAAGTTTTAGAAAAGGCACCATCTAATAAGGCTAACAGTAAATTATTAGTAGTGTTGGGAAAGAATATCATGGGTGAGACTAAGTTTGCTGAAATAGATAAGACACCTCACTTATTGGTAGCTGGTGCTACTGGTAGTGGTAAATCTGTATGTATCAACTGTATCATTGCTTCCATTCTCATGCGTACTAAACCAGATGAAGTAAAATTGGTCATGGTTGACCCTAAAAAAGTTGAACTTAGTAATTACAATGGTGTACCACATTTGTTGATGCCCGTTGTAACTGATCCTAAAAAAGCTAGTGTTGCTCTTCAAAAAATAGTTCATGAAATGGAACTTCGTTATGATGAATTCGAAGCTAAAAAAGTTAAAAATATAGCTACTTATAACGAATGGGTCGATAAAGAGAATAAAAATAGAGTCGATACTGACCGTATTCGCAAAATGCCATATATAGTAGTCATTGTCGATGAACTTGCTGATTTGATGTTGGTCGCTTCAAAAGAAGTTGAAGATTCAATCATGCGTATAACACAAATGGCTCGTGCTGCTGGAATTCATTTAATCGTTGCCACCCAAAGACCATCTACTGATGTCATCACTGGTGTTGTCAAAGCTAATATTCCATCACGTATATCATTTGCTGTTTCATCAAGTATCGATTCTCGTACCATTCTTGACATGACTGGTGCTGAAAAATTATTGGGTAAAGGTGACATGTTATTTTTACCAATGGGTGAAAATGCTCCCGAACGTATTCAAGGTGCTTTTGTCTCTGATGAAGAACTAGAAAGAATCATCAATTGGACTGTTAATCAACAAAAAGCTCAATATGATGAAAAATTCTTAAATTTACAGGTTGCTGCTGATGAACAAGGAAATGCTGGTGGAGCACCAAGAGATGTCGATGAAGAGTATGACGATCCACTTTATAATGAAATAGTTGACTTTGTAATTGATACTCAAAAAGCTAGTGCTTCTCTTTTACAAAGACGTTTCAAAGTCGGATATAATCGCGCTGCTCGTATAATCGATTTATTAGAAGAACGCGGTATCATTGGACCACAGAACGGTTCTAAGCCACGTGAAGTTCTTCAAAAGAAAGATTCTAGTGAAGAAGAGGAAGAAGAAGAGTTTGAGTAAAAAATAAGGTTTTCCTTATTTTTTCTTTTTCTAAAACCACGTAAACTACCAAGTAAAATTGGTACAAATGTGTTATAATATTATTTATGAATTACAAATAAAAAATAAAAAAATATCCATAATAAAAAAGGTGATGCTTTTGAAATATTTAAAAAAAGTTTTGGGAAGTTATAATTTACACATGATTAAAACTGATCGTTTTAAGACGATAACGATAGATTTGATCTTCAGAAAAAAAATAGTTAAAGAAGAGATAACTAAAAGAAATTTTCTTGCTGATATGCTAACTTTTTCTAGTAAGAATTATCCGACTAGAAGAGATATGGCAATCATGCAACAAGATTTATACTCTTGTGAATTAGATTTCAGTTGTTATCGCATTGGAAACTATTATAATACTGATATTTCTTTGTTGTGTTTGAATGACAAATATACAGAAAAAGGTATGTTTAATAAAACTGTTGAGTACTTAGCTGATATTATTTTCAATCCCAATGTCAATAATAATCGTTTTGATAGCACTTCTTTTAATATCATCAAAAATTACACGGTTAACCAAATAGAAGGAGCTAAAGAAGATATCCGTAAATACAGTATTTTAAAGATGCTTGAAAAGATGGGAGCTAATGAAAATTATGCTCTGCACGGTTTTGGCTATTTAGAAGATTTAGAAAAAATAGATGAAGAAAACTTGTATGAATATTACAAAGAATTCATGCGCACTAGTGCTTTAGATATTTTTATTCTAGGTGATATTGATTTTGATGAAGTAGAAAAAATCTTTAAAGATAATTTTAAATTTGATATTTATCACAAAAGAGATAAAGATTTTATTATTACGCATGAAAAAATTCGTAAAATTCCTCGACAAATTGTTGAAGATTATCCAACAAGTCAAGGTAAATTATCAATTGGGTGTAAGATAAAAGATTTAAGTGATTTTGAAAGAGATTATGCTTTAGCTATATTCAATATGATTTTTGGCGGAAGTAGTGAATCAAAATTGTTTAGAGATGTCAGAGAAAAGAATTCATTGTGTTATTACATAAATTCTAGTTCTAATAAAATAGATAATTTATTATTTATAACATCAGGCATTACTAAGTCTAATTTTAAGAAGACGATTGCTTTGATAAAAAAAGAATTTAAAAATATGCAGAAGGGTAATTTTACTGATGAAGAAATAGATAAAGCTAAGACTAGATATATCTCTTTAGTTGATGAGATGTATGATTATCCAGGACAGATAATCTCTTACTATTATGCTTCAGAAATACTTGATTCAGCTTTGCCAGAAGAACGAAAAAAGATGATTGCGAAAGTTACCAAAGAAGATATTATAAATGTTAGTAAAAAAATATACTTCGATACTATTTACTTGCTAGGAGGAGAAGACGATGAATAAATTTGAATTGGTGGGAATAGATCAAGATGTGTATTTTGAAAAGTTGAAAAATGGTTTAGAAGTTTATATCTTGCCATTTGAAAATAAGAATAATTATTTTGTCAGTTATTTTACTAAATTTGGTTCTTTGATATTGGATTTCTACTCTGAAGATGAAAAGAAAATGATTCATGTTCCCGAGGGAATTGCCCACTTTTTAGAACACAAAATGTTTGAACAAAAAGATGGCATGGACCCTTTTGAATTTTTTGCACAGAGTGGTACTAGTTGTAATGCATCTACTAGTTATAAAGCGACTAGATATTATTTTTCTGGAACTGATAACTTATATGAGAACTTGGATTATTTGATCAACTATGTAAATAGTCCTTACTTTACTGATGAAAATGTTGAAAAAGAAAAGGGTATCATTTGTGAAGAAATAAATATGTTGAGTGATAATCCTGAATGGTTTGCCGAAGAAGAGATGCAGCGCATGCTTTATAAAAAACATCCATTTAGAATACCGATAGCTGGTGATTGTGATTCTGTTAGAAGTATAACTAAAGAAAATCTATATGATACTTATAATGCTTTTTACAATCCCAATAATATGTGTCTAGTCATCGGTGGTGAACTAGATCCTGATAAAATTATTGCGATAGTTGAGAATAATGAAATATTAAACAGTATTGAAAAAAGAGAAAATCCAGAGATAAAAAAAGTTAAAGAACCATTAGAAGTATATAACAAATATCAAGAGTTGTCTTTGGATAACGTCGCTACAAATAAACTAGGATTTGCTATCAAATTGGATGTTGAACGTTTTAAAGAACGTGATCGTTTTGAATTGAGTTTATACGTTGGGATGATTTTAAATATTTTATTCGGATCAACTTCTGTATTTAAAGATGAGATGTTGGAAAGAAATTTGATGAATACGATATATCTAGATAGAATGTATGTCGATGATTTCTTAATAATTGAATTTTGGGCTGAAACTGATCATCCAAATGAATTGATAACAGAAATAAACAGATACTTAAAGACATATGATATCACTGAACAAGAGTTAGAGCGTTATAAGAAAGTTTGGATTGCTTCTGAAATAATGATGACTGATAACGTCTCTTCAACCGTTTCTTCACTCATTAATGACATCATTGAATATGGTGAAATAAAACGAGATAGAGTAAATTACATCCGTAAAATGAATTATCAAAAATTATTGTCGATAAGAAAAAAATTAGACTTTTCTAATAGTGCAACTTTAATATTGAAAACTAAAGATGAGAAAGATGATTAAATTGTGTCATTTTTCTTTCTTTTTTTTATGATTTAGTGATATAATTTTAGGTAGAATAGGGTTGATAGTATGATTGGTAAAATTTTTAGTATCGAAGAAAATTATGTAATGGTAAATTTAACTATTGATATCTCTTCACAAACTAATTTAATAAATGTTCACGTCGTTTTTGAAGATGGTGACAAACGAATAGTTGGTGAAATTTTAAATATCAATTCTAATGTTGCTAAAATAGGTATTGTTGGTGAAATAGCCGATAATAGATTCATACCTGGTATCAATAAAAAACCAGCTTTTAAATCAAAAGTTAGAATTATTGTCATGGATGAGTTATATCTAGTTTTAGGTAATCAAAAAGTTACTGATAATACTCAAGTGTATTTGGGTTTATCAACAGTTTATGCCAATTATCGCATAAATGTTAATATCAATGACTTTTTCAGTAACCATTTTTCTATTTTGGGTAATACTGGTAGTGGTAAGAGTTGTACAACCGCTAGAATAATTCAAAATGTTTTTACTAGTAGTAACTATGTACCAATCAATGCCAAAATATTTATTTTTGATGCTTATGGTGAATATATTCGTGCCTTTTCTGAGTTGCATAACATTTCACCAATGTTAAACGATAAAGTGTATACGACTAATGTCAATGATGGCGAACATGAGATTTTGCGAATTCCTTTATGGCTATTGAATACTGATGATATAGCTATTCTTCTAGAAGCGACAGAGAGTACTCAATTATCCATCATTGAACGTGCTTTAAAATATGTTCCTATTTTTAAAGAAGAAAATAGTGATGTCGTCGTATTTAAAAATGATATCATAGCGCGTGCTATCATGGATATATTACAAAGTGGTAAGGAATCTAGTAAGATAAGAGACCAAGTAACAGCAATTTTGACGACTTATAACACTGAACAATTAAATCTTGAAACAGTCATCTCTCAACCGGGATACAATCGTACTCTAAAACAATGCCTTTTCGTTGATAATAATGGAAAAATGGCCGAGATGGAATTAGTTGTCGACATGATTAACAGTTTCATCGTTGAAGGGATTGAAATACCTGATCCTAAAGGAGATACTTATTACACTTTGAAAGATTTGGAATTAGCTCTTGACTTTGCTCTTATTTCAGAAGGTATTCTGAAGAGTGATAAAGTCTTTGATTATGCTAATGTCCTATCTGTTAGACTTCATTCTTTGATAAATTCTGATGCTGCTATGTATTTCGATTATCCAAAGATGATAGATCGTGATACTTATATAGATAATTTTACTAAAACAGCTAATGGTAAACCTGTTCAAATAGTTGATATAAATATAAACTATGTCAATGATCGATTAGCTAAATCAATTACTAAAATAATATCTAAAATGATTTTTGAAAGAGCTTGTTTCGATAGTAATCGTGGACATAACCCAACTCATATAATAATTGAAGAAGCTCACCGCTATGTTCAAAAAGATAATGATGTTGAACTTCTAGGTTATAATATCTTTGAACGAATAACTAAAGAGGGACGTAAATATGGTGTCATTTTGGGATTGATAACTCAAAGACCAAGTGAACTTAGTGAGACTTGTATCTCGCAATGTACCAATTTCATAATTTTGCGAACTCTACATCCTAAAGATTTGGCATACATCCGTGAAATGGTTCCTAATATAAGTGAAGAAGGAACGAAACAGTTAAAAACATTACAACCTGGTAATGCCTTAGCATTCGGTTCAGCCTTTAAAGTTCCTGTTGAAATAAAATTTGATCGACCAAACCCTGAACCTTTGAGCAATAACAGTGACATTGTCTCAGCTTGGTTTGGATAAAATTGGTACTTTTAAAAGTAGGAACAATATGCTATAATCAAATATATATGATATGGAGGATAAAAACATGGCTTTTAATAAATGGATTGATAAAATAACAGGAGTTGAACCTGGTGAAGGTGACCCAACTGTAGATGGTAATGACGGTGTTGAAATAATGACTGATGCAATAGAAAATAATAGTAATAAAATGATTCTTTTAGAACCAAGAGCATATTCGGAATCACAACAGATTGCTGATTATTTGAAAAGTAATAGTTCTGTTGTTGTCAATTTGAAAAGAGTAACTCCGGATCAAGCCAAAAGAATTGTCGATTTTCTAAGCGGAACTTTATATGCTATTGAAGGAGATTTACAAAAGTTAGGTGGAGGAATATTCCTATGTACTCCTAAATCAATTGCAGTTGAGGGTTCTATTAGTGATGAAAATAATGGAAAACAAAGTAAGTCTAAGAAAGACGATGATGACGAGGATTTTAACTGGTAGTAATATTGTTTGATCGGAAACGAGGTGATTAGGTGGAAAAGTTTAATCGTGAACAAGATGGATATAATAAACAAGAAGTAAATAAATTCATTGATGATGTCATTGTGCAAACTGAAGCCGTAATCAATCGTGTCAAAACGCAACAAGAAGAGATAAAATCTTTAAAAAAAGAATTAGAACATTATAAAAAAATAGAAGAGACTTTAAAAAGTGCTCTTCTAAATGCTGAAAAGGCTAGTAATGATATAAAAAAGAATGCTGTTGAAGAAAGTCGCATAATTGTTATGGATGCGAAGAGAAATGCATCACAAATCGTTAATGATGCCTTGATGCGTGCTGAAAAAATTGAAGTGAGAGCTGATACATTAGAGCGCAACATTATTGTTTTTAAAAGAAAATTAAAACTGATTGTTGATCAACAATTATCAGTGATAGAAGATATTGATGAACTAGATTTAAAAAACTAGTTCATTTTTTTCATAAAAAAAGATATCTTTCGATATCTACTTATGCAGCAATGTTTTGATCTCTCTTTAAAGTTCTTAAATCTTTAGCTGTAATTCTATATCTTTTACCGTTTACATCTCTAACGACAACTAGGTTTAATCCTTGTTTCTTTTTAGTTTTGTTATTAGCGTGAGAACGTAAATTTTTAACATTTGGTTTTCTGTTAGTAATATTAATAGCCATCTCAAATTCCTCCTTTTTAATGTAATTAAACACTTGCCCTATAAGAATATCATAAAAGAAATAAATAGTCAAATATTTTTATGTTGAGAAAAGATGGTAAGTTTTATAGTGTAAGCTCTTATAGTTGATAGTTATTTTTTATTGTTCGATTTTTATTTTATGTTTTATGTGGTATATTATAACTAGGAGGGATGTTATGTATACGCCTTTATATATAAAGAGTAATTATTCACTTTTGTCGAGCCTAATAACTATCGATAAAATGATGGAATTGTGTAAAAAGAACAATTTAAAGAGTATTGCTATATGTGATGATGACATGACATCCGCAATGATCTTTTATAAAGAATGTTTAAAAAATGGTATTAAACCTGTACTAGGTTTTGACGCTAAAATAGATAATTTATCAATACTTTTGTATGCTAAAAATTATGATGGCTATAAAAGTTTAATAAAATTATCAACTATTAAATATGACCATTCATTAACCATTGAAGACTTAAAGAGATATAACCGAGAACTGATCTGTATTCTTCCCTATGAATCACGTTCTAAATTTGATGAAGTAAAAGATTTATATGAAGATGTGTATGTGGGATATCAAAATAGAGAAGAAGAAAAAGAAGTATTAAACTATACTGATAATATTGTATTTTTAAATAAAATTTTATATATGACAGAGGAAGAGGCAACTTATTTAAAATATGTCTACATGATAAGAGATGGTAAAACAATTGCTGATGATGTCAATTATCCCATTGCCAATAATCATTTTATTCCTTTTGAAGAAGCTATGAATCTATCTAGTAATAGAGGACTTAATAATACCGAAGTCATCATTGATAAATGTTCCTTTGAATTTAAAAATAATGGTAATCTCTTACCAATTTATAAAGTAGATAATGGTGATAGTTATTCTTATTTAAAACAGTTGAGTATTAAAGGCTTATCTAAAAGACTTAATAATGATATTCCCAATAATTATAAAGAGAGACTATTATATGAATTAAACATCATTAATGACATGGGCTTTTCCAATTATTTCTTAGTCGTTTATGACTACATAAAGTATGCGAAAAAGAGTGGTATTCTAGTTGGACCAGGACGTGGTAGTGCTGGGGGAAGTTTAGTCGCATATTCATTAGGTATTACAGAAATTGATCCCATTCATTACGATTTGTTATTTGAGCGTTTTCTAAATCCTGAACGTGTGACCATGCCTGATATCGATACTGATTTTCCTGATGTCTATCGTGACCAAGTCATTAATTATGTCAAAGAAAAATATGGCGAAAAGAATGTCAGTGGTATCGTTACTTTTGGAACACTTGGAGCACGCCTTGTCATTCGTGATGTCGGAAGAGTTTTAAATGCTGAAGCAAGTGATATTGATTTTTTGTGTAAGCGCATACCTCATGTGACCAAACTTAAGTTAAAAGATTTTTATGACAGTGATCACGAATTTAGAAATATGATAGATAGTGATAATAAATTGCGTTTACTATATCGCATTTGTAATGTCATTGAAGGTTTTCCACGTCATACATCGATGCATGCTGCTGGTATTGTCATGAGTGAAAAACCACTTGATGAAGTAATTCCTTTAGTGAAGAATAATGATATCTATTTGGCGGGATTTGAACATGATTACTTAGAAGAATTAGGCCTTTTGAAAATGGACTTCCTAGGTCTTAAAAATCTTACTACTATCATGAATGTGATCAGTGACATTGAAAAGGGTGAGGGTATAAAAATAGATTTTTCAAGTATTCCCTTTGATGATCCTGATGCCATTAAACTCTTTCAGACAGCTGATACTAGTGGTATCTTCCAATTTGAATCTGATGGCATGCGCAATTTCTTACGCAAGTTGAAACCGAGCAATCTCGATGATATCGTTGCAGCTATCGCTCTTTTCCGTCCAGGACCAGCTGTCAACATCGATTCGTATATAAGACGTAAACGTGGTGAAGAAGAAATTGAATATTTAGATGAGGCTTTAAAACCTATTTTATCTAGTACTTATGGAATAATTATCTATCAAGAACAAATCATGCAAATAGCTAATGTCCTAGCGGGATTTACTTTTGGTGAAGCTGATATTTTACGACGTGCCATGAGTAAAAAGAAAAAGGAAATCTTAAAAAATGAAGAAGAGAAATTCATCGCTGGATGTCTTAAAAATGGTCATGATTTAGAGACTAGTAAAAAGATTTATGACTTAATTTTAAATTTTGCCAATTATGGATTTAATAAGTCTCATTCAGTTGCCTATTCTATAATCGCTTATCGCATGGCTTATTTAAAAGCTAAATATCCTAAATACTTCTTCAGTAATTTGCTATCATCAGTAATTGGTAGTGAATCTAAAACGAAAGAGTACATTACTGAAGCTAGAAGATTGAATATTAAAATTTTACCTCCTAATATCAAGACTAGTACTAGTTATTATACCGTTGAAAAAGAAGGAATAAGATTTCCTCTTTCCAATATTAAAAATGTCGGTATAGTAACTTGTAATGACATTGTCTCTAAAAGAGATGATTATAAAGATATCTATGACTGTATCAGTAAAGTAGTTTCGAAAAACGTTAATAAAAAAGTTCTTGAAGCTTTAATTGATTCTTCTTGTTTTAAAGACTTTGGTTATAACATTCGCACTCTTAATGAAAATCTTGACAATTTATTAAATTATGCCAATCTTGCTAAAGATTTAGATGAATCTTTGATATTAAAACCAGAAATTGAAATAAAAGAAGAATATTCAAAAGAGATCATCATGGAACGAGAAAAAGAATTGTTTGGTTTTTACTTGAGTGATTATCCGACGACGACATATAAGAGTAAATATAAAGTTATTGATTTAAATGAAATAGATAGATACTTAAATAAGACAGTTGACATTATCGTCTTGATTGATAGAGTCAAAGAAATTACTACTAAAAAGGATAAAATGATGGCTTTTGCTGTTGGTAGTGACGAATGTGGTAATATCGATTTAACGCTTTTCCCATATGTATATGAGCAATATAAAATAAAGCGAGGTAATGTCATTTTAGCTCGTGGCAAAGTGGAGAAGCGAATGGACAAGTACCAATTGGTAGTAGACAAAGTTAGAATTCTTTATGATTAATTTTGTTGAAAGATTTATTTATTTTTAGTAAAATATTATTATAAATAATAGGAGGAGTAAAATGAATAACAATTACAATGGACAACCAATGGGACCAAGTCCAATGCCAAATCCAAATTTTCAACAACAGCCAACAAATCAACCAAATATGATGGGTGCTGCTAGTAAGCCAAAGATGTCGTTTCCTACTGATAAAATGAGTCTTCTCGGTTTTGCTGGTGCAGCAATCATGGCTGTCGGTGCCTTTTTAGATTTTGCTAAATTAACTGTAACCATGAATGGATCAGAATTTTATAGTGCGAGTGTTAATTATTTTTCTGCTGAAGGTCAAGTAAAAGATGGCGCACTAATTCTAGGATTAGCTATCGTTGTAGCCATACTGATTTTCTTTAGAAAGAATTTGATATCTTTGATACCAGCTGCTATAGCTGCAATTATCGTGGTCATTGATGTCAGTGATACGCTAAGTAAACTTAATGAGTTGAAAGACCAGTATTTGTCTTATACGACGAGTTATGGAGTCGATGTCAAGTGTAGCTTTGGTCTAGCTATATACTTTGTAGCTATTGGTATTGTTTTAGTCGTAATTCATGCCATCATGAAATTTAAAGAAAAGAAGAAAAATGCCCAACCAACAAATAATAGTATGACTTATCAACAACCAATACCACAACCAATGAATTATGGAATGCCAAATCCAAATGCTACTGTTAATAATCCACAATATCCTGATCCTAATCAAAGTGCCAATCAAGGTCCAAATAATATGATGTAGAAAGAGAATTTTTTCTCTTTTTTATTTTAAAAAGTTTCTGATTATGGTATATTTATATTAGTTATTTAGAAGGTGGAGAATATGAATATAGAATTTATGACAAACGACTATTTGCTAGCTTGGTATTTATTATTTAAGCCATCCTTTTCTGAGGAGTTACAACAATTAAAAGTTAAACTATATCAAAATTATGGTAAGCAGTACATGCGTTTAGAAAAAGAAAATGTTGAAATATTGAAATATAACAATGACTTTATACCAGATGATGATACGATTTATAATCTCGTCTTTGAAAGTGATGTTTTTAAAAAGATAAAAAAAGAGACTGATCGTCATCGTCAATTCTTGATGAAAGCTTGGGATACCAATCAAAAAAAGATAAAAGATATCCTCCGCGATATTTTACGTTTTAATATCAAAGATACTTATCATATTCTAGTCATCCACCCCAAATTAGACACTATTGAATACATGCGCACTAATCCTAAGAAAAACATATCTTGGGGTAAGAGTGATGATTGTGATGATAGTACTAAAACATTGATGCGCATCATATATACATTAGTTAAATATGAACTCGGTTCTTTCCAAAAAGAAAATCGTGAGATTGTTTCTTCAATAATTGATCTAGCTATAACTAATGAATTGCAGACACGTCTTACTGGCAGCAGTAAATTTACTGAGGGATTTAAAAATTTAAAACTTTTGAAAAGACAATTATATCCATATTTTTTGATGTATTTAGGAGCTGATCGTGAAGAATTAGTCAGTTACATGATGCGTGATCAGATGCCTTTTGACATCGATAAATATCCAGTTGAAAAGGAATTGCGCAATGTCGATTTATTCGGTTTTATCGACTTTTGTTGTAAGAATCAAAAATACATAATTAGACTTAATAATTTAGATATGATGTAATTGACAGGGGGTCTACTATGAAAAATGAAATAAAACAAATTTTTGATAAATTGAATATAGATCCAAAGTTTTTTAATGAATTAGAAAATGCTACTATTGAAAAAGTTCTAGTATATGACAATATTGGTAAAATAAAATTAATTATGAAAAATAGTACTAATATTTCACCTGAACTGTACAGTTTAATGACTTCTTCATTAAAAACTTTTTTTGGTGGTAAAGACATATATCTATATATGAATGTTGATAAAGTCAACAATGATTACTTCCGTCAATACTTTGATGAAGCTGTTGATATCATAAAGAAAAAAAATCCCATTATTGAAATTTTTAGTAATCGTTTAGTTAATCAAAATGAAAAATATTATGTTGAAGTTATCAATAGAGCTGAAGAACGTCAAGTTAATATCTTCATAAATGATTTGAATAAAATAATGGCGATGTATGGATATGATTTAAATATTAAAACAGTTCTCAATGAAGAAAAACGCAATGACATCGTTGAAAATATTAAGAAGAACTTAGAAGTCGATTATTCATCTTTGACTCCACCGCCAAAAGAAGAGAGTGAAGAACCGAAGAAAAAGGTAAAACATGAAAAGAAAATAGTTGATGATAATACGATTAAAGGACGTGTTATCAGTGATGAAGCAAGTTTTATTAAATTATTGGATAAAGAGGAAGAAAACGTAACGGTCGAAGGATATATCTTTGGAAATGAAACTTTTGAACCAGCTAGTAAAGCTTTCAAAATTATAACTTTGAAAGTCACTGATTACACTGATAGTATCACTTGTAAACTTTTCACTCGTGAAGAAGATGAGTATCTCGATATTGTCAAAAAGACTAAACCTGGCACTTGGGTAAAATTGCGTGGAAGTGTAAAGATAGATAAGTATGCCAATGGTGAATTAGTTTTCAATATTCGTGATATAAATAAAATTGATCATGAAGAAGAAAAGCGCAAAGACACTTATCCGCGTAAGCGAATAGAACTTCATGCTCACACCAAGATGAGTGATATGGATGGTGTTTGTGATGAAGTGGCATTAGTTCGCCAAGCTATGAGTTGGAATCATCCTGGTATTGCTATAACTGACCATGACTGTTGTCAAGCTTTTCCTCATGTCTTTGGTGAAGTTACTAAGTATAATAAAGAGTTGAATGCTCCTTTAAAAGAAGCTAAAAAACAGGTTAAAGCACTAGAAGATGAGATTAATAATTTGGAAAAGAAAAAAGAAAATGATGCTTTAGAAGATATAAATTATGAAGAGACATTAAAAGATTTGAATTTGAAACATGAAGAAGCCTTGCTGAAATTACATGAAGAAGAAGAGAAGAAAAAACAACATCCTAACTTTAAAGCTTTGTATGGAACTGAACTCGAAATGAGTGAAAATTATTTGAATGTCGTTTTCAATTCTCGTGATGAAGAGTTGGACAATGCTACATTTGTCGTATTCGACGTTGAAACGACAGGGTTCAATGCTGGATTGAATGACTCAATTATTGAAGTTGGTGCTGTTAAAGTTAAAAATGGAATTGTACAAGAAGAACGATTTGATGAATTGATTAATCCTGGACATCACATTGACCCAGTCATCACCAATTTGACTGGTATCAGTGACTATAAAGTTCGCGATGCTGATAATGAAGAAAATGTTGTCAAGCGCTTTAAAGAATTCATTGGTGATGGCATTCTCGTTGCTCATAATGCTCGTTTTGATAAATCGATGTTGGATATGGCGTATTACAAGTATCAACTCGGTGAGTTATCCAATCCTATCGTCGATACTATGATGTTATCACGTATCATCAATCCTGATTTGAAAAGACACAGTTTATCAGCTTTGACAAAATTTTATAAAATCGATATGGATGAAGCTGATGACGAAGATGATGAAGAGAGTGAGACAGTTGTTGAAGAAAGTGATTCTTTCAACAATGACTATAACGGTATCAAAAAGATCACCGTAAATGGTAAAACTGCTTATGATAAAGAAGAATCTAAAGTTTATCAAGTTGAATTTGAAGAAGAGACAGAAGTTGAAGTAGAAGTTGAATACATAAATGACTCAATATCACCTATAACTGGTTATGGAAGTCGTAAACTTCAGATTAAACCTGGTAAAAACTATGTTGAATTAAAATACGTTGAAAATGAAGAAGAAAAAGATATAACAATCGTCGTCAATAAAGTAAGAAGTCATCACCGTGCTGACTACGATGCTGAAAAGACGGCTGAGATGTTTGTAAAGATGCTAGGTCAATTGAAAGACTTAGAAAATTTACAAGAGTTAGCTAGCGTTGACTATCTTGCCCAAAAGACCAATCTTCAACTAAATCCTCTTGAGACTCAATATGATAACATTCCAACTAAGAGTGTTGCTGAAAAAGTTATCAATGAACAGTGCAATGCTGTCCATGTAAATATTTTAGCTAAGAACAAAATAGGTCTAAAAAATTTATTTAAAATAATAAGTTATTCCAATACTGGTTTCTTAGTAAAAGCTGCTCGTATTCCGAGAAGAGTTATTGATGAAAATAGAGAAGGGCTATTGATTGGTTCTGGTTGCTGCAATGGTGAAATATTTAATTTAGCTCTAACTAGATGTGATGAAGATGTCATCGAAGCGATGAAGTGGTATGATTATATCGAAGTTCAACCACCTGAAAATTATACGCATTTGTTACGTGGTCGCGATATCAATAATTTAGATGATATTCATCAAGTTATCAAAAAGATAATCGACTGTGCTCATCGTGCAGATAGACCAATTGTCGCAACGGGTGATGTTCATAATATTGATAGAGAAGATCGCATTTATCGCGAAATTATTGTCAATCAAAATTCTCCTGCCAAAGGACGTCATCCTCTTGCCCGTTTCTTGAGTAGAAAAAAGAAGAACTCTAATAATGATGATCTTTTAGATTCATTGAGACAGATAAGTATCAATGAATATGGTGATGCCTTATCACCAGTTGAAGAAAAAGTCTTAAAGATAATTTTTAGTTTGAGTGAGTATCAAGATATTCCAATGACGCGAAATAACATTTTGGAGATGTATCAACCAGATAAAGATGAAGAGATGTTTAGAAAGAGCAAAACAGGTGAAGAAAAAAGAGATGCTATCTTTGCTGCTCTTCGCAAGTTTGAATCTCGTGGTTTTATCAAAGCTCGTTTCAAAGAGTCAATTGGTCAAGAAGTATACGTTTTAAAATATGATTTGAATCCATCTGGTGAGGAAGAAGAACCTCATATTCCAAATCAATTCTTTAGAACGACAAATGAAATGATGGATGAATTCTATTTCCTTGATGATGCTACAAAGGAAGAAATTATCATCGATAATCCTCAAAAAATATTAGATATGGCTGAAGAAATAGAAGTAATTGAATATCCAGAAGTACCATTTTCTCCAATTATTGAAAATTCAGCTAAGACGGTTACCGACATGGTTTATGACAAAGCTACTAGTCTGTATGGAAATCCTCTTCCACATCACATTGAAGAAAGAATTTCTAAAGAATTATATGGTGATTGTGTCTTAAATAGCTTAGAAGATAAATTAAAAGAAGAAAATCCTGATATGGATGAAAAAGAATTTGAAGAATTGCTATATGAAAACTTGAATTCTGTAATTCGTGAAGGATTTGATAAAGTAAAAGAAATAGTTAGAGAAAATATTGCCAAAGGATTAAAGAAAGATATTGAAAATGGAAAAGAACTAACTATTACTGATGATGGTGTTGAGAAAGAATTGAAAAAGCGACTAGGTGGAGTAATTGGTGGAGGATTTGACGTAATTTATCTAATTGCTCAAAAATTGGTTAAGCACTCTAATGATGATGGATATTTAGTTGGTTCCCGTGGATCTGTCGGATCTAGTTTTGTTGCGACGATGATGGGAATAACAGAAGTAAATCCACTACCAGCACATTATGCTTGTCCTAAGTGTAAACATTCAATCTTTGATGATGAAGATGGTAATCCATTAGGTGCAACGTACTCATCAGGTTTTGACTTGCCAGATATGATTTGTCCAAAGTGTGGAACCCCTATGAATAAAAATGGTCAAGACATGCCGTTTGCGACTTTCTTAGGATTTAATGCTGATAAAGTACCTGATATCGATCTTAACTTTTCTGGTGATAATCAAGCCAATGCTCATGAGTATACTAAAGAGTTATTTGGTACTGACAACGTTTATCGTGCAGGAACAATTGGTACAGTAGCTGATAAGACAGCTTATGGTTACGTTCAAGGTTTTGAAGAAGATAAAGAATATGATCGTTTGAAAAATGAAATGAATTCTTATGGTATTAAACCGCCATCAAAAGATGAACTTAAGAAAAACAATTTGATCAAGAGTAGAATGCGCGGTTGTGAAGTTGAAAGAATATCTAATGGTTGTATTGGTGTCAAACGAACGACTGGGCAACATCCAGGTGGAATCGTTGTCGTTCCAAGTTATCGTGATGTCTTTGACTTTACGCCATTTCAGTATCCCGCTAATGATGTAACTGTTCCATGGCGTACGACTCACTTTGACTATCATGCCATTGACCAAGATTTATTGAAACTAGATATTCTCGGTCACGATGATCCGACAGTATTGCGCCTTTTACAAGATTTATCTAAAAAAGAGATTGAAAAGGGTAAGAATAAAGAAGATTATCCAATTGCTGAAAATGGAGAAGTTGACGTCACTTGTGTACCTCTTGATGATAAAGCGACCATGAGTATTTTCTCATCACCTACAGCTCTTGGCGTTACTGAAGAACAAATTCTATGTCCGACGGGAACTTTGGGAATTCCCGAATTTGGAACTAAATTTGTCATTCAAATGCTCGTTGATACTAAACCATCAACCTTTGCCGAATTGATCAAAATATCAGGACTATCTCATGGTACTGATGTTTGGCTTGGTAATGCTCAAGATTTAATCGTCAACAAAGTCGTCCCTTTCAAAGAAGTTATTGGGTGTCGTGATGACATCATGGTTTATTTGAGTTATCATGGTGTTGCGCCTTTAAAAGCTTTTAAAATTATGGAGTTTGTCCGTAAAGGAAAAGCTAGTAAATCTCCAGATGAGTGGCAGAGTTGGAAACAGATCATGATTGATGCGAACATTGAGCCATGGTTTATCGATTCTTGTCAAAAGATAAAATACATGTTCCCTAAAGCTCATGCTGCTGCCTATGTCACAAGTGCTTTTAGAATCGCTTGGTATAAAGTTCATCATCCACTTTTGTACTATTGTGCTTACATGTCTATAAGATGTGATTCATTTGATATCGATGCCATGGTCCGTGGATATGATGCCATTAAGAATAAAATGTTAGAAATAGATGAGAAAGGAAACTCTGCATCTAATAAAGAAAAAGATACTTATGGTGTTTTACAAGTTTGCTTAGAAGCAGCGGCTCGTGGTATTAAATTTAAGAATGTTGATATCAATAAGAGTCATGGTAAGTACTTCTTAATCGATGATGAAGAAGAAAATACGCTCATCATGCCATTTAGAGCTTTAGATGGTTTAGGTGATAACGTTGCTACCGCTCTTGTTGAAGAACGTGAAAAACGTCCATTCATGAGTATTGAAGACCTTCAAAAACGTGGTCATGTTTCCAAGACAATAATTGAAAAGATGCAAGCAATGGGAGTTTTAGATGACATGGGTGAATCAAATCAATTGAGTTTATTTTAGAAACAACAAAAGTTGTTTCTTTTTTATGGTAATATATGTTACAATTATGATAGAGGTGAACGTGTATGGATGACTTAATAGAATTGGCAACTTATCAAGATGAGGATTATGGTTTAATAGTTCAATTTTTAGATAGAGATGATAATTGTATCTTTTGTACCTTAGAAGAAGATGAAAAAGGAGAAAAAGTATATAATCGAGTTGATAGTGACGTCAATCGCATTTTAGAAGAAAAATATTTTAGTATGGAAAGTGATGTAGAATATGAATAGACAACCAAATCGCATGGATATAACTAATGAACGCGAAGAAAAATTGAAGAAAAAATATGGATATTCAACTATTTTAGCTTTTAATCCAGAGTTCTTAACTGAATATGGAGAAAAAATAATTGCCTCTTTACCAGCTGATAAGAGTGATGCAATCAAAGCTAAATTTAATAGTATCAGTGAATTCATTGTTGCGGATCGCTTACAAAGTGGGCATAACAGTATGTGTTGTACACCTGATTCCATTCACATGGATAGCAGTTTTTTTGATGTCAGTGACAATACCTTTGCAATAAAAGAGGGAAATGAATACGTCGAGACCTTATTCATTCACGAACTATTGCTTGCTGCTAGTCGTTCAAATGCTCGTAATAAACGTAATGCTGTTGGAATAGTCGAATATGAACGCGATGAAAAAGGTAGAATTACCAATTCTAAAAAGACGGGATTAAATGCTGGAATTACTAGATATCTTGCTGAAAAGATTAGTAATCAACCAGTTCCAGCTGAAGTTGATGAATATCATTTCGGTAAACAGTTGGTATATCTCTTATCAAATTATGTCAGTGAAGAAACACTAATTGATGCTTTCATAAATAATGATGATACAAAATTGCGTGAAGCTATTCATCCTGAACTATATGATGAAATTGTTCAAAGTTTAGATGTCATTAACAAATTAGATAATTCTATTAGAAAAATAAAAAATGGTCAAATAAGACCAAAGGATCCCAATTCTCTTGTCCGTTTAGAAACCGTTTCAAAGGCTAGAAAAGAACAATTAGTTGAAAAAGTCTTTGCTGATCTCATCCTACCTGATGTCCAAAGAAAATTTACTAGCAATGGAGAACGTCAAGATTTCCTTCACAGTCTTGTGTCTAACAATATGGATATTTTAGCAAGTGTCAGTAAATATGTTCCAGCTCTTTTGACGAATGCTAATGGAAATTTTTTCAATTATTCAGATGCCAGAATCGCAGAAATTCGTTCAGAAATTGCCAATAATGGAATAAATTTTGAAAAGATAGTTGAAGCTAGTAAAAAAGTTCGTGATGGCGATGCTATCGGACCACGTGTAGCATCTAATTTCATTAAGGCTGTTGATGGGTTCTATGATGAAAATGTCGATGATTTGAATCGTGACATTTCGACAGAATTGACGCCACTATTGCGAAGAGAATTGACTGGTTTTGTCGATATGTTAGAAAATATCGAAGCATTAGGCGACCCTCAAACGACTGAGTCATATAAACAATTTTTGAGAGCTTATTTTCATAAAGTTGCTAATTTAGATGAAGTAATTGAAGAAATTAAAAGAGAAAAAGAACAAAAGAAGGAAGAGTCTTCTTTGAGTGAAGATGGTGCAAGCCGTGAAGCTAGTGCTACTTCTCAAAGTGAAGAAGATATCTTAGAACAAATTCGTAAGGCTGGAATGGAACAAGCTCGCCATGATGCTGTTAGTCCTTCACCAAACCTAGATGATCCGTTAGCTCAAGTTCGTCAAGCTGGCATGGATCAAGCAACACGTGATGCTCGTGGTGATGACAGTCAAAATAACAAGAGAGAACCAAATTTGAAAACAGAATTTGTCGTTGATGATGTCGTTGGTGAAATAATTGATCAACGTGGTGCATCAATGTATGATAAAGCTGTCAATATTGCTCGTGCTACGGGTGAAGAAGTTAAGTTAGACGATGAAGTCATAGTTGATGCTCAATCAAAGGCTGTTAAAAATTTCCTTTCTACTTTACCTGCTAAACCATCACCAAGATTACAACAATTATATGGTGATAGTTGGAAAGACGTCATAGCTAAAGCATATGAAGAAGGATATAAAGCAGGAATGGCAATGCAGATGCAAAAAGCTACTAAAGATGGTTTAGAACAACGTAAGAAAGAAGTTGAAGCTATCGCTCATGGTGATACTTTGAAAGTTAGTCAACGACCAGTTAGTATTGAAGAGTTACAATTTGCTCATGAAAATTTTGAAATTACTCCAAGTAGTGATGGTAAAATGGAAGTTCATGATCGCGTGACAGGACAAAAAGTTGTCAGTGAAAAGACGAAACTAACTGTAACTTTTGCTAGTGAATGGGTAAAAGTTGCCACTCCTCAAGTTGCTTTTTCAAAAGAGGGAAAAGAAACATATGCCTTACTTCAATCACAAGCTAAGAAAGATTTGCAAAAAGAGGGTGCAATCAATACTGATGAGTTATCAGTAAATGCTGATGCCTTAGGAAATACTGCGACAACTATTACTACGAACCTATTACAAAGTTCTAATGATTTAGTTGACCAATATTTTAGAACTCAGACACCTGATGCTAAAGATCGTCCTAAAACACAAGGAACTGCTTCTCAACCAACACCACAAGGTCCAACGAGATAGAATAAAATAGCTAAATTTTAGCTGTTTTTTTTGTTTATATATAATTTTAGTAGTATAATAAAACAATGAGGAGGAGTGTTATGAACAATCAAGATTTGATAACGGAAATTAGACAAAAAGTTGATATCGTCGATTTGATTAGTGATTATATTCCTCTTATCCAAAAAGGTAAAAATTACTTTGGAGTATGTCCTTTTCACAACGATACTAATCCTTCAATGAGTGTCAGTCGTGAAAAACAAATTTATAAATGCTTTTCTTGTGGCGCTAGTGGAAATGTCTTTAACTTTGTGATGGATTACGATCATGTCGAATTTAAAGAAGCTATTAAGATTCTTGGTGAACGAGCTGGAGTAGAAGTAAATGGTATTCGCGTTGCTCCTAAAACGACCAAGTTTGATCGCTATTATGAAATGTATGACATAGCTAATAAATATTATCAAAACAATATCAATACTAAAGAAGGACAAAGAGCCAAAAAATATTTAGAGTCGCGTCAAATAGATGATGAGTTAATAAAAGAGTTTGGTATCGGTCTAGCTCTTGATAAAAATAATGCCTTGACGACGATTCTTTCCAGCAAAGACTACAGTATGAAAGAATTGGAACAGTTGGGATTAGCAAGTAACAGTCATGACGCTTATATAAATCGTATCATGTTTCCCCTTCACGATATAAGTGGTCATGTAGTCGGTTTCAGTGGCCGCATTTATGACAATTCTAACTTGAATAAATATTTGAATACCAAAGAGACAATCATCTTTAAAAAAGGTGAGTGCTTATACAATTATCACATTGCTCGTGATCATTGTCGCAAATTGAAATCCGTCATTATCGTCGAAGGATTTATGGATGCGATAAGACTAAGTCAAATCGGTCATAAAAACGTCATTGCGCTAATGGGAACAGCCATGACTGGTGAACAGATGCAATTGGTCAAAAAATTATCGACTAATGTCTATTTATCTCTTGATGGTGATAATCCTGGTCAAACAGCTATTTTAAATATCGGTGAACAATTAGTAAAAATGGGTTTGAATGTCAAAGTCATCTCTTTACCCAATAATAAAGGTGAACACGATCCAGATGAATACATCATCAAATATGGTCAAGAAAGATTTGATAACTTAATTGAAAATGCTTTAAATTATAGTGATTTTAAAATAAATTTCTTGAAGATTGGTGTCAATTTTAACAGCGATGTCGAATTATCTAATTACGTAAATTCTGTAATTAGAGAAGTGAGTACTATAAAAGATGAAATAAGAAGAGAAATAATCCTTAAAAAACTTGCAATTGAAGTCAATCTGAGTTATAATACACTGGAAAAACGTTTGAATGAGTACTTAGAATTCACTAATGTTGTCAACCGTGAAGAAGAAGTAAAACATGAACCATTGCCAAAGAAAAAAGTTAGTAGTAAATATGACAAAGCTGCCTATGTTTTAATATACAGTATGGTTAATGATCCCTGGGCAATAAGAAAATTTGAAAAAGAAGATGTTCACTTAATGACTAAGGAACTTCGTTATTTGGCTAGTGAGATATGTTATTATTATCACAAATATGGAACTATCAATATGGCTGATTTTTATACTTATTTGACGGATAAAGAAGAACTGTTAGTAGTCTATAATTTCATAATGAGCTTGGATTATGAAGATGATATCAGTGTTAAAGCTATTGAAGATTATATCGGTGTCATTAAGGAATATAATATGAGGCAAGAGATAAAACGCCTAAATGATTTGATCAAAAGAGAAAATGATCCGATTGAAAAAGCTAAAATAGCTGAAAAAATTAGACTGCTCAGAATAGGGGAGTGAAACTAATGGTAGGAGAAATCAAAACTATCGAGGACAGAAAAAAATCACTATTAAAAAAGGGAAAAGAGAATGGTTATATAACTTATGAAGAGTTAGCCAGTGAATTAAAAGGCCTAGAAGTCGATAGTGATACTCTAGATGATTTATACAATTTATTAGTTGAAAACAATATTGAAGTAGTTTCTGAAACTGCTGATAACTCAAATGATGATGAGGATCCAAGTAATCTTGTCGTTGAAGATTTAACTTTGACTAAAGATATCAAGATAAACGATCCAGTAAGAATGTATTTAAAAGAGATTGGTCGTATCAATTTGCTTACGACTGATGAAGAATTTGAATATGCTAAACTTGCTGAACAAGGTGATGAATATGCTAAGAAGATGTTAGCGGAATCCAATCTTCGTCTTGTTGTCAGTATTGCTAAACGTTATGTTGGACGTGGAATGTTATTCCTTGACTTAATCCAAGAAGGTAATATTGGTCTTATGAAAGCTGTTGATAAATTTGATCCTACCAAGGGATATAAATTTTCAACTTATGCAACGTGGTGGATACGTCAAGCTATAACTCGTGCGATTGCTGATCAAGCAAGAACTATTCGTATTCCTGTTCACATGGTTGAAACGATTAATAAATTAGCTCGTGTTCAAAGACAATTGACACAAGAGTTGAATCGCGAACCAACAGAGGAGGAAATAGCTAAGAAATTAGGAGTGACTGTTGATAAAGTTCGTGAAGTATATAAAATATCTCAAGATCCAGTATCTCTTGAAACACCAATTGGTGAAGAAGATGATTCTCATTTAGGTGATTTCATCAGAGACGAGAGAACGATGTCTCCTGAAGAATATGCTACTGTTGAGATGTTGAAGTCTGAACTTGCCAATGTTTTATCAACTCTTACTGAAAGAGAAGAAAAAGTATTGCGCTTGCGCTTTGGACTTGATGATGGTCAATGTCGTACTCTAGAAGAAGTTGGACAAATATTTGGAGTAACTCGTGAAAGAATTCGTCAAATCGAAGCAAAAGCTTTACGCAAATTGAGACATCCATCTCGTTCTAGAAAATTAAAAGATTTCTTAATCGATTAATGAAAATAAGTAATAGATTAAAATTGATCGCATCCCTAGTTCCAGATGATGCCAATGTCTTGGACGTGGGGTGCGATCATGCTTTATTAGATATTTTTTTAGTCACTCATAAAAAAAATATCAGAGCTATTGCTTCGGACATCAATTCTGGTCCTTTAAAACGAGCTATTGATAATGTAAAATTTTATAAAGTTGATCATGCTATTGACGTAAAACAAGGCGATGGCATTGTCAATATTACTGCTGAAGTTGACACCATCATTATATCGGGATTGGGTGGAAATACAATCATTGATATTCTAAAAAAAGATTTAGATAAATTGAAAAATGTCAAGACTTTGGTCATATCACCCCATGGTGAAGAAGAGAAAGTACGCCGTTTCATCACGAGTATCGGTTATGAAATAGCTGATGAAATATTTACTTGTGACCAAAATAAAGCCTACGTCATCATTAAATTTGTACGAGGAAATAAAAAGTACACCGATTTAGAAATGCATTATGGACCAATAATTTTAAAAAATAAGAATGAATATTTTTATAAATATTATTCTGAGTGTCGTGCTAATTTAAAAGAGTTATTAAAAGAAATACCCAAAGATAAAAAAAATATCTATGACGATATTGAAGAAGAGATAGAAAGATTGGACAAAATATTAAAAGTCTAATCTTTTTTTGCATAAAAAGATATATCATTCATAACCTTAAATAGGAGGAAACAAAATGAGACAAGTTATACCATTTTCAAAAAACATTGAGTTTAAGACCATGATAAATGAAATTACCAATATTTCCTTAGAACATAATCTATCTTTAAAAGACAAATATGACATAAGTGGTGATTTCTTTATAACAGGTAAGTATAAGATTAATGCAACTTCTACCACTGAAGAAGATTTTTCTTACAAAATTCCAATCGATATAACGATTGATCAAAAATATAAGACTGATAATATCGAATTGGAAATAGATGATTTTAAATACGAAAAAGTAGAGGGAAATAAGTTGAAGATAGATATTGATTTATCAATTGATAATCTTGAGATGGAAGAAAAAGAAGAAGCATCTGAAACGGTAGAGAAAGATGAAATTGAGACAATTACTTTCGATGAAGAAGATGAGCGTAAAATATTATCTGATAGTGAAAAAAAAGAGATTGAACAATTGATAAATAGTGATGATACTTCTGATCTGTTTGAAGAGATTAAAGAAGAGGCAACCCCATTGGAAATTGAAAAAGAAGTGGAAGTAGAAAATACTACTGTTGAAAAAAAAGAAGAAGAGAAAACACCTGTTGGTTCATTGTTCACGGCGTTTAAAGATACGGAAGAAACTTTTTCTACTTACTCTGTCTACATAATTAGAAATGGTGACAACGTAGAAGATATCATTTCTAAGTATAAGACGACACGTGAAAAATTAGAGGAATATAACGATATGTCCAACATAAAGATTGGTACTAAATTAATAATTCCCAATACTGTGAATGAAAACGATAAATAGAATAAAAAAGGAGTTAAACTGTGAAATAAAAAAATACTCTTTTTTTAATAATGTCAAATACATAGAGACTGATAAGGGCAATTTTATCATCAAAAGAGTTCCTGATAATAAAATATTTATCAATTTAGAAAGAAATGATTTTGATAATTATATTGACTATAAATATGCGATTGAAGACTATAAAATATATCCATATATCGATGATTTTGATATCGATGATGATGAAAGGGGATTGGATATCATCTATTTGATGTCCAAACTCCACAACAAGACGAGTTATTTCAAAGAATTAACTGTTGATGAAATAAAAAATGTATATGAAAAAAAGAAACTTCAGATTAGAGATTTGAATGAGTATTATGAGTATTTGCGTTTCTTCATTGAAGAAAAAGAATATCTATCGCCAACAGAAATATATCTTTTACGCAACATATCAATTATTTTCATCTGTCTCGATTTAGCTGATAAATATTTAGAAGATTGGTATGAAATAATCAAAAATAAAAAGAGAATGCGCATATCTTTACTTCACAACAATTTAAATCTGACACACATCATTGAAAATAATAAACCCTATCTGATAAGTTGGGAACGTTATAAATATGACAATCCAATCTATGACTTTGTCAATTTTTATCATCAAGATTTCGATAAACTAGATTTTATTGATCTGTTGAATATCTATAAGAATAATATAAATATGAGTAGAGAAGAATTATTGATGTTATATGTTGAAATATTGATGCCTAATAAGATAATTTTAGATAATAGTGAAATAAAAAATATATATGATTTGACTGAACAAAATGTCTATTTGAATAAAGCTTATTATTTAATCTTAAAAGATGATAAGCCAAATGAGAAACAGAAAAAAGCATAATAGTCCCAATAAGATAAAAGCATTGATTTTAGTAGTTATGAAGATTAGAATTATCGTTTGATAAAAAATGATTACAAACATATTTAACATGAATAGAAGATACCATATTGAGTGTCTTCTTTTTGTTCGGCACAAACTGCAATTGCAGAAGAAATTATGTTTATTTTTTTTAAACATGACACCACCTAAAATATTTTATGTCAAGTTGTTGAATAAGTGTAAAATATAATTGTCCTTTATATGCCAAAATGCTATAATTATAATGTATACGTGGGTTGGTGATATTGTGAAAGGAATCCTAAAAAAAATAAAAAAGTATCGTGAAGAAAACTCTAAAGGTTTTACTCTAATTGAAATGATTGGTGTAATAGTAATCATGGGACTAATCATGATTGTCGTCTTTCCAACATTATCGAAGATGATCCATAACAACAATAATCAAGAATATACCAATTACTATTCTATTATTGAAGAAGGGGCTCATGTCTATGCTGGTACTCTAACTGATAAATTGGGAAGTAGTAAATACAGTGGTTGTGCTGAAATAACTTTAGATGAGTTGATTAATAACGGATATGTTCAAGCTTTTGACGATAAAAAAGTTACTTGTAAAACTGGTTCAGGTAATATCAAAATAAGAAATGATAAAGGAAATATAACAGTTAATTTCCAGTTGAATTGTAGTACTGGTGGAAAGAATGAATTCATAACGGGTACTAATGACAACAATGCATGTAATGCCTATGTCATGGAAGAAGAGATAAATTTAAAAACAAAAATTGATACAGCTATTCCAACGAGCAATAAACAAGTAGTTGGAACTGATGTTTACATAAATGGAAGTAATCCTAATAACTATGTTTGGTATTCTGGTAAATTGTGGCGTGTTGTCAGCTATAGTAATTCTACTGAAGTAGTAAAAGCTGTAACCGTTGATTCGATAACTAGTATTTATTTCAATCATAACAATTCTTCATCATATTTGGGAAGTGATGTTGAAACTTGGTTGAACAATGATTTCTTAACGTCTTTAAAAGAACCACAATTGTTCTTGGCAAGTAGTAGTTGGAATGCTACTAATAATACTAATACTGCTTTAAATCCTAGTAGTAATGATAAAATTGTCAAAGAAAAAGTTGGACTTATCAATACTTATGAATATGGTCGTATCAGTGGTTGGTATGGTTCTGGAAAGTATTGGTTAATATCAGAAGGAACAGGTGCTAACAGTTTGATCAGTAATTCTGGAAGTGTTACGAGTGTTTCTTCAACATCGATGAATGGTGTTAGACCAGTTGTAACTTTTGCTTCCGATACTTTAGTTCATTCTGGTTCAGGAACGAGTTCTAATCCATATATCATTGACAATTCAGCTACTGCTACTGGTAAGAGTGGTGATGCTATCAGTAGTCGTTATAGTGGTGAGTATGTCAATGTCAATGGTAGTAAGTATCGAATTGTTTCAACTGATGGCGAAAATGCTAAAGTAATAGGTATTTCTTCACAAGGAAAATATCGTTTTAGTGATAACCATTACGATTATGCTTCATCTGAGTTGCGTACTAAAATGGAAGATAAGATTAAATCAAATCTCATAACTAATGGTGACTTCTGTGCTGATACGATTAACAATGGAAGTATTGCTTATCAGTCTTCAAAATGTTTAACTCCTGATCGCGTCAACAATAGTATAAATATTGGAATACCTAAAATAGGTGACTTATTCACTAGTAATATCAGTGGTATTAATACCTATTGGACAATAAATCCTAATACTGAGATTGATGGATCTGGAACCAGTTACAATGCGACGATGAATATCATCAATTCTGATGGTAGTGTTGGAACTTCCATCATAACGGGTTCAAATGATGTAGTAGTTGTCTTCTATTTAGATAGTAGTGTCAAGATTACTGGTGGAAAAGGAACTATTTCATCACCATATACTTTGTCAAAGTAAATCTTTACAAAAATAATTTAATGTCATATAATTAGTGCAAAGGCCGCGAAGTCGAGGAGTAGCATGTTGATATTTTAAGAGAGTTAGTGGTTGGTGCAAACTAATAATAGACATGTGTGAAGGTAGCGATGGAGCCAAATTATTGAGTTTAGTAGATAGTTTCGTCTGTGCGCGTTAAGCATTTGAGAGTATATCAGTTTTGATATGAATTAAGGTGGTACCGCGATTATTCGTCCTTATGGATGAGTAATCGTTTTTTTTATTGAAAGGAGAACTTTATGAACATCGATATCATTGATCAAGAATTTAAAAAATATGTCAATACCTTTGACATGGATGATAAAAATATTAATTTGAAGTATGAACATACTTTAGAAGTTGTCAAAATAACAGAATCTATTGCTCAGAAGTTGAATTTGAATGAAGAAGATACCACTTTAGCTAAGACGATCGCTTATCTTCATGACATCGGTCGTTTTGAACAAATAGTGAAGACTAATACTTTTAAAGATAATGCGATGGATCACGCTGATAATGGTGTCGATTTATTATTCAATCACGGTTTGATAGAAAATTTTAAAATTCCAGAAAAATATTATCACGTGATTGAGAAAAGTGTTCGTAATCACAATAAATTAGAGATAGAAACAGGAATTAATAAAGAAGAAGAATTATTTGTAAAATTGATAAGAGATGCTGATAAGCTCGATATTTATCGAGTCCGTCACAAATATGAAAGAGAAACTGATATCTTTAAAGATATTCCTCAAGAACAAAAATTAAAAGATTTTTATAATCATAAATCTATAAATATAAAAGATAATAAGACGAAAAGTGATTCTTTATTATGTGTCATATCCTTTGTCTATGACATCAATTTTAAAGAGAGTATTGAAGTCTTGAAAAATCTTGGTTATTTTCAAAAGTTTATCAATGGTATAACGGTAACTGATGAAAGAAAAGATTTATTTGCTGAAATAAAAAAAGAGATATATGGTTATCTCAATATCAAAGAATAGGGAGTGTTAATATGTTAGATAAAAAATATGATCATAAACAAGTAGAAAAAGGAAAGTATCAAAAATGGTTAGAAAATGATTATTTCATAGCTGGAAAAGATAAGAGTAAAGAACCTTACTGTATTGTAATACCACCTCCTAATGTAACTGGTAAATTACATTTAGGTCATGCTTGGGATACTACTTTACAAGATATCATCATTCGTTATAAGCGCATGGATGGGTATGATGCTCTATGGTTATCAGGAATGGATCATGCTGGAATTGCTACTCAAGCTAAAGTTGATAAAAGATTAAAAGATATGGGTATCAAACCACGTGAGATGAAAAGAGAAGATTGGTTAGAACAAGCTTGGGCTTGGAAGAAAGAATATGCTAATACCATTCATGAACAATGGGCTAAACTTGGATTATCTCTTGATTATTCCCGTGAGAGATTTACTCTTGATGAAGGACTTAATTATGCCGTTCGCAAAGTTTTTGTAGATTTGTACAACAAAGGATTGATCTATCGCGGTGAGCGAATCATTAACTGGGATCCAGTTCAAATGACAGCTTTATCCAATGAAGAAGTTATTTATAAAGATGATGAAGGAGCTTTCTATCATTTGAAGTACTACATTGAAAATGAAGACCGATATCTAGAAGTTGCGACGACTCGTCCTGAGACTTTGTTTGGTGATACAGCAGTTGCTGTCAACCCTAGTGATGATAGATATAAAGACTTAATTGGTAAGAATGTCATTTTACCAATCGTCAATAAAAAAATTCCTATCGTTGGTGATATTCATGCTGATCCAGAGTTTGGAACTGGTGTCGTTAAAATAACTCCAGCTCATGATCCTAATGACTTTGAAGTAGGAAATCGCCATAACTTGGAACGAATTGTTGTCATGAATCCTGATGCTACTATGAATGAGAATGCTGGTAAATATCAAGGAATGACTAGAGAAAAATGTCGTGAAGAGTTAGTTAAAGACTTAGAAAAAGAAGGATTGCTGATCAAAATTGAACCGATGGTTCACAGTGTCGGTCATAGTGAGCGAAGTGATGCTGTCGTTGAACCTTATCTATCAAAACAATGGTTTGTAAAGATGCGTCCTCTAGCTGATCGCGTTTTAGAAAATCAAAAAATTAAAGATAAAAAAGTAAACTTTGTTCCTAAAAGATATGAAAAGACGATGAATCACTGGATGGAAATAACTTATGACTGGTGTATTTCTCGTCAATTGTGGTGGGGACATAGAATTCCTGCATGGTATAAAGGTGATGAAGTATACGTTGGAATGGAAGAACCAACTGGCGAAGGTTGGGTTCAAGATGAAGATGTTCTAGACACGTGGTTTTCATCAGCTCTATGGCCATTCTCAACACTTGGTTGGCCTGAAGAAACCGCTGATTTTAAAAGATATTATCCAAATAACTGTTTAGTAACTGGTTATGACATCATTCCTTTCTGGGTTAACCGAATGACTTTCCAAGGTTTAGAGTTCACTGGTAAACGTCCTTTCAAAGATTGTTTGATTCACGGTTTGATTCGTGATAAAGAAGGACGAAAGATGTCTAAGTCTTTAGGTAATGGAATTGACCCAATGGATGTCATTGATGAATATGGTGCTGACTCTTTAAGATTTTTCATAACGACTAATTCGGCTCCAGGAATGGATTTGCGATATGATGAAGAAAAAGTTAAATCGACATGGAATTTTATCAACAAATTATGGAATGCTTCCCGTTTTGTTCTAATGAATATCGAAGATTTAAACTCTGATAATTATACATTAGAAAATTTATCACTTGCTGACAAATGGATTCTTACTAAGTTGAACAAGACAATTAAAGAAGTTCGAAGAAATATGGACTCATATGAGTTCCACAACGTTGGAAATACGCTATACAATTTTGTTTGGGAAGATTTCTGCAGCAGTTATATCGAATTGTCTAAAGTAAATATGAACGCTACGACGAAGAGTGTTTTGTTAGATGTATTGACATCAATTCTTAAGATGCTTCATCCATTCATGCCTTACGTAACAGAAGAAATTTATCAAATGTTACCAATTAAGGAATGTGAATCAATTGTCATAAGTAGTTATCCAAAAGTCAAAAAAGAATTTATTTTCGAAGAAGAAAAATCTAGACTTGATAAGATTTTAGAAGATATTGTTGCTATTCGTAATTTGAAAGCTAGTAATTCTATAACTAAAGAAGCAAAAGTAAAAGTTGAGGTAGCCAAAGAGCTTAAGGATATTTATTATTCACAATTGAAGATAAAAGAAGAAAATGTTGTTGATAAAGAAATTGATTCATTAAATGCTAATTACAAATCTAGCAATATAGACATAACTTATTACTATGAGGGTTCTTCTGAAGACACTGCTAAGAAAATGGAAGAAATTAAAAAATTAGAAGATTCAATTGCTCGTCGTGAAAAACTTTTGAGTAATGAAAATTATGTCACTAAAGCTCCAGCTAATATCGTTGAATTAGATCGTCAAAAACTAGCTGAAGAAAAGAAAAAATTACAATTGTTAAAAGAAGCTATGTAAAAATAGCTTTTTTTCCTTTTAAAAAGATAATAAATATGTTATCATTGTATTGGTGGTTATATGATTGATGAATATGTTAAAAGAGAAAAGAAAAAAATTAATAGTGATTATGAAAAATTAGAAGAGTTAAATTCTTATCAAGAACGTGAAAAACGTATTTTAGATATAGAGATGGATCTATTAGAGGAATTAGCTCATCTTCGCAAAGAAAAAAATTTATCACAAAGGGATCTATGTGCCATAATTGATTTAAAACAACCGGCACTAGCTAAGATTGAGAAAAGAAAAAATTCTCCTCAATTGTCAACTCTTATTAAAATATTAGATGCTTTAGATTATCACATCGAATTTAAAAAGAATAGTAAATGTAAATAATTTATTGTATAATTGTCTTGGTGATTGTATGAAAAAAAATAGAGATGTAAAAGTATTATTTATGGGTACACCTGAATTTTGTGTTCCCATTTTAGAGAGTTTAATAGATAATTATGATGTCGTTGGTGTCGTTACTCAGCCTGATAGAGAAATAGGGCGCCATCACGAGTTAAAACCTAGTCCTGTCAAAGAGTGCGCAGTTAAAAATGGCATTTTAGTTCTTCAACCTAATAAGATAAGAAAAGAATATGCTGAAATTTTAAAGAGAAAACCAGACATAATTGTGACTTGTGCCTATGGTCAGATAATTCCTAAAGAGATTTTAGATTATCCAAAATATGGATGTATCAATGTTCATGCTTCTCTTTTGCCAAAGTATAGAGGTGGAGCCCCAATGCAGCGAGCCATAATGAATGGTGAGGAGAAAACTGGTATTACCATCATGTACATGGATGAACACATGGACACTGGTAACATCATCAGTGTGCGTGAAATTCCTATTTTAGATAGCGATAATTTTGCTACTATTCATGATAAGATGAGTATTTTAGGACGTGATCTATTGCTTGAGACACTACCTCTCATCTTAGATGGAAAGAATGAATCAATCGTTCAAGATGATAGTGCAGCAACTTTTGCTCCTGTTATTACTAGAGAAGATGAAAAGATTGATTTTAATCGAAATGCTCGTGATATTTTTAATCACATAAGAGCTCTTTCGCCATTCCCTGGAGCATATGCCACTCTCGATGGCAAAGTTGTTAAAATATATGATTCATATGTTAAGGAAGAATTTTATACCGAAAAAGAAAATGGTGAAATAGGCAAGATATATAAAGATGGACTAGGAGTATCATGCAAAGATTATGAAATAGTTATTACTGATATAAAGTTTGAAGGTAAGAAGCGCTGCTTGATGAAAGACTATTTCAATGGCAATGATGGTGAAAAGTTCATTGGTAAGGTTTTTAATAAGGATTAAAAACAGCAAATATAGGGATTTCAATAACAAAAAATGCAAAGAAATTCCCAAAAAAGACTTGCATTATTCTTTTATTTATTATAGAATGTAGAAGTACAGCTGATTTGAGAACTGAAAAAATTGAATAATGTAAGTAAATGGGCTTGTAGCTCAGGTGGTTAGAGCGCACGCCTGATAAGCGTGAGGTCGGAGGTTCAAGTCCCCCCAGGCCCACCATTTACGCCTCAATAGCTCAGTTGGTTAGAGCACCTGACTGTTAATCAGGGGGTCCTAGGTTCAAGTCCTAGTTGAGGCGCCATTTTTTTGGCCAGTTGGTGAAGCGGCTTAACACACTGCCCTTTCACGGCAGCACTCACGGGTCCGAATCCCGTACTGGTCACCATATTTGATATAACCCTTATTTGATAAGGGTTTTATTTTTTTATTCACTATTTTTTTTATATTTGTGATATAATATGTCGTGTTTAGGGGGATTTATATGTTGAAAAAGGTATTTGCTGGAATTTTAATCTTTACCAGTATATCAGTATTATGTGGTCAAGATTTAAATTACCAATTGAATAGTATCAATGAAAAGTTTAATACTAACATTCAAGAAAATACAAAAAATGCAATTACTGATTTTTTGGAACATAATCTTTTTGGAATGTTTAGCAATTGACAAAGAGGTGTTTTATGACTAACAAAGATTTAGCTAATTTAATATTTCCCAATATTGATAAGAGTATTGATTATTATGAAAATCTTTATGCCGAACGCGATTTAAAAGAAGGAAGTATTGTCTCTAGATTTGCACCAAGTCCAACTGGATTCGTGCATATGGGTTCACTTTTTTCAGCTTTTTTAGCATCAAAAGTAGCCCATGATACAAATGGTATTTTCTATATCAGAATTGAAGATACTGATCAAGAGCGAAAAGTGGAAAATGGTGTTGAAAACATCATTCGCGATTTGACTAATTTTGGAATAGATATCGATGAGGGAGTCGTAGGGGAAAATGAAGAAATAGGTAAATACGGTCCTTATGTTCAAAGCAAGAGAAGAGATATTTATCAGTGTTATGCCAAGGATTTAATAGAGAAGGGGTTGGCATATCCATGTTTTTGTTCAAGTGCTGAATTGGATGAAATAAGAAATATTCAAGAAGTTAACAAAGAAGAAATAGGTTATTATGGAAGTTTTGCTAAATGTCGTTATTTATCACTTGAAGAACAAATTAAGAAAATTGAAAATGGCGAAAAGTATGTCATTCGTCTAAAGTCACCTGGTGATATTTCTCATCGTGTTAAAATTAAAGATTTGATAAAAGGTGAATTGGAATTCCCAGAAAATAATTTAGATATTGTCATCATCAAATCAGATGGTTTACCAACATATCATTTTGCTCATGCTATTGATGATCATTTGATGCACACGACTCACATCGTTCGTGGTGATGAATGGGTCAGTTCATTACCTGTCCACCTTCAATTATTTCAAGTATTGAATTTCAAATTTCCTAAATATGCTCATTTGTCACCAATCATGGTTCAAGATGGTAATTCTAAGCGAAAATTGAGTAAGCGTAAAGATGCTTATGCTGCTATCAGTTATTATCATGAATTAGGTATTCCCAATGAAGCTGTAAAATTATATTTGATGACAATAGCTAATAGTAATTTTGAAGCATGGTATCAATCTAATCCCAATGGTACTATTGATGACTTTAAATTTGATTTCAAAAAAGTTTCATCAAGTGGATCATTATTCGATATGGATAAATTACTAAATATATCTAAGAATTATATAAGTTACTTGAGTAAAGAAGAATTATATGAACGCGTATTGCAATGGGCTCAAAAATATGACACTGAATTATATCAATTATATATTGATCATAAAGAAGATACTATAGCATTTTTAAATATTGAAAGAGAGCGTAAAAAGCCTCGTAAAGATTATGCTAGTTTCAGTGAAATAAAAGAAAATTCTTGGTACATGTATGATGAATTATTTGATGCCAAAGCTAAAGAATACATATTACCAGAAAATATTTCTAAAGAGGATGCAATCGATATCATCGACTTATATTTATCAAAATATTATTCTGAAAATGATAGTGAAGATGAGTGGTTTGCAAAGATGAAAGAAATGTGTGACTCTTTAGGTTATGCTTCAAACATTAAGGAATATAAAGAAAATAAAGAACAATTCAAAGGAAGTATTGTCGATATTTCTAATACTATTAGAGTAATTTTTACAACGAAAATGACAACGCCTAATCTCTATGATATTTTAAAAATATTAGGTGCTAATAGAATGAAAAAGAGAATAGATATTTTTAAAAGATAACTATTCTTTTTTAAATTGTATTAGTTAGTGTTATAATAAAAGTATATTAAAAGAAGGGAATAATATATGAAAAAGAGAAAAAAATGGATAATTATATTGATTATAATTGTATTACTAGTACTATGTTATATTGCTTTTGTAAAGAAAAATGCTGAAGAAAAACTTGATGATGAGACAAAAGATGATTTACCAGAAGAGTGTGAAGTCGTTGGAAATACTTCTAATTACATTAAAGTGACTGATGAAAAAAATACTAGCTGGACAGTAACGGAAACGATGACAAACAAAACTTACACATTTACGATTGAAGAAAAGACTGGGGGACTAGCTGGTCTTTCAGAAGGAAGTTATACTCTAACGAAAAATAGTGATGAAGATAAAAAAGAATATCATTTTGTATTTGATTCATTTCATCATTCCTATGATTTGGAACCTGCGAATCAAAATCATCTCAATGATGATAGTGGAGCATTTGTCGCTTTAGTTTTAGATAAAGATGAACAACCAGTTGAAGGTATTACTCTTAATTTTTACGATGCTGATGAAAAACTCGAAATTCAAGCAACAACTGACAAAGATGGAAGAATTGCCGTTATCAATATGGCTCCTATTGAAGAAAGAGTTTATTATGTAGAACAAGATGGTGTTAAATCACCTAAAAGAAAGACTTTTTATCTCAATAAATATGATGTTAAAGGAATAAAATTCCATGTTGATGAGAATGGAATTATTGAGTAGGAGGATGACATATGAAGAATAAACAAATTAGAATTTTTTTATCAATCATTATCATTATTATTGAGTTGTTTGCTTTACTTTTATATGTTAGAGACTCTAAAATTATCAACTACACTAAAGTCAAAGATGAAGATCTTTTCATGACGCGATTACAAGATCATACTGACGGTTATCAATTAAAAGATGCTGAAGAAAAGAATTTTTGCCTTTTTGAAGTAATTAATGAAGAGGAGAAACCAATCGAAAAATCTACTATTCAATTGTACCGTGATGGTGATGTTATTGCGACTTTGACAACTAATGCTGATGGTATTGCGGCAATTAGTGGTTTAGAGGCTAAAAAATATACTTTTAAACAGACCAAATCAAAGAAAGATGTCGCTTTGAATGAAGATTTAACAGAAGTAAATCTCAATAAAGAGCAATGTTCCTTCATCATTAAAAATGGCAAAGATGAGACTAGTATTACTAAAAAAGAAGATTCAAACTTAATCAATTTGTTAAGTGACGAAGAAAAAGATTTGTTAAAGACGACTAAATCTGTTGGTATGGATAGTTATATCTTTTTGATTGAGCCATTGCGTGGAAGTCAACTAACTCTTTATAGTAGACATGATGAAGAAAATAAAAAGATGAATTATTATTTACTAATTGATGATGCTATCATTAAAAAAATAGATATTCATTGGCAAGAAAAACCATCTAATCAAAAATTAGTTGATGAGAATGGTAAAAAGACGAATCACTTTAGTCAATCAGAATTTGCTCTTGTATATGAAAAAGAGATGAAAGATGCTCCTGTTACCATGACCATTGTCTTTGAAAAAGATGGTAAAACTTATGAGATTAAAAAAGATTTCATCTTAGGTAAAGAATTACAAGAACAGGGAACAGCCGTTATAAAGAATAATACTGATTCTAAAATTTCTTTCACTTTGCGTTTAGAATCAACTCATGATAAAAGTGAAGACTCTTTCTCTATGAGATCAGAGATTGAAGAAAAAGGCACTTATTACGTTACTGAATTGAAGAGTGGTGTCTATTATTTGACTATTGATCGTGATGAAAATTCATCATCTAAGTATTTCGTAGTTGAAGGTGAAAGACTAACTGAGGTAGAAATTACCGAATAATAAAATAGAACTAAATAATTGAAAAAAGAATAATTATTTAGTTTTTTTATGAAAAAATTTAATCATGTTTATTCATGTTTTTGCATAAATATCTAGTAGTAGTATCTTGTTTTTTTTAACACTCAATAGTATAATCATCATAGGAGGTAAAGTAATGGAGTTTTTTTGGCTAACAGTTGTTCTACTTTTGAGTTTTATTGAAGTTATAACTGTAAATTTAGTAACGATCTGGTTTGTAGCCTCAGCTTTAGTTTCACTTGTGTTATCTTTCTTTGATATTTCATTCTACGTGCAATTTGGTGTCTTCGTCATCTTAGGAGTGATATTGCTCATCACGACGAGAAAAAAACTTGAGCATATGCTTGATAAGAATAAACAGAAGACCAACTTAGATCGCGTTGTCGGCATGGAAGGAATTGTCACAGAGAAAATTTCTAAAAATAACCCAGGTGAGGTTAAGGTTGATGGTAAGAGATGGACAGCAATTTCTGATAAGACGATAGAAGAGGGAAAAACTGTTAAAATATTAAAAATTGAAGGGGTTAAGCTAATAGTCGAGGAGGTATAAAATTTATGGACTTTTTAGTAATTTTATTAATTATTATTTTAATTTTTATCTTTGTTTGTGTAAAAGTTGTACCACAAGCAGAGGCCTATGTTGTTGAAAGAGTAGGTTCTTATTTTGAAACTTGGGGAAATGGTTTGCATATTAAATTGCCATTTGTTGATCGCATCGCTAATAGGATTACATTAAAGGAGATTGTTAAGGATTTCGTTCCTCAACCAGTTATTACTAAAGATAACGTTACAATGCAAATCGATACCGTTGTTTATTACCAAATAACTGATCCTAAATTGTATACATATGGCGTAGAAAATCCAATTACAGCTATTGAAAATTTAACTGCCACAACTTTGCGTAACATCATTGGTGAACTTGAATTAGACCAAACTTTGACATCACGTGATATCATCAATGCTAAGATGCGTTCTATTCTAGATGAAGCAACTGATCCATGGGGAATCAAGATAAATCGTGTTGAAGTTAAAAACATCATTCCACCAAGAGATATTCAAGAAGCTATGGAAAAACAAATGCGTGCTGAACGTGAGAGACGTGAAAAGATTTTACAAGCTGAAGGTGAAAAGAAATCAAGTATCTTAATTGCTGAAGGTGAAAAAGAAAGTGCTATTTTACGTGCTGAAGCTAGTCGTGAAGCTCAAATTAGAGTGGCTGAAGGTGAAGCTGAGGCAATGTTGAAGATAAGACAAGCTGAAGCTGAAGGAATTAAATTGTTAAGAGATGCTAAAGCTGATAAATCAGTTCTTACTCTAAAGAGTTTTGAAACTCTAGGAAAAATGGCTGATGGTAAAGCAACTAAGATAATTGTTCCATCAGATTTACAAAATGTTGCAACTCTTGCAACGACAATTGAAGAGATGTTTAAAGATTCAAAAACATCACCTGCATCAACTCCTTCACCAGTTCATCAACAAGTTCATCCAAATAATAATCAAAAATAAAATAAAAGCTTAATTGCTTTTATTTTTTATTTGTTTTATCATCCAACTCATGATGATTGTGACGATGTAATTTATTTCATTATTAGTTAAGTCTCGATCTTTAGGAATTTTGTGCCATTTATACAAGCAACCGCGACAACAAGTTGCGGTGGCATGTTGAGCGATGAAGACTGGATGTCCACGCATTGGTGTCTGCTTACCATCATTTTTGATATCTTTAGGTGCTAGACGTATATTGATGAAGTCATAAGCGTGATCTTTAATCGTTGATAATTTCTTTTCTTTGATGTAGTTGATATCTTTATCGCTCAAATTAAAACTAGATCGAAATTTTGAAAGTTCTAAACGTTTTAAAATATCTTGAACTTTTTGTTCACTACTATTCATAATTTTCACCAAGTTAATTTTATCACAGAAAAATAATTATAAAGAAAATATTGAAAAAAAATTTAATTAATGGTATAACAATAATGTCTTTATTAAGACTTTATTGTTGGTCTGCTGGTGAAGGGGCTTAACACACCACCCTCTCAAGGTGGCATTCACGGGTTCGAAACCCGTGCAGACTACCATAGTAAATTTAGAACTGTTTGACAGTTCTTTTTTATTTACTAAAAAAGTGTAAATTCGAAAAAATATTTTAAAAAAAACTAGTAAAAAAAAGACAAGAATAAGATAATTATACTAGGAGTGATATTAATGAGTGATTTTAAATTTAAATTTACAGGAATAATTTTAATTTTTATAACGCTGTCTCTATTCTTTAAGATGGATTTTAAAACGCAGATGAATTATGCTTTTACTGCTTTTGATATCGACGTCAATGAACTATCAGAGAAAACTGTTGAAAAGATAATGGGGCATTCCACCGAAGAAATGTTCAACTACGGATTCTATACTTATGCTAATCCAACTACGATTGAAAATAAAATAGCTGATGAGAAATATGAAAAATTAGTTAATATAATTAATTTAGAAAAAGATTACAATGCTATCTTAATTCGTGGTTATGAAAAAGATGAATACGTTACTGCTAGATATTATATTGAGTTAAATGATGATAAGACATTAAATGACATCAAAGGTGAATATGAAGAAAAATTGATTAATGCCGGATACAAAGAAAAAGATGATCATTATGAAAAAGATGGTATTGAATTCCAAATGATGGTTAAATGGGATTGTATTACATTAATAGTAAAGGGGTTGTAGAATATGGATAATAAGAAGAAATATAAATATATTGTCATAGCTATTTTAAGTGCTGTCGTAATATTTGATTTAGTATTATTCTATTTTGCATTCTTAAAGGATGATAGTCCAAAGAAAAAAGAATATTCTAATGATGATATATCATTTACTTATACATCAGATTATACACTTAAAGAAAAAGGTAACAAGATTTCTCTAGGACGTGATGATGAGAGTGGTCAAATCGATATCGTCATCAATGAACTATCTGATGATACGATAAAACGTGATGTCAATATCATTATTAATGAAGCTAATCAAGAGTTTGAAAAGAACAATAAAGATTATTTCATGAGTTATTATGGTGACTATAAAACTAATAACTATACAGTTCATGACTTTTTATATGCTGATGAAGAAAATGGTAAACAAATTGATATAAATTACATCATAAAAGACAATAAATTGATTTTGATAACATACATCAATAAAGATCAATACTTTGATCTATATGAACAAAATACACTAGATTTAATTAATAGTATAAAAATATCTTAGGATGAATTTATTCATCCTTTTTTTAATATAATAAATTAGGTGATAACATGCTTTTATCTGATCTACAAAATAAGACTTTAATCAACATAATGGATGGAAAGAATATTGGAAGTATTGTCGATATTAAGATGGATGAAAAAACGGGTAATATAATTTCTTTTATAATCGAAGAAAATAGAAGAGGTTTCTCTTTCTCTAGTAAAGGAGGATCAACTGAAATCAAGTGGGATAGTATCAAGAAAATAGGGGAAGATGTCATACTAGTTAGTACTTATTAAAAAAGAAGAACTTTGTTCTTCTTATTTTATGATCATATTTTCTCTTTTAGCGCCAACGCCAATAAATTTAATTGGAATTCCTACATATTCCTCAATTCTATTTAAATATTTTTTAGCATTTTCTGGTAAGTCATCAAAATTTTTAATTTCTGAGATATCTCCAAAATTACCTAGATATTCTTCATAGACTGGTTTACATTTCTTCAAATATTCTTCATTCAAGGAAAATTTGTCATCAACGATACCATCGTGTTCATAACCCGTACAAACTTTTATTTTATCGAGTTTACCGATTGTATCGACATGATTGATTGCTAGATGGGTAAGACCATTGACTCTAACTGCATATTTTAACGCTACTAAATCGAGCCACCCACATCTTCTAGGTCGTTTTGTCGTCGTTCCATATTCATGACCAAGTTCTCTAATGGTATCACCAATCGCATTGTTTTGTTCAGTCATGAAAACTCCTTCACCCACACGAGATGAATAGGCTTTTAATACGCCGTAGACATCGCCAATGTTTTTAGGATTTAATCCACTACCTGTAATTATTCCACCAATAGTTGGATTGGATGAAGTGACAAATGGATAACTTCCAAAGTCGATATCTAATAGTGTTGCTTGGGCTCCTTCACAAATGACGTTTTTATCATCATCTAAATATTCATGAATTAAACTGATGCTATCAACTACATATTTTTTTAAATAACGTGCATATTTCTGATAATCTTTTATCATCTTTTCTGCATCTAATTCTTCTTTGCCATGAAGTTTAAAAATCTCATTCTTTCTTCGCACATTATCTCTAACTTTCTCGGCAAAATCTTTGGCATATAAGTCTTCCATTCTAATTCCACAACGTTCAAATTTGTCACAATAACTAGGTCCAATTCCTCTAGCAGTCGTTCCTATTTTTTTATCACCACGCATCTCTTCAAGTAATTTATCCATGGCGATGTGATAGGGGAATATGACATGAGCTTTATCACTAATTCGCAAATTGTCAGTATTAATTCCTTTTTCTTTTAAACTTTCAATTTCTTCAATCAATACTTTGGGGTCAATGACGACACCATTACCGATTAGAGCTATCGTATTCTTATTAAGTATTGATGATGGAATCAAGTGAAATGCATATTTTACACCATTTACTTCAATAGTATGTCCAGCATTATTTCCACCAGTACAACGAATGGCTAAATCAGCTTTTTCTCCTAAATAATCAATTATTTTACCTTTTCCTTCATCACCAAAAAAGGTTCCTAAGACAACATTTACTTTTGACATGAATTTCTCCTCCTATAATTAAAACAATATAAAAGGAGATAGAATGCTATTAATCTATCTCCTTTAAGTTATGATAAAACACATAGTCTTTGAAGACCAAGTCATAAATATCGATATCTTTATGAACAAATTCTCTCATAACTATTCTCCATTTCAATTACATTAACATTTTAAATAAAAAGTCATAACTTGTCAATATAATTTACAAACAAAGTCTTTTTTGATAAAATATGTTTGTTGGTGATTAGATGAATAAAAGTAAAAATACCAGTAATATTAAATCAAAAATGAAATACATTTATATCATTTCTATATTAGGTCTCATTCTTGACCAGATAGTTAAATTCGTAGTTCGATTAAATTTTAATTCTACTTCTTGTACTAAATGTCTATCTGAGATGGTTTTGACGGGTGGTAAGATCGGTATTTTTAGAGTCATACCTGAAAAAGGAATTGAAATAATACCTAATTTTTTCTACATTATCAATGTTAAAAACACTGGTGGAGCTTGGGGCATATTTTCTAATAATGCTTTCTTTTTAGCGCTCATCAGTATCTTTGTCATCGGTATGTTATACCTATTTCTAAAAAGTGAAAAGAATATGAATAAGTTATCTATTACGTATTACGGTTTTCTTTTTGGTGGAATCATTGGTAATTTAATAGATAGAATTTTTAATGGTTATGTAACTGATTATTTGAACTTTTATATATTTGGATATGATTATCCGGTCTTTAATATTGCTGATATATTGATCGTAGTTGGTATATTACTGATGGCGATAGATGTAGTAAGGGGTGAAATACATGCACATTACAAGCGAAAGGGAAGGAATTAGAATTGATGGATATCTAGCTGAAGAGTTAGACATAAGTCGTAGTAAAATTCAAAAATTGATTAAAGAAGAAAAAATAATTGTCAATGGTAAGAAGATAAATAGTAGTTATAAAGTGAAACTAAATGATGAGATTGATGTCAATGATCAACTAGATTTTAATGTCACTATTGAACCAGAAAATATTCCTCTTGATATCGTCTATGAAGATGAATATTTATTAATTGTCAATAAAAAAAGTGGTATGGTTGTCCATCCAGCACCTGGTAATTACTCTAATACATTAGTCAATGCTTTAATGGGCAAATTCAATTTGTCAAATGACAAAATTCGTCCAGGAATTGTTCATCGCATTGATAAAGATACGAGTGGTTTATTAGTTGTAGCTAAGGATGATAAAACTCATGAACTTCTCAGTGCAATGATTAAAAATAAAGAAGTTGAAAGAATCTATGTCGCCATTGTCGATGGTGTCATCAAACACGATACGGGTACTATTGATGCCCCAATTGGAAGAGATATTAACAACCGTCAAAAGATGATGATAACTGATATCAATAGTAAGGATGCCATTACGCATTTTCGCGTTTTGAAAAGGTTTAAAAACAATACTCTCATCGAATGTAAGTTAGATACTGGAAGAACGCATCAAATCAGGGTTCACATGCAGTACATCGGTTTTCCAATCAGTAATGATCCCGTATATGGTCGTGGTAAAAAGACGACACCTTTCGGTCAAATGTTGCATTCAAAAAGTATCAGGTTTAAACATCCAATTACGAAAAAAGAAATCTATTTTGAAAGTCCTGTTCCTAAAGAATTTCAAGAATATTTGGACAATCTTGAAACTGAGTAAGTAATGTAGTGTATTTTTAAGAATTTTGTTATATAATAATTTAAATGGAGGGATATTATGGATAGTACACTTGATAGAAAAAATGAAATAGTAATGAAATTATTACATTATTTTATAACTGAACAAAATTACAATCCAATTATTCTTCAAGGAGCTGAAGATGAAATTTGGCTTGAAAATTTAGAAAGTGAATATAAAATTATAAGAATTGTCTCAGGTCATGTTCACAATGATGAACAACTTGAGTTTGATACTTTTAAAACGAAAAGAGTTGTTAAAAAAATCAAGAGAAAAACTTTTACTTTTGATATAAAAGTTTTGAGTATTTTTACCGATTTAGGTGATAATGTTCATCTTGAAAAGAAAGATGGAATTGATTCTGTTTACCTATATGAAGCTGATGATATTAAAAACTATGACTTCGTCAAAAAAGTATTTCCTGACATAACTAAAAAACTTAAATTTAGTGAAGAGGGGATGCGTTTATTTCTCAAGATTACTTCTGATATAAATCGTAAAAATAAAAAAGATGCTGAAATGGTGAATGATGTATTCACTCCTAAAAAGCCATATATTACTTATGCTTTGGTATCTATAAATGTCATTATCTTTTTATTACAGGTATTGTTTCCTAAAATAATGGATATGTTTTGTGTATGGAATATTGGTATTATCAAATACGGCGAATTCTATCGTTTGTTCACGGGTATGTTCTTACATGCTAACATAATTCATCTACTATTTAATATGTATGCTTTATTCATAATCGGAAGTCAACTCGAAGGATTCCTTGGAAGAAGCAAATACACTGTCGTCTATATTTTGAGTGGTTTAATGGGAAGTTTGTTATCCGTTGCTTTACATAATGATAATTTTTCTGCAGTTGGCGCTAGTGGTGCTATCTTTGGTTTGATGGGAGCACTCCTATACTTTGGCTATCATTATCGCGTCTACTTGGGTAGTGTCATGCAAACGCAAATAATTCCTATTATCGTAATCAATTTAATAATTGGTTTTGTCTCAAGTGGTATCGATAACTTAGCTCACATCGGTGGTTTAATTGGTGGTATTACTATAACTATGGGCTTAGGAATTAAGTATAAGAGTACTACTTCTGAAAAGATCAATGGTTGGATAATATCTGTTGTCATAATTGCCTTTTTGTTCTATTTGATGATGCAACACAGTTTTTAAAGCTAGCAATAGCTTTTTTTTGTTTTTATTTTTTATTTTGTTGATATCTATAAAAAAAGATGTTAAAATGTTAGTGAGATGATAGTTGAGGTGATTAATATGAATGATAGCACAACTACTTTATACAACGTTGAAGAGTTCGAAGACAAATTGATTCGTGATACTCTAAATGATGTATATCTTGCTTTGGAAGAGAGAGGGTACAATCCTATTAATCAATTGATCGGTTACATAATGAGTGGTGATCCTGGCTATATTTCTTCACATAAAGAAGCGAGAAAGAAAATAACTACGCTTGAAAGAAATAAAATTGTAGAAGTCCTATTAAAAGACTATATGAATAAAAAATAATGCGTTATTTAGGACTGGATTTGGGAAGCCGCACTTTGGGGATGGCCATTAGTGATCCCTTAGGTATTATTGCATCGAGTTATAAAATCGTGAGACATGATGAAGAATATGCTCGTTTAGTTGATGATGTCTTAGAAACTGTGCAAGAGAAAAAGATAGATGCTATCGTTTTGGGTTTACCTAAGAATATGAATAATACGATTGGTCCCAAAGGAGAATTATCATTTCAATTTAAAGAGATGTTAGAACAAAAAATAAAAATCCCTGTTTATTTACAAGATGAGCGATTGACTACTAAGCAGGCAGAAAATTTATTGATTAATAATGATACATCGCGAAAGAAGAGAAAAAAGGTCATAGACAGTATGGCAGCAACAATAATACTGCAGTCATATTTGGATAAGAATAAATAAAGGAGAAAAGAATATGGAAAATAACACTTTTAAAGTAATTAATGAAGAAGGAAGAGAAATCGTTTGTGACATTCTATTCACATTTGATTCAGAAGAGACAAACAAGAGCTACATAGTTTATACAGATAATACTAAAGATGAAGCTGGAAATATTCAAGTTTTTGCATCAATTTATGATCCAAAACAAGAAAGTCCAAAGTTAGAACCAATTGAAACTGAACAAGAATGGAAGATAATTGAGACAATCTTAAATACATTACAAGAAGAAATTAAAAAGAAAACAGCAGCAAATAATTCAGAAACTGGAACAGACGAGCAATAATTTGCTCGTTATTTATTAGAAGTATGAAAATGTTACGAAATATCGCTATGACTTTATTTTTTGCCATAGCGTTCTTAATCGTCGTCGTATGCTGTTTATATAACTACAATTTAAAACCAGTAGATAAAAAAGATACATCTAAAATAGAAGTAGAGATACCTAGTGGTTCATCTGTTAGAAGTATTGGTAAAATATTAAAAGAAAAAGATTTGATAAAAAGTCCTAATTTCTTTTATCTATATTGCAAATTATATAAGATTCATGACATGAAAGCGACTACTTATGTCTTATCTAAAAACATGTCATTAAAAGAAATAATTGAAATCCTACAAGAGGGTAATAGCTATAATCCTGATGAGATTTCGATAACGTTTCAAGAAGGTATAAATATGCGCAAGGTTGCTTTAATAATTGCTAAAAATACCAATAATAAAGAAGATGACGTCTATAACCTTTTAAAGGATACTAGTTATCTCGATGAATTGATCAAAAATTACTGGTTCCTAACTGAAGATATTAAAAATCCTAATATTTATTACTCATTGGAAGGATACTTATATCCCAATACTTATAAATTTAAAAACAAAGATGTCTCTGTACGTGATATTTTTAAAGTTATGTTAGATCAAACTGATAAAATTTTAAAGAAATATAAAACTGATATGAGTAATAATAAATATAGTGTTCATGAAATTTTAACACTAGCGTCAGTAATTGAACAAGAAGGGGTTAATGATGCTGATCGCAGTGGTATTGCAAGCGTCTTCTATAACCGTTTGAATAACAATATGCAACTTGGAAGTGATGCAACTACGTATTATGCTTCTCGTGTTGAAATGAATGAGCGTGATTTGCGCAAAGATGAAATAAATGCTGTCAATGCTTATAATACTCGTCCTGCTGCCATGGCTGGTAAATTGCCAGTTGGACCAATTTCTAACGTCAGTGATGTGAGTATCAAAGCTGCTTTGTATCCTATCAAATCAGATTATTTATATTTTGTTGCTGATAAGTATGGCAAGGTTTACTTTACCAAAACTTATGCTGAACACATGGCTAAAATAAATCAATTAAAAAGCGAAGGAGCATGGATTGAATGGTAGATAATGCATATACTTTGTTACGAGAATTAAAAGAGAAAGCTCGTGATGAAGGCATTCCAATAATGACTGATGAGGGAATTGATTTCCTCACCACTTTCGTCATAAAATATCAAATAAATAATGTTTTAGAAATAGGAACAGCTGTTGGTTATTCAGCTATTTCTATGTCATTAGCTAATCCTAAATTAAAGATAACAACTATTGAAAGAGATGAAACTAGATATTTAGAAGCTGTAAAAAATATTAAAAAATTCAATTTAGAAAATCGTATAACTTTATTATTTAATGATGCTTTAGATGTAAAATTAGATGATGAATTCGATTTGATCTTTATTGATGCTGCCAAAGGACAAAATCAAAAATTCTTTGAAAAATTTGAGAAATTGCTTTCTAAAGATGGTTTCATAATAACTGATAATATGAAATTTCATGGTTATGTTGATAAAGATGAATCAGAGATAAAAAATCGTAATCTTCGTGGATTAGTTCGCAAAATTAAAGATTATAAGAAATTTTTAGAAGAAAATGAAGAATTTAAGACCAAGTTCTATGATTTAGGCGATGGTCTTGCTGTTTCGACAAGAGGGTAGAGATACCTTCTTTTTGTTTCCTTGCATTTTATTCATAAATATGTTATAATAGCAAAGATTTATAAAAAGGGGGATTTTTGGATGCAAAGAAATTATTTTTTTGATGAAACAATACCAGCTAGTGAAAGAATTTCTAAAATATATCATGTTCAAAGCTGTATGGCTATTAATTTTAATGAATTATTCCATAAAGATTTTGACAGTTTTATGGATTTATTCATTGTCTATGGTGGTAAAAAATCTCTTTATTTATCGGGGCCTAGTAAATCTGGAAAGACTACCATGGTAAGACAAACAGGGGAAATTTTAGGATTACCTATTAGAGAATATGAATATGATAGTGATAGTGCTAAAACTGTTGTTGCCAATATTTTAGAAGCTAGTAAAAATGATGAGGTATTCGTTTTGAACAATGCTGATAAAATTGATGAAGGCATCATGGATAGTATCAATGGAAGTATTAAAAAAATTCGTGAAAATGGTAGTAAAGTCAATATCGTTTTAGTTGGTGATAAAAAAGACTTATCAAAAAGTGATGAAGATATTGCTACTATCTCAATTGAATATGATTCAAGAATTGAGCGAAGAAAGATGATGTATCCACATCAAAAAAGATTGCGTGATGTTGTAAGAGGAAGGAACTGAATAAATGAAAAAAAATTATTATTTTGATGATGACGTTTCAATTGATAGTCGCATTAGGACAGCTATGTCCAAAATGTATCAAATGAGCGAAAATGGTGAAAGAGAAGTATATAATAAAGCTTTTACTGATTTTTTAGGAAAGTTGATGTTCTTTGGCGAAAAAGTTAGTACATTCGTCGTTGGACCTAAATCTAGTGGTAAGAATTATTTAGTTGAACAAGCTGCTAATTTACTAGGAATGGATGCTAAGATCATTCGTTGTGATGAAGAAGAAAACTTTGATGAGTTATTGATTGATCTCTACGAACCATATGTTAAAGGTCAAATAGTAGTTATCGATAAAGCTGATTTGATGAATCCAGAAGAATTTAAAGTTGTTGCTTCTCTTCCAGAATATGAAAATGCTATCATTGATGGGATTGCTGTTAAAAAACATCCAGACTTTCGTCTTGTTTTCACTTGTTATGATAGAGATAGTAGTGAAGTAGCGATTGAAGAAAATACTACTGTTGAACAAAGAAATATAACTCTAGATAGAGCTAAAACTATTTTTGATTGGGCTAATGATCATTGCAATGTTATTCATGTCAATCATGATCCAATTATTGATGCGATGGTCACTGATAAAGGTGAAAAATTAAAAATTATGAAAGATGTTAAAAAATAACATCTTTTTTCTATTTATGATATAATTTCTATAGTGTTTGAGGTGAAGTTATGAAATTAGTAGTAATTCCTAAAAATACCTCTATAATTGCTGATTACATCGATCGTGGATGTGGAGGTATAATTGTAGGATTAAAAGATTTATCGACAAATTATGATGTTGCATTGACAACAGAAGAGATAAAAAAATTGAAAAAACAATATCCTAATATTGAAATTTTTGTAAGTATCAATAAAAATATTTTTAATGATGAACTTGATGAGTTGGAACAGAGTTTAAAAGAGTTAGATAGTATTGGTATCAATGGTGTATTGTTCTATGATTTATCAGTTTTGTATTTGCGCAATAAAAATAAACTAAAACTTGACTTAGTTTGGAATCAAACGCACATGGTAACGAATTATAACACTTGTAATTATTATCATGATTTAGGTGTTAATTATGCTTATTTGGCAACGGAGATAACTTTAGAAGAAATAAATGAAATTAAGAGTAAAACGGCTATGAAATTATTTGCTTTTGCCTATGGTTATCCCATCATGGCTCATACGCGTAGAACGCTTCTTACCAATTATTTTTTGAACCGTAATAAAAAGTATTCTAATCAAGTTTGTCACATCTATGATAATAATAATCATTTCAGTATCAAAGAAGATCAAACTGGTACTACTTTTTTAAATGATGAAATCGTTAATGGTACTTGTTTAATAACTGATAGTAATGTTGATTACATCGTTCTTTCTGATGATTTAATCAGTGACGAAATATCTTTAGAATTAGCATCTTTAGTCGTTTCTCTCATGAATACTAAAAATGAAAGGTTAATTGGAAAAATAGAAGATCTAATTGGTGATAATACTAATTTCTTCTTTAAAAAGACAATATTTATGGTGAAGAAAAATGAAGAATAAAAAAATAGAATTATTAGCGCCAGCTGGTGACTTAGAACGTTTAAAAATTAATTTGTTATATGGAGCTGATGCTGTTTACTTTGGTGGTAAAAAATATAGTTTGCGAGCTAATGCTTCTAATTTTGGTCTTGATGAGATAAGAGAAGCTTGTGATTTTGCTCATAAACTTCATAAGAAAGTCTTTTTAACTTTGAACATCGTTTTTCATGATGAAGACTTAGAAGGATTAAATGAATACATTGATGAAGTTGTTAAGTGTGGCATAGATGCTTTTATCATCAGTGATCCTTTCATCATAAATTATATTGTCAAAAAATATCCTAATGTCGAAGCTCATTTGAGTACTCAAAATTCGACAACTAATAAAGACACAGTCAAGTTTTTTAAAGAGCAAGGTATAAAAAGAGTCGTTTTAGCTCGTGAAGTATCTTTAAAAGAGATGAAAGAAATAATAGATGAAGTCGGTGTTGACATTGAAGTTTTTGTCCATGGAGCCATGTGTACTTTCTATAGTGGCAGATGTTGTCTATCAAATTATGTGACTAATCGTGATTCCAATCGTGGTGGTTGTGCACAAGTGTGTCGTTTTGCTTATAACATGTGTGATGAGAGTGATGATACTAAATTTACCATGGCAACCAAAGATTTGAATTTGTCACGATATATTAAAGAATTGATTGATATTGGTGTAACTAGCTTAAAAGTTGAGGGAAGAATGCGTTCTTCATATTATCTAGCAACTGTTATTGGAACATATCGTAAAATAATTGATTATTATTACGAAAAACGAAATGATCCTGAATATTTAGAGGAACAATATCATATTTTAGATAGAGTGGCTAATCGTGAGACTAGTAGTCATTACTTGATGAAGAAGGCTGACCACACAGATCAATACTATACTGGTCGTCAAGAATTATCAAATCAAGATTTTTTAGGACTTGTCAAAGACTATGATCGCGATAAAAAAATTCTAACTGTCTATGAGCGAAATTACTTCAAATTAGGTGATGAAGTCCAAGTGTTTACACCTAGTGGTAATACCCATACTTTTGTGATTGAAAAGATGACTGATGAAAATATGCAAGAAATAGATGTTGCCCGTCACCCTGAAGAAATAATAAATATTTTTGTCGACATTCCCTTTGAAGTTGAAGAATATTCAATGATGCGAATTAAAGTGTAGGTGAAATTATGGATAAAATAATTACAGAAAAGATAAAAGAACAATTACAAAAGCGTCAAGATTCACTTAGTGAATATGCTTGTCGTGATAGTGATGCGATTCGTTTTAAACCTTTTGAAGACGATTATCGTCCACCTTTTTGGCATGATACTGATCGCATCATATATAATCTTTCTTATGCGCGTTATTCTGATAAGACTCAAGTGTTTTCTTTTCGTGAAAATGATCACATAAGTAAGCGAATGACTCATGTTCAACTAGTCAGTAAAGTAGCTCGAACCTTGGGAAGAATGCTCAACTTGAATGAAGATTTGATTGAAGCTGCTGCCCTAGGACACGATATTGGACATACACCTCTAGGACATTTAGGTGAAAAAATATTAAATGATATATCCGTAAGAGAATTGGGAGAATTTTTTAAACACAACGTCCAAGGCGTTAGAACTTATATGTATATTGATCGCAAAGGTGAAGGATCCAATTTAACGTTACAGGTCTTAGATGCTGTTTTATGCCACAATGGTGAAATGGTCAGCGGTGAATATCATCCTAAAAAGAAGACTAAAGAGGAATTTTTAAAAGAATATAATGCTTCATATACTGATAAAAGTTTAACTAAAAAACTCGTTCCGATGACTCTAGAGGGATGTGTTGTTAGAATTTCTGATATCATCGCATATATTGGTCGTGATATTGAAGATGCTATTATGATTGGTGTCTTTTCACGTGATATGATTCCTGAGAATATAAAACGTGTTTTAGGAGATAATAATCGTGATATCATCGCCACTATCAATAACGATATCATTAACAATAGTTATGGTAAACCATATATTAAGATGAGTGATGATGTTTATAAAGCTATTGTTGAATTGAAGCAATTTAACTATGAAAATATTTATAATAAAGCTAATACTAAAGAAGAGATAGAGTACTATACGAAAGGTTTTAATATGTTATTTGATAAATATCTCAAAGATATTGAAGAAGGTAATCACGACAGTGAAATATATGTTGATTTCCTAGAAGATAAAAATGATACCTATAAGAAAAATACTGTTCCTAAACGCATGGTAATCGATTTTCTTGCTGGTATGACAGATGAATATTTTATGGAAAGTTATAGTAAAATGCTGAATAATAGCTAAGTAAAAGGACCTTTTCCTTGACAAAATCGCAAAAATGTAGTATCTTGTTAAAAGTATATTATGAAAAAGAGGTGCATTGATTTGACAGATAAAAAAATATATCTAACTCGTGAAGGACTTGAAGAGTTAAAGAGTGAGTTAGATGATTTAATTAATGTTAAACGTCCAGCGAATATTATTTCCATCAAAGAAGCTCGTGCATTAGGAGATTTGTCAGAAAACGCTGATTATGATTCAGCTAAAAATGAACAGGCTGAGATTGAAGGGCGAATCAAGAGATTGGAGAAAATGTTAGAAAACGTTGAAATTATTGAAAATGTTTCAACTGATAAAGTATCTATTGGTTCAACAGTATCTATCAAATATGTTGACGATGATGATACAGATGAATATAAAATCGTTGGTAGTCAAGAAGCAGACCCATTCATGAGTAAGATTTCAAATGAGAGTCCAATAGCTAAAGCTATTTTAAATAAAAAAGTTGGTGACATCGTTGAAGTTGAAAGTCCAAATGGTGTTTACAAAATTGAAATAACAGAGATTAAGTAATTGAAGCACAGTGATGTGCTTTTTTTATGTCTTTACTGATAAAAATGAATTTTGTTCTTCAAAATACATTGAAAACTAGTTATAATTAGAATAGGTGGTAGTATGAGTGACAATAGTTTAAAAGTTAATGTCTTGGGCAAATTAGTAGTAAATCCTCTACTCAGATTGAATAGAAGACCTGATATCATCACACTTCTTTGTGAAAAAGATGGAAATTTTATCAAATATGCTGAAGGTGATGCCTGTATTGATAAAAATGAAGAACTACAAATGAGTACTCGTGCTATTGAAAATATCATCGATTGTGGTTTAGTAGAATATTTACAAATATTAAAAGATAAATTGGAAAGCTTTATAAACTATAAAGGGGAATTGCGTGGTGTATACGGTTCTAAGTTTTTACCTTTTTCATTGATGCGCAATCAAGCTTTTGTCAATTGGCTTTGTAAAGAAGATGGAAAATTTTTACGATATGTCAATGAGAGATGTATTACTCAAGAATTGTTATCTCTTTCTATTAACAATGCTGATCCTGATAAGCGCTTTGTCTTACCAGAAGATTTTACTACGCGAAAATATGACAACTTGAAGAGTAGTCCCATATTCATGAAGTGGGCATGTAGTGTTGATGGAACTTTGTTAGAGTATGCAAATCGTGAAGCCATCAATGATGAAAATGTTTTAATCGCGTTTTCTAATGAACAAAAACCATTTATTCCCACTGGAACAACCCTAGAAAGAATAAATTTTAAACCCAATATTTTAAATATGATTCTATCAAGAGAAAAAGAAAAGCCATATTCTCTAGAACAATTGACGAAAATGATTAATTTTACTATCGATGAAAATATTATCAATACACCTTTTTTTAAACACATAACAGAAAGAATTTGTAAAGAGTATGAAGTTGATATTAAAATATTTAATAATATAATGAGAGATGCACTGACAACTGATGATGAAATCTTAAAGACATTAGATATCAGATTGTTGAATGCAAAATATTTTCCTCTCTATACTGATTTAAAAGATAAGTTTTATATTTTAGCGAGTCATCCTGATATTCAAACTAAAATTTTTGATATTGGTGAAGATGAACTCGGTTCTTTGAAAATAAAATTGTTTTCTCTTCTTTTAGATCGTGCGACGACGACATCAAATCAGGAAAAAATAACTGACTGGGAAAATTACTTTCTCAAAATCGTCAATTCTTTTATTGCCAATAAAGAATTATATAATGATTTAGTTAAAAACATTGATCTATTGAAAGAAGAAGACTTTAAAAACATTGTCGATTATGCTTTGGGAAAACATCGATTTAAGATTAATTCTCTTGAAGATATTCATGATTATGAAAAGATTAGAGAAAACTTTATAAATAGTGTTTTAAATGATGACAATTCAACAATTGATGACGTAAGAGATGCTGTTTTAGAAAAAGCTTTTGGTATTAGTTATAAAGTAGCTTTAGAATTGTACAATCCTTTTCATCGAGGAATCTTTGAAGATGAAGAAAAGTTTGATAGTAACTTAGTTTTATTTTTTAAACAGCTTCAATCTGTTATAAAAGAAGAAAATATTGAATTGTTAAAAGAGTCTGTTAAGAATACCGAAACTAAACATTTAGATTTTGAAGAACCAATTAAATTGAAGAGTATCATTAAAAAGCATTTGATTGCGTCTTACAATAGTTCTTTCTTTAAGACGACTAATAAATCTAGTGATGACTTTTTAGAGGGAAGCAGTATTTATTTCGCTGCTGGTAGAGATGGAACTAGACCTTTTCAATTGTGTTATCACGCTTTAGGAGCTTACAGTGAATATCGCCCTAATACCGAGAATTTTAATTATCGTGAAAATTGGTTAAGACCTAAGATGACTAATCATGGCATTTGCACTTCTTTTGTTGGTAATAATAATTTGGGAACAGCTCAAGTGCGATATGCCTGTTTAGGATTTACCGATTTAGATGATCGCGCATTGTTATTGGAAGGTCCAAAAGATTTAGGTTCTGACAATCGGGAATTTGCTACATCAGAACGCGATGCGGAGAGTTCAGATTACTTTTATGGTAAGAGAATCTTAGACTGGACGCGATATCGTTATAATGAAGTTGTCATTGAAAGAATGGTCGGTAATCATAAGCGCATGCCATCATATATCATTTTGGAATGTGATGATTACGATCGTCTTGTCAAAGAGTATTTAGATAACTGTGATAGAGGACGTTATGACGATCCTAAAAATATGCTTTTTTCAGAAATGTTAGATTGTGATCTCTTGTTTCATTCGTTGAAAGCCGCCCGTGAATTCGGTGGTGAACGACCTCTTCCCATCGTCGTCATCGAAAGAGAAAAAATTGCTAAAAGTGAAAGAGATAATATTGAAGTATCTTTGAATTGCTTCTTAGAACAAGATTCTTTTGATCAAAAAGAAATAGAAAAATATTACCACGACATAATTGTCGAATTTAATAATAACTATGCATCGCATCAAAAGAATTATAAACTTCAAGAAAAGTATTTTAGTCAGATTGACATGACTGAAATATTGGGAAGAATGAAACGAAAAATAATCAGTGTTCAAAGAAAAGATGAAAAGATGGGTTTGATGATGATCGCATCTTTGAAAAAGACTCTTCTCAAAGAAGAAGAAAAACAATATTTAGCTGATAATCATTTCTTTGACTTTGATCGAATGATTGATTTCTGTAATAGTGAACTTAATAGGTATAGATCAAAAAATAAAGGACCTAAATATATCTCTAGTTTATTTGATGGTACGATAAAAGACGACAACTTCACCACGGAATATGATACCTTCTTAAAAAAGGAACTTAAAGATCAATTAGAAGTATCCCAAATCAAAAGAGTAATGGGTAGTGAACTAACACGTCTAGTAAGTGAAAAGATTGGTCTAATTGATGAAAAATCTCTATATTCAAATCGTGATAGTTCTATTCATTCACGCAAACATATCGAAGATGTAGTCTTATTTGCATCCTTGATTGGTAAAGATATCGGTCTATCTAAAGAAGATATGGACTTATTACTGACATCTGCTGTTTATCATGATGCTGGAAGAGTAAATGATCAAGCGACTAAACATGCCAAGGCCAGCTCTTTACTTGCTGGTGAGCAATTGCGTGAAAAATATTCAGAAACACAGTTGCAAATGATTCGTGCTGCCATCGAATATCACGAAGAGATTGAATATCGCAATGAAAATGGAGAAATTGTCTTAGACAATTTTCAAACGATATGTCAAAATTTAGGTATTGATACGTCCAATGAAGAATTGTTGAATCGAACGAAAAAAATAGCTTTCTGTCTAAAAGATGCTGATGCTTTGGATAGAACTAGATTTTCAGTTGAACGTGCTGCTTTTTTAAATACGAGTTTTCTCCATTTTCCAATATCTAGTCGTCTAGTAAAACTTGGTGAACAATTGAATGAATATTATGCCATTAATGATATAGTTGATTTGGAGCAAAAAAATCCTGGATTGAAACAACACTTCGATTCTAAAATTGCTTTGTATGGTAGTCCGAAAGAAGCCCTTCAAGAATATCGTGATGAAATTATAGAAATAAATGAAAAGAGTGAGGATACATATGGAAAGAAATGAAGAGTTATCACAAGAAGAACAAGAATTGTTACAAAAGATAGGTAATATGGCAAAAGAATATCAAAAAAACTATGATTTGGTGAAAGAGAAAAAAGAAACTTCTGAAGAAAATAGTCAAGAGTTAGAGTAAATGTATATTTTTCTTGTTAAACAAAATAAAATACTATATAATATAACTTGTTGGAGGCGAAATTATGGCAAAAAAAGTAGAAAATAAAATAGATGAAAATAAAAAAAATAATCAACATGAAATCATTATAAAGATTGATGGTGACGAATGGAAAGAGGCAGTTGATGCTGCTTTTGAAGCAAAGAGAAAAGATGTAACTGTCAGTGGATTTAGAAAGGGTAAAGTACCAAGAAACGTTTATGAAAAAAATTTTGGTAAAGAAAACTTATGGATGGCTGCTATTGATAGCGTTATCCAATTAGCCTATACACGTGCTTTAGATGATTCTAAATTGATACCAGTTGTTCAACCAAAACTTGATGTTACAGCTGTCAGTGATGATTATGTTGAATTTAAATTTACTATTGTTACTAAACCAGAAATTAAAGTTAAGAAATATAAAGGATTAAAAGTTAAAAAAGAAAAAGTTGAAGTAACAGAAGAAGAAATTGAACGCGAAATGAAGAACATTCTTGAAAGATATGGGGAAATTCGTGTTAAAGAAAAGGGAAAAGTTGAGAATGGTAATATTGCTGTCATCGATTTTGAAGGTTTCAAAGATGGTGTAGCTTTCGATGGCGGAAAAGCTGAAAATTATGAATTAGAAATTGGAAGTAATACATTTATACCAGGATTTGAAGAACAATTAATCGGTATGAAAGCTCATGATGAGAGAGATATCAATGTCACTTTCCCAGAAGAATATCCAAGTGAAGAATTAAAAGGAGCAAAAGTTGTATTCAAAGTTAAACTTCATGAGATTAAAGAAAAAGTTGAAAGAGATTTTGATGAAGAATTATTTGAAGACTTAGCTATGGAAGGTGTTAACTCTAAAGAAGATTTAGAGAAAGAATTAAAACTTAACATTGAAGCTCAAAAAGAGATGGATGCTGAAAATAGGTATGTTGATGCTCTATTAGATGCTGTTGCTAAGAATGTTGAAGTAGATATTCCAGAAGAAATGGTTGAAGAAGAAGTAGATCGCTTACTTGGAAGATATTCACAACAATTACAAATGCAAGGAGCCTCTCTTGACTTATATTATCAATTGACTAAGACAACTGAAGCTGATTTGCGTAATCAATTGGAAAAAGAAGGATACAAAAATGTTCTATATAGATTAATGCTTGAAGAAATAGCTAATATGGAAAAGATTGAAGTATCTGAGAAAGAAGCTTCTGAACAAGCTGAAGAACTAGCTAAGAAATATAACATGGAAAAAGAAGAATTCTTAAAGAATTTCGGTGGAATTGAAATGATTTCTTATGACATGGAAATTCGTAAAGTAGTAGATCTATTAAAAGAAGCTAATAAATAATGCGAAAAATAAAAGTCTTTAAGACTTTTTTTTTTGCATTAAATATGCTAGAATTAAGTAAGATAGAGGGTGTTGCTATGAATAAAGATGAAAAGAAAGAAGAAAAAAAAGAACAAAAAGAAAAAGCTTTAAAGAAAAGTGCTGATAAAAAGCCAAAGGAACCAATTGATCGCCAAGACATATTATGTTATGTCGGCAGTTTTATATTTGCTTTTTTAGCTATCTTGCCATTTTTGATGCGTACGTTTGATGCCAATTATGAAATGGGACGTGATGAAGATTCTCAAAATGAAGAATCTAGAAAAGAAGTTAAGATAAGTACTCTTAATTGTAATAAGACTGTTGAAGAAGAGGGCTATTCATACAAAACTGAAATTGCTAGTTCATTTACTAATAATTATGTATCGAGTACAACTATTACCTATGAAGTAACGATGGATCCAGCTTATAACATTGCTTTTGAAGATGTTGAAATACCTGAATATACGACTATTTCAGAAATTAATTCACCAGGAATAGGAAGAAGTCTTAATGAACATATATACACTTTAAAAATAGATTATAATTTGGATCAAACATTGCGTAATAATGAATTATTAGATGCTCATAATAAATTATTTGATGTTCAAAGAAGTAACTATGAGGGAAATGGTTATATATGCATTTCTGGATAATGAGGTGAAGTTATGAAATTGACAAATTATATAAATAAATATATTTTCCGTGGATATGATATTCGTGGTAAATATCCAAGTGATTTAAATGAAGATGTTGCCTATACTATTGGAAGAAGTTATGGTACGTACATAAAAAAGTTTAATCAATCAAAATGTGTCGTTGGTCATGACAATAGATATTCATATCAAGAGCTTACTAAAGCGTTAGTTACAGGAATATTAGATTCAGGAATGGATGTTGTCTATTTGGATTTGGTGACGACACCAATGTATTACTACGCTCAAATAAAATTGGGAATACCTGCTGGTGTCATGGTTACCGCTAGTCATAATCCCAAAGATGAAAATGGTTTTAAATTTTCTTTAGATGAACGTGGAAATGCTAAAGGTGAAATGATACAAGAATTCTTAGATTTTACTATGCGTCAAGAATTTGATGAAGGCTTGGGAACTTTGAGTGACTATGATATAAGAGATGAATATATCGAACTATTTAAAAATAGTTTAGATTTTGGAAATCGAAGAATAAAGGTAGTATTTGATCCAGGTAATGGAACGACTACTTCAATAATAGATGATGTCTTCAAAAATTTTCCTATTGATTATGAAGTAATTTGTGGTGAATCAGACCCAACTTTCCCTAATCATCACCCTGATCCATGTGTTGAAAAGAATCTTGATATGTTAAAAGAAAAAGTCTTAGAGACAAAAGCTGATTTGGGATTAGGTTTTGATGGTGATGGTGATCGCTTGGGTGTCGTCGATCAAAATGGTAATTATATCGCTACTGATAAATATATGGTCATCATCATTCGTGATATCTTTGACAAAGTCAAAAACAAAAAATTCTTATGTGATGTCAAATGTTCACGAATAGTGGAAGATGAAGTTAAAAAACTTGGTGGTGAACTCATCTGTTATCGCACTGGTAACTCATATACTAAAGCTAAAGTAAAAGATGACGATCTACCTTTTGGCGGTGAACTGTCTGGTCATGTTTACTTCCGTGATCGTTGGCCAGGATTTGATTCAGGATTATATGCTGGTTTGCGATTAATTGAAATACTTAGTAAGACTAATAAAAAAGTGAGTGAACTCCTAACAGGTATAACTGATTATTATTCAACAGAAGAACTAAAGTTTTCATCAGCTGATGACGTCAAAGCTAGTGTCGTTGAGAAAGTAATCGCTTATTGCCAAGAAAAAAATTATGATATCAATACTATTGATGGTGTCAGAGTTAATTTTGAAGATGGTTGGGCTCTAGTGAGATTCAGTAATACTGGTCCCAATATAACAGCGCGATTTGAAGCTAAAACTCCTGAGAGATTAGAAGAATTAAAAACAGAATTCATAGATTTAATAAATAAAAATAATGTTCAATAATTGACATTATTTTTTATTTAAAGTAGGAATTGTTTGGTTGACAAATTAATATTTTATTAGTATAAGTATTTAGTGAGGATGTGATTGAATGGCTAAGAATTTAGTGATAGTGGAGTCACCTAGCAAAAGTAGGACCATTGAAAAATATTTAGGAAAAGATTTTAAAGTAGTTTCATCTAAAGGTCATATAAGAGATTTAGCAACAACTGGTAAGTATGGCCTAGGTGTTGATATAGAGAATAATTTTAAACCGAATTACGTCGCTGTCGATGGAAAGAAGAAACTCATCGATGATTTAAAAAAAGAAGTAAAAAGTCATGAAAAAATATATCTTGCAACCGACCCTGACCGTGAAGGAGAAGCAATATCATGGCATTTAAAAGACACTTTAGGAATAAAAGATAATGATTATGAACGTGTTTTATTCCATGAAATTACAAAAGATAAAGTAATTGATGCTTTTAATCATACTAGAAAAATCGATGATGATTTAGTTCATTCACAAGAAGCTAGAAGAATTCTTGATCGCATCATTGGATTTAGACTTAGTAAATTGATGCAGTCGAAAACCGGAGGAAAGAGTGCTGGTCGTGTTCAAAGTGTAGCCTTAAAACTAATTGTTGATCGCGAACGTGAAATAGAGTCTTTCGTTCCAGAAGAATATTGGACAATTACAGCTATATTTGATGAATTTGAAGCTAAATTGTTCAATTATGATCATAAAGATATTGAAGTTCATTCTGAAAGCGAAGCTGATGAAATATTATCAAAATTGGATAAGCATTTCTTAATTGATAGTATTGAGACCAAACAAAAAGGTAAAAAAGCTCGACCTCCTTACATAACTAGTACCTTACAACAAGATGCTGTCAACAAATTGAATTTTCCATCTAAGAAAACGATGAGTTTAGCTCAAAAATTATATGAAGGTGTTGATCTTGAAAACGAGACAGTCGGTTTAATAACATACATGAGAACTGATTCAGTGCGCTTGTCAGATGAATTTGTCGGTAGTGGTTATCACTATATCGAAGAAAATTATGGAAAAGAGTACATCGGTTATGCCAAAGTTAGTAAAAAGACTGAAAATGTTCAAGATGCTCATGAAGCCATAAGACCGACAAGTATTTTGCGAACACCAGAAAAAGTTAAAAAGTATTTGTCTAGTGATGAATATAAATTATATGCAATGATTTATTATCGTGCTCTAGCATCAATCATGGCCGATGCTAAAGTAAATGCGACAACTGTAATCTTAGATAACAATAATTATCAGTTTAAAGCAACAGGTCAAGTATTGATTTTTGATGGTTATTTAAAAGTTTATAAAGAATATGAAAACAGTGAAGATAAGATCTTGCCTGCTCTTGAAAAATATCGTGAAGGTGGGATTGATTCCAATGAGATTACTAAGGAACAACACTTTACTCAACCACCATCTAGATATACCGAAGCAAAACTTATCAAAGAGATGGAAGAATTGGGTATTGGTCGTCCTTCTACTTATGCTAAGATAATTGATACGATTAAAGAAAGAGACTATGTAACTTTAGAAGATAAAAAGTTTAAACCTACAGTAATCGGTATCGAAACGACTGATAAACTTCAAGAATTCTTTTCTGACATCATCAATGTCGAATATACTGCTAAAATGGAAAAAGACTTAGATGATATATCTGATGCTAATCAAGATGAGATTGAATTACTTCGAAAATTCTATGATGATTTTGATCCGTTAATTCAAAAAGCTTTTAAAGAGATGGAAAAGAAAGGCCCAGAAGAAACTGGTGAAATCTGTCCAGAATGTGGTAGTAATTTAGTTGTTAGAAAAGGTAAATATGGTGAATTTGTCGCTTGTAGTAATTATCCTACTTGTAAATACATCAAAAAAGAACAAAAAGAAACTAAAGAGATTTGTAAATGCCCAAAATGTGGTGGTACGATTATTGAACGCGTCAGTAAAAAAGGTAAAGTTTTCTATGGCTGCAACAACTATCCAAAATGTAAAGTTGCAACTTGGGATTTACCAACTGGTGAATTGTGTCCAGAGTGTAAAAGTCTTTTAGTTGATAATAAAGGAACAATTAAATGTAGTAATTGTGACTATGTCAAAGAATAAAAATAATGAACAAATCGTTCATTATTTTTTTGAATATTTAATTAATTTCGCATGCATGACCATTCTTTCTGTCTTGCCATAACATGTTGATAAAGTGATAATTTTATCACTACTTGCTATTTCTGTATCAAATTTGAATACGCTTCTCTTTTTAATTTTATCAATGAATTTTTCAAATTCCTCATCATCACTAAAATTAACTTTTATGTAATCAGTTGTAGTGGGAATGTGATAAACACTAAAAACTTGCCACAAACTGTTTTCTTTTTCGGTAGATATTTTAATGATGTGATTATTTTTATTCTTATACCAATCATTTTTTAATATTTCTTTCAAAGTTCCAAACATTGTCTTATCAAGACGAGCATGAGCATAGAGAATAGTATTTTTATCAAGATTTTCAATATTATTGCGATAATCTAAAAATACCCAACCAGCTTTGTTATAACTTTTATCAAAAGCATGATTTAGATAAAAATCATTATCTTTAGTTTGAACAAAAGGATAGTTTATATTAGTACCATTGACTTTAATCCATCCCACTGTATCAGAATTAGTTTTTTTCAAAAGAGAAAAATCAACATCTATTAAATCCATCTTGATATAATCCCAATAAGGATTGGATTTATCATTATTGTTAACTTTATCATTTTCAATGACTGTAACATTTTCATCATCTTTAACTTCAACGACTTTGACATTGCTTATTAATTCATCATTTATTTCTTCGATGCGTTTAGAATCTTTATACCATACGATTATATTAAATAATGAATAAGAGAAAATCCCAATAAAAATGACTAATGATAAAAATAATAGACCATTAATAACTTTTTTCTTCTTCATATTGTTCACCTATAGTTATTCTATAATATCAAAAATAAAAAGTCCATATTGACAATCACTTAATTTTATTTATATTTCTTATTGTAAAAACTCCTTGTTTATTTTATAATTATGTATAGTAGAGTAGTGTAGAAGGAGTGGCCTTTATGAAGTCAATCAGAAATAAAACTTTTATATTGATATTCTTATTAATGGAAATATTTTTTATTGGTATAGATAAGGTTGAAGCAGGAAATCTTAATTATTTAGGAGTAAAGGTAGAGTGTATATATTCAGATGGAGGAGCATACACAGTCTCTAATATTGTTCAAAAGAAAGTAGATAGTACAATTTATTATACATCTAATATAAATCGCATTACGTATAATTTGGTGGGAGTTGATAATACCAAAAGTGCTACTACAAGTAGTAATATTTATATAAATTATCCTGCATACGATGACTTTGACTTAGATGATCATAAATGTTCTCAGTGGCTTAGATCAGGAACTGTAACTGAAGAAGATGATGATGGTAATGATAAATCTACTTCATATCATAAATTCGGCGATGGAAGTGAAGCACCTGCATTTGAAGAAGGAGATTTTACTGGTGCGAGCTGGTGGAATTGGTTTTGGACAGGTAATAAAACAGCAGCAGACAAAAGAAATGAAGCAACAAACAATGGTGGTACATATCGTTTAGTTTCCGAACGCTATATCGTAACTGAAGATGCTGGTACACCAGACTATACGTTGACTTATAAGGATGCTAGTGATCAAGCTGCAGGAAGTGATGCATATGTATATATAATGGTGTATGGAGATACATATTTGTTAAAAACAAAAGATAAAACAACACTTCTTGAAGAAGGAGTAGATCATTTTAGTGGAATTTACGTTAATGATCAAAATGAAGTAGTGGGAATAGATAATAACGACACAATATATATAAATAGTCCTGAAGCAAGTAGTAGTATTGATTCATCTAATGTTCCAGCTTATTCTTATAAATATGGTCAAATTAGATATAAAATTTCAACAAGCAAAGGTGGAGATTACACAAGAAAACTTATTTTATTCAATACTGGAATAGGAAAAGGAGATGCTCCAGATACTGAATTGTGTGATTCAATAATGCCTGAGACATCCAAAATATTGAAAAGAATAATTGGTATAGCTCAAATAATGGTTCCAGTATTAATGATTATTTTATGTGCTATTGATATTGGAAGAATTGTTCTTTCTGGTAATATTGAAGAAGATTTACCAAAGCAAAAAAAGAAGATAATTACTCGAATTGTAATAGGAGTATTGTTCTTCTTCACTCCATTGATTGTAATGCTTACATTAGATTTAATGAAGGATTCAGGAGCTGTAAATGCTGAGGACATCAAAGATATAAGTTGCTTGTTTGAATAGAGAGGTGATGTATAATGCCAGTAATTGATTTCATATTAGATGCTTTAGGTGTAATTGAAAATGTTTTTTCTGCATCAATCGTAGCAATACTAACCTATATGATAATGGGTGGTTGGCAATTTGTTTTTAGGGCAGTAAGCTTTTTCTTCGATACGCAATTAGTTAAATTGATAGGTACAGTATACTCATATTTTGAAAAACTTATCACACTTGATATGTTTAATGAAAAGTTAGTTGATGAACTAATGAGAAATGTTTATGTCTTCATAGGCGTAATAATGTTCTTTAGACTTATGATGCTAATTATTAAATATTTGATCAATCCAGATATGATAGGTGATGCTAAGGTCGGTATAAATAGCTTAATTCAAAGGGTTATATTAGGTGCTGCGGGAATTTTATTTATACCAACAATATTTAATTTAGCTAATGATTTGCAAGTTGCCATATTAAACGATGGAATAATTCAGCAGTTAATTATACCTAGAGACATGATTGATAGCATGGAAGACAAAATAGATAAGGGTGGCAATTACATAGGCACGTATGTTTTAGCGGGATTTCTGAGTCCCAATTCCAGCGCATCGACATATGATAAAAAACAATTTGATCTAGGAGTTCAACAAGGAGATTTATCAAATGTTGATATAAATGATGGTGGATTCTTAACTCAGAAATTTAAATATGATTATTTCTTTTTCATATCAACATTGGCTTTGGGCTACGTATTTTATTACATATTAAAATATTGCATAGATATAGCTGGTAGATGCTTTAGACTATTATTATACAAAATGATGGCACCTATAGCCATGATTGAATACATGATTAATGGTTCACAAGATGGAGTATTTAAACAATGGTTATCAGCTTCAATTTCTACTTATTGTATGCTGTTTGTCAGAATTTTGGCAATTTGGTTTGTCATGTTAGTAACCACACTAATGGGGGAAGATACTGGTGGCTATGCTGGTAGCTTATTAACCGATAACGATTACTTCTTAAGAGCAATAATTATAATAGCTTTATTAGGATTCATGATGGATTTACCGAAACTTATAGGTCAGTTGTTTGGCCTAGATTTAGAACAAGAAGGTTCAGCAGCTGGCGTATTAAAACAAGTTGGTGGAATGGTAAAAGGTGCAGCCATTGGTGGACTTGCCATTGGTGGAGCTGCTGCTGGTGGTTTAATTGGATCAGCAAATTCATTTGCTCAAGCTCGAAGAGAAGGAAAAGCCGAAGCCAAAGCAGCAGCACATACATTTACTGATGCTAATGGAAATCAATTAAAAGGTCAGGATCTTAAAGATAGAATTAGGCAAGAAGGGCATGCTAATACAGCACAGAATATTAAAAATATGAACCATTCTGGTCAATTAAAAGCTCTCTCTGGTGGAATTTTATCAGCAGCAATGGGATCTAACCAATTTACTGGAGCTTTTTCTAATTCGTTTAATAACAATCAAAAAGCTCAAGAACAAGTTGGAAATAATGCAATGGCTAGTGCCATAAGTAAGCAAAAAGAAAAGGATAGTACAGCGGAAGATAAGGCAACGATGAAATCTATAAAAGATAGTAATGAAGCTTTAAAAGCAGATATTGAAGCTGTATTAAAAGTTAATGATCGAGATGCAAGTGGAACAGTTGTCAATGCTGAATTGAGAACTACTACTGCTCCAACAATGGATGTAGATGCTAGAGTTAATATGCCAAGTACATCTGGTTCAATAGATCTTAGTGCAAATGTTGATACTAGAACATCTTCTACTATATCTCAAGCTGTAACAAGTATAGATGCTATGCCAAGTTCTGAAGTAACATTGAATGGTAAAGAAACAGGTGTCTCAGAAAGACAAATTGATTCAAATGTGCAAGTAATAGCTCAAGAGGCATCAACACAAGTATTTAATGGTACTGCTGCACAGAATACAATGCAAATAAGACAAGAATTAGTTAATAATAATCAAGTAGCAGCTGTAAATAACTTTAGTGAAGCGGAAAATATAACATCAGTATCTAATGTAGCTGCTTCACAAATAGGAGTAGATGAAAAGGACTTTAATGGAAGATTGAATGTTGCTTTAGAAGATATGGCTAGAAATAATTCTAGCTTTGATAGATCTAATGTTTCTATTGATGATGCAATGCGTGCTGTTGAAACCGTTATTCAAGGATATCATCAGGAAGTTCAAAACAATGTTATTTCTAATCCAGAAGTTCAAACTGCTATTGATAGAAAAAAAACAGAAGCCCGTAATATATAATAAAAAACAAGTATATCAATTTATACTTGTTTTTCTTTTTCTTCTTTTTATTAAATGTTATAATAATTAATAGGTGATTGGTATGAAGAAAGTCCTTTTAATAGATGGTAATAATATATTATTTCGCAGTTATTATGCTACTGCATATACAGGTAATATCATGAAAAATAGTAAAGGTTTTCCAACAAATGCCCTATATGGATTAATCAATATGTTGAATAAGATTATTAATGAAGAAAATCCTGAATATGTCATGATTGCTTTTGATAAGGGGAAAACTTTTAGACATGAAAAATATGCCGATTATAAAGGTGGTAGAGGAGAAACTCCTGATGAATTGAAACTTCAATTTCCAATTGCTAAACAATTAGTTGAAGCAATGGGATTTAAGTATTTTGAAATCGATAATTATGAAGCTGATGATATTATTGGTACCTTTGCTAAAGCTGCTACTTTAAATGATGAATACAACGCTACAATAATATCTAGTGATAAAGACCTTTTACAACTCATCAATGATGAAGTTGAAGTAAAATTGTTAAAAACTAATGATGCCATTCGTATGACTAGAGAAGAATTTATTAAAACTTACGGCATTGAACCAGCGCGTATGGTTGATTTAAAAGCTCTTATGGGAGATGCAAGTGACAACATTCCCGGTGTCAGTGGTGTTGGTGAAAAGACTGCTTTAAAACTTTTACAAGAATATGGTACTTTAGGAAATCTATATAATAATATTGAATCCGTTTCTGGTAAACTAAAAGATAAATTGTTAACTGATCGTGATAAAGCTTTTATGAGCTATGACCTTGCTACTATTTATAAGGATGTTCCAATTGATACTGATTTCTCAAAAATAAAATATACGGGAATTGATACTTTGAGATACATTGACTTACTCAATGACTTGGAATTTTATTCTTTGATTAAAAAACTTGATATAAAAGAAAATACCATTCGTGAAAATGTCATTGATATTGATTATAAAATAATTAACGACATGGATGAAATAACCTTAAAAGATGATTTTTCTATTTATTTAGAATTATTTGGTTACAACTATCACAGATCAGAACCCTTGGGAATATCTATTTATAATGGTGATGTTTCATATTACATTCCATTTGAAGTTTTAAAGAAAAATCCTACTATTTTAAATAGTTCTCATAAAAAGAGTACTTATGATTTGAAAAAATTGATCTATGTCTTATCAAAATATAATTTAACTGTTTCAAATGTTGATTTTGATATGATGGTAGCGTCATATATATTAAATCAAACTGTTAAAGATGATATTTCTTATCTCATGAATAATAATGGTTATACTATTGATTTCTATGAAAAAGAATTTGGTAGTGCTGCTAAACTAACTATGCCAGATATTGAAGTAATAGCTAAAAATGCTTGTTTAAAAGCCAAGTTTATTTATGATGCGAAAGATGAATTTATAAAAAAATTGGAAGAAGAAAAAGATTTAAATCTTTTTGAAAAATTGGAAATGCCATTAGTTGAAGTTCTAGCTGATATGGAAATTACTGGTATTAGAGTCAATCGCGATTATTTGACCAAAATAGGAGAAGAATTAAAAGATAGAACTGATTCCATTTCGAAAGAAATATATGCGATGAGTGGATGTGAATTCAATATTTCTTCACCAAAACAATTAGGTGATGTCTTATTTGATCAATTAAAAATTCCTTATCCTAAGAGAATGAAAAAAGATGGTGAACGAAATAAATATTTGACTAGTAAAGAGATTTTGGATAAAATTCGTCATTATCATCCCATTGTTGATTTAGTTGAAGAATATCGCATGGTTACTAAATTGTATAATACTTATATTGCTGGATTAATTGATGAGATTGAAGAAGATGGTAAAATTCATACTTGTTTTAATCAAACTTTGACGAGAACGGGAAGACTTTCTTCATCAAATCCTAATTTACAGAACATTCCTGTTCGTACTGAAGAGGGAAAAATAATTAGAAAAGCTTTTGTACCAGAAGAAGATTCAATTCTTTTATCGAGTGATTATTCGCAAATTGAACTTCGTGTTTTTGCGCACATGTCAAATGCTACTAACATGATTGAAGCTTTTAAACATGGTTTTGATATTCATGCTAAAACCGCTAGTGACATCTTTGGAGTTCCGATTGATAAAGTTGATTCCAATATGCGTCGTCAAGCTAAAGCTGTCAATTTTGGAATTCTTTATGGTATTAGTAGTTTTGGACTTAGTGAAGATTTAAATATCGATATTGTCAGTGCTAAAAAATTTATTGATAACTATTTAGACACTTTTCCAAGTATTCGTGATTTCATGGATGAGATAGTTGAAAATGCACATCGCGATGGTTATGTCAAAACGATAATGAATCGTAAGAGAATCATTGATGAATTGAATAATAAGAATTACATGATTCGTCAAAGCGGCGAAAGAATGGCAAAGAATACACCTATTCAAGGAAGTGCTGCTGATATTTTGAAAAAGGCTATGATTGAGATCTATCAAGAATTTAAAAAGCGTAAGTTAAAGAGTAAGATGCTCATTCAAGTACATGATGAATTGGTGTTTAATGTCTTAAAAGAAGAAGAGGAAGAAGTAGAGAAAATCGTTGTTGACATCATGGAGAATACTTATAAATTAAATGTTCCTTTAGTTGTCGATGTCAATAAGGGAAATGATTGGTATGAAGCTAAGTAGAAAGAAGGAATAAATATGCCTGAATTGCCTGAAGTAGAAACGGTAAAAGAGACTTTGAAAAGAAAAGTGTTGGGAAAGACCATTGCTGATGTTGTAGTCATGTATCCCAATATCATTGAAAATGTTGATAGTGATACTTTTTGTAAAAAATTAAAAGGTCAAAAGATAAAAGATATTACTCGTCGTGGTAAATGGTTAATTTTTCACTTAGATAATTGTTATTTATTATCTCATTTGCGCATGGAGGGAAAATATTTTTTGAAAAGCATTAGTGATGAGATAACTAAACATCAACACGTCATCTTCAATTTTACTGATGGAACGTCTCTTCGCTATAATGATACCCGTAAATTTGGTCGCATGCATCTAGTTGATTTAGATAAATTGGAAGAATCAAAACCGATGCAAGAATTGGGTTTAGAACCATGGGATAAAAATTTGACTTCTAAATATTTAGAGGAAAAGTATAAAACTAAAAAATTACCGATTAAAACAGTTATTCTTGATCAGAGTATCATTACTGGTATTGGGAATATTTATGCTGATGAAATATTGTTTTTAAGTAATATCAATCCTTATACTCCATGTAATAGTCTTAAGAAAAAAGACTTAGATAATATCATTGAGAATACTAAAAAAACTTTAGAAAAGGCCATTAGTGAAGGTGGAACAACTATTCGTAGTTATACATCTGATGAGGGAATAACAGGATTGTTTCAAAATAATTTATTTGTCCATTGTCGTGAAAATGAAGATTGTTTAATATGTAAATCTAAGATAGAGAAAACGCGCATTGGTGGAAGGGGGACATATTTTTGTCCAAAATGTCAAAAAGAACGCAAGATATGAATGGATTAATTGTTGTCAACAAAGAAAGAGATTGGACTAGTCGTGATGTCGTCAACAAGATAAGTTCTATTTTTGATACTCCTAGAGTTGGACATACTGGAACATTAGACCCCCTAGCGACCGGTGTTTTAGTGATAGCGATTGGTGAAGGTTTAAAATTAGTTGATTTACTCAGTTGTGATACCAAAGAATATGTTGCTACAGTAGCTTTGGGATTTCTTACTGATACCTTAGACATTACTGGTAACGTCATTGAAAAAAAGGATTTTAAAATTGATCGTGAAGAAATTATTAAAGTTTTAAATAGTTTTTTAGGTAAGAGTATTCAAGAAGTTCCTCTTTACTCATCTGTTAAAGTAAATGGTAAAAGACTTTATGACTATGCTCGAAATAATTTACCAGTTGTTTTGCCCAAAAGAGAAATAGAGATATATAAAATTGAATTATTAGATACTAGTTGTGATACTTTTACTTTTAAAGTATCAGTTAGTAAAGGAACCTATATAAGAAGTTTAATTCGCGATATTGGTAAGAAATTGGATATTCCTTGTACGATGAAAGGCCTTCATCGAACCCGTCAAGGACAATTTTCTATTGCTGATAGTCATTCTATCAAAGACATCGAAAATGGTGATTTTAAATTGATTTCATTTTATGATGCCTTATCATTCTTACCGATGATTGAAGTTGATGATTATTTAGAGAAAAAAATAAAAAATGGCCGTATTTTAGAAAATAGATATGAAGATGAAAGGATTGTTTTCGTAAATAGTAAAAAAGAAGTTTTAGCTATTTATGAGGTCTATAAAAAAGATGTGACCAAAGTAAAACCTTTAAAAGTCTTTAATTTATGATAATATTTTTAAAAATAAAGTGACTTTATGTATTGAAAAAAAACTTGTATTGAGATAAAATACAAGTAACTTCTATTTGAGAAGAGTAGGTATATTTCATATTCTTAGAGAGAACGAGTTTTGGTGAAATTGTTCATTATGGATGTATTGAAGACACTCATGTTACTTAGAAGCGTGTAATCGCGTTAAGATTTTGAGCATTAATTAATGGAATTAAGGTGGCACCACGAATAATATTCGTCCTTATGTGGTAGTCATCTTTTTATTTTATAGGTTAGGAGGAAAGAATATGTTAATTAAACCAAAAGGAACACACGATATTTATGGCTTAGAAGCTAAAAAATGGAATTATGTCAATGGTGTCATTGCTGATTTGATGAGCAAGTATAATTATGACTATATTCGTACACCAATTTTTGAAGCGAGTGAAGTATTCCATCGTGGTGTTGGTGAAACAACTGATATAGTTACTAAAGAAACCTATGATTTTGTTGATCGTGGTGATCGCAATATGACTCTACGTCCTGAGGGAACAGCTGGTGTGGTCAGAAGTTATATCGAAAATAAAATGTATGGTGATGCCGTTCAACCAACGAAAGTTTATTACAATGGAACGATGTATCGTTATGAACGTCCACAGTCTGGAAGAGATCGTGAACTTACCCAATTTGGAGTTGAAGTTTTAGGTTGTGATGAAGCTATCATCGATGCTGAAGTAATTTCAATCCCTGTCAATTTGTTCAAGACATTGGGTTTACAAGAAGTTAAAGTAAACATTAATACTTTGGGAGATAAAGAATCACGTGATAATTATCGCCGCGCTTTAATCGATTATTTCAAACCACATATCAATTGTTTATGTGAAGATTGTCAAGAACGTTATCAAAAGAATCCGTTGCGCATCCTTGATTGTAAGGTTGATGCTGATAGCGAAATTATCAAAAATGCCCCAATAACAATTGATTATTTGAATGAAGAGAGTAAGAAAAGATTTGATGAAGTTAAAAAATATTTAACTCTTCTAGAGGTTGATTATGAAGTTAATACGCGCTTAGTGCGTGGTCTTGATTATTATAATCACACTGTATTTGAAATTGAAGCTAAAGTTGATGGATTCGGTTCAAATAATGTTTTAGCTGGTGGGGGAAGATATAATGGTCTTGTTGACTTACTTGGTGGTCCACCAACTCCGGGAATTGGATTTGCTCTTGGCATGGGACGTCTCATGATGGCTCTTGATTTAGAGAAAATTGCTCTTCCCATCGATGATGGATTAGATGCTTATATCATGTATGTCTCACAGAGTGAAAAAGAATATGCCATGAGTCTTGCCCAAGACTTGCGCATGAACGGATATAAAGTCGATATGGAATATATGGGTCGCAGTTTGAAGAGTCAATTCAAACAAGCTGATCGTTTGAAGAGTAGACATTTAATTATTTTAAATGAAGAAGAGATGCAAAATGATGTCATCAAGATAAAAGATAACGTGACTAAAGAAGAAACTTTAGTGGGAATAGATTATATCTTATACTATTTTGAAGAAAAGACATCATTAGAAGAAGTGTCTGATAAAGACTTAGAGAAATATTTAGAAAAAGAAGAAGAATAGAGGTAATGACATGAAAACACATATGAATACAGATTTTAATATCAAGAATGTTAATGAAGAAGTAACACTTTATGGATGGGTTCAAAAAAAGCGTGATTTGGGTGGACTTACTTTTATCGATTTACGCGATCGTAGTGGTATCATCCAACTAGTTGTAAGACCTGATGATAAATGTCATGAATTAGCTGCAACTTTAAAGAGTGAAGCTGTTATAAAAGTCGTTGGAACAATTTCTGAAAGAGAGAGTAAGAATAGTAAAATTCCAACTGGTGAAATAGAAGTATTAGTTAAAGATATGGAATTGATCAATAATAGTATTGATATTCCTTTTGAGATATCTAAGGATACGACAGCTCTTGAAGATACGAGATTGAAGTATCGCTATTTAGATATTCGTCGTGAAAATATTAAAGATAATTTGATCTTGCGTCATCGAGTTACGATGATTGTACGTAATTTCCTTTCCAAATTGGGATTTATTGAAGTAGAAACACCAATTCTATGCAAATCAACTCCTGAAGGAGCACGTGATTATTTAGTACCTTCTCGTATCTCTAATGGTAAGTTTTATGCTTTGCCACAATCTCCACAGATATATAAACAACTTTTGATGATTGGTGGTATGGAAAAGTATTTCCAAATCGCTCGTTGTTTCCGTGATGAAGATTTAAGAGCTGATCGTCAACCAGAATTTACCCAAATAGATATTGAAATGAGTTTTATTGAAGAAGAAGATATTTGGAATGTTGTCGAAGAGATGATGAAAGAAATATTTAAAGAAATCAAAGGAGTCAACTTAGATAAATTCGTAAGACTTACTTACAATGAATGTATGCGTCGTTTTGGTAGTGATAAACCTGATACGCGTTTTGCAATGGAACTACAAGACATAACTGATATCTTTGCAAATACTACTTTTGAAATATTTAAAAATATTATTAGTGATAATGGTATCATCAACTGTTTAGTTGTTAAGAATGCCAGTGACAAATATTCTCGTAAAGACTTAGATAAATTGAATGATTTTGTCAAGATATATAAAGCTAAAGCTCTATCATTCTTAAAGTATAATGCTAATGAGTTAACAGGTTCTATTGCTAAAGTATTGAGCTCTGAAGAAAAGAACGACTTGATTGAAAAGTTATCTCTTGAAGAGAATGACTTAGTCTTAATCGTTGCTGATCAAGCAAAAATTGTTAGACCAGCCCTTGGTGCTCTACGTAGTAAACTAGGACATGAATTGAATTTAATCGATACCTCTAAGTACAATTTCTTATGGGTTACGGAGTTCCCAATGTTTGAATTTTCTGAAGAAGAAAATCGTTATGTAGCTGCTCATCATCCATTTACTTCTCCAAGAGTAGAAGATGTTGATAAATTGTTAACTGATAAAGCTAATTGTTATTCACGAGCATATGACCTCGTTTTAAATGGTTATGAATTACTTAGTGGTTCAATTCGTATTCATGATAGCATCATGCAGAAAAAAGTATTTGAAGCTATCGGTTTAACTGATGAAGAAGCTAAGATGAAATTTGGCTTTTTCTTAGATGCCTTTAAGTATGGAGCTCCTCCTCATGGTGGAGTAGGTATTGGTTTAGAAAGACTTATCATGATTCTTGCTGATACTGAAAATATTCGTGATGTTGTCGCTTTCCCTAAGACAGCTAGTGCTTCATGCCTAATGACGGAAGCTCCTAATATTGTCGATGAAAAACAATTGAACGAATTGGGAATAAAAATTAAATAAAAAGAAACCTATCTCATGATAGGTTTTTTAAATACTCTAAAATTATTTTATTGACGTAATAAGCACGATCTAAATAAGGAAAATGTCCACTTTTAGGAATGACGACCATTCCTGAATTCTTGATGTTTTTATTTATGAAATACCCATCTTTTAGAGGAACATCTCTATCCAGTTCTCCCCATATTATTAAAGTATCCGCATCAATCAAAGATATATCGTTTCTCTGATCAAAATTGACGATATTGATAAAAGTTTTTCTAATATTGTTACTAAGAGCTGAATAATCACTTGATCCAAATATTTTTATCAGTTTTTCTAAATAGTAATTTCTAATTTTTTTAGGGAGAACAACGCCTAATTTCTTTAACATTTTATAAATCTTTTCTTTTATTTTTTTATAAAATTTCTTCTTTGGTTTTATCCCAGCAATATCTATTAAAATTAAGTTTTTGATTCCTATATCATGATGATTTTTAAAAAGATCAATCACAATTCTTCCACCAAAAGAATGAGCGATTACAATTGGATCAGTAATGTTTTTAATGGTGATGAAATCACGAATTAGAGTAGAGTAATCATTAATGTCTAAATCACGATTTGGAAAAGAACTTTTACCGAAACCCGGATAATCTAAAATATAAATAGTAAAGTCTTCTTTTAAAATGCTGATCAAGTAATTAAAAGTTAATCTGTTATCTCCCCATCCTGGTAATATCAATATGTTTTTATCACCATTACCATGTTTTTCATAATATATTGTAAAGTCATTTACAGAAAATTTCATAACTTCACCTAATATAAATTATGAGAATTAAAAAATGTTGTTAATAAATTTTAAGTTTGTTATAATTAACTAGGATAGAGGATGGTAAAAATGAGTATAAAGAGAACAAAAATAATTTGTAGTATTGGACCAGCTACAGAGAGTGAAGAAGTTTTGACACGTCTTGCCGAAGAGGGAATGAATGTTGCTCGTGTCAATTTTTCACATGGAACTTATGAAGAGTACACAAGAATAAAAGAGACTGTTGAAAAAGTTCGCAAGAATACGGGATATCACATCGGTCTACTATATGATACGAAAGGACCTGATTTTCGTACTGGAGAGATGGAGAACAATGCTGTTGAACTAATTCCTGGTGAGACAATCATGCTCGTTAAAGATGATGTAGTAGGAAATAGTAAGCGAATAACTGTTAATTATAAGAATGTTTTAGATAAATTGAAAAAAGATGATATCGTTTTGTTTGACGATGGACTTATGAGTGTCAAAGTAATATCAAATACGCGCAAAGGGGTTACTTGTGAAATAGTAAATGGTGGAATTCTATCATCACATAAGGGTGTATCAACTCCTGGTGTGTCACTAGATGTTCCTTTCCTCTCTAAACAGGATCGCGCTGATATTGAATTCGCTTGTCAAAATGATGGTGATTTTATTGCCTTATCATTTGTAACATGTAAAAAAGATATTGAAGCTGTTCGCAAAATATTGAAAGCTAATAATTGTAGTGATATGAAAATAATTTCTAAAGTTGAGAGTAAGACTGCTATTGATAATCTTGATGAAATTGTTGAAGCTAGTGATGGTATCATGGTTGCACGTGGTGATTTAGGTGTTGAACTTCCAATGCAAGAGTTACCAATTCTTCAAAAATTAATGATTCAAAAGTGTCGTGAACGTGGTAAATTTTGTATCGTTGCTACCGAGATGTTAGCTTCTATGTATACGAGTTCCCGTCCAACACGAGCTGAAGTTTCTGATATAGCTAATGCTGTTTTAGATGGTTGTGATGCCGTCATGTTGAGTGGTGAGACGACGGTTGGAAAACATCCTGTTGAAGCTGTTAAATACATGAGTGATATTTGTAAGACTGCTGAAGAGTATTATGACTATGGTTATGAATATGATTATCAACACGACAAAGCTGTTACGGCGGCCATTGCCAAAGCTGTTGTTGCTAGCATTGAAGAGTTAGATGTCAAAGCTATAGTCGTACCGACAATGGGAGGGCATAGCGCTCGTGTCATGAGTAACTTGAAACCTGAACCAATCATCATTGCTACTTGTCCAAGTGAAAAAGTAGCTCGAGGTCTATCACTAAACTTTGGTGTCTATTGTAGTGTTGTTCCCATTATTGATGACTTTGCCCAAATAACTAAAGTATCACGTGATGAATCTGTTCGTATTTTGAATTTACAAAAGAAGGACATCATCATCATCACTGGTGGTATTCATTCTGAAAGTGAAACAAATCAAACTAATTTCTTGAAAATAGAAGAAATATAAAAAGAGCTATCTAGCTCTTTTCTTTTTGAATTGGTGGATTTTTATAATTGTTAACATCATCATTGACGATTAAAGAATATATCTTTTCAACCCTAATATCTATTTTTAATAATTCTTCATCTTTTTTCTTGATGTTAGTAATTATAGGTAATTTTAAATTCTTTTTAATCCCTTTTAAATATTCTTTTCCTCGATTATTAAATCCTAATACTCTGATGTAATGAAGATCTTGATCACAAGCTTCTTCTTTAGTTAGAGATACGAGAATATGAGTAAACATTCTTGATAACTTATTATGAGTATAACGCTTAGTTTTTATTTTCAACATCAATTCCTGTAAACAATTACAATTATTTATATTGTTAATGATTCTATTCTCAATACCTTCATCAACTGTTTGATATTTATTTATATTTATTCCTTCAACTAATATTTTATATTTTAGAAAATGAAAATAATCAAAATTCTTTTTATCTTTTAAATACTCATATACTATTTTAGGAACATATTTTTTCATGTCAATTTCTTCATCAAGCCCTTTTCTAATTGCTGAAGCACTGACTATTTTATCATTTAAATTCAAATCGTGAAAATCATTAGTTCGCTTTATCGTCACTGGTATTATCCCTGCATCCTGTCTAATTATTTCTTTGATATAGGAAAGACCTAATAAGTCATTGGGAGTATCTATTTTTAAATCAGATACATCTTTAATCGCTTTACTCATCGCCGTTGGATAATTATTTCCATTTTCCATATAGACTTTTACTAATTCTTCATAAAAAGAATTATTTAATTGAATATGCGCAATTTCTTTTAACTTATCTACATCGTTACATTCACTGCCAAAAACTAAATATTCACATCCCAATTCTTTTAAAATCGCAATACTTCCCTTAGCGAATACATCGGCACTTTGACTAGAAAATACAAAAGGCAATTCGACTACTAAATCAATTCCCATTTTTAAAGCGATGTCCGTTTTTTCTTCCTTAGATAGAATACTTATATTTCCTCTTTGGGTAAAACAACTAGACATGACTAAAATGACAAGAGAATCAGGAAATAGTTCTTTAACTTTCTCTAGATGATATAAATGTCCATTATGAAAAGGATTATATTCACAGATAATACCGACTTTTTTCATTTCCATCACCAAACTTATTATACAAAATGATTCTAAAAAAGCAAATGAGAAACTTTTTTATGAGAATAATAATTATAGATTTTAAAAGATTTAGGACTAAAATGATGATAATATTTATTTTTGGTTGCAAAAATATCATATTTAATGTATAATTTATTCGCGAGGTGGCGATATGATAGTTAATTTAGAAGAGATATACGCTAACATCAAAGATCATATTGATCTTGATGAGGATGTCATTTTCGATAAAGAGACTTATCATATGCAAGAAATAAAAGATTTAAAAGATGTACACCTGAGCGGAAGTATAGATAAAAATAGTGATGATGAAGTTATTCTAACTGGAATTTTGTCTGGAACAATGACTATTTTAGATTCTATCAGCCTAGAAGAAGTTGCTTATAAATTTTCTAGTGAAATAGAAGAAAATCTTGATGAACTTTTAACAAAAGATAAAAATTCTATTGATATTATGGAAGTTTTATGGCAAAATATTGTTTTAGAGGTCCCACTTAGATATACAGAAGTTACTGATTATAGTAAATATAGTGGCGACGGTTGGAGACTGATTAGTGAAGAAGAGTTAGAAATGAAAAATAATCCCTTCCAAGCACTATTAGAAAATGAGAAAGAGGAGTGATAACATGGCAGTACCTTTTAGAAAAGTTTCAAAGACAAGAAAAAGAATGAGAAGAAGTCACAATGCATTAACACCAGCTGGTGTAGTAACTTGTAAAGAATGTGGAGCAGCTATTAAACCTCATAGAGCTTGCCCAAATTGTGGTTCTTACAAAGGTAAAAAAGTTGTTGAGACAAAGGATGCTGAATAAGCATTTTTTTTTGGCTTTTTTTGATATTTTATTGTAATTTTATTTCTATTCATTATATAATAAAACTAAGTACGTGAGAAAATATACAGGGGGAAAATAATATGGATGAAAAAAAATATTATACTGTTTTATATGAAGGAGTATATCCAGATAGTGGAGTAGTTGTATATAAGCCAATTAGACTTATTAGGGGTTATTATGATGTTGAAAAAGAGACCTTTAAAGATGAAGAAACAGATGAAGAATATTCTTGTGTCAATATGACGATACCTAATTTTGGAAGTGATGCCGAGCATCCTGTTGATGCTCTAACGCATGAGATTGTTCCTTACGGAATTGAAGGTGAAAAGTTCTTTGCTTTTCCAATTGCTGAAGATGAATTGTTAGAGTTTTGTGACAATGAAGAATTTGTTGGTCGTGACCCTAAAGAAGTTTATGAACGTGAAGTGCGTAGTTACATGCTGTATTCTGTCTATGATGAAGAAGCTGATGATAACATTTATTATATAGCTGATAAATTAGAAGAACACAACGTTTATAATGTCGATGTCAGTTTGAATATTGTTGAAGCAACTAGTGAGGCTGAACAAGTAAATCCTGTTGGAAGTTTAGTTGTCGTATTACAGGCAAGTGGTGAATTGGCTGAAGAAGATGTGGAAGAGCCAATGATTAAACCTAATAAAAAGGAAAAACTTACAGCTAAAAATAGTGCTTTTACTCCAATAGTTGAAGATTTTGATCCAGATGAATTGGAGAAGAACGTCACATCAGAAGTTATTGGTCAAGAGCACGTTGCTAAACCTCTCGTATCAATGCTATATAAGAACAAGAGGTATAATAAGCATGACGGATTAAAATCTAATATGTTAATTTTAGGACCTAGTGGTTGTGGTAAGACAGAACTTGCGAGATCAATCGAGCGAAATACGGGAATACCAGTAGCTTTCTTTGATGCTTCATCAGCATCAGCTTCAGGTTATGTTGGAAATTCTGTCACACAAGCCATTAGAGATTTGATTTCAGTTTGCAATGGTGATGTTGAAAAAGCAGAACACGGAATTATCGTCATTGATGAGATTGACAAACTTACTGGTGGTGATGGTGTTAGTAAGGGTGATGTTCAAGATGAGTTATTCAAAATGCTTGAAGGTGATGAGATAACTATTCCTGCTGATAACTATCGTGAGCGAGCATTCAGATTTAACCCTAAAAATGTCACTTTTATAGGTGTTGGAGCAGCTCAAAATTTAATTGAACAGAAAAAACGTGAAAAGACAAAAATGCACATGGGATTTTCTGTTGGACAAATAACTCAACCTGACGACAACGAGGAAGTTATTATTGAGCCAGAAGACTTGATAAAATATGGATTTAAACCAGAGTTGTTGCGCCGTTTCCCAATCATAAAAGTTGTCAAGAATTTGGACCGTGATAAACTGATCAGCATCCTAACTGATTCTAAGATATCTAATTTGAAATTATATGAAATGGCGTTTGAAGATGTCGATCATGTAAAATTGGTATACGATAGGACCATTTTGGAAGATATTGCTGAAAAGGCGACCAAAGAAAAGGCTGGTGCCAGTGGTTTGAAAAGAGTTGTTGATGACATGCTACAGACAGCTGTTCGAAAGATTCGTTTGTTAAATGGTCAACCAGGAGAATTGGTTTTGACTAGAGAAACTATCGATGATCCTGATTGTTTTGAACTATATCGTCTAAATGGTGATGATAGAGAACTAGTTTATCCACCAAAGGAAAAAGTTAAAAAACTTGGAACTAAAAAATAAAAAGGGTGATTGATATGAACTATCAATTGAAAACAGATGAGATTTTAGAGAAGAACAGGCAAAAAACACCAACACTATTGTTACATAGCTGTTGTGCTCCTTGTTCTTCTTATGTCTTAGAGTATTTGACCAATCATTTTCAAATAACGATTCTTTTTTACAATCCCAATATTTCATCTTTTGAAGAATATGAAAAACGCTTAAAAGAACTTAAGAGATTGGTTAAAGAAATGCCTCATACTAATAAAATTGAAATAGTTGAGGGTCGATATGAACCACAAGAATTTTTTGATATAGCTCGCGGTTTAGAACATTTAAATGAAGGGGAAGAACGCTGTTTCAAATGTTATCGTTTACGAATGGAAGAATCTGCAAAATATGCTAAAGAAAAAGGCTTTGACTATTTTACGACGACATTGTCAATAAGTCCTCACAAAAATGCCAACAAATTGAATGAGATTGGTGAAGAGTTAGAAAAAATATATGGTGTTAACTACTTATATGCTGATTTTAAAAAGAGAGATGGCTACAAGCGAAGTATCGAATTATCTAAAAAATATGATTTATATCGTCAAAACTTTTGTGGTTGTGTATATTCTAAACGCGATAATAGAGAAGAATGATCTTCTCTTTTTTGAAAGGAGAAATTATGAGAATTGAACGCATTGTAACGGGTTATTTAGAAGAGAATTGTTATGTTTTAAAAGATTTAGAAAAAGCTGAATGTCTCGTCATCGATCCAGGTGATGATTATGAAAAGATAAAAGCCCAAATAGGCAATTGTAAAGTTTTAAAAGTATTGTTAACGCACAATCATTTTGATCATGTTGGTGCTTTGAATTCTCTTTTAGAAAATTATCATGTCGAGGTTTTAAAAAGGGATAATCTTTTAGAAAAAGAATATCAGTTTGGCAATTTTTGCTTTAAAGTGATCTATACTAAAGGTCATACTAGTGACTCCATAACTTTTTACTTTGAAAAAGAAAAAATAATGTTTACTGGTGACTTTTTATTCAAAAGTACTGTCGGTCGTTGTGACTTGCCAACTGGCAGTGAAAAAGATATGTTAGAAAGTATCAATTTGATCAAAAAATATCCTAAAGATATAAAAATATATCCTGGTCATGGCGATGTGTCAACTTTAGAAGAAGAGTTCAAAAATAATTATTATTTTTTAATCTGAGCTATCAAGTATGATATAATATATTTGAAAGTAGTAGGTGAAAATGATGTATATAGATTTATTCATAGTTGTAATTTTATTGTTAATCGTCATATTCTGTTTTAGAAGATTTTCAAGTTTTGTCTATGCTTTTGCAATCATTGATATATTTTTAAGAATATTGAATTTCGTTCAAAACAATGTTCCCGTACCAGAGTTGCAAGCCCTAATTGGTAAATATTTTCCCGATTCCATTGAAGCAATTATCATGGCTTACACAAATGGTATAATTGAGACGATCATTTTATGGGCATATGTGATAATCTATGCTATATTCTTAGGTTATATCGTTAGAATATTTATTCATAAGAAAAAATGATAAAAATATTGATTTTTTCTTTGTATTATAATTATTTTATGTTATAATACAAGTACATCAAGTGGAAGAAAACTTCCACTTTTTATATTGAAAGGGTGATGATATTGGAAGAAAAATTAAAAAAATTGATCGATGAAAAGATTAAAAATTTAAATATTTTTGTCGATTCGATCAAATTGGAAAAGGAAGGAACACAAACTTTTTTAAGAATAGCACTCGATGCTGATTTCATGATTGATTTAGCTACCGTAGTGATGGCAACTCGTATCATCAATCCCATACTTGATAAAGAAGACTTAATTGATGAAGAATACATGTTAGATGTATATGCAAAACCTAAAGGAGATGTAACAAATGAATAGTAAAGAATTTATTAAAGCAGTAGATTTAATAGTAAAAGAAAAAGGTATTGATAGAGAATTAGTATTTGAAGCTATGGAACTTGCTTTGGCAACAGCCTACAAAAAGAATTTTGATTCTTTGACAAATTCTAAAATAATTATCAATAGAGATACTGGTGATATCAAAGTATATTCATACTTGACAGTTGTTCCTGATGATTATGAAGATATTGATTTGGACTTAGAGATAAGTTTGAGTGAAGCTCGTAAAATCAATAAGACTTTAAATGTTGGTGATACTATTGATACTGAAGTAACTCCAAAAGATTTTGGACGTGTTGCAGCATCAACTGCTAAACAAGTAATAGTTCAAAAGATGCGTGAAGCAGAGAGAAATTCAATTGCTGCTGAATATGGCGATAAGAAAGATGAATTATTAGTTGGAACTGTTGAATTAGAAGACGTTGATAACTATTTCATCAACATTGGAAGAATCAATGGTATTTTACCAAAAAAAGAATGCATTCCTGGTGAAAAGATTGAAATGGGAAAACAGATTAAAGTCTATGTCACAAAAGTTGATACTAGTGGTAAGGGAATGTTCATTCTACTATCAAGAAATCATCACGGTTTCTTAAAGAGATTATTTGAACATGAAATACCAGAATTGTCAGATGGTTCAGTTCTTTTATACAGCGTTGCTAGAGATGCTGGTAGTCGTAGTAAAGTAGCTGTTTATTCTGAAAAGAGCAATATCGATCCAATCGGTGCTTGTATCGGTGAAAAAGGTTCAAGAATAGCTAGAATTATTGAAGAAGTAAATGGTGAAAAGATTGATATCGTCAAATACGACAAAGAACCAGAAATATTTATTGCTAATGCTTTACAACCAGCTAAAAACTTACATGTGATCATAACTGATCCAAAGAAACAAGAGTGTATTGTTGTAGCTGATAGTGATAATTTCTCATTAGCAATTGGTAAGAAAGGACAAAATGCTCGTCTTGCTTCAAAGTTGACTCATTATAAGATTGATATTAAGACAACTGAGCAAGCTAAAGAGATTGGTATTAATTTCAAAGATTAAATAACAGGAGGTTTTTATGAAGGCAGTATTGGAAAAATTAGTTGAGAGACATGGTACTTATGGTGTTGATTGGATGGGATTTACTTTGACTAAAAAGAATCCTCTTACTTATCATCACATTCAAAAAGATTGTGAAAAGGGAAAGAAGACACTAGACAATGGTGCTCCACTATCTAAGAACGCTCATCGTTTCCTGAATTGCCTTGAGAGAGTAAAACCGGATTTATATATCGAGTGGAATGATCTGTTTCGCGAAATAAATGCGACAGCTTCTCCACCAACTGTTGAACATAAACGAAAGATTAAAACTTTGCGTCAAAAAGGTGAAAACCTTGAAAATTTCTACCTAAAAAAGAAGGGATTATAGTGAAAACTAAAAAGATTGTTTTAAGAAGTTGTGTCGTTACGAGAGAAAAACTTCCTAAGAGTGAATTGCTTCGCATTGTTAGAACGCCAGAAGGAGAAGTAGTTGTTGATACTACTGGTAAAATGAATGGTCGTGGTGCATACATCAAAAGAGATTTATCTGTTTTAGAACAAGCTAAGAAAACTAAAATTTTATCTCGTCAATTAGAAGTTGAAATCGCTGATGACGTTTATGAAAAGATTAAAGAAGCAATAGAGAATTAGTTATAAATGGAAGATACCGCCATATAATAAAAGAGTATGTATTATTTTAGAAAGTAGAGGTGATTTAGCATGATGAGTATTTTAGAATATTCAATAGATGTTAATAAGAGTTTAGAAGAAATAATGAAATTGTGTGATAAGTTAGAAATACCTTATGATGGTGAAGAAACAATGCTAACTGAAGATGATATTATTTTACTAGACAATGAAATTCAAGATAGTGAAGATTATATCGTTGAAGATGATGATGACATTTTAGAAGAAAAAGTAGAAAATATCATTACTGGAAAGAATATCGATATCGACACTAATAATAAGAAAGAAAAATTGAAATCTAAGAAAGATCGTGTTGAAAATAACAAGGCTAACTTTCAAAAAGAAAGAAAAAAGATTTATAAACATCGTGAAAAATTGCAATCTAATGAAAATGATGATTTATCTGAAAAGATTATATATAAAGAAGACATGACCGTTGCAGAAGTTGCTAATGCTCTAGAAGTGTCTTCAACTGAAATTATTAAAAAATTGATGAAATTAGGAGTAATGGCTAATATTAATTATCCACTTAGTTATGAAGTAGCTGAACTTTTAGTAATTGATTATGGTAAAGAAATAGCTCGTGAAGAGAATACTGATATTTCTAATTTTGAAAACTATGAATTGCACGAAAAAGAGGAAAACTTGGTCAATCGTCCACCAGTAGTAACAATAATGGGACATGTTGACCATGGTAAAACATCACTTTTGGATGCGATTAGAAAGACTGATGTCGTAAGTGGTGAAGCTGGTGGAATTACACAAGCTATCGGAGCTTATCAAGTCGAATTGGACGGTAAAAAAATTACTTTTATCGATACGCCAGGTCATGAAGCATTTACTGAGATGCGTGCACGTGGTGCTAGTGTAACGGATATCGTTGTCATAATAGTTGCTGCCGATGATGGTGTCATGCCACAAACTAAAGAAGCCATTGACCATGCTCGTGCTGCTAAAGTACCAATCATTGTTGCCATTAATAAAATTGATAAACCCGGTGCTAATGTTGAAAAGATTATGACTGAACTTACTGAATATGGATTAACACCAGAAGAATGGGGTGGAGACACTGTTACTAATAAGATATCAGCTAAGACTCATGAAGGTATTAAAGAACTTCTAGAAAATATTATATTAGTTAGTGAAATGGCTGAATTGAAGGCTAATCCTAATCGTTATGCCATGGGAACAGTCATCGAATCAAGACTTGATAAAAAGGTTGGAACTGTCGCAACTGTTCTAGTTCAAAACGGAACTTTGCGTTTAGGTGATCCCGTTGTTGTCGGAACATCTTTTGGTAAAGTGCGTACTTTAAAGAACGATAGAGGAATAGACGTCATTGAAGCACTTCCATCAACTCCAGTTGAGATAACGGGATTGAGTGAAGTACCTTCAGCTGGTGACAAATTCATGTCATTTGAAACAGAAAAACAGGCTAAAGCGATTGCTGAACAAAGAAAAAATCGTGCCCGTGAACAAGATACTAATAGAAGTGGTATGACTCTTGAAGATTTATTTGGGGCTATCAAATCTGGTGTCAAAGAGATAAATGTCGTATTGAAAACAGATGTCAATGGTTCCCTTGAAGCTATTAAACAAAGTCTTAATAAGATTGATGTTGAAGGAGTTAAAGTCAATGTCATTCTAGGTGGTGTTGGAACAATTACAGAAAGTGATATCGTTTTAGCAAATGCTAGTAATGCTATCATCATTGGTTTCAATGTTCGTCCTAATGCTAAGACTTTAGATTTTGCTAAAGAGTATAATGTCGATATAAGACTATATGACATCATCTATAAGATGATTGAAGATATTGAAGCATCTATGAAAGGAATGCTTGAACCAATTTATGAAGAAGTCATAACTGGTCATGCAGAGATAAGACAAATCTTTAAATTCTCTAAAGTTGGTAATATAGCTGGTTCCCATGTAACTGATGGTGTTGTTAAAAATGGTAGTAATGCTAGACTTATAAGAGATGGCATTGTTCTATATAATGGTAAAATCAAATCTATCCAACACGAAAAGGATCAAGTAAAAGAAATCAAAAAGGATATGGATTGTGGTATCACTTTAGAAAATTATCAAGATATTAAAGAAAATGATATCATTGAAGCATATGAACTTAATGAGATTAAGCGTTAATTAATCTCATTTTTCATCTATGTGTTATAATGAAATTGAGGTGAAGTTATGAGTGTTAAACTAGATCGCCTTGGTAGTACTTTTGAAAAGGTAATCAGTCAAATAATCGCTACTGAGGTAAAGGATGAAAATATAAAATTTGTGACGATAACGGGTTGTGAAATAACTAATGATTTGAGTTTCGCTAAAGTTTATTTTACAGTCTTAGATATGGCTAAGAAAAAAGAGACGATTGCTGCTTTAGAAAAAGCTAAATCGTTCATCCGTGGCGAAATAAGTAAGAGAGTAGATATTCGTCATACTCCAGAATTGCGATTTATTTTTGATGAATCAATAGAATACGGAAATAAAATTGAAAAGATAATAAATGATATAAATGATAAGTAATGTAAAGCATGTAAAATTTATCTAAATATCTTGGAAGTAAGACTGATATATGATAAAATTAAATTGTCTAGAAGAAAAGATGTTTTCTATTAAAACCGACTAAATGACGATACGGGAGTTCGGATCTTCAATCGGTGTTGAAGACCAATTAATTTTGGGATCCTAATGGTTGAGTATGGACACCCACCTGCTGGTATAGGGCGGGTTTTATCGTTAAACATCTATCTTTTGGACATTTTTTTGTAAAAGAAAAAAGCACCTATGTGCTTTTTAATTTTGAAAGAATTTATTCAATTAAAACTTTCGATATAATCCGACAACTTTTCCTAGAATACTGACTTTGTCCAATATGATAGGGTTCATCGTATCATTTTCAGGTTGTAATCTGAAATGTCCATTCTCTTTATAATAAGTCTTAACTGTGACTTCATTATCATCAGTCATCGCTACAATTTTTTCACCATTAGTAGCTGTACTTTTTCTTTCGACGATAATGATATCTCCATCATAAATACCGACATTGATCATTGATTCACCACTGACACGTAGTGTGAACACCTCTTTTTTGCCATTTACCATAGTAGCTGGAAGAGCAAAATATTCATTGGGTACTTCAATCGCTTCAATAGGGTTACCGGCTGTAACTTTTCCAAGAAGAGGAACTTCGACGATATTTTCTTCTTTTTCTAAGTATTCATTAGGAACCAAAAGCTCCAAAGCACGATTCTTAGCTTCATTTTTTCTGATGTATCCTTTTTCTTCTAATTTGTTTAGATGAAAGTGTGTCGTTGCTGGTGAACTCAAGTTCAATATGGCTCCAATTTCTCTAACTGTTGGTGGATATCCGTGTTTAGCAATGAATTTTTTTAAGGTTTGGAGAATGTCTTCCTGTCTCTTTGTCAATTTTTCCATAATATCACATCCTTTTTATACACACAATTTTAACACAAACAATTGTTTATGTCAAACACTTGTTTTAGTAAAAAACTTTAAATTTTACTATTGACAACAAACAATCAGTTTGATATTATATTCTCTTAACAAAATTTTATACTTGTTAAGAGTTTGGAGGAATGACATGGGTAAGGCAATACTTAGTTATACACTTGACAAAAAGTCTAACAGCGATGCCGATGAACTTATTTTGCTAACTGGTTCTCTAAGAAGAATAGACAATTGTACCAAATATTACAAAAGTCTAGAAGAGATGCGTCAAAGTCCTGAATTTCAAGAACGAATTAATAATTTTGTAAAGAGAAATGAAAATTATATTAAAAACTATAATAATAATTTTGAAGGAGAGTTTGCTGTATCATTTATCGTTGATAGTGATAAACGTGAATATCTACCAATTCTGTTAGATGATAAAACTCCTATTAGAACTAGAACTAGTTCTTTAGAAGAAGTTAAGAGTGAAGTAGAAAAAGCTAGAAAACTTTTATTTAGAAGTAAAGATAAATTATTCTTGAGAAGAATGTTACAAGATGAGAGATTCGCTGATACAACAGATTTTGATATAAAATTAAAATTACCTGAGTACAAAGAAGCAACAAAGCGAGGAATGAAACCAAAATTGATCGATGGAGAGTACTTCTTGACGATCAATGATATCCTTGAATACACTTTAAAAGTACCAAAGACAGGTTTGATGCGTGGTTTGGTTGAAGATGCTTTAGAAGTATGGAAAGAAAATATTTTAGCTCTAGATGATGAGTTATTATATTACTATTCTAGGCATTTGCGCTTAGCTATGAATGCTTATGATAAAGATAAGGTTGATAAGAAACTAGTTGTCAATTTAAAATCAAATATCGAAAATATGATAGATGTTGTCAAAAATGGATGTGGAAGAGTTATTCGCTATCCTGTCTCTGGACAATATCGCAGTAATAATAAAACGAAGAGAATGGAAGAAAGTTTTGCTTAACCATTCTTTTTTTGTGCTATAATTTAATCATAGAAGAGTGATGATATGAAAGAATTAGAAGAATATTTAAATTATTTAGAGTATCAAAAAAATTATTCTAAACATACGATTATGAGTTATCGTGAAGATATTGAAGAGTTTTTGCAATACATAAATAGTGAAAATATCAAAATGCTTAAAATAACTTATGATGAAATAAGATTCTATTTGATGTATTTGAATAAAAAAAAGGATGTCAATTCAACTATTTCACGCAAGATAAGTGCTCTTAGAAGTTTTTATAAATTTTTACAAAATAATTCCAAGATAGAAAATAATCCCTTTACACTGATAAATCTTCCTAAAAAGGAAAAGAAATTGCCAAGATTCTTTTTCTATAATGAATTAGAAGAATTATTCAATACTCCTAAGTTGAATACTCCACTGGGACAAAGAGATCGTTTGATACTAGAAATGCTTTATGCAACAGGTGTCCGTGTCAGTGAACTAGTCAACATCAAAATATCAGATATATCAGGTGATCGCACTATAAAAATATTGGGTAAAGGTAATAAAGAACGCATTGTTCGCTATGGTGAATACTGTGAAGAAATATTGAAACTTTACTTGAGTGATGGTCATTACAAATTAAATGATAGTAGTGAATATTTGTTTTTAAATAACAATGGTGGTCAATTGACTGATCGTGGTGTCAGATATTTACTCGATAAGATAATCGATAAGACTACTATTGAAAAAAAGATTTCTCCCCATATGTTGCGTCACAGTTTTGCTACGCATCTATTGAATGAGGGATGTGATATTTTAACCGTTCAAGAACTTTTGGGACATGAGAGCTTGACAGCTACATCTATTTATACCCATGTTACTAATGATCGTCTTAAAGATGTCTATTTTAAAACTCATCCCCGTGCTAGAAAATAAAAAAGAGCTCAAAGCTCTTATTTATTTTTCATTGCATATATAGCTTTTGATATTTTACCTATTCCAAGGAATAGTAAGAATATCATGACAACGGCATAGAAGAAATTGATCAATGCTTCTGAAAAAATTATTAGTAATCCTCCACAAATGAATGATCCAATTGGTAAATAATTGGGAAAATATATCATCTTTATAATGGCATTAATAATTATCAATCCTCCTAATACCATCAAGACAAAACCTAACGTATTAATTGGATGCCAAAATATGTAAATGGCAAATATAGCAAATATTAATGCTTGAATGAAAAATGATATTCCTTGTGAACGATTTACTTTTAAAATGCCCATTCCCATGCTGAACAAATTGATTGCATAGGTCAAAATGAAAAGGGGAAATATGTATATTACTAATTTTAACAATAATTTAGATCCAAAAAATAGACCAGCAACAGCTATGATTAATAGGATTATTCCTTGAACTAAATCTGTAATCATTTCCTTTTGATATTGTTTCTTATATTCCTTTTGAAATTTGTCTCCATCTATTACTATATTTTTTTTCATAATTATCACCAAAAATATTATACAATAAAATTGATATAATTACACCACTATAAAAAAATTTATGTTATAATTATATTTAGGATACGAAAAGGGTGATCACAATGGCTTTAATATCTTTTAATAGTCGTAATAGAATACAAAAAGATTTAGAAAATACAGTTGTCTTGATAAATAGAGAATATCGCGATTTGAAAAGTATCACTTCAAAGATGAGTGTTGCTCGTCGTGATGAGTATTTAAAAGGCGAGACAGCTGTTTTAAAAAGAGAAATAAAAAATTATATGAATTTGGGTTATAGTGAGAGTGAAGCTTTGGAAAAAGTTTTACCAAGAGCTTATGGACTCGTTAAATTGGCTAGTGAAATAATTTATGGTAAACCACATTATGATGTTCAATTGATGGGTGGAGTTGCCTTAAATCGCGGTTTGGTCAGTGAAATGGCTACTGGTGAAGGTAAAACTTTAACTGCGACTTTACCAGTCTACTTAAATGCTCTAACGGGAAAAGGAGTTCATGTCGTAACACCCAATAACTATTTAGCTAAACGTGACCAAGAAGAGACATCTAAAATCTATGAATTGTTGGGATTGAGTTGTGGTCTAGTCGTTGGTGATAATCATTTTGAAGATGATGAAATCGAAGAAGAGATGATTAGATTAAATAATGGTGATATTGCTTCACTATCTAAAAAAGATTATTCTGAATTGCGCTTAAGAGCTATGACTTCACTTCGCACTAGTAGAAAGATGTTAAAGAGAATGGCTTATGATCAAGATATAACTTATACATCAGCATCAGAATTAGCTTTTGACTATTTGAAAGATACGATTGCGGATGACTCTAAAGACATGGTTCAGTTGCGTGATCCTAATTTTGTCTTGATAGATGAAGTTGATAATGTTTTGTTTGATGATGCGAGAATTCCTTTTACTTTGTCTGGTACATCTAAAGTTAAAGATGAATTTCGTGATGATGAATATATAAAACTAGAACGTTCTCAAATAGAAGAACTAGAACAATATCCTGAAAAAATCAATCAAGCTATTTTGTCACTAGCGATTCTATCTGGAAGAATGTACAATGTCGATCCTGGTAATAATGGACTTCGAACTATCAATAAGACCCATACTTTGAGTGACATCAAAGGTATGGCGAAAAAGTTTAGTAAGTTGCCATATGTCATCAGTCATCCTCTTCCTAAAAATGCTGAGTTACCCGATATCGTTGAATACGATGCTGAAAAGAACTTTGTATCCTTGACTGAAGAAGGTAACATGCTTTTATATCAATATTTCAATGCTAGAGATTTGTTTAAATTTACTAGTGGACATACTGATGAAATCATCAATTTTAAAGATAGATATGGAAGAAAGAAATACGTTAAAGATCTTGATTATGTCATAACGGGTGATGGTTCGGCTCGCTTTACAGAATTTGGTTTAATTAAAGCTTTGAGTGATAATGATTTTAAAGAATTAAGTGATGGATATACCAAATGGGCTAACGATTTATATACGGAAAGAGGTATCTTTATTCAAAATGCTCTGACAGCTTATTTTGGTTTGACTAATGGTGAAGATTATCAAGTCAAAGAGACTGAGAATAATAATGGTAAAGGTCGAGATAAGCGAACAATATCACTAATTGTCAATGGACGTACAGCTGAAGGAAGAGTTTATTCCAATGGTCTTCAACAAGCATTGGAATTAAAAGAAAAGAGTATTGCTCAAAGATTTAATTTAAGTTACGATGTAAAAGTTAGTAAATATAAAGATACTTTGGCATCAATTCCAGCGACAGCTTTCTTTGCTCGTTATAAAACGATTGCTGGTATGACGGGAACGAGTGCTCAAAAACATTTTGAAGAACTTTATCGAATTAGTACAGTTGCCATTCCACGAAACAAAGCAAGTCATGTCATTGATCGTGGTGAGATGCTTTATTTCAGTAGAAAAGAAAAAGAAGCGGCCATTGTTCAAGAGGTCATCGAATCATATCAAAAAGGACAACCTGTTTTGATATCGACGACTAATGTCAATGAAAGTGAAGCTCTTTATAGACGCATTCAAAAAGAGTTAGCGCATCTTGGCATCAAAGCTCAAATAAACGTTTTAAATGCCAATGTCAGCAAATTGTCAGAAGAAGCTCAAATCATTTCACGTGCTGGTCTTCCAGGAGCCATTACAATTTCTACGGATATGGCTGGTCGTGGAACGGACATCAAACTAGGTGGTGAACGAAAGAGCTTTGATGAACTCGTCGCTGAAATACGTGATGATCGAATTAAAAATACCATTCTAAATTTGGAAAGACAAGGAACCATCACTGACGATAATCGCCGTAGGATGGAAATGATGGTTAAACAATTTGTCACATCCAAAAATGACGAAATAGAAAAAGAAGCTGCAAAGCGCCAAAAACAATACGAAACAGTTAAAGCCCAAGTTGAAAAAGCTGGTGGATTAAAAGTTATTGGATCTGGACATTTCCCATATACACGTGTCGATCGACAAGTCAAGGGTCGATGTGGTCGTCAAGGTGAAAGTGGAGAAGTTATCTTCATAAGTTCTGATAAAGATTTGGAATACATCGGTGTTCGAAGAGATGTTTTAAACAAGTTGAAACGAAGTAGCAATGGTCAAGTGATAATTGATAATCCAGCTAGAGGAATTAACACTGTTCAAAAAGAGGTAATGTTAGCTCAGGAACGTTTTGAAAATATGGTTGCTGATGGCATTAGATACAATGAAGAAAAAGAAGGATATATCTGTAAGTTTAGAGAGGATATCGCATCTCAAAAAAGAGCTCTTAAAAAGAGTGGTGATTATACTGATGCCATTTACTACATGATTGAAGAGACAGCTAATGATTTAGTCCGAAACGTTGCTAAATACAATATCAGTATGGTTGAACTAGCTGATGATATCGAAAGTTGTTTAGGAATTAAAGTTACACCATCTAAATTAAATGAATATAGTGACTTGAAACAATTAGCCTCTGATGTCGCTTCAATTGGTATAGAAAAATTTACTCAAATCATGAAATCAAAAGACCGCTCTTCAGTTGAAGAAACGAATCGCAAACTCGTCAATATTTTCATAGATAGGAGTTGGGAAGAATTTTCAAGCCTTGTCGAAGATTATAAATTCCAAGAAAATTTAAATGCTCTTGCTCACTATGATGCTGATACTCCTTTTGAAGAAAAAGCGACTAAATCATTCTTGAATTGTGTAATATGTAATCGTGCTTGTATCGTCAAAGAAATTCTAAATCCTAAGTCTAAAGCCAATGTTCATGACATATTCCCAATATCTATTGATCGCGTAAAAGAGAAACAGACTGCTGGTGAAAAGAAACCTAAATACATCAAGAGATTGAAAACTAGAAAAGCTTTGTATCGTCAAAAAGCTAGACTAGTACTAACGCCAAATGAGCGATTGGGAGTTATTAATCCAAGTATAATAGATGGAAAAAGGAAATAATTAAATGAGATTATTTCTTTTTTTAAATCTATATGCTATAATTAAAATTGGAAAACAATAAGAGGTGCCTAATATGAGTAGAAAAAGAGTAGAGCCAATAAAGAGTACAGGCAAGAAAAAACAAGAATTGGATAAAACAATTTCTTTAATAAATAAATTTGAGACACAGTATACTAAAGAGTTAAGAGTTAGTAATCCTAACGATGATGATGAACGCAAGCGTGCTGAGACGTTTTTTTCTAATAAGACTAATGAGTTGCGCCGTGAGATAAAGACTTATGTCAAATTGGGCTTCACTGAAGAACAAGCTTTGGAAAGAGTCTTGCCAAAAGCATATGCATCCGTTAAATGTGCCAGTCGTTTTCTATGGAATAAACCACACTATGATGTTCAATTAATAGGTGGTGTATTATTGAATCAAGGTTATGCTTCCCAAATGGCTACTGGTGAAGGTAAAACTTTAACCGCTGCTCTACCTGCTTATTTGAATGCTCTATTAGGAAAAGGTTCACAAGTAATAACACCTAATGGCTACCTAGCAATGCGTGATGAAAAAGAAATGAGTGAATTGTATGAGTTAATGGGTTTGACTTGTGGATTAGTTGAAGAAAGAGGAAAAATTTCTGAAGATGCTCTTGAAGAGAAAACAATTGAAATATTAGGACCACAATTATCAAAATACATTGCGGGAATTAAAGGTGAAGATGAACGTGAAGTTTTCATTCAAACCTTTTTAAAAGATCGCAAGAATTCTCAAGTTGTCTATGAAGCAAGACAAAAAGCTCGAACAGCTTTACAACAAGAAGAAATTTTACGAAGAAGAAAAGCTTATGAAGCCGATATAACTTATGGATCAGCTTCGGCTATAGCTTTTGATTATCTATATGATGACATTGCTAACAATCCTGAAGAAATGGTTCAAAGACCAGGATTGCCAAACTTTGCTGTCGTTGATGAAGTTGATGCTGTATTATTTGATGATGCCGTAACGCCATTCAGTTTATCTGGAACGCCAAAAGATGATGAATTGACCATCCCCGAAGAGCAAAAGAAAGAATCCGAAAAATTGATCAGATTGGCCAATATGGGAATTTATCGAATTTTGAGCGAAGAAGAAAAATTGAAAAAACGAAATTCCAAAGATTCATTAATCTTTCATACCGCTAATGAACATGATTTTGAATTGTTAGTGACTGATGCTGCTAAACAATCTAATGAATACGATATGATTAAGGCTCTAATTATTGATGAAAATACTAAACAATATCATTTGACAACTTTGGGAGAGACGATTGTTTTTCAATATTATTATGCAAAAGATATCAATAGAATTCTTTTAGAACATCGCGATGAAATAATGAATATGAAATTTAATGGGCAACCATTATTTAGAGAAAATTACGAATACACTGTAACTAATGGACGTATCGTAATGGAACCACGCGCTTTTGCTTATTTAGTTACGAGTGGTAGAATCGGTGAATTGACTGAGACTTTTGAAAAGTTTGGTCTAAAAGAATTGACTAAATGTCATCCGCAAATTGATAATGCTTTAAAATCTTGGTTTGTTCTTGAAGAGAATGTCGATTATAAATTGAGTGTTCCAAGTAATGCTAAGAGTAAAAATGAACGAATTGTATCACTAGTAATGAATGGGCGTACAGCTGAGGGAAGAGTTTATTCCAATGGACTTCAACAAGCTTTGGAAGAAAAAGAGAAATTTTTAAAACGTGGTAGGGTTGATATAAGAGATACGAAGATAAAGAGTACTTTGGCATCTATTCCAACTGCATCTTTCTTTGCACGATATGATCGTATTGGTGGAATGACGGGAACAGCTGCTATTGAAGCTTTTAAAGAATTATATGGTCTAGAAACTTTCGAAGTTCCACGTAATAGACCTCGTCAAGCTGTCGATCGAGGTGATAGATTGTATAAAACTTCTGAAGCAAAGAATGAAGCTATCTTTCAAGAAGTTTTAACATCTTATCAAAAAGGACAACCAGTTCTAATATCGACTACTTCTATTGAAGAGAGTATTAAGTTACATGATTATTTACAACAAAAATTTAAAGAATTAAATTATTCTGTCAATATTCCAGTCTTAAATGCTAATGTTGATAGATTGGAAGAAGAAGCAAGAATTGTCTCTCGTGCTGGATTACCAAAAGCGATAACGATTTCTACCGAAATGGCTGGTCGTGGAACTGATATCAAGTTGGGTGGAGAAATACCAGAGATGAGTGACTTAATTGAACAAGTTGGTCGCGAAAGAATTGCCAAAGTCATGGAAATTCTTAAGAAGAATGGTAATTCGCCAAAGAACGATGATGAACTTAGAAAGATGGAAAACGAAGCTAGAAGAGTAGTATTTAAAGATAAAAAGAACTTAGAAATGGCGGCTAAAAAACGTCATGAATTGTTAGTTAAATATAAATCAGAGGATGAAGAAAAAGTTAAAGCCGCAGGTGGTCTAAAAGTCATCGGTTCTGGTCACTTCCAATATTCTCGTGTTGATGACCAGGTAAAGGGAAGATGCGGACGTCAGGGTAATCCTGGTGAGATAATCTTCTTTAATGACGGAAGAGACTTACTAAAAGTTGGTGTACCTAAAGCTAGAGTTGAAGAATTGCTAGCTCAAACTCAAAGTGGACCTATCGTTGAAAACACTGAAAAAGGGTATACGCCAATTGGTGATTTAATTTATGAAGCGCAATATAGAACTGAAGCAGAAGTTAAAGAAAGTATTAAGTATAATCAAGAAGTTGAACGCGAAGTTGCCACTTTCCGCAAAGACTTTAGAACCCAAAGAGATAGTCTAAAAATTAGTGGTGATTATATTGATGCTGTTGAATACATGATTGAAAATGCTTCTAAATCAATAATTTTACGATCTTCTGAATTTGATTATCCTAACTTTACTGATCGAACTCGTGTTGCAACATCAAAGATTAATCTCGATGAGTTAGCATCACTTTCAAGTGAGTTCTTAGGTGTAGATATTCCACCTGAAGCTTTACACAGCTTTAAAAGAGTTGGCGATATCAAAGATTACATGGTCAATTTGGGAAGTCAAAGTTTCCAAAAGCGCATGAGTGAAGTTGGAAGAGAAAAATTTAATGATGAATGTAAAGAAATCGTCGATAAATTGATGAATAGAAGTTGGAATGAATTTGAAGAATATGTTGAATGTATTAAGCATCAACGTCAATTGAATGGTTTAGTCCAATTATCTGAAGGTGGAGCAATCGAAGCGCAAATTGCTAGATCTTATACGCATTGTGCTGAATCTCATATAGCTATGATTGTAAGAGAGGTTATAAATCCTGAATATCGCACTAAATATCAAGATCGTGCAAGAAACGAGTTAATACCACTTCGTGTAACACCTCATGGAGTTCGCAAAGTAGAAAAAGATTATGATGAAAAAGAACAAGAACATGCTAGACAGATTGAACGTGAAGAAGAAGAAAGACGTGCTGCTAGCAACATAAGAAATCTTGATCCACGTCCTAGAGTATTCACGGATATCAATAGAGCAAAACTCATCAAAACATCACAAAAGTTACGAAATGTACCACCTGATTATAATAATAATGATAATGATGAAGTCTCATCAATTAATTTTGGTGATGAGTACAATGGTAATGCTGGACTTGGTCATAGATAAAAATAAAGAAAAAGATGAAAAATCTTTTTCTTTTTATATTCTTGTATGTTATAATCTAGTTATGCGTGTATGGAAAGGAAGATGGAAAAGATGAAATATGTTTATTCTTTCAAAGAAGGAAACAAAGATATGCGTGAATTATTAGGTGGAAAAGGAGCTAATCTTGCCGAAATGACAGGAATTGGATTACCTGTACCTAGAGGATTCACAGTTACAACTGAAGCTTGTACAAAGTACTATGAAGATGGTACGACAATCAATCAAGAAATCATTGATCAAATCTATGAAAAATTAGATGAACTTGAACAAGTTTCTGGAAAGAAAATGGGAGATAGTAAAAATCCATTACTCGTATCCGTAAGAAGTGGGGCACGTGCTAGTATGCCTGGTATGATGGATACAGTACTTAACTTAGGTATGAATGATGAAGTAGCTAAAGGATTTGCTGAAGTTACTCAAAACCCAAGATTTGTATATGACAGTTACAGAAGATTTATTCAAATGTTTGCTGATGTCGTAATGGGATTCCCAAAGAGCTCATTTGAAAGATTATTTGATAAAATAAAAGAAGAAAAAAATGTTGAATATGATACAGAATTAAATGCTGAAGATTTGATGGAAGTTGTTGAAATCTACAAAGGAGAATATAAGAAACATGCTGGTGTAGAATTCCCACAAGATCCAAAAGTACAATTATTAGAAGCTGTTAAAGCTGTATTTAGAAGTTGGAACAATGATCGTGCAATCACATATCGTCGTTTAAACGATATTCCAAGTAGTTGGGGAACTGCTGTAAACGTTCAAGAAATGGTTTATGGTAATAGAGGAGACACATCAGGTACTGGTGTTGCTTTCACAAGAAACCCTGCAACTGGTGAAAAGAAACTATTTGGTGAATACTTGATGAATGCTCAAGGAGAAGACGTTGTTGCTGGTATTCGTACACCTCAATCTATTGAGACATTAAAAGAAGTTATGCCAGAGTGCTACAATGAATTCGTTAAGATTTGTGAAACACTTGAAAATCATTATAAAGATATGCAAGATATGGAATTCACTATTGAAGATGGACATCTATTCATGCTTCAAACTAGAAATGGTAAGAGAACTGCTCCAGCTGCTTTAAAAATTGCTGTTGATTTAGTAAATGAAGGAATGATTACTAAAGAAGAAGCTCTATTAAAAGTAGAACCAAAACAATTAGATCAATTACTTCACCCAATGTTTGATGCTGATAGCTTAAAAGCTGCTAAAGTAGTTGCTAAAGGTTTAGCTGCATCACCTGGTGCTGCAACTGGTAAGATTTACTTCACTGCTGAAGACGTCATGGAAGCTAGTAAAAATGGTGAAAAGGATTTATTATTAGTAAGACTTGAAACTTCACCAGAAGATATCGAAGGAATGAATCTTGCTCATGGTATTTTAACTATCCGTGGAGGAATGACTTCACATGCTGCTGTTGTTGCTCGTGGTATGGGTACTTGCTGTGTATCTGGTTGTGGTGAATTAAAAATTGATGAAGAAAAGAAAGAATTGACTACTGCTGATGGAACAGTTTACCATGAAGGTGATTGGATGAGTCTAGATGGATCTACTGGTAATGTTTATGGTGAACAAGTTAAGACAGTTGATCCAGAAATTTCAGGAGACTTCGGAACATTTATGGGATGGGCTGATGAAGCTAGAAAGTTAAAAATCAGAACAAATGCTGATACGCCAAGAGATGCTCAAGTTGCTCGTAAATTTGGTGCTGAAGGTATCGGACTTTGCCGTACTGAACACATGTTCTTCGAAGAAGAGAGAATATTCAATTTCCGTCGCATGATCACGGCTACAACAGTTGAAGCTCGTGAAGAAGCTCTTGAAAAGATTCTTCCATATCAAAGAGATGACTTCGAAGGATTGTTTAGAGCAATGGAAGGTTATGGAGTAAATATCCGTTTCTTAGACCCACCTCTACATGAATTCTTACCTCATACAGATGAAGAGATTAAACCACTTGCTGAAAGCTTAGGAATGACTTTCGAAGATTTGAAAGCAAGAGTTGAGAGCTTAAAAGAATTTAACCCAATGATGGGACATAGAGGATGCCGTTTAGCTGTTACTTATCCAGAAATAGCTAGAATGCAAACAAGAGCTGTTATTGAAGCTGCTATTAATGTAAATAAAGATGGTTTAAATGTTAAACCCGAAATTATGATCCCACTTGTTGGTGATGTTAAAGAATTGAAATATGTTAAGAGTGTCGTTGTTGAAACAGCTGACAAATTGATTAAAGAAGCAGGAGTAGATCTTGAATATCACGTAGGTACAATGATCGAGATACCAAGAGCTGCAATTACTGCTGATAGAATAGCTGAAGAAGCAGAATTCTTCTCATTTGGTACAAATGATTTGACACAAATGACTTATGGATTCTCAAGAGATGATGCTGGTAAGTTCTTAAATGATTACTATCAAAAACAAATCTTCGAATCTGATCCATTTGCTAAGATTGACCAAGAAGGTGTTGGACAACTTATGAAGATTGCTGTTGAAAAAGGTAAGAGTGTTAGACCTGATATCAAACTTGGTATCTGTGGTGAACATGGTGGAGAACCATCTAGTGTTGAGTTCTGCCATAACTTAGGACTTACTTATGTTTCATGTAGTCCATACCGTGTACCAATAGCTAGACTTGCTGCTGCCCAAGCTGCCGTTAAAGAGAAAATGGGACAATAATAAGAATGAAGACTAAGTTTGCTTAGTCTTTTTCTTATGTTATAAAGTAGTATTAATAAAACATTGTAGATATGAACTTTTAATTATGATAAAATTGAGATGGTGAAATAAGATATGGAAATAGGAATTATATTACCAATATTTTCTTTACCGAGTAAATATGGTATAGGAGATTTTGGTTATGAAGCTTATGAATTTATAGATATTTTGAAAAAACATGATGTTAAGTATTGGGAGATATTACCCATTAATGAGGGAGGAATAAGTCCTTATTCACCAATTAGTTATTATGCTTTAAATAAAAATTTTATCTCTTTGGACAAACTAAAAGATATGGGTCTTCTAAGTGAAGTTTTAGAAAAAGAAAAAAAGACAAGAATTAAATATGATAATTATAAAGAGAAGTATTATCTAGAAGCTTTTGATAACTTTAAAGAAGATAATGGCTTTAGAGATTTTATTAGAAATGAAAAAATAGTAGAGTTTGCCAAATATATGAGTGATAAAGAGGGAAAAAAAGAAAAATATTATTTGTTTTTACAGTATATTTTAGATAAACAATGGAATGAACTAAAACAATATGCTCACGATAATGGCGTTAAAATAATTGGAGATATGCCCATATATCCTGATTTTGATTCCTGTGAAGTAAAGAATAATCCAGAGTGTTATCAATTAGAAAATGGTAAAATGGAATACGTCTCAGGTGCTTCCCCAGATTATTTTAATGAAGAAGGTCAAAAATGGGGACATCCTTTATATAATTTTGATTACATGGAAAAGAATAATTTTGCTTATTTGTTAGAGAGATATCAAGAATTTTTAAATAGATATGATGTCATTAGAATAGATCATTTTAGAGCTTTTGATACTTATTATAAAATACCAATTAATAAAAGTGCTAAAGATGGTTGGTATGTTTTAGGACCTGGATTTAAGTTCTTTGATGAATTATTTAAAATGACGACATGGGATAGATTTATTGTTGAAGATTTAGGAGACATTAGAAAAGAGACAGAGAATTTGCGAGATAAATACAATTTTACCAAAATGAAAATCTTACAATATACATTAGATCCATTAAATAAAGTAGATAATTATGATGATAAACGTAATATGGTTTTTTATACAGGAAATCATGATAATAATACAATTGTAGGTTGGTTTAATGGCTTATCTAAAGTTGAAAAGGGTAGATTAAAAGAATTTTTAAAGGAACATGGTTGTGAAGATGAAAAGATAAATTATGCTTTAATAAAATATGTTTTAAAAAGTAAAGCCCGTTTAGTAATCTTTCCGGTTCAAGATATTATTGGCTTAGATGAAAATAGTCGTATCAATTTACCTGGTTATACTTTGGATGATAACTGGTCTTGGGAATTGTTAGATTTTGATGATTTTAAAAAGAATATGGATGCAGTGAGTAAATGGTGGAATTAATAATTGATTAATCATAAAAAAGTTATTAATGGGACTGAGAATTAAAAGAACTCAGTCTTTTTCTAAAAAATAGGAACTTGATATTGGCTTGACAAACTAAAATGCGGAGTTACTTTTTCGCAAGTTTTACAAAAAATGCGTAAGTTGATGGAAAGATTTACTAATTATTTACAAAAAAAGTAAAAAAATCTTTTAACATATATTAATTTTTGCTATAATAAAATAAAAGGTGATATGGGTATGAAAATAATGTGTATTGGTAACGCAGCTTATGACGTTACATTGCCTATTGATCATTTTCCAATAGAGAATAAAAAGACAAGGTTAGAAAAAGGAAGAGTTGAATGTGGAGGCGGAAGTGCTTCCAATTGTGCTTACTTGCTTGCAAAGTGGGGGATGGAAACCTACTTTGGTGGTGTGGTTGGTGATGATTACTATGGCGATAGGATTAAGGAAGAATTTGAAAAAATTGGAGTTAATACGAAGTATTTAGAAAAGAAACACGGTGTGCCAACAACTAGCAGTTTTATAATTGCCAATACTTCAACTGGTACACGAACAATCTTGACTTGTAAAGATAAAAAAGTTGTCATGTCGCAAAGAGAAATTGATGATGAGTTCGATATCATATTACTAGATGGTTATGAAAGAGATTTTGCCATTGATGTGATGAAAAAGAATCCTAAAGCAATTAAAATTATTGATGCTGGTTCATTGCGTGAGAATACAGTTGAACTTGCACATATGGTCGATTACATAGTTTGTTCCAAAGATTTTGCTGAAGAGTACACTGGTAAAAAAGTTGACTATAACGATATGAAAACATTAATTGAAATATATGATGAACTAAAAAAAGATTTTACTCAAAAGATTGTTATAACATTAGAAGATAAAGGATGTTTCACATATGAAGATGGTTATAAGATGGTTCCAAGTATCAAAGTTAATCCCCTTGATTCAACTGGAGCCGGCGATATATACCATGGAGCATTTACATACTGTATCGCTAATGATTATGATATAATTACAACTATGAAGATGTCTAATATAGCGGGCGCTTTATCAGTTACTAAGGTTGGTGGAAGATTTTCAATTTTTTCTTTAGAAGAGGTGAAGAAAAAATATGATGAGCTTACTGCATCGCAGTAACATGCCTGAATTGGATTTACATGGTGAGACACGAGACACGGCCAGAGTTCTTGTGAAAGAATTTCTAAACGATAACTATAAAATGCGAATATTTGAAGTAGCTATAGTTCATGGAATAGGAGAAGGAATATTAAAAAAGGAAGTGCATAAAGTGCTAAAAGAAAGTAAAATCGTTCAAGAATTTGGACTAGACAATTTTAACAGTGGTTGCACACTGGTTAAATTGGATGAATCTATTGACAAAAATGCGAAAAAAGCGTATAATATGCAGCATAACTCAAAGGGGGAAAGAGTATAATGTATTCAGACGATGAAGAAAAAAGAGGATTTCCTATTAGGGATTTCCTATTACGATTAGTTCTAATCATAATTTTTGTTCTATTACTTATGTGGTTATTGCCTACAAAAACTATCAACAATGGTAGCAATGTAGATCTATCACCATTGACTAATAGAATATTCAATGCAAATATTCAGGAGATGAAAGAGGCAGCTATTCCTTATTTCACGACTGAAAGATTGCCAAAAAATGTTGGTGATGAGGTTAAGTTGACATTACAAGAAATGTTAGACTTAAAATTGTTATTACCATTCACTGACAAAAACGGTGATACATGTGACACTAAAAATTCATATGTAACAGTTACAAAAGAAGAAAATGAATATATCTTGAAGGTATATTTGAAATGTAATGATGATGAAGATTACATTTTAGTACATATCGGATGTTATTCATACTGTACAACTGAAAATGGTGTTTGTGAAAAAGAAGAACAAAAACCTGCAACTTCTACAAAACCTACAACTTCACCACAAACTACGACACCAAAAGGACCAAGTTGTGTACTTGAAATTGCTTCTGGTGCAAAAGGTGAAAATGGTTGGTACGTTGGAAATGTAAAAGTTCGTTTCAAGAGTAAGACGACAACTAGTGCTGGTGCTAAGATAACCAAGTTTGGTATATCGACATCATCAACGGCAACTTATAACGGAAATAGCGCTATTACAGTTTCTAAAGATGGTACTACAAGAGTATATGGTTATGTAACTGACTCAAATGGTAAGACTGCTGTATGTAGTATTACTGTTAAGAAAGATACAGTAGATCCAACTTGTTCAATCACAGTATTGAGTGGTACTAAGAAAGCAAACGGAAGTTATGTAGGTACTGTAAAAGTAGGATTCTCAAGTAGAACAGATGCTACTAGTGGAGTACTTGCTTATGGTATGGATATTACTTCAGCACCTAACTATAACAGCCGTACAAGTTATTCTGTTTCAAAAATAGGAACGACAACAGTATACGGTTATGTTAAAGATAAAGCCGGTCATACAAAAGTATGTTCAACGAGTGTTAAAGTTGAAGAAGGCGACAAGGGTGTAATTTCAAATCCAAGTTGTACTTTGGAAATTAAATCAGGAACATTAGGAAATAATGGTTGGTATCGTAGCGATGTCAACATTGGATTTAAATCTAAGTCTAGTAACAATGGTGCAACAATTGTTTCTTGGGGACTTGGAACGAGTGAAAATTATAACAAAGCTAATAGTTATGTTGTAAATAAAGATGGTTCATATGTTGTCAAAGGTTGGGTAAAAGACAGCAATGGATACACTGCAATGTGTAGTATAACTGTTAAACGTGATGCAACTAAGCCAAGTTGTTCATTAGGTGTAACAAGTGGTACTAAGAATTCTGATGGAAGCTATTCAAGCAACGTTACTGTTGGATGGAAGTCAAGATCAGATGCAATGAGTGGTGTTGATGTATACGGAATAGGAAAATCAACAACTTACTCTAACAATACAAGTTATACAATTACAACAACTGGTAAACATACAATTTATGGTTATATTAAAGATAAAGCTGGTAATACAAATGTATGTAGTATAACAGTTGAAAAGAAAACACAAACTTATGAATATCAATATAAGAAAGACTTCGCTGCTACATATGGAGCTTGGTCAGCATGGAAGACTAGCCAATATGATTGTAGTAAACCACCAGCATTTACTAAGAATAGTACTTATGAATCTGAAGATTTAGGTTCATCTCAAGAAATTTCTGGTTATACTTACAAAGTTGGAAAATCAATTCATGCAACACAAGTAAAACAAACTGGTGTAGTTAGTGAAAAAGCTTGTAGTGGATGGACGTATTACAGAACTTCAACAACTTCTACTAAGACATATGCAATTAAAGTTGCAGAAGATTGGAAATACGTAGGATTAGTTAGTTTATCTGCTCCTCCAACTGATACTTTATCAACAAAATATGTATTCGTTGGTATGGACTGGGATAGATGTGGAAGTAAATGTACTACTACTCCTTACACGACATGGAAGAAATACACAAGAAGTGTATCTACTAGAACAGCAACTGACACAATCACAACAGGAAGCAATGTATCAGTAAAATGTACTTCTTATGAAACAAAAAATACGATTTTATTCTCAACATATGATGTAATCGTAGGTTACGAAAAAGAAAGAACTATTAATTATAAGAAAGTATGTTCTTATAGATATAGAAGTCGTACAATTACTAAAGAAGCTTATACAGACTATAAGTGGAGTTACTATAACGATCAAAAATTATTAAATGATGGTTATAAGATGACTGGTAATAAGAGATTAACTAATTAGTTAGGATGGTGAATTTAGTATGAATATGGATAGAATTAAAAGAATAATTCAAATTGGTACTGTCGAAAATGATCAATGGACAACTGATGGTGATGTTCTAGTTTTCTTCGAAGATGAATCTAAAACTCCTGTCAGAGTACCATCTGAAGACGGATATCAAGTCTATGAAGAATATGCTAGACAAAATAATTTAACTGGTGATTTAGATGAAATCATAGTATCTATGGATGATGAAGCCTTAGGTATTGCTGATAAAAATAATCAAGAAGAATTAGATGCTGCTATGGCTGAATTCGAAAATGCTCGCCGTAGAGCAGAAGAATTACAAAGACAACGTGGTGGAGAAGGAGTTGGAGCTATTCCAATTCCTACTCCAATTCCAACTGGTCCAGTAACTGGTAACGGTTCAGGTGACAACAATGGTGATGGAAACGATGGAAATAATGCTTCTGATACTGATGAAGAAGAAGAGGAAGAAGATTATGGAGAGAATTTAGAAACTCCTATTGTTGCTAGAAGAAATCTTGGTAAAAAAGTTGTTGGTGGTATTTTAGCTGCTGCTGCTGCTCTTGGAGCTGGTTATACAATTTCTCAAATGGTTACTAACCAAACTGAAAAGACCCAAGATGTCGATGATGATCAAGATAAAGATCAAGATATGACAATTGACTTCGATACAGCAACATTTAGTGAACTTATGGATTCTATGGAAGATGATGATGCAAGAAAGATTGTTGCTCAAGATGCTATGGAATTAGTTCAAACTTTCCATAATGAAACACATAAAGATGGTAACTTTAGATTAGTTGAAGATCAAGAAACATATCTAGATTTATCTTATGAAGAAGCTGTTGTATTATCAACTTTTGCTAATTACAATACTCCAGAAGATTTGTATCAAATCTTAGGTACATATGATATAACTTCTGAAACAGCTCAAGATTTATTAGAATCAGCAAGAGCTAAGTTAACTACATATTATATGAATGCTGTTGAACCTAGTGGTTTAGCTGAATTGTTCCACAGTGAAGAAGACAGAGCATTCTTCCAAAACTTCGAGAGTGAGGTTATTGCATTTAATGTAGAACATTCTACTGCTGCTTCTGATCAAGTTATCAGAGATGTATATTATAATTACATTCTTGATGGTGCAACAAATGCTACAAATGTTAATCCAATGGCTAAGTTATTAGCATTTGATACTGTTAATGGTGGATTGAATTTAGTTGAATCTGCATCAACAGAACATACACAATTCTTACAATTCCATGGTATGGGAGAAGAAGAAGAAACAAAATATTACATTGAAAATGTTAAACATTTAGACTACTCTTCAATGAGTGAAGAACAAAGAGCAGGATATAGAGAGGAAATTATCGAAAGTAATACAGCACTACTTGATTTATTATCAACTGGTGAAGTTATGAATGAAGATAATTCAACTCAAGAAGAACGTGATGCTTCATGGAGTATTACTGAACTAGTCGATAGAATGGGATTATGTAATGAAGTTAATGACGAAATTACTGAAAAAATTCAATCTCTTAAAACTGCATCTGCTAATGATTCAGCAGTTAACCAAGTTCAAATTGCTAATATAAATCAAAATGTTTATAATTCTTTAGTAGAAACTGGTGAAGATGATTTAGCTAATCGTGTTCTTGCTGCTAATGGTAGCGTATTATCTGACGAATTGTTAGGTGAAATTCGTGCTGCAAATAGTGATGCTGCAAAATCAGTTGAAAATTATGAAAAGAGTGTATCTGTTGTCAATGACGAGAATCGTCCAACAATGCAACAAATTGTAAATGCTGCACATAGATATACTGCTTTATTAGACCATTATGCTGGTGATAGTAAAGATATCGCAATGTTAATCAACAATAGAAGACATACAGAAATCATGCATGTAGCTGGAGAAAATGGATATCTTGGAACAGATGAAGATGGTATTCCAATATATGATGCTTCTGTACTAGATGGCATGACTGATGAAGAAATTGATGATTTTATCATTGAAAATGGTGAAGTAATTGATGAACATACAGATGAAACTACTGAAGAAGTAGATTATGATGATTTAACACCTGAAGAAAAAGAAGAAGTAGATGAACAAAAGAATATTCAAGAAGCGCAATTATCAAAAGATAATGCTAGTGCTCAAGGTCAAATAGCTGCTAATGCTAATGCTAACTCAAACTTCTATGCATTTAGTAACGGTGTAGTAACTAATGATCTAAATGGTGAAACATATGATTTGAATTCTATGACTTTCGTTAATGGTGTAGCATATGCATATGCATTTAATGGTGCTGTTCCAACAACTGGTGATTCTCAGATTCAAAATGCTGCTGAAGTTGCTGCTGAAAATTATTTGAATGGTATATCAGCAGAGCAACAAGAAGCAATTGCAAATGGTATGGGAACAGATTGGGCAAGTGCTCGTGCACAATTAAAACAATGTTTTAAAGATGGTTACTTTGCTCAAATGGAAAATGAAATTTCAACAGCTATCGCAACTGGTGAAGACATGAAACGTGCTAACGATGAAATGAGAAAAGAAATAGAAGAATTAAATAAACAAGAAGAAGAGAAACAACAAGAAGAGCAACAAGATGACCAACAAGAACAACCATCTGAAGATGAAAATCAAAATGAAGATGAAAATCAAGATGATCAACAACAAACTCAAGATGATGAGTATGGTGACGTAGAACAAGGTGAAACAGAACCAACAGCTCCATCTGAAGAAAATCAAAATGAAACAGGTCAAGGAGAAGATACTCCAGCACCTGCTCCAGATGAAAGTACAGATGACTCAACTCAAAATGATACAACAGATCCATCTGATGAAGAATATGACGATAATATCGGAGAGCATTTTGAAGATGGTGAAGTATTAATTGAAGATGCTTCTGGAAATGATTTAAGAGAAGATGAAGAAATCTCTGAACCAGGTCCTGTTGAACCAGTTGAAGATGTTCAAGAAGAAACTCAACCTGCTGCCGCTCCAGTTGAAGAAGCTGCTCCAGTAGCTGAAGAAGTTCAAGTTACTGAACCTGTTAAAGTAGAGGAAGCTCCTCAAACTCAAGAGGAAACTCAACCTGCCGCTGCTCCAGTTGAAGAACAAAAATCTGAAGAAGAGGCACTTAACGATGCAGTTGCTCAAGCTTATGAAGAGTACTTAGCTCAACAAGAAGCAGCTGCTGAAAATGAGACAGAATCTATTAAAACTATGTAATTAGTGTAAAAGAAGGATTAGTTCCTTCTTTTTTTTGGCTTGCTGCATATAATTATGGTATAATTGTGATAGGAGTGATAATATGAGAGTTGTTGTTAGTGCAGGTGGTACAGGTGGACATATATATCCAGCTCTTGCTATTATAAACAAAATCAAAGAAAAAGAGCCAGATAGCGAATTTTTATACATTGGAACGACAGATCGAATGGAAGCTACTATTGTTCCTGAAATGGGATATAACTATGTTGGTGTTGAAATAAAAGGTCTAAATCGTCATAATCCGTTTAAAAATATTAGTGTCTTAAAGGCTTTCCTCAAAGCTATTAAAACCGCTAAAAAGGAGATAAAAAAATTTAATCCTGACATCGTTTTAGGAGTAGGTGGTTATGTCACTCTTCCTGTTTTATATGCCGCTCACTCATTAAAAATAAAGACTTTTATTCATGAACAAAATTCTATACCTGGACTATCTAACAAGTTATTAAATAAAAAAGTAGACGCAATCGGAGTGTCACTTCCGAGCTCTCTAAATCACTTTGACAAGAAAAAGACTACTTACACTGGTAATCCGCGTAGTGAAGAAGTAATTAGTGTTGCGAAAGTTGATAAAAAAAAGTATGGATTGAGTAAAAATAAAAAATTAGTTCTATTTGTAATGGGAAGTTTAGGTTCCAAAACCGTTAATGATATGATGAAGGAAATTTTACCTAAATTTTCTAAAAAAGATTATGAAGTTTTGTTTGTTACAGGAAAAAACTATTTTGAAGAATATGAGAATATTAAGAATTTACCTGATAATGTCAAATTAGTTCCATATTTAAATGATATGCTTGGAATTATGAAAGATACAGATTTAATAATATCTCGTGCTGGTGCTTCGACAATTTCTGAGATAACAGCACTTGGTTTGCCAAGCATTTTAATTCCTTCTCCTTATGTTACTCATAATCATCAAGAAGAAAATGCTAAAGTATTAGAGAACAATGGAGCTTCAATCATAATTCGTGAAAAAGAATTAAATGCTGAAGTCTTACTTGCCAAAATTGACTTAATTTTGAATGATACTGCTAAGTATAACGAAATGGTTAAAAATAATAAAAAATTGGGTATAACTGACAGCGCAACAAGAATATATAAAATCATCAAAAAATTAGTTGATGATAAATAAGATGGTGAAATAGATGAATGAATTTATAGATTTAATAAAAGAAAGAGAAATAGGAAAAGTCATAGAAAATGTTAGCTTAAAAAAGTATACCTCTTACAAAGTAGGGGGTAATGCTAGATGTGTAGTCTATCCTAAGAATGTCAAAAAGTTAATTGAATTATTGCGTCTATGTAATAATAAGAATGTTAAGTATAAAGTTCTTGGTAATGGTAGTAACACATTATTTAGCGATGAAGAATATGATGGTGTCATAATTAAATTAGATGATTTTAATGAAATAAAAATGTTAAATGCGACTACTATTAGAGTTGGAGCTGGATATAGCTTAATGCGTCTTTCTGTCTATGCGACTAAAAAAGCTTTATCAGGATTAGAATTTGCTTCTGGTATACCAGGAACTGTCGGTGGTGCCGTATACATGAATGCCGGAGCATATAAAAGTGATATGGGTTATATCGTCAAAAAAGTAAAAGTTCTAACTCCTAATTATACAGTCATCAATATGACTAATGCCGAACTTAATTTCCATTACCGTTCTTCATTTTTCCAAACACATCCTGGCTATATTTGTCTTGAGGCAACTATCGGTCTAAAAAGAGGAAATCGTGAAGAAATGATTGAGATAAATCGTGATCGTAAAGAGAGAAGACTTGCTTCTCAACCTTTAGAGTATCCTTCAGCTGGTAGTGTCTTTAGAAATCCCGAAGGACAATTTGCTGGAAAACTGATCGAAGATTTAGGATTGAAAGGATTGACACGAGGCGGGGCTCAAGTTAGTGAAAAACATGCTAACTTCATAATTAACTTAGGAAATGCTACTGCTAATGATATTAAAGACTTAATTACTTTTGTCCATGATACTGTATTAGAGAATTATGATATTGATTTAAAAATAGAACAAGAATTTGTTAATTGGAAATAGGGTGTTGCGATGAAAAAAGTAAAAAAGAAGCGAATAAGAATAATTCCCAGTCTAATATTCATATTAGTAATATGCTTTTTTTGTCTTATTGGAGTATATCTATACAATTGTCGAGTAAAGAATATTTTCGTTTATGACAATGAACTTTTAAATGATCAAGAAATCATTGATTTAGCTAAACTTTCTGATTACCCTAGATATTATAAATATTCGACGAAAAGAATTGCTAAAAATATCGAAAAGAGTTCATATGTCAAAAAAGTAAAAGTGAAAAGAGCATTCTTTCAAACTTTTAAAATATATGTAGAAGAATACAAGATATTGTTATATGAATATTCAACTGGTCAATACATATTGTCTAACGGAGAAAAAATAGATACGGATAAATTCGCAGAAAGGGGTTATCCAACACTTGTCAATTATGTTTCTGATGAAATATACGATAAATTCATTCAAAAGTTGAATAAATTAGACAAAGATATTATTAATCAAATTTCTGAAATAAAGTATGAACCAACTAACTACGATTCGGGAAGATTTTTATTAACGATGAATGATGGTAACTATGTTTATATAAACACTTCAAATTTTGAATCGTTAAATTTATATAATGAGATATATCCTAACTTTGATGGACATATTGGAATTCTTTATTTGGATTCAGGTTATGGTGAAGCTAGTGAATATACTATTTTAAAATAAAAAAGCACAACGTGCTTTTTTTTAGTAATAATATTGATTATATTGATAAGGATAAGGGTAGTAAGGATAATAAGGATAATATGTAGGATAGTTATTGTAATTAGGTCTATTAGTGAGAAGACTGCCAGCGATACCACCTAAAATAAATGGTCCAAAAAAGCCACCACCAACAAATCTATCATTATTCCCTCTATAGTTATTATAATAGTTCATATGTACCTCCTCATCTCATTATATGCCTACCGATAAAAAAAGACACCTTTCAATTGCGTGTCTATTTTAATCTATATAAATTTATACTAGGATGATTGAATAGGCGATATGGGTAATCACGAGTTCCAACACCACCAGATATGTAAAAATCAGTATCATCTATTTTATAGTAACTATCGAAATATTTTTTAGAACCATCATAAGTGAATATTCCTCCAACTTTAGGAAGCTTTATCAATCCATTTAAGGAGTGCCCAGCCATTGCTAAATTTACAGGGTGATAGTTTAAAACTTCATCAATGATATCAGGTTTGTGCATAATAGCAATCGTAAATATGTCTTGATTAGCATTTTCATCATTGAAATAGCTAAAAGCATCTTCCAAATTCAAATTATCACTATTGAAACCAACGATTAGAATGGGCGAATATTTATCTTTATAAATTAAATCATAATTGTTATTTATATCGATAAACCCCGCATTTTTAATGATTATGTGACTCGTGTCATCATCTTCGCCAAAGACGGCATATTTTCCTAAGACAGCGTCTAGTTTATTCAGTTCTTTCTCTAAATCGACAACTTCTTCATTGGTTATATCACCATATACCAAGTCACCAGTAAAGATAATTATGTCTGGTCTCAATGAATTTATCTTTTTAACTAACTGTTTTACTTTTTTTAGATCAGTCGTTTTTTCATCATAATTGATATCACTTACTTGTACTATTTTTAAACCATAGAAATTATCAGGAAGATTATCATATTTCAACGAATACTCTTTGACGATTAATCCCATATTTCCAACATATCTCAATATTCCATAACTGATTCCGAATATTATTAACAATATCAATATTATTTTTCCAATTTTAATCGTCATGTTTTTCGTCTTTTTAATGTGTTCTTCCTTGGCAATATCAAATCTCTGTTTCTTATTTTTTTCAATTCTACTCACCATAATACAACACCTGCCAATAGAAATGTCACAAATAGAACTAATAAATTGTGAATTAGATGTATGAAGTACAAAATGTATATGTTATCACAGTAATAATAGATGAGACCAAAAGCTATTCCCAAACTGCAATAGGGGATTAAATACAATGCTTCATAACCATTGGTAATCGATGATACAACGTGCAATCCTCCAAATATACATCCTGATATCATTATGAATAACCATTTGTTCTTTATTATGTCTTTAAATGACATTCTAAATACTATTTCTTCGATGAATGGAGATAATAAAATAACTGATATTCCAGCAAGAATTGGTGAAGCATCTAACATGTTTCTGACGTTTACATCATTAGTAGAACTAGATATTCCTAATTTATTGATGAGAAAATTAGAAACGATCATGATTACTAAACCGATTAACCAATATCTGAAACAAGTATCAAGTGTTATTAACAATTTTTCTTTTTTCATCTTTTTCAATTTGATAAAATCTCGTTTTAAATCTTTGTAGAACAATAAAATTAATAACAGTATTAAAACTCCATTTGAAAATAATTCGAGAGCTATTTTTATGAATGGAGTGATATTGTTTTCAGTGATGTGAAATATTTGAATGGGGATTAGTTTAAAAATAGAAGACAATAAAAACAATAAGATTACGATGATAAATCTCATATATTTATATGTTTTTTTGATATAGTTTTTAGTATCTTCAACTAATTCATTCAATATATTTGACATATATCCTCCATTATCTATTCTATACTAATATAATTTTAATAAAATAAATTTAATTATGTCAACTTATTTCATAATATTATTATATATTCCCAAAAAAAGTGTAAATAGATTTTGTTTAATGCTATAATATATTAGAGGAAGTGTTGAAAATGAAATATTATTGCATAGGAATAAAGGGATCTGGTATGAGCACTCTAGCAAATATCTTATATGACTTAGGTAATGACGTTACAGGATATGACGATGCCCAAGGATATAAATATACGATGGAAGGATTGAATGCGAGGAATATTGAAATATTTTATGACGAACATCCAATCGATGAAGATACAATTGTAACTTATTCAAAGGCTTTTAGTCCTGAACATAAAGAGATAAAGAGAGTAAAAGAATTAGGACTAAAAATTAAAGAATACAATGAAGTCGTTGGTGACATAACTAAAATGTTTACGACGATTGGTGTGAGTGGAACTCATGGAAAAACGACGACTAGCTTATTGATAAGTAATATTTTTGATAATACACTAGGATGTAATTATTTTGTTGGTGATGGAACTGGTCACGCTCAAAAAGATAATAAATTTTTTGTCATTGAAAGTGATGAATTCAATAAACATCTATTGGCTTATCATCCAACTGTGGCCATAATTACTAATATTGAACTTGATCACGTTGAATGTTATCCAGGTGGTATTGATGAGATAAAAGAAACTTTTAAAAAGTTTGCTGACAAAGCTGAACTTGTCATTGCTAATGGTGATGACAAAAATATAAGAGACATAAAATTTGCCAAAAAAGTTATTTATTACGGATTTTCTGATGAAAACGATGTCGTTGCTAAAAACGTTGTTTTAGATGAAAAAGGAAGTAAGTTTGATTGTTATATCGATAAAGAATTATATGGCAGTTTCAACGTACCATTATATGGAAAACATATGATTTTAAATACTTTGAGTGCGATAGCTACTGCTAAATATTATGGAATTGCTCTTGAAGACATTAAGAAATATATCAATGAATTCAAAGGTGCTAAGAGAAGATTTAAAGAAAAAGATCTAGGCAATATCATAACTATAGATGACTATGCTCATCATCCTACGGAAATAGCTGTTACGATTCAATCAGCCCATCAAAAATTTCCAGATCGTGAAGTAGTAGCCGTTTTCTTACCAAATACTTATTCACGAACTGAAGCTTTAATGGATGATTTTGTAACGGCTCTAAAAACTGCCGATAAAGCATATGTCATGGATATTCATTGTGATCGTGAAAAACAGAGTGATTATCCTAATGTCTCAAGTGATACTTTAATTGCTAAAATACCAAATGCTGAAAAGATATCAGTGGAAACTTGTGATAAGTTATTAAAACATGAAAATGCAGTTATTTGTTTCATGAGTTGTACTAATATATATGAAATAGAAAATGCATTTGAAGAATTAGTTAAAAACCAATAAACTTTAGGAGGTGGTTTTATGAGTGAAAAATTAAAAGACATTGAATTTACTAGTGTAATAGATTTATATAAACGCGTAAAACCAGCTTTGAATAGTAAGATAAAAGAATTGCAAAGAGAAAAATACGATTATATCAAAGAAGAAGATATTTGGAATTATTTGATAAAGAATAAATGGGCTGATGCTAAGGGGTTAGTATTATGTGATGTCGTCAATGATATTCTACATACAGAGAATGATAAAATAGCGGAATATGTCAAAGAAAAACATAAAAATAGTAAAGAAGAATTATTGATTGAAGAATTAGATTTAATTTAGTGGAGGAAAAAGACATGGCGAGTGATAAAAAATTATATACAATTGATGATTTGATAACAAAGGCTAGCAGTTACATTACCAAAGAAGAAGAACTCGATAAAATTAGAAAAGCTTTTGAATTTTCCAAATTGAAACACGCTGGACAATTTAGAGAGAGTGGCGAGCCATATTTTTATCATCCATTAGCAACGGCTGTAATTTTAACGACTGTTTATGCTGACTGCGATACGATATGTGCTGGATTGTTACATGATGTCATTGAAGACTGTGGTGTGACAAAGCAAGAACTAGAAGAGGATTTTGGAACGACGACTGCCAATTTAGTATATGGTGTTACGAAAATTAGTAAAATTCATTTTTCAACTGAGAATGAAGCATTGATTGAATATTATAAGAAAATCATAGTTGGAATGAGTGAAGACGTTCGCGTGATAATAATCAAGTTAGCTGATCGTTTACACAACATGCGAACCCTTTGGGCTAAAAGTGAAGAAAAACAAAAAAAGATAGCCAGGGAGACGTTAGATATTTTAGCTCCTATTGCTCACCATTTAGGTATTCATAAGATTAAGAGTGAATTAGAAGATTTGTCATTGCGTTATCTAAAACCTAATGTCTTTTATGATATTGCTGACAAACTTAACAATACCAAATTGGAAAGGGATAAAGTAGTAAATGACATGATTACTAGTGTCAGTAATCTATTAAAAGAAAACAATATCGAGCATGAGATAAAAGGGCGTAGTAAGAGTATTTACAGCATCTATAAAAAATTGGAAAAGGGTCGTAAATTCAGTGACATCTATGATTTGTTAGCGCTTCGAATCTTAGTTGATAACGTTCAACAGTGCTATTCGATTATTGGAATGATTCATGCCAAATATAAACCGATACCTAAACGTTTTAAAGATTATATAGCGATGCCTAAAACAAATGGATATCAATCTTTACATACGACTGTTTTTGGAATAGATGGCTACTTGTTTGAAATTCAAATAAGAACTTATGAAATGGATGAAGTTGCTGAAAATGGTGTTGCTTCCCACTGGGCTTATAAAGAACACAAAGATTTGAAACAACAAGGTACTACTTCAACCGAAGCTAAGTTGCAGTTCTTCAAATCAATTGTTGAATTGAATGAAGACAAGATGAGTAGTGAAGAATTTGTAAATAGTGTTAAAAATGAAATATTAAATAATAATATCTATGTCTTTACACCTAAGGGAGATATTTTTGAACTTCCAAAAGGATCAACACCAATTGATTTTGCTTATAGTGTTCATACGCGTGTCGGTGAGACGATGGTTGGAGCAATCGTAAATGACAGCATTGTTTCCCTTGATTATGAATTACAAGATAATGATATCGTTAAAATAATTACTAATAAGAATTCACCAGGACCATCAAAAGAATGGTTGAATATCGCTAAATCGACTAGAGTAAAAAATAAGATTAAAAGCTTTTTTACGCGTAGTGAAAAAGAAAATTATATCGAACGTGGTAAAGCTGATTTAGAAAAGGAATTGCGCAAGCGAAAGATTCCCTTTAATGATTTCTTAACTGATGAAAATATTGATGAAATATTTAAAAATGCCAAGGTTACAGATTTAAATGATTTGTATTTGAATATTGGTAATGGTAAATTTAGTAGCTCATATGTCATCAACTTAATCTATAAAAAAGAGGAACCTGAAGCAATCAAAAAGATTGAAACACCAAAAGGGATTGATGGCGATGTCATTGTTGAAGGAATCGATAAGATTAAAGTTAATCTAGCTAATTGTTGTAATCCAATTCCTGGTGATGAAATAGTTGGATATATAACTAGGGGAAATGGTATTAGTGTTCATAGAAGATCTTGCCATAATTTGGCTTTCCTAGATAACCGCATGGTAAATGTTTTGTGGAATCCTGATAAAACGCCAAGTAAATATATTACATCTGTCTTTATCCATTGCAATGATTATGACAAATCGCTTTTGGAAATAATGCAAAAAGCTAGCAGTTTAGGAATAAATATTGATAGTATGCATACGAATCGCAAGACTGATGAAATTGTTTATGAAGTAGATTTATGGGTGAGAGACTTAGAACATTTAAATCATTTCATAAGAGATTTAGAAAATATACCATATGTTGAGAAAGTGGTGCGAATTATCCGATGAGAGTAGTAGTGCAAAGAAGCTTAGAAGCTTCATGTGAAGTCGATGGAAAAATAACTGGTAAAATCGATAAGGGAATGGTTCTATTAGTTGGTTTTACCGAGGGTGATGACAAAGAAACAATTGATTACATGGTGCGAAAAATTTTAAATCTACGCATCTTTGATGATGAAAATGGCGTCATGAACAAAAGTATCGACAAAGAAAGTTCCGCCATTCTTTCAATCTCGCAGTTCACTTTATATGGTGATGCTAAAAAGGGTAATCGCCCAAGTTATATCAAAGCTTTGAATGGAGAACAAGCTATAAAATTATATGATTATTTCAATGAAGAATTAAAAAAAGAAATTCATGTAGAAACAGGTATTTTTGGTGCTGAAATGAAAATCAGTTTAATAAATGATGGACCGATTACCATATTATTAGAAAAGGAGTGATATCATGTATAAAGATCGAATAAATTATAAACTTTTAAACGTTTTAATATTGTGTGCTATCATCTATTTGTTCATTATGACATTTAATTATTGGGCAGGAATTTTTCAAAAAGTATTCAGTTTGGTATTACCATTCTTAATTGCTTTCATAATTGCGTATGCCTTATATCCCATCGTTAGAAAAATCGAATCCAAAGGCGTTCGTAAAAATTTAGCCATAACGATTGTCGTCTTAGCAATCATTGGTATCTTTGGTGGTCTAATCGGTTTGACGATACCCCTTATCTATGAACAATTGATATCACTATCACAAAGTATAAGAACTTTGATAAGTGATACTTCTGTCATCTTTGACATAAATATTGCTGATTATCAATCAACTATCAACAATTATCTCAATGAACTGATTGGAAGTATTGGTACATATATATCAAATGGGCTATTTGATTTTATATCACAATCACTAAACTTCTTAACTAAGGTCATGATAATAGGTATTGTCAGTATTTATTTTCTTGCTGACATGGAAAATATTCGTAAAGACGCTAAAGCCTTTTTGAAAAAACACAATAAAAAAGCTTATCGTTTGATAAGAGACATTGATAATGAATTAGGTCATTATCTAGAAGGATTGACCATCTTCATGGTCATTCAATTCTTTGAATATTCATTCTTATTCTGGATAGTTGGTCATCCTAACTGGATTCTTTTAGGATTACTTGCTTCATTTACTACCGTCATACCTTATTTTGGTGGATGGATTACTAATATCATTGCCGTCATTTTAGCATCTGTCGTTTCACCACAATTGTTTGTCGCAACTTTAGTAATTTGTTTCATCTTTCCAAATATTGATGGTTATGTCATATCTCCTAGGGTATATGGTAAAACTAATAATGTTAAACCATTATGGTCAATATTTGCTGTTACAGTAATGGGTAGTCTATTGGGATTGTTTGGAATTCTCTTTGCTTTACCAACATATCTAGTTATAAACTGTATTTATAAATTCTTTAAAGAAGATATCAAAGGAAAAATAGAAGCTATTAATTAGCTTCTATTCTTTTATTTCAGCAAATACATTTTTATCAAAAGTATGTTGACCTTTTTCAACTTCATTTAACTCTTTAGAAGTGATTAAGAAGAAGGTATATTCTAAAACATCACGGCCATTACTGCTGACGGGATCATCCCAAGTTAGATCTAAGTGATACCAATGACCATCGATGTATACGGCATTCCAAATGTGATTTTCACTTATCACTTTAAAATTGGGAATCTCGTAATAATCGAGAAATAAGGCCATCGCATCAGTATATCCACCACATAATCCATATCCTTGAAATAGGGGACCATAGGCGATATCTGATTTATAATTGACGATTTTTTTATCACTTCGATCAGAATCATATTTAGTAGTATTGATTATGTAATCATGAATTGTTTTTATTATTTCTCGTTTATCTGTTTTATTTCCCACTTGCGTTGTAATTATTTCATTCATTTTATCTTTTATCAAAGCAATCTCTTTATCCGTATAAGCCTTATTTACTTTAACGACCACTTTTCCCAAACTGTCATATTGGGTCTCAACACTAGAAAAACTGTTGAAGGGATGAACAAAACTGTTGATGTTAGAAAGAACTGATTGATTGTGTGAAAGTTCAGCGACATCACTCGTACAATCGACATAATCGCGATCACACATGAACGTGAACGTATCAGCTCCAGAATCGACAATCGTATAATATATGTTCAATAGATGTTGCTTATCTTTAGCAATGAAGTCATCAGTTATTTGGACATATTTATAATTGTTTTCACGATAGTATTCATTAGGTTTGACAGTACTTATTTCCACATCTCCCAGTATGAATGTCTCATATAGATAATTGCTTATCTGTTCTCGGTAAAAATATACAATTCCCAATAAAATTATAAAAAATACTGAGAATCCAAAAAGTTTCTTCAAAATTATCACCTATTAATAATTTTATCTTATTTTTAAATAAAAAAAAAGAGTAATATTTTTACTCCATATTATTTTTCATTTTTGTTAATCTAGATTTTAATCTAGCAGCTTTATTTGTATGAATTAAACCACTCTTAGCTGATTTGTCAATTCTTTGTATAGCAATATTTAATTTTTCACTTGATAAATCTTTATCACCAGCTTTAACTGCTTTTTCAAAGTTTTTGATAGCTGTTCTTCTACTAGCTTCGATATTATTGTTTCCTACAGATTTTTTTCTACTAGTGATAACTCTCTTTTTAGCACTCTTGATATTTGGCATTTTTTTCACCTCGCTTTTTTGACTAAATATATTCTAACAAAAAATATATTAAAAAGCAAATAAAATATTAAAATATTGTAAAGTGTATATATTAACCCATATCGTTAATAATATAATAGGTGAATGATATGAAACATGAAGTAGATTTAAAAGACTACAAGATTAGAACTGATCTATTGATAGATGAAGTTGATACTTTTGAAGAAAAAACTATTGAAACAGAAGAAAATTTTGTTGATGACATCTGTATAAATTCTACTAGAGTCTTAAGAGATAACGCTATTAAACAAAAGGGGATATATACGACGATTTCTTTTCAAGATGTGACAGATCGTGATAATTTCCAAAAAGTTCAAAAAGTATTTGAAAAAGAATTGCATAAAGTAATTGATAATTTAAAATTAAAAAAAAATTATAAGACATTAGTAATCGGTCTTGGAAACAGTTCTAGTACTCCCGATAGTTTAGGGGTTAAAGTGTGTGACAACATAATTGTGACAAGGCATTTATATGAACTTGATGAAGCAAGTAAAGATTATCATAATGTCGCGTCATTTACACCTAATGTCATGGGTAATACTGGCATTGAAGCTCAAGACATAATAAGAGGTATAGTTGAAGAAATAGATCTCGACTTAATAATTGTCATTGATGCTTTAGCTTCATCTAAAATTGAAAGAGTCAATAAGACTATTCAATTGACAGATACGGGTATTTCACCAGGTAGTGGTGTCGGTAATTACCGCAAAGAAATATCTAAAAATATTCTCGGTGTTCCCGTCATCGCTATTGGTGTTCCAACCGTTGTTGATGCTGCTATCATCGTCAGTGACACTATTGATTTATTAATTAAAAAAATTGAATATATGAAAAATAATAATCCGAAAGAAAAATTAAAAGCTAGAGATAAAGTCAATTTCTTAAAAGAAAAAAGAGAAGAGTTAAACCTTCAAGAAAAAGAAAATTTATTAGGACTCGTCGGTTCATTATCAGAAAATGATCTTCGCAGTCTCATATATGATGTGTTAACCCCCATCGGCTATAATATGATGGTAACTCCTAAAGAGATAGATTTCATCATTGAAAAACTATCACTTCTAATCAGTAAAGGGATAAATAATGTCTTACATGAAACAGAAATATAATGGAAACATTATATTTTTTTTGACAAAATTCATATGTATTCATAACTATAATAAAATCATGGTGATGATATGAAAAAAAATAAAAAGGGAAAAAAGTTAAAAAAAATATTTTTCTTAATCATTTTATTTATTACTTATATATGGACTTTAAAAGGATTAGAAAAGATAGATCTCGATGTTAAGAATGACTTCTTTTATAAATTTTTAATAAACAATTCATCTTCCTTGAATAGTGAAAATATCATTAGTTATGACAAGTTTAAAGAAATGGTTAATTTTCAACCTAATAGATTATTATCAAATAAGTTTGTTTATACCGATACTAAAGAATTAGCTCAAGTTGAAAAGAGCGATACATCTAGTGAAGAAAAAGCAAAAAATGATGAAGTAGTTGTCCAAGAAGTCAAAAAAGATCCAATTGTCTACATCTATAATACTCATCAAACAGAAAACTATAGTGGTAAGTATTTAGCTGATTATAGTATCACTCCCACTGTCATGATAGCGAGTTATATGCTCAAAGAAAATTTAGAAGAGTATGGCATTTATTCCTACGTCGAAGAAGATAGTGTCAGTGCTATCCTAAAGAAAAATAATTGGAAATATGCCAGCAGTTATAAAGTTACCAAAGGATTCATTGAAAAGAGGAGTAAAGAGATGAACTCGATAAAATATTATATTGATCTTCATCGTGATTCCGTTAAAAAGAAATATACGACTACTGAGATAAATGGTGTTAGTTATGCCAAAGTGATGTTATTGGTCGGTTTGGAACATGATAATTATCAAGCTAATTTAAAAGAAGCACAGAAGATAAATAATAAACTCAATAAAGAATATCCCTCTCTATCTAGAGGAATTTATAAAAAGAGTGGTAAAGGTGTCAATGGAATTTACAATCAGGATGTCTCTAAATATGCTTTTCTATTCGAAGTTGGTGGTGTAGACAACGACATAAGTGAAGTCAATAATACTATAACTGTTTTAGCTAAAATCATTGCTGAATATATCAAAGAGGAAGGAGATGTAAAATATTAAATTTTTTAAAATAGGTGCTGTTCTCATCTTGATAATTTTTTTTGGAACAGTTCTTTTATCGGTCAGTGGTTACTATCAGACTGAACTTCAAAAAAAGATGATTTTAACTCAAGAAGCGATTGACAATTTTGAAAGAGATGTCAAGATGGGAAAAGATGTCAATATCAATAATTATCTCGATATTAAAGAAAAAAATTATGATAACAATTTTACTAGAAGTGGCCGTTTTCTATCTAAAAAAATAAATAATTTAATATCCAGTAGTATTAAAAAAACTTTGAAAATAATAACAAAAGCAATTGAGGAATAATTAAAACTATTGTATAATGACTGTATGATAGGGTGTGAGCGTAGTGAGAAAAATAGTATGTGGGATATTAGCTATATTAGGTGCCTTAATAATAAGTTTAGGCATCTTTTTACAGTTAAATCCTCAAAAAGAAGAAAAAGATAAAGAAAAGACGTCTGAAGAAGATTACAGTTTTTCGAGAATTAATACTTTTAATGATGAAGAGACTTGTAAGACATATAATCAAGTACAAACTTATTTGTACACTAATACTTATGACAAAATATCTTTTAGTTATCCTGATTGTGTCCATGAATATACTCTTTCTTTTTGGTCAAAGATATTGGAAACTGAAGATGGAAGTATTCGCATTGATATAAGTAAACAAAAAAAGAATATCAATACGTATATGAATGGTATTAAAACTCAGATGATCTCTGAAAAAAATGGTGATGATTATTACAGTAATTATACTTATACTGATGTTGCAAAATTCACCAATAAAAACGGAATTGAAATTCAAGTAGTTGAAGCCAATTATCAAGTTTCAATAGTTTATACTACGGATTATGATTTATGGTATGTCGCTGCCAAATTAGATGATGAAAATACTTTAGTTTATAACATAATATCTAAAGGTAAAGTCATGTCATATAAAGCTATTCAAGAAATGTTTGATAATCTAAAAGTCGAAAAAGAAAAAGCTGTTTTTATGAATACTAAAAAAGATGGTGATTATCAAGTTGGAAGTATACATCAAAACAAATATAAGTCTTATCAACACGGATATCGTGTCAATTTAAAAGTTCCTAGTAAATATCCGGAAATTGATTCATTTACTAGTAATTATGATGAATCTGTCTTCGAATATAAAGATATTGATAAAGAAATCTACGTCAGTTTATCAATCGATACAGATAACTTCTATACATATGATGAGAAGATGACTAAAGCCAATGAGATATCTAAAAATGGCTATACTAATTCTGAACTATATCGTAACATTCAAAATAGTGGAGTTAAAAAAGAAGTCATCAAAGGTAAAGAAATCAGCTATTTTGTAACTAGCTATGACATCTATGTCGACAATAAAAAAGCTTCAACTCGTTATGTCGGTGAAGCCTATTATGAAATTGAAAAAGGTCATTATTATAAAATCTATATGAGTAATAAAACGCAACCAATCGATTCGAAATTTATAAGTGAATTTTTAGATGTTACAATTGAGGAGTATTGATATGTATTGTCCTAAGTGTGGTAAAAATTTACCAGATACAGCTAAATTTTGTTCTAATTGTGGTTACCGTGTGAATGATACGGAGGAAGAAAAGACCAAAGAGATAAATGTCAGCACCATAAAAGAAGTAGAACAAAATCCCAATTATTCATTCGTTCCTAAAAAAGAAATAAAAAATAATAATTCACTTATAATAACAACTTGTGTCGTCATAATTTTACTATTGATAGTAATCTTATTGCTATTGCCCGATAAAAAGAAAGAATATCTATTCGAAGAAGATAAAGTTACGTATTGTAATGATAATTCTGAATCTAGTATCTGTGAAGAAGAAGAAGAAGAAACTGAAGAAGAGTTCGATTCAATGGATTTCTCCAATTACGATTTCTCAGAAACCTCATCTTCCCAATCTTTCTATGAGAGTGTTCTCACTATTTTAAAAGAAAAAGAAGAAGATGGTAACAAGTATTGTAACAATGAAAAGTATGCTCTTGCTTCTAAAAATTTAGATTCTAATTTACAGTTGAATTACAGTTATTTATGTGGTATGGATGTGGAATACTTAACTAACTTAGCTAATCGTTTATCACTATTTTACAAGATAAATAATTTAAAAGATAATATCGTTGATGCTTATGTCGTTGGTGAGGGAAGTCGAAATGAATATGCCAATTATACGATAAAAGTCATCGGTTCTAACACTTCTTATGCGGCTTATTTGCGAAGAGTTCAAATGAGTATTCACATGTTTTCTGATTACGACAAATTGAAAAAGACTTATCAACGTGATCTAGATGCTGGTTTCCATCCTAAGAACTCAGTTGCAGAAGATATCATTGTTCATGAGACAGCTCATGCTCTAGATTTCTATATAAGTGCTATGAAATATGACGTTCAAAAAATCGTCATAGAAGATTTCACTAAATATAATGAATTATCATCTATATGGGGTCAACAGACTTATGCTAAAGAAGTTATCCAAAAAGCCGTTGAACGCGTCAATAAAAATAACTCTGAAAAGAAGACTGAAGAACAGTTGCGCCAAGAGATAAGTGGCTATGCAGCTACTACCCAAAGTGGAACAGTCATGTATTGTGAAACTTTTGCCGAAGCCTTAGTTGATTATTTGACCAATGGTAACAATGCTAGTCCATTATCTATTGAAGTATACAAAATAGTTCAAGAAGATTTGGCTAATTTGTAGGAGGCTAATATGAAAAAGAAAATAATTTTGATCTTTCCCATCTTGATTCTAATCATCTGCATTGTCTTATTCATAACATCGAATCATAGCTATGAGAAAATAGATTTTAATACTGATTTAAAAATATCTACAAAAGATAATAAAATAACTTCTAATATGGCTAATCTATCGAATGAATATTTTATCGAAGAAACTCCAAACGTTGAAATAGATAATGATGTTGAAGAAAAAATTGTCAAAGTTGCTTATGACATGACTAATGCTTTTAATGATATTGATGATGAAAACTATATCTATAATATCGAAAAATATGAAGTGCGCATTCCATCTTATCGTCTTAGTGATGATTATCTATCAAATGAAGAAATTGATGCTTGGCAAGATGAAAATATAACGATTAATGCCATTGCCATGGTTTTGCGTTCTGGTAATTATAAATTTGAAGAAATAAAGGGTTATAATATTACTTATGCCTCATCTTCCCGTTATATCGTTCAAGTATATATTGATAATTTCAATGGTAATATCGGAGTCACTAAAGTACAATTAGATGCTATTTTTGAATATGAAATCGTCTATGAAGAGATAAGTGGATTGTACAAAGTAAATAAATTAAATGTTGAATGGGTCAACGATTTAGAGAAGTACTATCAACAGATGGATACTGATGAGCGTAAACAGAATGATGCCAATAGTAATACCATGTCAAATGTCTCTAGCTACATCCCTGAAGGATACACTAAATTTGATTACACAAAACTTAAAAATGTCAGTGCTAATGTGACTAATGCCATTTATGAAAAAAATAAAAATAGTATTGTCATCATCGACAGTGCTTCTGAAGGTGGAATTGCTACCGGTAGTGCTTCTGGTTTCTTCATAAGAAGTGGTATTGTCGTAACTTCATATGATAGTGTCTATTCGATGATTGAAAACGGTGCGGTGCGTTATTATGCCGTTGGAACTGATGATAAAGTTCATAACATCGAAGGAATAGTGGCAGCTTATCCAAATATTAATGTCATAATATTGAAGTTGGAAGATGAAACGGGTACTAAAGTAGAAATAGGTGACTCAAACAAATTGCAAGAAAATGATCCAATCGTTGTCATGAGTAGTTCACTAGGTTTGAAAACATCTATAAAATTGGGGATTTATTTTGATACCCTTCAAGATGATTACAAAACAATTAGAACATCTCTACCACTGATCAATGGTGATAGTGGTTCAGCTGTATTCAATTTAAATGGTGAAGTCGTAGCTATTAACACAAGTGTCTCAACGACTAAATCAGAATACAATTCAGGACTTAACAATGCTACTGATATCTCAACTATTAAAGATGTCATCGCCAAAATTGAAAATGAGAGTTTTTCATCAATCAAATCAGTTTCTTTCAAAGAATTTAACGATGAAGAAAAGATAGAAGTTAAAAACGATGTCAAAGAAAAAATTTGGAAAAAATATGAAAAACTTCCAATAATAACAAATTACTTTCCTCTTAATTTATATAGTGCTTATGTCAAAGATGATTATCTAATAGCTAGATATAGACAAAATACTTATACAGTATTGAGTAATGATGCCATAATTAGTTCTTATGCCAAATATTTAGTCAATAATTCATATGAAAAAGTAAGTGATAATGTCTATGTCAAAGATAATATTAAAATAAGAATTAATGATAATCTTGGATTTATAATTATTATCGTAGAGGGAGTAGTATGATATGAAAAAAGAAAAGATGAAATTTCAATTTGATTTAAAATTAAAAATATTTCTTCTATTATTTATCGTCATCATCTCTTTCTTGATTGGCATGATAATTAATAATTTAAAAAAAGAATCTGCTTCAATCAATAGATATGAATCTGATAATATGAGTTTTTACTATGATAATAATTTTGAAATAAAAGATGAAAAAGATGGTGTTGAACTAAGAAATTATGATGGTAGTGGTATCATCGTAATCAAAAAGATGGATTATACCGAAACGGCTCAAAAAAAGGATAAGGATCAGTTAGCGACATCTCTTTCATATCAAGTAATAGGTGATGACGCTAATTATATCGAGTTATATAATGGTAAAGATGAAGAAAGAGATAACTACTACTATTTATATGAAAATTATGAGAAGGAAAGACAAATCGAAGTCATAACTATCTTTACGGAAAAGGATATTTTTGTCATCATATATCAAGCTGATAGTAATGAATTTGATCTCTATTCCGAATCTATTTCTCTAATAACTGATTCGATTGAAAGTTAGGTGATAATGTGAAGAAAAAGAGTAATGTGATAATCGCCATACTAATAGTCCTAATAGTCGTTATAGTTGGGATAATAATATTTAGTTTAAGTAGTAAAAAAACTGATAAAGAAACGTATTCAAATGTAAAGATTGGTGATTACCAGTTTGCAATAAATGATAAGTATAAATATGAATTTGATGATAAAAAAGATTATGGTATTTTAAAGAATAAAGACTTTTTGACATCATATATCTATCTAGTAGATATGAGTTACTCTGATTTGATAAGAAAATCATCTTATTATACCAATAGTAATTCTAAAGAACTTGATTCTTCCATTGAAGAAGTTAAATTTGGTGAATATGATGGCTTTGTCAATGTCAAAAAAGTTAATTATCGTGATGTCGATAAAGACTATAATTTAGTTATCATCTTGATTAAAGTTACTGATGAAAAAACTTTTGTTTTTCAATATGAAAAAGAAATAAAAGATGATAATGAAACTGTTTTAGATGATATAAAAGATGGATTATCTAAAATAGAAAAAGTTAAATAGAGGTGAAATATGAATTGTCCAGAGTGTAATACGCCAATGAATGGTAAAGATACTTGTCCTTCATGTGGTTATCGCATGAATAATAGTGAAGTATCTAATTTAAAAACATCATCACCAAATAAGAATAGTTCAGCTATGTATATCTTAATTGGTATAATTATTATCTTTTTAGCTATTATTGTCTATCAGTATTTGAAAATAGAAGAGTTAAAAGAAGAACGTGATGAGAACACATCTAGTAGTTATATTGATGATGAGTATAGTAAAGATGATGATACAGTAATTGATGATGATATTGAAGAAGATGATGATGAAGATGAATCCACTCATAATAGCTATGATGTCAGTATGTTTAAAAGTATTGATATAAGTACTTTTACGAGATATTTTTCTCTTCATGACAATGTTACATATTTTGTGTATACAGGTCGTGAAACTTGTTCACATTGTATTGACTTTTTACCTAGTTTACAAAGATCTGTTCGTGAATACAATTATGAATTGTACTATTTAGATATCGATACTGTTAGTAATAATGATATTAATACTGTTAAGAATATGTCTAATAAATTGCAAGAATTTGGTAGTACACCAATCGTTTATGCAATCCGTAATGGTGAAGTAGTTGATAATCAATTGGGTTATACGACTTATGCTAATTATGAACAATTTTTAACGACTAATGGCGTTATTAAAAAATAAAATTAGGGATTTAAAATATTTAAAAATTATATTATAATGATATTGTTAGAATAAAAGGAGATGTTAAAATGAATTGTCCAAAGTGTAATTCCCCTTTGAAAGAAGGAGATAAGTTTTGTCAAGTGTGTGGAAGTGCGATTGAGAATAGTAGTCCACAACAACCAGTACCTAGTGTAGAACCAGCTGTTCAAGAACCAGTTACTAATCCTAGTCCTGTTGTTCAACAACCTGTTGTGCAACCAACTATTAATCAGCCAATTCCTCAACAACAGCCAATGGGACCAATAGGTATCACTCCACAACCAGAAAAGAAGAATAACACTATTATGTATGTATTATTTGCTGTCATCGTCGTATTAGTAGCTGTAATCATATATCTAGTTGTATCTGGTGGTAAAGGAGATGCTTCTACTACAACTGAAGAGACCAATAATGGTAAACCAAAAGAGGAAGAAGTAGCTACTGCTAATTATACTGATATGGTCGTTGGTAAGATGAGACTAAAATTGTTAGATGGTTACCAAGCAGAAGAATATTATGAAGATGTCATATTGTATGATAAAGATGATACAACGGAAGTGCTTTTAGAACTTTATGAAAATTATTCTTTGAGAAATCTTGATGTTGAAGCAGCAAAATTAAGTCTACAAACTAATGGTGTAACGGATGTAACTTATAAAAAGCAAAAAGTTAATAATAAAAACATGGTTATTTACAATGGAACTTATGAAGGTATTAAAATTGAGTGTTTTGTAATTGAAATTGATGCTAATAATCTTTTGATGGCTGAAGCTCACTATCTTGAATATTCTAGTGACGTTGAAAATGACATTCTTGATATGTTAACTAAAGTAACAGTTCAAGAGACAACTTATAGCACTACTGCTAATTCTTCAAAATTTATTGGTAAAGGCGTAATAAACCAATCTAGTAGTAACGCTAATTAAAAAGAACAAAACAAAAAGAACCGTTGGGTGAGAAATCAACGATTCTTTTTTTTGTATCTACTGATACTGTACTCAAGTACAAGATAATGTTAATATACTAATATGAAAAAAATGTGAAATTAATATGAAATTCATAAAAAATAATAAAATTGTAATAACATTTAGTTATCATGATTATAAGTATTATATATTTTATTTTTTTAATTTTTCCCAATATAATAAAAGTGTAATGGAGGTAGTTATGGAAAAATTAATGGATTTACATACACATACAATTTATTCAGATGGTGATAAAACCCCAAAGGAAATTATTGCGATGGCTAAAGAGATGAATCTTTCGACGATTGCTATTACTGATCATGATGTCATTGACGGCATAAAGACTTTGAGAGAAGAAGACTTAGAAGGAATAAATTTTATACCAGGAGTAGAATTGACTGCTAAAGTAGACCGTGGACGAATGCACATATTGGGATATGACATTGATATAAATGATCAAAAATTAAATGAAAAATTGCATAATCGCAATGACGTTCATAACTTTTTGTTATATGTGGAAGAAATGAAAAAGATGTTTAACATTTCCTTTAGCGATGAGGAGATATTTAAAATTACTCATAGTATAGGTAATATTGGTCGTCCTGATTTGGCAAAATTATTAATAGAACATGGTTATTGTCAAACTGTTGATCAAGCTTTTGATAATTATTTAAATCCCGCTATGGAACAATGTCGTTCAAGAAAAAAAGGTTATAGTAAAGAAGAGTGTATTCAAATGATTTTAGAGTCCGGTGGCATTCCTGTTCTAGCTCATCCCATCTCCTTAGAGATGTCGGAAGAAGAGTTGCGTCATGAAATAACTTATCTAAAAGAAATTGGTTTAAAAGGAATTGAAATATATCACATCAATCATTCTAAAGAATATACTGATATGTTAGAAAATATTGCTAGAGACTTAGACCTTTTTACAACGGGTGGAACTGATTATCACGGTTCAGTTAAACCAAAAGTTAAGTTGGGAACAGGAATAGATGGTAATGTTAAAGTTGTTCATTCGACCATGGTTGATTATTTGATGAGTGAAAAAAGAGCAAAAGTTAAATGCATGACTCCAAATAAAATGAATAAATAGATCAAATTCACATAATTAATCGTCAAGACATAACTGCCCAAAACTATTAAAATACATATGATTAAAGGATATAGATAATCTATATTCTTTTTTAATGGCAAAATGTAATTGAGACCTTCTTTGACGTAGAAAAGAGCTAGACTTATCAAAAAGAACATATCTGTTATCGTATTAAAAGATAAAAGCCATTCGATTCTTTCAATAAAAGAGAATAAATTAATATTTTTATAAATTATGACATCTGGATAATTATATGCTCCCAAAGAAGAATACCCCAAAACAGCAACACTTAAAAAACTTTTAATGATTATGACTAATCCAATTACTAAATATGTAAGAAAGATTTTTTTACCAATTTTTTTATTATTATCAATTATCTTTTTAGGTATGAATAAAAGAAAGAGAATCGGACTTATCAAAAATATTAAAAACGAGTAACTGTTATTGATTGATAGTTCTAAATCACTCATAAATGGTAATAAATTATTAAAGTCGACATAGAAGAGTAAGAGAAAAAAAGTAATTATTTCTAAGAGAATATAAAAGTAAAACATTAGAGTACTACATCTAAAAAAAGAAAAGATATCATTTTTTATCAGATAGAAAACTGCTATCATGAATGAGATCATAATGAATAGTTCATTGACGTCATTCAAATACACATAACTTATATATGAAGTAATATTATCAAGACAAAATATACTGAAAATAAAAGGTGTGATCAGAAGAATAAATACTAATAATTTACTCTTAACATTCATGAATATATTCTTGTTATTGAGTGAAAACAGATAGGTGAATAAAATAATTATTCCAATTCCTAAAAAGATAGATAAAAACAAATAGATGAAATAACTATATTTGACTTTTTCCATAGCGCTATTTAGAAATAAGATGTAAAAGAAAGCTTGAAATATGTACAACAGATAAATAGATATGCTACTAATTTTAATCTTTTTCAATCAAATCACCATCTTTCACATTATTTTTTTCACTTTTTTGAAAATTGATTACGGTATCAAATGATATTTTTATATCTTTATTTTGATCATTTTCATATTTTTGAATTAGTTCTTTAAAATAGTTCATATTTATATCAGAATTCAATAGAGTAGTAATGTTATCTCTAATATAATTTTCAATTTCTTTTTCATCTATCTTTGATTCATAAGTAATATCTATTATGAAAGTGATGTTATTATCTTTAATTTTATGTCTGATATAAATATCTTCAACTTTGACATTTTCTTCACCAATAGTGAATGCAAGAGATTTATTTTTGCCCATTAATAAATTTAAAAAAGAACTCTCAAGATTGTTATAAAAACGATATTCAGCAAAGATGGAATGCATACCTAAAATGTTTAAATCATTATCAAAAATAGGAATATAACTGATACCCATATTTAAGTAATCCGTTATCACATCATTAAAAGTAGTGGGATAGATATTCCCTGTCTGTAAGTGATTATTTTGTAGTATTTCAATCATTTTAAGTGAGGTATTAGAAAAAGTATCTTCATCGTATTTATGCATTAAGACAACATTAAAAGTACCTCGCAAATCATTGCGATTATTGAAAGTATTAATTATATCGATAATGTCATCATTATCTAGATTGGAACTGAGTACCAAAATATTTAGATGTGATAGATAGATCTTTTTATTTATTTCTAAATAGATGTCGTTAAAAGAATCATTTATATTAGAACACTTTATTTTATGAATTTCATATTTGTCATCACTGACATAAGAATTGAAAGCTATTACGTAATCATCATTTTCTTTATCAATTCCAATTCCATCTATGATCATGACATTGTTCATTTCATTATAACTATTACAACCTGTAAATAGTAATGATGACAATAGAATGAATAGGAAAAGCATGATTAATTTAACTCTTTTCATATCATCGCCCTCTAACTATATTTTTTTTAGCTAATAAACTATTACGATATTTTGGTTTAGTATTATATTTGATCATGGAATCACTCAAATCTCTTCGACCAATTGGAGCGAAAGGATAAGTGTAGGAGTATCCCATTGATTCTAAACTGCTCAATTTAATGATGAAGATTAAGAAACATAAAAAGATGCCATAAAGTCCGAAAAAAGTTCCTAAAATGACCGCAAAAACACGGAGATATCTAATCAGATAAATAATTGATATATTCGAAAAGATGAGTCCACTTATAGATGATATGGCGACGACGATTATCATTATTGGTGAGACGATTCCTGCACTCACTGCTGCTTCGCCAAGAATTAGACCACCGAGTATGGAAATGGAACTTCCAAGCTTACTGGGAATTCGTAAATCAGTCTCTCGCAATATTTCAAAAGCTATTAACAAAATGATGCATTCGACAAAACTGGGAAAGGGGACACTCAGTCTTTGATCAAGCAAATTGGTTAAGAGAAGAGAAGGAATCATATCGATGTTATGCGTCGTCAAACTGACATATATTCCTGGTAAGAAAATAGCTATTAGAAAGGCAATTAATCGCAAGATCCTTATGAAAGTTATATTGACATTCTTTTCATAATAATCATCAGGTGTATGAAAAAAATCAACAAAGAAAGTCGGCAGAATTAGACAAAAGGGACTATTGTCGACAACGATGACAATCTTTCCTTCCAAAAGAGCTTGACTACAGATATCAGGTCTTTCGGTAATATTGATAGTTGGACATAAAAAAGAATTGGATAGATATCGTTGTAGATAACTGCTATCGATGATGGCATCAATATCGATGTTATCTAGTTCATTTTTCGTTATTAAAAGTAAATCGTCATCAATGATGTTATTCATGTAACATATTCCAATCTTCGTCTTGGATTGTTTACCGATATCAAAACTGTCTATGTATAAATCATTAGTCCTAATCCTCTTACGAATCAAAGCAATATTGTCGTTAAACTTTTCATTAAAACTGTCTTTTGGACCGAGAAGAGACACTTCGACATCACTAGTTGGAATATCTCTATCGATATCAGCCTTGGCTTCAATAGCTAACATCACATCATCAGTTATCAGTATGCAAAAACCTTTGTATAAATAATTTAATAAATCTTTATATGAAAATATTTCCACGATGTTATTAGAGAATAAAAAACTTTCTATGTTGACAAGCGAAAAATCAATATTATTAGTCTTAAGTTTTATTAAAGCTTTAATGATGTATTCATTTATGTAGTCACCACTTGATAATACTTCACTGAATACCAAGTTAATTTCGCGATTTTTAATATTCATGTGTTTATACATGATATCGGTACTATTACCTGTGTCTTTTTTAATTTTATCTATTATTTTATTCATGTGATCACCATCTTTTATAGTATTGTTAAAAGATGAAAAAATATGTATAATAAAGACGATTAAAATATAAAATTAAAGGTGTTTTATGGAAGAAATTTTAAATGTAAAAATAGAAAAATTAGATCATTTTGGTAGAGGTATAGTTCGCGATAGAGGTATTATTTTCGTTGAGAATACTTTGCCAGGTGATGTTGTCGACATCAAAATTACTAAGGATAAAAAAGGTATCAAAGAAGCTGATGTCTTGCGATATCAAGAACGTTCGAAGTTCTATCGCGAATCTATTTGTCCTTATTCTTTAGAATGCGGTGGTTGTAATATCATTAATTTGACTTATCCTGAACAATTACAATACAAAAGAAAAAAAGTAGAAGAATTAATTGAACGCATGTTAAAAGAAAATATCAAAGTCAAAGACGTCATCACTTCTGATGAAGAATTTAATTATCGCAATAAGATAACTTTACATTTAGATAATAAACACATGGGTTTATATCAAAAAAAATCAAATGATTTGGTTGAGATTGATAGATGTGCATTAGTTTCTGAAAGAATTAATAAAATTATTTTAAGAATTAAAGAATATATAAAAAATAATGATGTTATCATATATGATGTAACGATTAAAACGACGACGCTTGAAGAAGATATGATCATCGTTCATGGTAGACTTGATTATGAGAAATTCAGAAAGGAATTTACGGATGTAAAGGTAATAATTATTAATGATCAAGTAGTTACCAAAGATCAATATATTAAAGAAAGAATATTAGATGAGGAATTTTATATTTCTAATCATTCCTTTTTTCAAGTCAATAGATATACAACTAAACTTCTATATCAAAAAGTTATCGATTTGATCAAAGATGAAAAATATGAGAAATGTCTCGATTTGTATTGTGGTACGGGAACTATTTCCCTTCTTGTCAGTAATTATGTCCAAAAAGTATATGGTATTGAAGAAGAAAAAGATGCGATTACAGATGCTAAACGCAATAAAGAATTGAATGGAAGAGATAATGTTGAATTCATTTGGGGGAAGACAGAAGACTACATTGATAAGTTTAGTGATATCGACCTCATCATCGTTGATCCTCCACGTGCTGGACTAGATAAAAAGACGAAAGACAATTTGCTACGCATAGGTTCATCTCGAATCGTTTATGTATCATGTGATCCAGCGACTCTTATGCGTGACTTAAACGATTTAAAAAGAGATTATAAAATATGCGAGATAAGTATCTGTGATATGTTTCCTAATACTTATCACATCGAATCAATTGCTCTTTTAGAAAAGAAAAGATAAGCATAGTATTTATAATGAGTATGAAAAAAGATATAATGTAAAGGGGAAGTGATGACATGGAAAAAATTACTTCAGCACAAGCTTATGCCTTATTGGTAGATGGTGTTATTGAGAATGAAAACGATTTAAAAAAGAGCGCGAACAAATGGATCTTACACTGTATTTATACAGCCATTGCTGCTAAAAGAATTGCCGAGCGCTTGCAACTTGATGGAGATTATGCCATGGCTCTTGGATATGTTCATGACATCGGTCGTAAAATAGATCATTTCAATCATCCTCTCGAAGGATATAAATACCTAATGGAAAGAGGCTATGAAGACTTAGCGGGAATATGTCTTACGCATTCATTTATTGATAATGATATAACTATGACAGCGGGTGGAGGACCAGATGGTGAAAAGTACACAAAAATCAATGCTTTTCTCAAAAATCATTCTCCAACAATTTATGACAATATTGTTCAAATGTGTGATCTCTTTTGTCTAGAGACAGGTTTTACGACGGTTGAGAAGCGATTATTAGATATCACTAAGCGAAAAGGCGTCTTTCCTAATTCCCTAGATCACTATCATAAAACGATTGAATTGAAAAAGCGCTTGGAAAGAGAAATGGGATGTGATTTATATGAATTATTTCCTGAAATATCAAAAGAAGATTTAGAAAATGTCATGACTGATCGTCAAGAATTGTTAAAGATGATATCAGGCTCTAAATAGAGATGAAAAGAGATGAATTATGAAAAAGAAAAGAATATTTGTAATTGTTGGTATTGCTCTTATCGCCATCTTGGTAATTGTAATTCCTATCATTACGATAAACGTCCAAAAATATTTGAAAGAAAAACGTCAACAGGAAGCAGAATTAGCTATTGGTTTCAATGAAAATATTGAGTTTGAAGTCTTGACTACTAAAAAAATATCGGAAATAGTCAATGAACAAGATATTAAAATAATTGATGATAAAGATTTCTATGCTTCTAAAATTGGTAATCAAAAGTTAAAATTTAAATACTTATACAATGGTGAAGAATTCACTAAAGAATTAACTATTAAAGTAGTTGATACTACTGAACCAACCATTTTTGCTAGTAGTAGTTATACCGTTAACAAAGGTAGTAAGAGAGATTTTGCCAGTTACATTTTATCCGGCGATAACTATGATGATAATCCAACTCGTGAGATAAGAGGAACATATGACTTGAATACAATTGGAACTTATAATGTGACTTATTACATAAGAGATAATAGTGGTAATGAAGCTGAAAAAGACTTTAAAATAAAAGTTATCAATCCTCCTAAATCATCTTCATCATCGACTACTACAACGACTAATAAAATATTGTTTTCAGATGTCGTAGCGGAGCATAAAAATGAAAAGACGGAGATTGGTATCGATGTTTCTAAATGGCAAGGTAATATCGATTTTGCCAAAGTAAAACAAGCTGGGTGTGAGTTTGTCATGATTCGCTTAGGTCATCAAAATGGTTTAGATGGTGAATTGATAAAAGATCCTTATTATGATCAAAACATTAAAGGCGCAGTTGAAAATGGTTTGAAGGTAGGAGTGTATCTTTACACCTATGCCAAGACGGAAAAAGAAGCTATATCACAAGCTGATTGGGTTTTAAAAAATATTGGTAATTATGAAATTCCTTTAGGTATCAGTTATGATTGGGAGAGTTGGACGAATTTTAATAAGACTAATTTGAGTTATCATCATTTCAATCAAGTAGCTGATAGCTTTATGGATCGCGTTAGTAAAAAGGGGTATAAAGGAGTTCTTTATAGTAGTAAATATTATTTGGAAAACATTTGGGATGAGACTGATCATGACGTTTGGTTAGCACATTATACAAAAAAGACGACTTATACTGGAAAATATCGTATGTGGCAACGAACCAGCAGTGGTCAAATCGATGGTATCAAAGGAGCTGTCGATATCGATATTTTATATAGAGATTGAAGATAATTAAAAAATTATCTTTTTTTTACTTTAAAAATAAATATTATGTTATAATGATATATATAATGAGGAGTTGTGTTAGGATGAACGTAGAAGAACTAAAAAAATATCAAGAATTATTGGAAAAGAGATATGAAGAAATTGATCAAGCTATTGTCGAAATTGAAGAAGATGAAGATAAGATTGATGAGTTAAAAAAATTGGAATATCTTCAAGACAAAATAGATGATCAATTAGATTTGTTAGACGATATCATTGATGGTATTTATGAGGTACCTAAAAAATATAATGAGCTCATGGCAATGAAAAAAGAATACGAGAGATTATCAGGTGAATAGTATGAAGACTAGATGTATCCATACATCAGAATTTGGATATTTCTATGAATATTGTCAAGAACATCGTGATCATAAAAAACTGTCAAAAGAAATATCTAAATTTATCGAATTGGTTGATATAACTAATGATCTAGATGCGCGAAATAATAATACTTATAGTAAAAAATTGTTGCGTAAAGAAGCGCGAGTAGAAAAGACATTATTAAAAATTGCTAACATCGATAAAGATTTTTTACTACGATTTGAAAAGCGATATTGCTTAGAAGATGGTGATACGCAATATGAGACTGATCCCAATATCGTATCTAGAAATATATCGCAATCATTTTATGATGCTTATTGTGTAAAAAAAATCAAAAAAGAAAACATTGTATCTCAAAGTAATCATCATCCTGCTCAAGAAAATGAAATCGTTTTAAATATCAGTGAAAGTGAAAAGAATAACGTTAATAAAAAGAAAAAAACCAAAGAATTTACCTATTTTGTAAATGAATTAAAAAAATGTAATTATCCTAACATTGATAGACAACTAAATGAATTGCACAAAGTTCTTGAAACCGATAACAAAAAGAATGAATCGAAGACTAAATATGAAAAAAGAGTTAACAAAATTTTAAAAAAGGCCAATCGCAATATCGATATGATTTTTAAAAAGGGACAGAATTATCCTTTCCGTAAGGACTTTATTAAAATTTTATCAAATCTTATTTATACGTACGATATTAGTGAGCGAAAGATGTCCGATTTGGATAAGCGCCTAAAACTGTCATTACATGATGAACTATTAGAACGCTATAGTAGTGATAGCAAGAGTAAGAATAAGAAACACAATTACGGTTATGAGATATCTAGTGATACCTCTACAAACATGCTTATTAAAGTCAATGGCGATTTGATCAAAGAAAAAGCTGATTTATTAGAAAAATATAATAATGGTGAAAAGATTAAATTTGATCGACCATTTGCCAGCAGTATTCAAACTAAAAAAGTAGATATGATCAATTCTTATTTTGATCCACGCTTTGAATGTGCTTTAAATCATGATTCTAGTGATAAAGAATACGTCAAAACAGTTATGGATCTATGTGAATTAGCAGATGATATAACGGATGATCTATTCAAAAAAGTATTATTTGATGCTCATGATTCATCTAATTTATCAATGATTCAATCATATGAGAAGAATGAAGCTTTGAGAACTTTATATTCATTATATTCTCCAAATGATAAGATGAATAAATATAAAGAGGCAACTGATAAATTTGAACGCATTTTTAAGACTTTAGCTAATGATAAAAGAGATAATATCTATAAATTAGTATATGAAGAAAAACAAAAAAAACATCTTCCCATTATCGAATTGATACCTAGTTGTGATACGATTACTAGCAATTTGATAACGCGTGAGACTAAATTTATTGATTCCCATGCCGTTGAAGAGTTTAAGCACAAAGCTCTAAATTATGGTAAATATTTGAACTATGACTTAGAGATTGTGGCTCGTGATATCGATATCGAAGATTTACCTATCATCTATCGCAAACTCAAAAGAAATATAATGTATACAAACTTTGTCGAAGAGATAAAAACGGGTGATGATCGCGAAAAAAAATATCGTGAAGCTCGCATTGTTCAAAACAAAACTTTAGCTGTTGCCCAAGAAATGATTGCTAAGACCATTTTGAACAAGACTTATAATCGTGAATATGATGACATCTCTTATGATGATTATCAAAACATTTTAAATGATATTTATTCTAATGTTTTACATGAAGAACGTTTACTCAAATCTTATGATGATTTTGATGATGAAACTATCTTAGCTGAAAAAGCATATCAAGAAAAGAAAAAAATTTGGGATGAGAATAGTGCCTTTGTCAAAGCTCTATACTTGATTATATCCAATCGTTAAAACAAGAGGTGATATCATGTTTGAAGAATTGTTAGAAGAGTATAAAAAACTTTCAATTGATAGTAAGAAAGAGAAAAATATTGAAGAATTCAAATTGGTCATCGCAATGTTAGAATTGCTTTGTGATCGTAAAAATATCAAATATAATAAAGTTGCGATTGATGATTTAGTCGATTTAAAAAATGATAATGAGTATTTGAGCTTAATCTATACTTATATAACAGCACTAAAGGAAGAGATAGGTAGTTATATTTTAGATAGTGAAAAGAGAGATGATTGATAATCTCTCTTTTTAATTAATAAATATCTTTTTTATTAATAAAAATATGATATAATAGAGTAGTAATCGTCAAAGACGATATTATGTTAAAATGGAGGAGAGAATATGGAATTAAAAGGAAGTAAAACAGAACAAAATTTAATGGCAGCATTTGCTGGAGAAAGTCAAGCAAGAAATAAATATACATATTTTGCAAGTAAGGCTAAAAAAGAAGGTTATGAACAAATAGCTGCTATTTTTGAAGAGACAGCTAACAATGAAAAGGAACATGCTAAAATTTGGTTTAAAGAATTAAATGGTGGCGATGTTCCAACAACGACAGAGAACTTGAAAGCTGCTGCTGAAGGAGAAAATTACGAATGGACTGATATGTATAAAGAATTCGCTGAGGTTGCTCGTAGTGAAGGATTTACACGTATTGCTAATTTATTCGAAGCTGTTGGAAAGATTGAAAAAGAACATGAAGAAAGATATAGAAAACTTCTTGAAAATGTTGAAAATGGTCTAGTGTTCAGTAAAGACGGAGATAAGATTTGGATTTGTCGTAACTGCGGACATGTTTGTGTTGGAAAAGAAGCTCCAAAAGTATGTCCAGTATGTGCTCATCCCCAAGCATATTTTGAAGTAAAAGCTGACAACTATATGTAATAATAAGAAATAGTTATCTATTTCTTTTTTAGTAGTAGATGAATAATATCCAATTTTTATATGATGTTTTGATGAGTGATGATCCACAAAGAGAAGTCGAAGAAAATCTATCAAAATTATTGACTATCATTCCAGAACTGCGATGGGAAATAGGTTTTGAACATCGTCATCCTCATCATCATCTCGATGTCTGGAATCATACTTTATATGCTTTGAGCTTATCTGAAAAAGACTTCGATGTCCGTTTTGCTCTTCTTCTTCATGATATTGGTAAACCTTTTTCTTATACTGAACAAGATGGCATTAGACATTTTTATAATCATCATGAAGTATCAGCTAAAATGGCTAAAGTGATAATGCAAAGATTAGGTTTTGATGAATATGCGACGAAAAAACTTACTTATCTCATCGCTAACCATGACATTCCCATTTCGTTAAAAGATATCGATAACTATCCACATTTAACTCAGAAACGTTATGAAATACAGCGATGTGATGCTTTAGCTCATCATCCTGATAAACTCGTTAAAAGAAAGAAATATTTAGAAGAGATAAAAGAAAAAATAAAAGCTAAAAACGATAAATAGTAGTGAGGCAAATTTATGTATGAATTTCAAAAATTAGAGAATGAAGAAATCATCTTTATATCTGATAATTCAATTTTAAAAATTGATGATCAAGAAAAAAATATTTCTACTATTCTTACCAATCAAAGATTGTTATTATTTGATTATCCTAGCAGTGTTAACAATTATCAAGAAGTCATGAAAAGTAGTCGTGGTGCTGACTATGTAAAACAAAAAGAAGTAATATTAGACGTACTATTGAGTAATATTGAAAACATCACTAAAGAAAATGGTTACGATAAATATCTTTTGAGTGATACCAATTATTTCTATTTACGTGATGATGAATTATTTGCCAAAATAAAAAAACTAAATACTTAGTTTTTTTTTGCTCCAATTTTCTTTTGTTTTACACCATCACGAGTAATACCAAATTCTCTATCTCTTTCAATATCATCAACGATTTTTTGAACATCCTCATATTTTAACTTATCAATTGTATTAATCGTATGAGTAGGTTTTTCTTCTTCAACTTTGTTTTTCTCTTCACTAATCTCTTGTTCTTTGGAATCCCTGATGTAGTCGTTAATCGCTTTCTTATTCTCTAGAAATAAACGATTCTTTTTATAATCTTTAATGTTGTTTTTGTGATATATGATTTTACAAATATTATATCCAATATCCAAAGTAAACCACGAAGCACAAATACCGATTAAAACTGGCAAAGTCGTCAATCCAGAAACTAAGAGATACACATCTAAACCGAGCATCATTGCTTGCCAAACAATTGAAAATTGGCTCTTAGATATACCATTTTTTTGTTCTCCTACAAAATCACAAGCTTCATCGACTTGATCTTCCATCTGTTCTAATAATCTCTCTTCATTTTCTCTAGTGTTCGGTACTTCATAATTTTCACCATTAGCTAGATGCACCTTAATAGTATCTTCAACTATTTCATAATTCAAAATAAAATGTTTAGCATCATATAAATCCTCAGTATAATCTCTCATACAAAACCTCCTCCATGATTAAAATGATAGCACATATTATCAAAAATAAAAATATTAAGGTTGAAAAATATTTGTTAATGTGTTAATATCTAAAATGAATTTAAGGAAAGGAGTGGGAAAATGAATAGATTAAATTTATTAAAATTGAACATTGATAGTAGGATAGATGGGATAGTTATGTTTTCCCATATCTTTTAATGATCTAATTTTTAAAAGAACTACTATGAAGATAGTAGTTTTTTATTTTATGAGGAGGTATGTATGAAAAGAGTAAGAGAAGAAAATTTATTAGTTAAATATTTAAAGTCTGAAAAATTAAAAGTATTTATTTATCTCATACTAGTATTCACCTCATATATTCCAACTTTGGTTGCTGCTTTCTTTTGGGGATTAGCCCTAGAGAGCTTAATACTTAAAGATTTTTCACAATTTGTCACGTATTTAGCTATATGGGAAGGAATCTATATCGTTTTTTATTCGTTATTATCCATTCCTAGAGATTATTTGTATAATTATTTAGAAATAAAATTTACACGAAATGTCATAAAAGACTTATATCATAAAATATCTGATTTGCCAGCTATTGCCTTTGAAGATATTGGGGTTGGTGAGTTTATAAATAGAATGTATACCGATCCAGATCGCATCATGGAATTACTAGCTAAGTTGATAAAGATGGCTTGTCGTGCTTTAGTAGTAGTTGCGGTATTTATAATTTCTTTTAAAGTATCGGTATTTCTCGGATTAGAAATGATTGTCTTTGGACTTATCATGGGCGTTATTTCTTATAAGTTCTTTCCAAAAATAAAAAAGACGCAGGAGAACATCAAAAAAGAATCTGATAAATATGTCAAGACAGCAACAGAGAACTTAACTGGTATCAGAGAAATAAAATCATTAGGTATTAAAAATAATATCCAAAATCGTATTAATAGTAACGTTGATAAGTTATTTGATAATACTAAAAAGATAAAAATATATGAGACATTGTACTTCAATATCAATAATTTCACTTATTATACACTACAATTCATCATTTTATTCACCTGTGGTAAATTGTTCATGGATGGTAAAATGAGTTATAGTACGTTTATCATCATTGAATCATATATTTGGCGTATTGATGAAGTAGTAGAGAGTATCAGTGACTTCGGAGTTAACTATAACAAAGTAAAAGTATCTCTTCGAAGAATTAATGAAATTTTGAATAATAAATTGTATGAAGATGAAAAATATGGTCAAAAAAATTTGAATGAAGCAAATGGAGTAATTGAATTCAAAAATGTTAAATTCAGTTATCGTGAAGATGAAGAAGCAACTTTAAAAGATTTAAATTTAAAAATTGAACCGAATAAGAAAATAGCTATTGTCGGAAGAAGTGGTAATGGTAAATCAACTATTTTTAATTTATTACTCAGATATTTTGATGCGACTAGTGGTAAAATTTTAATCGATGGTATCAATATAAAAGATTTGACAGAAGATTCCCTTCGCAACAACATATCTATAATTAGACAGAGTCCATTCTTATTCAATATGTCAATTATAGAGAACTTTAGATTAGTTAGAGAAGATGTAACATTAGAAGAGATAAAAGAAGTGTGCCGTAAAGCTTATATTGATGAATATATCGAATCACTTCCTAATGGTTATGAGACGATTATTGGTGAAGGTGGTATCAACTTGAGTGGTGGTCAAAAACAGCGCATCGCGATTGCTAGAACTTTACTTTTAAATACTAAAGTAATTTTGTTTGATGAAGCGACGAGTGCCTTGGACAATGAATCGCAAGAGTACATAAAGAAGACTATTGATGATTTAGTAAAAGATCACACCATCGTCATTGTTGCCCATCGTCTATCAACCATTATGGATGCCGATATCATTCATGTAATTGATAAAGGAAAACTAGAGGCATCGGGAACGCATGAAGAACTATTGAAGAAATCCAAAGCATATCAAAGTTTATACAAAACAGAATCCTTAAATTCATAGTAGAAGATATTCTTCTACTTTTTCTTTGATAAAATATTCTAAATGGATTAAAATGAAAATGAGGGATATTATGAAGACAATGATAATTTCAGATATACATGGCTATAGTAAAAATTTAAAAAAAGCAATTGATATCTTTAATGAGACTAGTTGTGAAAGATTGATCGTTTTAGGAGATTTATTGCGTCCAGGTCCTGATCAAGAAGAAGTAAAAAAACTTTTAAACAGCATGCGTTTTTGTCTACTTTGTATGCGTGGAAATAATGATTCTTATATCTATCCTGGAGAATTGGAATTCAATTTAATTGATGATTATTTGAATATTAGACTTGATTCTAACAATGTTTACATAACGCATGGAGATCGTTATAATCGTCGAAATTGTCCCTTTTTAAAAGAAGGGGATATCTTGATTCAAGGACATAGTCATACAGCATGGATGTATGAAGAGAACAAAATGTTCTTTTTGAATCCAGGTTCACTATCCTTACCTAGAGATAACACGGATGGTTCTTATATAATATATGAAAATAATAAGTTCTACCTATATGATTTAGATAATAATCTTTTGAAATTTTTAGAAGTATAGATTTTTTTATATATGATGTGCTATAATGACAATATAAAATAATAAGATGTAGGAGAGTAGTATGAACAATAATCAAGAATATAATCCAAATAATAAATATCAAGATCCAAATAGTTCCTATCCTCAACCAATGAATAATGGATATCCACAAAACAATCAGTATCCACAAAACAATCAGTATCCGCAACCTAATCAATATCCATATGGACCCCAACAAAATCAATATGTTCAACCTGTACAAAATAATGATCAATTGACTTCTGATGATAAAATGCGTTTAGGAATCGCAGCTGCTGCTTTAGTCATTGGTTGGTTTGTTGCCGGTTTAATTTGTGGTATAGTGTCAATTATTATTGCTCAATCTGTAAAGAAAAAGCATTTTGCTAAAACACTTATTTCAATACTAGGAGCAATTGAAATTGGAATAATGGTCGTATATATTTTTATGAGTGTTCAATAATTATAATTAAGCATTATTTATAATGCTTTTTTAGTGTTTTTTTATATTGTATGTTATAATTAATAAGTAGGAGATAGTAATATGAAATTAATTGATGGAAAGAAAATACAATTAGAGATGATTGATGAGTTGCATGATGAAGTAGAAAAGATGAAAAAAGTACCCAAATTGGTAATAATTCAAGTCGGTGACTTTGGACCAAGTAATAAATATGTCGCTCAAAAAAAGAAAGTTGGCGAAAAGATTGGTATTGAAGTTGAACATATAAAGTTTGAAAAAGATGTTAAAGAAGAGGACATTCTTAAAAAGATTGATGATTTGAATCGTGATAAAAATGTCAATGGCATCATGGTTCAATTACCTCTTCCAGATGGTTTTAATGAAGATTTAGTTACTAATCGTGTCGCTAATGATAAAGATGTCGATGGTTTGACAACTGATAACATTGGTAAATTATTTGATGGTAAAAAAGCTTTTGTTCCTTGCACAGCTTTAGGAGTAATGGAATTATTTAGTAGGTACGATATCGATTTAAAAGGAAAACACGCTGTTATCGTCGGACGTAGTAAGTTGGTTGGTAAACCTTTGATTGCGTGTTTGTTAAAGGCTAATGCAACAGTCACTGTGTGCCATTCAAAGACTGAAAATTTAAAAGATATAACTAGAAAAGCCGATATTTTAATCGTAGCCATTGGTAAAAAATACTACATAACTAGTGATATGGTTAGACGTGGTACTGTTGTAATTGATGTCGGTATCAATGTTGAAGATGGTCACATTTATGGTGATGTCAACTTTGATGACGTTAAGAAAAAAGCTTCATACATGACACCTGTTCCTAATGGTGTGGGACGCATGACAGTTATATCGCTCATGAAAAATGTCATAAAAGCTTGCCGTGAACAAACTAAATAACTATTGATTAAAAATGATTTTGTGATTAAAATATAATTAGAATATAGTAGAGGGGAAATAATTATGAATGGAAAAAAGACAATACTATTTTTAGCTAATGGCTTTGGTATGGAAGCTAAAGACTCATACAGTTTAGGTGATGATTTAATCCCAACAGTAACGAAATTAAGTCAAGAATACATGTTTACAGGACTTGATGCCGCTGGTAAAGAATGTGGTTATTCTAAAAACCAAGTCAGTACTTATCAAACTGGTTACTCATGTTTTTCTAGTGGAGGTTATATTGATTTAGCCGTTCGAAGCATGGATCGTAGAATTGCCGATAACAACTTCATTGATGATAAGATGATAAGTAGTATTGAATTCGCTGTCAAAAATAAGTCAAAGATGCATGTTTTCTTCATGATTGGAGATAAGTTTTCTTATAGTACCGGTGATCAATTGAGTGCTTTTGTAAAAAAGTGTATGGAGATGAAAGTTAAAGAAGTATGTATTCATCTATTTGTCGGTTATAACAGTGAACGTGGTCTAAAAGAAGCAAAGAACTCTATCAAAGCTATTACTAGAATTACTGCTGATTATGATAATGTCAACATATCTTTAATTGTTGGTGTTGATTTAGTAAGTGATTCCACACCAGTTACTAATCTTTCTAAACTTTATCAAATCGCTACGACTTCCATCGGTGAGACTTGGCCAGATTGGCAAGAATTGTTCGATATGCGATATAAGAATGGAATTCCAGATGAACAGATCAATCCATTCCTAGTTAGAAGAAGAGTTTTATTTGAGAGTAATGACAGTATTTTTATCTTCAATTATGAACCAATGCCTATAACTAGATATCTTAGTATCATCATAAATCCAAAACAATTATTTAATGTTGATACTAATCCGACTAATATAAAGATAACATCACTACTGCCAATTCAAGAGAATTCGACTTTAGCGCATGCTTATGAGTATGATTTACCAGATGTTTATTTTACGAAAGACTTGGAAGCTATCAACAAAAAAGCAACTTTAATTGCTGATAGTTCAAGAGCTGGTTACATAAATAGTGTTTTAAATGGTAATAGAAATGAGATTAGTCCATTTTTAAATACTAAGTCTGTAAAGATAAATAATGATTATTTTGCTGAAATGACGCAAATTCTATTAAATGAAATCAAGAGTGGAACTAATGAATATATAATAGTTGACTATAATTTATTAAATGATTATAAAAAAGGTGATATTGAGAAATTGAAATTCAATTTTTCCCAAATGGATAAAGCTTTGCGCAAAGTCTATGAGTATACGTATCCCAACCATCACATGTTGATCTTTACATCCCTATATGGTGTTAAAGATGAGATGGTTGTCAATGATGAAAAAGTATTCATCAACTATGCTAATCGTGTTCCATTTATTATCGTTGATGATGTCTATAGTAGAAATACAGCTTCAATGGTTCCATCGACAATCAGTTTGATATCCCAAACGTTATTGTACTTAATGGGTGACAATACGAAGAAAACATTAGTTGTTTTGAATAAGAGTGGTAAAAAGGGTAAAAGTAATATGATCATCATGATTGTTGCCATTCTCGTAATAATCATGTGTGTTCTCAAGATGTTTTTAAAGTAAGGTGATATTATGAGTAAAGAAGAAGCTAAAAAGAATTTTTGGACGACGTTAGTAGTATCAGTATTAGTTATAATATTTGGAATATTCTTGCTTTTCAAACCTCATTCGACCATTGCTGTAATATCTAGATGTATAACAGCTATAACTGCTTTGATTGGCTTATTTGGTCTATACAAATATTTGACCCGCCAAGATAAGACAAAAAAGTTAAACTTTAACATTATCTATAGTGTTGTTGCCTTTGTAGTAGCTGGTATCATCTTTTTATATCCAACTTCCATAGTTGGAGTCTTACCAATCGTCGTCGGTGGTTTCATAATCGTGAATACGCTTTTCAAATATGGTTATTTGAAACATTTGCGCAAAAGTGAGAATAGAGATTTTGGCGTTTGTCTTTTAATCTTTATCATAATGATAATTGATGGCATTATTTTGGTAATAAATCCTTTGAAGAACGTATTAGAGATGAGTCAATCTCTAGGAATGTTACTAACTTTTTATGCCGTATTAGATATGATTATGTGCTATCTATTTAAAAATAATATTGAGTAGGAGGTTTTTATGACAGGAGACGTAGTAATGATGTCAATCATATACATACTTGTAATAGTTCTATTAATTGTATTAATTATTATAGGTATTAAAGCCATTTTTACAATTGATAATGTCAATGAAAATTTGCGTGAGATTAATCGTAAATTGCATTCATTAGATGGCATTTTTAACTTTTTCGATGGTGTCAGTACAACCTTAGAAAAATTAAATTTAAAAATGGTATCAAAAATCGATTCAGCTTTTAAGTTAATGTCGAGATTTAGAAGAGGAGATGATGAAGATGAGTAAGAAAAAAGGATGGGGTAAATTCGTTTTAGGAGCTGCGGTTGGTGGTGCTTTAGGCATTTTGTTCGCACCTAAAAAAGGTAGTGAGACAAGACGTGAATTAAAAGTTAAAGCCGATGAGTTAATCGCTAAGATTAAAGATATTGATGTTGAAGAAGTGAAGACAAAACTTTTAGACGAAGTCGAAGAAATCGTTGTGACAATTCAAGACTTAGACCGTGAAAAAGTAAAAGAGATAGCTTTAGAAAAGATTGACCTAGTAAAAGCAAAATGTGAAGAATTAGTTGAATTGGCTAAAGAAAAAGGAACGCCAATCGTCGAAAAGACAGCAGCTGAATTGCGTGAAAAAGCTATTGTTGTCACCAAAGAAATTTTAAAAAAATTGGAAAGTGAATAGAAGTATGTAAATACTTCTTTATTTATTGAGGAGTAAAAAGGAGTTTTTGTAATGGAAATAGATAGAGAAAAAGTTTTAAAAATATTGCAAGAGATAAAGAGTATTCATCTCGTTGCGGCAACTAAGTATCTAAACGTTCAACAATTGTATGAATTAGAAGAATTGGGAGTAAAAATATTTGGTGAGAATAGAGTTCCATCTCTTCTTGAAAAATATGAACAATATCATGGCAAAGGCATTTTTCATATGATTGGAACTCTTCAAGTCAACAAAGTCCGTTATATCATTGATAAAGTAGCAATGATTCATAGTGTTGATTCATATAAATTGATTGATGAAATAGATCGTCAAGCTAAAAAACATAATTTAAAAATGGAAATATTAATTCAGGTAAACATTGCTATGGAAGAGAGTAAACATGGCTTTTTAAAAGAAGAACTTTCTAGTGTTTTTACATATTTAAAAAGCAAAGAAAATGTTATTCCGAAAGGACTAATGATCATGGCACCACATATTAATAGTAGTGATACTGAAAAATATTTTATTGAAACCGAAAATCTTCAAAAAGAACTACAAAAACAATTTCCCATGTTCAATTTAAATATCTTATCGATGGGCATGAGCAATGATTATGAGTATGCTATAAAGCATGGAGCTACACATGTGCGCATTGGACAAGCTTTACTTAAAGATAGTCCTAAATAGTATTGCTTTAGTCCAAATTATGCTATAATAAAAAGGATGATAAAGGGGTGGCATTATGACCAAAGATGAAAAAATTAAAAATATGATTGATGACTTAGTAGCACGTGCTAAAGTAGCTAGTGAAGAATATCGAAAATTGACACAAGAAGATGTCAATCGCATCATTAAAAAAATGTCTATGGCCGTTCTTGAAAATCATATGAAATTGGCTAAAATGGCCGTTGAAGAAACGGGTCGTGGTATTTATGAAGACAAAATAACTAAGAATATTTTTGCTTCAGAATACATCTATCACAGCATTAAATACGATAAGACTGTCGGTGTAATTCAAGATAACGAAGAAGAAGGGTATGAAGTGATTGCTGAACCAATAGGAATCATTGCTGGAGTAACTCCTGTCACTAATCCAACTTCAACGACTTGTTTTAAATCTTTGATATCGGCTAAAACGCGTAATGTAATTATTTTTGGGTTTCATCCTTCCGCTCAAAAGTGCAGTGTTGCAACAGCACAAATTTTAAAAGATGCAGCTGTTAGTGCTGGTGCTCCTAAAGATTGTATTTTATGGATTGAGGAACCTTCAATTGAAGCGACTAGTGCCTTAATGCGTCATCCTGATGTCAGTCTCATTTTGGCAACTGGAGGCAAGGGTATGGTTAAAGCTGCTTATTCTTGTGGTAAACCAGCCTTGGGAGTTGGACCTGGTAATGTTCCATGTTATATTCACAAAAGTGCTAAATTGAAGACTAGTGTTACTGATTTGATTCTTTCTAAAGCTTTTGATAATGGTATGATTTGTGCTAGTGAACAATCAGTTATTGTCGACAGAGAAATAAGTGTTGAATTTGAAAGTTTAATGCTTGAAAACGGATGTTATTTTTTAACACCTCGTGAAAAAGAAAAATTGAGTAAGAGCATGTTTTCTATTAAAGATGGAAAATATGATTTGAATAGTGAAGTAGTTGGACAAAGTCCATATAAAATTGCTTCGCTAGCAGGTATCAATGTTCCAAAAGATACGAAAATATTAGTTGTCAAGGAAAATAATGTTGGTGATGATTATCCTTTCTCTAAAGAGAAATTGAGTCCGGTTTTGACTTATTACGTTGTAAAAGATAGTGAAGAAGGAATAGCCCTAGCTGAGAAACTGATTGAATATGGTGGTTTGGGACATTCAGCTGTCGTTCATGCCGAAGATAAAGATGTAATTGAGAAATTCTCTAATACTTTGGAAGCTGGACGTATCATTGTCAATTCACCATCAACTCATGGTGCGATTGGTGATATATACAATACCAACATGCCTTCACTTACTTTGGGATGTGGTACTTTTGGTGGTAATTCAACTACTGATAATGTTTCAAGTGTCAATTTGATAAATTTGAAAAGAGTTGCTAAACGTCGTGTTAACATGCAATGGTTTAGAGTTTCACATCGCATCTATTTCGAATGTGGTTCCATTTCTTATCTATCCAAAATACCTAATGCTAAGAAAGTGTTCATCGTCACTGACCAATCAATGGTCGACTTAGGTTATGTCGATAAAGTTATTTATCAATTAGAAAAGCGCAAAGAACCCGTTCATTATGAAGTGTTTTCAAATGTTGAACCAGATCCATCATTTGTAACTGTTAAAAATGGTGTCGAAGCCATGAATAGATTTAATCCTGATTTGATTGTTGCTTTAGGTGGTGGAAGTCCTATCGATGCCGCTAAAGGAATGTGGTTATTCTATGAACATCCTGACATTGATGTTGAAGGATTAAAATTAAAATTTTTAGATATTAGAAAGAGAACTTATAAGTTCCCAACTCTTGGTAATAAAGCTAAACTAGTTGCCATTCCGACGACTAGTGGTACTGGTAGTGAAGTGACATCCTTCGCTGTCATCACTGATAAAGAAAACAATATCAAATATCCATTAGCTGATTATGAATTGACACCTGATGTTGCCATTATTGATCCTGATTTAGTCATGACTCTACCTAAGAGCTTGACAGCGGATACAGGAATGGATGTTTTGACTCATGCCATTGAATCATATGTTTCCAATATGGCTAATGATTACACTGATGGTCTTGCTGAAAAGGCCGTTGAACTAGTCTTTAACAATTTATTAGAGGCCTATGAACATGGTGATGATCGCGTTGCTCGTGAAAAGATGCACAACGCCAGTTGTATTGCAGGTATGGCTTTTACTAATGCTTTTTTAGGGGTTAACCATTCTCTTGCTCATAAATTGGGAGGAGAATTTCACATTCCTCATGGTCGCTGCAATGCCATTCTCTTACCATATGTCATTAAATATAATGCTTCAAAACCGACTAAGTTTGTGTCATTTCCTAAATATGAATATTACATCGCTGATCAAAAATATCAAAATTTGGCCAAACGTGTTGGACTTCCAGCTAAGAATCCAGAAATAGGTGTAAATTCTTTGATCAATGCTATTAATTTGCTGAATAAAAAATTGAATATACCTAAAACATTAAAAGAGTATGGTCTTCCTGAAGAAGAATTTTTAGCTAAAGTTGATTATTTAGCTGAACGTGCTTTTGAAGATCAATGTACACCAGCTAATCCGCGCTTGCCATTAGTGAGTGAGTTAAAAGATCTATTGTTAGAAGCATACTATGGTGAAGAAGAAGAAATCGAATTGTTATGATTAATTACTTATTGTTTTTGAATTTGTTAGGTGCAGTTTCTTGTGCCTTTGACAAATACTTAGCCACTTCTAAAAAATATCGTATTTCCGAAAAGATATTATTGGGAATTTGTTTCTTAGGAGGAGTATTTGGTTTTTATATCATGAGTAGATTGATAAGACATAAGACCAAAGATAAAAAATTTTTACTTTTTCTCTATCCCATCTTCTTTTTCTGGATATTTGTATTAATTTATTTAAATTTATGTTAAAATTAAAATATAGTAGAGTTTAGTAGGAGGGTATCATGGATGATTTAAATAGATATAGTATTGCTGCTATATATCAAATGATGCGTGATGGTACAATTGGATTAGAAGATTTGTCGCGATATATTAGTGAAGTTGTGCCAAACATGGAAGCATCAGAAGAATTGATGGAGTTTTTAGAAACGGCCAATAATTATATTGATCGTCGAATTAGGCATGCCGTTGAACAACAAGAAAATGTAACAGAAGAACAACCTCGACAAATAGATGAAGAAACTGTGCGAGTTGAAAGCCCTGAAATGGTTAGTGACAATACTTCTACTAGTAGTGATGATGATCAATCTACTAAAATTGAACAACCTGTTGAACAACAGGAACAAATGGTTGAAGAAGAACCTGTTGTCGAAGTACCTGTTTCTGATGACGTAGTAGAAGAAGTAGCGCCTCCCAATGAATACCCTTATCTCGATAGTGATGGTAACAGCTTAGAAGAAGCGCAAAATGCGATGAATCAAACTTATAATTATTGTCAAGATGCCGGTATGACGATAAGTGATATATCACTATCTGGTAAAGCTGGTCGAGGACCATATATAAGTTTTGAAATAAATAATGAAAGTAAACAATATCTTGATCATTTGATGACGGAATTCTTTCAAAATTCTGAAGGCATTTCCTTAGAATTCATGCGCAATATGTCTACTAAGAGCGAAATGTTTACAATTGAAATAGATCCTACCGATGTTAGTCAAGAAGAATTTTTCGTTCACGTCAAAGAGACTTTTGAGCAAATTTATAAGACTGTTGAGACGACTAGACGTGATTATGATTACGAAAAGAACATGCCTGAAGGACTAAAAAATGTCAAAGATCATTTCGTCAATGATGATCCAGACATCGGTCAAGATTTCACTATTGGATACGTTCGCAATGATGGCAAAGATTCTTATTACATCGTTGCTGATGATGAAGAAGCTGCTATCGCCTATGCTCAGAGTATCGGTTATGATATTAAAAATAGAGAAGGGGCAAATGTCTTTGAAATAGAGACTAATGGTAGTGTCGTCGGCACTAAATTAGAAGATGCATCAGTTGATTTAGCTAACGATAGAGATATTTTGAACTTTCGTGACAATGGTGTTTCTACTTTGGATGTTTATGGTTCTTTGGAAACTGATCCCAAAGTTGAAATGATTGAAAATTTTATTGAGACCAGTAATGATCCTCATATGATTTGCTTGTTAGACATTGAAGTACCACCAGAAAATACTGACCAAAGAGTAGTAAAACTAAAGGATAGTGGAAGTACTAATGAAGTTGTCGTCTTTACAGATGGTGAAGAATTCGATAAAAAAGTCTTACCTAAAATAGTTGATACATATGCAGAAAATAATCACATTGAACATGACAACATAACAATTTCAGGTGGCAATCGCGATGATAGTGTCTCTTGTCAAATAGAATCAAAAAATGATACGACTATGACAATCAATGGTTATAGTCAAGAAGAGATTGATACGTTAGTTACAAATATTGAGAATAAAGCTAAAGATCAAGCTTCCCAAGAAGCCGAAAAGAATAGTGTCAGACAAAAGACTATTGGTACATATCAACCTAATAATAGTAGTGATAATGATTCTACTAATCAATCATCAGCCTTTGTCTCAATGCCTGTTCTCTTTGTAATTTGTGTTTTATTTGTCTTAATGATTTCACTGATCATCTTTGCTAGATAGGAGTAGATATGAGTAAAAAAATAACTAATGCCAAAAACGTCGATAACTTTTTAATGCGAAAGTATTTGCGTTGGGGCATCATCGTTTTATATTTAATAACCATTATTTTAGCTGTGTTGAGTTTGATCATCGATTTCAATTTTGTCTATGCTGCTCTTATCTCCTTTATATTAGCGGCAATGCTAAAGAGTAAAAGAGATAGTCTCCAAATAGAGATCAGTGATGAACTACGAAAGTTAAAAGAAGAAAAAAAGAAAAAGAAAAAAAGTAAGAAAACAGCAAAAAAAGCTAAAAAACAATAACTTTTTGTTGACATTAGATAACAAAATGCATATAATTATCAATGTAAATAAAAAAAGGAAAGCGATGTACCTACATCCACCTGATTGCGAATAGCGATAGGTAAAGAGCCATTAAGCGATAATTTATATTGTTTTTTGTGGATTTAAGTAGGTACTTGTACCTACTTTTTATTATTTAATGGAGGTGTTATTTATAGCAAGTTCAAAGAACAATTTGTTAATTAACGAACAAATTAGAGTAAGTCAAGTTTTAGTTATTGGACCAAATGGAGAACAAGTAGGAGTTAAAACAACACAAGATGCCTTAACTTTGGCAACTTATGCTGGATTGGACTTAGTACTTATCAATCCAAATGGAAATCCACCAGTGTGCAAGTTGATGGACTACAACAAATTTAAGTATGAGAAAGCAAAGAAAGAAAAAGAAGCTTTAAAGAAACAAAGAGCTAGTATTTCTGAGACTAAAGAGTTTAGATTGTCACCAACTATTGATATCGGTGATATTGAGACTAAGTTAAAGAATGTCACTAAATATTTAGAAAAAGGTGATAAGATCAAATTATCTATTCGTTTCAAGGGTAGACAAATGGCTCATACTGATTTGGGAAAAGAAGTTTTAATCAAATTTGCAGCACGACTAGAAGATATTGCTGAAATTGAACAACAACCAAAACTAGATGGACGTAGTATGACTATGTTATTAGCACCAAAGAAATAAATAAGGAGGAAAAAAATATGCCTAAATTAAAAACACATAAAGGTTTAAAGAAAGTATTAAATGTTAGAAAAAGTGGAACTGTTACAATTGGTAGACCAGGTTCACGTCACAATACAGGCGACAAAAGCATGAACGCTAATAGAAAGAACAGAAAAGGATCAGTATTATCAAAAGCTGACACAAACAGATTAAAGAATATTATAAAATAGGTAGGAGGAAGATAATATGACAAGAGTTAAGAATGGTGTTACTACAAAAGCACGTCATAAAAAAGTTTTAAAAGCTGCTAAAGGTTATTTTGGAAGTAAACACAGATTATACAAAACAGCTAAAGAACAATTAATGCATTCTGGACAATATGCATTCCGTGATAGAAAACAAAAGAAGAGAGATTTCAGAAAATTATGGATTACGCGTATTAACGCTGCATGCCGTGAAAACGAAATCAGTTATTCTAGATTTATTGAAGGATTGACTAAAGCTGGTGTTGAAGTTAATAGAAAGATGTTATCAGAAATAGCTATTAATGATCCAAAAGCATTTAGTGAAATCGTTAAGACAGCTAAAGCTGGATTAGAAGGAAAAGCTACTAAGAGTGAAGTAGTTGTTAAAAATGAAATTGTTAAAGGAACAAAAAAAGAAGTAAAAGAGACTAAAAAGGAAGTAAAGAAAGAAGAACCTAAAAAGGAACCTGCTAAAAAGGCAACAACTAAAAAAGAGACTAAAAAGAATTTAAGCGCTTTAACAGTTGCTGAATTAAAAGAAATGGCATCTAAAAAAGGTATTGAAGGTGCCTCTAAGATGAAAAAAGCTGAATTATTAGAAGCTTTAAAATAATAAACATATTAATGAATTGATTTATCTAGTGCTCATGAGAGTGGTAAATTTTAGAAATTAATAAGTGTATAACGAAAAGGAGAAAATATAATGACAGTAGTTTCAATGAATTATTTATTAGAAGCCGGTGTACAATTCGGACACCAAAAGAGAAGATGGAATCCAAAGATGAAAGAATATATCTTTACATCTCGTGATGACATTTATATAATCGATTTACAAAAGACAGTTAAGAAGCTAGAAGAAGCTTATGCTGCTATGAAGACAATCGCTGAAAACGAAGGAAAGGTATTATTTGTTGGTACTAAGAAACAAGCTCAAGAAGCTGCCGAAGAATCAGCAATGAGAACAGGAATGTACTTCGTCAATGAAAGATGGTTAGGAGGAACTCTAACTAATTTCAAAACAATTCGTTCAAGAATTAAGAGAATGGAAGAAATCGAAAATATGGAAAAAGATGGTATCTTCGATTTACTACCTAAAAAAGAAGTTATTAAGATTAGAAAAGAATATGATAAATTAAACAAGAATTTAAGAGGAATCAGAGAGATGAAAAAACTTCCTGATGCATTAGTTATTGTTGATCCAAAGAAAGAAGAAATAGCTATTAAAGAAGCTAGAATACTAAATATACCAGTATTTGGTGTCGTAGATACTAACTGTGATCCTGATATGGTTGATTACGTAATTCCTGGTAATGATGACGCTGTAAGAAGTGTTAAATTGATGATTGGTGTTCTTACTAACGCTATTTGTGAAGTTCTTGGAAAAGAAGTAATTGATTATATTACTGAAGATGATAAAGCTAAGAAAGAAACAAAGAAAGCTAAAAAAGAAGAAGCAACTGATGAAGTTTCTGAAGAGAGCGAAGAAGTAGTTACTGAAAAGGAAGTTAAAGAAGAATCTAAAAAAGTAACTAAAAAAGAGACTAAAAAGGAAGAAGTAGTTGAAGAAACAAAAGAAGAAAAGAAAGATTATTCTTCTATGACTTTAACTGAATTAAAAGAAGTAGCTAAAGCACAAGGGGTTAAAGGTTATTCAAAAATGAAGAAAGAAGAATTAATTAATACTTTGAAATAGTTTTAATTAATAATAGGAGGATGTCTATGTTTAGTGCAAGTGATGTAAAAGCTTTAAGAGAAAAGACAGGAGCTGGAATGTTAGATTGCAAAAAAGCTCTTGATGAAACTAAAGGAGATATGGATGCTGCTGTTGACTATTTAAGAGAAAAAGGAATTGCTAAGGCTGCTAAAAAAGAATCAAGAATTGCTGCTGAAGGATTGACTCAAATGTTAGTTGATGGTAACAAAGCTATTATCGTTGAAGTTAACTCTGAAACTGATTTCGTTGCTAAGAATGAAGAATTTAAAAAATTTATCGATGTAGTTTGTAAAACTATTTTAAATAGTGATGCCAAGACTATGGAAGAAGCTTTAAATCTTCAAACTGAAAATGGAACGATTAACGAATACTTAATTTCTCTAGTTGCAAAAATTGGTGAAAAGATCAGTTTTAGAAGATTTGAAGTAGTTGAAAAAACAGATAAAGATATCTTTGGATGCTATTCACACATGGGTGGAAGAATTAGCGTTATAACAATAATCGAAGGAAGTAATGAAGATGTAGCTAAAGATGTAAGTATGCATGTAGCTGCTATGAATCCTGGTTACTTAAATAGAGAAGAAGTTCCTGAAGATGTTATTGAACATGAAAGAGGAATCATCAAAGAACAAGCTATAAATGAAGGAAAACCTGCTGATATAGCTGAAAAGATGGTTGCTGGACGTATTAATAAGTTCTATAAAGAAGTATGTCTACTTGAACAACCATTTGTAAAAGATCCTGACTTAACTGTTGAGACTTTTGTAAAGAACAATGGTGGAGTTATTAAATCAATGGTTCGTTATGAAGTTGGTGAAGGTATTGAAAAACGTCAAGAAAACTTTGCTGATGAAGTAATGAGTCAAATCAATGGATAAAATTAGAGTCAATGACTCTTTTTTTGGTTTTCATATTGAAAAAACGTTATTAGAATGTTAAAATTAACTACTATAGAAAGGTGATAATATGAGTTTAATCAAGTCAAAAGAACGTGGTAGTTTAGTTGTCATATCTGGTCCTAGTGGTGTTGGTAAAGATACTGTTGTCAATGAATACGTTAAAAATCATGACAATGCTTGGATTTCTGTATCGACGACATCACGTGCTATGAGACCAAATGATGTTGAAGGAGAAACTTATAACTTTGTAACTAAAGAAAAATTTGAAAAATTAATTGAAGAGGGATATTTCTTAGAATATGCCGATTATGTCGGAAATTATTATGGAACACCAAAGAAATTTATTAATGAAAAATTAGAAAAAGGTATCGATGTCTTTCTAGTTATTGAAATTCAAGGAGCGATGAAGATAAAAGATTTGATACCAGAAGCTGTCTTTATATTTTTGTTACCACCAAATCTCAGCACTTTAAAGAAACGTTTAAAAAGTCGTGGTACGGATAGTAAAGAAAAGATTATTGAACGTTTTAGAACTGCTTATCGTGAAATAAATGAAGTGACAAAGTATAACTATGTTGTCATCAATGATGAACTTTCAGAAACTGTTAAAAAGATTGAAGCTATTCTAGTATCTGAAAAGTGTCGTTGTGATCGTATTGAAGAAGTATCGTTGAATAATGAAGAAGAGTACATGCACATGATGTTACTTGAAGATAAAGAAATGCCTAATAAAGTTATTGAAATTGATGAATAGAGTGTAAATTTACATTCTATTTTTCTTTTATGGTCTACTATAATATTATATTTTGTGTTAGATTATAATAGAGGTGGAGTATAGTGAAGAGAAAATTATTATTTTTTATACCATTATATGTAATGTTATTGATGACGTTTACTCGCGTAGAAGCAGCTGGAACGACAACTATTCAAGAAATGCCAACTGTAACTGAGAAAGGTCAATATGTCATGTTGCGTCATTCAATATCTGAAAATCTGCAAAATATAAAATTTCAATACAATTCTGGAAATAATTTACAATTGGTAGGTTTCATTCCAGAAAGTGGTGTTAATTGTAATTATACAGGTGCTAAAGAGATTGAATGTACTAGTACTGGTGGTCTTCCTACCGGAGCTATTTTGACATCAGTCTTTAGGATAAATAACACGTTTACGACGAATCAAACTATTACGACTAGTTTCATTGGAACTGGTACTTCGACGACGACGACAACCATAACTGGTATAGCGCGAAAAATTGAAGTGACAAGTATTGGAATTAATAAAGAAGAAGTTGAACTTGAAGCTGGTGATTCATTTCAATTAGAAGCTACTATTACTCCTGATAATGCCACTGATAAAAAGGTAACTTATACTTCAAATGACGTTGAAGTAGCAACCATTAATGAAACAGGTCAAATCACTGCTGTTAAAGAAGGAGAGACGACGGTAGTCGTTACTAGTGGTAATATCAAAGTCAATGTCAAAGTCAAAGTAAAACCTAAAACAGTTGAGTTAGAAGAATTGAAAACCGATACTAAAATGACTTTAAAAGTCGGTGAAAATAAAAAGTTAGATATTGAACTTCAACCTGATGATACAACTGCTCTTGAAAGTGATATCACTTATTCCAGTAGTGATGATAAAATAGCGACCATTGATTATAGAGGAAGAGTAGTGGGGATTGCTGATGGAACAGCTAAAATAACAATATCTCTTGGTGACGTATCAACGACTGTTGAAGTAACTGTCACTGGTGAAAAAGAACAAAAAACCAAGAGTGGTGGTAGTATCACAAGTTATATAGTGACGATTGCCATTTCAGTAATTCTAACTTTAGTAACCATCTTCATCATCAAAACTATTAGAAATAAAAAAGAACTTGATGACGATGATGATCGTGATAATAACAACAAAAATGATTATGATGATTCCCAAGCTTACAATACATATATTTAGATGAAAAGAACTACTATTATTCATAGTAGTTCTTTTATTTATTCATTTCAAAATAGAAAGTTGTTACCTTGTTCTTTTCAGATAGAACACCATACTTGTATTTGTGTAATTCTAAGATGTTTTTAACGATTGATAGACCAAGACCAGTTCCAACTCTTGTTCGTTTATATTTTTTATCGACTTTGTAATAGCGATCCCAAATGTATTTTAAATCTTCTTTATCAATACCTTTACCACGATCTATTACTTCGATTCTGACATTGTCTTTATTATTGATGAGTTTAATCGTAACAATTTTTTCATTCTTTGAATAGTTAACCGCATTACTTATCAAATTATATATTACTTGTTCAATCTTTTTCTTATCGGCCTTGACGATGACTTTATTTTCTTCATTGATGAAGTTAAATTTGAATTGTTCTGTCAAATTAAATATTTCAAAATGATGAATGATACTAGTAATTAACTCAACGATATCAAATTCTTCCACGTTCAACTCATTGATATTGGATTGAAGAGAAGATAACTCTAAAATATCTGAAACTAAAGAATTAAGGCGATCCACTTCTTCAATGATGACATTTAAATTCTCATCACGTTTTTTCTTATTCTTATAAGTTATGTCTCTAACCATTTCCGCATAGGCTTTAATCATCGTTAGTGGTGTCTTCAAATCATGTGATACGTTTGCCATTAAGTCCTTACGAAGTTCATAGGTCTTAGCGAGTTCCATCTTAGCATAATTAAGTGTATCAGATAACTCATTAATTTCCGAAATATTAGTATTAGGAAAGACGACATCATATTTACCACTAGCGACTGCTTTAGCTGATTTATTTAGGGAAGTAATCGGTTTAGACAATAGATTAGATATGTAGTAAGCAATGATGGATGATAAGATGATGACGATTATTGTGACAATCAACAATTGATTTTTTAAAATGGTTATTGTCGAATCAATTGGATCGAGAATCGTGTTTAAAAAGACATAGGAATCATTATCTAGTTTAATTCCATAGATTAGAGAATTAACATTATTGACGGAATGATTTTTTAAGAGAATAGTCTTCTCATCACTATCCATAAAATCTTCTTTTAATTTGACTAATTCAGGATTTCTTTTATCCCAAAGACATGATTTATTCATATTGGAAGAGTAATACCAATTCGATCCATCTGAAGATAGTTCAATACATATTCCTTCATTGATACTTATTTCTTCTAAAGTGTTAAAGAATTCATCATCATCACTATAATTATCTGATATTTCTTCTGCAACTTTTTTTATTGATTTAGTCTTGTACCATTCATAGTACTTATCTAAAAATATTACTTGGAATAGCCATAGAAATAAAAGGATGAGAATCGAAAATATAATTAAATATTTCCAAATTCTAATGATTAGACTATTCTTATTTAATTTCAAGTTTGTAACCCATTCCTCTAACTGTTTTTATCAAATTGCGATATTTTCCCAAATTATTTCTAAGCATCTTGATGTGTGTATCGATGGTACGATCATCACCAAAGAAATCATATCCCCAAATTTGACTGAGTAGGACTTCTCTTGATATGGCAATATTCTTATTTTTAATGAAGTAGACAAGTATTTCATATTCTTTTGGTGTCAATTTAATTTCTTCATCATTTATAGTGACCACATGTCCCATGAAATCGACGACTAAATCTTCATAGACAAATTTATCTTCTAGATTGTTTCCACGTCTTGAAACCGCTTTAATTCGTGCGATTAATTCTTTTGGTGAAAAAGGTTTAGCTAAATAGTCATCAACCCCTAATTCAAATCCTAATAGTTTATCATATTCCTCATTTCGAGCTGATAGGATAATCGTCGGTATTTTCTTAATCTTTTTAATTTCTTTATAAGCCGAGTAACCATCTAATTTTGGCATCATTATATCGAGAACGATGACATCGATATCATTATTTTCCACGATATCAATGGCTTGTAATCCATTTTCTGCTTCATAGATTTCATAATTTTCTAATTTGGCATATTCTTTAATAACATTTCTTATCAATTCTTCATCATCAACAACTAATACTTTCATACGGACCTCCTTCTTTAATTATACATAAATATATGTATTTTTTGTGAAAAAAAAGAATGATTAATCATTCTTCAATTCGCTTAACTTTTTGATCATTGATATTTAGAACTTCATCAATCTTATTACTATATTCATAAGCAATATCTTGTTGACGCGCTAGTTCTTTTTCAATGGAAAAAATATTTTTTACGAGTTCATCATATTCAGGAATTTGATCTTTGAACTGACTGAATTCTTTATCAAAGATATCTTTCATGTAATTTATTTCCCCAAAGGCATTTTCAATACTATCAAGTGCACCATTGATACTGTCACGATTTGCTAAAATATCTTTTGAGTAATCGATAACTGTCGTTTTAACTATTTCTTTTTCTTCCGTTTGCGGTACGAAAGCAGTTGCCATCATGTGAGCGGCTGATAAGAGAATCGTCGTTCTAAAAAGATTACCAGCTGGAGTAGGGGGTATTAAATTAGTTGAAGCCATCAAAACAGTTGCTCTAACCATTCTATTGATATCTGGTACAATTTTCGTCGTCGTTTCAATTCGACGCGTGATGTCAACACTATTGGCAAGTTTTTCTTCCATGTCCTTTATAATACCATTTATTTCCAAGTTATATTTATCAACTCGAGCGTTGATTGCTTCCACATCAGCATATTGATCTTGTAACTTTATAAAGTCTTCATCACGAATGCTATAATCAACTAGTTTATCATCAACACTCTCTTTTATGATATCTTTTTGTTTTTCAATTTCAATTATGTCATTAATAATATTGATGAATTGTTCAATTTCATGAATCTCATCAATGCTTGAAATATCTAAATTACCATTTTTACCACTATTTATGTAATCAGAAATAGAAAATCCTAAATCTAAATTATTTATGAAATCGATATCTTTAATCGCAATATTAGTATAGGCATTATCATATTTCTTTTTAATCTCTTCAAATCTTTTGACCAATTCTTCTAATTGTTTTTGAATTTTCTCAATATTTTCTAATAGAACTTCATCTTTTTCTTCTTGTGATAAGACTTCGATTTGATATTTTATATCTCTTAATTCATAACTGTCATTTTTTAATAAATTATCAATTTCTTCAATGATTGATATTTGGACTAATTCAGGTTTTTCAACATTGTTAGAAACAGTTTCTTCATCAATTACAACTTCATCTACTTCTGGAAAAATGTTATTTGTTACTTCAATTTCTTCTTGAGTTGTATCAGTAGAATGAGGTTTTACTACTTCTGGCTTTTCAACTTTTTCTCTTTCTTTTTCATGTTTTTCTTCAACATCATTTTTGTGCTGTTCTTTTATTTCTTCAACTATTTCTTCATCTATAAAAAGAGTAGGTGGTTTTTCATTTTTCTCTTTTCCAGGCTTTTTATCTTTTCTCTTATCGCGATCACTACTAGTGTCAAATATATCGATTAGAGTGACATCTAAATCTTCTTCACTTGTCTTATCCTCATCATCAATTTTTTCTTCGTGTTCAACTACTTTAACTTCCTCATTAGAAATAGGCTTAATCTCTGTAATTGTTTCACTAGTTTCATCGATCTTTTTACCTTTTCTTCGCTCTTTTTGTTTTTCATCAATCTTTATCTCTTCAGCTTTTTCAATTTCTTCTCGCTCTTCACGAATTTTGCGATTTTTCTCTGAAAATAGCCATGAGATTATACGATCTCTATTTCCACCTTTAGCACCTTTCATAATGTTACCTCATCCCTATATTTATTCTTCATCGTAAATTTCTAATTTTATTAAATCTAAATTCTCCCTCATGATTGAAACATAATCTTTATCATTATTTCTCTGTTCATCAGTAATACTATCTAAACGATATAGAACAGTTCTTTCAATGTCGACTTCTTCCATAAACTTTTTAACTTTATCTGGCATGGCATCTTCTTTAAATACATATAAATATTTAACATCGCCATCTCTAACTAATTTTCTAACGTCAGAGAAAGTCTTATCGATGGTATCATCATTTAAAACGATTACTTCAAATCCATATTTTTCTAAAAACTTTAATGCTGTATTAGTGACAACGATTGTCTTATCTTCAGCATTTTCAACTGTCAATTTTATTTCTGCATCCAATTCGGATAAATCAACTTTTATATCTTGATAAGCATCATCAATCTCTTTTATTAAAATGGAGTTAGATACGTATTCTTCAAGACCATTCTTTATATTTTTTGCCATCATTAGTAAATTGGATGGATCTAACCAAGTCTCTTCTGGACCATAGATGTATTCCATTCCTAAAGTCGTATCAACTAATAATAAGTTATCATTTCTATTGATCAGTTCAAGAGCTATATCACTAGAATTCTTACCATTGTATACGAACAAATCCTTTTTACTAAAATTATTGTATTCTTTATTATTAAATTTATATTTATCTATTTGTTCATCATCGGGAAAGATGTTTTGAACAGTAGCGTGTTTCCCATATATCTTTGATACTAAATATTCAATTGGATAAGAAGAAGTAATTATATCTATATCTTCCATACTATCTCTTTTGACACATCCAACTGATCCCACTAGTATAAACATGACTATTAATACAACTAAAAATATTTTTTTCATTTTTCAATCTCCTTTAGAAATATCTATTTTTTAACTAAATATATTCTACTATCAAATACCATTTTTTTCAACAATACATAATAAAAAAAGATAAAATGAATTTATTTTTTACAAAATATAAGCTATAATGAAAAAGGTGATAATATGGATGAGTTATTTAAAAAATTAGGTGTTGTTCCAAATGAAAGTCGTCTATACATGATAGCTTTTTCTCATTCTTCTTATGCTAATGAGAATAATTTAAAAGCTGATTATGAACGATTGGAATTTTTAGGAGATGCTGTCCTAGAACTTATAAGTAGTGACTATCTGTATAAAAATTTAGATGTAAAAGAAGGAGATATGACTAAACTTCGTGCTAGTTATGTCTGTGAGAATGCTTGTTATACCTATGCCAGTGATTTAGGATTTAGTAAATATATCAAAGTTGGACATGGTGAAGATAAAGATGGTGGCCGTTTTAAAAAAGTGATCGTTGCTGATATCTTTGAAGCTTTTACAGGAGCTCTATATCTAGATCAAGGTTTTGAAAAGACTAAAGAAGTTATAACTAATATCATCGTTCCTTATATTGAGGATCCTAACGTCGTATTTTTTAACGATTATAAATCTGCTCTTCAAGAATCTATTCAAACGGAGAAACGTTCTCTTGAATACGTCTTAGTCGATGAGACAGGACCAGCTCACAACAAGAGCTTTACCATGGTTGTCAAAGTTGATGACATCGTCTATGGTAGAGGAACAGCTGGTAGTAAAAAAGAAGCTGAACAAGAAGCTGCTAAGGATGCTTTAGCTAAACTAGCTGTAAAATAAAGAGTTCTAACATCGTTAGAATTTTTTTTATACTTGAAGAAAATCGTTCTTTGTGATAAAATATCAGCCGTGTTACATGACCACGATATTTTTTAAATATTAATAGATTTTTTATGATATGTGTGGTACAATGAATAAGGTCTAATTTTACTTATGATGAAAGGAGAATGAATTTTGAGTAAAATAAAAATATTTAGTCTTGGTGGACTAAATGAAAATGGTAAAAATATGTATGTCGTTGAAGTCGATAATGATATTTTTGTTTTTGATGCGGGTTTAAAATATGGTAATGATCAAATGTTGGGAATTGATTACATTCTTCCTGACTATACTTATTTAAAAGAAAATGAAAAACGAATAAAAGGTATCTTTTTAACACACGGACATGAGAGTAATATGGGCGCAATGGCTGATATCTTAGTTGATTTGAAACACGTCAATGTCTATGCTACTAAATATACGATGGAAATACTTAAGAAAGACTTAGAAGAGAGTAATGTGACATGTAAAAATTTAAAAGAGATTAGACCACATTCTAAGATTTCTTTTGGTAAGAATTCTGTTTTTCCTATCAGCGTGACTCATTCCATTCCTGATAGTGTTGCATATGTTTTATACACTAAAGATGGTGCTATTGTCTACACTGGTGACTATGTCTTTGATTCGACGATGATGGGTAATTACAAGACTGATTTGGGTAAGTTGGCCTATGTTGGAAAACAGGGAGTCTTGTGTTTACTAAGTGAATCAATCTATGCTGAACATGCGGGACATACTAGTCCTAATAATCGTGTTTATGATTTCATAAAAGAAGTTTTAGGTAAGAATAAAGATCGTGTCATCGCAACTATTCAACCAGCACACATCTATCGTTTACAAGAGATTTTAAACGCCAGTGTGAAGACCCATAAAACGGTCATTTTCATGGGTAAGAGATTACAAGATTTAGTCAATAGTTCCATCGATTTGGGATATTTGACTTTTGATAAGAGTTATATGGGTGATCTATCAAACTTGAATGATCCTAATGTCGTCGTCATAATTACTGATGAAAAAGAAAAACCATTCATGAATTTGGAACGCATCATCAAAGGTTTTGACAAATACATAAAATTGAAGGAAACGGATACTATTTTTATAACTGAACCTCCATATGAAGGTATTGAGAAGAGAACAGCTCTAATCATGGACGAAATAGCTAAAGTGGGTGTGACAGCGGTATCTCTATCAGCTAAAAAACATTTACTTCATCACGCTTCTCGTGAAGATTTGATGTTGATGATCAATCTCATGAATCCAAAATATTACTTCCCTGTAAAAGGTGAATATCGTCATCAAGTCATGAATGCCGAAGTTGCTGAAAACTTAGGTATTCCTAAAGAAAATATCATTTTAAAACAAAATGGGGATGTCGCTATTTTTGAAAATGGTGTTTTAGTTGAAGACACTTATCACGTTCCAGTAGATGAGATATTGATAGATGGTAAGAGTCAAGGAGACATTGGTGAATTGGTTCTAAAAGATCGTGAAATGTTAGGAGCTAGTGGTATTGTCATCGTCAGCTGTACTCTTGACAAACAGACTAAAAAAGTTTTAGCTGGCCCAGAAATTTTAACCCGTGGTTTTGTCTATGTCAAAGAAAGTGGTGAACTCATTAAGGAAACTCAAGATTTGTGTCTACAAATAATTGAAGAAAACATTGAGTTAGATGCTAAAAAAGTTGACTATACCAATATTAAAAATGCCGTTCGTGATCGCCTTGGAAAATACTTTTATAAACAAACTGAGAGTAAACCGATGATCATAACCGTAATCCAAGAAGTTTAAAAAGAAGATTTATCTTCTTTTTTTTCTTGCTATTTTATAGTATCATTATATATAGGTGAAAATATGAAAATGGGAAAGAAAGTATTCCTACTAGCCGCAATTATATTGTTTTTAGTCATTCCTCTTGTTGTCATTGGTCGCATTGATAGTATTGAAATAGAAGAAGACGGCTGGGAAATGGTAAAAGCTGAAGTGACGAGTAGTACGATGGGCATCAATGATTACGTAACGAATGTAAAATATACAATCGATGGTCAAGTTTATAATTCAGAAATAAGAACTGCTAAACAAGTTAATGGTAAGATTACGATCTATTACAACGAAAAAGACTACTATAATGTCGATATTGATAATAAAAGACCACTAAATATCCGTGAGTTAACTATTATATATGAAATAGTGGGCGTTTTTTTACTAGTCGATTTCATCATCATTGTCTTTGTCTATAATAGTATTAATAAGAAAGATAAAGTAAGTATAGAAGAATTACCAAAAGAAAAGCAAGAAGTAAATAAAAATTATCTTCATCACACCTCACACGCTAGTAGTAAAAAAGTTAAAACTGGTGGTGAACTAGTCATCTTGGGAAAAATAACTGGTGTTCAAAAAGAAGATGATGGTTATTCTCTTAATATTGAATATGAATATAAAGATGAGATCTATGATTTCTCGATAGGTGGATATGACAGTGATATATCCGACATCCTTAAAAGCAAAAATATTAAGTATCTAAAAGTATTTGTAAATATCGATGAACCAGACGTGGTCAGAATTGATGAAAAAGAATTGAATAAAAAGATAAAAGAATGAGATATGTTGTATGATATATCTCTTGTTTTATATTCTTTTTAATAAAATGTTAAAAACATATTGACATTTCTTTTTGTTATTAATATAATGTTATTAACAGAAGAAAGAAGGAGAAAATATGAAGAATTTAAAAGTTTATAAGAAAGCTCTCATCATTGTTGATATGGTTAATGGTTTTGTGCGTGAAGGAGCTTTAGCCGATCCTCATATCGCTAAGACAATTGCAAGAGAGAAAGAATTGATTGAACAATATCAGAAAGAGAAACAATTGATAATTTTCATTAAGGATGCTCATACTGAAGATTCCGTTGAACATGATCGTTTCGGTGGTGCTCTTCACTGCATAATTGGAACGCGTGAATCCGAATTAGTCGATGAATTAAAAGCGTATGAAAATGGTGAAAATACTATTTCTTTAGAAAAGAATTCAACTAGTTATATCTGGGCTAAAAATAAGCGTGAAGGATTTAATTTCATTGATGTCTTAGAAGGCTTAGAAAACGTTGAACAGTTTGACATTGCTGGATGTTGTACTGATATTTGTATCATAAATGGTGTTAATCCTATGATGAATTGGTTTGATGAAGAAAATCGTCGTATCAAAGTTTATTTGCACACTGATGCGATTGATACATTTGAAATACCTAATGTCCATCGTCGTGATGATTATGAACGTGCTGCTTATATGTTGATGGAACAACAAGGGGCTATTAAAGTTAAGAAAAAGGAGAAATAAATATGGAAAGATTTAATATTGATATTGATGAAAAAAGAAGAGAAGAATTTTTAAAATTATTAGCTGATAATGGGTTTGGTGATGTTGAATTACGTGAAGATGAAAACAATATGACCATGATGACCGATCTTTATGAGTTGACCATGGCTCAAGTAAATTTCCTTCATCATGAAGAAAAAGATATTGAGTACTTCGATGGTTTCTTCCGCAAAGAACCATTAGATGCTGGTTATGGTATCGTTTGTGGAACGGATACGATGATTGATTATATTAAAAACTTACATTTTACGCAAAGCGATATTGATTATTTGCGAAAAACTGGTAAGTTCTCTGAAGAATTTTTAGAATACTTAAAGAACTTTAAGTTTCAAGGTGACATTTGGGCCGTTCCTGATGGAACACCAATTTTTAGAAATGAACCTTTCATCACTGTTCGTGGTAATATGATTGAGTCAAAGATAGTTGAGACAGCTCTTCTATCAATCTATAACAGTCAAATTGCCTATGCGACAGCTGCTCGAAAAATAGTTGAAGCAGCAAATGGTGTCGATGTCGTAGTAGAAGAAGAAAAGACTCATGACTTGATTCCCATCATGGAATTTGGAGCCCGTCGTGCTTATGGTATGAATGCTGCTGTTGATGCTAGTAAATGTGCTGTCATTGCCGGATGTAGTGGTACTTCAAATGTTAAAGCGGCTAAAAAATATGGACTAGTTCCAATGGGAACAATGGCTCACAGTGCGATTATGGAAGCTAGTAGTGAAGAAGAAGCTTTTGAAAAATATGCCCGAACTTATCCTGATAAACCACTATTTTTAGTCGATACTTATGACACTTTAAAAAGTGGTATTCCCACAGCTATCAAAGTATGTAAAAAAATGGGTATTGAATTGGGTGGAATCAGAATTGATAGTGGTGATTTGGCATATTTGTCTAAAGAAGCTAAAGAGATGTTAAAAAAAGAATACCCTAATGCTGTCATCTGCTTATCAAATGGCTTAAATGCACAATCTATCACATCTTTAAAACAACAAGGAGCAGTTATCAATTCCATCGGTTGTGGTGATAATATCGCATCTCCTGATACTAGAGTAGGAGCAGTCTATAAAAATTGTGCCATTGAAAAAGATGGAAAAATTATACCTAAAGTAAAAATAAGCGGTGACAAGATCAAAGTTACCAATCCTGATTTTAAAAAGATATGGCGTTTTTACGATAGAGATACTGGCTATGCCTTAGGCGATGTCATTGCGAAACATGATGAAGTTATTCCAACGGATAACTACACGTTAGTAAATCATGAAGATCCTCTTCAGACTAAAGATTTGCACAACTACTATGTCCGTGAATTACAAGTTCCAATTTTTCAAAATGGTGAGTTGGTTTATGATGATCCATCAGTTCCTGAAAAAATTGCTTACTGTAATCGCGAAATGCAAACGCTATATCCTGAAATTAGACGTGTTGAAAAACCACATAAATACATTGTCGATTTATCTGATGAGTTGCGCGAATTGAAAGATCAATTGATCAAAGCCATAAATCAAGATATCAAAATTAAAGAAAAGACAATTGGAGTAAAGAAATAAGTAAATGAAAGATAAATTACAAGAATTGAAACAGTATTTAGAAGAATTGAAAACAGTTGAAAAGAGAAAATTATCTGCAAGTGATATTTATAAAGATAAAGTATTTTCTCTAAATGGTGGTAAATACATTCTTTTAGATGATATAATTGGTAATGTAGAACATAAAAATATCGATCCATCTAAAATAGTGACATTGCCTAGTGGTGATTTTATAGCACTTAGTGATATGGCAACTGGTCAGTTCATGACGACTGAAAAGTATGAATGTTCTCTTAACAATGGCGAAGTGATAACGCGTGAGAAACTCTTAAAAGCTAGAAGAGATGGCTCAGCCGTCATCATTGTTCCAGTAACAGTTGATAACGAAGTGATTGTCACTGTTGAACCTCGTGTTTTTACCGCGAATACGACTGGTGTCGGTTTCCCAGCTGGTTACATTGAAAAGGGCGAAGAACCTCACATCTCAGCTTTGCGCGAACTCCAAGAGGAAGTGGGGTGCCTTCCTAAATATTTAATTGAATTGTCCCGTTTTTATCAAGATGAAGGTGTATCTAGTGCTAAGAATGTCGCTTTCCTTGCTCTTGGTTGTACTGAAGGACATGAAAAAAATCCTGATCCTGGTGAGTTCATTAGATATGTCAAATGTAATTTTAACGAAGTCATGGAATTGGAAAGAGATGGATATATCGAAGGAGCAAATTCTATTATTGCCATAGCTAAAGCAAAGCCATACTTTAGTGATAGAGGTAAAGTAAAAAAATTAAAAGTTATGATGAATAGAGATAAAATAATAGTGTAGAAAGGTGATATCATGATAAAAAAATATGGATATTTAAGAGTTGGAGCGATTGTTCCATCTTTAGAAGTTGGTAATGTCAAAAAAAATGTTGAAGAAATAATTGAAGAGATTAAAAGAGCTGCAAATGAAAAAGTTCAGATTGTGACAACTCCAGAGTTGTCTTTGACGGGTTATACTTGTAGTGATCTGTTCTTTCAAGATGCTTTATTGAAAAAAAGTATTTATGGTTTATCTCAAATATTAGAAAGAACATCCGATTTAGACATCATTGCAATTGTCGGTTTACCCCTAAGAATAAAGAGTAAATTATACAATTGTGCCGTTGCTTTTCAAAGAGGAAAAATCCTTGGAATAGTTCCTAAAGTCTACATTCCTAATTATAATGAATTCTATGAGAAGAGATGGTTTGAATCTGGTCGCTATTTAGATGAAAAGATAAATATCTTAGATCAAGTAGTTCCAGTTAATACGAATATTCTCTTCCGCGATATCAACGACCCTGATTTTACCTTTGCGATGGAAATATGTGAAGACTTATGGTCACCAATACCACCTAGTACTAATCATGCCTTAAATGGTGCGACAGTTATTTTTAACTTATCAGCAAGTAATGAAATCATTGGTAAATATGAGTATCGAAAACGTCTTGTTGCTTCCCAATCAGCGCGAACAATAAGTGGTTATGTCTATTCTTCAAGTGGTGTTAATGAATCGACGACCGACGTTTTATTTTCAGGTCATGCACTAATTTGTGAAAATGGTTCCATTTTGAAAGAAAATGAACGTTTCGCTTTCAAGAGTAATTTAATCTATACTGATATTGATATTAAACGTCTAATGAATGAACGCTTAAAAATTACTTCTTTTGAACAAGTCGAGAACTCTTTCTATGACGTCATCGATATCGATATCAAAGATGATGTCGAAGAAATCGTTAGAACTTATCCCAAATATCCTTTCGTTCCTAATGATGAAACAAAGCGTAGTGAACGATGCGAAGAGATATTTAATATTCAAGCATGTGCTCTTGCCAAAAGATTAAAACACGTCAAAACGGAAAAAACAGTCATCGGTATATCTGGTGGTCTTGATTCGACCCTTGCTTTTTTAGTCATCGTTGCTTCTTACGAGAAACTAGGTATCGATAATAAGAACATAATCGCTGTTACCATGCCTGGCTTTGGAACGACTGATCGCACTTATAATAATGCTGTCAATCTCGTCAAAGAGTATGGCGCAACATTAAAAGAGATAAGTATAAAAGATGCTGTTTTACAACATTTCCAAGATATTGGTCAAGATGAAAATATCCATGATATCACCTATGAAAATGCTCAAGCTCGTGAGAGAACACAAATTTTGATGGATGTTGCTAATAAAGAAGGGGGAATCCTAATTGGTACCGGCGATTTGTCAGAACTTGCTCTTGGATGGTGTACTTATAATGGTGATCACATGAGTATGTATTCTGTTAACTCATCCATCCCTAAAACATTAGTTAGATATCTAGTCAAATGGATTGCTGATACGACTGAAAATTCTCAACAAAAAGAGACTATTTATGACATCTTAGATACTCCAATTTCTCCTGAATTGTTACCACCTGATGAAAATGGTAACATCAATCAAAAGACAGAGAGTTCCATTGGACCATATATTTTACATGATTTCTTCTTATATCACTTCTTCCGTTATGGAGCTAGACCAAATAAAATTAAATATCTTGCCAATCAGACTTTTAAAGGTGTTTATAGTGAAGAAGAGATTACAAAATGGTTAAGAGTCTTCTTGAAGCGCTTTTTCTCTCAACAGTTCAAACGCAGTTGCATTCCTGATGGTGTCAAAGTTGGTACGATTAGTCTTTCACCAAGAGGGGATTTACGCATGCCAAGTGATGCTAGTGTTGATACTTGGTTAGATGATTTAGAAAAAGAGGCTTAGGCCTTTTTTCTTTCCAAAAGAAGGTTGATATTTAAATATGTTTTTAATATAATGTTAATAACAAAGCAAAAGGAGATTATGATATGCGAATCGGAATCTTTGGAGGCAGTTTTAATCCTCCCCATAAAATGCATGAGAGTATTGCTCATCAATTACTAGAAAGAAAATTATTAGATCGAATCATTTTTGTTCCAACTAGTAATTTTTATCCTAAAGCTGGTCTCATCAGTGACGAAAATCGTTTTAAAATGTTAGAGTTGATGACTGAAGATGAAAAAAAGATTTCTCTTTCTAAATATGAATTTGGAAGACTTACATATACTTATGAGACTTTAGAGCATTTTCAAAGAGAATATCCAAGTGATTTGATATATTTTGTCTGTGGAAGTGATAATTTAAATGAAATGGATACTTGGCGTGAATACCAAAAGATATTGACTGATTTTAAATTGATTGTCATTCCTCGCAATCATGATATGTCTTCTCTTTTAAAGAAATATGAAAAATATCGTCAAAACATAACTGTTGTCGAACTTGATAATAATTATTTATCTTCGACTAATGTCAGAAAATATTTGAAAGATAAAGATTATGATTTAGTCAAAGACTATATCGATGAAAAAGTTTTAAAATATATTCAAGATAATAATTTATATGAATGATTGAGAGGTGAAGATATGTTAGGTGCCATAATTGGTGATGTCGTCGGTTCTTATTATGAAGTGTTAGAAATCGAAGCCAAAAAGAATAAAACACATCGCAAATATGAAGATAGAATTAAAATATTAGATGAAGATGTTCCCTTGTTTACAGAAAACTCTTCCGTTACTGATGATTCTGTTTTGACTTGTGCTGTATATGATGCCATTATTAATGGTCATTGTGATTATGAAACTTATTTGCGCAAATATGGTGAATATGAAGTTGGTTTAGGAGAGGACATGTATGGAAGAAGTCGCTTTGGCAAAGGCTTTGTCGAATGGTTAAATCATGAAAATAATGGTCATAGTTGGGGTAATGGAGCAGCGATGCGAATCAGTGCTGTCGGCTTCTGTTTTGATGATTTAGAAACTGTTAAATCAAATGCTGAACTGTGTACACGACCTTCTCATAACCATCCTGATTCTTTGCGCAGTGCTGAAGTAGTAGCTGTTGCGATTTTCTTACTTCGTCAAAACTTTTCCAAAGATTACGTCAAAAAATATGTAATTGATAACTATTATCCTCTTGATTATGACTTAATGGACTTACAAAAAAATTATAAATTCACCTCTAAAGCTAGTGAATCAGTTCCTCAAGCTTTATTCGTCTTTTTCAATTCTAATAGTTTTGAAGATAGTATTCGCAAAGCTATATCTATTGGTGGTGATAGTGATACGATCGCAGCAATTGTTGGGTCATTATCTGAAGCTCATTATGGTATTCCAACTCACTTAAAAGATGGTGTTAGACCATACTTACGTGATTATATGTATGACTTATTACAAAAAAAGTATTATGATAGAGATAGAGTAAAGGAGATAAAAAAATGAAAGAAGTAATTGCAATTTTGACTGAGAAAAATAAAACGATTGCCACGATGGAGTCTTGTACTGGCGGTGGTGTTGCTAATGCTATTACCAATGTCGAAGGAGCAAGTGAAGTGTTGAAATTCAGTGCTGTCACTTATTCAAATGAATATAAAATCAAAATGGGTGTTTCATCTGATGTCATCGCTAAATATAGTGTCTACAGTATGGAGACCGCAGTTGAGATGAGCACTAATATCTCCAAGTTTGCTAATAGTGATTATGGTGTTGGCATAACTGGAAAATTGAATAGAGTTGACCAAAATAACCCTTATGGTGAAGATAATATCGTTTTTATTTCTATTTATGATCGTGATAATAATGAATACTACAACAAAAAAGTTGAAGCTGTCGAATCTTCGCGTGAAGCTAATAAGGAATTGGTCATCAAAAAGATTGAAGAAGTACTTCTTTCAATAATTTAAATGTTAAAGGAGTGATAACATGGATAAAGATTATGCAAGTGAAGAAGAATTTTTAAAAAATTATGATTCCTCGAAATTTGAAAAATTATCGGCTACTGTTGACATCGCTATTTTTAGTGTAGCGTCATCTAAACAAGATAACTACCGAAAGTTGAACAACAAACATTTCAGTGTCTTATTGGTCAAGAGAAATCGTTATCCTTTTAAAGATATGTGGTGTTTGCCTGGTGGCTTCATGGGAATTGATGAAACGAGTGAAGAAGCTGCTAAAAGAGTTCTAGCTCGTGAAACTAATTTAAAAAATATTTATCTTGAGCAATTGTACACATTTGATGACGTCAAACGCGATCCTCGAATGCGCATCATCAGTATTTCCTATGTTGCTCTAGTCGATAAAAATCGTCTAGATGATACTTTATTTGACAATGCTTCATGGTTTAATATGGAAATAGAAGAAAATGATAAAGAGATAAAGGTTAATCTCGATAATGGAGAAGAAAACTTTGACATCTTCATCAGAAAGACTTTAAAAGAATTGACGACTGATCGTTATAAATACACTATTAAAAAGAATGAAAAACTTGCTTTTGATCATCCTTTGACCATCGCTAGTGGTATTAATCGCATCAAAAACAAATTGGAATATACCGATGTTGCTTTTAACTTGATGCCAGAATATTTTACCCTAGGTGAACTACAACAAGTATATGAAGTAATTTTAGGTAAAAAACTATTAGATCCTGCTTTTCGTCGCATTATCGCATCAAAAGTAGAGAAGACTGACAAGGAACGCATCGATGGAGGACATCGTCCTTCTAAATTGTATAGATATAGAGGTAAAAATTTATGAAAAGACTAATAAATCGTATTAAACTTTTTCCCAATAATAACGAAAAGAGTATAGAAATAGCTCGCGAGTTAGCTAATCGTTTAGAAATTGCTGATTTTAAAATCGTCGATAGTAAATATGATTTAGCTATTGCTATTGGGGGTGATGGCTCATTCTTGCGCATGGTTAAAAATAATGTTTTTGACAGTGAGACATACTATGTCGGAGTTAATGCTGGAACTTTAGGTTTCCTTCAAGAGATATCTTTAGATGATATCGATATCTTTATTGAACGCCTTAACAACAATGATTTTGCCATTGAGACAATCGGTGTTCAAGAGACTAAGATAACGACTAAAAAAGGTGATATGTCGAGATTCTTTTCTCTTAATGAAATAGTAATTCGTGATAAAAATTTAAAAACTGCTAAATTGATGGTTGAAATTGATCATGAATTACTAGAAAAATATATTGGTGATGGAATTTTGATATCGACATCTATCGGTTCAACTGCTTATAATTTAAACTTTGGTGGTTCAATCGTCTATGATGATTTGCACACTTTACAAATAACACCAATCGCTCCTTTAAATACTAAGAGTTATCGTGATGTCTTAAACTCTATCATCATTCCTGAGAATCGTTCTATCACTATAAAACCACTAGAAGAAAAAAATGACCTAATCATCACAGTTGATGGTGAGAACAATTTTTATAATGATGTCGTGAAGATTGACACTTGTGTACGCAACAAAAAAATCAAAGTGATAAGAATGACAAATTTCAGCTATGCAAGGAAGATAAATGAAAAATTCTTAACTGAGAAATAGTAGAAAAAGTAAAAAAAATGTCAAATTTTGTTGTACAAAAAGAAATAATTATGTTATAATCTTTTGTAGTAATGACGGAAGGAGGGGAGAATATGATTAGAACACCCGTTAAAGATAATAATATTGATGCAGCTTTAAAAAGATTTAAACAAAAAGTTGCTCGTGATGGTGTCCCTTCTGAATGTCGTAAGAGAGAATGTTATGACAAACCAGGAATAAGAAGAAGAGAAGCAAAGAAAGCTGGTATCAAGAACACTCAAAAAAGAAATAGAGCTAACAATAGAGGAAATTAAGAAGTGCCTTCAAGCACTTTTTTAATTTATCATGAACAATATATTCTTTTTTAAACGACTATTTTATGTTAGAATTAATTGAGGAGATGAAAATATGGATTTGTTTGAAAAATTTAATAAAGATATGGTTGCAGCTATGAAAGAACAAGATAAAGATCGTCTAACAGTATTGAGAATGGTTAAAGGAGCTATGCAACTAGAACACATCAATAACAAAAAAGAGATGAATGAAGAATTGTTGATTGATTGCGTTGGTAAACAGATTAAAATGCGTAATGATTCAATTGCGGAATTTGAAAAAGGTGGAAGAACAGATCTTGTCGAAAAGACTAAAGGTGAAATAGAAATCTTAAATGATTACCTTCCTGAACAATTATCAATGGAAGAAGTAAATGCTATTATTGATGAAGCTTTTGCTAAAGTTAATCCGACATCACAAAAAGAAATGGGATTGATCATGAAAGAAGTTACACCTAAATTAAAAGGTAAAACAGATATGAAAGAAGTCAGTGAAATAATAAGAGGTAAATTAGCATAATTTAAAATTATGCTTTTTTATTTGCAAAGAATAAAAAAGATATATCACTAATATAATTAAGTGGTGATGTTATGCACGGAATTATTGATTATGTTAGAGATGATGAATTTAGAATGATCGTTCTTGAAAACAAGATTGACATAATTAATTATCTTGAACTCTTATCCATGAATGAAGAACGCATTTCTGTCTCGATTAGTAGTGGTCGCATCGTCATTAGAGGAAATGATTTATCGGTAAAGAAACTATTGAACAAAGAGATAATGATCGTCGGAAAAATATTAAATATTGAAATGGGTGAATGAGATGTTCAACAATTACTATGAGTTAAAGATATCTGGAAGAGATGTAAAGCGATTTATTAAACAGTTATATAATATGAAAATTTATTTTGAAGATATCAAATTCCGCGATAGAGATGTCTATATTAAAGTAGATAGTTATAATTATGAACGAATATGTGAAATAAAAACTATCTATGAGATAAAAATAGTAAAACTTTATGGTTTTAATAAATTGAGAGATATTATAAAGAAATATAATATTTTTTTTGTATCCATAATAATTGGTTTTTTTATTTTGAACGTTTTATCAAACATTGTCTTTGAAATAGAAATTGATACAGATAATAGAGATATTTATGAATTGATTGAAAAAGAACTTAAACATCACGGCATGACAAAGTTTTCTTTCGTTAAAAAGTTTTCTGAAAGAGAGCGAATCATTGCTGATATTTTGAAGGACAACAAAGAAGATTTGGAGTGGATGGAAATTGAAAGAGTAGGTGTTAAATACATCGTTAGAGTTGAAGAACGAATCATAAAAAAAGAACGAGAAGAATGCCAAAATCGTCATGTCATCGCTAAACGAGATGGTTTAATAATGCAGATTACCTCCAGTCATGGTGAAATAAAAAAAGCTATCAATGATTACGTCAAAAAAGGCGATATCATAATCAGTGGTATCATAACCAAAAATGATGAAGAAAAAAATCGTACTTGTGCTGATGGTCAAGTCTTTGCTGAGACATGGTATCAAATAACTGTTGAAGTACCTTATAATTATAAAGAAACTATCTATACGAAAGAGAAGAAAAAAAATCTATCGATAACTATCTTTGATAAGAGATTTTCCCTTTTTAAAGATTACGATAATTTCCTAACTAGAGAAAAGAGTATTAATAATAATATTATTCCCTTAAAAATTAGCTTCGAAGAAAATCAAAAAATCATTAATATCGATCACATCTATACCAGTGAAGAATTAGATTTAAAAGCTTTAGAAATATCTCGTGAGAAATTATTGGCCATGCTAGGACCAGAAGATGAGATTTTACTAGAAAAAAAATTGAAAACGAAAGCAAAAGATAGTACAATAGAAGTGGTAATATTTTTTAAGGTAAAAGAAGATATTACAACTTATCGCGAAATAAGAGATAGTGATAATTTGCAAGAAAATGAAGGATAATAAAGAATAGGGTGAGATTATGCGAGATATGATAGATTCAACTTTTCTAGAATTGCTCAAAATGACTTGGCCAACGCTTTTTATTGCCATCGTTTTAGTAGTTACGATTAGAATCGGATATTTACTCAAGCATCGTGAAGACTTTATTTTTTATCGTGAAATACTGTATTTGTGTTTTATGATGTACATTCTTTGTGTCTTTCAACTAGTGACTGCTGAAGATTTAAATGTCACTAATGGTAACAATTTTCGCCTTTTTAGTGAGGTCTTTCGTTATCAATTTGGCGGTCGATTATTCTTTAGAAATATCATTGGCAATGTTCTAATGTTCATACCATATGGTTTCTTCGCTTCGTTATATATCGATCTAAAAGGACCTTTAAAAGCATTTATCTTAGTCTTTGTCGCATCTCTTTCCATTGAAGTTACCCAACTGGCAATTGGAAGAGTATTTGATGTCGATGACATTTTATTGAATGTTATTGGTGGTATGATTGGTTTTAGTATTTATTATTTATGTAATAAATTGGGTGAAGTATTTCCTTTCTTGAAAAAAGAAATCGTTTTAAATATTTTAACTGTCATCTTATTATTGGTCGTCGTCATATTCGCAATTTGGAGGTAGTTATGGAAATAGAAGTTTTCAATGAGACAAAAGAAAATTTAGATCAAGAATTATCTGACTTAAAGACTCTTTTAATAAATGTAGCTAAGGATGAAGGTCTTGATAATATTTTATTTAATGTTATAATAGTAGATAATAGTAAGATAAGAGAATTGAATAGAGATTATCGCAATATTGATCGTGAAACAGATGTCATATCATTCGCTCTTGAAGACGATAAAACTTTTAATTTAGATGAAATAAGAGTATTGGGTGACATTTATATTTCTATTGATAAAGCTCGTAGTCAAGCTTTAGAATATGGCCACTCTTTTAAAAGAGAATTATCCTTTCTTGCTATTCATGGTTTCTTGCATCTCTTAGGATATGATCACATGACTGAAGATGAAGAAAAAGTAATGTTTAAGAAGCAAGAGGAGGTCTTATCACGTTATGAAATTAATAGGTAGACGTTATAAGAAAGATAAGAAAACAGTTCAAGGAACATTAAAAAATGCTTTAGAAGGTATCATCTATACATTTAATACCGAGATAAACTTGCGCATTCATTTTTTAGCAACAGTCATCGTCTTGATAGGATGTTACATTCTTGAAGCTAGTCTATTAGAATGGATCATTTGCTTGTTGTTGATTGGTCTCGTGATATCTTTTGAACTGATTAATACAGTTGTTGAAGTTATTGTTGACATGGTGGAACCTCATTATAATCCACTCGCTAAAATAGCTAAAGATACTGCATCAGGGGCAGTTTTGGTTGTTGCTATAACGGCAGCTATTATTGGTTTAATCATTTTTTTACCAAAAGTGCTAGTCTTTATAGGGGTTGTATAGGAGGAAATAATGTTAGAAAAATTACTAGAGTTACAGAAAAAGAGTTATGTACCACTTACTGGTTTTAGGACAGCCGCGATTGTCGTCACTAAAGATGGCAAAGCTTTCCCTGGAGTCAATGTTGAAAATCCGTCTTTCCGCGATGGTTTGTGTGCTGAACAGAATGCCATTGCAGCTGCTTGTAGTGAGGGTTATAGCAAAGGAGATTTCAAAGTTCTCTACGTCATGACTGATGGTGATACTGTTTCAACTCCATGCTTTTTATGTAGACAAGTAATTAATGAATTATTTGATAAAGAATCAATTGTAATCTGTTACAATCGTAAAGGTGAAAATGAAATGTATACAGTAGAACAACTATGTCCCGCACCTTTTGATGAGAGAGATTTAGGATAGAGGTGTGATTATGGATGATGAAAAATATCGTAAGAAATTGCTAAAATTATTACAAAATTGTTGTGTTCCTAGTGATTCACTTCATTTCTCAGCTGTTGTTGTGATGCGTGATGGAACTGAGTTCTATGGTGTCAATGTTAAAAATTCTGTTTTTCGTGATGCCATATATGCCGAACAGTCAGCAATTGGCCAAGCCGTCACATCAGGATATAAAAAGGGTGATTTTGAAAAACTTTACATAATGGTCGGAAGTGATAAAATCTCAGATTTGAAATATCTAGATCGTGCCGTAATTGCTGAGTTTTTTGATGGAGAGTGCGATGTCGTTTGTATGAACTTATTCGGACAAGGAGTAACTCTCCAAGTAAATAATTTGTATTCATCAGTTTTCAATTATTAGGAGGTTTTTATGAAAAGTGGTTTTGTGAGTATCGTTGGTCGTCCTAACGTTGGTAAATCAACGCTTTTAAATAGCTTGTTAGAAAGAAAAATAGCTATAACTAGTGATGTCAGTGGTACTACTAGAAATATTATTCAGGGTATCTATAATGATGAAGATTCCCAAATCATTTTTATCGATACTCCAGGTATTCACAAACCACAAAATAAATTGGGTACTTATTTGAATCAAAAGGCTTACATGATGACTGAAGATGTCGATTTATTACTATTTTTAGTCGATGTTGAAAAAGGTTTTGGTAAGGGAGATCGCTTCATTCTCGAAAAATTGAAAGAAGAGAATAAACCTGTCTTTCTAATATTGAATAAAGTCGATCGCATAAAAAAAGAAAATTTATTTGAAATCATAACGGAACTTAGTAAATTATATGATTTTAAAGAAATAATCCCCATATCAGCTTTAAAAGGGGACAATGTCTTAGATCTAATTAAAACGATTAAGAAATATTTAAAAGAAGATGTTAAATACTATGAAGATGATGTCATAACTAATGTCAGTCGTAATTTCTTAATTGCCGAATTTGTCCGTGAAAAGATTTTGCATTTGACTAATAAAGAAGTACCTCATACCGTAACTTGTATGGTAGAAAACTATGAAGATACTGGTGCTATCATTGACATCAGTGTGCTGATAATTGTTGACCGTGATAATTTGAAAAAAATCATCATTGGTAAACAGGGAAGAATGTTGAAAGAAATAGGTTCTGAAGCTCGTCGTGACATCGAAGAGTTTTTAGGAAAAAAAGTCTTTTTAGAGACTCATGTCAAGACAATTGAGGATTGGCGTGATAAAGAAAAATATTTAATTGAGTTTGGATTAAAGGAGATGGAATAATGAAAGAATTAATGATTAAAAAATGTAATAGTTGTGGAGCAATGGTCAAAGTTATAACTGATTGTCATTGTAAATGTGGATTTGAGTGCTGTGGTGAAAAGATGACTGATGTCAAAACTAATTCCACTGATGGAGCAGTCGAAAAACACGTTCCAACATATGAGCGAAATAATGGAGTATTAGAAGTTAGTGTCAATCATGTCATGGATGATGATCATTACATCGAATGGATTTGCTTATTGACTGATGAAAAAGAGGAATATGTTTACTTCAATCCTGGAGAAGAAGCAACAGTTACTTTTGAAGATGTTAAAAAGGGAACTTTGTACTCTTATTGCAATAAACATGGACTTTGGAAAGCAGATCTATAATTATAAGTGTAAAATGAAATAGTAAAATCAGTGTCAATAGATACTGATTTTTTTTAATGCCATTGAAAAGCGAAAAGTAAAATTGTAGAATTTAAAATAGGAGTGAGAAAATGAACGATAAAACGAAAAAAAATAAAACAGTATCCTTATTGATTATCTTTTTAGCTATTGTGTTGATAGTAGTTGGAGCAATAATGCAGATTACTAATAAAGATGAAAAAGATAAAGATAATAAAGATGAAGAACAAGAGACAGTTTCGGAAGACGATAAAGAAGATAGTGCAACGAAAGAGACACTAGTTGATAGTACAAGCCCAGTTGTTGGTAAACAATATGAAGAAGGATATGATGGTTATACCATAAATAAAGTTGATAATGACTACTATTTGATGCGTAACCAAAAAGAAATAACCAAGTTGAACAAAAAAGATAAGATAAAGATATATAAAGATGAGAGTGATGAAAAGAGTAAGTATATTGCTGTTACTATTTACAATGATGAATTCTCTTTTGGTCAAGTTTGGGAAGATAATGAATATGCCATTGGAATGTATTTTGCTACTGAGAACAACAATCCTGTAGTAACTAGTGTTTTGTATAGTACAAGTAATGGTCGTAGTGCCAATTTCGATGGAATTGTCGTTTCTATTAAGATAGGAATAGATGAAAAAGTTTCCGATGAATATTATGCTTTAAGTTCTGATGATGGTTTGAATTTAATCTGTGTCAGTGATTTTAAGGTTATCAAAGGAGATTATTCAATCGTCGGTGATGATAAGCGACTTTCTGTTGATGAGCCAATATTTGCTTCTAGTAAAGACTTTATTGTCGCTTATAAAATTGTCAATGAAAATATAAAATATGGATTGGTTGATTATAATGGAAAAATATTAATAGACTTCGTATATGATGATTTAGTTACATTTTACAGTAATGAAAAAATTTTACTTGCTAAGAAAAATGGTAAATTTGGTGCAATTGACTTAAATGGTAAGACAATAATTAATTTTGAATATGATGGAATTGATTACGAAAATGGAAATTATGCCATTTTAAAAGGTAATAAATTAGGGGTTTTAGATAAAAATGGTAAAGAAATTGTTCCTGCTAAAATAGAAGTAGCAAATAAAAAATTTTCTTTGAAATTGTGTTGTGGAAATAATAATTCCTATGGAATAGTAAAAAATGATGATAAAGAGTTAGTTGTCGCTTATCTCGATAATAATAAGAAGAGAAAACAAGCTGATAATGATGATTATGAATATCAATATAGTTATTTAGTCGTTACTAAAAATGGTCAATATAGTACCCATGACAATTATGGCAACTACAATGATGATGATTGGTATTCTTAATATCATGAATTTTTAGAGAGTATTTAAATATACTTTCTTTTTTTTGTTAAAATTTATATAATTAAAGAGGAAAAAAATAAAAAATAATTAATAATATGAATAAATAATAATTTTTATCATCAATATTAATATAGGTGATAAAAATGGATAGCAAAAAAATAATTTGGAACTTATTTAAAAAGACAGGAGATATCAAGTATTATTTAATGGCTAAAAAATTAGAAGGTGAACAAGATGCCACAGATCAAGAAAATAGAGGGAATAGTAATAGGGGATACTAACTATAGTGAATCTAGTAAGGTTCTTAATGTTTTGACAAAAGAATATGGCATAATTGGTATTATGTCCAAAGGATGCCGACGTGTTAAAAGTAATTTGCGAACAGTTAGTAATAAACTCATTTATGGAGATTTCAATGTCTATTATAAAGAGAATGGATTATCGACATTAATAAGTGTCGATTTAAAGAGATATTTTAAAAATATCATGACCGATATCATCAAAATTAGTTATGCCACATACTTAATTGAATTGACAAATCAAACTTATAAACAAAATCCAACTGTTGATATATATAATCTATTAATAGATGGTTTAAACAAAATTGAAGATGGTTTTGATCCCTTAATCATAACTAATATCTTAGAAATAAAGTATCTCGATTACTTGGGAATCGGTATTAATGTCGATGGATGTAACATCTGTGGTAATACTACTGACATAATAACTTTTAGTAGCAAGAGTGGTGGTTTCATCTGTAAAGATTGCTACACCAATGAAAAAATAGTCAGTGAAAAAGCTATTAAAGTGATGCGCATGTTTTACTATGTCGACATATCAAAAATATCAAAGTTGAAGCTTGCTAATCAGACAGTAAAAGAGATAAGTGAATTTTTAGATGAGTATTATGAAATGTACTCAGGATTATATTTGAAGAGCAAAAATTTTTTAAAGACATTTAACAATTAAAAAAGTAATTAAGATAATTCCTTAATTACTTTTTCTAATATATTTATAGCTATTTTTTTAGTTTTATCATCAATGTCTTTGGTTGGATTGTACTCGACTAAATCCATAGATTTGATATAGTCTTTGTGATTTATCAGTTCATCTGTTATCTCATATGCTTCATTTAAAGAAATTCCTGAAATGGCAGGAACGCTGACACCTGGTGCTAAAAGAGGATCGATGACATCGATATCATAACTGATATGAACACCATTTGTTCCATTACTAGCTATTTTAAAAGCTTCTTCCATTATTTTTTTTACGCCATAGCGATGAATGTCATTAGTTGAAAAGATTTTAATATTATCTTTGACGAGATTTGGCATTTCCCAGTCATCAATATCACGACCACCAACGATTACAGTATTTTCATGCTTAAAATAATTTCCTTGATGAAAAGTCGTTAATTTTTGACATAAGCCGTTGACCGCGGCTAGGGGAAGACCATGCAAATTACCAGTAATTGTCGTCTCAAAAGTGTTGTAGTCACCATGGGCATCAATCCAAATTATTCCTAAGTTGTCCTCATTCTTTATTGATGCTAGAGCGGTTGCAATGGCAATCGTGTGATCTCCACCAATTGTGAGTGGAAATTCACCATTCCTTTTTATCTTGTCAATGACTTTATACAATTCTTCATCAAATTTATTGACACCATTTAAGTTCTTTTGACGATTCTTTCGATCCTTTTCCTTTTCAACTTTAGGCTTATCAACTTTTTTGATAGGTATATTTCTATCTTTAAAATTTTCTGTTAGAATATGAGGACCTAAATCAGCACCATCTACTTTGACACCTAAATCTTGGTTTGCTTCAATTAGATTTATTTTCATATCTATCACCATAAATAATAATAATGTAAATTTTTGTATAATTCAACTTAATTTACCCTTTTTGACATAAATTATTGTATAATTAATTACGATGGAGGCGTTTTATGAAAAAATTAAATGAACTATATGATTGTGAATATGATGTAGAAATTAAAGGTATAAAAATAAATTCTAAAGAAGTTGAGAAAGGAGATTTATTCATTTGTACGAAAGGTGTTACTGCTGATCGTCATGATTTCATCGATGATGCGATTAAGAATGGTGCTAGTGCCATCGTCGTAAGTCGTGATGTCGGAGAAAAAGAAGTTCCAGTTATAAAAGTAAAAGATACCAATGCCGAATTACCTGAGTTATGTCGTCGTTTTTATGACTATCCTGAACGTAAATTACACATGATATCAGTTGGTGGTACAGATGGAAAAACTTCGACTTCCACCATTGTTCAAGCTTTATTAGGAAGCAAAAACTGTGGTTATATTGGTACTAATGGTCGCAGTTGTAGCAAGTTCACAAGAGATACGAATAACACAACTCCAGATAGTGATAAGTTATACATGTACCTCGATGAATTTGTTGATGCTGGATGCAAATACGTTGTCATGGAGACGTCTAGTGAAGCCTTCTTCCGCAATCGTCTAACGGGTATTACTTATAACACTGGTGTCATTACTAATATAACGAGTGAACATTTAAACATTCATGGAACATTTGAAAATTACTTGGCTTGTAAATGTCAACAATTTAGACAAATATCTCAAGAGGGATCTGCTATTTTTAATAGAGATGATGCTCATTATGAAGAAGTTCGCCAAGCTTCGCAAGCTAAATACAATTTGACTTATGGTCGTGGTGCTGAAAATGATTTATATATAAAAGATTACGTCATAAAGCCTGATAAGACTAATGTTACTTTTGTCTATAAAGAAAAAGAATATAATTTTGACAGTCCTCTTTTAGGAGAATTTAATGTCTATAATCTTGCTGCAGCGATGCTTACGGTTTTGTCTATCGGAAAGACGATGGAAGAATTGATTCCCCGTTTAGATGATATCAATATATCAGGTCGCCTTGATATGTTGCCAAACATCGGTCAAGATTTTTATGTCATGGTTGACTATGCGCATACACCTAATGGTATTACTAATCTATTAAAATTTGTTCACACCCTAAATATTAAGAGAAGTATTGTCGTAATTGGTCAAGCTGGAGAACGAGATTACTTAAAACGACCAATCGTTGGTAAAACAGTTTGTGATAACGCAACTCATGCCATTTTCTGCTATGAGGACCCACGTAGTGAAGATCCTAAAGACATAATCGACATGATGGTAAAAGATATTACTGATAAAAGTAAATACGAAATTGTTATTGATCGAAGTTCAGCTATTAAAAGAGCTATCGATATTGCCGAAAAAGATGATATTGTCTTAATTCTTGGTAAGGGAAATGAAACTTATGAAAAACTAAAGAATGAAGTCATATACTTCAATGACGAAGAAGAAGCTATGAAACATTTAAAAGCTCGTGTTGAACGAGAAAAAGTAAGTGTCTAAAAATAGAAATAAGTATGAAAAATTCATACTTATTTTTTTAATTAATCATTGTTAAAATTAAAAATAAATGGTAATATATAATAGGAATATGATAGGTGGTGCTACATTGTGAAAGTTAATGAAAAAGGATTTACATTAGTTGAAATAATAGCGGTCATAATAGTTTTAGGATTACTAATCATGATAGCTGTGCCAGCAATAAATAAACAGTTATCAAATTTTAGAGTAAATTATTATGATAAATTGGAGAGTAGTGCGAAAGCTGCTGGTGAAGACTATGTCTCTGATAAAAGATTTGCGAAACCAACGAAACTTTTGTACTCCAAAGTCATTAAGGTTAGTGAATTGGAAGATGAAGGATATATCGATGAAGTAAAAGATTATCTCGGTAATAAGTGTGATTCAAAAGATACTTCATATAGTTATGTCATTGTCGTTAAAACGGGAGAAAAAGAGTATCAATATCAAGCATGTTTAAGATGTAGTGAAGATGAATATGCGACTGAAACTGATCAAGCTAAATATAATTTATGTGATACTGCTTGGTTAGATAATACAGGAATAGAATATGTTAAACCTGGTATTAGTAGTGATTTGTTATATGTTTATTATGGCACCACGGAACAAGAGATCAAAGAACAAGTCGGAATAACTTATGATATCGTAAAAAGAGATCGAAATGGTGAAGTTTTAGCTCAAGTAGAAAACAGTGAAGCTGAAGAAGATGATATATTATATCCTCAAAACATTGGCGAATTAGTAGGGAAAAATGTCAATAGTATCGTTGAATTGCGTTATGTTTTACCTGATGGTGAGACTTTAACGCGAAGAGCTGTCATCTATAAGCATAATGCTCCAAAAGTTACGATGACATATGGTAATGCCAATTCGGTAACTGGTAAAAAAGCTGGCGATAAATACAATAATGGTAGTAATGAATGGGCGAGCAAAGTAAACGTAAAGATTGAATTCTCACCTAGTGATATCAAAGAGATAACTGATAAGATTAACATGAAGACAGCTGAGTATTATGATCCAGCTACTAACAAATGGGTTGATACCAATTGTAGTTTGAGTAGTGATAAAAAGAGTTGTACTTGGACCGTTGCTAGTAACTTTAATAAATCAGTCAAGATAAGAGTAGTTAACCAAAATGATCGTCGCGGAGATGCCAGTGGTAACTATTCGATAAAAGTTGATATAACGAAACCGACATGTGCAAGTAACAATGGTAGTACGACGTGGGCAAAATCACGAACTGTCACTGAGAGTTGTACAGATAGTGGTGGAAGTGGATGTAATAAAGGAAGTTATGCAATAACTTATCCAACTAGTTCAGTAAAGAATAAGAAAACTGATAATATTACGATATATGATAATGCTGGTAATAGTCAAAGTTGTCCTGTCAATGTCTATGTTGACTCAACACCACCTTCAAGTTGTAGTGTTTCATTAAATGGTGTATCTAATAATGGGACGACTAGTGCAGATATTACGCTTAGTGTTAAAGGTACTGATAATGAAACTGACGCTAGTGGAATAAAGAGTGAAGTTCTTGATGTCAAGTTAAATGGAAGTAGCCTTGGTGATATAAGAAATACGAGTGGTAAGAACAATGGTAAATATACAGTTGTTGGAACTTGTACTGATAAAGCTGGAAACTCTAAAACTAGTGCAACGCAAACTTTCACTTTAAGTAAAAAAATAACGGTAAGTTATACTGGCAATGGTGGAAGTGGAAGTACACCAAGCACGACCTGTGGTTACAATGAAAATTGTGTCATCGCTGCTAATAAATTTACTAAAACGGGATATTATTTCACGACATGGAAAAATGGTAGTGCTAGTTATTCAGCTGGCGGAACATATAAATTTACCTCAAATATTACTTTGACAGCGCAATGGTCACCAAGTTCTTATACACTTACGTATAACAACAATGGTGGAAGTGGATGTGGTACTAAGAGTGTAACATATGATTCTACTTATGGAGCGTTATGTAATCCATCAAGAACTGGATATACTTTTGCTGGATGGTATACATCCGCTAGTGGAGGTAGCGTCGTAAACTCTAGCACTAAGGTAACAACAGCATCTAATCATACGATATACGCCCATTGGACATCTAATTCTTACACCCTTACATATAACAATAATGGTGGAAGTGGATGTACTAGTAAATCTGTCACCTATGGCGCTGCTTATGGAGCACTATGTACACCATCAAAAACTGGTAATATTTTTGCTGGATGGTACACAGCGGCTAGTGGTGGTAGTGCCGTAAACGCCAATACGACAGTAACAACGGCCTCTAATCACACGATATATGCCCATTGGACACCTAGTACTTACACCCTTACATATAACAACAATGGTGGAAGTGGATGTACTAGTAAATCTGTCACCTATGGTTCAACACTTGGAAATTTATGTACAGCAACAAGAAGTGGCTACAATTTTGTCGGATGGTATAGTTATGGTTATAAAGATGCACCATTAAATTATTATGCTGATACGTATGCTGATCTTAAAAATGCCTTTGGTTATAATGCTCGAAGTTTATATGATCATTACCAAGCTAATGGTATTAGAGAAGGTAGACGTGTTGCTCAGTATATCCCATCAGATGTTTATAATACCGCTGGCGGTACTACTATTTATGCTGGATGGATTGAAAGCGCACCATCTATTTCGCGTGTAGCACATGAAAGTTTCTTAGTTTGTCCATGTGATACTGATGTTGAGTTTAGCCGTGAACAGGCATGTTGGAATGATCAGTATTACAATCGTATGCGCGTTACGGTAAATAGCTATAGTGGTGGTGTTTTGAATTTCACTGTTAGATTTACGATGAATGATTTCTACTCATCATGGAGTGGTCAAAATCCAACTAGAACCCTATGTATAGCTAATTCTAGTGGTAGTTGTGTATCTAATCTCTTAAATTTAAATATTGGTAGTTATGGATGGCTTGGTGAGGGTGCATCTACAAGCTATACTTTCAGTGTTAACCTACAAGGATGGTCAAAAGGATCTTATCGTTTACTACTAGTTGGTGGTGATGATACTTTCCGTTTCCAATCTCGAAACACAGTTACTTTCTTTACGATAAGTTAAGGGGTGAAAAAATGAAAAAGAATAAAAAGATTAGTCTAATCGTCATTGTGATTGCGATAATGTTGATAATTGGTGGCATCATCTTGATCTTCATCGGTGGCAATAGCACCCAAAAGAAAAACATTAAAAAAGATTTCAACTATGCTAATGTCGGTCCTTATCGTGAAGGATATCTATCTGTTAGTAATGGTAAAAAATATGGTTATGTCAATTCTAGTGGGGATGTCATATTCCCTCTAGATAATGACATTCCAACTATCTTTGAAGAAAAATCTTTGTTACAACAACTATATTTTACTGATGGTGTAGCACCATATATCAATGATAGTAATCTTTTTGGTCTCATTGATACCAATGGTAAAATAATAGTTGAAGCTAGTTATGTCAGTATTAAAGTCATATCTAAAGACTGTATAATCGTCAAAGTTCAAGACGGTAGTTATATCATTAACTCTAAAGGCGAGCGAGCATTTGATGAGTATTATGATGAAATCATTTCTTCTGATGGTGAACAAAGCAACTTTGTCGCAGTTAAAGATGATAAATATGGTGTAATTGATACAAGTGGTAAAAAATTGCTTGATTTAAAGTATGACTTAGTTGAAAAAATATCTGATGAAAATACAGGATATATATATACAGCTAAAAATAAAGATGAATACGAAGTATATGATTCCGAAGGAAAAGCACTTGATATCAATAATTGTATTTATGTTTCATGGTATCATGATGGAAAAATAAATTATCAAAGTCGTGATGGTAAAAATCATATTTATGATACTTCTAATAAAAAAGATCAAGTTTATGATTCTAAATATCAGACGATTCAACCTTTTTCTGAAGGACTAGCAAGCGTCACTGATAAAGAGATGAATGTTGGATATATCGATGAAACTGGACGTGAAGTCATCGCTTTAAAGTATTTTTATGAAGGTAGTACTTTTAAAGATGGTCTAGCTGTCGTAAAAAAGAAAGAAGATGACAAAATAACCGCTGGTGTTATCGATAAGAGTGATAAGACTATCATCGATTTTGAATATGATAATATTCATATTTTGTCAAAGAATCGATTTGTTGTTACGAAGAATGATGAATCATATATCGTCGATGAAAATAATAAAGTTTTATCTGATAAGTATTATAATATCTATGAAGATCCATATAGTGATAACTTCATCGTAACTGTTAAAGATGATAAAGAACTAAAATATGGAGTAATGAATTCTAAATACAAAATAATTTATGATACTAAATACTTAAATATTGTTAGTAGTGAAGATGGATTAGTTCTTCAAGAAAGTGATAATAAATATATAGTAGAACAAACTAAAAAGACTGATTAAAAGTCTTTTTTTCTATTAATAATTAACTTTAGACTTATCAATTTAAAAGTCTTTTGATATAATAAGACAAGGTGATATATATGGATTTATCGCACATCAGAAACTTTTCAATAATTGCGCATATCGATCATGGTAAAAGTACTTTAGCTGATCGTATTTTAGAAGTTACGCATGCTGTTAGTAAGCGTGAAGCCAAAGCTCAATTATTAGATAGTATGGATATTGAACGTGAACGTGGAATTACGATAAAACTCAATACAGCAGCGCTAAATTACACCTATGATGGAGAAGAATATAATTTAAATCTTATCGATACGCCTGGACATGTCGATTTCAGTTATGAAGTAAGCCGCAGTTTAGCAGCATGTGAAGGAGCTATTCTCGTCGTTGATGCTGCTCAAGGAATCGAAGCTCAGACCTTGGCCAATTTGTATTTAGCTTTAGAAAATGATTTAACGATCATTCCCGTCATAAATAAAATTGATTTACCTAATGCTGATATTCCTAAAGTAAAAAAAGAATTAAATGATTTACTAGGATTTACTGATGAAGAAATTATTTTAACCAGTGCTAAGACCGGTGAGGGAGTCGAAAAATTGGTTAATCGCATCGTTGAAGTAATACCACCACCAAAAGGTGATAGAAACGATAAATTACAAGCTTTAATTTTCGATAGTGTCTTTGACAGTTATCGTGGTGTCATCATTTCTTGTCGCATCGTCAATGGTAAATTGAAAGTTGGTGACACGATTAGATTAATGGAGACAAAAGCTGAATTTGAAGTTGTCGAATTGATGGTCAACACTCCTAAAGAAGTAAAAAAACAAGAACTATTAGCTGGCGAAGTCGGTTTCATTGCCGCTAGTATTAAGAACATTTCAGATATCAAAGTAGGGGATACTATCACTAATGCCAAAGATCCTTCAGCTACTCGTTTACCTGGATATAAACCTATGAAATCAATGGTTTTTTGTGGTTTATTTCCCATCGAATCCAGTCGCTTTGAAGACTTGCGTGAAGCTTTGAACAAACTTAAGTTGAATGATGCTTCTCTAGTTTTTGAACCAGAGACATCAAATGCTTTAGGTTTTGGTTTCCGTTGCGGTTTTCTAGGTCTACTCCACATGGACATCATTAAAGAACGAATTACTAGAGAATTCAATATCGACCTGATAACGACAGCTCCATCCGTTGTCTATGAGGCTCTATTAACTAATGGTGAGATTGAACTCATCGATGCTCCTAATAAGATGCCAGAACAAACTAAAATAAAAGAAGTGCGTGAACCATATATCAAAACTAATATTTTTACACCTAGTGAATACATTGGTCCCATCATGGAATTATGTCAAGATAAAAGAGGTAACTATATCAGTATGGAATACATTGATGCTACTCGTGTCAATATTCATTATGAATTGCCATTATCAGAAATCGTCTATGATTTCTTTGATAAATTGAAATCTTATACTAAGGGTTATGCTTCATTCGATTATGAAGTCATCGGTTATAAACCTAGTAATTTGGTCAAAATGGACATTTTGTTAAATGGTGATGTGATTGATGCCTTGAGTATCATCGTTCATAAAGATTTCAGTTACAATCGTGGTAAAAGTGTCGTTGAACATTTAAAAGAAGCGATTCCTCGTCAATTGTTTGAAGTACCAATTCAAGCGGCGATAGGTAACAAAATAATCGCTAGAAGTACGGTTAAAGCTCTTCGTAAAGATGTTTTAGCCAAGTGCTATGGTGGTGACATAACCCGTAAACGAAAACTTCTTGAGAAACAAAAAGAAGGAAAAAAGAAAATGAAACAAATAGGTAACGTTGAATTACCACAAGAAGCATTCATGAGTATTTTAGCCATGGATGATGATAAATAGGAGGTCTTATGGCACAAACATTAAAAAGTGATGAAGAGAGAAAAGAAAGAGTATTATTAGTGGGAACCTTAGTAAAAGAAACTGGTTTATCAACTCGTAAATTAGCTGCTTATATAACTGATAATTTCTTTCCTATTAGTAATTGTACAGTCAGTGATTACATGAAGCGTTATTGTAAACTAAAACCTGATGAAATTGATATCATCAAAGAAAAGATTAGAGATAACACTGCTGCTACTATTAGTAAACCAGAAGTTAAACAAAGAGTTGAACGAAACGTCAGTCTATTTGAACAAGGTTTTACTGTCGAAGAAATAGCAAATAATAGTGATGAATCTTTTTGGACAGTATACCGTGATATAACTAGTCGCATTCGCGCACTTGACCCTGATCGTTATGAATCATCGATCAAACCACGACTAGATGAGAATAGAATTGCTAATCTAAAAAAATAATTACGTCAAAGATTTATAAATAGAACAAAAAGTTGAGGAGTATTTATGAGAAATTATCCTAAAATTATAAAGAATTTAAATATAAGTGATGATATGAATCGTTTAGCTGATCATCTCGATCGCAACAGTTTTATTTTAAAAGGTACTGTTGATTTAGAAAATGATTTAGTGACTTATAGTTATTCCAACTCGACTAATAGTAGTTTAAACAATATTGAACATAATGCTTTTGAATTTTTACCAGCTCGTGAAAAAAAACAGTTATTTGAGTTGGAAAGAGCTCTTGATCGTGACTTAGTTCCAGAGATGAAAAGTCGTCGTCCCATACTAGGTGTAGATCTAGCGCTAATACCAATATCTTTCACTTTACTTCAAAGTCCTTTTATCGGATGTCTATTTACTGTTATGACGACAAGAGAGATAGGAAACTATCAAAAAATGGCCAGTCTTAAAAGATTAGTCGATTTGGATTGTTGGTTCGCTAGTCATCAGACTGAGGTTAATGAAAGACTGAAAGATGGAACAAAATTATATGGAAAATTGAGTTCAAAAGGCAAAGACATCATTACGATGGGTGATGGTATTAGAGGAAGATTATCTTTGAATAATATCGAAGAATTTCCACTATCTGATCTATCTCTAGTTAAAAAGACAATTGCCAAAGAAGAAGAAGATGAGCGTAAAAAACGCATTAAAGTTTTTAAGAAAATAAGGGGTATGTAATATGAAGAGAATTAAATCAGCATATATACATATCCCTTTTTGTAAAAATATCTGTTCTTATTGTGATTTTTGTAAGATGTATTATGATGAATCATTAGTAAACAGTTATCTAGATGCTTTAGAACTAGAAATTATTAAAAATTATCGTCAAGAAAAATTAGAGACTATCTATATCGGTGGAGGAACCCCTTCATCACTAAATACGGCCCAACTTGATAAATTGTTTGAAATCATCAATAAGTTTAATAAGTCTGATAACTGTGAAATGACTTTTGAATGTAACGTTGATGACATCGATGAAAAACTCTTATTAAAACTTCAAGATAATGGCATAAATCGTATCAGTATTGGCGTTGAAACTATTAATGAAAAATTCTTTTCTCTAATCAATCGCTATAACGATCAAGATTTAGTAAAAAATAAAATCGCTTTAGTAAAAAAATATTTTCAAAATATCAATATCGATTTGATGTATGGTTTTCCAAATGAAGATATGATAGATCTCCAACGTGATTTAGATTTCTTTAAAGCGTTAGAAGTTCCCCATATATCAATATATTCTTTAATTCTTGAACAAAATACAAAACTATACATTAATGATATAAAACCTCTAGATGAAGAACTAGAAACTAATATGTATTATCACATCATCAAATATTTAAAAGATTTAGATTATGTCCATTACGAAATAAGCAATTTTTCTAAAGCAGGATATGAATCTAAACACAATTTGACTTATTGGAATAATGATGAATACTATGGATTTGGTCTATCGAGTGGTGGTTATGTCAATGGTGTTAGATATTTGAATACTAGAAGTATAAACAATTATTTAAAGGGTAAATACTGTCTTGAAAAAGAAAAAATTGATATTAAAACAGATATGGAAAATGAAATGATTCTAGGTCTTAGAAAAATACGAGGAGTTAATAAACAGAAATTTATTGATAAATATAAATTCAAAATTGAAGACATTTTTGATATAATGGAGATGGTTGATAAAAAATTGATAGAGGATAGAGATGGTTATATATCTATCAAAGAGGATAAACTGTATCTATCCAATCAGGTATTAATTAATTTTATTGGAGGAGAGAATGAATAAAGTAGCAGTATTTGAAAAAGAACTCAAGTATATAAATAATGATTCATATCGCAATGATGCGATGTATTTATTAGATGCTTTGCCAGATTATTTTTATGAGATACCAGCCGCATCAACAGGTAAATACCATCCCCAATATGCTCAGGGTGATGGTGGTTTAGTCCGTCATACTAAAGCTGCGGTCAGAATGGCTTATGAATTGTTATCAGATCCCGCTATCGGTAACAAATATACAAGTGATGAAAAAGATTTGATGATGATCGGTTTAATGCTTCATGATGGTTTAAAACTTGGTAAAGAAAAAGAAAAATATACGAAATTTGATCATCCTTTACTAGTTGGTGAATTCATTAAAGAGAATAGAGCTAATTTAAATTTTACTGATGCTGAAATAAATTTTTTAAGTGATGTCATCGCTTCGCACATGGGACCTTGGACTAAGGATTATGATGGTAATGAAGTATTGCCATATCCCAAGACAAAATATCAAAATTTTGTCCATATGTGTGATTATCTAGCAAGTCGTAAGTTTATCAATGTCAATTTTGACGACAATAATAATATTTTGGATTAGGGAGGTTTAAAATGTCAAAATGGGATGTAGAATACATAAAATTATGTAAAAAAATACTTGAAGAAGGAGTAGAAAAGGAGAATAGAACTGGTACTAATACCATTAAGATTCCAGCTTATCACTTACACTTTGATCTAAGTGAAGAATTTCCAGTATTGACGACTAAACAGTTGTACTTTAAGAATGCAATCTTGGAAATGCTTTGGATTTATCAAGCTAAATCTAATGATGTCAGATGGTTACAAGAACGTGGTGTTAAGATTTGGGATGAATGGGAAATCGGTGAAGATGGTATATGGCGTGCTGAACAGATGGTTCCCGATGAAAATGGTAAGTTAGTAAAGACTCATGTTGAAAGAGACTTTGGTGAGGAATGGGCACACACCATTGGAACTGCTTATGGTTGGATCGTCAACAAATATAATTTGATTGATAATCTTATCGATAAGATTAAAAATAATCCTAATGATCGAAGAATGGTCATGAGCTTGTGGCAAGATGAATATATGCCAACAGCCGTTTTGCCATCTTGTGTATGGAGCAGTGAATGGGATGTCACTGATGGTAAACTAAATGCTTGGGTTCACCAAAGAAGTTGTGATGTTCCTCTAGGTGTGCCATTTAATGTCACGCAATATGCAACTCTTTTATGTCTTCTTGCTCATGTCACTGGACTAGAACCAGGAACTCTTGATTGGAGTATGAAAGATGCTCACATCTATGTAAATCAAGTTGATGGAATAAAAGAGCAAATTGAACGATTTGAAACACAAGGTGATTTGCCAGCACCAGAGTTATGGATAAATCCAGAAGTTAAAGATTTCTTTGAAATAGATAATTCTCGTGAGTTAAAAGATGTCAAAGTAAAAAAATATCAACACATGGGACCAATAAAGTTCCCAATATCTCAATAATATGAAGTTGTCACTTATCGCTGCCATTGGTAAAAATGGTGAATTGGGCAAAGATAACGCTCTCATTTGGCACTTGCCAGGAGATTTAAAATTTTTCAAAGAAAAGACGATGAATAAAACGATTGCCATGGGTTATAAAACTTATTTATCACTACCCAAAAGATTGCCTGGTCGCAAGTATATTGTCTTATCATCACGAAGACCAGACTTAGGGTTTGATGTTGAAGTTTATGGCAATAAAGAAGAACTTATGAACGCGATAGAAAATCGTGATGAAGAAATATTTATAATTGGTGGAGCTAGTATGTATGAACAATTTCTCGATCAATGTGATGAATTGTATTTGACCGAGATAGATGCAGAAGCTGATGCCGATGTATATTTCCCTAATTTTAATCACGACAATTATACGAGTGAAGTAATTGCTGAAAAAGAAGATAATGGTATTAAATATAAACATTTAGTGTATAGGAGAAAATAGTATGGAACGAGGTAAATTAATAGTAATAGAAGGAACGGATTGTTCAGGAAAAGAGACACAATCAAAACTGTTGGAGAGCAAATTAAAGGAATTGGGTTACAAATGCTTTCGAATGGGTTTCCCAAACTACGATAGTCCAACTGGTCGCATCGTCGGTGGTTGCTATTTGGGAAAACCAGAAATAGGTGAGTCTTTCTTCAAAGAAGGAGCTAATAATGTCGACCCTAAAGTTGCCAGTCTCTATTATGCCGCTGATCGCAAATACAATTTTGATATCGCTCTTGATTATTTGAATAAAGGATACTTTGTAATATTAGATCGCTATACGACATCCAATATGGCTCATCAAGGTGGTAAGATAGCTGATAAAGAAGAAAGAATCAACATGTATCAATGGATAGATCGTCTTGAATATTGGTTATTAGGTTTACCAAAGCCAGATATTACTATATTTTTACACATGCCATATGAACAATCTTTAGAATTGAAAAAAAATCGTGTCGCTCTTGACGAACACGAAAGAGATGAAAATCATTTAAAACATGCGGAAGCATCATATGTTGAATTATCGCAATTGTATAATTGGTCACGCATCGAATGTGTCGATAATGGTAGAATTAGAACAGTTGAAGAAATACATGATGATATTTTAAAAATTATTTTAGATGAATATGAAAAAGAAGCTAACTAGCTTCTTTTTTTTGTGTAAGAAAACTCCCAGATAGTCTGGGAGTTCGGTAGAGCTTTAGCGATGAGTCTTTAAAATAAAAACT
>CANREL010000002.1 GCA_947629655.1 uncultured Bacilli bacterium
AGAATTTGAAAAATATAGAGTTAAACAAGATAAATTATATAAATCAGATTTTGATTTATTAGTAGAAGAAAGTAAAAATTGTGGTGATGAAAATGAATGAAAATAAAACAAATATTAACTGGTACCCAGGCCATATGGCTAAAACTAAAAGAGAAATAAAAGATATGATTAACTTAATTGATATCATATATGAAGTAATTGATAGTCGCATGCCTATCAGCAGCAAGATAGTTGATATTGACGAATTAATAAATGATAAACCAAGGATTATCATAATGACTAAATACGATTTATGTGATAAAAAAGAGACCGATAAGTTTGTTGCGCATTATGAAAATTTAGGTCATAAAGTCATTTGTTGTGATTTGATGAATAATAAAAATGTCGTTAGTAAAATACTTGATGAGAGCAATTCTGTTCTAAAGGATATGAACGCTAAAAGAAAGGCTAAAGGAATGAAACCACGAAGCATAAGGGCACTTGTCGTTGGTGTTCCCAATGTCGGTAAGTCAACGCTTATCAATCGTTTAGTTGGCAAAAAAGCTGCTACTATTGGCGATAAGCCAGGAGTTACTAAGTCATTGAGTTGGATTAGAATTAACAAAGATATTGAATTATTAGATTCACCTGGTATTCTTTGGCCTAAACTTGAAAATCAAGAGCATGCCTATAACCTTGCCGCTCTATCATCAATAAAAGAAGAAATAATTGATCAAGAAGCTTTAAGTCTTCACATTCTTAAAGTAATGGCAAAACTTTATCCTGAAAGATTGAAAGAACGCTACGGAATTGAAAAAGTTGATTTCGATGACATAACTGCCACTCTTGATGCCATTGCTATTAAAAGAGGTGCTCTATTAAAGGGTGGCGAAAAAGATTATGACAAAGTTTATTCAATCATCATTAGAGATTTAAAAGAAAATTTATTGGGTAATGTAACTTTAGATCGTCTTGAAGAAATATAAATATATTTCTTTTTTTATTATTGTTATTCTTCTTCAATCTTAGTATAATGATAATAGTGGAGGTATGTATGAAAGAATTAAAAAAGATATTGAATAAAACTAGTAAATTTATATACAAGTTATTGGATAAAGTCTCAAGTTATATAAAAGATGATGATAATGCATTATTGATAAAGTCAATCATAAAAGTAATCGTTTTATTAGTAATTTATTTTGCTTTAGGATTTGTTGCTGATTTAATAATTAACATTGGTAGCTACATCATTTACCAAGTTGGTACGACAGCTCGTGGAGTACTTAGTAGTGTTTGGGCAACTGTTGTCAATTTCACGTATTTCTTATTCATAATCGCATCTTTATATCGCTTAAATGAAATGGCTGAAAAGGATAAAGATTTTCTCGTCTTTTCTAAAAATCGCAATAAAGATAAAAAGACTAAAGAAAAAATATATATAACAATTGAAAGTGTCATTAAAATATTAGGTACAATTATTCTAGTGCCGATATTCGTCATTGATATTGGTCTTCTATTTGGATTTGGCATCATGGTCGGTTATGCTAGGCAAGGAATATATGTATATAGTGCCTTTGGAATAGTTATTGGTTTAATAATCTTCTTTACAAGTGTAATTTTCTTGATAAAGACCTTGTTATCACCTGGTAAGAATAACTTAAAAAAATATATCTATTCCATCATCATAGCGGGTCTATTAGTTGCCGTTGGTAGTGTGACTATTCTATTTGAAGTTAGTCCATACGAAACTGTTGATTCCTTGACGAGTGATTTTTCTAGTTCTGTTGTTAAATACGAATATAAGTTAAACAAAGATGATATTTATGTAATAGATAACAATAATAGTGATATGAATATGACTTTAATCGTCGATGATGATATGGGTAGTTACATGGATGTTGTCATATATCACTATGATACTAATGAAGTAAAGAGTAGTCTTAAAAGGCAAAAGGGGAAAGTGCGTCTTTCTTATGATGAAGAATTAGATTTAGAACTTAGTGATTTTGAAAATATCTTCAATTTAGCAGTTAATTGTGTCAAAGAGAAAAGACTATACAATTACACTTTGTTAAAGTACGCTAAAATTGAAGTAAGAGTTAGTAGTGATTATGCTAAAAATATAAAATTTGTAAATAATAGTGGAAGAGAGTACATTCCTTATGAAAGAATTGATCGATAATCACGTCTATGAGCGTGAACTATTAGCTAAAGGAATTGATTTAATTGCTGGTGTTGATGAAGTAGGACGTGGACCCTTAGTTGGACCAGTTGTTACTGCTTGTGTCATTTTACCACCTAATTATGAATTAGAAGGTTTGACTGATAGTAAGAAATTGTCTCCTAAAAAACGTGAATTCTTTTATGACATCATCTTAAGAGATGCCATAAGCGTAAGTATTGGTATGCGCTCTGAAAAAGTTATTGATGAAATAAATATCTATGAAGCAACTAAAGAAGCCATGTATGAAGCAATAGCTGGATCAAAAGTTAAACCCCAACACGTTCTAATCGATGCCATGAAATTAGAAAATTTAGATATTCCTTCAACTTCAATAATCAAAGGTGATTTAAAGAGTATAACAATTGCCGCTGCTAGTGTCATTGCTAAAGTGACACGAGATAGAATGTTAGTTGAATTGGACAAAAAGTATCCAGTCTACGGTTTTAAAAAGAATATGGGATATGGGACTAAAGAACACGTTGAAGCCATTAAAAAATATGGCATTATTCCCGAACATCGCAAAACTTTTAAACCTGTATCTGATAATTTAGATCACTTATATAAAAATTAAGAAGAGTATTCTTCTTTTTTTATGTTATTATATATTTATAGGAGGTAGAATATGGTCGTAAATGTTTTAGTTGAATTATCTAATAAAAATATTGATAAAACTTTTGATTATGCTGTTCCACCTCATTTGCATGATAAAATTGCGATTGGAAAGCGCGTTACTGTACCTTTTGGAACACAGACTCTTGAAGGTTTTATTTTGGGTACTGAGGACAACAACTATCCTGATTTGAAAGAAATCATTGATGTCGTTGATGAAGATATCGTTTTAACTAGTGAATTATTAGAACTTGGAAAATATGTCAGTTCTAGCACTTTGTCAACATTGATATCCGCATATCAAGTTATGTTACCAAGAGCTTTGAAAGCTCAAAAGAGAACCACTATCAATAAAAAGATGGTTAAATATATCACTATTAATAATAGTGACTCTGACTATAAAATGACTCCAAAACAAAAAGAAATTTATGACTATGTCAGTCAAAATGGTAAAGTTAAAAAAGAAATTTTAAATAAGATGTCTCTATCTAGCACTAATACTCTAATTAAACACGGCGTCTTTCTAGAGACTAGTGAAGAAGAATATCGTCTAGAACAAAATATTACTCTAGGTAAAAAATATCCTTTAACTATTGATCAACAAAGAGTAGTAGATGATGTCATGAATGAAAAAGAGAAAAAGGTTTTTCTTCTTCATGGGGTAACGGGTTCTGGTAAGACTGAAGTCTACATGGAAATAATTGAAAAGATGAAGGAAAAGGGCAAGACAAGTATTGTTTTAGTTCCAGAAATATCTCTAACACCGCAGATTGTTTCCCGTTTTCGCAGTCGTTTTGGCAAAGATATTGCCATTCTTCACAGCCGTTTATCAGAGGGAGAAAAATATGATGAATATCGTAAGATATCGCGTGGTGAAGTAGATATTGTAATTGGTGCTAGAAGTGCTATTTTTGCTCCTTTAAAAAACATTGGTGCCATTATTATTGATGAAGAACATTCAACTAGTTACAAACAGGATAGCACTCCTAAATACAATGCCATTGATGTTGCAATTGAAAGAAGTAAGTATCACGATGCCATTGTCATATTGGGTAGTGCAACACCATCACTTGAAAGTTATGCTCGCGCTAAAAAGAATGTATATAAACTCTTAGAGTTGAAGAATCGCGTTAATAATCATCCTTTGCCAAAGGTTGAAATTGTTGATATGAATAAAGAGAAAAATCACACTAGTTACTTTTCTAATTCTTTGATAGAAGCTATTAACGATCGCCTTTCACGAAAAGAACAGATAATTCTTTTATTGAATCGTCGTGGTTATGCATCCTTTGTGACTTGTAGTAATTGTGGTTATGTTGAAAAGTGTCCTAATTGTGACATCACTTTGACCTATCATAAATCGAGTAATACTCTTCGTTGTCACTATTGTGGCTATGGCAATAAGAGAATAGAAATATGTCCGCAGTGTGGCGAAAAAGCTATCAAAGAATTGGGTGTTGGTACGGAAAAAGTCGAAGAAGAGATAGCGAAATTGTTCAATTGTCGAACTATTCGCATGGACTTTGATACGACCAGTCGTAAAGGTGCTCATGAAGAAATCATTGAGAGTTTTAAAAATCATGAATACGACATTTTATTAGGTACGCAGATGATTGCGAAAGGTCTTGATTTTGAAAATGTCACATTAGTTGGTGTCATCAATAGTGATACTAGTCTCATGATTCCAAACTTCAGAAGTAGTGAGTATACTTTTCAACTTCTTTCCCAAGTCGCTGGTCGCAGTGGTCGTGGTGAAAAAGAAGGAAAAGTGATTATTCAGACTCATAATCCAGATCATTATGCCATTGTTCTTGCTAAAAATCATGATTATTTACACTTTTATGAAAAAGAGATGCAAATTAGAAGAGAATTGTCCTATTCACCATTTTTCTATATGGTTAGTATTAAAATAATCAGTAAAGATTATGACCGTGCTCGTGAAGAGAGTAATAAAGTAGGTAATTTTTTACATAAAGAACTATTGAATAGTATCATTCTTGGTCCAACTGTTTGTAGTGTTTTTAAAATTAATAATCTATATCGTTTCAATATCATAATAAAGTATAAAAAAGAAGAGAATTTATATAAATCTTTAAACTATTTAGTCGAACACTATAAAAACGTTAGCAACGTAAAAATAGATATTGATTTCAATCCCATAAACATCTAAAAGTTGCTTTTTCAATTCTTTTGTGATATAATTAGCCAAATATGAGGGGTGATTGTGATGGCAAGTAAAAATATTCCTAAAAAGTATATGTTAATATTACAAAAACAATATGGTGGTCAAGAAGCCTTGGCGTTTTTAGAGACAGGGGATGCTTATACTATCGATATAAAGCCATTTACTGATCAACGCTTGAATGCACCAAATAAACGCAGTGGAATAGTTCCTAAAAACACTTTAGCTTTTTATGATGCCATAACTAATAAATTTAATAATTTTGATCAATTTCTATCAATTATTGGGCGTAATATTTATCCATTTAATTATAAAGAGAACACATCTTATATCGGTTTCTTAAATAAGAAGTACATGCATACCGTAAGATTGTCATTTAATGATCCACTTCTTGCACAAATAGCCTTGCATGCTGATGGAAATAATATTAATCGTCGTGATCCTGAAACGATGAATATCGTCGCTAGTTTAATTGATTTGATTGAAGATCCATCATCTGACTTCGTATCTAAATTGCGTTCAAGTTATGACAATGATGATAAACGTTTTAATTTTTCTAGAAGTTTAATTGATTCGATTTGTACGTATCGTTCAACTAAAAAGGCCATGGATACTCATAACAAATATAGTAGTACGATGAGTGATGCGCTAAACGAAGATTTAGAAGTGTTTAAAAAGGATTTTCTAGATAAAGTTCAAAGTTATAAGAACTTTAGAGAATTATATCGCTTTAGAAAACAGTACTTATTAGATAAAAAAATAGTTGAAGAAAGAGAATTTATTCAAAAAGATAGTACTTCAGTTGACAGTTCTGACTCTTTCCGTGAACGCTTTGAAGAAGTGCGTGCGAAGACCTATTCACGTGTTAAACAGAAGACATTAAATGATCAAGTACCTGGTCAACTATCATTATTTGACCTTCATAATAATAAGTAAAAAGCCTTAAAATAAAGGAAATATTGGTAAAAAAACAGTATTTTCTTTTTTTTAATTCTTTTTTTTGATATAATGAATTAGGAGATGATAGTAATGACAATCAAATATGATGAGAGTTCAATTAAGATCCTCGAAGGACTAGAGGCCGTTAGAAAAAGACCTGGTATGTATATCGGATCAACTGATAAGAGAGGTCTACATCATCTAGTTTGGGAAATAGTTGACAATGCAATCGATGAAGCTATCAATGGTTTTGGTGATTATATAAAAATTACAATTCATAAAGATAAAAGTATAAGTATAGAAGACCATGGAAGAGGAGTACCAACTGGAATGCATGCATCAGGTAAATCTACCCCAGAAGTTATCTATACTATTTTACACGCTGGTGGTAAGTTTGAAGAAGCAGGGTATAAAGTATCTGGTGGTCTTCATGGTGTTGGAGCAAGTGTTGTTAATGCTTTATCTAAATGGATGGAAGTCGATATCAAAAAAGATCATGAAGAATATGTAATCACTTTTGAAAATGGTGGTCATGTCAAAGAGCCACTTAAGAAAATAGGTACGACTAACCGTACGGGAACGACAGTTAGATTTTTACCAGATGATGAGATATTTTCAACGACGACTTTTTCTTTCAGTTTGATCTGTGAAAGAATGCAAGAATCAGCTTTCTTGATTAAAGGTATCACTATTGAAGTTGAAGATGAAGCTACTACGAGAGTTAATAAATATCATTATGAAAATGGTGTTCGAGAATTCGTCGAATATTTAAATGAAGATAAGAATACTCTTCATGACGTCATTCATTTCGAAGGCTTAAAAGATGGAATCGAAATGGATATAGCCATGCAGTACACTGATACTTATAATGAAAACATTGTCTCTTTTGTAAACAATGTCAAAACAGTCGATGGTGGTACTCATGAAGTTGGTTTTAAAACAGCCTTAACTAGGGTGTTTAACGACTATGCTAAAAATAATGGTTACATCAAAGGAAAAGATAAGACTTTTGAAGGTAGCGATGTCCGTGAGGGCTTGACAGCTATCATATCTTTAAAAATACCTGAAGATTTATTACAGTTTGAAGGACAGACCAAAGGTAAACTCGGTTCACCAGCTGCTCGTGTGGCCGTTGAAGCTTTTGTCAGTGAAAAACTTCAATTTTTCTTAGAAGAAAATAAAAAAATTGCCACGGATATCATTGAAAAATCTTTGCGCAGTAAGACGGCTAGGGAAGCTGCTAGAAAAGCTCGTGAAGATGCAAGAAAAGGTAAGACTGGTAACAAAAAAGAGCGCAATTTATCTGGAAAATTAACTCCCGCTCAAACGCGTAACAAGAAGAAAAATGAATTGTTCTTAGTCGAAGGTGATTCAGCTGGTGGAAGTGCTAAACAAGGACGTGACCGCAAATTCCAAGCTATTTTGCCATTACGTGGTAAAGTTATTAATACGGAACGTGCCACTCTTGATGAAATATTCAAAAATGAAGAGATTAATACCATGATCTATACGATTGGTGCCGGTATTACTCCAAACTTTGAAATAGATGATTGCGAATATGACAAAGTCATCATCATGACCGATGCCGATGACGATGGAGCACACATTCAGTGTTTACTTCTAACTTTCTTCTATCGTTATATGAAACCTCTCATCGAAGCTGGTAAAGTCTATATTGCTCTACCACCACTATTTAAAATAAGTTATGGTAAAACTGTAGAATATGCTTACAGTATCGAAGAGATGAAGGAAAAGACTAAAGATAAAAAATGTGAAATTCAAAGATATAAAGGATTAGGTGAAATGAATGCTGAACAACTAGCTGAGACGACGATGAATCCTGGTACTCGTACCTTAATCCGCGTAACTATCGAGGATGCTGCGCTAGTTGAAAAACGTGTCAGTGTCTTAATGGGTGATGTCGTTGAACCACGTAAACAATGGATTGAAGAAAACGTCATTTTCTCATTGGAAGATGACTATGACATAAATAGGAATAAAGCAAATGCTTAAAATGATTTACAAGAGGTGAAAAAATGGAAGATATTATTGATAAAATATATGAATATTCCCTAGAAGAAATAATGGGTGAACGTTTTGGTCGCTACTCAAAGTACATCATTCAAGATCGTGCTATTCCTGACGTTAGAGATGGTTTAAAACCAGTTCAACGAAGAATTTTATATGGTATGTATCGTGAGAAAAATACCTATGATCATCCATATCGTAAAAGTGCTAAAACAGTTGGTTCTGTCATGGGTAATTATCATCCTCATGGTGATAGTTCTATCTATGATGCCATGGTCAGAATGAGTCAGTGGTGGAAGCAGAACACGACATATATCGACATGCATGGTAACAATGGTTCCATGGACGGTGATAGTCCCGCTGCCATGCGTTACACCGAAGCTCGTCTATCTAAAATAAGCAACGAACTTTTGAAAGATTTAGATCGCAATACAGTTGTCATGGCTCCAAACTTTGATGATACCGAGCTAGAGCCAACCATTTTGCCTGCTAAATTTCCCAATCTTTTAGTCAATGGTACGATGGGAATATCCGCTGGTTATGCCACCAATATTCCGCCCCACAATCTAGGTGAAGTAATTGATGCAACAATTCACCGCATCGATACGCCAAACTGTCGTCTTGAGACTATCATGGATATCGTCAAAGGACCAGACTTTCCAACTGGTGGAATTGTTGAAGGACTTGATGAAATAAAAAAGGCCTATACTGATGGTCGTGGTCGAATCATTGTTAAATCGCGTACCGCTTGGGAAGATGAAAAAGGGAAATTAACTCTTGCCATTAGTGAAATTCCTTATGAAGTTAATAAAGCTCAATTAGTTCGTAAAATTGATGAAATTCGTATCGATAAAAAAATCGATGGTATCATTGAAGTACGTGATGAATCAGATAAAGATGGTCTAAGAATCGCTATCGATTGTAAGAAAGATGCCAATCGTGAATTGATCCTTAACTATCTATTAAAAAACACTGAATTACAAATAACCTATAATTTCAACATGGTAGCCATCGTCAATCGTTGTCCAAAACAACTTGGTATCATTGAAATGCTCGACGCCTATATCACTCACCACAAAGAAGTGATCTTGCGAAGAACCGAGTTTGACTTAGAACACGCTAAAGCACGCTTTCACATCGTTGAAGGTTTGATCAAATGTATCTCTATTCTCGATGAAGTAATACACGTCATTCGTGCTAGTAAGAATAAAGCTGATGCCATCTTGAATTTGGTCAAAGAATTTGAATTTACTGAAAAACAAGCTGATGCCATCGTCACTTTGCAATTGTATCGCTTGACGAATACCGATGTCGTACAACTAGAAGAAGAATTAGAGACATTAAAGAAATTGATTAAAGGTTTAGAAATGATTTTAAATGATGAAAACGTCTTAAAAAATGTAATGAAAGAAGAATTGCGCAAAATTAAGAAAGAGTATGCAACTCCTAGAAAAACTGATATCAAAGAAGAGATAACAGATATCAAGATTGACACCACTGTCATGATACCAAAAGAAGATGTCATCGTTGCCATCACTAAAGATGGTTATATAAAACGTACATCTCTAAGAAGTTATCAAGCATCTAATGAAGAATCAACCACTTTAAAAGAGGGCGATTACTTACTAGGATTGTATGAATTGAACACTTTAAATACGTTGTTAATCTTTACTAATTTCGGTAATTATTTCTCAGTTCCTGTCCATGAACTTCCTGTTTGTGTATGGAAAGATTTAGGAAAACATTTGAGTAATATCGTTCGCCTCGATAGCGGTGAAGAAATAATGAGTGCTATTCCCGTCAGTGATTTTGATCAAAAATTAGATATAATTATCGCCACTAAAAATGGTATGATCAAACGTACAGCGCTTTCCGAATTTAAGACTAATCGCACTTTAAAACCAATTATTTGTATGAAATTGAAAGATAAAGATTCATTACTTTGTGCACTACCTGCTTTGAACAATGACATCTTCTTAGGAACAAATCGTTCTTATGGTCTATGGTACGACGTCAATGAAATACCAGTTGTCGGTTTGCGAACGAGTGGTGTTAAAGCTATCAATCTAAAAGATGATTATGTTGTAAACGTCTCTAACTTTGATGCTAAAACTAGTGAATACATAACCATCATTACTGATAAAGGTACTGGAAAACGCATTAAATTAAATGATTTTGAAAAGACATCGCGTGCTAAACGTGGACTTCTAATATTGCGTGAAGTCAAGACTAATCCTTATCGCATCATCAAAACGTTTGTCATTGATAACAAAGACTTTGTCGGTATCAAGACTGATGACATAAAGATCGTTAAAAATACTGAGATACCAATACTTGACCGCTATTCAACTGGTTCTCAATTAGTGCGTGGCAAAGTCCAAACAGCTTTTATCAACCCTTATCTTTTGAAAAAAGAAGAATTGATAATCGAACCAAACATCACTGAAGAAAACGTAAAACCTAAAGTCTCACTAAAAGAGATTGATGATCGTTTGATGACTATTGATGACTTTATCAATATTGATGAGTAAAAATAAACAAATCACCTGCATATTATAGAGTAGGTGATTTTTTATGTCTAAAGAAGCTTTTAAATCTTTTGTGAAAAAGAAACCAATTTTAGCACAACACGTGAAAAACAACAATACGACTTGGCAACAACTTTATGAATTATTTGCTCTATATGGTGAAAATAGTAGTGTCTGGGATGAATATTTAAAAGAACCGACTCCCAATCGTTTATCCAATTCTTTTACTGATATCATCAACACGATAAAAGGAATTGATCTAGACAAAATTCAAAATGGCATCGATAGTATTCAAAACACCATTTCTCTCATTCAAAATTTTGGAAGTAACAATAGAGTAAACAACAATACTAATAACTATGAACCACGTTATCGTTACCACCACATGGATGATTGATGAATCGCGATTTAATTTTTAGAGTGCGAGAAAAACCTGATCTCTACAATTATTTAAAATACAATTCCTATCTATATAAATTGATATTGCGAAAAGAGATAACTTTAAAACAGTTAGAAGATCTCGTCAAAAAAGAGCTTAAACAGACCACTGCTGATAAATTGAATAACATTAGTAATAAGATTGAACTAGCTAATTCCTTTTTAAATATTTTAAAATAATAATTTTTTCTTTTTTATCTTCCTGTAGTGTGATATAATTAAGAAAATACGAGAGTATTAAAAATATAGAGGAGTGAAAAAATGAAAAAGACAATCAAATTGTTATCACTAATGTTAGTCGTCATTTTGATGAGTGGTTGTGTTAAATATGACGTTGGTATGACTATTGGTGATGATAATAGTGTTACTATTGAAGTAACAAGTGCCATTTCTAAAAGCATGATGGATAGCTTGAGTGGAAGTGGAGCAACAACTACTGAAAGTGAAGATGAAGATGAAAGTCAAGCCATGAAAGATAAAGGCTTTGAAGAAAAAGAATACAATGAAGGAGACTGGCAAGGAGTTACTTATTCTAAAAAGTATAAAAATATTGATGATTTAAGTACTGATAAACCAGTAACTGTCAATCTTAACGATTTAATTGATTCTGAAAAAGAAGAAGTAACTACATATTTCCAAAAGAAGTCATCATTATTTAAGACGACTTATGTAGCTAATTTCACTATTGATTTAAGTAGTGAAGAAGAGGGTATGGACTCTAGTTCATTACAAAGTTTTGCTAGCAGCATGGAATTTAACTACCACGTATCATTACCAGTTAAAGCTGGTACTAATAATGCTACTAAAGTTAGTGATGATGAAAAAGTATTAACTTGGGATTTAGAATATGGAAAAATAAATGAAGTCAAATATGAATTTAGTAAAGTTAATGTAATGGCCTACGTCATCGTCGGAGTTGTTGCGCTATTAGTATTAATAGTTGTTGTATACTTTATTGTTAATTCTATGAAGAAGAAAAAAAATAACAATGTTAATGGAGCAGCACCACAACCTATGACAGCTGGACCTATGCCTAACCAACCAGTTAATGATCCTGTTCCACCAATGGTAAATAATGCTGTTGATAGTCAACCTGGAAATGATCTTGGTGCAAATGTTGGTGATGTTTCTCAACCTGTTGGGCAACCTATGGAAGCAGATAATAATACTTTTGTTCAACCACCAATGCCTAGTGAACCAGAGCCAATGGTTCCACCTGTTGCTCCTACTGAGCCACAAGAACCAGTTGGACCATCAGTAAGTTTGGAGAATCAACCTCCAATAATTTCAACACCAACTGAAAGTCCAGCACCTGTTGAACAACCACAAGAAAATAAAGATAATAATGTTCAATAAAAAGCTGAAAAGCTTTTTATTTTTTGTTCAAACATGTTATAATGGTAAAGATAATAGGAGGATGTATGCGAAGTAAAAAAATATTTCTATTGATTCTAGTACTAATCATTGTTACAGGTTGTGTCAAATATGATCTTCACATGACGATGGAAACGGATAAAAGTATCGATATATCTCTAATTGATGCTTTTCAAAAAGAGTATTACGATGCTTTGTCTAAAGATTCAACTTCCAAAGAAGAATATGAAAGTCGTGGTTATACCGTAAATGAATATGCTGATGATCAGTATAAAGGATTTGAACTTAAAAAACATTATGAAAGTATTGATCAAATAAGTAGTAGTAATTGTGGGATTGTTGAACTAACTGATTTAATTGATGCTAATACTGATGAAATCATTCTTTTCCAATCTTCAAAAAATGGTACTGTTACGACTTATCGTGCCAATTTTACTTATGATTTGCGCGTAGAAGAAAACTATCAAAACTCTAATACTTCGCAAGTTGACTATAGTGAATATTCTGAAACGATGGTTTTTAAATATAGTATTTCCCTTCCTCAAAACGCTAATATTATCACGAGTAACAGTGTTGATAAGACGTCTGATCACACTTTGAATTGGAACTTGGAATATGGTAAGTTAAATTCCATAACCTTTACTTTCACTATTGATGATAGAGATGTCATGGAAGTCGTTGATGAGGAAAAGAATCGTGATCAAACCGAAATAAAAAAAGAAGAAGATACCTCATCTAGCACTTTAGAAAACACCCCAAAAGAATCAAAAAAGAACAGTAATTATATTTTTACGGGCGCTATCGCTATCGGTATCATCGCCATTTTCTTAATATATAAGACAAAGATGAACACTGGTAAAAAGACTTCGTCAACAAGACAGATAAATCACGTTCAACCACCAAACAATAGGAATGTTTAAGACATTCCTTTTTACTTTAAAAATATTTATATATGTGATATAATATGGCAGTTCGAGGAGGGAAAAATATGAAAAATTTTAACATCAGAAAAAAAGCTTTATTCATGGCTACAACCGGAATAGTTCTAATTGGTATCATGAACTTACCAAAGAATGAACACCAAATTACGTATGCAATCAATGAAGAATATACCAAAGATAATTCATCTATTCCTTTCGCGACTTGTTCTAATCATGACGTTTACATAAGTACTTCTAAAGCACTCGCATCTTCTTCTAGCAAAGAAGAGCCAAATATATTTATCATCGACCAAAGAGATAAGCCAGATCCCAATATGTGCGTTCGTGAATCTTTTAAAATTACTGATTCTGACGAGATGAAAACTGTCATCGAAATAATGCAAGCATATGATGATATCTATCCATCAGAATGGAATCGCACTTCTGAATCGATGCTCAACGAATGGAAAATACATAATTTCTGCTGTGGAATTGATCTCTTTCCCAATCATACGGAAGACGTCGATTTTAATAATGCTGATGAAAGTATATATAATCACTCAGTTATCACTAAGATGTTTGGTGACTAAAGTTTCTTTTTTTTCTAGTGATAATGTGTTATCATTTATTTAGATTTTAGGTGAATAATATGAAAAAAGTTGAATTGTTAAGTCCGGTAGGTAATATGGAAACATTGTATTATGCCATTCATAATGGTGCCGATGCTGTCTATTTTGCCGGTAAGAAGTTTGGAGCTCGTAAATTTGCTCAAAATTTCGATGAAGAAGAAATAGTCAAAGCTATTAAATATTGTCATTTATATGGTGTCAAAGTTTATATGACCGTTAATACTTTAATATTTGATGATGAATTGGAAGAAGTTTTAAATTATATCGGTTTTCTTCATCAAAATGGTGTTGATGCTTTGATAATGCAAGATATCGGTCTAATCGCTAAAACTCATGAGAGATATCCCAATTTAGATATTCACATCTCAACCCAAAGTCATAATCATAATGCTAAAGGAATTGAATTTTTTCAAAATTTGGGAGCAACCCGCATCGTTTTAGATCGTGAAATGAGTCTCGATGAGATAAAAGCTTTAGATATTAGTCTTGAAAAAGAAGTCTTCGTTCACGGAGCTTTATGCGTATCGTATTCCGGTTGTTGTCTTTTCAGCAGTATGAATGGTGGAAGAAGTGGTAATCGTGGAGAATGTGTCGCATCTTGCCGCTTGAAATATGATCTTTATAAGAATGATCAAAAAGTACCTACTGATGGGGAATATTTATTGAGTACGAAGGAATTGAATACCCTAAATCGCATCGGTGAATTAATAGATGCAGGAATCGATAGTTTTAAGATTGAAGGAAGAATGAAATCAGCTGAGTATGTCGGTTTTGTAACTAGACTGTATCGTCAAGCAATTGATAATTATTATTCCAAAAAGGATATCGAAGTATCAGAAGAAGATTTATATTCTTTGAAGACCTTATATAATCGTGAATTTACCGAAGGATATTTATTTAATAATCAAGGAAGAGGTATCATGAATATAACTTCACCTAATCATTTGGGAACTCATCTAGGTGATGTCATTGAATTTGATGACAAATACATCAAAATAAAACTAGCACATGACGTCAAACAAGAAGATGGTATTAGACTTCCCAATGGCGAAGGAATGATTTTAAATCGTATCTATGATGATAAAATGTTATTAATAAATTCTTTGAAAAAAGGGCAAATATTAATAATCGATAATAAAGTTAATTTAAAGAAAAAAGGGCAGGTGCGTAAAACCGTATCAAAAGAGTTATTGGATAGTTTAAAACGCGTTCAAGAGAAAAAAATACCGGTTAGTATCACTATAATTTGTAAACCAAATCAAGAATTAAAAATGACTATTAGTGATTATCAAAACACCATCACTAAGACTTATTCTAAAGCTGAAATAGCTAAATCTTCACCAACTTCCAAAGAGCGCATCACTTCCCAAATAACCAAACTTGGCAACACGCCATTTACTGTTCAAGAAATAAAAGAAGATATCGCTGATAATATTTTTGTATCGATCAAAGACTTGAATGAATTGCGTCGTCAAGCTGTTGATGATTTGATAACGCTTCGTGAAAATAAAAAACGCCAAGTCGTCATCAATGAAGATAAAGATGATTCAATTAGAAAAAAGAATCAAACACCGCGCATCAACGTTTTAGTAAGAAATGAAGAACAACTAAAAGCATCTCTTAAAAATGCCGTTGATAACATTTATACCGATATTTATGAATTATATATTAAGTATAAAGATCGAGCTAATATCTATCTTCGCTTGCCACGCGTCAATCTAAAACATAAAGATTATTCCTGTGAACGCCTTTTAGTAACAGAGATTGGCTCCTTAGAAAAATACCATCAAGATAACGATGTCATCGGTGACTATACTCTAAACATAACTAATCATGAAACTGTAAAGACGTTGTCCGATAAAGCTAAACTTTTGACTGTTTCTCCTGAGATAACCCCACCACGCTTAACTAATACCAATTTTATTAATGATGCCGTTGAATACATTATCTATGGACGTGTTGAACTAATGATCATGAAATATTGTCCTATTAAAATGCTTGACAATCATGACTCTGATAATTGTAATCTCTGTTCGCTTGGCAATAAGTATTATTTAATGAATCGTGAAAAAGAGATATTTCCAATCATCAATACAAAACACTATACCCATATAATGCATAAAGAACCATTAGATAATATTTCTTATATCAAAGATTGCTTAAAACTAGGTATCAACAATTTTCGAGTTGAACTATTTGATGAAGATGAACAAGAAATAGATTACATAATCAAAAAAATTAGAAGAGAATTGGGTGATTAGATGGATTTAGAACTAATAGAAAAATTAGATCAATTGACTAAAATTTTTAATAATAGTGAAGAAGTTAAAAAATTACAAAAACTAAAAAAAGAGATTTACGCTAATGAAAATCTAAAAGAAAAGATGCATCTTCTAAATAAAGAAAAAAACAATATCTATAGTGAAGAATACTTGCGTTTAAAAAAAGAAATTTTAAGTATTGATAGTGTTAGAGAATTTAAAAAAATTGAAAATGATCTATTTCTCTTATCACTATCTATCAATAAAAAATTACAATCACTAATAGATGAAAAGGGGTGTCATCATGAAAATAATTAGTGGATTTTTAAAAGGACGAAATATTGAAGGGTATGACATCGCTGGTACTAGACCAACCATGGATCGCGTAAAAGAATCATTATTTGCCATGATTAATCCAAATATCAAAGATAGTATCTGTCTCGATTTGTTCGCAGGTAGTGGCAATTTAGGTTTTGAAGCTATCAGTAATGGTGCTAAACTTTGTTATGCCAATGATAAAAATATTAAATGTGTCAAAGTAATAAATAAAAATATTAAGACTTTTGCTCTCGAAGAAAAAATTAAAGTCTTAAATTTAGATTATCAAAAATGTCTAAATTTATTAAGCGAAGAAAATGTAAAATTCGATATTATTTTTCTCGATCCACCATATCGTAATGAATGTTTGAATGATGTTGTCGAATACCTCCTAAAAAATGATTTATTAAAAGAAAATGGTCTCATCATTTGTGAAGTTGATAATGATTATTTAAAAAGAGATTATGACGAATTAGAAGTCATTAAAAATCGTAAATATGGAGACAAGTTCATAATAATCTATAAAAAAACTAGTCTTAAAAAAACAATTGTTGTATAATTACACTAGGTGATACTATGAAAAAGCTAAATAATAAGGGTTTTGCTATTTCAACTATGCTCTATGGTATTTTAACTATGATTATTCTAATATTGATGTTACTTTTAAATATCATGCGCAGTTCTTATAATAAAGAAAATATCGCTACTAGTGATATTACTTACTACATGAATAAATGCATTTCTAAACAAGTTTCATTAGAGAACTGTTATAAGAAATATGATGCTAATCCCGCTCATCCATACAGTTGTCGTGATGAATATGAAGCCTACATAAGTTGTATTGGTTCAGACGTTCAAATAAGTGGAGCTGGTGGTAAGCTTGCCGTCTTAAGTCGCCTGATCACTGATAATTCCGATAGTAGTAATAGTGGTCTAATTGTTGATTCAACTAATAGTACGAGTACAAGTAAAAGATACATTTATACTGGAGCTAATCCTAATAACTACGTAAAATTTGGTAATAAAAATGCTCGTATTTTAGCTTTGGAGAGCGATGGTACTGTTAAAATCGTCATTACTGATAATATAAATGCTGCTTTTGATAAAGTCTCATCATCATCTTCAAGCGGTTCCCAAAAATGGAAATCATCAACGCTATACAATACTTTTAAATCTAAATATAACAGTATGGATTATACTAGTAAATTGGCTAAAGGAAACTTCTATACGGGAGCTATTTATGATACTTATTCGACTAAAGAAGCCATTACTAGTGTAAGGCAAGAGAGTATCGAAGACAATTTTGGCTTAGTATCTCTAGAAGATTATTTTAAAGCTTCTGGAAATATTACTTCAGCATCTAATAAATGCGATCTATCCGCAACGGGATCAGGTTCAGTTAAGACAGCGATGACCAATTGTAGTAAAAATAACTGGTTGAATGGTGGTTCATCTAGTTGTTATTGGACTGTTACTGGCTATAATGGTGTTACTAATATTTCATCTTTTACCGCTAGTGGTGTAACTGCACGTGCTGCGACTGTCAGTTGTAATTCCCAAATAGTAGTATATTTAAAAGATGGAATAATGACAAATGCCACTGCTGATGGAAGTCAATCCAATCCATATGTGATCAATTAGATAAATATGCAAATATTTATCTTTTTTCTCTTTACAAAAAAAATAAATGAGTATAAAATCAAGATAGAAAGATAATAGGTGAACACATGAAATTGTTTAGTCCATTAAAAAGTTATAAAATTTATTGTTTTTCCGTCGAGTAGAAGGTGCTTTTTTAGTATCTTCTTTTATTATTTTTGGGAGGTAGAAGTATTATGGCCATTGAAAATATTAGAGAAGAATTATTAGAGTTTATAAAGAAGGAGAGATCATTAGACGAAACGAGTAAACATTTTGAAATATCACCTAATGAATTGATGGGTCTCATAAAACAATTGACCGATGAAGGATTTATGATATCCACTGTCATAAAAGATAACGATGTTCAAATAATGAATAAAGGAACTACTGATTTTACTGCCGATAATCATTATACGATTGAGACTGATAGTAATGGTTTCAAAGTATTAGTAATTTCTGATACCAGTTTGGGAAGTAAATATCAACAACTTTCTTTCCTAAACGAAGTATATCGCAAAGCCTATGAAGAAGGTGTTCGTAATGTCATCGTCTGTGGTGACTTATCAGCTGGGTTAATCTCCCCCAAAAGCATTTACTATAACAGTTTGTTCAAGTATGATACTCAGAGCCAAGCTGAATACATAATAAATAATTTTCCTCGTCTAGAAGGAATGAAAACTTATTTCATAACTGGTGAAAAAGATCATACCCATGATTTAAAAAGTTCTGAATCAATTGGTAAAATGATCTCTGATAAACGAAAAGATATGATTTATCTAGGACCAAATCACTGTACAATTGATTTGATTCATCGCGATCCAGAAAATGCTAAAATCTTAGAACAAGCCAAGATTCTAGTAAGACATCCAAAAGGAAAAATTGCTTATACGCTATCTTATAAACCGCAACAATACATCTCTTCCATCCGTAGTGAAGACAAAGTTGATATGATTTTGCACGGTCATTATTTACAATGTGAAAAGATGCATTTCCGTGGTGTCGATGAAATATCAGTTCCTGGTATGACCGCAACTACTCCTAAAATGAAAGATGATGGAATCAATAATACGATGGGCGCTTGGATTTTAGATATCGAGATGAAGAAAAATGGTATTGAAAAAGTAATTCCTACCTTTATCCCATGTTATCAAACGATTAAAAATGATTATTTGTATGCTAAACCATTGAGTACCATTGAAAAAGTTCCTCATGTCGCAACTGATACTGAAAAATATATAAATAGAATATATCGTTTCATTAGAAATGGTGTCACTCTAGATGAATTTGTCAAAAATATGGGAATCAGTTACAACGAAGCTAATGGTTTAGTTGAGACGATGAAACTATATGGTAAGCCAATCGAACTAGTCATGAATGATAATAATCAATTAGTTTTCAAAAAGAAAAAGGTTCGTAAGACCCCACAATATTTAGCTCGTGATAAAGACGGTTTGATTGAAACTAATCTATGTATTATCTCTGATACCCATCTAGGAACCAAAGAACAACAATTATCGCTAATAAATGAAGTTTATAAAGAAGCTGACCGTCGTGGTATCGATACTATTTTACATATCGGTGATGTCTTAGATGGTGATTATACCCAAGTTCGTAAAGAGCAGACTTATCAATTGTTCTTACGCGGTTTTGATGAACAAGTCGGTTATGTCATTGATATGTATCCGCATATAGATGGTATCAAGACTTACTTCATTCAAGGTTCCCATGATGAGACCCATTTAAAGAATGGGGGAGCAACAGCTGGAGAATGGATTGATAGATGTCGTGATGACATGTTCTATTTAGGACAAGATAAAGCAACTTTCAAAATAAATAATTTAAAGATATTGATGGATCATCCTGGTGGTGGTAACGCTAAATCTTATTCTTATAAACCACAACAGGCCATTGAAGGATTAAATCCTGGTGAGAAACCTAATATCTTATTACAAGGTCACTATCATAAGAGTTACTACATGTTCTATCGCAACGTTCATTCTTTGTTAGTGCCATGTCTCGTAAATCAATCTCAATTCATGAAAAAGATGAATTTACAAAACGTCGTCGGATGTTATTTCTTAAAAATATATTCTGATGAAAAAGGTAATATCCATTATTTTGAACCAGAAGAACACTTGTTCTCATCAAAAGATATAATTGAAAACGATTATCAAAAATGTAAGAAATTGGATGTTAAAAAACCTAAAAAAGATACTAAATGAAAAGGAGTTAAAAAATTGTAATACAAACTTACTATCGTATTATGATTTTTTTATGATATAATGATTATTATAGTAGTGAGGTGTGAAGATGAGTAAAAAGTTTAACTATAAAAAAATCCTAAAATATCTATTTATAATAACGTTAGTTTTAATAGTTATCGTTGCTATAAATAATCAACCAGTTTTTGCTGATGTCGGTAATAATAATAGTTATGATACGGGTGGAAGTAGTAGTAGCGGTGGTGGTGATGACTCTGACATATTCTTTCTCTTTTACATAATATTTGATTTGTTTGGACCTGTCGGTGGCTTAATCGTTTTAGCTATCATCGCTGGTGTCTTCTTCTATATGAAGAAATCAGGTAAACTACATCAGATGGATATCAATTCGCAAAATGCTGAAACTGATTATCAAGCTAATTTGAGTGAGAATATGAATGATGGACTAAGTCAATCTGTCGCTCAAGCTATTCGCGTAGATGATCCTAACTTCTCAGAAGATGCTTTCATCGGTTGGGCAAGAGAAGTATTCATGAAGATTCAACAAGCATGGAATGATCGCGATTGGAAAGTGATAAGACCATTTGAATCACAAGAACTATTCAACCAACACAATCAACAATTAAATGAATACATCAATAATAATAAGATCAATAAAATTGAAAAGATCTGTATTAGATATTGTGGATTAAAATCATATCGCGTTGATGGTGATAAAGAAGTATTAGTCGTTGAATTACATGCTACAATGCATGATTATGTCGTTGATGCCACTTCTAATCAAGTTCTAGAAAGCGATCCAAATCGCAACTGGTTCATGAAATATGACATGACTTTCAATCGTAAAAAAGGTGTTTTAACTGAGGCTGGTAAGAGTAATAAATCAACTACTAACTGTCCGAACTGTGGAGCACCAACTGAGATAACTTCATCAGGACAATGTGAGTATTGTCGAAGTATAATAACAACAGGAGAACACGATTGGGTTTTATCCAATATCGTATCTATAAAGTAAGATGATTACCGGTTTCTTATTTGGCTTTCTAGGAGTTATCTTTGGGATTATTTTTCTCATCAGCATAGTATATTTGATAATTAGAAATCTACTAAATAAGTATGGCTTTTCAGGAAGAAGTATAAAATCTATTTATGATGAAGCTAAAAGAATTGAAATGGAAGATAAAGAAAGACATAAACAAGTTAGTGGTATGACTAAAGTTCTATTACCAGAAATTCAAAGAGATTTTAAAGATTTCGATGAAAAAGAGATATACGTCTTAGTTGAAAAGAGCTTAAGAGCAATCTTTAACGCTATTGAAAACGAAGATATGTCATATTTAAAGAGTGATGATTTTAACATCATTCGTGAAAAAGTTCAAAATCAAATAAATGATTTACAATCGAATAATATCAGTTATCGCTATGATGACGTCGTCTTTCATAAACATGCCATCAAGAGTTATCGCTGTCAAAAAGATGTCGCAACTATTGAAATATCATCATCTTTAGAGTATTATTATAGTAAGAGAAAAGATAATAAAGAACTTTCTCATGATGAAATAAAGAAGCAAACGCGATATACGACAACTTTGGTATACATCATAGATAATACTAAAACTGGTTTCGATATCAACGTTTTAGGACTCCATTGTCCGAATTGTGGAAGTCCGATCACTTCTTTAAAACAATCAAAGTGTAGTTACTGTAACAGTGCTATAAACATTCAAATAGCTAGTCTATTAAAATGTTGGAAAATAATTAATTATAAGGAAGATTATTAATCGAAGGAGGAAATTAAATGGGATTAATTAAAGCTGCCGTAGGCGCAATCGGTTCAACACTAGGAGATCAATGGGAGGATCTCATCAAGTGTGAGGACATGGATGAAAACACATTAATGATGAAAAAGACTACTAAGAGTGGTCAAATTTCGAAAGGAAGTAGAATTATTGTCGCACCAGGACAAGTAGCAGTTATCTATGATTCAGGAAGTATCCTTGATGCAACTGCTGAAGAGGGAACATATAATTTTGATCAATCATCTTCACCTTCATTCTTTGGAGGACAATTTGGTGCAGTATTTAAAGAAATGTGGCAAAGATTCACTTATAATGGAACACCTGCTAAAGAACAAGCTGTCTTCTATTTCAATGTCAAAGAGATATTAGATAATAAGTTTGGTACAGGAACACCAATACCATATCAAGATTGGTCACATGCTATTCCTAACCAAATGACTGGTTCATTGATGCCTTTAGGTGTAAAAGTTAGATGTTATGGAAAATATACTTTCCAAATCTTTGATCCTGCATTGTTCATGAGAATGTATGCTGGAACTGCTGATGTCGTTACTAAGACAACATTGACAGATCAAATGAATAGTGAAGTTGTCGCTACTTTCCAAAACGTTCTTAATGAATTGGGAAATAGTGAACATAAAATACCTTTATTAGAATTACCAAGTAATACTGATGAAATTAAACAAGTAATGGATAGTAAAGTATTTGACGAACCAATTAGAAATAGGGGAGTTAAACTAGTAGGATTTGCAATTGAATCAGTAACACCAGATGAAGACTCTGATAAGAAGATTAAAGAATACGAGCACAATGCTAACAGCATGATGCAACAAGGACGTGTTCTTGACGTCATGGAAAAAGCTGCTGGTAATGAAAATGGTGCTGCTAATGGTTTTGTCGGTTTAGGTGTCATGAATATGGCTACTGGTGGTATGACTGGTGGTGTAATGCAAAATGCTTTCGCTGGTCAAAATGGTCCACAACAACAATATGATCCATATGCTAATACAAATCAACAACCAACTGGTGTTAAATGCCCAAACTGTGGAGCTATAGTAAATGGTAAATTCTGTAGTGAATGTGGAACAGCTATTCCAACAGAGGAAAAAAAGAAATGCCCTAAATGTGGTGCTGAAGTAACTGGTAAGTTCTGTCAAGAATGTGGAACACCAGTAGATGCTCCAAGTGAAGAAAAAAAAGAAGAAACTAAAGAATAATAGAAAGAAGTAGTAGTAATGTCCGATACAATACAAGAACGTTTAGAAAACGAAGAAGAAATTAAAAAAATGTCATTAGAGGACATCCAAAAAAAATATGGTTTTAACGATCTATTAAAAGATGAATTAAATAGAAGAAAATCAAATAATTTAAACGAAGTGATAGAATTCTGTAAAGGATTCTATCCTTTTAGGATTAACATAGATGAAGGATTTGAAAATCTCGAAGAACTTGCAAATTTTTTAGAGTTAAAACCAATCGATATTTTAAATTGGGACAGAGTCCATCACATATATCCAGCTGATGCTAAAAAATATTTATCAAATTCTGATGAATGGCTAAATAATCCTAACATTGTCAGTAAAGTTGAAAAGGATTTTCTCTATGAAGCATTAAAAAAGAATGATAATTTTTATAAATATCCTGAACTTTTAGAAAACCTTAATGATGAGCAAATCGAAAGCATAGTTTTAGCGGATGATATTAATTACCAAAAATTGCCAAATATTAAAAAATTATTAAAATCTATTAATTATTTATTACTTGGTTCAGAAAAAGAAAAAATTTTTGCCAAATGTATTCAGGAACCAGATTTAGTCTCATTTTATTTAACAAATTTATCAGATAAAAATTTTTTAAGTAAAGATCTTCAAAATGTAAAAGATGCAGTTTCTATGAGTGAATTTATAAAAATATTAGATATATTGCCAGAAGATATTTTAAATGTCGTAAATGATCCACAAGTTAGTAATCAACTTTTTGGCAATTTATCTGAAAATGATAAAAATGAGTTACTACGTAACCAAATAATCACTAAATTAAATAAAAGTACGATTATTGATTTAGCAATTAAGTCATTTGAAAATTTTGATTTATTCATTGAAAATAATAGTCTATATCGCATGTGTTTAGACGCTAATGTATTCCCAAATGACGAAACATTCCAAGTCAATCTTCTTCAACATATCATAAACAATCCTGATTACTATTTTTCAAAAATTCCAAATTCTGAATTATTAAAAAAATATAATTCAAAATTATTAGAAATTTTTGTAACCAATGATAAATTAAAAGATTCTTTATTAAATCGTGATAATATAAAAGATATAATAATTTCGTTAACTAATAATGACGCAGATTTAAACTTATTTATTGCATTAAGAAATTATCCTAAAATAATAGTTAAATTAATAGAACAAAATGAATTTTTTGGTTTTTTGGGAAAAAATGAAAATGAAAAACTTCTAAAAATATTTGATCAAAATCCTGAAATAGAAGAAAAAATATTTAAAGATAATAATCTTTATACTAAAGTAATAAAAGCCAAAAAAGATATACTTACTTTTTTAAGATTATTAAATAAATATGGAATTGAAAATGAAATAACAAAAATGTTTAATCGTAATTTAAAAAAAATTCAAGAAAATTATCCAGAATTATCGTATGGCAATAGTTCTTTAAGAGTAGAAATGCTTGAAGATGATTTTATTAACAATATAGATATGAATATATTAGCAGGTATTCTAGAATATGATTCAGATGCTTCAAATATCGTCGTTGATTTATATAAAAATGATAAATTGGAAAGAGCAAATCAATGGTTTAAATATATGTTAGATGAAGTTAATAGTAATCATCGATTACTTCATAGATACATATTGAGCTATGATAAAATGGAAGAATTAGCTAATAATATCATTTCCGAACAACCAGATTTAACTGCTTACCAAAAACAAATATTAGGTGAAATAGCTTGTAATGACAATAAATATGATATAAAATCAATTGAAGACTTAAAATCATATTTTAAAATAAAAGCAGCTAAAATTTGTTCAAAAGAATCTTTAACAGGTGAAGATGTCAGAGAGTTATTTTTAAATATTTCATCTACAAAAAATGCAAGACCTTATGAAAGAAAGTTGTTTCCTCATGATATTGGGGAAATGAATGATACAGATTTTGAATACTATAGGTATAAATATGTTAGAAATGGAATTATCACTGAAGAAGAATTAGACTATTTGAAAAAAGTTAACGATATTTTTAGAAATAGCAGTACATATTCAGAAAATGGCATTTTGCAAGCACTAGACATTAATATTGTTGAAGTAGCAAAATTAGTAGAAGAATCAGCAGATAAAGAGGTTCCGACTATGACTAGTATTATATCAAGAATTAACAAATATGATAGTAAGCAAATCATAGGTAATCTAACTAATATTAATGAACTTCAAGAAAAAGCTTCTAAAACTGATAGTAATGCTCCAATATATTTAGAGAACGTTGATGGTGTAAGTGTTATTCAATTAAAAGATTATGATTATTGTTTTATAGCATCAACCATACTAGAGAAAAATGATGATTCTTCTAAAACTAGTTCAACTTTTTCTCATGTACTTGAAAATGATTTCGAACAGTATCGTATTTTTAGTGAAAAATTAAAAGATTTATATTCAGAAAAAAAGATACAATTATCAGATATGAAAATTGGTAGAATTTTAAAAGAAACACCAGAAGCATGGAATTTAATTGAAGGAATTTCTACCATTTCTGCTGGAGTAAGTTCAGCAAGAGTTGGTCATGATGGTTACGCATGGGATAGTAATGCTAATTTTGAAATAATAGAAACTGCACCAGGTGATGGAAATGTATGCCACGCTATACGATGTTTAAATCCAAAATGTGGAGGTACGAAGAGTAGAGACATAAATATTTTGTATGGAAGAAATCGTGCAGAATTTGCATTTGATCGACGCGATGAAAATAATAGAAGGATACAGCCATCTGCTATTGTTACCGAGAAAATTACAGAAGAAAATATCAATGAAGCAAAATATTTTAATTGTCCAATTATTGTTCCAAAAGGAAGCCGTTCAGCTGAAAATATAAAAAAATATCAATTAGAAAATCGTAAAAATTTTCTTCAAACAGGTGATATGAAGCTTGTACCTAGTATTTTGTTTTACATAGAACCGGAAGTAATTAATGGATATAATCCAAAAGAAGGAAGCGATTTCTTAATTAATGGAATGAACTCTCTTTTGGATAGCGGAAAAATCACTCAACAATCATATTCGGAAAAGATGACAGAACTAAAATGGATACTTTATGAAAATAACTTTAAAGATGAGTTTAAAAAAGTAAATGATATTCTAAAAGGACAAACTATTGCAGAAGAAAAACAAAAAGATAATTATGATAGTCATAAATTATAAATAGAAAAAAGTAGATTAATTTCTACTTTTTCTTTTGTCTAAAATATCATCGTATGAAGAATTCGTTCTGTGTTTTTAAAATTTAACTTAGCAACTTCTTTTAATTTATCTTCACCATATTTTTCAACGACTTCTTCACCAATTTTATCAACTTGTGGACCAGCACCTTTAGGTAGAGGTATGTGAAGAGAATCACTCAACTTATCAAATTCTTTTAAAAAAATATATCTACTAATTACTGAAGCACATGCCACAGCTAAGTTTTTATCTTCAGCTTTAGTCATAAAAGTAATACCTTTTTGAATGTTAGGAGTCTCTTTAATATATTCATAATAACGCTGTTCACGAGCAAATTCATCAACGATTATATAATCATATACTAAATCTTTTTCTTCATGAACCATTTGCCATAATACCTTATTATGCATTATAGCTTTTAATTTATTTATATTGAAACCGACACCATATTTCTCATTGTATTCACTATTATTTAGAATGATGCTTTTATATTTGATTCTTTTTACGACTTGAGGCGCTATTTTTAATATTTTCTCATCATCAAGTTTCTTAGAATCTTTAATACCTAATTCCTCTAAAAAAGGTATGTCATCTTTACTTACATAACTACTAGTGACAACGATTGGTCCAAAATAATCACCAGTACCGACTTCATCTGATCCAATAGAAGAGCAGTAATAATATTTCTTATCGTTTTCTGTAACTTCCTTAGCACTGATATTTTGACCATCAATTTCTTTCCACATCGTAGCGTCAACATCAGCACTCGTACCTTGGAACATAACTTTTCCAGAAGTGTACATAGTTATGACCGTATCTTCTTCTTCAGCTTGAAAAACGACATATGGTATCTCTTTATCACGTTTTTTTCCTTCATAGTATTTAATCATTTTTTCTCTTGTAGCATCACTGACGCGAATAACAACATTCATAAAAACACCTCACAATAATTATAACATTCAAATATAAAAAACTCTACTATGATATGCTTTTAAAAAAGAAAAAATTTAAAAGAAAATATTGAAATTATGAAAAATATATGTTACTATTAAAAAGTCATGGACCCTTAGCTCAGTTGGTTAGAGCATCCGGCTCATAACCGGACGGTCATAGGTTCGAGTCCTATAGGGTCCACCATGTCGCGGGTATGGCGGAATTGGCAGACGCACTAGTCTTAGGAACTAGCGCCGTAAGGCTTGCAGGTTCAACTCCTGTTACCCGCACCAATTTGATAATAACTCGTTAATTCGAGTAAAAAAGAGAACTTGTCAAAAGTTCTTTTTTATGTTAATATAAATATGTCAAGGAAACTTGCATAAAATAAAAAAGGATACATTTGATTGGGCTAATCAAATGCAATCCCTTATTTAGGATAGCATCTGAAATCAACAAATGTTGAAATCAGATGCTTTTGCTATTTTAGAAGTAAAATAATTACAACTAAGAATAGGAGTAATATTATAATAAATTGAGAAAATTCTCTTTTCGTCATAAATATCACCACCTTTCTTTTATCATTTGATAAATAGAAAGGGAAAGCATCTGATATATTTCAAATGTATCCGTTAACATTATATCAAACAAATGTTCTTGGAACAATACTTTTACATTAAATTACACATTTTTTAAAAGCGACTTGTTAAAGTCGTTTTTATTTTATCATATAATTGAAAATTACTTCGTCATCACTTAACGACAAATTGATATTCTAACTAGTTACTTCTATTGAAAAAACATCAATAATAATATATACTAAAATATGTAAAATAAAATAATAAGATAGAGGAGTAAAAAATGAACGAAAATAATTTAAATGACATGAATAACAATAATGTTATGCCAAATCAAAGTGTACCACAACAACCAATTAGTCAACCAATGAATTATAGTCAAGCAGCTATGCCAAATCCAAATATGAATAATATAGCACCAAATAATAATATGAATCAAAGTCCTAATATGGTTCCACCAGTTGGAAACAACACTAATAAAAATAATACTTTGATCATTGTTATAGCTATCGTCGTTGTTTTTGCAATTGTTTGTATTGCTTTAGTTATGCTTAATAACAAAGATGAAAACGATGGTAAAGCAAGTAGTGATAATACACCAACTACTAATGAAGAGACAACAAAAGATGACAATACTGATAGTAAAGACAAAGACACTAACGATAATAAAGGAAGTTCTTCATTAACTAATACTAAAATAAATAAAATATCTCAAGCTAGTTATAATGGCGTATTAATCTCATTTCCTGCAACTAAAGAAGCATTTAAAGGAACTGGATTAACTTGGGATGAAGATTATGCTCAAAGAGATTTAGCTACTGGTTATACTACTAGTGGTGGTAGACTTGGAAAATATCCAGGCGGAATCTCTATATCAGTAGTTAATCTTTCTGGTCAAACTAAGAAAATTGAAGATTGTGTAATTGATCTAGCTATCTTCAACAATCCAAAAGATGGTAGTGAAAACGTTACATTCATAGGTGGAATTAACTACAATAGTACCAAAGAAGATGTTCAAAATACAATGAAATCTCTAGGTTATAAAAATGTTAAAGTTAATGATTATGAGCGTTCTAATTATTACAGATATTTCTTAAATGATGATAGTAGTAATTACCGTGATTATATTGAATTCTATTTCTTTGACAATGTTTTAAGTAGCGTAACAATAAGAGCTGCATATAATAATTAAAATAGAGTACTTATGAAAATAAGTACTTTTTTATTGGAAAAAATTTAATAAATTATTATAATAAAGTTTAGGTGATTTATGTGGAACAAAAGAAAAGTTTATTATTAGATGTCGATGAAGTAATTTGTTTTACTGGTTTCTTACCAGCTGTCAATGCCTTTTTAGGTACTGATTATGTCGTTGATGACTTCGATTGTTATTATATTGATGAAGCCGCTATTCCTAAAGAAAGATTTCAAGAATTCAATTCATTTATCAATAAGAGAAATTTATATGATGATGCCATATTGATACCTAATGCTATTGAAACGATTAAAGATTTGAATAGTGAATATGAAATATATATCTGTTCATCATGTATAAATCCTTTTGATATTGATGGATCTGGTCGACTATTTGCTGATAAATATAATTATCTGCGCCAAACATTACCTTTTATTAAACCGGAAAACTTCATTTTTACTAATGCTAAACACTTGTTTAGAGCTGATGTTCAAATTGATGATCGTTTGCCTAACTTAGATAGTTCTATTGAAACTAAAATTCTTTTTCCATCATATCATAATAAAAATATTTCTGATATTGAATTACAAGAAAAACATGTCATAAGAGCTGGATATGATTGGCGTACTGGTTGGCAAGAAGTACGATCTATTCTTTTAGGAGAAAAAGAGTATCCTCAAGAAGAACCAAATAAAATATATGTCAAGACTAAAGGAAGTCTTTTTAAAGTCAAAAATGACAAATAATGTCAACTTTGTTGCATCACTATCATAAATTTGTTACTATTATATTATAAATAGAATAGAGAGTAGTTAAACTCTATTCATGATAGACAAAGGTGTGATATATGGTGTTAGTAGCCCTTGGTGGATTGTCATTTTTAACATTATTTACTTTTTCATCATTTAATTTAGCTAAAAAAAGTGATGAAGAGATGTACGAAAATTACTACAAAAACCAATAAATTGTTAAAAGAGAAACAATGTGATTTATCATATTGTTTTTTTATTGTCTTGAATAATAAAATATATCTTGCTTAAAATTGACAATTATGTTATAATAACACGCGACAAACAAAAGGGGGATTGGTAATATGATGGATATCCATAGTCACATACTATATGGAATCGATGATGGTAGTAGTACTATTGAAGAAAGCCTTAATATCATTAATAGTGCCATCGCTAGTGGCTATACCGATCTAATTCTTACACCACATTATCGTGTTAGACAAGACTTTGTCTGTGATAATGCTGAAAAGATTAGACGTTTCAACATATTAAAAGAAGAACTCCTAAAAAGAAATATGAACATTAATATTCATTTAGGTAATGAAATAACAATTGATGAAGATTTTTTCTATTATTTAAATACGGAACAATTATTATTTTTAGCAAATAGTAAATACGTTTTATTAGAATTGAACTTTTCAAGAAAATCACAATGTTTAGATGAAATAGTTGATAATCTATTGAAACAGGGGTGTATTCCCATAATAGCACACGCTGAAAGATATAGTGCTTATCAAATAAAAGACTTCGTTAAATTGATTAAAAAGGGTGTTTTAATTCAAGGAAACATTGGTAGTTTATATGGTCAATATGGCAGTAATGCTCGTGAAAGACTAGTTGAAATGCTTGAAAGACACATGGTTCATTTCATGGGTAGTGATATTCATAAAGAAACTCAAGATACTTATGAAAGAATAAATGATGCTATGAAGAAAATCACGCACATAACTGATAGTGAAGAAATAGCTAGGGACTTAGTCAATAACAATATTGCTAAAATTATTAGAAATGAAGATGTTAAAGCTTACAAAATAGTTAAGAAAAAAGTAAACATTGTCGAGTTATTAGCGGAAATGGTCAGATTTGATTAGGAGGTTAAAATGATAAAAGTGTTAAAAAGAATTGTTTATATATTATTTATTTTAAGTATTATCCTTTTAACAGGAATGATAATATCTTTCAACGTATTACCTGATAGTTATTTGACAAAGATAATCTTATTCGTAATAGGTTTACTAATGTTTATGACTTTCATAAATATTAAGACGAAGAAAAAGATAATTTCAGTAATTTTAATTCTAATTGAATTACTTGGAATCGGTATCATGTCATTTTCAAGTTATACAGTCTATAAAACAGATAGTTTTATTGGTGATATACCAACGATTGAAGAAGAGACTATTGAATATTATGTCGTTGTTTTAAATGATAGTAATTATGAAAATATTGAAGATTTAAAAGATAAAAGAGTTAGCACTTATTCCATCAATGATGAGAATTATAGTCAAGCTTTAGATAGTTTAAAAAGTAAAGTAAATATTGAAGTAGACGATAGTGATGACTTATTCAAAAGTAGTAGTGATTTATTAAATGGTGAAATAGATGCCATGTTCATGAGTAGTTTTTATAAGACTGTCTTAGATGAAGAAATAGAAAATTATAAAGATTCTACTAAAATAATCGCCACTATAACAGCGACAATACCAAAAAAAGAAGAGAAGAAAGACGTCAAGATCAATAAAGATGTCTATACCATTTATATAAGTGGTATTGATACATCTGGTCCAATAAAAAAAGTATCGCGAAGTGATGTCAATATCGTCATTACCATAAATACTAAAACAAATGAAATATTATTGACTAGTATACCAAGAGATTATTATGTTCAACTTCATGGAACAACTGGAAGAAAAGATAAATTAACTCATTCTGGTATATATGGAATTGATATGTCAATAACAACCATTGAAGACTTATTAGATGTCGATATTGATTACTACTTAAGAGTAAACTTTGATACTTTAGTCAAAGTTGTAGATGCAGTAGGAGGAATCGATGTATATTCTGATGTACAAGTTAAGGTTGGTTCAGTGTTAGTTGCCAAAAAGGGATGGAATAGTTTCAATGGTAAAGAAACTTTAAGATATGTGCGTCAAAGAAAAGTCTTCGCATCAGGTGATCGTAAACGTGGTGAACATCAAGAAGATGTAATTACTGCCATTATTAATAAAGTGACATCATCAAAAGTGTTATTGAATAATTATTTTGAGATTTTAGACAGTTTGAAGGATTCTTTCCAAACTTCTATACCAGAACCTTTAATAAAGTATTTCATCAAACAACAAATTGAAAAAATGCCAACTTGGACCATAAAGAGAATCAACTTAGATGGTGATGGTAAAATGGACTATACTTACTCAATACCAAATGCTAAAGCGTATGTAATGGTACCTGATGAAACTACTATCCAAAAGGTTAAAAAGACCATTAAAGGTATGATTGATGGTAAAACATTTAAGGAATTAGAAATTGAATAATCAAGTCAAGAATAACTTGTACTTGTAAAAATAGAACAAATGTGTTATAATAGCACGAAAAACAGGGGGATTATTTATTATGGAAGAGATCGACTTAAAAGAAATGTTTACATATTATTGGAAAAAGAAATTTATTATTATTGGTTTGACATTATTAGTACTAGCACTAGGACTAGGTTATAGTATCTTTTTAAAAACACCAATGTACCAAAGTGAAGTAACGATAATATTAGTCAGTGATACCAAAAATGCATCTTCTGAAATGACACAAATAGATATAACAATGAACCAAAAATTAGTTTCAACTTATAGTGAAATAATTAAGAGTAGAACTGTTTTAAAAACAGTAAAAAAAGATTTGAAACTAAATCGCAGTATTGATTCTATGTCTGGAATGATTCAAGTATCAGGTGTTGATAATACCGAAATAATTAGAATTAGAGTTAGTAGTGATGATAATAAAGAAGCTAGAGATATAGCTAATAAATTATCAGAAGTATTTAAAAAAGAAGTAGAAAGAATATATAACTTGGAAAACGTATCAGTAATTGATAAAGCTGAAATATCAACTCATCCATACAACATCAATCCAGTTAAAGATGGAATTATATATGGAGTAATTGGTGTCGTTCTATCAGTGGGAATTATATTCGTAGTCTATTACTTTGACAATTCAGTTAAAACTACTGAACAAATTGAAAAAAAATTAGGAATTTCAGTCTTAGGTACTGTACCTAAAGTAGGAAAGAAGGGGAAATAATGGCTAATGTAGAGATATCAGATAAAAAGAATGTTGCATTCACTGAAGAGATCAAAAGAATAAGAGCTAATTTAAAATTTTCTTCAATTGATGAAGAAGTTAAAGTAATAGCTATTACATCTTCATTACCAGGCGAAGGAAAGAGTACTATTTCTTCTAACTTAGCAGCAGCTTTTGCTGAATATGATGAAAAAGTATTATTAATAGACTGTGATTTGCGAAAAGGTCGACAAAAGAAAATTTTTAATGTAACTAATACTAGAAAAGAAGGATTATCTAATTTATTAGTAAATAAAGAGTGGAAAGAAAAATATAAAGATTTTATTAAACAGACAAAGATAAAAAATCTATATGTCATTCCAACTGGACCATTTCCACCAAATCCATCTGAGTTATTAGCAAATAAAAAATTTAAAGAATTAATTAATCTATTAAAGAAAGAATATGGAATTATAATTCTTGACTGTCCACCAATAATTGGACTAAATGATGCAGTTGTCGTTTCAACATATGCAGATACGACATTATTAGTTGCCAAGTATAAATCAACATCAATAAACGTATTAGAGAATTCTAAAAAAGCACTAGATAAAGTTGGAGCTAGACTATCTGGTGTAATTCTAAACCAAGTTGATAAAAGAGCTAATTCTTATTATTACAATAACTATTACGGAAGTTATTATAAGAAATAATGTATTCTAGGGGGAAGTAGTATGAATACACCGAAATATTATTATGTTAAAAGAACAATAGATTTTGTTTTAGCCTTAATCATGTTAATAATTCTATCACCAATCATTTTAATAGTATCAATAGCTATTAAACTTGATAGTGAAGGACCAGTTATTTTTAAACAAGAAAGAACTGGAAAAAATGGAAATATTTTCATGTTATATAAGTTTAGAAGTATGGCCGTCAATAATGATGTCCATGATTTCTCTAAAAAAGATCAACATACAAAAGTTGGAACCTTAATAAGAAAGACTAGTTTAGATGAAATACCCCAATTGATAAATGTATTAAAAGGGGATATGTCCTTCATTGGACCAAGGCCTTGGATTCATGATTATTATGAAAGAATGAATGAATCTCAAAGACATCGTTGTGACGTTTTGCCAGGAATAACTGGACTTGCCCAAGCTAAAGGAAGAAATAATATTTCTATATTTGAAAAGATTGGATATGATTTAGAATACATCAAGAATTACTCATTAAAAGAAGATATAAAAATAATATTTCTTACTATTAAGACAGTAATATCAAAAGAAGGTGCTGATGCAGGTAAAAGCACTATTCAAGATGAATTAAATGATTTGAGTAATCAATATAAAAGAACTGAAATCGTTTATAATGATGAATTACAAAATGCCTAAATAAATATAAAAAGGGGATGCAGTAATATGAAAAAAGAGTTTTCGGTTTTAATGAGTGTGTATTATAAGGAAAATTCAAATAATTTAAAACTTGCACTAGACAGTGTAATCAATCAAACTTTGATGCCAAATGAAATAATTTTAGTAGAAGATGGACCACTTACTGATGAGTTGTATAAACTTATTGATGAGTACAAAAAAAAGTATGAATTTTTAAAAATAGTAAAATTAGAAAAAAATAGTGGTCTTGGAATTGCCTTAAATGAGGGTTTAAAACATTGTCATTATGAATATGTAGCAAGAATGGATTCTGATGATATATCATTACCAAATAGATTTGAAGAACAAGTAAAATTTATTACTGAACATCAAGATATAGATGTTGTCGGTTCTAATATAATTGAATTTGATGATGAAACAGGTAATGATTTAAATTATAAGTTAGTGCCATTATCACAAGAAGAAGTAAAAACATATATCAAAAAAAGAAATCCGATGAATCACATGACTGTTTTCTTTAAAAAGAGTAGTGTCATAGACTCTGGAAGCTACATGAATTGCCCATTGTTTGAAGATTATTTTCTATGGGCAAGAATGATTTCTAAAGGTTATAAATTGGCAAATATTGAAAAAACATTATTACGAGCAAGATCTGGAATGAATATGTGTAGTAGAAGGGGAAGTATTTCATATATAAAATGTATAACTAATTTTCAAAACAAATTATTAAAACTTCACATTATTAATATTTTTGAATACTTTTATAATCTTATTATTAGAATTACTATTTCTTTACTACCAAATAAAATACGTTGTGTATTTTATCAAAAAAAATTACGTGCAAAAAAAGTTTAAAAGGATAAATACATGTTTAACTTTTTAGTAATTTTTTTAATAGTTTTGATATATTCAATATTTTGCTTAGTAGATCATGATCGTAAAAATGAAAAATTATTTCTAATTTTAAGTTTCTTTCTATTATTTATATTAGTTGGATTTAGAAGTATGTCGACTGGTAGTGATACAATTAGCTATAATTACTCATTCCTTGCTGCTTGTAAATACAAATGGAAATATTTATCACTTAGTAGATTTGAACCTGGATTTAACATTTTTGAAATACTAATGAGTTACATAACACATAATGTAAGGGTTTTTATGCTTGTAATAAGTTTAGTTTTCAATTACTTCATATATCGATTCATAAAAAAATATTCAAAAAACTATTTCTTGAGTGTAATGATGTATATATGTTTACTATTTTTTTATGATTCTATGATGTTTATAAGACAATTTTTTGCAATGATAATATTAATGAGTTTTTCTTACGAATATGCTCAAGAGAAAAAATTAATTCCTTTCGTTATTTCTGTCTTTATTGCCACTCAATTTCATATCACGTCGATTGTAGGATTATTAATTTATCCAATTGTCAATATGAAATTAAATAAGAAAAGAGTATTTTTCTTAATTGTTTTTTCATTAGCACTATTGTATTCAATAGCTTCAGTATCTAATAAAATTTTTGAAATACTTGAATGGAATTATACTTATAAAGTTCGTGATGATAGTTATAGTCTAGCCAATTCGTTATATTTTATATCATATTTTATCATGTTTATTTATTCATACATTATCATAAAACGAAAAAAATATATTAATTCCAATGAACATTTTTACTTATATGTAATGCTCTTATCTTCATTGATATGTTTAGTTTCAATAAAAATGAATGTACTGTCTAGGGTTGCTAGTTATTTCACAATTTTTTCCATTACTGCCTTCCCAAATGTTTTAAAAGAAAATTGTACAAAGAGGTTTGCATTGAGTAATACTCTTTTAATTACTATCATTTTAATTCTTTATTCAACTTCAATAATTTACTTTAGACCAGAATGGAATACAGCTTTTAATTATAACATTTGTACAACAGAGAATGATTGCTTTATTAAATAATATATAATAAATAAGTATATCTAGGAGGTAACCAATGAAATCAAAAAAATATCAATATGTCATTTTTTCTCCATATTTTGGTGTATTACCTAAATATTTTAATCTTTGGTTAAAATCATGTGAATATAACAAAGATATAAAGTTTATAGTATTCACTGATGATGAAACAAGATACGAAATACCACAAAATGTTAAAATTATAAAAATTAGTTTTAATGATTTTCGCAAAATGATACAGAAAAAATTTGATTTTCCTATATCTTTGAATTCACCATATAAATTATGTGATTACAAACCAACATATGGTTACGTTTTCAACGAATATCTAGAAGGATGTAAATATTGGGGACATTGTGATTTAGATTTAATCTTTGGTGATATACTAAAATTTATGCCAAATGAAAAATATGATAAAATTGCTTATTTAGGTCATCTATCTTTATATAGAAACTGTGGTAAAATTAATAAATTGTTCATGGAATCTATAGAAGGTACAATTAATTATAGAGATATTTTGTCTAATGATCAGCACTTCGGTTTTGACGAAATAGGGAAATATAATATTAATGAAATATTTAAAAAGAATGGATTAAAGATTTTCAATTATGAAGTTAATGTTGCTGATATAAATTGTCGCAAAGAGAATCTTACCATAATTAAATATATAAATGAAAAATTTGTTAAAGAAAATAAAAATTTAGTATTTATTTTTGATAATGGTAAAGTTTTAGCTAACTACTACCAAAATCATAATTTAATTACTAAAGAATATGCATATGTTCATCTACAAAAAAGACAAATGATTAATAACATTTCAAATAGTTCAAAGTTTATAATAACGTATAATAGTTTTAATAATTACTTTGAATTAGATGAAAAAGCATATAGGAAAAACATATATAAAGGTTTAGATTTTAAATGGATAAAATTTAAATTTAGAGCCATAAAAAATAGAACAAAAAGATTTTTTTCTATAAATAAAATTATTAAAGGAAGGTCTTGATTATGAAAATATTAATTACCGTATCTACATATTTTCCTAAAAAAGATGGTGTTCAAAACGTCACTGGATATTTAGCAGAAGGATTAGTAAAATTAGGACATAATGTAACAGTATTAACTTCAAATAAAGACTTAACATCATCAAATGAAGAAATATATAATGGTGTAAAAATAGTTCGAATTAATTTATACACAAAGTATGGATTGTATTTTGGTAATAAAAAAGAATATAAAAAAATTATTAGTGAATATGCTAATAAGGTCGATGTTTTAATTAATGTCTGCACTCAAAATGCTTTTACCGATTTAATATTAAAAGATTTAAATAAGTATAAATGTAAAAAAATATTATATAAACATGACATTTTTGATTTTCGTTTTTCAACGATTAACTTTAGTAGTTTTGCCAGCATGGCCAATAAATTGTGGAAAGAAATCCGTTGGTCTTTTTATTACTCAATAAACGGAAAATATTTCAAAGACTATGATGTTGTAACTGAGCTTCACGACAAGTGTTATGGTTATGACTTCTTTGAAAAAAAATATGGCATTAGAGCTAAAATTATTGAGAATGCTGCAGAAAATGATTTTTTTGAGAAAAAGACTTTAAAAGATTTTGTTAAACCTTTTGATAAATATTTATTAAATGTTTCAAACTATGATGATCGAAAAAATCAAAAGTTAGCTGTAAGAGAGTTTTTAAAAGCTAATATAGACACAAAAATTGGACTAGTTTTAATAGGTTCAAACTCAAATAAATATTATTATTCTTTAATAAATTATGCTAATAAGTTGCGTAAAAAATATAAATTAACTGATGAACAAAAACCAATTTTAATGTTGCATAATATAGACCGAAAATATATATCATCATATGTTTCAAATGCCTATGCTTATATCATGACTAGTAAATGGGAAGCCTTTCCTATTTCTCTAACAGAATCATTAGCTAGTGGTGTGCCATTTATTTCTACTAATGTTGGTATCGCTCGTTTTCTATTTGGTGGCGTTACTGCATATGAAATTAACGATATCCACTATTATATCGAAAAATTATGTAACGAAGAAAAGTTGAGAAATGATTTGAGCATCTTAGCAAAAAAATATGCTATTGACAATTTACGCATCGAAGATAAAGTTAAAGAATTAGAAAATTTATGCAAAAATACTAAATAGCAATAAAAAGAGGAGGAATAAGTATGAATATTAATCCAAATAGAGGTTTTGCTTATACTTTAAAAAAACATATTCAACATTATAATCCTGAAAAATATTGGAAATATAGAAAGATTGTAACAGATCCAAATAATAGAACAAACAAGTTCTTAAAGTTATTCATGTTATATAGTATCAAAAAAAGTGATGCCTATAACAATGCATCATTTGGGACAGATTTAAATAGTGGAGCATACTTTAAATCACCACCAAATTTACCACACGGATTAAATGGAATAATCATTTCTCACCATTCAAAGTGGGGGGGGAATGTACTATTTACCAACAAGTAACTGTTGCCGACGATCCACATAAACCAGGAACATCAGCAATTATTGGTAATAACGTTCTCATTGGTGCTGGTGCTAAAATCATCGGCAATGTTAAAATAGGGGACAACGTTAAAATTGGTGCCAACGCTGTAGTTGTCAATGATATTCCAAGTAATTGTACTGTTGTTGGTGTACCTGCAAAAATTGTAAAAACTTCTAATGAATAAATAATTCTTAATATGATTACTAGTCATGATTAAATTTTTTAAAATAGGAGGTGACTAAAATGAATCGTAATAAAGAATTAGCAAAAAATACTTTAATTATTTTTATAGGAACAATCTTTACTAAATTAATTACGTTCTTTTTGTTACCACTATATACTAGTATCTTATCAACTGAAGAATATGGTATAGTTGACCTATTTAATACTTTAATTTCTTTAATAATACCATTAATAAGTTTAAAAATTGAAGAGGGAACTTTTAGATATCTAATCAAGTATCGTGATGATTCGAAAAAGCAAAAAGAAGTTTTAACAACATCACTGTTTTTTAATCTAGCAATTACTATCATATGTTTAATCATCTTTCTAGCAATTAACAAATTAATAAATATTAAATATAAAACGTATTTTGTAATAGCTGTCATTGTGACCAACATATCAACCTACCTATTGCAATGTGCTAGAGGACTAGGAAACAATACGAAGTATTCAGTTGCTGGCGTAGTCATGTCACTATTTACTATTTTCTTTAATATTTTATTTTTAGTAATATTAAAATTCAATGTCATAGGAATGTTTTTGGGAACTATTCTAGGTAATGTATTTTGTATCATTTATTTAGTTTTTTCATTAAAAATATATAAATATTTAGCACCTAAAAGTTTTAATAAAAAAATCTTAAAAGATTTATTAAAATATTCTATGCCTTTGATTGCTAGTTCTTTATCATGGTGGGTTTTTTCATCATCAGATCGTTTAATCGTTTCCAATGCCTTAGGACTATCTGCAAATGGTATTCTATCAATCTCCTATAAGTTTTCAACCATTTATATAATAATATATAATATTTTTAATACTAGTTGGACAGAATCGGTAGCTATTCACATCAATGATAAAGATATTGACAATTATTTCAATAGTATTTTTTCAATGGCCTTTAAATTCTTTTTAGCTTTAGGATTATGTATTATAATGTCCATGCCAATAGTATTTAAAATAATGATAAATTCAAAATTTTATCAAGCATATTACTTAGTACCATTTATGATGATAGCAAGTATTTGTCAAGCTGTTGTCGGTATGGTTAGTGCATCATATATCGCCAAAAACGATACTAAACCTATTGCTTATACAGCTATTTTATCTGCAATAATAAATGTTGTAATTCATTTATTACTAATAAATAGTGTTGGATTATATGCAGCTGCTATATCAACTCTTGCCTCATATTTGTTCTTCTCAATATTTAGAATAGTTGATGTAAAAAGAAAGTATATTAACATAAAAGTTAAATTTAACTTTATTTTAACAATGTTAATTATGGTTAGTATCATGATGTTGTGCTACTATAATAACAGTATATATATCAAAATAGTTGGAATGATCTTCGCAATAATTTACTCATTAATAATAAATAAAAATTCATTTGATAAAATTAAAAATTATGCTAGTAAAAAATTAGAAAGTATAGATAGGTGATGAGCAGTATGAAAAAAATACTATATGTAAATGCTATATCAGATAATATTGGTGGTATTGAAATTTATATAATGAATATATATCGAAAGCTTGATAAGTCAAAATATGATGTTCATTTTCTAGTCGACGAAAATATTAAACCCGTCTACTATGATGAAATAAAAAATAACATTATCACCATTCCATCAAGAACCAAAAATTACAAAGCTTATTTAAAGAAACTAAAGAAGATTATGAATGAAAATCAATATGACATTGTCCATACTAATTTGATGTCCTTTAGTACTTTTGAACCAATTGTATTAGCCAAAAAATATAGCCATGCTAAAATTATTCTTCATTCGCATATTTCTAATTTAGAGATGTCTCTCAAAACAAAAATCTTAAATTACATTGGAAAGACTCTAATAAAGAAATACGAGAAAAGTGGATACATAAAAGTAGCATGTTCAAGTATGGCTGGAGAATGGATGTTTCATTCATTCAAAGACAAGTCATTTACTGTCTTAAATAATGGGATTAACGTGTCAAAATATAAATATAATCTAAACTCACGAAATGAAATAAGAAAAGAACTTAATATTGATAAAAATGATATTCTTTTAGGTAATGTTGGTCGCTTATGCTCACAAAAAAATCAAAAATTTTTAATAGAAGTATTAAAAAGATTAGATTCTAAATACAAATTACTAATTATCGGCAAAGGTGAATTAAAAAATGATTTAATTGAACTATCTAAAAAATATCAAGTTCTTAATAGAGTAATTTTATTAGAAGATATCTATAATGTAGAAGAATATTTAAGTGCTATGGACATCTTTGTCTTTCCGTCATTATATGAGGGATTAGGAATAGCTGTAATTGAAGCTGAGGCTAATGGTTTACAAGTTTTTGCCTCTGATACTATTCCACGAGATGTCGTAGTAACACCTAATATAAAATTACTTCCATTAATTGAAAATGATTGGATTACTAAAATTAAAAAATGTAATCATCATGATAGAAATAAAGACTTAAAGAAATTAGTCTTTGAATTTGATTCAGATGAAACTACGAAAAAAGTATTAAACATTTATGATGATGCTATAAGAGGTGAATGAGATGAAAAAAGTAGGAATTGTAACTTTTCAAAACGCTAACAATTTTGGAGCCATTTTGCAAGCGTATGCTACTCAAAAGACAATAGAAAAATTAGGATATAAATCATACATTATTAATTATGATAATCCAATTATAGGAAATAATTATAAAATATTGCCACCAATGTCAAAAAATCCTTTAAAGTCGCTTCGAAGAATTGTGATAAGTTTAGGTCGAATAAAAGATAATATGGATCGTATTAAAAATTTTGATGAATTTCGAAATAAATATCTAAATTTAACTGAACCGATGAATAAAGATGATATTATGAATAAACCACCAAAATATGACATCTATGTATCTGGTTCTGATCAGATATGGAATCCTAAATTTACAAATAGTCTAGACGATGTATACACTTTGAATTTTGGTAAAAATTCTGTTAGAAGAGTTGCCTATGCTTCAAGTACTGGTAATGCTATGGAAAATAATGATAATGATGAAATGTATAAACAAAAATTAAAAATATATAATCACATTTCTGTAAGAGAAAAAAATTCTGCAAACAAACTAGAAAAAATATTAAATAGAAAAGTGTTTACTGCCCTAGACCCATCTTTATTATTAGATAAAAATGATTGGCATGAATTGAGCAAAAGTATAAAAAGACCTAACTATAAATACATATTGAGTTATAATCCAGGTGGTGCTAAAGATTTATACTTTGAGGCAATTAACTCAATTGCTAAAAGAATGGGATATCATGTAATATACTTAGATATTGGAGATAAAAAAAATATAGTAGTAGATAATAAAATTTCTAAATATTCTGCATCACCAGACGAATTTGTAAGTTTAGTAGAAAATGCTGAACTAGTTGTAACTTCATCATTTCATGGATTAGCTTTTGCTTTAAATTTAAATGTAAAAGTAATGGTTGTTTATGGATGGATATATGATAGATTAGAAAATTTATTAAACATATTGGATTTAAAGGATATAGTTGTTAATGATAGAGAAGATATCGACAAAATATACAATAAAGAGATAGATTGGAATAAAGTAAATAAGTTATTGGGAAAAGAAAGAGAAAAATGTTTAAAATGGCTAGATGATTCATTAAAGAATAATTGAGGTGTTAATAATGAATAATTTTTATGATAGTAACAATAAAAAAGATTGTAATGGTTGTGGAGTATGTGCATTAAAATGTCCTAAAAATGCTATTACAATGATTGAAGATGAAGAAGGATTTTTATATCCCAAAATTGATAAAAATAAATGTATAAATTGTGGTTTGTGTAAAAAGATTTGTCCTAATAACCCTCAAGAGAATGAAAAAGTTAATCAAGCTTATGTGGTTACACTTAAAAATGCAAAAAAGAAACACGATAGTTCATCTGGTGGTGCTTTCTTCTCAATAGCTAAATATGTGTTAGATAAAAAAGGAGTAGTATTTGGTGTTAAGTATAATGATAAACTTGAAGCTGTTCATGATTATGTTGAAAATCTAAAAGATTTAAAACAATTTCAAGGATCAAAATACGTTAGAAGCGATTTAGGAAAATCATATGAAAAATTGAAAAAATTTATTGATGATGGACGAATTGTTCTTTTTACTGGTACACCATGTCAATGTGCTGGCGCAAGAAAATTTGTTAATAATAATGCTAATTTATTAACTTGTGAAATAATTTGTCATGCCAATCCGTCTCCCAAAGTTTTCAATCTATACAAAAAAAATCTTGAAAACATACACCATAAAAAAATAAAACAGATTTTATTTAGAGATAAAGACAGTGGATGGAAAAATCAAGTTCCTACAATTATTTTTGAAGATGAAACAAAAATACAAGAAAACAGTTATTTTAATGCTTTTGTTTCAGAATTAATCAATAGACCATCTTGTTATTCATGCCGTTTTTGTACACCAAAACGATACTCTGACTTCAGTATAGGGGATGCTTGGGGATATGAAAATTTTACAACAATGAACAATGACGATTCAGGACTTTCTCTATTGTGCGTCAATACTCAAAGAGGAGAAAAAATATTTGAAGAGATAAAAGACAGTTTTGAAATTGACCAAGTTGATAAAGAAAAAGCTTTTTCATACAATCATAATAAAAACATGAAAGTACATAGTAATCGTCAAAAATTCTTTACATCTCTTTCTAAAGGCGAAATAAATGAGCAAAATATAATTGAAAATTTAAATAAATATTCAGAAAGATCTTTGCTTTATCGTTCAATAAATTTATTAAAGAGATCTGTAAAATTTGTATTGAGAATTAAATAATAATTTATAACAATTAAAAATATTAGAAATTCTAATATTTTTTTAATTTAATACATATATACCAATAGTTAGATATGTAGCAAATAATATCCAGATTAAATAGGGGATATTTAAATATGCTGATATCTTTCTTTTTTTATTGAATAAATAGATCATGTATATGACTAGTACATCTAATAAAATAATCCATATAATCGCGAATAATCGCCATTTTAGAGTGAAGAATATTATTGACCAAAATAGATTTACAAATAATTGAAGATAATAGATAAATCCTTCATAATAATCATATGGATAATCTCTTTTAAATAAGTAGTAAGATATTCCCATCAATAGATAAATTATGCTCCAAGCAATGGGAAATAGTATTTTAGGTGGAGCAAGAGGTGGTTGTTTTAAAGCTACATAGTCGATATCACCTGATATCAAGAAACCAACTATACTACCTAATACAATTGGTAAAAATAGATAAAAAAGTGCTTTTAATATATTATTTTTCATATTCATCCTTTCAATTTTAATATATTCAATAATTAGTTATTTATTCTTTTATTATTCTGATATAATATAACTATATTTGAAGTGAGGTGGACTATGATAACTACTAAAGATCCCATTACTAATATTAAAAAGTTACTTTCTAAAACCATTATTGAATTACCATCTTTTCAACGTGCTTATTCTTGGAGACAAAGTGAAGTAAAAACTTTTATTGATGATGTTTTTTTAAATCTTCAGAAAGAAGAAGAGTATTTTATCGGTGTCCTTTATTATATTAAGGGTGATAAAACTAAAAAAATTATTGATGGACAACAACGTTTAACAACTATCTTTTTAATTTTAAATGCTATTAGACTAATCGATAGTAAACTTTTTGAATCTCATGGATTAAGTTTTTTTATTGGTAATAGAGCTAAACTTGACTTTGAAGAATCATCACCATTTTGTTATACCTTGTTTCAAGCCGAAAATATGGATGCGATAAGAGATGAGATTTCTAAAGAACCGATTTTAAATTTTAGTAAAATGAATTTATTCATTAATCAAGAGTACATCTATAATTATTTAAAAGATAAAAATATTGAATTATTAATCGATAATTTTTTAAATAATGTCACGATGATTTTTATCGCAACTGACAACTTGTCTTCAGCTTCTAAAATATTTGAAAACATAAATTCAAAAGGTTTAGTTCTAGATAATATTGATCTAATTAAGAATGCTTACTTTTCTAGAATTAAGGATCGTCCAGGCGAACATGACTTTTCATCTGTTAAATATAAGAGATGGAAAAATATTGAAAATTATTTTTATCCTAAAATATCTAATGTTACTAATTCTAAAGAACTAGATCAAGAAAAAGATCAATCTTTAAGAAACTTTAATGAATTGTTTTCTATTTTTGTCGTATTGAATGATGGTAAGAAAACACCAAAAAAATCGCGAAAATTATATTTGAATTATTTGAATAAAATCGATGGTTACACCGACCAACAATTGCGTGAAGAAATGGAGAAGTTAGAAAAACTAGCTGCCAGTTTCACTTACATTATTAATCCGTATGATAAAAGTATTAAAAATTGGGAATTCATTCAATCATATATTGGTTTTATGTACCAAATAGGTATTCGTATGCATCAACCATTTATCATCGCTTTAATAAATGTTTTAGAAAATGATAATCATACTTATCGTGGTAACAAAAAGAAGATGTGTTCACTTTTGACGAAGAATTTGATGTTTCACTTCATCTTTAATACAACTTTTAGTCTACGTCCATCTATCATCGGTGAGTTTTACAATGATATTTCTAACAAAATTTATATTAAGAAATTAAAGTTTAAAGACATTGAAAATGAATTTCATAAAAAAATGAGTGATATTTTAAATAAGAATATTGGTAGGGATAGAGAAAAATACAAAACTTCTCTTAAAAATATATTATTTACTATTGATCGTTGCAAAGCTGATAAAAGTGTTTTAAAAAAACACACTAAAAAATTTAAATCAAGAGATGCGATTGATGTTCTCTTAGGAAGTCTAGAAACATATTTGCGAAATGACTATTCTAATATCGCTACTATTGATACCATTGAACACATTTCTGGTTTGGGTGGTGAAAAAGCAAAAGACGTTAAGAATTTTAATATCTTTAACTTATTGCCATTAGAAGAGAAATTAAATAGTGATTCTGGATCTTTAGAACTCAGTGTTAAGATATCTAATTATCGTAAGAGTCATTATCAACTCACTAAAGAGTTTTGTAATATATATGACCAATTAGAAGATAAAGATGAAATATTTGCAAAATGGCAAGATTTTATAACTGATACAATTATTAAAATGCTTGATGAGATTTAAATTTTTAAAATGTCACTTGGATGTCACTTTCTTTTTAATATAATGATACTGTAAAAAGAAGGAGGTCTTTTTATGGAAATATTAAAAATTGAAAATTTGACTAAAATATACGGAAAAGGTAATACTAAAGTCATTGCCTTAAACAATGTATCGTTCAGTGTCGAAAAAGGGGAGTTTGTCGCAATTGTTGGAGCTTCAGGAAGTGGTAAAAGTACTTTATTGCACTTGATTGGGGGAGTAGATAGACCAACTAGTGGTAAAGTTTACATCGATGGTAAAAACATTTATGATTATTCAGACGATGAATTAGCTATTTTTAGGCGTCGCCAAGTTGGGTTAATATATCAATTTTATAACTTAATACCAATTTTAAATATTGAAGAAAATATCACTTTACCATTAAATCTAGATGGTCGAAAAGTTGATCAAAAATATTTAAATGATTTGATTAAACTACTAGGACTTGACCATCGAAGACATCACTTGCCCAATGAATTATCTGGTGGTGAACAACAGAGGACGTCAATTGGTCGAGCTTTAATCACAAATCCAGCTATCGTTTTAGCTGATGAACCAACGGGAAATTTGGACTCTAAAGCTAGTGATGAAATAGTTGATTTATTAAAAAAATCTAATCGTGATTATAAACAGACCATTATCATGATTACCCATAACTTAGATATTGCTAAATGTGCTGACCGCATCATCACTATTGAAGATGGAAAAATTGTTAAGGAGGTATGAAATGAACGTCCTTAAAAAATTGTCTATCAAAAATTTAAAACTTAATACTAAAAGAACTATTGGAACGATTATTGGTATTATTTTATCGACTTCATTAATATGTGCCGTCATAAGTATGGGTTTCAATTTCCAACAGACTTTTCTCAATAATGCCATTGAAAATGGCGGATATTATCATTTAAAAATCAGTGAATTGGAAGAGAAAGATATTGAAGTTTTGAATCGAAACCGCAATATTTCCAAAATTTCTAAGATTTATGAACTGAATTATGGTAAAGATGAAAATGCTCGAATCGATATCTATTCAATGGATATTGATGTCTTTAAAAGTCGTTCTTATAAAATTGTTAACGGAAGATTTCCAAAGAATGAAAATGAGATTATCGTCAATGATTGGTTTCTTTCTGGTAATGATTATCGCGTTGGTGATACTGTTGAAATACCAACCTACAAAAAAGAAGTCTTTCAGAAAAACCAAAAATATAAAATTGTCGGTGTTTTTGAACAAAAGGAAATTGGTTTTGGTGAATACATAATTACTACTAATGAAAAATCTGATGTAATTGATGCCTATATCGTTTTAAAAAACCCCAAGAACTATAAAAAAGATATCTTAAATATTTTGGGTGAAGATACTAAAGATATCGATAATAGTTATAGAAAGATTAGAGGAATTAATTACGAAAGTAAAAACTATGGTTCAACTTATAATATCAATGACAATATTTTAGAATATGAAGTATTAGCTTTTAATAGTACGTTTTTAGCAACTTTAATTACTGTAATCAGCATTGTTTTATTGATTATCATTGTAACTAGTGTTTTCTGTATTCGTAATTCTTTTGCGATTGCGACAACGGAAAAAACAAAACTATATGGCATGTTGATAAGTGTTGGTGCCACTAAAAAACAAATTCGTAAAAATGTCATTTATGAAGGATTTATTCTTGGTCTAATTGCGATACCAATAGGTATTATTTGTGGTTATTTAGCTTCTTACATACTAATCATCATCATGAATGCCATCATGGGTGAATCGTTTCTCTTTGGTAGTACCGCTGTCAGTTTTAATTTCAATTTAATTCCGGCTGTAATAGCTATCGTTCTAGCCATGCTTACCATTTACTTATCATCACTTTCTTCAGCTATTAAAGCTAGTCATACGTCGCCAATTAAACAATTGCGAAATACTGATGATATTAAAATAAAATCTAAAAAATTGAAAACGCCAAAATTCATCACTAAATTTTTTAAAACGGGTGGTGCCTTAGCCTATAAAAATTTGAAGAGAAGTAAGAAAAAATATCGTACAACTGTCATTTCTTTAACTGTCAGTATTCTCGTTTTCATTGCTTTGTACACTTTTATCAATGAAGTCTTTTCCGTAACTGATGAAATATACATAAAATATGATTATAATGTCATTGCTTCTAGTGAACACAATCTCGATTTTGATGATATTGATAACATTAAAAAACTTGATGGCGTTAAAAAAGTATATACCACCTATGTTTTGACAAAAGGATCATCTTATATGAAAAATACTGATTTTAATCACGTCACTAATATGGACTTTGCTGCCCAAGATTGTGAAGAAGATGATCAAGATGAAGAGGTGTGTGGTCCCCAATATATTGCCATTGATCTATTGATCTTTGATCCTGAGACATTCAAAGAATATTGTCATAAAGCTAAAATTGATTATGCTTCTGTCAAAGATAAAGCTATTTTAAATGATGACTATTCTGATCAAGAAGAAAATGGAAAGATTATTTCTAAACGCATATTTGATTACCAAAAAGGTGATTTATTACCAGCTGTTTTAAACGATAAGAATAAACACTTTAAAATCGGCGCTGTAACTGATGTCAATCCTTATGGTCGTGAAGATCCATACATAATGGAACCACGTTTAATTGTCTCTTTTGCATATTTTGATGAAAAAATCATTCCTCAAACTCTATACATTGATGCAACGAATGCCAAAGAGGCTATTAAAAAGATTAAAACAATCAATCCCGCTCTTCACTTCAGCAACATGGAAGAAGAAGTTGAATCAATGCGTAATCTTTCATTGATAGTTAGTATCTTCCTCTATGGTTTTATTACTGTCATTACCTTAATTGGTATTACTAATATCTTCAATACTATAACTTCTAATATGGAATTGCGTCAAAAAGAATTTGCCATGTTAAAAAGTGTTGGTATGACTAAAAAAGAATTCAATCGCATGATTAATCTTGAAACTATTTTCTATTCGTTTAAATCACTATTTTATGGCATAACAATTGGTATTTTATTATCTTATTTAATCCATCTCGGAATAAATAAATCAGTCAGTTTAAAATATCATTTACCAATCATACCAATTATCATTTGTATCATTTTTGTCTTTTTACTAGTATCGATCATCATGAAATATTCAATTAATAAAATTAGTAGACAAAACACGATTGAAACGATTAGAAATGATAATATCTAATAAAAGATTAAGCTCTACTCATGTTATAATAAAAAAGAGGTGAGAATATGTTTTTACTCGTCGAAGATAATGAGTCCATTTCTAAAGGATTAGAATATTCTTTTAAACAGAATAAATTTGACTTAAAGATCATTGATAACGTTAGCGAAACAATTGTCTTTTTAGAGACAAATAATCCCGAACTAATCATTTTAGATATAGCTTTGCCTGATGGCAATGGTCTTGACTTATATGAAGAATACATCAAAGAAAAAAATATTCCCACCATCTTTTTAACTGCTATCGATGAAGAAGAGACAATCGTCAAAGGATTAAATATCGGCGCTGATGATTATTTGACGAAACCATTTTCTACTAAAGAATTGTTCGCTCGCATCAACAAAATTTTACGCCAGAGAAACAAAAATACTATTATTAAAGTCAAAGATATTAAGTTTGATATTGATAAGATGGTCGTCTATAAAAATGACGTTCCTGTTGAATTGACCAGTCTTGAACTAAAGATTTTACAAATTCTCTTTTTAAATGTAAATAGAGTTGTGAGAAGAACCTTTTTAATAGACAAAGTCTATGAATGGACTGGAAATGATATCAATGACAATACAATTACTGTCTATTTAAAAAGAATTAGAGAAAAACTGAAAACAGATATTATCATTACTATCAAAGGAATTGGGTATCGTATTGATGAAGAATAATACTTCCTTAAAAAAATATCTCATATCAGTTTTTCTTATAACCATCATTTTTCTTTTCTTCTTCGCTCATTTATTTCGTATTCAATATCAAACTTATATGACTAATTACAATTTGAAATTAGATGCCATAATTACTAAAGTTCATGAACAATACCCTAAGATATCCAAAAATGAGATCATTGATATCCTAAACTCTAAAGATAATAATCAAAATTCTTTTTCAACTGAATATGGAATTGATATCAGTATCGATTCACTCGTCTTAAAAAATGATGAATTATTTAGGAAATATTTCTACTTAGATATTTTTTTAATCTTTATCTTTCTAATAGTATTAGTCATCATTTTCCTTTTATATGACCATCACAAAAATAAAAAAATTAGAGAAATAACTGACTTGATTGATCAAATTAATCACCAAAACTATATTCTTGATTTTACTGATAATGAAGAAAACTCTCTATCAATTCTTCAAAATGAACTCTATAAGACGACCATTATGTTAAAAGAACAAGCTGAAAATGAAAAAAGAGCCAAAGACGAGTTGAAGAGATCTTTAGAAGATATATCCCATCAATTAAAAACACCTTTGACATCTATAAGCATCATGCTTGATAATTTACTTGATAATCCAAACATGGATGAACTGACTAGAAATGACTTCATGACGAGCATTAAAAGAGACATCAATAATATTAATTTTCTAATCATATCACTTCTAAAATTATCAAAATTTGATACCAATACCATTGAACTAAATAATGATCTTTTAAAGATTGATGAAATAGTTTCTGAAAGTATTAAAAATGTTGCAGCCCTTTGTGATCTTCAAAAGATAAATATATCTGTAAAAAAAGACAAACGAGCTACTATGATTGGTGACTATTTTTGGCAAGTGGAAGCTATTACTAATATTTTAAAAAATGCTATTGAACACTCTCCCCAAAATAGTACTATATCAATTTCCTATGAAAAGAATAAAGCTTATTCTAAAATCGTTATAAAAGACGAGGGCGAAGGAATCTCTAAAAGTGACCAACGTCATATCTTTGAAAGATTCTATAAGAGAAAAAATAGTTCAAATAACAATTTCGGAATAGGTCTTGCTCTTGCTAAAAGTATTATCGAAAAGAACAATGGATTAATTAAAGTGGAATCCAAAAAAGATGTGGGAACTAGTTTCATCATAAAATATTTTAATTGAGTAGATATTTCTACTTTTTTTCTTTTTCTTATGTTAAAATTAATGAATAGAGAAGAGTGATTGAATGAAATTAGAAGATCAGTACAAATATTTAATCGGTGCCTATTATGGGGTGATGGAGATGGATGAATATCCTCTAAAAGTCTACATTTTAAGAGATATTGAAAACTATATTAAAGATTTTATCAGCGTTAATCCCATTCCTAATTATTCTTATCGAGTTGAAGCTGAAAAGTTTGAAAAAGAATTGTCTTTAAAGACTAAATTACAAGATGCTTTACTAGTTCTCAATAAGATAGATGCTCCTTTAGAACTTGTTTTGATGATCAAGCGAAGAATTAAAGATATAAATGATCAAGAGTATAAATAATTATCTTTTCTTTTTGAATATAATATTATATAATTAACAAACGGGAGTTGAACTTATGGAACGTTATAAAAGTATAAAACGTGCTAGTGTTTTAGGAATAATTGGTAATATCTTCTTACTCATAATTAAGGGAATTATCGGTTTTATCACGAATAGTCAAGCTATGATTGCTGACAGTTTTAATAGTGCTGGAGACATCGTCTCTTCATTCATGACTTATATCGGTAATAAAATAGCTAGTAAACCATCTGATGAAGATCACAATTTAGGTCATGGTAAAGCGGAATACATCTATTCCATGCTCATAAGTATTGCGATGATTTACATGGCTCTTAAGATTTTTATCAATTCTTTAAATGCTTTGATAACTGGTAGTACTTATGAATTTTCTATTTGGTTAATAATTGTCTGTATCGTAACTATTTTGACTAAACTAGCACTATTTATCTATACTGATAAATTGTCAAAAGAGTTTAACAATCTTTTGATAAAGTCTAATTCTTATGATCATCGCAATGACTGTATCTTGACGACTTTTAACTTGATATCATGTCTTTTAGTTTTATTCAATATCTATTGGTTTGATAGTGTCGTAGGGCTAGGAATTTCTGTTTGGATCATTTATACCTCTGTTAGAATCTTTGTTGATAGTTATGACGTCTTGATGGATAAATCAATATCTGATACGACTAAACAAAAAGTTTATGACATCATTAAAAATCATCCTGAGATAAAAAGAGTAAATCACTTTAATTCCACTCCAGTGGGATATCGTTATCAGATTTCATTAACCATCTTTGTCGATGGTAACTTATCAACATTTGAATCTCACAAAATAGCTGATGACTTAGAAAAAGAGATCAATAAAAAAATTGAAGAAATATATCTTGCTGTCATTCATGTCAATCCTATCGAAATTGATAAAATTCGCAAAAAGAAATCTAAAAAATAAATATTAGTCAATCTAATATTTTTTATTTTTATCTTTTAAGTTATAATAATATTATTAGGAGGATTTATGAAAAAAATAAATGAAATTAATAATATTTTATATCGTGTCGAAAAAGATTTTCCCATAGGTGGCGTCAATTTTATCGATTTGACACCGACTATGACTACTTCTGATCATTTTAAAAAAGTTGCTTTGATGTTAGTTGAAAAAATAAACGAAAAAAAGCAAAAGATTGATTACATCATTTCCCCTGATGCACGTGGTTTTCTTTGGGGAAGTTACGTTGCCGCACTTCTTGAAAAACCATTGATACCCGTTAGAAAACGTGGTAAATTGCCAACTAGCTGTGTGATGGCAACTAGTAGTGATAAAACTGAATATTCTGATATCGAACTCGATTTACCAGAAGTTGATCTAAATAACAAGAATTGTATTTTTATCGATGATGTCTATGCTACGGGTGGCACGTTTAAAGCTTGTCAAAAATTAGTTTCTAGTTGTGGTGGAACACTATCTGAAGCCTATGTCGTTTTAAATGTTTTATTGACTACTGATAAAGTCAATTACTTAATTACTAGTAATGATTTAAAAATCGATAATTAGAATTGTATCTTTATAATTTTAATGTTATAATGTTTGTATAAAATGGGAGGCTAGAGTATGCAAAAGAATAGTAGAGAGAAAGCCTGGAAAGCTACTGCCAATATTAGTGAAAAGCCAAAGAAAAAGATTGTTGATGATGACATTGCCAATTTAAATGCCGATGAAGATTTTGCTCCAGTTGAAGAAACTGAAGAAAAAGTACCACTTACAGAAGAAGAAAAACAGATGGTGCGCAAGAAACTATTTATATTATTAATAGTCATTGCCGTCGTTTTACTTCTTCAAGTTATGTTCTTATTCTTTAATCCATTTAGTAAAAAAGAAGAAAAACCAAAAGAAGTTGAAGAAGTTGAAGAAAAAGTACCTGAAGAAGAGGAAGAAGAAGTATCTGTTGAAGATAGGTCTTTGAAAGATTTTCAAGATGGTCTAGCAATTCCTAGTAATAACGTTGAAATGCAAGCTTTAATTTCCGAAATAAGTTATACTACTCGTGATTATTATGGTAATGATACTTTATCAATATTCAAATCTAAAGATATGCATATACCAGCTTTAAGTAATCGTGATAAGTTGTTATTAGTATCTAAGACTTTTGATTTTAAAAAGTTATTACCAAAAGATTTGTGTGCCCAAGACATCACCATTCCAACTTCTGAAGTAGATAAAATTCTCAAGAATCGTTTTAATACTCAAGTATCTTCATATGAAAATATCAATTATAGTGATGAGGATGCCAAAGTCAATATTAGGTTTACTAATAATGGTACTAATTACATCGGTAAGTGTTATAAACCAAATGAAAATGATGTCACATCATTAACAGCTCAATCATTTCTTTCTGCCACCAAGAGTAAGAATAATATCTATATCGATATGAAAGTAGTATTCGTCAATAAAAAGGGTATTTATTCCGATACTAATTTCCAACATATAATTTCTAATGCAAGTGCTGCTTCAGTAGAAAATGACATTACTAAAGGTAATACATACCGATATATTTTTGATATCAGTGGTAAATATTATTATCTGACTGAAATACAATTACAGAAATAGGCACAGCCTATTTTTTTATTAGGAGGGTTTATGAAAAAATATATTTTTGTCGACATCGATGGAACTTTGAATGATTCTAATAAACACGTATCTGAAAACAATATCAAAGCTTTACAACACATTTCTACTTTAGAGACTGAAATCGTTTTCTGTTCTGGTCGTTGTAATAATTATTTGATGGAATTAATTGATCACTGCCAAGTTGGTCGCTACATCATATCTTCTAATGGTAGTATGATTTATGACTATTTAGAAAAAAAGATTTTATATGCAAAAAAGATTCCTTTTCCGATTATTAAAAAGTTGTATACATACTGTATCAACAATTCTTTAGCGATTACTTTTAATACTGAGAAATATCGCTATTCCAGTAATATTACTAATTATGGTAAAAACTATAGTAAGAGTGATATGCGTGAAATAGGAACCATTACTGATATGAAAGATAAATGTATCACGCAATTTGTCATCGGAAGTTACGAATATGATAAAATGCTTGAAATTAAAAAATATTTGGATAGAATAGAAGGTATTGAAATTGTTAATATCTCTACGACTATGAAAAATAGAGAAAAGAATAGTGATAGTGGTTTTTTCTATGATGTTGTCTATACTGGTATGAATAAGGGTAGTGGTATTACTAAACTTCTAGAAATTTTAAACATTTCAAAGAATGACTGTATTGCCATTGGTGATCACGTCAATGACATATCGATGTTTAAAGCTGTCAAATATAAAATAGCTATGGGTAATGCTTATGACGAATTGAAGAAAAAAGCTGATTACATAACTAAATCCAACGATGAAGATGGCGTAAAATATGCTTTGGAGTATATTGAGAAAGAACTATTAGAAAAATAATAATTTATGTTATAATATAAAATAGGTGATACTATGATAGGTTTTAAAAAAGAAAATAATAACGTCGATAAGAAAATTATCGATAATATTCGTGGGTTAGCTCTTGATATGATAGATAGTGCTAAAAGTGGGCATCCCGGTATTGCTTTGGGAGCAGCACCAATCATTACGACTATCTATAACAATCACATGATCATCAATCCCAAAGATGAAAAATGGATCAATCGTGATCGTTTCGTCATGTCTGCTGGACATGGTTCCAGTCTTTTATATGCAACTCTTTACATGTCCGGTTTTAATATAACTCTAGATGATTTAAAAGCTTTTCGCCAAATTGACTCAATTACCCCTGGTCATCCTGAAGTCAATGTAACCCCTGGTGTCGATGTTTCAACTGGACCACTTGGTCAGGGCATTGCTAACGCAGTTGGCATCGCGATTGGTGAAAAGTATCTCGAAAAATATTTTGGTGAAGATATCATTAACTATAACACTTACGTCTTATGCGGTGAAGGGGACTTGATGGAAGGTATCAGTTACGAAGCTTGTTCTCTTGCTGGGCGCCTAGGACTAAATCGCTTAATCGTCTTAATGGACTCTAATGGAATCACTCTTGATGGAAGTCTTGATAACAGTTTTAACGAAAACATTAAAATGCGTTTTGAGTCTCAGGGATGGAACTATCTAAATGTCGCAGATGGTGAAAATACATTAGATATTGACATGGCTATTGAAAAAGCTAAGAGTTCTGATCGTCCAACCCTCATTGAAGTAAATACTGTCATCGGACGTTATTCCGTCAACCAAGGTTCATCCGTAGTCCACGGTTCACCTCTTTCTAAAGAAGACTTAGCCAGTGTTAAAGAAAAGTTATCACTTCGCAACGTATCTTTTCAACCTAGTGCTGAAGCTTTAGAAGAGATGCAACAAGCTATTAAAAAACGCTCTTTACCTTTGTATGAAGAGTGGGATAAAAAATATAAGGAATTGGATAAGAATACGAAAAAGGAATTAGACTCCATCATCAATTCTAAAAAAGCCATCAAACTAAAAGATATCATTTATGACTCTCCTCAAGACATGAAAGAGTCTCCTCGTGAATCGAGTGGTAAAGTCATCAATGCGATAAGTGATATCTATCCTTTCTTGATTGGTGGTAATGCTGACGTTGGTAAATCGACTAATTCCAAAATAAATAGTAGTGGCGCTTTTTCCAACAATTATCCATTGGGTCGCAATATCAATTATGGAGTTCGTGAACACGCCATGGCCGCCATTTCTAACGGTATTGCTCTTACTGGTCTAACGCCATTCGCATCAACTTTCTTTGCTTTTTCTGATTATGCTAAACCAGCTATTCGCATGAGTGCAATGATGAATTTACCAGTTATCTATATCTTTACTCATGACTCCGTAACTGTCGGTGAAGATGGTCCAACTCATCAACCAGTTGAACAATTGGTATCTCTTCGCAGTATTCCTAATTTTGACGTCTATCGACCAGCTGACAGTAATGAAGTCATCGGTAGCTACAAAGCCATTTTTGAAAATCGTCGTCCTGCCGCTATCGTTCTAGCTCGAAATAAAGTTGATATCAATGAATTTACTAATATTAATGCGACGATGAATGGGGCTTACATCTTAGAAAAAGAACACAAAATAATCGATGCCACCATCATCTCTAGTGGGGAAGATGTGACGCTTGCTTCTAAAGTAAAACAGGAATTGGAGAGTAAAGGTTATGATATAAGACTTGTATCCATGCCTTGTATGGAAGTCTTTGAACGACTTGATGAGAAAGAAAGACAAGAAATCATTCCCGAAAATACTAAGACTTTTGTCATTGAATCATCATCATCACTATCTTGGTACAAATATGTTTCTAGTAAGGATTACTTATTTACAATCGATACTTTTGGCTATAGTGGTCCTAAAAATGACGTTTTGAAAAAACTTGGTATGACAGAAAAAGAAATAACTAAAAAAATCGAAGAATTATTAAATTAATTCTTTTTTTCTACATTTTTTTTAAATCTCAAACTCTATACTAATAAAGAGGTGAAAAGATGAGAATTTATTACATTTTTAGTATCAGAGATGAGTTTTATGAATTGTATAAGGACTATCCTAAAGCCCTGTATAATATTCTCCTTGAGATATATGAGATGAATAAAAAAGATATCGAATATGGAATGACTCTTTTTAAACAATTAGCTCTTCCCATCAATAAATATGATCTTGATCGCAAGATTTTTAATGATTTGAAAGATAAGATGCGTTATTCTCGCAATAATGATGAACACATCATCAACAATCTCTATTCTGAAGAGGTTAGTATCATGAAAGTAAAAAATACCCATATCGTCATCAACACTATTCAAAGTTATACTGAATTTTTTGAACTGTTGAACAAATACAAGTATTTTCTCTTTGCCTGTGATTTCAAAAATGATGATTATTTCTTTCTCTCTCGCATTAAAACTCTTGTCTAAACATATAATTTTTAGTAAAATGTTACTAGGGAGATGATTATATATGTGGCTAAATATCTTATGGTTAGTAATTGGACTAGTTATTGGTGCCATTTTGGGATTCTTTATCTGTAAAAAAGTCATGACTGATTATTTGAAGAAAAACCCACCTATAAACGAAGAAATGATTAAGACTTTGATGTTACAAATGGGAAGAAAGCCTTCACAAAAACAGATAAATCAAATTATGAAACAAATGGAAAAATTCAACTAGAAATAGTCGATTTTTCTTTTATTTTAAAGGAAATATTGACTAATTTTATTCCATGTGATAAAATCTAAATGTTTGATGCCTTTATAGCTCAAACCGCATTGAAAAGGTTTAAACACGTGGTGTACCTCAAGAGCGAGTCTAGAATAATATAAAGGAGGAATGTTCATGAAAGCCGTTATTAAAACTGGTGGTAAACAATACTACGTTAGTGAAGGTGATGTCATCTACGTTGAAAAACTAGATGGTGAAGCTGGCGACAAAGTTATTTTTAATGAAGTATTGATGTGCGATAACAAAGTAGGTAATCCTTATCTTAAGGGAGCATCTGTTGAAGGTGAAATCGTAAAGAATGGTAAAGGTAAAAAAATTAGAATCTTTACTTATAAATCTAAAGACAGAAGTAACCGTCGTACTATGGGTCATAGACAACCATATACAAAAGTTGAAATCAAATCAATTAAAGGTTAATTATGATTAAAGTACTTGTATCAGCAAATAAAAAGAAAATTAATATCTTAGGTCATGCTGATTATGATGATTATGGCAAAGATATAGTTTGTAGTAGTGTATCTAGTATTACTATTACGACTATAAATGCAATTCTTATGTTTGATGAGAACTACATAAGCTATAGACAAGAAAAAGATAATTTTGAAATTATTATTAATGAAAATAATAAAATAGTTGATAATTTGCTTAAAAACATGTTAAACATGTTACACGAGTTAGCAACTGATTATCCAAAAAATATTAAGATAGAGGAGGAAGACTAATGAGCTTTTTAAGATTAAATATACAATTATTCGCTCACCACAAAGGACAAGGTTCTACTTCTAACGGTCGTGATTCTGCTGGTCGTAGATTAGGAGCTAAGGTAGCTGATGGTCAAACAGCTACAGCTGGATCTATTCTTTATCGTCAAAGAGGAACTAAAATATTTCCAGGTGTAAATGTTAGACGTGGAAGCGATGATACTTTATATACAACTATAACTGGTGTTGTTAAATATGAACGTGTTGGAAAAGATAAAACTCAAGTTAGTTGTTATCCAACAGAAAAATAGAAAAGAGAATGATCTCTTTTTTATTTTGTTTTTATTGAAAAATATGTTTTTTATAATTATAATGAAGACATAATATCAATATATAATTATGGACATTTTCAAGAAAAAATGCTATAATATGCTCGATTTAAAGGAGGTCTTATCATGTTTATTGATGAAGCTAAAATAAAAGTGACCGCTGGTCGTGGTGGCGATGGATGTCTTGCTTTTCGCCGTGAAAAATACATACCGATGGGTGGCCCATATGGTGGTAATGGTGGTCGTGGTGCTAACATCAAATTCGTCGTTGATGAAGGCCTTCACACCCTAATTGATTTGCGTTATATGAAAACTATTAAAGGTGATAAAGGGGAGAATGGTCGTGGTAAAAACCAAAATGGTGCTAACGCTAGTGACGTCATCATCAAAGTTCCACAAGGAACTGTCGTAACGGACATTGATACAGGATTAATTCTTGCCGATTTAAAAGGGAAGAATGATGAAGTAGTAGTTGCCTATGGTGGACGTGGTGGACGCGGTAATACGGCTTTTAAAACCCAATTTAATCCCGCTCCTAACTTTGCTGAAAATGGTGAACCAGGAGAAGAACGCGAATTAAAAGTTGAATTGAAACTGATTGCGGATGTCGGATTAGTGGGAATGCCTAGTGTTGGTAAGAGTACCATCATCTCTTGTGTCAGCAAGGCTCGTCCGAAGATAGCTGCTTATCACTTTACGACTCTTGTTCCTAACTTAGGTGTCTGTCAAAGCCGTAAGGGTAAAAGTTTTGTCCTTGCCGATTTACCAGGATTAATTGAAGGAGCAAGTCTCGGTGAGGGTTTGGGAGATCGTTTCCTAAGACATATCGAACGTACGCGCATGATCGCTCACGTCATCGACATGAGTGGTTTTGAAGGAAGAGATCCTTATGAAGACTACATAACTATCAATAAGGAATTAGAGGCATTTAATAAAAACATTTTGAAAAAACCACAAATCATCATCGCTAATAAGATGGATATTGCACCTTCCCAAGAGAATTTAAAAGCCTTTAAAAAGAAAGTTAAAGACGTCAAGATTTTTGAAGTCAGCGCTATTTCCAATCGTGGTCTTGAAGATGTCATCGACTATCTTGCTGATACTCTTGAGACGATTCCAACGACGCCATTATTTGAAGATGAAGAGTTTGAATCACACGTCCTATATAAATTTAAAAAGGAAGAACCATATACGATTGAAAGAGATGGTGACATCTGGTTAATCAAAGGAGAAGAAGTTGAAAAACTATTCAAAATGACTAAATTTAATACTGATGAAAGTATCAATCGTTTCGCTCGTCGTCTTCGCAAGATGGGAATCGATGATAAACTTGCAGAACTAGGTGCTAAAGAAGGCGATATCGTCCGCATTCTCGACTTTGATTTTGAATTCAAAGAGTAGTGATTTGACAAATATTTAAATTGTGGTATAATTATACCCATCTTGTGAGTATGCATAAGATTTATTCGAGCTGCATAGGGGAAACTTACACGTATAACACGGAGTCACAGATTTTAATCAGTGATTTCGTGTTTTTTTCATTGATTAAATATTTCTAGAGGAAAAGATGTTATAATCTAAAAAGAGAGGAAGGTAAAAATGCGAAAATTAGTTTTAATTGGTGGTGGCGAAAATGGTCACGGTAATACTAAATATGAAACAAAAGAAATAGATGAAGAAATTGTCAAAATGACAGGAAAAGAGAAACCGATCTTTTTATTCATCGGTCTTGCCAGCAGTTTTTCAGATTCATATTACGACATCATGAAAGGTATTTATAGAAACTTAGGTTGTGAAACGATGTATCTAAAGAAGAAAAACATCATTAACAATCCGGATATCGTCAAAGATAAAATTGCTAAAGCTGATATCATCTACATGTGTGGTGGCGATACGACTAAACTCGTAAGTACCATAAAAGAGTATGAAATAGACACTTTGTTATCATCGGCTTTAGAAAGAGGATGCGTCCTATCAGGAATATCAGCCGGTGCCATCGCTTTAGCGACAAAAGGTCTAAGCGACTATCAAATTCTAGGTGGTGTATCTGATAAATATGCTTTTACTGATGGCTTAGGCATGATTGATTTACCAATTTGTCCTCATGGAAACAGTAGTGAGCGAATAACTGATTTGCAAGATCTACTAAAAAACACAAATGAAAGAGCACTCATTTTGGATAATGGAACCGCTCTTAGAGTTGAAGGGGATAATTTGTCCATCATCACGAGTATTGAAGGAGCTAAAGCACGCTTCGGTTACTATGCAAATGATGAATGGCACGAAGAAAAAATTTAAAATTAAATGAAGAGGAGGGGGATGTATGAACGCTATTGAAGTAAAAAAACTTAGTAAAACTTTTAAAGTCAAAACCAAAGAAAAAGGATTTAAAGGGAGTATTAAATCAATAATTCATCCTAAATATAGAGAAATAAAAGCTGTTAACAACATCTCCTTCAACGTTGAAAAGGGTGAAATACTAGCTTTTATCGGACCAAATGGAGCTGGTAAATCAACAACTATTAAAATGTTAACGGGTATCCTTTATCCAACTAGAGGTGAAGTTCATGTCATGGGAATTGACCCAGCTAAAGAGCGAAAAAAATTAGCTTATAAAATTGGAACTGTCTTTGGTCAAAAAGAACAGTTGTGGACCCATTTGACACCTTATGATAACTTCAAATTTTTTGGTGCTATCTACGACTTAGATGAAAAGACCGTTGAAAAGCGCATCGCCGAACTAGTATCTATTTTTGAACTCGATGAATTTTTGAATACACCGGTAAGAAATTTGTCGCTAGGTCAAAGAATTCGTTGTGAGATCGCTGCTAGTCTAATTCATAAGCCTGACATCTTATTTTTAGATGAACCAACCATCGGACTAGATCCCGTTGTCAAAGAAAAAATTCGTACTTTGATCAAAAGACTTAACAAAGAACAAAAGACAACTATCTTTTTAACTAGTCATGACGTTGGTGATATTGAAAAATTGTGTAAAAGGATCATCATTGTCAACAATGGTAAGATCGTGATGGATGATTCAATGGAAAATTTAAAATATCATTACTTGAACAAAAAGATAATTGAAGTTAAGTTGAATACGACTATCAATATCAAAGATGAAGAAGGTATTGAAGTCTTAAAAGCCAAAGAACACAATTTAAAAATAAGTGTCGATACTAGTAAGAGAAACATTAGTGATATCATCGACTTGATCGGTACTGATAAATTAATTGATATGAATATTTCTAATGAACCACTAGAAAATATTATTACGGAAATATATAAGAGTACTAAATAATGAAAAAATATTTTAGTATCTATAAAATGACTTTATTGGAAAATATTCAATATCTCAGTAATTTATTTTTTAACTTTATCACTTTTACTCTTACTATTTACATATTCTTATGCTTATGGCAATACATGTACAAAGATCCTTCTAATTTAATCGAAGGTTATGATTTGACTCAAATGATTTGGTATGTCTTAATAACGGAATGTATGTGGTATGGTAATCGTAATAAATCTTTGATGGAAAGTATGAGTAATGATATAAAGAGTGGTAGTATTGCTTATAATTTGAATAAGCCATACAGTTACTTGATTTTCATGATCGCTAAACACTTTGGTGAAATCACTCTAAAATTCATCTTTTACTTCATCATCAGTATCATTTTAGGATTCATTTTTGTTGGACCACTAGATAACTTTGCTTTTGCAATGTTACCTCTTATCATCATCAGTATGATCTTAGGAGTCATAATCAATAGTCTCATCAGAATAGTGATCAGTCTATTATCCTTTTGGATTGAAGACTCAACACCATTTCATTGGATTTATGACAAACTGATTCTCGTCATTGGAACACTATTTCCAGTTGAACTATTCCCATTATTTTTACAACCGATCATTAAATGTAGTCCTATCTTTGTCGTTAACTATGGACCAGCTAAACTCTTCATCGATTTTTCATTTGCATCTTTTAGAACTATTTTCGTTGCGCAAATCATCTATGTCATCCTAATTGTCATCTTGGCAACAATAATATATCGAAAGGGAGTGAAGAAATTAAATGTTAACGGTGGTTAAAAAAGAATTCAAATCTTGCTTTTTAGCAGTTAAATATAACATTATGCGTGAGATGTTAAATCCTGTTACTTTTGTGACTAATGTCTTATTCATGATTCTAAACAATGCCAGTTTTATCATTCAATGGTTGATTCTTTATTCTTTACAAGATTCAATTGGTGGGTACAGTTTTAAACAAGTAATGCTTTTGTGGGCTCTAGCTGCTACTACTTATGGAATATCGCACATCATTTTTCATAACGCTTATCGCTTATCCGATCTCATAACTGATGGAAAGCTTGACAGCTATATCGTCCAACCGAAGAACATTCTTTTAAATGTCATTACTTCTAGTACTTCAATATCTGCCATTGGTGATTTACTATATGGTATAATCATTGCTATTTTAATTGGCCTAAATTGGGAAGAGTGGTTACTATTTATTTTCTTCAGTATTACTGGTGCCATCATCACCACTGCACTAGCAGTCATTTCTGGATCTACTTCTTTCTTCATCATCAAAGGAGATATGATTGCTAGTAACGTCAATAACTTATTAGTTCACTTCTCAACGTATCCTGAAGGAATTTTCAATAGGACGATTAAATTTATCTTCTATACCATTTTCCCAATCAGTTACATCGTCTACATGCCAATTAGAATCATTTCTAAATTTAATCTAGGTTTAACTATCATTGTCTCATTAGTTACAATTTTAACTATTTACTTATCTTTTGCCATTTTTAATAAAGGGCTTAAGAGATATTCATCTAGTAATTTGATGAGTGCTAGAATATGATAAAAACAAAGTTATTAATGACTTTGTTTTTATTTTATGTTAAAATTTTTGTAGGTGATTTTATATGAAAAATAGAAGTGAACTTCGTGAAATAGCCATGAAAGCTCTATATCAAGTCTACATATATGAAAATAGTAATACTACTTATGATGTCAAAGCAATCATTAAAGACTTATTAGAAGTTGAAAATGATTTCGTCAACGAACTGGTTAATGGCGTTTTAGAAAAACAAAAAGAAATATCAAAACTCGCTAATAAATATCTCGTTGATTGGGACATCGAACGTTTATCTAAAGTTGATAAAGCTATTCTTTCAATCGGTATCTATGAACTTGAATACACTGATACACCTAGTGTCGTATCGATAAATGAGGCCATTGAATTATCTAAAAAATACAGTGATGAAAAAGTTACTAAGATGATGAATGCCGCTTTGGATAAACTCTTCCACAGTGAGGAAAAATGATGAATGATAACTATATAACTGTAACCCAGTTAACGCGATATATAAAGTATCGCATTGATAATGATGGCAATTTGAATCATGTCTGTCTAAAAGGGGAGATATCCAATTTTAAAGCTCATTCTAGAGGACATTTATATTTTACGATTAAAGATGAAAACACGCGTATCAATGCGGTCATGTTTCAAGGTAATGCGGCCAAACTAAAATTCGTTCCAACCGATGGTGCTAAAGTCTTAGTAATTGGTAAAGTAAGTGTCTACGAAGCAACCGGAGGTTACCAAATTTATGTCTCTGATATGATTGAAGATGGTCTTGGCAATTTATACGTCGAATTTGAAAAACTTAAGAAAAAATTGGAACTAGAAGGTTTATTTGATCCACATCACAAGAAAAAGATTCCCAAGATGCCAAAGCGTATCGGGATCATCACCGCTCCAACTGGAGCTGCTATCAAAGACATTCTATCGACGATCAAGAGACGTTGGCCCATCGCTGAAACAATTCTCTTTCCAAGTTTAGTTCAAGGAAAAGAAGCTGCAACCGATATCGTTCGCAATATCGAACTGACTAAAAATTTTGATTTGGACGTCTTAATCGTCGGTCGTGGTGGCGGATCAATTGAAGACATGTGGTGCTTCAATGAAGAGATTGTAGCGCGTGCTATATACGACTTAGAAGTTCCCGTCATCTCAGCTGTCGGTCATGAGATTGATTTCACCATTTGTGATTTCGTCAGTGACCTACGAGCTCCAACGCCAACTGGAGCTGCTGAAATGGCTGTTCCTAATATCAGTGACTTCTACAATTATTTAAATCAGATTTACATAAGACTAAATAAGAGTACTAGTAACATCATAAAAGTAAAAAAAGAGCGTCTTGAAGCTATCAAAAACAGTTATGTCTTAAAAAATCCTTTAAACATCTATGAAGCAACTGAACAGAAATTTGATAATTTATTAGAACGCTTAGAATTGAATATCTTAAATATTATTAATAGTAACAAAGAACGTTTAAAAACATTGAAGATGAGTTATGTCTTAAATAATCCAGAACTCATCTATAAGACGAAAAGAGATAATTATATTAAACTGGTTGAACATCTAGAATTAGATATTAAAAACACTATTAATAACAACACTAATAAATATTTATTATTGTTAAATAAATTAGAAACGTTAAATCCCTTGTCAACGATTAAAAGAGGGTATTCGATAACCCGTAAAGATAATCGCGTTATATCGAGTATCAAAGACGTTGAAAAAAATGATCTATTAGAAATAGAACTAGTTGATGGCAAAATTAATAGTAAAGTTATATAGGAGGAATTATGGCAAAAGAAAAAGAGATGACATTTGAAGAAAATTTGAACAAACTAGAGACAATCGTCAAAGATCTAGAGAGTGGTAATGTTCCACTAGATGATGCGATTAATAAATTTACAGAAGCTATGAATATCGCTAAAACATGCGATGAAAAATTAAAAAATGCTGAAGAAAATGTCAATAAGATTTTAAATAGAGATGGAACTCTATCAGATTTTAAAATTGAAGATGAATAATCTTCTTTTTATATGTCAAAAATAGTAAAGTAAAAGTATCTTTTTTAAATTTAAAATTTTTACTATGTTATAATCAAATTAGAATAGGAGTGTTAATTATGTTTAATAATAGTTTTGGAGGATATAACTCAAATAACTTTAATCCCGCATCAAAAAATTTAGCCAGTGGAAACATTGCTGGTTTGAACAAAGGACCATCAAGTGTTGCGGGAATAAATAAAGGACCATCAAGTGTCGCTGGTACGAGTAACATGCCAAAACAACAAGATCGTTTCGCCACTGTTTATCACGACAACTCTGGGCCAGCTAAACAAGTCATGAATTCTCAAGGACAAAATATGATTCATAACGACTTTCGTGGCATTAAGAATTAATTACCAGTTATGGTAATTTTTTTTGTGCTAAAAATAATAATGTAGTTTAATTTTTAAAAAAGGAGATGAGTTATGAAAATAAAAAATAAACTACTAATATTTTTAACGATTTTTACTTTTCTTATACCAAGTTCAATTCTAGCATACTCTAATAAAGTCATATTAGGTGGCGAAAATGTCGGTATTGAAATAACTTCAGATGGCGTAATAATAGTTGGATTCTACGAAGTTAATGGTAAGAACATCAATGAAGAAAATGATATCCAAATAGGTGATCGAATCATCAGCGTTGGCAACAACTCTGTTACGACAATCGAAGAGATGATCAAAGAAATGGATTATTCCATCAAAAATGAAGAAGTAAAACTGACACTTATGCGAAAAAATAAAAAAATTAATACTACACTAAAAATTGAAATCGATGAAAATGGTGTCTACAAAACTGGTTTATACGTCAAAGACAAAGTAACTGGTATTGGAACCATTACTTACATCGATCCATCTTCATCAGTATATGGTGCTTTAGGTCATGAAATAATCGAGGGATATTCAAATACTAAAGTTGAGATAAAAGATGGTAAAATCTTTTCATCAAACGTAACTGGTATCAATAAATCAACTGATCGAAAAACTGGTGAAAAAGAAGCAACTCTAAATGAAGAGATAGTCTATGGTGATATCGATGAAAATACTAATAGTGGCATCTATGGAACCTATCACGGTCTATATGACGATAAAGAATTGATCGAAGTAGCTAAAACTGATGAAGTCCATGAAGGAGAAGCTTATATCTATACCGTCATAAATGGTACGGATAAAGAAAAATTTAAAATAAACATATTATCAGTAGATAACAAAGCCCAAAATAAAAATATCTTGTTTGAAATAACTGATAAAACTTTACTAGAAAAAACTAATGGTGTAATAAGAGGAATGAGTGGTAGTCCAATAGTACAAAACGATAAGATAGTAGGGGCAGTTACCCATGCCATTCAAGGCAACAACAATATGGGATATGGTATTTTTATAACTACTATGCTAGAAGAGGGAGATAATTGATATCTCCTTTTTGACTGGCTTTATTTCTTGTGCTATAATTTGTTTGTTTTACGGAGGATGATACTATTTATAACATAAAGAAAAATATTGATAAAATTAGACGTGGTAGTCATACTTATTTTTTAGATCCCAAAGATTTTCCCAAAGTGCAGAGTGGTCTTAAAAAAGATCAATATCAAATATTTAGACCATATCCCGATAGTAATAAAATCATTCTCTATTCTAAAACTCCACCCAATGTAATTCTCTATGAGATAAAGTCTAAAGTCACACTTCGTCATCAAGACATTCTGGGAAGTATCTTCGCCTTAAACATAACAAATGAAATGTTTGGTGACATTATCGTTGATAATGATCACTACTACATATTCATTTTGGAAATGATCGATAACTATATCAAGTCCAATCTTTTATTCATTAAAAATAGTCCAATCGAATTAGAAAGACGCGATATCGATTATTTAAAAGATTATCATCAAAAATATGAAGAACATGAAATAATTGTCTCAAGTCTCAGAATCGATACCATCATTTCAAGAATAATTAACATCAATCGTCATGGTGTTGCTGATAAAATTAAAAATCGTGAAATTCTAATCAATTATGAAATATTACAAAAGAGTTCTTATCTTTTAAAAGAAAATGACGTTTTCAGTATTCGAAAGTATGGTAAATTTCGTTTTATTGGCATTGAAAAGACGACAAAGAAAGATAACTATATCATAAAATATCAAAAATATATTTAATTATCGCTGTCAAAAACAGTCAAATTATAGTTCAATTTTCAAAGAATTGAGCTTTTTTTGTTATAATTAGAATAGGTGAAGTATATGGCATCCGCAATCATTCATATCTGTATAGCCAAACGTGCTAATGAAATATTAAAAAGAAATGAAAAAGAATTATTTTTGGGAAGCATTGCTCCTGATATAAGTAAACAAATTGGTAGGACGAAAGAGAAATCGCATTTTTTAGATAGTGTAGATAATAACGTTCCCAACTTGGACAAGTTCTTAAAAAAATATCGTGATACATTGAAGAGTAACGATTTCAACTTAGGTTATTATTGTCACTTGTATGCCGATAAGTATTGGTCAATTGATTTCATGGACAATTTGCTCTCAAGTGATCAAAAAGAGATTCATTATCTAAATGGTGAAATCATTAAAACCGATCCTGATGTCGTAAAAAAGATTTTATATAATGACTACACTAATATAAATGTCAGTCTCATTGATAAATATGATTTAGATCTATCTCTTTTTTATGAAGATGCTCCTAAAATAGTTTCATCAATTGATGAGATACCAATCGATAAATTATCAATCATCATTGATAAAATGGGAATTATTGTCGAAAATTCTAAAAATCGTGCAACAATTGTCTTTAACCAAAATCTAATCGATGAATTTATTGAAAAAACCGCTAATGACTTCATCAATAATTTAAAAGAATTAGGTGTGATTTAATGAGTACAACCGTCATCATTGCGCAAATATTTGCTTTTGTCGCATTCATTTTATATACTTTGAGCTTACAGTTCAAAAAGAGATCAAAAGTGATCAAGACCCAAATAGTTGCTAATGCTTTCTATGCCTTGGAATATTTGATGCTCAATGCTTATGCAGGTGTCAACAATAGTTTATTTGGCATATCGCGTTCCATTCTTTTCTATATTCTTCACAAGAAGAAACAGAAGTGTCCAGCCTATGTCATGGTCATATTTATAACATTAATTGTCATATTTGGTTTCATATCTTATACGGATATATTTAGTACCTTACCAGTCATCATCAGTATCATTTTCTTCTTGGCCTTCTATTCAGAAGATATGAAACTGTTCCGCATCGTCGCTGCCATTGCTTCAATTCTATGGATAATCTATAACATTGCCGTTGAAGCTTACGTCGGAATCATTGATAGTAGTGTCGAATTGACTTCAGCTCTCATTGCCATTTATCGTTTTGATATTGACCGTCAAACGTTTAGGAAGCGATTGAAAAGACGAATCGAAAAGTTTTTTAAAAGAGATTAGAAAGATCTCTTTTTTTGTCGAAAAAAATATTACAAAAATTAGCAATTTAAGTTGACAAGTGCTAACCATAATAATATAATGATATTAGCACTGTGAAAAAATGAGTGCTAGGAGGTATATATGCTTACAGATAGACAGAAAGAAGTATTGAAAATAATAGTTCTTGAATATATCAAATTAGCAAAGCCCGTCGGTTCTAACCTGATATGTGATACACTTAAATGTTCAAGTGCCACTGTGCGTAGCGAAATGGCTGCCTTAGAAGAGTTGGGATTGTTAGAGAAGACCCATACTTCATCTGGTCGCGTCCCTAGTGAAAAGGGTTATCGCTATTACGTTGACAATTTGATGGAATTGAAAAAGATGAGTGCTGAAGACATGTTGAAACTGCAAATCATCTTTCGAAATAATCAATTACAGTTCAACGATTGCGTGGCTGAGAGCTTACGTCTCATATCCGAGATGACCAATTATACTTCAATAAAATTGGGTACTGCATCACACAATAACACTCTAAAAGAAATAAGTGTCGTACCCCTTAATAATGACAGTTTAATCGTCATCGTCGTAACTAATATGGGTTATGTTGAACATAAGAATATAACACTTCCTAATGTTGATATTGAAGATGTAAAGAAAACCGTAAATCTTATCAATAACATGATTGTTGGAACACCAATTGATGAAATAAGTCAAAAGTTGGAATATGAGATCAAACCAATAATCGGCAATTATGTTGAAGAACATGAAAAACTTTATAATGCTTTCTATAATGTATTTAGTAACTTCACGAGTAAAAATATTGATATAGTTGGTAAAAAGAATATTCTAAAACATAAAGAATTCGATAACATCGAAAAAGTTAGTCGTATTCTTGACAAACTTGAAGATGAAAACATGGTCAATTTAGTTGATGACATCAAAGGTAATAATAATGATATAAACATCTATATCGGTAAAGAAAACAATCTTGACGAAGACGTGACAATCATTGAAACTGACTATAAGACACCTCAAGAAGATGGAAAGATTGTCGTCGTTGGGCCAAAGCGTATGGAATATGACCGCGTTGTCAGTCTACTTGAATTCATTAAAGAAAACATAGAGAAATAAAGGAGATAATGTGATGGATAAAAAAGAAGTTAAAAAAGAAGAAATAAAAGAAGAAAATAAAAATGCGCAAGAAGTAAAAGTTGAAGAACAAGCAAAAGACGAATGCCAATGTCAAAAAGATTCTTGCTGTCATAAAAATAAATGTCATCAAGAAGAAGTAGCTGAAGATGAATTTGAAGAGAGTGAAGAAGTATTAATTTTAAAAAATAATATTTCTAATCTCGAAGAAAAGTTGAAAGCATCACATGCTGAACTCATCAATTATCGCAAGCGTAAAGATGAAGAAGTTGCAAATCGTTTAAAATTTGCTAATCAAGATTTAATCTTAGACATCTTACCAATTCTTGATAACTTTGAACGAGCTGTTAAACTACAAAAGAGTGATGATGCCAATCTCAAGAAATTCTTAGATGGATTCATGATGTTATACAACAGTTTAAATGAAACTCTTAAAAACTATGGAGTGGAAGAAATCGATTGTTTAAACAAAGATTTTGATCCAAACTTACATCAAGCGATGTTAGTTGAAAAAGATGAGACAAAAGCTAATAATGTCGTCCTTGAAGTATTGATAAAAGGATACATGTTAAAAGGACGCGTCATCAGACCAGCTTCTGTCAAAGTTAATAAAATTGATTAAATGTTATAAATATGAATAATAATGTAAAAGGAGATAAAAAATTATGAGTAAAATAATAGGTATTGATTTAGGTACAACAAATAGTTGTGTATCTGTATTAGAGGGTGGGGAAGCCCATGTCATTCCCAATCCTGAAGGAGGAAGAACAACTCCATCAGTAGTCGCTTTCAAAAATGGTGAAAGAATTGTTGGTGATGCGGCAAAACGTCAAGCATTGACTAACCCTAACACTGTATCTTCAATCAAGAGATTGATGGGTACTAGTAAGAAAGTTGAACTTGAAGGAAAGAAATATACACCAGAAGAAGTATCAGCTATGATTTTAGGTTACTTAAAAGACTATGCTGAACAATATTTAGGAGAAAAGGTTACTAAAGCTGTCATAACAGTACCAGCATATTTCAACGACTCACAACGTCAAGCTACTAAAAATGCTGGTAAGATTGCTGGGTTAGAAGTTGAAAGAATTATCAACGAACCAACTGCTGCTTCTCTTGCTTATGGTCTAGATAAACAAGAGAATACCCATACAGTATTAGTATATGACTTAGGTGGAGGAACATTTGACGTATCTGTCATGGAATTAGGTGATGGTGTCTTCGAAGTTAAATCAACAGCTGGTAACAATAAACTAGGTGGAGATGACTTCGACAACCGCATCATGGATTGGTTAATTGATGAATTCAAAAAGGAAAACAAAGTTGATTTATCTAAAGATAAAATGGCAATGCAAAGATTGAAAGAAGTTGCTGAAAAAGCTAAGAAAGACTTGTCTGGAATGACGACAACACAAATTTCAGCACCATTCATTTCGCAAAGTGAAGATGGACCATTACATTTGGATGTAACTCTTACTCGTGCTAAATTTGAAGATTTGATAAGAGACTTAGTTGAATCTACTTTAGGACCAGTAAAACAAGCTATTAAAGATGCTAAAATTAAGAAGAGCGACATTAATAAAGTCCTATTAGTTGGTGGATCAACACGTATTCCAATGGTTCAAGAACTTATTAAGAAAGAACTAGGACAAGAGCCTTCTCGTGAAGTTAACCCAGATGAAGTAGTTGCTATGGGTGCTTCAATTCAAGGTGGAGTATTGACTGGTGAAGTAAATGATATCGTTTTACTAGACGTTACACCATTATCACTTGGTCTTGAAACTCTTGGTGGAGTCATGACTGTTCTAATTGAAAAGAATACGACCATTCCAACTAGCAAGAAACAAATCTTCTCAACAGCTGCTGATAACCAACCTGCCGTTGATATCCATGTTCTACAAGGTGAAAGAAGTATGGCCGCTGACAATAAAACGCTTGGTCACTTCCAATTGACAGGAATTCCTGCCGCTCCTCGTGGTGTACCACAAATCGAAGTTACATTCGATATTGATGCTAATGGTATCGTTAACGTTAAAGCTAAGGACCTAGGAACTAATAAAGAACAATCTATCACTATCACTGCAAGCACTAACTTATCTGATGAAGAAGTTGAGCGCATGATGAAAGAAGCTGAAGCTAACAAAGAAGAAGACAAGAAGAAGAAAGAACAAGCTGATACGAGAAATGATGCTGAACAAATGATCTTCCAAACTGAGAAAGCTCTTAAAGACTTAGGTGATAAAGTAGATAAGAAAGAAAAAGAAGAAGCTGAAGACTTAATCAAAGATTTGAAAAAAGCTCTTGAGGGTGATGATTATGATGACATCAAAGAAAAGAGCGATAAACTTCAAGAAAAAGCTATGGCACTAGCTACTAAAGTATATGAAAACATTCAAAAAGAACAAGCCGCTAACGCCGATAGTGACGAATCTAGCTCAGACTCTAAGAAAGATGATGATGTCGCTGAAGCAGATTATGAAGAAGAAGATAAATAATCACATAAAATATTGATATGAATTAAAGAGAGAAGTTCTAGTTTTCTAGAACTTCGACTTTTAATGAAAAGGAGAATATATGAAACAAGAACCAAAGAGAAGCGAAGTAAAACAAGAAGACAAGTGGGATTTGGAAAGTATGTATAAGTCTACTAAAGATTGGCAACGTGATTATGACAAAGTGTTAGAATTAGAGAAAAAATCTAAAAAATATCGTGGTCATATCATGGATAGTGGTAAATCTTTATATGAATTTTTGACTTATTCTGATGAAATAGATCTAATATTAGAAAACTTAGTTATCTATGCTAATATGAAAAGTGATGAAGATACGACTAATACTGAGTATATCGCCTTAAAAGGAAAAGTTGAAAACTTAGAGGTTAGAATAGCCGAAGAATTTTCTTTTGCAACTCCAGAAATATTGAAAGCTGACTATTCCCAAGTAGAAACATTCTATAAAGAATGTCCTGAACTTTTAGAATATGAATTCGACTTGCAAGACACTTTCCGTTTTAAGGATCACACCTTATCAGAAACCGAAGAAAAATTGTTATCGAGTCTTTCCAATGATTTGGACTATTCTAACAAAACAGCTAGTATCATCCGCAACTCTGATTTAAAATTTGGTACTATTAAAGATGAAAATGGCAATGACGTTGAACTTACTAATAGTAATTACAGCATCTACATTGAGTCAAAAAATCGTGAAGTGCGCAAGAATGCTTTTAAAGAGATGTATAAAGCTTATGCCACATTCAAAAATACCCTTGCCACAACTTATGCTGGAGAAGTTGATGCCAATATCCATTTGAGTAAAATACGCGGTTTCAAATCAGCTCGTGAAAGAGCATTATTCTCAAATAATATAGATATGAGTGTCTATGATAATTTAATAGATACTGTCAATAAACATATGGATGTCATCTATAAATATTATGATTTAAAAAAAGAAGTTTTGAAGTTAGATGAATTGCATCTATATGACATTTATACTGATTTAGTAAAAGAAAATACTAAGACATATGATTTTGAAGAGGGAAAAAATATCGTGATTAGTGCCCTTAATGTCTTAGGAGACGATTATATTTCTAATATCAAAAAAGCCTTTACTGATAAATGGATTGATAAATATCCTAATGTTGGTAAAAGAGGTGGAGCTTATTCATGGGGAACTTATACATCAAAACCATTCGTTCTTCTCAACTATCAATCACGCCTTGATGATGTATCAACATTAGCTCATGAACTAGGTCACTCAATGCATAGTTACTATTCTAAAAAGAACAATCCATATCACAGTTATGGTTATCGCATTTTTGTCGCTGAAGTCGCATCAACTGTCAATGAGATGTTACTTTATAAATACATGTTGAAAAACTCTAATAGTAAACAAGAAAAACTAGTCATTTTAAATAATTTAATGGAATTGTTTAAAGGAACGATCTATCGTCAAACGATGTTTGCTGAATTTGAAAAAGATATTCATGAAAAAGTCGAAAATGGTGAAATAATAACTTATGATTTATTATGTGACCATTACTATGAATTAAATAAAAAATATTTTGGTAAAAATGTCGTCGTTGATGATGAAATAAAGTATGAATGGGAAAGAATTCCACATTTCTACATGAATTTCTACGTATATCAATATGCGACAGGATTATCAGCGGCTGCTACTATCGTCAACAACATTTTAGAAGGTAAAAAAGATGCGAAAGAGAATTACTTAAAATTTCTAAAATTGGGTGGAAGTATGTATCCAATCGATGAATTAAAAGTAGCTGGTGTCGACATGACTAAACCAGAAGTAGTCGAAAATGCTATTAAAATGTTTGATGAAATAATAGATGAATTCAAAGAGGTCTATAATAGCTAGAAAGTTGGTGTATTATGAATAAGAAAGATTATTATGAGACATTAGGTGTCAGTAAAGATGCCACTGATGCTGAGATAAAGAGTGCCTTTCGTAAATTGGCTAAACAGTACCATCCTGATGTTTCAAAAGAAGCAAATGCTGAAGAGAAGTTTAAAGAGATTCAAGAAGCTTATGCCGTTTTATCCGATGAACAGAAAAGAAAACAATACGATCAATTTGGACATGCTGCCTTTGATCAAAGTGCTGGTGGGGGATATGGTGGCTTTAATGCTAGCGATTTTGACTTCTCAGATATTTTTGACAGCATTTTTGGTAACAGTTTTGGTTTTGGTTCTAGTGGTTCTTCAAGTCGTAATCGTCAAAGCCGCGGTAGTGATAAACTGATTCATATCAATCTTGATTTTGAAGAAGCTGTATTCGGATGCGAAAAACAGATAAAAGTTAAAATTACTGAAGAATGTGACGAATGCGATGGTGAAGGTGGATTTGACAGTATGACTTGCCCAACTTGTCATGGTAGTGGAACTATTACTTCCCAACAACGAAGCATTTTAGGTTCTTTCATGACGCGTACGACTTGTCCTGATTGTCATGGTGAAGGTAAGACGTACAAGAGAAAGTGTAGTAATTGTCATGGAACTGGTCGCATAACTAAAGAAAAGACATTAAATGTCACTATTCCTGCTGGTGTTGACAATGGTAACCGTCTACGTTTGAGCGGTAAAGGTGAAGCTGGAACGAATGGTGGACCAAATGGTGATTTATATTTAGAGTTCTCAGTTGGAAATCATGAGTTTTTCGAACGTGATGAAGATGACATCTACTTAAAAGTACCAGTGACGATCGCTGAAGCTGCCCTTGGATGTAAAAAAACTATTCCAACTCTATATGGCAACATCAAATTGACTATTCCTGCTGGTTCTAATAGTGGTGATAAACAAAGAATTAAAGAAAAAGGTGTCAATAATGCCACGACTAGGCATAAAGGTGATATGTACATCATCATTGACGTTAAAATACCTGATAAACTATCTCATGAACAGAAAAAATTATTTGAAAAACTTGCTGATACCGATTTAGAAGATAGAGAAATAAATAAATTCAATAAATTTGTTAAAAATAATTAAAGTAGAGTAATATCTACTTTTTTTGTTATAATATTGGTGGTGAAAAAAATGCAAAAGAAAAAGCGAGTTATCATTATTTTGGGAACTATCCTTAGTTTACTAATATTCTTCTTAGCTGCAATAATATTAAAAACTATTTTTAATGCTCCTAAAACTTATGAAGAAAAGATTGCTGATAAACAAAATGAAGAAGAAATCATTCCCATTTACAAAGTATATATTCCTAAAGTCCAAGATAACTGTTCGACTAATCGATGTATAACTAAAGATAATTACAAAGTCTTTTTTGAATACATTCAAAAAAATTACCCTTTAAAATACCAAAATAACCGTTTTTTTATTACCAAAGGGGAAGAATACATCGAACTGGTAAAAAGTTCAAATGATGAGGAAAAAATAGATGAAAAAGACTATAAATATATAATTGATAAAACTATGACTCTTGATGACATTAAAGAAATCATCACTGATGAAAAAAAATCATCAGATACAAATATTAATAAAAGTAACGCTAAAGCTACCCAAATTGCTGTTTTAAACTATCATTTCTTCTATGATAAAAATACTGAAACATGTGCTGAAAGTATATGTATTGATATTGCTAACTTTGAAAAGCAACTCCAATACTTAAAAAATAATAATTACAAAACATTAACGATTGAGGAATTCAAAGAATGGATGTATGGTGAAAAAGAATTCCCACAAAAATCCGTTCTGATAACCATCGATGATGGTGCGATGGGAACTGGAAGTCAAAATGGTAACAAACTAATTCCTCTTCTTGAAAAATATCAAATTCATGCCACGCTCTTTTTAATTACTGGTTGGTGGAATAAATCTAATTATCAATCACCATATTTAGACGTTGAATCACATAGTGATCGCCTCCATTACGAAAACTTTTGTGAAGGTATCAGTCGTGGTGCTAAAATGTTATGTTTAAGTCGTGAAGAGATAAAAAGCGATTTAGAAGCATCAATAAAAAAATTGGAAACGCATACTGCTTTTTGTTTCCCATATTATCTATCTGATTCTAAGTCTATTGAAGTATTGAAAGAATTAGATTTTAAAATAGCTTTTATCGGTGGCAATAAAAAAGCTACCCGTAGTGACAACAAGTATAAAATACCCAGATATGTAGTGTATAAAAATACTAGTTTAGATAGCTTCATAAAGATGATAAGTTAGAGATAATAAAACGAAAAAGAGAAATTTTACTTTCTCTTTTTTAATCTCTCTATTTTGTCATATACCTGTTTTAAATTGATCTCATAACCAGCTTCTTTTGGAATGTAATAATGTCTATCTAAGAGATTGTCAGGCATGTACTGTTGAACGACGAAACTGCCAGGAAAATCATGAGGATATTTATAAGTTGTCGTATTTATTTTTATGACGTCAGGAATTGGTCCAATATTACCATTTTCAATATCTTCAAGAGCTTTATCAATTGCCGTTATTGCCGTATTTGATTTAGGCGATAGGGCAAGTTCAATGACAATTTCACCAAGAGGTATTCGAGCTTCTGGTAAACCGACCAACTCACTAGCACTAATTGCTGCCATTACGCGTGGTCCCATATTGGGATTAGCTAAACCGATATCTTCATAACAGATGACACTCATTCGACGATAAATACTATCCAAATCACCAAATTCAATCAATCTTCCCAGATAGTGTAGGGAAGCATCAACATCACTTCCACGAATTGACTTCTGAAAAGCACTCAATAAATCGTAATGTCCATCACCATCGCGATCACTAAAATAAGCTGGTTTATTATTTATCTTCTTTAAAATTTCCATATCGATTTTTTTATCATTAGTAGAGTAGTAAGCAACCTCTAATAAATTATAAGCATATCGCAAATCACTACCACTAATATTTGCTATGTAATCGATAGATTCCTTATCAATCTTTATTTTTGGTAGAGCATCACTACTAATTGCTCTATTTAAAGCTTCAACGATATCTTCGACACTCAAAGGTTTTAACTCATATAATTGACATCTACTTCTAATAGCTGGATTGATCGAATGAAAAGGGTTAGAAGTAGTCATTCCGATAAGTGTGATCAAACCACTTTCTAACTGGGGCAACAACAAATCTTGTTTGTCCTTGTTAAGGCGATGAATTTCATCCATTATCAAGACCAATCCATCAAGCATCTTCGCTTCTTCAACGACCGCATCAAAGTCTTTTTTATTATTAATAGTTGCATTTAAAAAACGATAACGACATCCCAAATCATTTACCATAGCTGTCGCAATACTAGTCTTACCAACACCAGGAGGGCCATATAAAATCATTGAAAAAATTTTGCCATTTTTAACGAGATTAGACAACACTTTATTCTTCCCAATCAAATGTTTTTGACCGACGACATCACCAAGTGTTTTAGGATTCATCTTTCTAGCTAAAAGTTCATTCATAACCAATCACTCACTTACTTAATATATTATAACATCAGTCCAAAAATCGTACAAATGTTTTTTAGGAATTTCTCATTAAAAGTGCTATAATATTATTGGTGATGATGATGAAAAATGATATTGAAGATTTTATCAATCACATAATGTTTGAAAAGAGATTGAGTAAAAATACGAGTAGTTCTTATCGAAATGATTTAGATAAATATGCTGAATTTTTAAATGAACGCAATATATTTTCAGTAAAAGATATAAGTAAAAGTGATATCGAAGACTATTTAAAAAAGTTGAATAAAGATGATATTAAAGTATCTTCTATTGCTAGAAAACTGACGACGATCAAAGCTTTTCACAATTATCTATTTCAAAAACAAATCTTAAAAGTAGATGTTTCTGAAACTGTTGAAAGGCCAAAACTTCGTAAAAAGTTACCCAACGTTTTAACCGTTGATGAAGTTGATCGTCTTCTCGATATCGATTGTCAAACCCCATTTGACTACCGCAATAAATCTATGCTAGAATTGATGTATGGCACTGGTCTTAGAATATCAGAATTACTAGATTTAAAATTGACTGATTTCGATTTGGAGAATTGTATCATCAGATGCCGTGGAAAAGGTAGCAAAGAGAGAATTGTTCCCATCGGTGAATATACCATGGACTCATTAGAAAAATATTTAGAAGTGCGCAATGTTCTTCTCAAAAATAAGAATTGTGAATACCTATATTTGAATAATTTAGGTGGGAGATTGAGTCGTTTCAGTTTTTTTAAAATTCTAAAGCGAATGTTAGTAGAAAAAAACATTCATAAAGATGTATCTCCCCATTCCCTAAGACATAGTTTTGCTACCCATATGTTGGAATATGGTGCTGATTTGCGAAGCATTCAAGAATTGTTAGGTCACTCTGACATCGCAACGACCAAGATATATACCCACATATCCAACAACAAAATAAAAAGAGAATATGAAGAGTACCATCCTAGAAGTAAAAAATAAGGAAGTGTATATATGAAATTCAAAAGAATATTTGTCTTGATATTAGATTCATTAGGAGTAGGTGAAGCTCTTGATGCCAATGATTATGGCGATAATGGTGCTAATACATTAAAACATATTTTAGATAATTATGATCTATTCATTCCCAATCTTGAAAAATTAGGTTTTTTAAATACCATCAATATGGATGATAAGGAAGATGTAGAAGCATATTATACTATCGCAAGACCAACTAATAGTGGTAAAGATAGTTTAACTGGTCATTATGAAATAGTTGGTATTGAGAATAAAGTACCATTTAAAACTTTTACAGAGAGAGCTTTTCCAATCGAATTAATTGATAAAATAGAAGAAATAACTGGTAAAAGAATAATTGGTAACAAAGTCATCAATGGTGAAGAAATAATAAATGAACTAGGGGAGAGACACCTAAATTATGGTTCCTTAATCTTATATACGTCAAGTGATTCAACCTTGCAAGTAGCTGCGCATGAAGATATCGTACCAGTTGCTAAATTGCATACTTATTGTGAAAAAATTAGAAAATTGACACTTAATGAAGAATGGAAAGTAGCGCGTGTCATCGCAAGACCTTTCACTGGAAAACCAGGAAGATTCAAATTCACTAATGATCGCATGGACTTTGCTGTAAAACCTCCAAAAAGAAGTGTCTTAAATGAGTTAAAAGACCATCAATATGGAGTTATATCAATTGGTAAAATAGCTGATGTTTTTGATGGTGAAGGAATCACTAAAACGATTAAAGGTGCTAAGACAAACATTGATACAATCAATAAATTGACCGATATTATGAGCAAAAATTTCACTGGTGTATGTTTGACAAACTTGAATGATTTTGACGCTCTATATGGTCATAATAGGGACATAGAAGGGTATGGAAAAGCCATTGAAGAGTTAGACGTCGAAATACCTATGATTTTGAATAAGCTAAATAATGATGACTTATTGATCATCACTGCTGATCATGGTAACGATCCAACTTTCCCAGGAAATGCTCATACGCGTGAGAATGTGCCAGTAATCCTATTTGGTCGTAATTTCAAAACACCATCTAAACTAGAACCACTTCAAACAATGGCTGACATCGGAGCAACAATCGCTGAAAACTTTGGTGTTCCTGCTCCAGAAATTGGAACTAGTTTCTTAGATAAACTAAAATAAAAAGAGTAGAATCAAATCTACTCTTTTTCTTCTTCAAAACTGTCACAAACAGTGTCGTCTTTACAGTTTGGATCACTGCAACCACAACCAACTTTAATCTCGCTCAATTGACACATTTCTTTCTCACAATCGTTATGTTTACAAGTATCAACATTGCATTTAATCTTTTGATTTTTCTTTGTCATAATAAATACCTCCGTTAATTATGTTGTCCAAAAACGGGTTAAATATGACAAATAATTGACATTTTTTAAAAAAAGTGCTATAATGTAGCACATAAAAAGGGGGAATTTAATATGTCAGTAAGTGATAAAGAACTAGAGAGAGTGGTATTGCCATTCATTGATGAATATCAACATTTTTATGATAGTGATGAAGAATTACGTGAAGAAGTTGATTGCTCATCCGTATCTAATTTCTTGCGTTATTCATACAAAGATGCTTATCATTTTCTAGGTGAAAATGAATCAGTATATACACAAATATTTGCTCATCTTGGTCTATTGCCCGAAGAAAAAAATCCATACTACCAAATGATGAAAAGAATCGAAGCTGAATATGGTCTTGATCGTGATATCGTCGAAGTAGGGGGAGGAATGATTCCTGTTCTCGGTATGGAAATAGCTAAAAGACAACTTGAAATAGGTAAAGGTAGCATAACTATATATGATCCTAAAGCTTTTATAAAAACAGCTAATGGAGCCAAAATAATCAATGGTTATTTCACCGAAGCAACAAGTCCAGCTTTAAAAGAAGGGGACTTATTGATAGGGCGTAAGCCATGTGATGCTACAATTGGCATGATTAAAGCAGCTAACAAACGTAATGTCGAGTTCTACATAAGCTTATGTGATTGTGATCATACCCCTACTGAGTATCGTTTAACACATGGTGGTCTACGTGGATGCATATGGCATGACTACGTTAAAGATGTAGCAACATCTACATTACCAAAAGACATGGACCTAAAAGTCGAAGAAGAACAGAGTGTAATGAATGATATGTATCATGTTACAGTAATAAAAACTAAAAAAATGAGATAGGGTAATATCTCTTTTTTTTGCCCTATTAATATATAACCTTATTATAATTTAAAAATAGGATATATACGTGCGCATTATAACCTTATTATATTTATAAATAAAGATAATATACGCGTATTTATAACCTTATTATATATTTAAATAAGGTTATATATATACATACCAAAAATTTTTTATGATTTACCAGTCTCACATCTACACATCATCATCAATAGTGACATAATAACTATTACATGATAAGATAATATATGAAAAGATACTATCTGCTTATATTTATTGTTTGGATTATATCCAAAAGGCAACATAATATCAATTATAGGAAGTTAATCTTCGGAAAGAGAAGTATGAATTTATAACTGAAATAAATAGATTCTCATTCTAATAAAAACTACATTATTATTAAGTATATTAAGGATTTATAAAGCATCTCATCACACATATGAATATATAATCATATGTGTTTTATTATTTTTATAGCATTATTATTCATGAATTATGTTACCCTAAATAGAGTGACCTACTCCACTAAAAAAAGCTGATGTTTCACAGCTTTATTTTTTCTTTACTAACATGCAAGCAGTTGCATCTTTTTTACCATGTTTTACTTCTTCAAAGAGACTGCTTTCCTCACCAGGGAATACAGCTAGCTTTTCTCTTTTACCATCAGTAGCTGTCTTTATTATCTCTTCTACTATTTCCTCTTCAGGCATAGTGCTATTAATTACAACCATTCTATCCTCGCTTACGCAATTGACAACACCTCTAGAGAATAAATACATTCTATCAAAGTCATCACTTGATATGACATAGATAGTTGTCATGTATTTGCGATCTGATTTAGTATCACCCAATTTAGAAACATTAAAATCTCTTGACTTAGTGAAACGCATTTCGTCTTTAGCAAAATATCCCATACGATATTCTTTCCAAATATCTGAGTCTTCTTCATTCAATTGAGAAATGTTAAGACCATCACCTATATAACAACGCAAGTTACCAACATTAGCGACAAAAGTGTATTCAGGTCCAATGACAGCCATGATCATCTTTGCTTCATTATCACCCTTAGCTCTTTTTAAATTTCTATCAACATTAGTAAGACAACTGTTAAAACGATCATTTATTCTTTCAATATTAAAATTTCTTAAAGTCTCAGCATCTAACGAATCAAAACAACTCTTCAATCTAGAAACGACATATTGGGCAGAAGGTATCATCTTAGAAGCACTTTCACCAGGGACAAATCCATTTCCTTCTGCAACGACCATAAACTTATAATCACTATCCATGGGATGAGAAGCTATTTCAAAGCTATCATTACTTTCTCTATCACGATCAGTACCATACATTATATATCCCTTCAAAAAAGCTCCACTACCACTCTTTTCAAGTGCATAAGTACTTTTATCACTATTAACTCTTTTTCTCTTAATTGGTGACTTTATTGCATTCTCACGAGCTGAATTAAAAAAATCATGATAAAATTTTAAATTCTTTACTATCTTATTTTTTAAATCATCGAAATTAATATTCATATATAAACTCCTCCCCTCAACAATATGTCCATTATTATACCATTTTTTCCTAAGTATTTAAAGGAAGAGTCAAGATAAAATTACAATTACTTGCTTCTTTACGTAAAATAAAAAAAGATATCTTTCGATATCTATACTTTTCTTGATTGTATTTCAGCAATCTTTTCTAATACTTCTTTAGCATTAACTTCATTTATTTCCGTATAACCAAGTTCTCTTAAAGCTTGTACTTTAGCAGTGTTAAGTTCTTGAGTTCTACTTAACTTTTCTTCATTCTTATGCTCAATGTCTTGAACAAATCTCTTATGTGATTCAGCTAACTTAGTTTTAGAAGCACCACCATTGTTATAAAGAGTCAATCCAGAGAATAAAATACTTTCAAAGATAAATTGTTGTTCTTGATTAAAAACGAATTCCATTGGATCAGTAAATCCCATAGACTTAGACATATAAGCAAGGATATATTTAAGTTCTTTAGAAGTCTCCATAGATTTTAGATAATGATACAAATAAACATAAGCATTATAAGTATCTTTAGTTTGATCTTCCTGTAATTTTTCTTTTAATAAGTTAATAATATCTGTAAGAAGATCTTGTTCTTTTTTATTGAATCCTTTTAAATCAGCTAAAACCTCTTTATCAGAAGAATCTTTAACACCATCATTTAAACGACCTTCAACATCGATTATATAACTTCCCTCTATTTTAATATCTTGTAATTCTTCTTCAGATTTTATATTTAAAAGACTCATTAACTTCGTAGATTTTTCTTTAGGCCAATCCTTTAAACTTGGCAATGCCAAATAGTTATAAAGCATTTGACGAGAAACACCTAAATACTTAGCTAATCTAACTTTTGATATTCCTAACTCATTTAATATATTATTTAAATTTTCCATGACTTCTAACCTCCATACAATTTAATTTTATCATTTTATTTGACATTGTCAAGTGTAAAGTTATCATTATTAATAATTTCAATAATTTCCTCACCATGAAGTTTTAGTTTTGTATTATCAAGTATTTTTGAATCTTTTAATTTTTCAATTGTATTTGGTTTTTCTTTAACTAATCTTTCAAGTTCAGCATTATTAAATACGTAATAAGCAGGTATTTTTCTATCTCTACTCTTCTTAGTTCTAAATTCTTTGAGTCTTGTTTCTAACGCAATATCATATTCCATTGGTGATTCAGTATTATTTTCTTGTTCAATTTTTCCATATTTATCTTTTAGTTCTCTTACTCTTGTAATATTAGCATTTAAAAAGCCTTCACTATTATCAAGCATCTGTTTTTGCGTAGATAAATTATCCCATGTTGTATTATTGTATTCTTTTTTCAAATATTCATTTAACTGATCAATTTTAACAATGTGATCTTTAATTTCTTTTGGTGCATATTTAATATTTAAGATACCTTTAGGATTACAAAACACTACTAAAGGTCGATACCAACTACTAAAATTTTTTTCAAACAACAATTGACTCAATTTACCATTACGTTCTAACCATCTTTTCTTTATGAGTTCAATATGGCGCAAAGCCTGACGATATGGTGAATATATTGATTCTTTAATATGTTTGCCATTTATATAATATTCTCTAACAAATTCCCCTTTATTATCAACAGTAACGTTTCCAATTAGATTTTTACATTCAACTATATAAGTCGCAGCTGGTGTATTTATAATATAATCTATTTGTGCTGTTAAGTCTTCATATGGCAAAGTTATATCATGTAATACATAAATTCCTAAATCACTTGTTTTTAGTTCATATTCGATTTGTCTTTCACCCATTAAACCTAACTCTAATTTTTTAATATCGATATCTAATTTTTCTTTATCTTTTACTTGTTCACGAATACTTTTTAATTCAGCAATTTCTTTTTCTAATTCACTATCAGACTTTAAAAAAATCGTTTCTCTAAATCTATCAAATAATGCCATAAATACCACCTATAATAAATACCAAAGTTTTTCGTCATTCTTTCTTACTTCTTTAATAATTCCTCCACCAAGACATCTTTCCCCTAAATACAAAACACAAGCTTGTCCAGGTGTCACTGATTTAATATTGTCATATCTAACCAATAAATTACCATCATCTAAATATTCAATTTTTACTGGATAATCACTCGCACGATATCTAAATTTAGCTGTGCATTCACTAGGTCTTTCATCACCATTAAAGTTAACCATTTCAACGATACAACTATCAGATAATAAATAATCATTATCTTCACCTAAGGCGACATAAAGAATATTTTTTTCAAGGTTTTTTCCAACGACAAACATTCTATTCTCATAGCCACCAATATCTAATCCTCTTCGTTGACCAATCGTATAATACATTAACCCAATATGTTTACCTAAAACCTCATTATTATCAATATTAACGATATCTCCTGGTAAGTTAGGTAAATAATTTTTTAAAAAGTTTTTAAAGTTTCTCTCACCAATAAAACATATACCTGTAGAATCTTTTTTAGAAGCCGTAGTTAAATTATACTTTTTAGCAATTTCTCTAACTTCACTTTTTTCAATATCCCCCAAAGGAAATAAAACATTTTCGAGTTGTTCTTTACTCAATTGTGATAAGAAATAAGTCTGATCTTTATTAGTATCTTTACTGCGACATAATTTACCATCTTTCATTTTGGCATAATGACCAGTAGCGATATAATCTGCCCCTAATCTTTTAGCTTCACGAATAAAATAATCAAACTTAATATATTTATTACACATAATATCTGGATTAGGTGTTCTTCCCTTTTTCAATTCCTCTAAAAAATAAGTAAAGACATAATCCCAATACTCTTTAACAAAATCAATGCGATGAAGAGGTATCCCTATTTCTTCACATACTTTTAAAGCATCATTATAGTCTTGTTCTTGTGGACAAATATTTTCATTTAAAGTTGGATTACCTAGTATGTCATTATTGATAGCAGCATCCCAATTGCGCATGAATAAACCTTCTACATCATATCCTTGTTCTTTTAAAAGAATAGCTGCAACTGAAGAGTCCACTCCCCCACTCATTCCAATAATTACCTTTTTATTCATAACGAATCACCTAGGCATATTATACAACAATATATAAAAAAACAAAAGATACTAATCTTTTGTCCATTTTTACTTTCTAGTACCAAGTTCAATAATGATTAAAACTGGTAATGCTAGAATCACTAATACTATAGCTAATAACGTCTCAAAAAATCCCCAATTTTGATTTCTAATATATCTTCTCATAACTACTCCTTTACTACATATCCCATTTTTTCTAATCCATATTTTGCAAACGGTGATAATTCGTCACCATTTAGTTTATCTATTTCATACCAAGAAGCACCTTCTGAATCTAGCCCATCAGCTTCTTTTTTTAAATTAAAATCATTTGTTTCAACTTCATAAAGAATTCCGATGTGATGCAAATCTTCCCATAAATCATTTTCGACATTCCATTTTATGTTTACTGAAGTACAATCAATCAATTTCCAACTGTTAACACTAATTCCTGCTTCTTCCATAATTTCACGTTTCAATGCTTCAACAGGGGTTTCTGTATGTTCAATTCCACCACCAGGTAAATCAAGTTTACCCTTATAACCACCTCTTGCTTTCCTAATCAAAGCAATCTTATTATTTTGAATAATGATGCCATATGAACCAATATGAGTATTTACCATTGTTTTCATAATTCACCAACTTTCTTTTTTTATTATATCATACGGCAAATGTTGTCAGCAACCTAACTTAATTACAAAAAAAGCAAACCAATGGTAGAGATTTAATTTCATCTATTCTTGTATTTACTGATAAAATCTTACTTAATTAATACTACATATTTCTATGAGGTAAGGAGTTTTATTGTCTTTTTAATAAAAATTTGTTTTTTATTTATGTTTTTTGAAAGTAATAACATAAAAAATAATAACAAAATATACCTTAAATAAGTTCTTAAAAAAAATTTAAATTTTAAAAATTAAAAAACTATATTAAGTATAACACTTAATATAGCAAAATTATTATTTATATATAATAAATTTAAATGAGAAAAATATTTTTGTTTGCTTTTAATAAATAATTCTATGTTCTTTTTTTACTATTATAATAATCAATTCTTTTTTTATCTTCACAATATTTGATTGATTCCTTTGCTGTTTTATTCAAATATTCCAATATTTCACTTGGTTCATCAAAATTAATATTTGGCTCAGCATAGTAAAAGTTAATATTATTTTTTTTACACCAATCTATAATTATTCTTTTTTCTTCTTCTCTTCTAAACTCTTGAAATTCTCCCCATAAATCATTATCTTCACAAATACAATGAAATAAATTGAAATATGATATCAATTCGTTATCATCTATTATTTTAATTCTATCCTTATCAATTACTAATTTATTAAACAAGGTTTTAATTTCTTTATTATTTTGAAAATTAATAGCAAACTCAATATTTTTATAAAAGGGAATTTTAGGAACTTTAATGTAATTTTTTTTACTTTTAACTTTCAAATTTATAAAATCATATTCCTCTATAATTTCTAACGAATTAATATTAACATAATAATCAATTATTTCATGAGTAAATGGTAAAATCAAATCATATATGTTTATTTTCATAAATCCTCCTTATGGTGTGAAATTTCCATACCAAATATGTACAGTATGATATATATCATGATAATGACCATAATAATTAGGTCCATATCCATGGGTTTCTGGCACATCTACAAGTCTTGTTCCACTTTTCGAAACTTCTTCTGCTAATGCCCTAGCATGAGCTTGATCTAATGTATAAATCCCTATCTTAGCTTTTCTACTTCCGTTCATTAACCTCAAAGCATTTATTTGTTTCTCTGCTTCTTCAAAGGTTAATGGCGTTGGTACAATAACCAGTTTATTTTTTTTATTAACAGTAGCAGGAAAATAAACTTTTTCATTTTTCTTTGGCTTTGAAGCTTTTGTATCTGGCAGTTTTCTAGTTTTAGAAATTGCAGCTTGAACTGCTTCAGTAAGATTTACTGCAATGCCCTTAAGACCATTTAATAATGATGGGAACATTGCTAATCCAAGAATTCCAAGAACAGTTAATAATTCACCTGTACTAATTCCTAAAACTGCTAATGCAGCTTCAAATGGAAAATTACCATCAGGATCACTATAATTAATTGGATTATTATGACAATACTCATATAAATTATACCCTGATATTTTATTATTTTCAACTAATATACTGTCTGCATTAATAAATCTACACCATTTTGGATTATAATATCGACTGTTTAAATAATATAGTTTAGTTTCTTCATCATAATAATAACTTCTATATCTAAATGGATTAATATGACCAATATTATTATTATCTATTATTTCAATACCATTTTCATCTTTTATAGATAAAATATTTCCCCATGAATCATATTCATAATTAACAACTTTAACATATTGTTCATTTAATATACCAACAATATCGTTTTGTAAATTTTTTACATAATAGTATTTAGTTCCATTTATTGATAATCCAACAATACCTGTATGATCATATAGATAATATATTAAATCATTTCCGCGTTTTTCAAAAATAATATTCTTATCTTCTAAATAATAATTTATTTCTGTGTTATTTACCTTTTTACCTATTCTTATTCCATCTTTGTTATATTTATACTCTACATATAAATTATTGATAATATCATTATAGGAATTTAATTCTCTACCATTTTTCCACTTCAATAAAATATTATTACCTATAGATGCAGGATTTCCAATCATATCATATGATATCATCTGTTCATTAATTTTTGTTAACTTATCTTCCCATTCAACATCATCATATGAATAAATACATTCATCTATAATTTCTAATGTTTCAATATTGGTAATAGTTTTTCTCAATAAATTACCATTTAAATTGTAGATATAATTAATTTGTATATTTGAATTAAAATCTAATTCTTTTATTAGTTCATTATAATCATCATAATAGTAGCTTTTTAGTAAAATACCATTACAGTAAATATCTGTGATATTATTCAATTTATCATATTTATAATTAAATATGTCATCTCCATTTTTTAAACTATCAATCAATAAAGAACTTTTTTTACCATGCAATTTATATTTATAATTTAAATCAAAATTATTTCCAATGTTTTTACTTATTAATCTACCAAGGCTATCATAATTATAATATATTGTACTTTCATCTAATGTTGTTTTTATTACATTTATATTACTATCTAGTTCATTATCTATATTATGATAATAATTTTTCAACTTAATTTTTTTACCAACTATCTTATTATTAGCACTATAATTATAATTAATTCTGAAATCATTAAATCTATATTCTTTTATTTTTTTTCCAATATCATATGAATATTTTTCAGTATAATTATTGGATAAAATTTTAGTCAAATTTCCATTATTATCATATTTTAATTTATATTTATCATCAGATTTGATAATATTATTTAATCTAGAAAATTCATCATAATTAAATAGTATTTCATCTTTATTTCCATAAATAACTTTTGATAAACTTTCATTATTTTCTTTATATTCATTTGTAACTAATGTTATTGAATCCCCTATTGTTACTTTACTATTATTTAAGAAATTATCATAACTAAACTTATAATTTTTATTTCCAAAAATAATTTCATTAAGTTGATTGGAACTATTATAATTAAATGTTACTTTTCTATCTTTATTTGTTATAGATGTAATATTTTTTTTACTATCATATTCATAATAAGTTGTTTGATTTTTTGGATTTGTTATTGATTTAGTCAATCCATTTTTTTCATCTATATCATAATATGTAGTATTAGAATTACTATCAGTTTTACTTGTGATAAACCTACCATCAGTAGTATATGTAGTTTTTTCTTCAATGAATTCTTCACATACGTTTTCTAAATAAAATTCAAATGAAGAATCATTGTATATTAATGGAGAAAATTCTAAAAAGTTATTATTCATCTTTAAATATATATCTTCATCTTCAAGTTTAATATAACAACTTCCATTATCTCTTGGTTCAAAAACAAACAAATTATTTTTATTAGAAGTAGTTAAATAAATATTACCTTCTAAATATGCAAATGAATAATTTGGCATCTCTGAAAAAATAATTTTATATTTATTATCAATTTTTTCTAAATTCCATATTGGATCACTACAATTATTATTATCTACAATAATCTCTTTTGTATTTTTTACTCTTAAATATTTATTGGTTCCTTTGACTCTAATCCGATAACTTCCATTTGACAATTCTTTACTCCATTTTTTTGAAGTCCTACAAACAGTTTCATTTCCAAATGAATCATATTTTGATTCTTTAACAAGCCCATTTGATGATATTGAACTTAGTACTCTATCCTTAATTTCATTATCATATTCATATTTTAGATTTTCACCTTCTAATCCAGTTACAGTTAATAATTGATTATCTTTATTATAACCAAATTTATTATCACTATTACCAACATTGTCTTTAATTGAAGATATGTTTCCATTAACATCATATTCATAATAATTTGTTGCTAGATCTTTAAATAAAGTTAGATTAGTAATATAAAAATCGTTTGCATTTCTTCCTTGATGAAAATCTAGTATTATTGATTTATAATCCCATTCTGCAACAAAATCATATGAAAAATATTGCCAAATATTATCACTGTTATTAAATTCTGTGCTTGGCATTACACATTGTTCAATCTGACTGCCATCAGCTGGAATAAAATACATAGTTACATTATTTGCAACAAATTCTCCATCCCCATTTATTCCTTCATTTTTATACCAAAAAGATATACGATATAAATCCCCACTTTTTCCTTTTACTATAAATTCTTTTGAAAAACTTGAATAATTAAAAGGATCCATTTTAACTTTCAAAGCAGTATTCTTGTTATCATTGAAATTAACTAATTCAAATACTTTGTTTGTATCTACTGAAATATCATCAAAACTATCAAGAACATGAGCAGATAAATTCCAATCATCTAATCCATCAGAAAAATCGGAATTTTCAATTATATTATAATTGTTAACTACTTCTCCTTCTTCTAATTGTATATCATCAATATATGTCATACCTTCATCGTGAAACTTAATTACAATTGACAAATCAGTAAGTGCATCTTCTGCATAAAAAATTGTAACATCACTACGTTCAAAATTATCAGATATTTCAACCTCTTCATAACTATTAATATCAATACCATCTTTATTTAAGTAACTTAAACATAATTCAATTTTACTTTGATTTTTAAAATAGCCACTAAAAGTATAATATTTACCTTTTGGTACAGAAAGAGTATAGCTTAAAAATTGGTCATTTGAAGTACTTAAAGCACTAAAACATCTATTACCAGAGTAAGAGCATTCATCTGTAATGCCAGTCGGCATTTTTCCATTAGAGGAAAAATATAGAGTTTCTTCTTCAAAACTAGAATTTTTTATATAGTTTTTAACATAACGAACAGGAATAGTATCCTTTAATAGCTTATTTTTTACATTTTTATCCTCACCATAATACTGAGTTATAGAATATGCATTATTTATATCTTCACTAGAAAATAAACTATTATTAGATAAAACATTACCATTTGAATTAAATATTAATGTATTTTGTTTACCAAAATGATCAATAATGGTAGTTGTAAGAAATCCATAATTTAAAGAAAAGAAGTTACCTAGTGTATCGTTTAAACCATACTGTGTTACTTTTTTTATTTTAAATGGATATTCTTCATAATAATCATATTTATTCTTCATACCAGTTACATCTGTAATACAATTTATTAAATTATTATTATTATATTCAAAATTAGTTATACCATCTTCTGTTTGAATTGAAACAACATTTTTATTATTATAATTTATTTTTGTTGTTGTATATGAACTCTCAACACTAATACAATTAGATTCATAATTAACATTAATTTCCGAACTATTTTCATCACAAATTTTAGTAATTAAATTATTATCATTTCGTTCTATTTTTAATATATTATTACTAATGTTTGTAATACTTGTAAGATACCAAAGTGTACCAAATTTTGTAAAAGTCATTTTATTCGTGTATTGATCTGTCATAATATAATCACTATCTATTTTTTCTATAGAAAGATTTAAACCATCTTCATCATAATATACATTAGATGTATTAACATCATTTTCGCCAAATGCTAAATCTTTAATAAAATAATGGATTGTTCCATCATCATCAATATACTCTAAATAATCTTGTTCTTCTATTTTTAATTCCCTAATAGTTTGATCTAAATTTAATCTATAGCCCTTACCATATATAGTATTATTATTTAATACTACATCATTTGTATTATATACCAAATCTAAATTTCCCTTTAATTTGCTACCTACTGTAGAACCTAAATTCCAAATTCCTGTCAAATTACCATTAAAACAATTAACATAAGTCTTTCCATTTTCAAAGCATTGTTCTTTATATTCTAAATATTCTTCTAATCCATTTTGATTTCGATATACAATTTCTAGTGTAGGTTGAAGATTAGAGGTTTCATCACTATTTTTTGAAATAAAGGCTGGAAAATTATCATCTATATAAACTTCATTAGGCGATTTGATCATTATTCCATAATTTGGTGTTCCTGTATACCATTTTTTTACTAAATTAGTTATATCATTATACGGAGATGATACAGTAACGATTTCATCATCATCATCAGTAAAACTTCTACTACAATAATATATACTTTCAACTTTACTAGAATATTTATCATTCATAGTAGACCAATTTGCAGTTTTTTCATCCCAATCTTTAGTAATTCTATGAATTGTAACTAATTTATTATTATTAGGTTTATTCTCAACTGCTGGAAAAGAAATTAATTGTAACCTAGCAAAAATTATTTCACTTCCAGTTCCTATTTTTGGTAAATCAAATTTTACTAATGTTCTATTAATATAATCAACACCATTTAATCTCTCTACTCCTGCTTTTAATATATTTTTACTATTTCTATCAACATTTGTATCGTTTGGATAAATATATGTATCATATACATTACCACCATCTATAAAATTAGAAATTGTTGGATCTATTGAAACTGGAAAAATTGTATCATTAGAATTTAACCACTCTGAATCTAATGTTAATTCAAGTTCATAAATTCCATTAAACTTTTTTAAATTATAAAATATATTATTATTAATATTATTATTAGAATCAAACATATATGGTTGTTCAATTTCAAATATAACATTATTATCTTTTTTAGCAATTATTGAATTTTTATCAATAGATAATTCTAAATTAGTATTTACTAGAAAGTTTAGCTTATCAATAATCTTCTCTCTTTTATTTATTACTATTGTTTCTTTAACTTTATTAGGTGTTGTTTGATATTTTATATCAATTCCATCTAATATATCTTTATAAATTATATTACTAATTAATTTACTATTTTGTTTTTCTTTTCTAGCAAAAACATCGTTAGAATCCTTTAATTTCATTTCTAAATAATCATTTTCTTTTTCCATTCTAACGATTGTATTACTGCTATGTTCATTATAGTACACTTTAAAATTATTAGAGCTATTGCAAAAATAATTATCTTTTTTTATTAAAGTATTATCTATTTCTTCAAATTTACCATCTTTAAAATAATGAATATCATTACTATACATTTTAGCAACAATCGTACCATCTTTTTGTAAAAAGTGCTTTTCTTTTTTTCCTCTTTTTTCAATTAATTCAATTTCTTTCAAAATATCACTCCTCTACAAAAAATTATTAAGATACTCTCTTCCACATATAAACAGCTAAATATGGAGGTAAATTACTGCTAGCAGAAGTTCCTGGTGAAGTTTTTCCTGTTTCGCCTGGAGTGGTGCTATTAGTGTTTCCTGCTAATGCAGTAGCTCGTGTATTAGATGTTGATGATGTACCATGGCCAGAGGTTGTCGCCTTAGTATTGTCTTTCCAACTTGTTACACCAGTTTTAGTTGAGGCATATATACCATTAGCAGTTGCTGATGCGTTAATTAGTGCATAACCATTAGATAGACCATGAGTATGAGCAGCACTTGTATGAGAATGTGAATCAACAGTATGTGAATGAGTAATGCTACCACCTGTACTACCATTTGCATAATCATTCCCACAAGCTAGTAAGAAAGTATCTTTTATTTGTTCCCATCCTCCACCAATTAATATATCAGGACTTGTCTCGTTAACAGACATATAGATAGATCCTATTGGATATATTAAATTTAAAATTTCTTCTCGTGAAAACATACCTTCCTGTACTTCAAGACTCTTACCAGTAATATGTCCTTCACTGTCAATTCCAAAAGCATTATTTTTAGATGTTATACATCCAGCAGTTAAATTATCAACTTCTTCATTTACGTTATCTCCATCTTTTGTAAAAGCATTAATTATATAATCATATTCTTCATTCATTTATAAAACCTTCTTTCTCTTATTTTAAATATTTATTAGCCACATATCCTGTCTTACTATTATATTTAACTTTTGACCAAATGTAGCCATTATTATTTCCAGCATTTTCTAATAAGACCTCAACTACTTTTTTATGAGGAATTGTTAATATAACACTAGAATTTGTAGTTGCTTTAGATCTTAAATTAAGACCCAATGTAGCATTAACTGTTTTTGTTATTTTAGATGTAGTAGATGAAGAAACAAATTTTATATCATCTTCATCCATCCAACCTAAATCCCCCGTAGTATTATAAGGATGTTTTGCATTTTTAACATATCTAGTGATTTTTGTTTTTTTATTTGTTACTTTACCAGCTGTGTTTATATAATTTGCAGTTATATATAAATTTCCACTAATAATGACTTCATCTCCTAAGTTAAATTTATTAGTATTACTTGAACTAGCGGTTCCTTCACTTTTTAAGTTTGAATCAACATTAGAACCATCATAATTTATAAAATTCGATTTTCCATGTTTAGTCCATGTTCGTGTATTATAACCATTTCTACTGCCTATATTTCCTACAGCAGTTATTTGAACTCCATCTTTCCATATTGGAGTACATTCAACAGCTAAACCATCGCCTATATAAATTCCAATATGCCCACTCATCCATAAAAATTCGCCAGGAACAATAGTGTTAAAATTTGTTGATATATCAGTACAATAATTATTAAACATTTGATTGGCATTTTTATCTGGAACACCATTTGAAGCATACTTTGCTCCTCCATAAGTCGCATTGGTCTTTCCAGACCAGCCCCACAAAATTCCTTTTATTAGACAAACGCAATCAAATCCAAATGTATTATATTCTGCATTATTTATTTTAGTTGATCTGCTTAATTGCATATTATATGAATAGTTTTTGGTATAGCGTGATTTATTAGAGGATGTCATTGGTGATCCGAAGCATCCCATTACATATAATGTTTTATATTTAGTTGCAATTTCCTTTATTTTATTAACAAGAGTAGTTGCAAGCATGACTTTAGTCATTATGTTACATCCTTTTCATTTTCATTGTATACTTCCTCTATATCACCAATAACATCTACATAATCTTCTATTTCAGCTAATTTTTTAAAATGCAAATTATTTTTTTTCATTTTTATTACTTCTTTCCTGACTTGTTTTTTGTTTGAATTTCATAGCCACCGATACTTAATGCCATTCCTAAAGATACAATAAGAGCAGTTGCCCAATCATCAAACAAATTCATATAAATTGCTATTATTGCAGAAATTATACCTACAATAATATTTTGAATAGGAATATATTTTGATGAAACTATTTTATCTTTAGTTATTACTCCAAGTATCGCTGCAACAACCGCTGTAACAACTGCGAAGATAAATTCAATTGTCATCTAATCACCTTCCTTTTTAATTCTAATTTTTAGAATATTTTTTAATTACCAATTTCCTGACCAAGTAGTCTCTGCACAATCAATTGCGTCATATTTGTTTATGACACCTGACTCAAAAACAATTCCAGTTGTACCGACTGTATATTTTTTTGAATCGGACAATGTAACACTTGAAGTCGCATGAGCATAATCGCCGTATGCAAATTGTCTTAATATTGTAGATTGTGTATTTTTTTCTACATCAAAATACATTTTCTGATTTAAAGAAGAAAGATTCCCTGTTGGAACTTGGAAAGTTACTCCAACACCATTGGATCCAACATAAGAATATTTGTATCCAGTAGATGTATAACAATCATCATTTGTTACACAATAGTTTTCAGCAAATATAGGGGTAGTGGCAACTTTCACACTAGATGGAAATCCTATAGCAATAGTGTCATAACTTCTTACTTTTGGAATATTTTTCCATTCAAGAGTTACTGTATATCTATAATGTGAATCAACTTTTGATATTGATGTTGTCATTTTCTTATATGTTGTTTCTATTGTTGTACTATTTGCATCAATCATTGGATTGTAAGATTCATATTCATCTCTTGAAATTTCCACTGTGTATGAATTATTATTTGTTTCATTACTAAAGCTTTGCACAGATGATTGTATTGTAACTGTTTTATAATATTTCGTATTAAAAGTCTCAAGTATATCTTCTTCTATTTGACTTGCAAAAATTGCAAGTGGACTTATTGCATATAAAATAGAAAACAATACTACAAATTTTTTCATCGCTATCCTCCTTTCCACTTACACTTTAAATAAATAAAAGCGGTAATTAAACTACTTTTCAGGAGAACTTTCTCTCTTTTTAGGAGAAATTTTAATTTAAAATTCATCTCTTTTTAAGAGAGTTTCTTATTTTTACAATATAAAAGCAATCTATCAAAAATAGATTGCCTTAATACATTATTTTATTGTTAGTAAACTTTTCTTCGAAATTTAATTTAATCTTAGTCCTAATTATTTTATCTTGTTCGTTTTTACATTCAATAATTAATTCTAGTTCATCAAGATTTGTATTATAATCAATAACATTAGCATTATTTTTCTTTGATTCATCTACACTAAATGATAGTTTTGATAATACTTCACTTAATAACATATCTTCTTCAACTAATTTACTAAAAGATAAGATGTTTAGATCATGATTCATAATAAATATATTTATTTCTTTGATTTTAGGTTCATCAGAAGTTCCTCTATTATTTCCTTGATAATTTATATTGTTTATTATTAATAAATTTTGATTCTGATTAAAAACTAAATATCCATTAATAGCATAATCAGAGTTTAAACTTGATATCGTATATACTTTGCTTTTATTATAATTACTAATTAGAAATAGAAAAGAAAAAATAAAAGTAATTATAGTAAAAATTACTATCCCTATAAATATATATTGTTTTTTCAAGAAATCAATATAAAATCTTATACCTGCAATAGTAGTTTTATTATTAATTTCTTTTTCCTCTTGTTTTATTCTTTCTCCATTCATTATTTCATTTACTGAAACACCTAATATTTGTGATAAATTTTCTAATTTTGAAAGAGATGGTGCTGTTAATCCTGTTTCCCACTTAGATACTGATTTTCCATTTATACCTAGTTTTTCGCCTAATTCTTCTTGAGTTAACCTCTTTTCATCTCGCAATTTTGCAATAAATCTACCAATTTTATCTTTATCTAACTTCATATAATACTCCTAATCAAAAATTATTATTATTTAGAAAATCTTGTAAATTAACATCAAATATTAACGATAATTTAATTAGATTATCTAAAGTAACATGTTTACATTTGTCTTTTTCATTCTCTAACCTCTTATAATGAACCTTACTTATACCTAGATATGATGATATATTTTCTGTACTATAAGGATTATGATAACTTTGAACGCCTTTGTATTGTTTTTTATAATTGTTATAGCGTTGTGTTCTAAAATTTTTAATATTTCTACATATTATTTTTCTTTCTTCTTTAATATCTAAGTTATCTAGTAGTTCATATATCTGATAAACATGTTTAACTTCCATTAGTACCACCTACATAATTATCACATTATTAAAAAAATAAATTGGTATCATTTTAGGACATTTTTACAAATTTTTAATGTACAAAAAAAAGTAGAATTTAATTCTACTCCAATATTTTAGTGTTCAATTTCATTTAAATAATTTACATTTTTCTTATTTTATAAATATTTAAATCTAAATTAAATTTTTGTTTTTAGCTTTAAATTAACATTTAAAAAAATATTGTATAGAATTACGTTCTACACAATATTTTTTTGATCTTTTAAATTACCTCATTTATAAAAATGGTTTACTTTTTTTCTCATTGAGTTATATTCTTCATCTTGATATTTTTGGCAAGAAAGGTATACTGTGGCATTCCATTTACCATTAGAACACTTTCCATAAATTACAACTTTACAATAAGACTTTTTATCAACATCTAATAGTATATTTTTGTCACTTCCACGAGCTCTAAGATTAGTAATATCCTTTTCATAAAGATATTCTTCTCTACCTTCATTATATTTAGAAGGAAGAGTTATTTCCAAATACCGAACAGCTTCTTCTAATATGTCGTTTTTAATTTGATTATATCTATTCATATTATATTTATGTTTTATTAATATAAATATAGTAGAAAGTGCAATGATACTAGTTGTCAAAATTAAAACTATAATAATTACTTTTTTTTCATAAATACCTCATATAAATTAACATTTATCTATCAATTCAATTATATCATATTACTATGACTTGATAGTATATTTAATTTTTCAAGTCTTTCTTTTTGCGAAACATTATTATCTATCATACTGGCATTAATAACCTCTAAATTACTTAGAACTACTAGATGCAAGATATCCATATAATCTCTAATATTCCCTTTCAAATTAAAAGCAGAGTCAATCCAAGATGCAAACTCCAATGCTATATCAGGATGGGCAAAAGTGCCACCATCATATTTTCTTCTTTTGCTCATAAAACCTTTGGCATTAATTGTAATTATCCATCTAGAAAGACTCATCGTAAAAGATTATACTCTGAATCATTTTTAAACTCGTGATATTCCGCTAGTTTAAAATCTTCATTATATAACCCCACAAAGATATAAATAATTAAATTATGAAAATTTATGCTTTGACATCTTGTTCATTTTCTTGTGTTTCAATATTTTTACTTTTTTTAGCTTCTTCACTCTTTTTCTTAACTTGTTCAGCTAATGCCCTTTTAAATGAATCATACTTTTTCTTTGCTTCTAAAGTCTTTTCATCCATTCTAATCACCTACTCAATTAAATTATACTTTATATCAACATCTTTTTCAATTCAACTATATGATTAATTTTATCAAATACGGAACAAAGAACACTTCATAACTTGAACATATAACAGCACCTATCAATGATAATATGAATACTTTTATATATTTTTCACTAACTTTTCGAAAATTGATTATTTGTTTCATAAATATATGTTTAAACAATCGATAACAAAAATTACATCCATAAAAACACATCAATAAAAGAATTATTAAAAATAATATTTGATGAGGAAATACATATATAAAAGATAGAATAATACCTTTTAAACCAAATGTTCCAATGATAGAAGAAAACGAAAATCCAACGATGAAACATTTCATTAAAATTATACCTATTATGAATATGAAGCCAACTACACTAAGACCTAATAAAAATATTCCAACTACGTATAAAGAATTAACTAATATTGAATTTATAAAACTTTTAACATAATTTATACTGTTGACATTATTAAAAAAGGCTCGCTGCATATTAATTACCATTTCTTTATTATCATTAGATATTATGAAATAGAAGAAAAATCCTAAAACGAGACTCATCATCATCATTCCAATTAATAATAAATACATTTTTTTCTGTTTATCAATAACACGTCTATTGCTATATAAATTCATTAATATCACCAGTAAAATATATTCATATTTTTAATAAATATTCTTTTTTATTTTACTTTTTAATCATTTTCTATTATAATTATACCGAGGTGGAAAATATGAGTAAAAAGGCAATGCAAATCACATCTATATTATTTTTAATAATCATGATAGGATCAATGATCGCAGGTTTATTTGTATTTATATAAATTAGAGAAGATATTTATCTTCTTTTTTTATTGTTTCTTACATAGATATAAACTATGAAAGAAAAATTTATAATATCGACAATTATATTGATCATAGGTGGTTTCATCACTAAAATATTGGGTTTATTTATCAAAATTGTAATGACGAGAACAATTGGAATTGAAGGTGTAAGTCTATATACACTAATACTTCCCACTTTTTCTCTTGCCATGACTATCACTCAACTGAGTCTACCGATATCAATATCAAAATTAGTATCTGAAGATAAATATAATAATAAAAATATTTTGTTTTCAACTATTCCCATATCTATCATTATAAATATTTTAGTAATCTCTATTTTAATCTTTTCTTCTAAATATTTAGCTATCAATTTACTCCATGATGAGCGATGTATTTATCCTTTAATCGCTATTAGTCTCACTCTTCCTTTCATAAGTATGTCTAGCATCATAAGATCATATTTCTTTGGCAAACAACAAATGTTACCTCACGTCATATCAAATATAGTTGAACAATTGACGCGCATCACTCTAATCATCACGTTAGTTCCCAACTTGATGAAAAAGAGTATTGTGAGCGCTGTATGTGGCGTCGTTTTAGTAAATGTCATCAGTGAAACAGTTTCTTTTTTAATTCTCTTCTTTTTCTTACCCAATAAACTTCATCTCACTAAAGATGACATAAAACCTAAGAGAAGATACATAAAAAATATCTTAGATATCTCTATTCCCAATACATCAGGAAGAATAGTAACATCTATTTTTTATTTTTTTGAACCGATTATTTTGATGTATATCCTTCGCAAAGTCGGTTATTCTGAAAGTTTTATCTCAACTGAATATGGAATCATCGAAGGTTATGTCTTGCCACTAATCATGTTACCAAACTTTTTTACAATTGCACTAAGTAATAGTCTCCTACCAACTATTTCAAAATATCACTCTCTTCACGACTATCAGTCCATAAAGAAAAAACTGAAACAAGCTTTAATAATTTCTGGCACGATTGGTCTAATTGTCGTCATAGTTCTCTATTCCTATCCAGACTTTTTTCTAAAATTGATCTACAACACGACATATGGTAAAAACTATTTATTGTTTCTTCTTCCCTCTTTCATCTTTTATTATCTTCAACCACCCCTTGCTGCCACTCTCCAAGGAATTAATCGTTCAAAAGAATTAGTGACTAATGAAATAACTGGTATAATTTTAAAAACATTAGCTATTCTCTTCTTATCATACTTTAGAATTGGCATATATAGCTTAGTAATTGGAATTATTATCAATATAACTGTAACAACTCTTCTTCACTTTAAAACCATAAAAAAAGTATTTAATTACTTTCTTCCAAAAAGGAAAAAGCGAAAGTAACAAATACCATAACAGGGAACAAGAATAATAATAATTCATAATCGATCTTTAATATCGAATTTAAAAATATCTTATCCATATCAAAGGAATATAGATTTAACTTCAATATCGAATTGGAAAACCAATACGTTATAATGTTAAAAAATCCCGTTAAAGAACATATGACATAACCTATATTTACCTTTTTTAATTTAAATAATTTCTTTGCTAAATAGAAAGTAAATACGCATTGAAAAACAGATACTGCAAAGAAAAGAATAGTCATCAAAGACAAATTACTTATCTCTGTCGTAAAATAGCCAATTGTTCCAGTTTCAACTGTTCCCAGATCATTAATAGCTATTGAGAAATATCTATAGAACAAAATATATATCAATATGTATAGAGCCGTTAAAAAGCCATAGATAAATAATTCATTATTTAAATTGGCATCTTTTCTTTTTCTACCTGGTCTAATGATATATCGCAACGTCAAAGATGGTATTATAAACCACAAAGAAAAGTTAAGAGCAAAGAATATTGCAAAAGCTAAGTAATACATACTGCCACCCCTTTTTCTATTCTAAAAATATTATAACAAATATTTTAGATATAATCTACTTTTTTATTTTTATATTATTTTTATTCAAATAGATTGATTTTTAATGTATAATTGTAATGGAGATGATGTTATGAAGAAGTATGACGTAATTATAGTAGGAGCTGGTCCTGCTGGATTGTTTACTGCCTATGAATTAATTACTAAAAATAACAGTTTAAAAATATTGCTTTTAGACCAAGGTAAATTCGCAGAAAATCGTCTATGTCCCATGAATAAATATGGAACTAAATGCGCTAACTGCAATCCTTGTCAAATCCTATCTGGATACGGAGGAGCTGGAACTTTCTCTGATGGAAAATTAAACTTTATTCCTAAACTTGGTAAAAGTGATCTTTTCAAATACATGAATGAAGAAGAAGCTTATGCAATAATTGATGATACAGAAAAAATATTTACTAAATTTAATATGGATAGTGATGTATTTCCATCTGATATGAGTAAAGCTGATGAAATAAAGAAAAAAGTTGCTCTATCAGGAGCTCGACTATTACTAATAAAACAGAAACATTTAGGTAGTGATCACTTACCAACTTACATTAAAGGTTTCACTGATTTTCTAAAAGAGCAAGGTGTAGAAGTAATTGAAAGCGCTAATGTTACTGATATTAAGAGTATTAAAAAGAATAAACATGAAGTAACAGCGAAAATTAATAAGAAAGAAGAAGTTTTTGAAGGACGAGCTGTCGTCGTTGCTCCAGGTCGTACTGGTGCTAAATGGATTCAAGAACTAGCTGATAAATATCACATTTCTTATCTATCTCAAAGTATTGAAATTGGAGTTCGTGTCGAAGTTAGAAAAGAAATTTTAGAAGATTTATGTAATGTCATATATGATCCAACAATTTTTATCAAAACTAATACCTATGGTGATGAAATAAGAACTTTCTGTACTAATCCTGGTGGATTTGTCGCTAAAGAAAACTATTATGGCTATATCTGTGTCAATGGTCACTCTCTAAAAGATATCAAATCTAATAATTCAAACTTTGCCTTCATCAGTAAAGTAAATTTGACGGAACCCGTTACTAATACTAGACAATATGGTGAATCAATCGCTCGAATTGCTAATGTTTTAGGTGATGGTAAACCAATAATTCAATCATTAAAAGATTTGAAGAGTGGTCGTCGCAGTGAATGGCATCGCATCAATAAAGGATTCATTACTCCAACTTTAAAAGATTGTGTTGCTGGTGACCTAGCTTTAGTTTTACCACACCGCATCATTACAAATATCATTGAAGGATTAGATAAATTAAATGAAATAATTCCTGGTGTCAACAATGGAGAAACTCTTCTTTATGGACCAGAAATCAAATTTTTCTCCAATGAAATAACTACTAATAATAAATTTAAATTAGAAGACTATGATGTATATTTCATCGGTGATGGAGCTGGAAAAGCAGGTAATATCGTAACAGCCGCTGCAACGGGATTGATAGCAGCAAGAGATATCCTTGAAAATGATCAAAATAAAAAGAATGCTTAGCATTCTTTTTTTACATTGAAGTACCACCAGTCGTACCATTATGTCCTAAAACATTATTAGGAATGGTAACACTACCAGCCTTATTAAAATCTTTTAAAGAGATTTCAATATAGAATTGATCATATCCTTCTGTTTCCATTAATGAAGACAAATCATATGACAATTTCGTTATATAACCATTACTTACATAGACATCAGCTAAAATGCCACTATATTGTCCAATAGCTTGGTCAAAATCAACTACGACATTGTAATGTCCTTCTCCAAGAACTTTGACATCTTTACTATTACTATTTATTTTATCAATGATTGGTTTTAAATTAATTGTATCAGTCCCTGTAATTTTTTCTTCTTTCCAATTGATATTATCTTCACTCGTATAAGATGTATTAGTTTTATAGTCTGTATAACTGTATGATACAACACTATTAACACCATTAGTAGCCGTTGTCTTCATCTTATCTGTTCTATTTTTAACATCTGCTGTTCCAACTGAATAAGTCGTAACGGTACTACCACTAACACCTAATTTCATCGTCATTTCAAAATTATAATTTTCATACTTAGAGAATTCAACTACGGAAGAATTAGATTCTTCTTTATCTTTTGTTTCATCTTTTCCCTCTTCTTCTTTTTCTTCATATTGATAATCATCATCATATTCATCTTCATATTTAGACCCCAATGCGAAATAGATAACAATACCGACCACTAATCCGACAACTACCGCCACTAAGATATAGACCAAAGTATTATTCTTTGGTTTTTGTGGTTGATACATATTAGGATTATATCCACCATTCATATTATTGTTATTGTAATTAGGATTTACACCATTGTTATAATTATTATTGTAATTATTATTATTATACATATTATTCATTTGATCATTCATAATCTCACCTCAAACTAACTTCTAAGAAACATAACTGATGTCTAAAGTTACATTTCCTTGTACTGATCCATTAACAATTGTTTCTGGTATAGTTATATCACCAACTTTATTTATAGAACTGAATTCATAAGTTATGACATAATTTTCAATTGTTTCATCAACATTAGGAAATTCATAAGATATCTTTGACAAATATCCATCATTAGTAAATTTAGCTGTCGTTTTAACACCAGTATAATTGACACCAGAAACAACTAAATCACAATTGTATGAATATTCACCACTATCATTTTTAACAACGCCATCAGAACTTTTAATCTTTGTAATTAAATTAGTAAAATCTGGTAAATTCGTTCCTGTATTAACATTCTTCTCCCAAGTATTATTATCACTAGAATAATACTGCAATTGATTATTGAAATCGTAATAGACGTATTGAGTAACACCCATTGATGTAAGACTCGTATTAATTATCTTATTTTTCGCATCAACTGAACCATCACTAGATATTTGTACAGTATTTCCAGCACTAGTAATAGAAGCAACCATTTTTAAATTGTAATTACTATATTCTGAATAATCCTTAACATCTGTCAATTTTAAAGAATCATCATTTACTTTCGTATTATTTGGACTACCATTATCTTCTTTTGTAGAAGTATCTGAATCATTCTCATCAGTCATAAAATTTAAATAACCACCAACCCCTAAACAAGTTACGCCAACTAGAATCATTATGATTGCTATAACTCTCTTCATATCACACCATCCTCTATCATATATTATATCATCTTTACAAATATATAAAAGAAAAAATTAAAAAAAGAGATGACTTTACTCATCTCTTAACACTCATATTAAATCTGTTTCCAAACAATCATCAATATAACTGTAAACATCAGGAATGACAGTTGCTGCCCTACTAGCTAAAAAATCATACATGAATTCTTTGACCATACCATTAAAATTGAAATATGCATAACTCATTTCACGATCGAAATCAATCCATACTCCTAAAAAATTAGGTCTATCTTTTATCTTCTTTTCAAAATCTTGTTTTAAATATTCATATTCATTATAAGTTTTAACGACTAAACTATCAAACTTAACTCCTTTATAATTATATGACTTAGTCACGTGTCTGAACAACTCATCCAATCCTTGTGATAGATCCGTTGGAATAAAATACTTCTTAAACATCTCATTAGCATCTAAATCATATCCGAGTTCTGTTATTAGTTCTTTATCGTCATCACTAAATCTACTTCCTTTAAAAAATAAACTATCAGCTAGTGAAGCCATATAGATCATAAACTTTTCTTCATTAGAAAAACTGTAATCATTTTTAAAATATTTATATATTAATAAACTACAAGAACAAGTATTACCAATTACGATATTTGATAGAATATTAGAATTTTTATGATGATCAATTCCCCAAACAATCTTTTTACCAAACCCAACTGATTGGGTCGGATCATTATGATCAACTAATATGTAGTTATAATCATTATTCAAAGAAATAGTTTTAACATTAATATCTGTACAATCATCAATCATTTTCTTATTGTACTCATCTATTTCATAACCACTATCTAAGAAACATGGATAACACTCTATTCCCTTACTCTTCAGTATCTCATGAAGCAGAATAGTTGAAATGACACTATCGACATCTGGTCTTTTATGGCCAACTATATAAAGTGGAACATATTTCTTAAACATATCAAAATTCATAATCATACCCCTTTCTTGTAAAAAAGAACTATACAGTTAATAGTTCTTCATTTTTTTCTTTTAGTTTCTCATCAATAATCTTGTTATATTCATTAACTAAATTTTGAACCTCATTATTTTTACATTTTTCTTCATCTTCAGGAAATTCAGCTTTCTCGATATCTTCAATAGCTTCATGTCTAATATTTCTGATTGCTACCTTTCCTTCTTCACTAATCGCTTTTACTTGTTTTACAAGTTCTTTTCTTCTATCTTCAGTAAGCATTGGAATGACAATTCTTATCGTCTCTCCATCATTACCAGGTGTATATCCTAAATTAGATTCAAAAATCGCTTTTTCAATATCAGCTAAACAACTCTTATCAAAAGGTTTTATTAATAATTGTCTTGCTTCTGGTACTGAGATAGTAGCAAGTTGTTTTAAAGGTGTCATCACCCCATAATAACTGACCATTACTCCATCCAAACTGCTTGGATTAGCACGTCCTGCTCTAACCGTTTGAAATTTTTTCTCTATTGCTTCAACTGCTTTTTTCATTTTTTCTTCTGTTTCTTTTAGAATATCAAAGTCCATTTTATTCATCTCTCCTCATAATAATTTTACTAAACTTTTTAAATCTTATCAATAAATTAAAGCAAATATTTACGCTTTTTAACTACCAATTACTTGCTTTAAATCATTAACGATTACAGAAAAACTTTCATCATCAGTGAGAACCATGTCAAAAACATCTCTAAAACTCTCTAACTGATTGACATTATCGTGGGGAAGAAAAGCAATTTTTATGACATTGTCTACATAATAACCACTGACCATCATGACATCTGATAACTGATCACCTATTAAAACAACATATTTTTTATCATTCTTTTTAATCGCATAAGAACTTTTATTCAAACTGTGTAAAATGTCGCCTTTTAAACCGATGATTACACCATGACGATCAAAGTTTAGATAGTTACTTCGAATTTTTAAATTGTCATATAGACAATTATTGTTTTCTAAAAAAGTGATGATGAAGTCCCCTACACCAGCCGATAAAATATTAACTTCTATTTTTTCCTTGTCCAAATATTCAAAAAACTCTTTAGCTCCTGGACGAAAAGACATCACATCAGGAATCGAAAATATTTGATCAATATGTCTTTGATTAAAACGATATTTCTTCAATAAATCGACATGTTTTTGATGCCAATCAGCCATAGCTACCATTTTCACTGAATCATCAAGTGTATCATTTAGTTCAATGGGACGATAATAATTATATAGAGAATTTCTTTCAAAATCATATTGATCAGGTAATATCCCCGCATTGCTCAAAACGCCCCAAGTAGTATGACTAGTACTAGTTGTTATAGTGCGATCAAAATCTGACACGACCATGAAATTATCTATCGTCAAATTTTTAATTTTATCATAGTAATTATCTTTTCTATAAATCATTTCAAATACCTCTATTCTTCCATGTCAAATAATATGTTAAAGCACCCAAACTACCACCGACAGTATCGATGATGATATCGCGTATTTCCCCACTGCGGCCAGGAATGAACAATTGATGAAATTCATCACTACATGCATATAGAAAAACGATTATTACTGTCATTATTAAAATTCCTTTTTTCTTTTCTTTTGATACAAATAATGCATTAAAAACAACAATTCCTAACACCCCATAAATTACGAAATGGGCAAGTTTTCTAACAAAGGAATGAAAATCATCAAACGCCAATAATTTATCTAAGTTTAAAATATCAAAAACGACATGAGTTATCGACCCACTGACATCACTAGATTCTACACTCGGTTGATTAGAAAATGAAAAAATTAAAAACATTACTGACAAAACCATAATCCAACTCATAATTTTTATTCTTTTCATCCAATTCACTTCCATTATAAATTATTAAAAAAAGTAGACGAATGTCTACAATTTTATTATTTAGTTTTCTTAGTTCCAGATTTTTTAGTAGTTGTTTTCTTCGTTGTCTTTTTCTTACTAGTATTCTTTTTAGCCCCTGTTTTCTTACCACCACTCTTTTTAGTAGTAGTTGTTTTCTTAGCAGGTTTCTTTTCTTCTTTGATGACAGGTTCTTCTTTTACCTCTTCAACAATTTCTTTTTCTTCTACTTCGACTACTTCTTCTTCTTTTTCTTTAACCTTTTCTTTTTCTTTCTCTTTTTCTTTTATTTCTTCAATAGTCTTTTCTTCTTTAGTTTTAGTATCTTTATCTCCATCTTTACTATCACTTCTATAAGTAAGCACAAGCCCAATAAATTCTAATATTAGTCCAACTACCATACAAGCATCAATTATGATGGCATTAATATCAACAAAATATCCAAATAGATAAGCAATTACAAAAACTAAAACACCTACAAAAAATATAATATTACCTTTATCTTTCATATTAACACTCCTCTATATAAGAATAACATAATTTTATTTTAAAAAAAAGAATAATTATTAAATTATTCTAATTTATCATCAATATTCGCTTCAGTTAAAGCTTTCTTAGCCATCAAATAAGCATCATCCAATTCTTCACAGACTGCTAAAAAGAGTGAAGAATGACAAAAAGTAGCACTTTTTACTCCTGATACTTCTTGTAATTCATGATTGCTCAATCCACCCCATTCCTTTGGAAAATCACAACGCGTCACATGGGTGTTCTTATCTTTAGGAATTGTATGGATGTTATAACCACTGCGATTAGATGGCGTTATTGTAAATAATATATCTTTAGCTTTAGGATTATTAGAAGTTATGACAAAGTCTTTAAATGGCATGTGCTGTTCTAAAAACATTATGTGATTTTCACTTTTGTCAATCGCTTCTTCTACATATTCTTGCGCTTTAGCTTTTGAAAAGCACTTCTTTATGACTGAAGAAAAAATCATTAGAGCCACGTCAACGGCCTGTTTAAAATATATGTCATTATCGGTATCTTCATCCCAAGTACTATTGAAATCGCCAATTATTGAATCGATGCTCTTATAACTATAATTAGCATTTATCTCTGGAAATTCCCCATTGTCAATCGCATCAATTCCTTCAACTAATTCGTGTTCAACCATTGAAAAGACAGTATCAGCAAACTTTTCATCAACCAATTTTAAATACTTCATACCGAATTCTTTCCAAACCAAACCGAATGAAGCATATTTAACTCCACTGTCATGGCGAAGATCGAAATCTTTCATGTGATGGTCATACTTGCCATAACCTATGTCATAGATCAAAACTGATGCTGATAAATCGCTAGGAACATCATTGACGCGACAAACGACGGGATTATCAACTAAAGTAGTTAAAAATGCTGTTGCGAAGACTTCATCCGCATGAAATTTACCACTGTGCGTAACTAAATTAGCTTCATATATATTTTTAGTTATCTTAAACATCTTCATCACCAAGACAATTATATCAAAAATCGTTTACAATTTCATTAAACTTTTTTCTTTACTAATGGAGCATTTTTTCTTCGTCCATTAACTTTGCGATATAAACTGGCATTGCGATATTCTATATCATCAGTTATGTCCTTAGATACCGTTACAAAATCAGGTATTTTGACATCTTTACATTCATTCGTCAATTCTGTTTCTAAAACGACTAAATTAGCTGGTTCATCAAAGACGTCCAAGCGAAAATATTGACGATTATGCGTAAAACAGTAACGACACTTTCTAATCGGTTTATCATCACTATTCATGAGTAGTTCTTCATATTCACGACCAGAGATAATCTTTGAAGTAGTAATTCTCTCATGAGGAACAGAAGTATCACGTTTTACAGTGCGACTATAACTGCTATTTCCATCTTTAGTCGTCTTTCTAACCATGACGTCTTGACTGTCACTAGCTTCGATAAAGAACTGTTCCAATTCCAATTTCACTAAGTGCTTGTCTTTTAATTTGTCAAAGTCAATTTTATCAACTAAGAATTTGGACTGTTTTTGAATTGGATATGGATCACCTAATTCCTCATAAATCGTTTTTATGACGTTGTGAATTTTATCATCAAAACTAACTTCATTACCCAAAATACATATCTTTTTATGACCGACCCAACTATCGAGAGTCTGGCGATCTTTTTCGATGGCTTCTTCCGCTGTCTCAGTACGCGCTTTATTATTGGTAGTCGTGTAATACTCCCTTGCTCCATCAGCTGCTGTCACTAAGTGCAACACGATGTCATACGAAGAGAGAATATCCATCTCATTTAATTTTTTCTCTTGTAATAACATCTTAAACTTTTCATCATTTATGTAAGCACGATTATCCATGATTCCACGATCGCACAAAATAATTGTATCCTGCTCACAACCATTAGCAACTTTTTCATATAACTTTTCTTTAGCCAATTGTAATTCCAAAACATAGCGTTGAAAATCAATCATATCACACGGATTATTTCCAAATGGTTTAATTCCACCATTAATCAATTCTGTTGCCGTCTCAGCAACTACAAAAACTTTATATCCTTTCTCTGTAAATTCATCAACGATGCGCTGCATAGCGGTCGTCTTTCCAGCACATGGTCCTCCAGTAATAGCAATCTTTTTATGTCTATACATAAATCCTCCTAAAAAATTCTTTTAATTTTTTTCTTATCGATATCCATTTCATGGATAGAAGCATGTCCCACTCCAAATTGCGTCTTATTCATCGATAGAGGAATGTCATTAAACATGAAATAAAGCATGTTTATAATTCCACGATGAGTCACAATTAATGATTTATCTTTATCCTTAAAAAATCCACTATCAACCAAATTTCTAACTCGCTCATACATGTCTTTCATACTTTCACCACCAGGATATTTTTGATTTATATCAGTCATGTTTAATGTTTTTTCTTCTTCTAAAGTCAAAGTATCCTTTTTTCTTCCAGTCAATATTCCCTTATCGAGTTCCCGTAACAGGGAAGTCTTAGAAAGAGGAATATCATCATCAAGAATCGTTTTGACGATCAAAGCACTAGAGACACTCCTCTTTACATCACTAGTTATAATTCTATCAACTTTTAAATTATCTCTTATGAAAAAGGCACTTTTTATCACTTGAGCTATACCTTCATCGACTAAATCGACATCACTATGCCCTCCAACATATTCTTCATCATCTAAACCATGGCGCAAAAAATATATCATTCTAACCTCCTATATTGTTCTCTCTTTAAAGATTGAATAAATTCTCTCATGTTCAGAAAGCATTTTCTTAAGTCTAGATATTCCGCTCATCTCATCACCATAATCATCAGGAATGAACATTGATAACTCGGCTTTCTTTGCCGTATTGAACAAATCCTTATCACCTGGATCTAAACTATTATTATATTTTGTAACTTTTTCAATCTTTTTAACTAAATCTTCCATATTGCTATAAGGAATGCAATCAATCTGTTTCAAAGAGAAAGAATTCATTATTTCATCAATGTATTGATCATAAGGATAATCTTCTAAAAGTCTTTTTTTCTTTCTACTCTCTTTCATATTTTTTATGTAAAGAGGAAGACGATATTCATTTAATTTTTCAATATTAGAAATATCCCCATCACGCAACAACAATGCTTCATTTAAAATATCTGGATACTTTATTCCCTTATAGAACATCTTTACATAGTTACCAACGTGCAACAACTCTTTTTCTTCGATAAAAGCATAATAACCATCAATTTTAACTTCTTCATTATTAGTATAATAATCTAATTCATTAATATTAAAATTATAAATACCATTGATGTGTTGCCCACCATTTTTCAATATTTTTTCTTTTATTTTATAAAACTTTAAATTAGTTTTTACTTCATATACATATAATTTATTTTTCTTTAAAACACATAATTTTTTACCCATACTACACTCTCCTTTGTGTATATTTTACACATTATTTTCTTTTTTAAAATGTATTTTTTTAAAATACATTTTTATTTTCACTATTCTTTTTGAATTTATATAATTTAGCTGGTTTATTACCTTCAAATTTAACCAATTTATTAGTATCTTTAATGAGCCCTAAACTCAACATTTTCTTTCTAAAATTACGACGATCCAACTCTTTATTTAGAATTGCTTCATATACTTTTTGAATTTCTGGTAGAGTGAATCCATCAGGATATAGACTCTTCAAGATATCCGAGGAGACGATTCGCGTCTTTAACAGTTCAACAGCGTCACTTAGAATTTCATTGTAATCATAAGCAAGTTCTGGAATATTATCAATTGAAAACCAAGCGGCATTTTGCGTTTTCAAAGTACTAGTAACTAAATTAGCCTTTTTGATATCCATTATTCCAATATAAGATATCGCAATCATGCGCATGACTGGTGAACGATCAACCTTGCTATAATTTTTGGATGGAATTAATTGAATGTTCTCGATATTAGTCTTTTCTTTTATTTCACGCATCATGCCCTCTTCCAACTCTTCATTGTTGTAAAGAGCACCACCAACTAATGCCCACTTGCCTTTAAAAGGTTCATTATTTCTTTGAATCAATAATACTTTACAAACGCCTTTATCAATCGTAAAGATTGAACTTACGACGTGAATACCTTGATTTTTATATAACGGATTATTTACTTCCACTCTATCACTTCCCTTAGCTTACAAATATATTATATGTGTAATTATTACACTTGTCAATAACTAAAAAAAAGAAATAATAAAAATTATTTCTTATCTGTCAAAACCTTAACAACTACATCAGTAGTATGAACTGGTTCTTTAAAATCTTTAATTCTTCTACGCGTGATAGTTTCAATGATTGAACCAGTAACACCTACTCCACTAGGAACATAATCGAAGTCTGTTCCCTTAGCCATTTCACGCATCTGTAAATCACTTTCACGATTTTTACTACCGACCAAGATGATCGTACTCATCGCATTCTGACCTAAAATTAGTTGCGCTACTTGGTCAATATCATTATGGTAATCATGAGCCATGATGACTATCGGTTCATAACATCCTCCGATCAATTGACTAAGTGATGTCTTAGAACGTCCACAACGCATGTCTTTTTCACTGACATCTAGTCTAAAACAGTCCAATAGATTTTTGGAAAAATCGAATTTAGAAGAACACATGATAAATGAATCGACATCATTTCCATATTCCTTTAAAAATTCTACTATCTTTTTAACGTCTTTAGTTCTCAATGTTTCATCATTACTAAAAACAATAATATTTTGTCGTTTATCTACTACTTTGAAATAGTTTTCTAATTCTTTATTCTTCGTCATGAATAACCCCCTATAAACATGAGCCATTATATCAAAAAAAATTTACAAAAGCAATAAATCAATTCTTCAAATAATCAAAAGTGTTAATGAATGACACTTTTAAAAAAAAGACAAGTTATTTTCTTCCTTGTCTCATCAATTTACCGACTTCTTTTTCTAATTTTTTATTAGCTTCTTCCAAAGTCATATCACCAACTTTAAAAGGCTCACCATATATTATCTTCAAGTTTTTACTTCTGAATTTGTAATCACCACTAATACCAAAAGGCACTAGTGTAGCATCAGTCTTTGCAGCCATTGATACTGCTCCAAATTTAAATGGCAACATGAACTTATCCGTCTTATTTCTAGTTCCCTCAGGGAAAAGTCCAATTGCTCCACCTTGACGTAAGACGTCTAGAGCTTCACTCTTTGCCACCTCATCCTTAATGGCACGATCAACTCTTATAACACCAGACATTTTAAAAAACCAACGTGTTTTCCAATCGTCAAAGTATTCTCTCTTTGCCATCCAGTGAATCATTCTCTTAGTAGCAATAATTGTCAAACACTGATCCATTATATGTTTATGATTACCAACTATCAAGATATTTCCCTCTTTTGGTATTTTCTCTTTTCCTATGATCGTTGGATTATAATAAAACTTAAAAATTGGTTTTAAAATCGTACGTAAAAATACATAACCAAACTTACCATCATTCTTATTCATTTACTTCATCACCTATCTTAATTATAACATAACAGCTAGTATTATGCATTAATCTTTTCGATTATCAGTTATTAACTTCTTCACTTTGTTCATCAATTTTTCATTTTCTTTATCCAAATCATCATCATTAATATCATAGGCTTTACCATATACTATTTTCATTCGTTTGCCAAATGGTTTATATTTACCAATGATAGCAAACGGAACAATTTTACTATTCGTATCATGAGCCATCTTCACTGCACCTATTTTAAAAGGAATAATTAATTCATCAGTTCTATTAAAAGTACCTTCTGGAAAGATACCGATGGCGTGATCTTTTTTCAATTCGTCAATGGCTGCAGCTAAAGCGTGATGATCTTTTTCTCTTCTGTTAACTGGAATTATTCCCATCAATCTAAAAATAAATCCAAATTTCGATTTCAACAATTCATCTTTAGCTAAAAAGTGTAACGTTCTTTTATTAGTTGCAATCAAAAAGATACAATCCATATTATTTGAATGTGTTCCAGCAATGACAACACCACCACTTTTAGGAATGTTTTCTTTTCCAATGACAACTGGTCTATAAACGATATAAAAGAACGCCATGACAAGTGGTCTAACCAATCTATAAAACCATACATCCATTTTCTCTTCCTCCATTAGACAAACATATCAAATATCGCTATGACAATTAATATGATAAATCCTATAAAAAAATAAATTGAATTTTTACTAATCTTTAACTTTTTATAATCCTTAGCTTTAACACTAGAGTCATAAACACCATATTTGTCCAGTTTAATAGCTGGAAATTTTTTCTTTTTTAAATCTTCATCCGTCAATATCGTAAAACTAGTTGTATCATCCAAGTCTAGATAGAACATCTTCTTTGGCATCATAATGATATCAATTATCATTAAAATATCTCCCGTTGCTCCTGCAATATTAACTATAGATAAAAAGATTAATAAATCATTACTGATAATGATTCCTAGTACATAAGTAAGTATTCCTATAAAAAATAGTGGAAATACTAAAGCTACCAAAATGTTCAATTTCGATATTTTCTGTTTACACATACAGTAAAAGATACCCTTTTCAAGTTCAGCTCCAAAGACAATGTTTTTAGCTTTTACTTTTCCAAGGCAAAAAAATCCTACCCCATGCAATATCTCATGTAAAAACATCCATAATATCAAAATGATAAAACTCATCAGATTTATATTTTCAATAAAACTCATCGTCCCCGTTATCAAATAAGTAATAAATACCATGCAACAGACCAAAACGACAGCTAAGACATTTAGAACGAGCAAATCCATCTTATATGTATAATACTTCATATTTAGCGATATACTTTGTAATTGACCTTTTTCTCATCTTTAATAAATGATTTAAAAGATGCTACATCCTCAATATTTTTCTTTATCAAAATAAAAGCTTGATTGTCACTTATGAATATGTAGAAATTATTTTTTGTCTCACAAACTCTATATATGTCTTTATATTCAACACGACAATAGTTATGACTGGATTTGCTCTCTAAATAGTCATCATAAAAAGTAATTGTCTCTTCTAATACATTAATTCGACGATTTGACTTATACATTTTATTTATTTGAATATTGATCGTTAATGTAAAGACGATGACATAGGCAATGATAAATATTATTATTAAGAAAACAATATCAAAATTTCCTCGAAAAAAATTGATAGTTATCGCTGCTAATGCCAATAAGACTATTATCAATTTAGGAATGAAACTATTCTTAAACTTATTCAAATAAAACTTTTGAAATTTTTTAAATTCTTTCTGATTGATGATTGTCTTAGTTTGATAAATATATTTATTTTCAACTTTTTCTTTTATCTTTTTTTTCTTATTTCCACTCTTAGTGCTCATATAATCACCTAGAATTAATTATATCAAACCAACTAAATAAAGTAAATTGACATAAAAAAAGAAATATGAATTCCTTTATTCACTTAGTTGAACAAAGTTCATATTTCCTTTACTATTGACGTTGACAACGATACTTCCATCACCTGCATACATGACATCATTACTAGTATATTTGACGATTCTTTCAATCGCATCATTATTAGAAGAATTGAAAGAATTACTACTATTAGTGATGATACTATAACTAGGTTTAATATTTTTTAAAGCATCATTGACATTGTTTTCTTCGCTTCCGTAATTTGAAGCTTTATAAAGATCGATTTTACCTTTTCTATCTTTCAAGATTTCTTTGACGACCTCAACCTCTGTTTTAGACTTCAAATATTTACTATTTTTATCGTGATTAGCATTATAAATATCACCAGCTAAATACATGTTCTTACCATTGACAGTGGCATAGGTAACAATCGAATTACTATTTTCATTACAATTGTGATTTTTCAAGCATTCAGCACTAAAATTCTTTAGACGATCTTGAGTATTGTATAAATACAATTTGAAATTACCGAGTTGTAAATTGGTTATCGAAGTCGTTATTGGAACGTAAGAAACATTGTTCGTAACTGCATCTTCTCTAATAGAAGTAAACATCGATAGACGCATCTTTCTTCTTGATGTGATGTCTTCTGGAGAGATGAGGATATTGCCATCAACTCCTTTAAAATAACTATCACTACCTGAATAACTTTTCATGTAAAGACGACCAACTTTAATGTCACTCAACAAGATGTTATCACTCTCAATTCCTCCATAAACACCCCCAAAGCTCTCACTTTGAAAATGGGTGATCAAGATGAACTCAAGTTTTTTAACACCGACGTCATGTAAGAAATTAATGACATCGACACTACTTATTGTACTACCTGTATCAATCATTGCATATTTGTCATTACTTTCAAATAAAATGGCATCACTAGGTGTCGAAGCTGATTTGTAAGTATCGATAAAATATACTTTATCTCCTTTTTCCAAAACCGTTAATGATATTTCTTCGATATAATCATCAACTTTTATTTTCAACTTTGTTTTACCTGTTTTTAACCCTGTGACCACACCTTTTGAACTAACAGATGCGATACTAGGATTATCAACTGAATATTTAATTTCTTTATATGTTGCATTTTCTGGTTTAATAGATGAAATCTTAATAGTTGTCTTTTCATCTTTAGTCAAAATGACTTGTGAATGAGATATTTTAAATGACTCAACCGGTACTTTAGAGACTGTCACCTTACACTCATCATACACACTAGTATTACTATTAGAAGTAGCTCTAATTGTCACTACTCCTTCTTTCAATGCTGTTATCTTACCACCATTAGATACAGAGACAATACTATCATCACTACTCGTCCAGTTGACTTTAGTATCTGTAGCTATCGTCGGTAACACATTACTTCGCAAATTGATAGCTTGACCAACTGATAATTTAGCTTCATTGATATTTAGAGCCACTTTTTCAACTTTTATCTCCGTTACGTTTACAGCTGTCTCTGAGCTTATCTTACCAATGCTTGCCTTAACGACTGCCTTACCCTTTTTTAATCCCGTTATTATTCCGTGTTGATCAACTTTTAAAACACCTTCATCACTACTCGTCCAATTTATATCTTGACTATCAGCATTACTTGGATGAATGACCGCATTAATATTTTCACTCTTTCCTACTTCCAAAGTCATATTTTTAGGAGTTGTTATGCCAGTAACTGCAATATCAGTATCTTTTACTTTAACAGTGACAGAATCATTGACACCATTTGTACTAGTAGCGGTAATAATCGCATTTCCAGCTCGTAATCCCGTTACAACACCACTATTAGAAACAGTAGCAACAGAAGAATCACTAGATACATAAGTTACTTTATCGTGCGTTATATCGCTAGGTTCAAAAGTATATGTAACTTTAGTTTTTTCACCGATATCAATACTTTCTTTTTCAAGTTTAAGTTTTAGTTTTTTAGCTTTGACAATATCATTTTCTACACTTACTTCACATTTAGCTAAAATATTATTATTACCTTTGACAACAATAGTCGTACTTCCCTCTTTTAAAGCGGTTATTTCGCCTTTCGAATTGACACTAGCAACACTGCTATCATTAGAAGTATAATTTATGAAACTGCTAGCATCATTTGGGTAAAAATAAGATTTTAATGTTACTTTGTCCCCAACAGCTAAATATAGACTAGTACTAGATAGATCAATTCTTTCAAGTTTTTTCTCAAGAATAGTTAACTCGACCTCACTTGAAATGTTTTCAGATGGCACACGAGCTGTAATAGTAGTTTTACCATTTTTTCGTGCTGTTATCTTACCACTTGAATCGATTGAAGCGACACTGGTATCACTGGAAGAGAAGACAACATGTGAACCAAGAGCTGTATCAGGACTTACTACAGCCACCGCATTTTTTATATCACCAACATACATCTTATCACTATCAATTGATAAGAAAATGTTATTGCTACTATCTTTTTTCTTGACATTGATGATTGTCGTATCTTTAAATCCCCCATCTTTAGTTGTAACTGTTATTCTCGTAACACCAGGATTACGAGCTGTTACAACGCCATTGGAATCAACCGTTGCGACAACATTATCACTACTCGTCCAAATGGTATTTTGATCATATGCCGTAAAAGGGAAAACATTTGCAACCAATTTATTAGTATCACCAACGTACAAATTTACTGTCGGTGCATTTAGAGTAACTCCTGTAACAGCTTGTTTAACCGTTACTTCAATTGTCATTTCACCTTCAAGACCTAACTCTGAATAGGCATCATATATTGAAATATCGCCATCATTTTCTTTTTCCTTACTTGAAGCAGGCTTATTATTAAAATCATTCTCATCAATATTTTTATATATCGTCACATTAGTCGTTCCACTAGCTTTAGCAACGATTGTTCCATCATCTTCGACATCGACAACACTGCTATCTTCTGACAATATGACACCACCATCATTGACGATGTCTTTCCCATCAGATAAACTTTGACCAGAAGTCAAATATAGTTTGGTTCGCTCATCAATATCTCTTTGAACAGTATATGCCTTATAAAAAAAGCCAGCTCCAATAATCACAATAAAAATAACCGCAACTAATAGTCCACGATTTACAAAATTTTTCTCTGGAGTAGTTAAGAGTCTGACGTCATTACCATATATATCTTTATAATACTTTAATTCTCTATTACCTTCTGCATCAAGATTATCGAGAAAATCATGGTTACCTTCAATTTTTAATCCCATATTACACACCCACTCTATCATACTAATAATAGCATTTTTTACCCTCAAAAGTAAAGAACAAAAGTAACACATTACAACAAATTATCAAAACCCAAATAAAAAAGTAGATAAACTCTACTTTTCGTTTTTAACGTAGAAATAACTGACATTTACTCTCGCTACTAAATTTTCATCTTCATCATAAATGTGTACTTCATAGACTGAAATACTATTACCATTTTTTAAACATTTAGCCACCGCTTTTATTTTAGAACCTTTACAACTCTTCAAATAATCAATTGATGAATTACAAGTTACAGCTATTCTACCATCAGTTCTCGAAGCAATTCCTGCCGCTGTATCAGCAAGTCCAAAAATATATCCTCCATGAGCAATTCCATAAGGATTTAAACTCGTATCCGTAATTTTACCCTCTAACTCACAATAATTTTCTGAAACTTTTAAAACTTCATAATTATTGGCTTTCATAAAACCTTGAACATCTTTCAATTGTTCCTTCGCTAACTTAGTTAAATCACTCATAAACATACCTCCTATTCAAGTTCAAATGCTCCTGTATATAATTGATAATACTTACCCTTTTCTGCAATCAATTTATCGTGATCGCCTCTTTCAATAATTTCGCCATTTTCCAAAACCATGATTGCTTGGGAATTACGAACAGTTGATAGACGGTGAGCGATTACAAAAACCGTTCTTCCCTCCATCAATTTATCCATACCATCTTGCACTATTTTTTCAGTACGCGTATCAATACTAGAAGTTGCTTCATCAAGGATCATAACTGGAGGATTACTAACAGCACATCTAGCAATGGCAATGAGTTGACGTTGTCCTTGAGATAAATTAGAACCATTTCCATCGATAATCGTATTATATCCATTTGGAAGTTTGCGAATGAATTTATCAGCATTGGCAAGTTTGGCCGCTTCGATACACTCATCATCTGTCGCATTTTCTCTTCCATATCGCAAGTTATCCATGATTGTACCAGTGAATAAATTTGATTCCTGTAATACCATACCAAGTGATTTGCGCAAATCATTCTTATTTATCTTTCTAATATCAATTCCATCATACAAAATAGTACCAGCATCAATGTCATAGAATCTATTGATCAAATTAGTAATAGTTGTCTTACCAGCACCCGTAGCCCCAACAAAAGCAATTTTTTGTCCTGGCTTAGCATAAATATTTATATTTTTTAAAACTTGTTTGTCTTTTTCATATCCGAAGTCGACATCGATTAATCGAACATCACCACGAAGTTCCGTAAGCGTCTTATTCTTATTATCTTTCCATGCCCACAATCCAGTATAAGTATTAGATTCAACTAACTCGCCATTACTATTCTTGCGAACATAGACAAGTGATATCGTTCCATCATTTTCTTCACTCTTCTGATCAATTAGTGAGAATATGCGTCTTGATCCCGCCATGGCAAGAGCTACAGAGTTATACTGTTGTGATATCTGGTTGACTTGCATCGTAAAATTACGAGTCAACAATAAGAAAGAAGCAATTGCTCCAACTGACAAAGTATCGGTCTTTATCGCAATAAAACTGCCAACAATAGCAATCAAAACATATAATAAATATCCAATATTACCCATGATTGGCATCATGATATTGGCAAAAGTATTAGCTTTAGTCGTATTGTCAAATAACTCATCATTAATTTTATCAAAATCTTTTTTCGCTTCTTCTTCATGAGTAAATACTTTAATTACCTTTTCACCATCAATCATCTCTTCGATATAACCGTTTACTTTAGCAACAGACTTTTGACGAAGAACGAAGTACTTTGATGATTTACTACCGACCATTTTAGCAACTCTTAACATTAGTAAAACACCTAAAATGATGACAATTGTCAAATAGACATTTAGTGATAACATTGAGACAAATACGGCAACTAAGATGACAAAGCTGTTGACTGCATTGGGAATACTTTGTGATACCATCTCACGCAAAGTATCTGTATCATTTATGTAATAACTCATGATATCACCATGACTGTTTTCATCAAAGAACTTTATTGGTAATGTCTCCATGTGTTCAAACATATCATTTCTGATATCTTTTAAAACTCCTTGACTGACGATCGCTACCACTCTCGTATACAAGAAAGTTGCTATGATACCAAATAGATAGATGACAGCCATAAATCCGATTGCTTTGGCTAAAGACGTATAAACAGGATTTTTTGTACTTAATAGAGGTGTGATGTAGTCATCGATCAATTTTTGTAAAAATAACTGACCAGATACGTGACAAACTGAACTGACGATGATAGAAATGATAATAACGCATAATTCAAATTTGAAATTACTCGTTATGTATTTCAATAATCTTAGTAAAATATGTTTATCAATTTTACGTCTTTTACTCATCACTATCACTTCCTTTGACTTGCGAATTGTATACTTCTTGATATATTTTATTATGTTTTAATAAGTTTTTAGGAGTGTCAAAAGCATCTACTTCTCCATTATCTAAAACGATGACGCGGTCACAATCTTCAACACTAGATATTCTTTGCGCAATAATTATCTTCGTGACTTCAGGAATATATTCCTTAAAAGATTTTCTAATTAAGGCATCGGTCTTCGTATCAACAGCGCTAGTCGAATCGTCTAAAATCAATATTTTAGGTTTTTTAAGAAGGGCTCTAGCGATACAAAGTCGTTGTCTTTGACCTCCACTGACATTCGTTCCTCCTTGATCGATATAAGTATCATAACCAAGTGGAAATTTATCGATGAATTCATTACAACAAGCTATGTCACAAACTTTTCTAACTTCATCGATTGGAGCATTTTTATCACCCCAACGCAAATTCTCTAAAATCGTTCCACTGAATAATACATTTTTTTGTAGTACGACGGAAACACTATTACGAAGTGTTTCGATATCATAGTCACGCACATCGACACCACCAACTTTGACACTTCCTTCAAAGACGTCATAAAGACGCGGAATCAAATTGACAAGAGTACTCTTGCTCGATCCAATTCCACCAATGATTCCAATGACTTCACCAGATTTTATCGCAAGATTGATATTCTTAAGACTCAATTTATCAGCATCGTTAACATAACTGAAACTGACATTGTCAAAAACAATTGATCCATCTTTAACAGTATCAATAGCTTTTTTTGGATTCTTTATGTCTGGAACTTCTTCTAATACTTCAACAATACGTTCTATTGATGGCAAGGATATGATACACGTGACATAAACCATTGAAAGCATCATCAAACTGTTTAATATTTGGGCAGCATAAGTGATGACACTAGTCAATTCTCCACTAGTTAAAACGCCATTGACGACGAAATGTGCACCAAACCATGACACTAAAAGAATTGAACTATATATGCATAATCTCATAATTGGATTGTTTAACGCTACCAATTTTTCAGCTTTTAAAAAGTCATTATAAATCTTATCTGATACCTTGTTAAATTTCTTTATCTCATGTTCTTCTTGAACATATGCTTTGACAACTCTAATTCCTCTTACATTTTCTTGAACACCATTATTTAGTTCATCATAAGTCCTAAAAACACCCTCAAACAAAGGATGTGCACGATTGGCAATATATATCAAAACAAATCCTAAAATAGGTGCCACAATCGCAAAAATAATTGCTAGTTTAGGACTGACAGTTATTACCATCAACAACGAAAACAACAACATCATTGGGGCTCTAACCGCAATTCTAGTGACCATCTGATAGGCCATCTGAACATTATTGACATCTGTCGTAAGTCGCGTCACTAAACTGGAAGAAGAAAACTTTTCAATGTTAGAAAAAGAATAATCTTGAATCTTATAATACATATCATGTCGCAAATTCTTCGCAAAACCACTTGATGCAACTGCTGCATATCTTCCTGATAAAGCACCAAAAATCAATGATAAAATAGCCGCAATGACCAAAATACCACCAATCATTAAAACGACATTGATATTTCCTTTTTCAATACCATCATCAATTATGACGGACATGAGAATTGGAATTATTACTTCCAAAACGACTTCTAAAGCCACAAAAAAAGGTGTCAATATCGTTGCTTTTTTATATTCTCTTACTGATTTTAATATTTTTTTAATCATCTCTTCACCTTCTAAACAAACACTAATATATTATCACTATCACAAAAAAAAGACAACTAATTACAAGTCTCTTTTATGTAAGAACTACTTCTTATGACATATGGAACATTTCCCATTAAAGAAGCATCAAATTCTCTTGGAAAAGGTAAAAATAATTCCCCACTACTAAGTCCAAGCACCATTACTTTTTCTAATGTATCAAAAGAATCAGTCCACTTCTTTCCATCTTTGGTAATTCCCATATTTAAAACACTAATGCCATCATCAATCGCTTTAATCGAATCGATCAAATGAAAAATCTTATCTCTTTTATCATTGATTCTTTCCTTACTGAAGACATAATCATATTTTATGCCTTGACAAAAAGTACTATCGAGATTGGCATTGATATCATCAACTTCATCTTCACGTAAAAGACAATAAGTAAATAAATTGTTTACCAAATCATCACTGATACCTATATTAATCGTTTCACGACTTATTCCTAAAACATCACGTTTAGATAATAAAGCTCGTAAAACATCTAAAATGTTATCATTCTTTTCCATGACAAATTTATAATCGTAATTGCGCTTATCAAGACGTGATATCATGAAATCCCAACTGTCATTAATCATCTGGATGTAATCATCATCGACTTTAGCTTTCTGCAAATCTTTTAAAAATTCTTCTTTGGAATTTTTTGATGGATATAACACTATGCATTTAATACCCTCATCACTAAGTGCTGAAATGATTTTATCATTAGCTGGAACAAAGACGATATCACAATTTCCTATCCTATTTTTTAATGAGTTGACATAGGAATTCAAATAGTCGAATTTACTATTACCAGTATTGAAAAAATAATCACTATTATCAATTGTACTAATACTTATTCCCGTTTTTGAAAAATCAAAAATACTCAAATCTGGAAAACTAGCAATAAATAAAGTATTACTCATCCATCTCATCCTTCCATATCATCCAATAATAGTATAAAACAAATAAAAAAGTATAGTAATAAAACACAATACTTTTTCATTAAAGTTTACTTAATTTTACTTAATTTATTCCAAAAATTATCATTATCCAATATTAAATGTTTCTACCATTAATATTTCCTAACTTTTTAACTTTAGGAGTCTCTTTATTCATGACTTCTTCCTTCTCATCTATTTGAGATATCAAATCATCCAACTCCTGAGTACTCATTGAAGCGACATAATCTCTTGCTGCAGCCGCATGAACACCAATCAGTATATCAGCGTTACTAGTTGATGCCGTTGAAATACTTGCTGTCAATGTCGTTGCTAAAGAATCACCTGAAATTCTAATGCCATCATCACAAGTAGTTGTCGTCGTCGTTCCAAGCGTACACAAACTTCCTAAATCTATATATATCATTTTCTTCCTCCACTAACTCTTCATTTTTATCTTGCCAATCGTCCCATTACTTGCCATTCTCTTAGCTTTAATCTCAAGAGCCAAAGAACGCAATTGTAACAATTCATCAATATTTTCTATTGCTGAAACCACTTCATCACTCTTAGGTATTACGACATTTGCTTCTAATTTATCATAGATGGTCTTACCAACTTTTGAATATTTTTCAATATCTTTCTCTTTTTGACGTTCTTCGATTCTTTGTAAGATTTCTCTTTTTTCTTCAAGTCGACAAAGATTATAGTTTTGCAAATTGACACATTCAAAATTAACGCCTAAACAAATTGTATTATATACCAAATACCCCAAAGCTAATGCTGATATTAAACCACCACTCATCATCATCAAAAGGCCACTTCCAGCCATGCAAATGATATTCTTAATCATACCATTGCGATGAACCTTGCGGTTCCATTCTAAATATCTATGGAAATCACTAGCATTATTTAAAGTCATGTGATAATTTCTATTTTGTTTTTCGACTACTTCTCTTTTAAAAAGCATCTTCTTATAATTATATTTCAACCTAATAGCTTTCTTCTCTTCTTCATTTTTAGCTCGAAGACAAAGCTTATTAGCTCTTCTATCACATCTTTTACTATACCAAGTATCAATATTTGGAAAGAATTTATCTATTGCTTTAAATTTGATATCTTCAACTTTAAAAACGATTTTTTGAAACTGATTAGCTCCTAATTTTTCACATATTTTCTTTCTATCCATAAATATCACTCGGATGTCTTTTTATCTATCTCCTGAAACAATTTTACCAATTGTTTACTACCTCTATTAACTGCTTTTTTGGCTTTTTTCGAAACGACACCCAATTGTTCTTTAGCAACCTCACCATATGGTCTAATGACATTGCCAACACCTGAAACTATCTTTTTACCAGTATCAACAATAGTTCCCTCTATTTTTAATGTCATATCACTAGTAGATTTATCAAGTTCTTCAGTCATGTCTTTAAGTTTTTCACCCATGGTAAAGACTTTTTCAAAATCTGTTTTCTCAAGTAATAAATATATTTTTATACTATCAAGAATTGTTTCAAAGAATTCATCACGTGGATCTATTTCTTCTCCCATCACAGTCTTGGCTAACATAGAAATAAATCGTCCATCTTCAATATCGGGATATTTTTTTCTTAATTCTTTTGCTTCCATTACTAAATCACTATTACAATCGACAAAATTGACGGCCATTAAATATGCATCATCACCATATTGATTAGTATATTCAACTAATCTTTCATCATTAATATTCGCATCAATTGCGGCATTAAAATTCTCTCTTTCACGATTGAATTCCTCTCTAGCTTGAGCACAATTATTGGCTAAATTTTTCAATTTAATTAACTCGTTCTTCATGTTTCACACTCTTTCTTTAAAAAAGATTATACAATAGTAGTTAAATTAATGCAAAAGTTTTTATCAAAAGAAAAACTCTCAAAAAATGAGAGATTGATCAAATGGTCTCCCCAACCGGACTCGAACCAGTATCTATCGCTTAGGAGGCGATTGCTCTATCCTGCTGAGCTATGAGGAGATGACTACATTAATAATAATGTAGTATTTTTTATTTTTTATTTTTTAATATTTGTATCTTTTACGATATAAATAGGTCTTTTTTTAGTTTCTAAATAAGTCTTAGCTAAATATTCACCAATGACACCAATACACAATAGTTGTAAGCCACCAATGAAGATGATGATACAAGCAAGACTTGGCCACCCACTGACTGGATCACCAAATATTAGTGTTCGACATATTATTATAGCTATGAAAAGAAATGCCACAAAACAAAGAAATACTCCTAAGAATGAAGCCATTACTAGTGGAACTGTTGAAAAGCCAACGATTCCCTCAATCGCGTATTTGAAAAGTCCCCAAAAAGACCATTTAGATTCACCCGCTACGCGTTCAATGTTTTCATATTCTAACCACTTCGTCTTAAATCCAACAAAACTGAATAAACCTTTACTATAGCGATTGTACTCTTTCATCTCGACTAAAGCATTGACCATTTGTCTAGTCATCAAGCGATAATCTCTAGCTCCATCAACCATCTCAGTATCACTCATCTTGTTGATGATCTTATAAAATCTTCTAGCAAAGAAACTTCTGATGACCGGTTCCCCTTTTCTCGTCACTCTTCTAACTCCGACTGAATCATATCCTTCTTCTTTGATGATCTTAATCATTTCTTTTAAAAGTTGTGGTGGATCTTGTAAATCGGCATCCATAACTGTCACATAGTCACCAGTAGCATTTTCAAAACCGGCATACATCGCTGCTTCTTTCCCAAAATTTCGAGAGAAAGATATGTATTTGACACGTTTATCACTATCAGCTAAATTTCGCAAAATAGTAAGTGTATCATCACTACTTCCATCATTTACAAAAATGAATTCAAATTCTTGTTCCATCTCTTTTGCTAAACTCTTAACTTCATCATAAAAATATGGTAAAGCTTCAGCTTCATTATAAGAGGGAACAATTATTGATATAACTTCTTTTTTAAATGGATTTTTCATAAATATCACGCCTTCTTCGCATTTCAAATACAATTATAACACAATATGTAATAAATCCAACTATTGATATGAATATTCCAACATTTTTAAAAGGTGTGTGATAAATTAACTCGATATCATGTTTTCCTTCATCGACATAAATACCAAGAAAATATTTATTTGATACAAAAGCATCTACTTCTTCACCATCAACTAATACCTTCCATCCCTTCGAATATGGCGTATTGAATTGTAAAACTCCCTTCTTCTCTAAATTGACTTTTCCTTTTAGAGTATTACTATTAGAAATAAATTCAAAATTACTTCTATTTAAATTATTGATATCTCTATCATAATCATCAAACTTATTAACTATTACCTCCATATTGTCAAAAGTATATTTTCCTTCTTGAAAAAGTTCAATTGTAATAGTTCCATCCATCCTGTTATAACAAGTCAAATTTATCAAAAGATCATCATTTCCCGAAGAATATGGGAAGACTCTTAAATCATCAAATCTCTTACGTAGACTTATATCCTTATATTTGACATCCATATAAAAACTATCTGATTTAACAAAATTGCCATAATGCGAATTAAATTCTTTTTCACTAGTGAGATGTTTACCTACAATTTCTTCATATAATGCTTCTTTATCTAAAGCCTGATAATGAAAATTATCTATTTTTAAATATAGTTCACCTCTGATATCTTCATCAATAGATAAAGTAATTTTACCATCATGGAATTTAGAGACAACTATTTCATTAGAATCGATTGAAGATTCATACGGAATAGATACGATTAAATCATTTAATTCTTCTCGTAAATTATCTTTTTTTCCTAAATATTCTTCTTTTAAATCTTTTTTATCAATAGCAACAGTCTTCATCAAACTGTTCTCTTTTTCGATATTAGATAATTTTTCATATTCATTAATATCGATATAATTATCATAAAAAGAAGCAAAATTAACGGGATGATTATTTACATAAATGTTGTTTTTCAATAAAGAATAGCCATATGGAATATAGTAACTGTTATCAGCAATTAAATATTTGACACCCAATAAACTAGTTATTCTACTGCGATAATTAAACTCCCCGATTTCACGCGATGAGCGATAGTGGAAATTTGATAAGTCATAAGCCATATCACCAAGTCTTTTAGGAACGATACTATAGAAATAATTAATGGAATTGTAATCGTAATATAAAGAAGAATTCAAATAAGTATTTGTAGATTGATATGAATTTTCTGGATACTTGGCAATTTTATAAAAACTTTTATCAATCTTTTTAATTTCTTTTACTGCTTCATCAAGATTATTTACACTGTATTCATTAGTAGCGTATATCTCTTGAGCTTTACCGAAATCAATAAATTCATTGATGTAACCACTAGGAACATATAAGACATAAATATTGATGATTAGACTAAAAATTACGATAAGAGCAATCCCTACTCTAAACAATTTTATTTTCTTAAACAAATTATTAATAAAGTTCTTGTTTAGACAGTAAAAGATCATGAATAATGTGAAAATTATTGATAAAGTCATCATGCGTGATAAATCATTGATGAATAAAAAGACAATACTCAAATAGATGATATTAAAAGAGAGAATCCATTTGACATCACTCTTTGATAAGTTTAGATGTCTATCTAAAACATTAGCGCTTAAATAAGAAATGATAAAAGCAATCGCAAAACTCCAACGATGATTAGGAAAAGCAAAACCACAAAAAATACTACCTATACTAGGAAATAACAATGGTATGAATAAAATAGCTAAAAGACTTAACATCTTACCATTCAAACGATAATCTTTTAAAGCAAGCGGGATGGTGAATAAAACTATCTCACTAGTACCTAGAATGACCCAATTAGATATTGATGTTGAAACAAGTGATGTCAAAAGATTGTGATAATAATTAGGATTATATACATATGTGATACCCATTCCCAAACGTGATGAATTAGTTAGTAAAAATGCTACTGGCAACACGACAAAAGCTGCAAGAGAAATACCTAATATACTATAGAAAAACACTTTTAAATATACTGATAATATAACTTTTATGCCATATTCATGATACTTACTAATGATCAAAATACTTCCATATATCAATAATATTAGAAAAAGCATGTATGAAAAATAGAAACTGCTAATAATTGATATAAAGATTATGAAAACATAAAAAATCTTTTTATCTTCATTAACTATTTTTTCAATTCCTAGAAATAGTAATGGTAAAATAGCCACACTATTCATGAAGAAAGGATGTTTAGCGAAAGTGAATAAAGAATATATTGAAAAAGTATAAATAAGGGCTGAAATAACGCTTGAAAAATTACTTATCTTCTTATATTTAGCATAGATGATAAAACATATACCAACCATGAATATTCTCATGAAGACTAAAAAATCATAGAAGTATTCCATATCGCTTTTAGCGAAAAAAACATTGAAATAAGCAAAGAAATCACCAAAGATGTAATATGCGAGATTAGCATATAGATCAATACCTGTTCCTATGTTGAAATAAAAAGTATTAAAACTTCCCGTTTTTAAAAAATTGATTAAAATCTGACGATAGACATTCAAAGTGGCAAAATGTTGTTCAATGCCATCTATGTTCCAAATAAAAGATTTGTCATAATGATAAAAGATAAGTGATAAAAAACCAAAACATACAGAAAAAAGCAATATGTATAATAAAATTGCTCTTCCTATTCTTTCTTTTCCAAATATCTTTTTCATCTATATCCCCCCTAATAATTTTCTAAAACGCTATCATTACTCTTTTCTATAAACTCAATAGTTCCTGGTGATATATCTTCAACACTACTAGAAGTTATGACTAAAAAGATTTTATCATTTCTAAAAATTATTCTTCCTGATAAAGTGATTTCATCATTTCTATCAACGATGTCAAAATTAGCTTGATTAGCTTCAATACTAGCTGTTTGACTTTCAAAGTAAGCGACATCTTTGACAAAGTAATCAAAAGTCAAAGTAGATCCATCGATGATATTGATACAAAGTTCTTCACTAGGTTCATCTTCATCTTCCCCTTTTAAAAACCAAACTCCTTTATAGTCGTCATAGTTAGTACTCTCTTCAGTAGAATCATCAACTTCACTCTTATCTTCTTCTTTGTGATAGTTAAAGACAAAAAAGTATCCAACGACAGCAAAAATTATCAATATGATAAAAAATACTACCCAATAAATACCCTTGTCATATTCATTTTCAAATTCTTCCATAATACCTCCTATTTATCTAAAAACATTGCATAATACTCTTCATAACACAAATTGTTTTCATATATATATGTAGCTATTTCTTTTCCCACATATCGGAAATGCCACGATTCTGAAGCAATACCCGTAATGTCAACTTTAGATTCTGGATAGCGATGAATAAATCCATATTTATGACCATTCTCTAACATCCATTTATATTCTTTAGAACTTTTGAAAATATTGGCATTTTTACTCTTAATATCGACTGACAATCCCGTATGATGTTCAGAATAACCTGGTTTAGTAACATATTTATCATTATAGCTCTGACCATACAACCCGAGATATAAATCCCAAGTTCGCTGTTGGGCTTCAATATCGCGATAAGTAGAATTAGCTAAGATGTCATACCCTTCTTTTTGGGCATCACGACACATCTTTTCAAATGCCGTGGCAGCTTCTTTAGTCATGTATTCTTCATCATCAACTGAACAATCACTAGCTATTTGAACTAGATCAGGAACGACAAAATCTTCTGTGATACCATTATATTTATTGACTAATATCGTATTGGAAAACTCACTAGTCATATTAGTATCTGTATAATAATCTTTGTCTAATCCTATATTAACATATAAAACGGTTTTTTCATAGTTACCATTGAAATAAGCCTTATATCGATCAAAATTCTTTTCTTTGAAATAATCGACATTTAAATACTTACTTATGTCATAGACATATTCATCAAATAATTTGGAATAGAATTCATCACTGACTTTACTATTGATCAAATTTATGTCATCAATCGTATATTTTAAATCGATCAATTTATTTATATTAGTTAAAAAATTCTTACGATCATAATAATCGATATCCATATACATATCTAAGTTTTCTTTTTTAAAATTATCATCTTTTATGTATTTATCAACTATTTCACTATATTCTTTATCAATTACTTCTTCATATAGATCACGACGATATATTTCTACACTAGAAAAAAAATTATAATCATGATTAACTAACTTAAAAACACTTCTAATAGGAAAGTAAGCAGTCACAATTACAATAATCGCAATTACAGAAAAAAGTATTCTAAATGGTAATTTGAGAACTAATCTCTTTTTCATAATTTCACCTCAATTACTTAAAGATAAAATTAAATGTAAAAACTAATAAAAAACTAAGAGCAGCACTTAATTCGCTTTTCTTTGAGTAATAAGCTTCACGAATCGCTACATAATCATCAACAAAATCAACTAAAAGGCTCTCTTTATATCTTGGTAAATATCTACCAAGTGGGAACATATGTGTAACGATTATATTCTTTTCCATATCTGACAAATCAAAATATCGCAATGAGTTATCAAGTGCATACTTAGGATGATTGAACAAAGTTTTCAATCTGTTATATTTAGTTATTGAATAATTATCTATTAAAAAGAAATCGTGCAACAAAGCTGCTCTTGTAACTTTCTCATAATCAAAATTTAATTTCTTTGAAATTTTATAGGAACGATATGAAACATTTAAAGAATGCTGCAATCTATTGCTATTATGATGTTCATAATTAGATAACTTTTGAAATTCTTTATTTTCAAGGATATCTTTGATAATGTCTAAGAACTCTAAATTATCATCTGCACTAACATCAATAGATTTCATGATCCACCTCCTATTTCATTACTATTAAATTCTAACATATTTATTAAAAACAATAAAGAAAAAATAAAAAAAAGAGAGCTTTTTGCTCTCAATCTATGTCAAACGTTAAATCTTTAACGTTAATATATATTATGTCCAATTGACCAAATTTGTTACATTTTTTTTAAAATTGATCCATATTGCTCCCAAATTGCTAGTCATGTGAATATTGACACCATTCTCGTTAAGAATATCAATAGTCTCATGATTGGGATGACCAAACTTATTGTCACTTCCTACTGATATTAAAGCATCATCTGGTTTTGTCTCGGTCAATAATTCTTGACTAGTAGAAGTTTTAGAACCGTGATGACCGACTTTTAAAATGTCAATTTTTGGCAAATCATAACTATCTAATAAAACTGTTTCACTATGTTTACTAGCGTCTCCCATCAAAAGAAAATTATTGTTAAAAATTTCCCCATAAAGTATTAAACTACTATCATTTTCATCACCTAAATCACATCCTAAAGAATAGATTTGATAATTGCCAATCTGATAAAAATCATCTTTTCGACTGAAATTGTAATAAATATTTTTCTTCTCTAAAACATCTATGATCATTTTTTCATTATAATTGATATTTCCCTCGTTAAAAAACACTTTCATAACTTTAAAATTATTTATTAAATTAATCGCTTCCCCAACGTGGTCGTAGTCACCGTGACTCAGAAATAAAAAGTCTATCTTTCTAATTCCCAGTGACTTAAAAAGAGGAATCAAAGTACCACTTGCCATGTCATAATCAGAACCATATTCACCACCAGTATCTATTAAGATGTTTTTTTCACCACTATGTAGTAAAATGCTATCACCTTGTCCCACATCAATCATGATCATATAATTACTCGGAAACAATAGATTGTAATTATAATGAATGATGAAAAGGATTAAAAGACTGAAATAAAAAAACTTCTTACGATATTTAAACATTAAAGATATCAATAAATAATATAAAAAGACTATTAAAAGATTGGGTTTCATCACAATGATATCAGACTTTATCAAAGCAAGTTTTAAAGCTAAAGACTCCATCATTACTAGAATGCCATTTAAAAAGAAGGATAATGGTCTGATCAAAAAACAGATTAAAGATAGTGGAAAGACTATTAATGATACTAGAGGAACAAATAATAAATTATAAAAAATAGTTAAAATATTAAAACTGTAGTAATTGTATAAAGATATGGGAAGACTGAAGAAAAAAGCAATGATGGACGTGTATAGAAGTTTCATTAAATAATTTTTCTTCTCATTTATCAAATTGCCAAAAACAATCAAAGATGCCGTAATGATCGATGAATATAAAAAACCCGTATTATAGATGATAAAAGGATTAAATAGTAAAATGATACTAATCGTCAATAACAAGATGTTTGTGGGTTTAATATTAAAATAAAAAATAGTGTTGATTGATAGAAGAATAAAAAATATTCCACTTCTCAAAACTGATGGACAAAATCCTACTAAAAACATGTAAAAAGAAATGAAGATAGATACTGTTACATACCTCTTTTCCTCGCTTATTTTGAATTTTTTTAAAACACTTAAAACTATCCCTGAAATAATTGAAATATGCATACCTGATACACTGAACAAATGACTGATACCAAGCTTCTGATAACTATCTTTGACGGCCTTTTCTAAATATCGATTGTCCCCTAAGATGAATAAGTACAAATACTTAGAAGAAGAATTTTTTTGTATCATAGATATCATATAATTTTTTATTTTATAGAATATATTTTTATTATGCTCATCTTCCTTTAAAGAATCAATCTTCATCGTATAATATATTCCCCTAGATTTCAAAAAATTTTGATAGTTAAAAATATTGGGATTAGTATTACTTTTAACTAGAGAAATATCTCCTTTAATAGTTATCTCATCACCTAAAGATATATCGTGTCTTTTTTCATAATAATAAGTTCCTCTTATCTTATCATGATTTTTTACTTCAACTACTATTCTCTCATCATCAATGAATAGATCTGTGACAATCCCTGTAAAAGAATTTCTTTTGCTGTAGTCTATTCCTTTATAATCACTATTTATCGAAATTAATAAGAATATTATGGCCGAACAAAAGAAAATGTAATAGATGTAATCACACAGTAATATTTTCCTTAATGCTAGAATAAAGACTTTCTCCTATTCCCTCAACGTTCAAAATATCATCAATTTTCGTAAATGGTGTCTTTTCTCGATAAGTAATAATACTTTTAGCTTTAGCTTCACCTATTCCTGATAAACTCATCAACTCTTCTAAACTAGCTGTGTTGATGTTGACTAATTTAGAATTAGTTGAAGTATCATTAACACTACTATTACAAGCATCGTTTTCAATCTTTTCTTCTTGGCATATTGCCTGTGCTTTCTCTTCTTTTTCTAAAGTAGCAACATAATTTTTTACTTCCGTTTTACTATATATCTTTATGACCATTCCATCTTCCATTTTTTTACTTAAATTCAATACACTAGTATCACTCTTATTAGTTAAACCTCCCGCTAAAGTAATCGCATCTATTATTCTTTTATCACAATCAATGGAATAGACACCTGGTTTATTAACTTCCCCTTTTATATCAAAATAACAAAAGATTTTTTCATCATCGTCATCTTCTTCTTCACTTTTTTCTAAAGATACTTTCGCCACTTCCTTTTTCTCTTCTTTTACTTCTTCTTTCAAAAATAAATTATTATAAAAATAATACCCTATCACTCCACCAATTATTAATATGAATAGAATCGTCATCAATATTTTTTTCTTATTGAAATATACAAATTCTTCTAAACTATTCTCCATAAAAAAACCTCCTCTTAAGGAGATTATTATTCATTATTTATTCATTTCCTACTTACTTTCTTTACGCAGTCTATTTTCAATATTTATTCTTTGAATAACCCCTAAAATAAATATTAGACACAAAGTATAACTACCTCCATAACTCATGAAAGGTAATGGTACACCTGTCATTGGAATAAGGCCAAAAATACCTGCCAAATTGACAATGATGTGTACAAAGATATAGAAAGCACCACCATAACAAATTATGGCATCACGATTATTAGAACTTCTTTTACCGATGACAATGATTCGCGATAAGAGAATGATATATAGAAATATTATAAAAATTCCAAATAACAAACCCAACTCTTCAACGATGATACAGAAGATGAAGTCAGTATGAGCTTCTGGCAAATATAAATACTTTTGAATACTTTTACCCAATCCACGTCCCGTTAAACCACCATTATTAATAGCGATATAACCATTGCAGACTTGATTACCATCAGTATAATAGTTCTCTTCACTACAAGGACTACTATTTATGACACTAGTAATACGTGACATCTGACGTTCTGATAATAGACCTTTACCCGCTACCATGAATATAAGAGCAACTAAAACGACCAAACCGACACCTATTCCAATGATATTAGTCTTAATTTTTTTACTGATTGGCGATAATAAAAAGATGACTCCAACTATTGAAAAAAAGATTAGTGCAGTTCCCAAATCCGGTTGAAAAGCAATGGCAATAAATGATAACGCACACAAAAAGATGGGATATAAAGATTTGACATATGAATCGAGTTTATCTTTGTTAATGTCATAATATCTAGCTAACCAAATGATGGCGAATACTTTCAAAAATTCACTCGGTTGCATGTTAAATTCTCCCAAACTGTACCAACTTTGCGCATCATTAGAAACGATACCAAAAACGAATAGTAATGGCAGTGATACAATTAATACATAAGTTATAAAACTCGATACTCTACTGATGAATTTAACATTAAAAAACAAACTAGCAATAAAGATGATAAAGCCAATTATCAGTATTTCTATTTGACGGATTAAATATTTGTAGGGACTAGTCGCATAACGCATATAAAAAGATACATTAGAAGCTGAAAATATCATTATTGTCCCAATTCCAAAAAGTAGTATCGTAACGAAAAATAACCATTTGTCAACATACTTGATACCTTTCACCCTAATCACTCCCATATTATTAAAATAATTATAACATGCTCATGAAAAGAAGTAAATTGACTAAAAGGAGTCTTTACATTATTTTATTAAATCATCACGTTTTATTAAAAATAATTTTTTATCGCGATAAAAAGCATAAAAGATATCTGATAAATTTAAATTGTCATTATCAAGAACACTAATTAACCATCTCTCACTTTTACCTATTTGTTTAAGAGTATCATAATCAATACTGCCATCTAAAATGACTGGTAATGGATATTCGCCAAATAGTTTAGAATCTTTTTTAAAGACTGATAATTTACCACTAGTCTCCAAAATGGCATAATCAACTTCTTCTATTGTCCGAATATTTTTTTCACGTAACTGCGTCAATAAATCTTCCATATTGTACCTCTGTTTAATCATCTCTTTAAAATTTATCTTACCACGATTGATGATGACTGAAGGATTACCATCAAATAGATTGCGCACTTTACTACTTTTTAGGGAGATATAACTCATTCCCATTTGAATGAATAATAGTAAAAAAATTGGTATTATTGATAACCAAATCGTCTCTTCTCTTTTTTCAATTGATACTGCCGCTAACTCCGCTATTAAAATCGATACTATTAAATCGACTATCCCCAATTGACCAATTTCTCTCTTACCCATGAATCGATAAATCATCGTTATGAAGACATAAAAGAAAAAAGTTCTAAATAAAACTGTAACGTATTCCATAAAATCATCTCAAATATATTATGGTAAAGTTCTTATTTTTTTATACTGACATAATATTTAATAGGTGATAACATGACATATAAAAATATTTTAAAGAGTTTTATCATTTTTTTAAGTACTATTATTATTTTTAATACTATTAACACTATCTTATATTACAACAACATCTTAAATAGTAATACTGTTCAAATACTAGAAATCTTATCTTTAGCAGCTACGACTATTATAACTAGTTTCTACATTGGTCTAAAAAGTAAAAATAAAGGTTATATAAATGGTATAATAGCTGGTTCAACGATAAGTATTATATCTATAGTTACAGGTTTAATATTAAAAGAAAAGATAACTATCTTATCAATAATAACTTATATCTTAATCATCCTTTTAGCAACTTTTTCAAGTATTTTAGGCATAAATAAAAAGAAATAGATAACTATTTCTATTTTTTTTCTTTTAATTGTTTTAATGCTTTAGTTAGTTGATCTGGGCATGAAGTACTTTTAGCACCACATCTAACTCCTTCTAAAGTATCAATGACTTCATCAATCTTTTTACCTATGCAAAGTTTACTAACTCCTAGAGTATTACCAGGACATCCACCAACGATCTGTACTTTAGTTATGACGTCATCATCATCACATTCGACGACCATCTTGCTAGAACAAACCCCCATAGGGCGATATTCTACTGTCTTCATCTACTCACCTTCACCATTTCTACTCAAATATTTATTTAAGAAATCTTCACGATATTCCAAAAGAGTATCATTTTGAATAGCCATTCTAATCTCTTCCATCATCTTTATCAAAAATCTCGTATTGTGAATTGATAATAGTCGCGCTCCCAAACTCTCATCAGCCATGATTAAATGACGTATGTAAGCTTTGGTAAAATTCTTACAACAATAACAATCACAACTCTCTTCTACAGGGGTAAAATCTTCGCGAAACTTTAAATTTTTTAAATTGATCTTACCATATCTCGTAAAAGCATTTCCATGTCTTGCAATTCGCGTCGACAAAACGCAATCAAATAGATCGACACCGCGAATAACACCTTCAATTATATCGACTGGTTCACCCACTCCCATCAAATAACGAACTTTATCTTCAGGCAGGTAAGGAATGGAATAATCAATGGCTTTATACATGTCTTCTTTGCTCTCCCCATCATTAGCAACACCACCAATTGAATAACCATCAAAATCCATTTTAACAGTCTCAATCGCTGAGTATTTGCGCAAATCTTTATATGCTCCACCTTGAACTATTCCAAATAGAGCTTGACGAGGATTATTGTGAACTTTCTTACCGCGTTCAGCCCAACGCAAAGTTCTCTCAACACTATTTTTTAAATACTCGTGACTAGCACTAGCTGGTGGACATTCATCGAAACTCATCGCGATATCACTATCTAATTTATTTTGAATTTCAATCGATTTTTCAGGTGTTAAAAACAAATTACTACCATCGATATGGCTTTTGAAATGAACTCCCTCTTCCGTTATATCCTTCTTCTTATTTTTAGCCAGAGAAAATACCTGAAAACCACCAGAATCAGTCAATATTGGTCCATTATAATTCATGAATTTGTGTAATCCACCCGCTTTATCAATCAAATCTTCACCAGGTCGCAACCACAAATGATAAGTATTGGAAAGAATGATACCTGCATGCATGTCATATAACTCATCAGGTGTCAACATTTTTACAGTTGCTTTCGTTCCAACTGGCATGAACATTGGTGTTTCATATGTTCCGTAATTAGTCTCTAATTTTCCATAACGCGCTTTAGAACTTTTTTCTCTTTTGAGTAGATTATATTTAATTTTCATGAAATCACTCCTTACAACAAGCTTTGACAAAACTCTTAAAAATTTTCATTTGATCTTCATCTTTAAGAGCTAACATTTCAGGATGCCATTGAACTCCAATCGCAAACTTCTTATCATGTCTTTCAATTACTTCGATAACGCCATCCCTACTAGTTCCATAAACTTTAAAAGTGGCAGGATCAGTTATCATCATGCGATGACGACTATTGACAACAAAAGAATCTTTGCCCATTATTTCATACAATTTTGAATCTTTAGAAATATTTACTTCATGAACTTGTTCAACATCATAAGAATCATGTTTAATATCTGATTCAATCTTTCCCAAATTCAAAATTTGATTACCATCACTATCAATCATCGTAAGTATCTGCATCCCAAGACATATACCTAAAATGGGAATATCTCTTTTCAAAGCATAATCTAAAATGAATATGTCATATTCAAATCTCTTTAGACCACCAGGAAATAAAATACCATCACATAGATCTAATTGTCTAGTTAAAATTTCTTTTTCTTCGTCCGTTAATTTTGGCAATTCACTAGGTTTACTATCTTCATATTCAACCATTTGCGGTGGCATGATTCCTAATGGAACACCACCACTCGCGATGATACACATGCGATATTTATCCGGTACTCTAATATTATTAACCTGATCACTGACCGTCAAACCACATCTGCCAACAATTCCAATTATAGGTTTCATAGTTAGCCTCCAACTACTAATCTGTCAATTTTAAAACCATTTCTTCTCTTTCACCAGTTTCAAATTTACGATATTTAACACCACATCTATCAAACATGCGAATAGATGCTTCCATCTCATCAGAATGATTATCATAATCATATGCATGTAAATAAATAACTTCTTTTATTCCTGCTTGAATAATTGCTTTAGCACATTCATTACAAGGGAAATAGTGAACATAGATCTTACCACCGACAAAATCGTTATTATTACCACGATAATTCAAAATGGCATTTAATTCACTATGACATACATACATGTATTTCGTATTTAATTTTTCACCAACTCTTCCCCATGGAAAATCATCATCATTAAATCCGTTTGGTGCACCATTATATCCCACTGATAAAATGCGATTGTCACGGCTTACAATACAAGAACCAACTTGTGTATTTGGATCTTTACTGCGCATTGATGAAAGTTGTGCAACTCCCATAAAATATTCATCCCAAGTTATGTAATCTTTTCTTTTTTTATCTTTACTCATAATAAATACCTCCACATCAAAGACAATTATAACATATAGAAATGTATATAAAAAGAAGAAAATCTTCTTCTTTTAAACATTTAATTTAATATTAGTAGCAATCTTATAAACATTGTTACCATCTTCACTATGCGTCAATTCAAATCCCTTATCTATTGTCAAAGTAAACTTGTTGTCTTCAAGGAAATCATCTATTTTACTATTATCAACTTCTTGTATTTTCGCAATTTCTTTGATGATGATAACACTCATATCTAAACCAAACCCACTATTGTTTGCGTCACAAGCAGCTGTTAAAACATCATTTTCTAAGACGAAATTGACACTTAATGGTGGCATTTGAACATATGGTGTAGCTGCTGGTGGAACAGGATTAGTCGTCATCGTAAGAGTATTTTCTGAAACTTCTACTGATACTTCCGTTGGATAATTACTAATATCTTCAGATTTTTCAAGAGATGCTTTCAACTCTTCTAAATTGACACTCTTAACTTCTGGTTCTTTTTCTTTCTCTTTTTGTTCTTCTGTCTCTTCTTCAGCTACCTTTTTATTGATGTAATTCTCATTGAAATAAGTTACAATGTCATCGATAAAAAATGTAAAGACAATTACGGCTATTAAAACGAAGACCATGAAAAAAGGAAAACCTTTTTTTTGATTATCAAATTCTTGTCCTTCTTTCATTGTTGAAGTAGTCGTTTCCGTTTCATTCTTTTTATTAAAGACACTATTTTCAGATATCTCATTCTCATTTAAAGTGTTGAATGCCTCACTATCAGCCGTTATGCTAACCTCTTCGATTAATGACGAATTATTTTCAGTATCCGTCTTTTCAGAAACAGCATTATTGACATCGGCTTCAATCACAGTCTCACTGACGACATTAGCTTCACTATCTGATTGAACATCTTCCTTAGGAGTATCAACCTTCACTTGGGAAGTATCAACTTCTTCTTTTTTGACTTGTTCTTCACTATTAGCAGTTACTTCTTTATTTTCTTTTTCATCCATAACAATCACCCTTTATTCTAATAACATGATATCACATAATGTTAAAAAGACCAATAAAAAAATAGAAGAAAACTTCTATTTTAAGCAACTTGAGCAAAATTATTTATCTCGATATCACGAGAATTATAAATGGATTTAACATCGTTAGAACTATCACTATTTCCTCTAACTATTCTTCTACTTCTCTTAGCACAACTGTATAAAAAATCTTTTTCTATTTCACCATATGAAATGCTATCAGTAGATAAATCACAATCGACACAAAACAAATCTTTTCCTTTAACGACAAATAAGTGATCATTTAAATCAACTTTTGAACATATCTCAGCCATATCTAATTGTTTAGCGACGATATGCTTACAAATATTGATATAATTTTTTAAATCTTTATTACGTGGATTATTGACATACTCTTTAATATTGGCTTTAATATCAAAAGGCAAATCCTCACTATGTAACTCTTGTTCAATTGACAAACGTTCCATCAACAAATAATTATCAATCTTATTTTTTAGAGTTGCATCTTTTCTCAATTCCATTTTTCTATTTTTTAATACGCTAATTGAGTATTGTAAAGTATGATATTGAAAAGCTAATAAATAAATATTGTCATTAGGATTTTTTAATTTAAAAAGACTTTCCATAATAATACCTCCTCAAAAGTAAGACCTATTATAACACAAAAGTCCTTATTTATCAAGTTTTTATTGAGGAATGGCATCATTGATGAAAAAAATTAACCAAAGCTAATCCAAGTTTTAAATTTAGTACCTAAAAAAATAAAAACCCTTATCGAAATAAGGGTAAAAATCAATATGGTAGCGACGGAGGGGATCGAACCCACGACCTCCTGGGTATGAACCAGGCGCTCTAGCCAGCTGAGCTACATCGCCATGACAAAATAATTTAATCATATTTAAATTTATTTGTCAATATTTTTAAAAAATTCTAACATGGTTTTTTACCATTGCAACCTTCACCATTGAACTGTAATACTGATATAGTTTTACTGCTATTAACGTTAACACTAACCGTACCATTACCACTGAATAGAATGTTATCGGCTTTGACACCAGCTGTTTTTAGACGGTCAATAGTTGAATGCTTGTCATTGACATACCATTTCAAATTCGTCGTGACAGCATAAGAAGGTTTAAGTTTAGTCAAAGCATCTTGTGGGTTGTTGGCAGTTATTCCGTGATGTGCTACTTTGAAGACATCAATTTTGGATAACTTATTATTAGTCATAACCGTATTAGCTATTGTATATACATTATTTGTTGCTTTTTTTACTTTTGAAGAAAAATCTTGTATGTCACCAGAGAAATAGAAGTTCTTACCATTAACAGTTCCAAGAGCAACTAAAGAATTAGAATTTTCATTACAACTAGCTGTACTCTTACAAACACTTCCTAAATCCTTGTAAACATTATTAGTATTATATAGTTTAAATTTGAAATTACCTAGTTTAAATGAGTTATTAGCGCTTGATGTGACATATTTCAATTCACTATTACTCTTAATCTTAGATATCATACTATTCCAAGATTCTTTTCTTTTCGTTCGCATGTCATTAACACTACTATATGAATTGGCATAATTACTATCTAATCCTATATATTCTTTAGTATAAACAGCTGATATTTTAATACCGGCATCATATAAATGTGTCAATCCACCAACGTGGTCGCTATGGAAATGTGTCAATAAAACCCAATTCAATTTAGTAATGCCCATATCATTTAAATAAGAAATAATTCTTTTGTAAGACGCTTTTCCACTCTTACCAGTATCAATCATTCCATATACTTTATTACCATTACTATTTGTACTTTCAATGATGATACAGTCACCGATATAATAGTCATAGTCTTGAATGTCGACATAATAAACTTTATCACCTTTGGCTGTTACATAGACAGGAATAGAAGTCTTAACACCATCAACAGTTGCAGTTATAGTAGCTTTCCCCATCTTTTTACCTGTTACGACTCCACTACTAGAAACAGTTGCTACTTTTGTATCACTACTCGACCATTTGACGCTTTGATACGTTGCATTTTTAGGCTTAATACTCGCAGTTAGCGCATCAGTTGATCCAACTTCAACAATGACTCTTTCATTGCTCAAAGAAACAGAGTTAACGTCAATTTTACTAACATTGATAGTAGCTGACGAATTCACTCCACTTCCATCATTAGCTGTTGCTGTAATAGTTACTTTTCCTTCTTTGATAGCTTTGACATTACCACTGTTATCAACTGTTGCTATTTTATTATTACTACTACTCCACGTAACACTCTTATTAGTAGCATTGGCAGGAGCTATATTTTTAACTGTTAAACTAGTCGTACCACCGACAACTAAATTAGCACTACTACTTGATAAGTTAAAAGACTTAATGCTAACATCTGATACTTTGACATTACAACTACTACTAGCACCACCATCCAATGACGTTACGCTAATGACTGCACTACCAGCCTTATTAGCAACTATTACACCATCACTAGTAACAGTTGCCACACTAGGATTATTAGATGTGTACTTAACACCTTTATTTGACGCATTACTAGGTTCAATTGATTTGACTGAAAGTTTTTCCGTCGCACCAGTCGTCAAACTCAAATTAGTACTACTCAAATTGATCTTTTTGACCAAAATGCCATTAACCTTTATTACTAGATTAGTCTTAATACCATTAGATGAAGTAACTGATATAGTTGCTGTTCCTGCTTTAACACCCGTGACAACACCACTACTATTTACCGATGCAATACCACTATCACTAGATGCATAAGTAACATTTTTATTAGTTGCATTACTAGGTTCAACTACAGTCTTAATAGTCGTACTTTGACCAATAGTGATACTGCCATTACTCAAAGTAGCTGAAACTCTACTAACTGGAATTATTGTCTCTTTAACCTTGACGTTGACATTTACTTTTTTACCATTATTACTAGATACTGTAATTGAACAATTTCCCGCTTTTTTAGCAATGATAATACCATTTGAATCAACACTAGCAACCGTATTATCACTCGATATATAAGTTACATTTTTATTAGTAGCATTAACTGGATAAACCGTCGTCGTAAGAATGGCACTCTTGCCAACTTCTAATTCAACCGAACTTGGAGAGACGACAAAATTTACTACGGCAACACTCTTAACAATTACTGTATATTTAGCTGTTAAATTTTCACCAGGAACAGACATGTTGATAATTGCTGTTCCTTCACTTCTAGCACTTATATTTCCATTTTGATCAACACTGGCAACATTAGAATTACTAGAAGAAAAATTAATTGCTTTAGTAAGAGACGAATCCGGTGTTACAACAGGATTTATCTTTTTATTATCACCGACATTTAACGTTGTCTTATCTTCAACTAAATATATTTTATTAGCGATGACATTTTTATTAACAACTGTTACTTTACAATTAGCTTTTTTACCATTATCTTTACTAGTGACAGTAATATTAGCAACACCAACACTATTAGCTGATATCTCCCCATTACTCTTGACACTGACAACATTGCTATTGCTACTACTCCAAGTAACGTTTTTATTAGTCGCTGTCTCTGGCAAAATATTGGCTTTTAAAAATGTCACTTCACCGACATATAAATTGATATCAGTTCTATCCAAAGCGATTGATGAAACCTTTTGCTCAACTGTAACCTCAATCTCAACACTTTCCCCTTCATCTAACTCATCATAAGCATCCGTAATCTTATTATTCGTCTGCTTCTTTTGTTGTTTTTTAGGAGGATTACCATCATAATCAAGATTTTCGTCATCACTATCTTTAGTGATTTCAATCGTCGTCGTTCCACCATTTTTACCAACAATTGTTCCATCATTTTTCACTTCGATGACATCATTATCTTTCGATTCAATATATCCACCATCTGATACGACATACTCACCACCAGAAAGTGTTCCACCAGCCTCGATATACATCTTCGTTCTATTTTTTATTTCTTCGTTCTGCAAATAAAATTTATATAGCATTCCACCAACACCAATCGTTAATGCAATACCTAATACAACTAACAAAATCTTTGAAATTATCTTATTATATTTATTACCGTTTTCTTCAAAATGTTCATCCATACTACTCACCTATTATAGAGTATAACATAAAAATAAAATAAAAAATAGAGTTATCTATTTTCAAACTCTATTATCTCTTTATATATATCAATAATGTCATTTATATATGAATTATCTTCATATCTATCACTTAATAAATCCTTAATTATTTCTATTTCTCTAGTTTTTTTATCAATCTTTAAAAGTTCTTTTTCATATTTATTAATAGTCATCTTAATACTTTTTTCATCATCTATTTCATGACTAGATTCAACCTGCATTATTCCATATTTACAATCACGACTTATAAATTTATTTTTTATGTTGTTCAACTTTCTATAAAAAATAGGATTTCGACAATTTTCATAAATCATCGTCGCATAAGTAAGTCTATTTATTAAAGAATTCTTACTCTTAACAATCTTATAATATTTATTTTTGAATTTAGCGTACATGATGACGACATATTCTCTTTTGCGATCAATAAAACTCTCTTTTTTATCACTCTCTACTCTAGTTATGTTATCTTTTAAAAGTCCATATATGAATATCACGATTAAAAACCAAAGTAAACTTCTAAACTCACTCGCAACTGGTAAGATATTATCTACTTTTGATATGTAATAATCATATATAAAAATTGATAAAAGAATACTTATTAAAGAATTGATAAAATATTCTTTTTTATTGACTAAGATATTTTTATTGACGATGTAATTAGTATAAAAATCGTGTAAGATGAATTCAAATATGACAACTAGATAAATGTTATTCTTAATCTCACTACACAATCCTGAAAGTATTACGATATAGACAACTGGTATCAATATTTTTTGTATTACTGATACTTCTTTTTTATTAAAGTATTCAATTACACAAAAAAGAGGTATTGTAAATAATAATTGAGTTAAAATGATTAATAGATTCATAAAAAGTCCCCCTAAAATTACCTCTTATGATACTATAAAGATTTTAAAAAGTCAATTTGGATAATACACTTTGCCAAAGAGGTGCCGAATACACTTTCTTATTTCCCCTTTCTATCGCTAAAACTGTTTTATAGACGATTGATCTGATATCTCTTTCTTCAATCATCGCAAAAATGTTATTCAAAATGTTTTGTGTTTTATCACTCAATAGACTTTTTTCGCCAGATAATATCATGTATTGGTTGAATCCAGTATGGTATGCACCTGGTCTAATCGTTATAAAGCAATTATCATTAAAAATATTTTCTCTTCGCAGTATTTTCATCATCATTTCTATCGTCGTCTTCGTCATCACATAACTTCCAAAAAAGGGACAAGAATGACTAGCTAGTAGTGATGAAGTCATGACTACTTTCTTACACTTTGAACTAGATTTCATAAATTTTTGAATCAGTTCAAGATTTGAAAAAACATTTACTTCAAAATTATTTCTCAACAAATCGATATCAATATTTTCAAGTAAACCTGTATACCCGACACCAGCATGTAAAAATAAAACGTCCAAGTCCAAGTTAGATATCTTTTCGCAATCCATTTTAGATGTTACATCCATTTTAAAGATTTTAACTGCCAAGGATAATTTATCAGTCTTTTCTTCTAAATTTTTAGCTTCTTCTTCTGTTCTAGTCGTCATGAACACCTCATGTCCACGACTAGCTAAAACACATCCTGTCAAAAAACCAATGCCACTACTCGCACCCGTAATGAGTATTTTCATATTATCACCATTATTAGTATGGTAAAAATAACAGTTATTATGTTATAATTAATTCATGCCGATATAGTTTAGTGGTAGAACAGGTCCTTGGTAAGGATCAGAGGCAAGTTCAATTCTCGCTATCGGCACCAGATTGATTGATACTCGGAAAACACGAGTAAAAATAGAAAACGTGCTTGATAAAAGTGCGTTTTTATGTTAATATGTATTTGTCAAGGAAACTTGCATAAAATAAAAGGGAGACTTAACTTTGCCGAGTTGAGTACTTGCCCTTAAGTGGTAAGCACTTAATCTATGCTAGATTGAGTGCTATTTCTTTATACATAGAATCATTACAGAGACTATTAATAAAATGATAATTAGTATTAGAAATGAGATTAATAAATCTTTTTTCTTCATAATATCAAGCCTCCTTTCTAAAAGAAAGTTGGCAAGCACTCAACAATTAAGTTTCCCTGCAAAAATTATATCAAACATTTGTTCTTGATACAATGTTTTTATATTAAATTTTGATAATTTAGAAAACACACTTGCATATTGTCAAAACTATATACGTGTAAAAAAGAAAATAGTTGTCGTACGTCTTCCTTTAGGACACTAGATGATACTCGAAAGATTCGAGCAAAGATAAAACGCGCTTGATAAAAGTATATTTTTATGTTATTATGTATTTGTCAAGGAAACTTGCATATAATAAAAAAGGAACATTCAATATCGCATGTTGAGTGTTGCCAATATAATTTTGGTTTCACCTAAATCATTGCTGAGTTAGGTGATTTTCTTTTATATTAAAACTATAAATAGTAGTAATACTAATAAGAAGATAAGAATGATATTATTACACCTACTGGTGAAAAAATAGTTATAGATGAAATTGAATTATTAGAAGCACTTGATAAAGGTGATATATTAAAAGAAGATGTAGATAGTGCTTATCAAACTTTAAGTTATTTAGAAAATAAATATGAAAATAATTTAGAAGAATTAAAAAAATTTACAAATTATTTATCTGAAAGATTTAAAAATATTTTAAATAATACAGAAAAAAGTAACACCTAATATTAATCTAGTACTGACTATATAGTTAGTACTATTTTTATTTATAAAAGTGTGATAGAATATTGAAAAAACTGACATGTGGAGGTGTTTTATGACTGATATAATAAATGCAATATATGATGAAGTTAAAAGAAGATGTATGTTACCAACTAATGCTTATGGAATTGGAGCCTGGGATCATCACATCGAATTAGTTTATAAAATAGCTACAGAAATTTGTCATGAATATGGAGCAGATCATGATATAGTTGCTTTAGCAGCTCTCTTACATGATGTTGCCTCTATTACTGATAAATCTTATACTGAAGAACATCATATCATTGGTGCACAAATAGCTGAAGAATTATTATCACCCTATTCCATGAATGAAGAAGATGTCGATTTGATTAAAAAATGTATTTTGCATCATCGTGGTAGCAGATTAGTTCAAAAAACTACTCCTGAAGAAGTATGTATAGCTGATGCTGATGCCATGGCGCACTTCTACAGTGTCCCTTCTCTTCTACGCATGGTATATGTTGAAAAAAATATGTCCATCGATGAAGGGGCTGAATTTGTCTATAATAAGTTACAGCGAAGCTATAACAAATTATCTGATCAAGGTAAAGAGATCATTACACCACACTATCAAGCCTCAAAAATTCTATTGTTAAAAAAATAATAATTACTTTTTTATCATAATAAAAAGTGTACTTGGAAAAGTACACTTTTTGATGTATTAAATTAAATTCCTAAAATTAAACAAGCGATTTGAAAGTACACTAATAAACTGCTCGCATCGACAATTGTAGTTATCAAAGGACTAGCCATTACGGCTGGGTCAAACCCTATTTTTTTAGCGATCATCGGTAGTGAACAACCAATTATTTTAGCTATGACAACAGTTACTACTAAAGTTACCGATACGCATAGAGCTACCGCCATTTTAACACGATCAATTACTAACATTTTAACAAAGTTACAAATAGCTAATGAAATTGCACACAATAGCGCAACACCACTTTCTTTAAACAAGACTTTGAACAAATCTTTAAATTCAATATCATTTAACGAAAGAGCTCTGATAATACTGACACTTGCTTGTCCACCAGCATTACCACCCGTATCCATGAGCATTGGAATAAATGCTGTCAAAATGGTATAAGCAGCTAATTGTTTTTCAAAACTTTGAATTATTTTACCCGTAAAAGTTGCTGAAATCATCAAAAGTAATAACCATGGAATACGACTTTTATATAATTCAAAAATACTTTTTCTAAGATATGGTGTTTCATTTTCTGTTGGAATGATTGCGGCCATTTTTTCAATGTCTTCACTAGCTTCAAATTCCATGATATCCATGACGTCATCAATCGTTATGACACCGACTAACAAACCTTCACTATCAACTACTGGCAAGACGTTATAATCATAATTTTGGAATATGTTGACGACATCTTCTTGATCCATCAATGTACTAATTGGATGTTGACATTCGATCATGATATCATCAATTAATTGATAAGGATTATTGATAAGTAAATCTTTTACTGATACTGTTCCTAATAATTTTCTTTTATTATCTGTGACAAAACAATTATCAAAACTGACAAAATCATCTGCCTGTTTCCTAATTCTCTCAATTGAATCCTTAATACTCAATCCATTTTTCAAGTGGACATATTCAACACGCATGAGAGAACCAGCTGAATTCTTCGGATATTTTAAAAGAGCATTGATATCATCTCTAACTGATTTATCAACTTTACTTAGAAGTTTAGTTACAAAGCCAGCACTCATTTCTTCAAATAGATCAGCTGCATCGTCACTATACATATCTTCAATGATGTCAACAGCTTCTTTAGAAGTTAAAGCAACGATTAAATCTTGTTGTAAATCTTGATCGAAATTAGTGAAGACATCGCTGGCAATATCCTTTGGTAAAAGTCTAAAAGCTTGTTTTAATATTTCTATTGGTAACTCCCCTATTAACATTGAGATGTCATAGGCATTCATTTCACTATATATCTCTTTTATCTTTCCAAATTTTTTTTCTTCCATTAGAGTTCTAAAATCTTTTATATTCATAACATCACCCACTTTTTTTCATTTTTATATAATATTTTAAAGCCATTGTATTTTAACACAAAAAAGCAAATTTAACAACAAATATCTCTAACTATTTCACTAGCAATTATGAGCCCCATTACTGATGGAACGAAAGAGACAGATCCTGGTATAGTTCTTTTTTTACTAGGTATTTCTTCTTCACACATCGATAAATCAATATTTTTAATCGGTTTTTCTTTTGAATAGACAACTTTTAAATCTTTTATATTTCTTTTTTTGAGTTCTCTACGCATGACTTTAGCTAGAGGACAGACACTAGTATCATAAATATCCGCTATCTCAAACTTCGTCGGATCGAGTTTATTACCTGCTCCCATTGCTGAAATAATTGGAATTCCCAATTCTTTTGCTTTGACGATGATATCGATCTTTGCTGTAATAGTATCAACTGCATCAACGATATAATCTATGCTTGAATTAATAATATTTGACTTACTACTCGGTAAATAAAACTCTTGATAAATTTCTATATTAGCTTCCTTATTTATTTCTAACATTCTTTTTTTCATGACTTCAACTTTACTCATGCCAACTGTTTCAAGAGTTGCATGAATTTGCCTATTTACATTTGACAGTGATATTGAATCATTATCGATTAAAACAAAATTGCTAACGCCACATCTAACTAAAGCTTCACAGACAAAACTTCCAACTCCCCCTATTCCAAAAATGGCAACTTTTAAATTTTTAAGTTTTTCCATGTTAGCAGTACCAAGTAATAGTTCACTTCTCGAAAATTGATTCATTTTCATCACCTCTTTAAACATCTTAAGTATACCCTAATAATAAAAATATCAAAATACTAATTTTAAATTATTTAACTCAAATACATAATAAAATGTCTATAATTATTTAAATAAAATAAAAAAGATGCCTTAGCATCTCTTTACATTCCAGCTCCTCCACCTTCTTGATTAGGATCGACATAACGAATCGTATAATCATATGCATCTAAGATGTGATAATAGTAATCATAACTATGTGTAATGCTATCACCATCATTTAGAGTTGGCAAAGAAATCAAAAATTCACTGATGACATTTCCATCTTTATCAAGAAATTGAAAATATATATATAAATTTCTAAAATTGTTACCTGTTTTATTAGTTACATTAAAAGTCAAATTGGCAAAATCTTTATGTTTACCTGAAGAATAAATCATCAATGAGTCAACTATGATGCCATTATCTTCATGATTTTCTTTTATCTTTTCACTGACATTTCGACGATTTCCATTTCCATCAACTAATATGTTTTCATTCGATATATTTTTATTGGTATCACTATCATAATCAGTAGGTATTACATATTTATCTTCAACTGGTTCTTCTTCTTCTTCAGGCTTTTTTCCATCTTTCTTGTCAAAGACGTTTACATATACCAAAAAAGAAATTAAAAGAAGGACAATTATTGAAAGTATGGCAGCAATAATTTTCTTTTTTTTACTTATATTTTTCATAATCATCCCTCCTAACTAACAATATCCAGCGTCGCATTGGCACCACCATTTAGCATATCCACAACCATAAGCATTATTAATCTCCGTAGCTGTGTGACCATACCATGTTCCACAAGCAGAACCTATACATACACGATCATAACCACATGTTCTATTACAAGTACCACCAGCATAACAAGTATAACTTCCTAAACTTGAATGCCACTCACCATAGTTACTAGGTCTACTTCCTGCTGGTAATCTTGGTGTTCTCGTTTGAGCATCACCAAATAGCGATTCATCAGATGGACAATATGATAAATTAGTTTGTGGACATGCTTGAGTATTACAACTTCGGCTTTGCGTATAACTTCCACAACTCTTACCACTTATTCCTTTTTTACTGACCGTACGTGTTTGAGTTCCGCCACCACAATTAGCACTGCAGGCACCATAGCTACCATATGAAAGTGTTGGTGAAACACACTTATCTATTCTTATAGAAGTAGTATTAGTATTGCAATTACCGGCTTTGTCACAAACTCTTATATAAACCGTATTATTTCGTTCTGCACTGAATGGTGAAGTTACAAATGAAGTTTTTCCATATGAATTATAACTAGAATTATCATATTTAGTCCAACTAGAGTTGTTATAACTATAATACCAATAATCAATTCCTGAAATTGCATCATTAGATTCAACAGTCAAAGAGAAATCCTTATCAGTCCAATTATCATTAGTTGGATTAGTAATCTTTGGTTTATCAGGAGCAGTCACATCGCGTTTAAAACTTACTGAACAAGTATTTGTCCAACCAGCATCATCTTTGACATAACCATAATAAGTAATGCCTTTAGTGTCTGAGCTGTGCGTAGCTGAAGTTGAGCTGTTGTAATTAGCTGTTGTCGATGTTCCAATACCATAACCGGTAACTCCACTCGTGCCATCACTTTTTGAAGATAGAGAAATTCCAACATTAGATTTATACCAACTATTACTTCCTAGGGAACCACTACTTATATTAATACTACAAGATGGTCTAACAGTATCACGTTTAACTGTCTTTGAACAATTTCCAACATTTCCAGCATTATCTTTGACATAACCATAATATGTTTTAGAAGTCGTATCATTAGACAAAGTCTTACTCGTGTTCTTGTTATAAGTAGCACTACTAGACTCAGTCAAATCATAGGAACTTACTTTACTAGTCGCATCATTAGTTGAAAGTGAAAGGGAAACATTACCCGTATACCAACCATTACTTCCCGTACTACCAGATGAATTGACTGAACAAGTTGGTTTCGTCGCATCTCTTTTAACCGTTACCGAACAAGTTCCAACATTTCCAGCACTATCTTTGACATAACCATAATATGTCTTAGAAGTCGTGTCAGTTGACAAAGTCTTACTTGTATTCTTGTTATAAGTAGCACTACTAGACTCAGTCAAATCATAGGAACTTACTTTACTAGTCGCATCATTAGTTGATAGTGAAAGGGAAACATTACCCGTATACCAACCATTACTTCCCGTCGTTCCAGATGGATTAACTGAACAAGTTGGTTTGGTAGCATCTTTTTTAATCGTTACTGAACAAGTTCCTGTATTACCAGCTTTATCTCTTACGTAACCATACCACGTAGTACTAGAAGTATCAAGCGATTGCGTACCAGAAGTGACATTATTATAAGTGACTGCTGAACTAGTAGTAAGTCCACGATTTCGCATCGTACTAACTCCACCGTCACTACTTGCTAACGTCAAGCTGACATTACCTGTATACCAACTATTACTTCCTGTAGTACCAGATGGATTGATTGAACAAGTCGGTGAAGTTTTATCAATATTTGATATGTTGATATTTTTAGTATCACTCTTGTTTCCTGAACGGTCTTTAGTTATTACTTTTATATTGCTATTATTAGATGAATATGTCCTTGATGTAGTTGTTCCCCAACTACTACCTCCATCAAATGAATATTCTGCTTTTCCTGACAAACTGTCATGTGATGAGACGTAAACAGTCACATCTTGATTTGTGTAGAATCCTGTTGTGTGATCAACTATTACTTCAATTCTCTTTACTTTAGAAACATTTGCACTACTTCCCATATTTATGCTTAAACTACTGTAAGTAGAAGCTGTAAACATGTATTGCATTGATAAGACACCCGCTGAAATAGTTCGTGAAGAAAGTGTCGTTGAACCACTCTTTATCACTGTTGACATTCCACTACTATTAGAATTCAAATAGATATTTATTCCCAATATTTTTCCGTATTCACTCAAAAAGTTACCAATATTTATAGTGCCACCATTAACTGATGCCATATCTGATTTAGGATATACTTGATATCCAAGAGTGACATCTTGAGTTGGTTTGATGTTATCATATTTCAACTCCACACTACAAACTCCGACATTACCAGCATTATCTTTGACATAACCATAAACAGTACTTATACCAGGAGATACTTCAAATACTTCACTCTTGTCGAAATTGTAATTCTTCTTACTCGTTCCCATACCATATGTCGAAACACCACTCAAAGTATCACTCTTACTCTTAAGTTTAACTTTTAAGCTATTTCCACCATACCAATCATTATCACCTAAATCACCAATTACTTCCAATTGACAAGTTGGCAATTCTTTATCGACGTAGACGTTGACATCACAATCTTTAGTATTACCAGCTGTATCTGAAATCGTTACTTTTCCCTTTTTAGCTGATTCTGTAAATCTTTTATAATATGTTGATTGAGCACATCCACAATTACTATCACTACACTCGACAGAAACGACACGATCTTTGTTCGTCCATACCATTGATCCACCAACAACTGCTCCACAAGTAGGTGGCGTTTTATCATTTTCAATATCGCATTTTGAACCTGGAATTACTTCACTACAATAATCAGATTTATAAGCACTACATACTAAACAAACTTGATAATCTAACTCTGCTACGTTACCACTTGAATTAGTGACGACGACATAACTTTGAGTCTCATTACAATAGGCATCATTTTTAGCTGGATCTCTTATTACTTGCGAATATTTTGTATCAATTAATTCACGTAAATAAATAGTCTTACTATGTCCATTCTCGGGCACACAATTAGGAGTATCACGTTCAATACATTGACTCATCATATTAGCCGCTGATGATTGCATCTCGGCTTCATGCAAACTATAAGTAGTATTTCTCGTGTCATTGATATATTTTGATACTGAAGGATAAGCTATTCCTATTAATAGACCTAATATAACTATGACAGCCAATAATTCTATCAATGTAAAACCTGACATTTCCTTCTTTTTATTCTTTTTTCTTTTTTTCATAAAATCACCATATTTTACCTTACTACGATATAAGTATAACATAGAAAAAATACATAATAAAGAAAAAATTAAAAGTTTTAATTTTTGATTAAAGCTTTTAATTTCCTAATTGTTTTCTTCTCAATTCGCGATATGTAAGACTGACTAATTCCCAATAATTCAGCTACATCTTTTTGCGTCATTTCTTCTCTTTCACCAAGTCCATATCGCAAAACCATAATCTCTTTATCACGTGGTGGCAACTTATTAATCTCTTCTAAAACAAGTTTTTTCTCATATTCATCTTCCAGTGGTCTCGTAACAATATTTGCATCTGTTCCTAAAACATCTTCCAAATGGAGTTCATTTCCTTCTCCATCATAACTCAAAGAATCTTCAAAACTGACCTCTGTCTTTATCTTTTTATTCTTTCGCAAATACATCAGTATTTCATTATCAATACAACGCGATGCATAAGTAGCTAGTTTTATATTTTTATCCATGCTATAAGTCTTTATTCCCTTTATGAGACCAATTGTTCCAATACTTACCAAATCTTCTAGATCAACCTTGGTATTTTCATACTTTTTAGCAAGAAAAACAACTAATCGCAAATTGTGTTCTATCAACTTATCTCTTGCCATCAAATCCCCATCACTTGCCATTACTAAATAGAATTCCTCAGCTTCTTTACTCAGTGGCTCAGGAAGTTTATCAGTTGCTCCTACATAAAACAAATAATTACTGCGACTCAACAACTCTATGACTAAAAAAATTATTCCTATCATTTCATCCTCCCATGTATTGATTATTTAAAATTATATCGACTCCATCAATTTTTAACTTATCCCTTTTTAAACCGATCAAACTATTTTTATACGTATGATTATCAACTATCATTTTATTAACTTTTATACATTGCAATACCCCACTTCCACTCGCTGTCTCATAAGGCACTAAGACAATGTCTTCATATTCATATTGAAAATCTTCACTGTAGAGAATACTGATTGGTCTATTCTTATACTGATCGCGCAAATTATTACCACTATCAATAAAACCAATAAAATTGTACTTATCATTGTGGTATTCTATTTCAACTCTTAAATAATTATTGTAATTATTTCGAAGCTTATCCAACTGCTTTAAATAGGCTATTAGTATAAAAAAACTACCCAATAATACAAATATGATATTATCTAGTGAAAACTCTAAATCTAATAAATATAGTCCTCCTCCTAAAACGATACTAGTAATGTATAAATAGACTAAATTATTTAAAAAGTACTTCCAATTTTTAAAAGAAAAAGTTACTAGAACCATCAAGAGACTGAATCCTACTTTTCCCAAGAATAATAGATAACTATTAATCTTAAAAAACAATAAAATTGTCGTCATTCCCCCTACTAAACTTCCTAAAAAGATTCTTTTTAGTGATGTATTTCTCTTCAATATCAAAGCTGTTGTTAAAAGAATTAAAAAATCTAAATAGATGTTTAATAAAAATACTAAATCGACATATACTATCATTTCACCACCCATTTTAGTATATATATTTAAGAAATAAAAAATTGTCGAAATCTACTCTTCCAACAATTTTTCTAAAGATACTATTTTTTTATTATTTTGTCTTATGTAATTGATTATATATGGCAGTTCATCAACTAATCGCAGATTGTTATTAAACTTGATAATTACCCCGTTTTCAACTTCGTTTTTCATCTCATAATATGGAAATTTATCAGTATTGACACTGGGAACAATAGTATGTAATTTTCGTCTACTACAAACATTTAAAATACTATTATTGATATTATCACTATAACAGTAAGATAATCCCTTATTGGTATAACCCTTTAATAAGTGATCAATGTTATCAAGTTCTAATATGTCATATGCTTCATCATTGCCAAGACTTTGAACTATTTGATTATTTAGATATAAATATTTAATTATATCTTTATTTTCTAAAAGGACTTCATCATCGATAAAAAAAGTCCCAATGACATCTTTACTCTTCAAAATACTAGTTATTTCTTCAATGTAATTAGTATCTTTTATCTTAAATATAAAACTGACATTATTTATTTCCGGATTGCCATTAAAGATGTATTTATCAAAAATATTAGCAATGGATATAATTGGTGCAACTTTAGAAAAGACTAATAAATTATCACTGAATGATCCATATTTTTTCATCATCTTATAACTGGAATCAACATTGATAGAAGACCCACTAATTCCTGGTGTAATTGTCATATCAGAAATAGTCGCATTGACTGCTTTTACTTCGTATATCGGACGACTACTTTCAATATTGTTCATAATTGGATCTAATTCTCTTATATACTCGATTGCCATTTTAGTAATTCGAAAAGAAGTGATTGATAGAAACCCAAACAAAAAAATAGAAAAGAACTTCTTAAACATATACTTCACCATTTTAAGTATATGAACAAGTCCATTTTCTATTGCTTAAATTTTATTTTTTTACTTTTAATCTTCTCTTCACTATCTAAACGTCTCTCAATATCTTTAGCAGTCTTTTTCAAAAAAGAAGTTGTTTTTTTATTGTGAAGAATGACGACTTGACTGATCTTTGAAAGTTTGTTTCTAGGAATTGTTTTAAATATTAAATCACTATCTGGTGATATTTGAGCTTCGACAAGACGTGCTCTAAATGGTTCAAAAATAATGTTTAAATTATCCAAGTCATAATCATAGACCGATAGTGGATATTTAGTTAATAGTGCTAACCAATCTGAAAAAATAAATTGTCCTTTTTCCCAACGCTTTTTTGTTGCTTCAACTGATAATTTTTGTGTAACTCTCTCATTATAATTACTGAATTCCGAAGAAATGATATCATTTTTATCTTTATCCGCAAAAAAGATATTGTTATCAACACCAACTTTTAGAAAGAATTTTTCGCCATCAAATCTTATCGAAGTCTCAATCGCATGACGAAGTTCATGATCAATCGCAATATCAAACAGATTATAAGTATCAGTAAAAGGGCATAGACAAGCGATACAAATTGGTGAATCAGTATTTATAACATCATTTCGATCAATTGAACAAGAGTGACCATCAGCATCAATAATCGTATCAATCTCCACATCATCAATTCCCAACTCATAATCATTGATGATGCAAAGCGTTGCTATCTCGTGAGTGTATCTAGTGTATATGTCATCTTTTATATCCATTATTGGTTTTAAAAATTCTTGACTGGGAAGTAGACCATTGAAAAAGCCTAAATCTTTCCAATCACAAAAAAACTTTTTAATGTTAAAACGACTAGTATCGATACCGAGACGATTTAAATACTTGAATCGTTTTTCAACTATTTCCTCTTTTTCATATTGAGAAACTTCTGGATCGAGTAACATATCAGTATATGCATCTAAGAAATAATCTAAATAACCATCTGAAAAACTGTAGGTTTCATCATCTTCTAATTCATCTTCAAAGTATAGTGGATAATCTCGTAACTTGCGATAGTCATAGTTATCATCACTCTCTAACTTTTCCCGATCTTCTTCACATAGATAATCTTTTATCTTCAAAAAGAATTCTCTTTGATATTTATACGTTGATTCAGCAATTTTACTCTCTAACTCATCAGCATAATTTAAAAATTCATCATAATTGTTATCACAATATTTATTTATATTTGCTTGAACGATTTTTAATACTTTTTTAAAAGTTTTAACATACTTAGCATAATTATCACTCTTCACATACTCTTCAACTGCTAAATTAGGATCTTTCAAATTGAGTTTTTCAAGCATTTCTATTCTCTCTTTAAAAACGGGATCATTGATATCAACGTCATCATAGTCATCACTAAAAGCAAATATACCACTCAAATATAATTCTTTGACATCATCGAGATGAGGAAAAAGAGCTTTAGTTAAGGCACCAATATGATCATTTTCAAAAGTGAATCCTTCTTCATCAACCCCAATTGCAGATATGTCGACACCAAGCTCTAAATAACTATTGATTATGGCACGCATGTAATCCTCATTAACTTTTTGTGATACATATTCAACTAAATCAGAAGGCGTGACAAAAAAACAATATTTCATTCGATTTAAAGTACTAACTATGTGTTTTCGATACTTCTCTCCATATTGTTCAACGTAAGACTCTACCAAAATTGGATAGTTGTCTCTAATAATTTTTTCGAAATTTAAAAATTCCATAATCCCCCACTACAAGCTATAAATAAAAATCTCAAAAGCCGCTATCGTACTCTTTCCTGTCTTCATAGCTATTTCCATATCATCCATGATACTGATATTTTTTAAAACATCTTTGATTGAATAATTATAACTATTATCTATTGCTTTTCTAAAGCGATAGGGATGAATTCCTAAAATAGATGCTACTTCATTATAATTATTATTGTTTTCTCTCAAAAGAATACGACCATTATAAATAATTCTAAATTGATCCGTTAGAAATGATAAAATTCCGTTTATGTCATCACCATTTTCTATTAATCTCTCATAAATAGTAATGGCTTTCTTGCGATTACGACTCAAAATCGCATCACTTAATGAATAGACATTATCATTAAAACTCTTTAAAACGATCTCATCAATATCATCATAGTTGATAACTTTATCTTTGAACTTATAACTTTTTAATTTTTCTAATTCATTAATTATTTTACCATTGTCACTATTACAATAATCGATGAAATATTTGATGACTTTATCATCCATGGTATATCCATCAAGTCTTGACTTAATAATTTTATTTATTGAAATATCCCCATCAACCGTAATAGCTCTTTTTTTCAATTCTTTGACGACACTTTTTCTTTCATCCAATTTATCACTAATAATTATTAAAACATTCTCATCACTCGGATTATTTAAATATTTAATTAAACTATCTGTGTTTTGATCAATAGCTCCTTTAGCTTTAACTGGTCCTAAAAAAGAACAATTGTCACAGACAACAATCTTTTTATCAACTAAAAAATTATACGTATCTAAATCATTTATGACTTCATCAATAGATGTGACATTTAAATCATATTTGATGACGTTTTCTTCTGTTGCCTCATGTTCTTTTAAAATATTATTTATATTTTCATTAATAACCACATAATCATTAGATGGAATTAAATAGATTGTATTCATGGACATCACCACAAAATAATTATACAACTTTTTAAAGTGATAATAAAGCCTAATATAGTTGTAAATATTTGTAATCTTTGAGTAAAAAACTAGTTATCATGACAAAAATATGATAGATTTAAAATTAGATTAAATTCATGTAGCTGGAGGTAGTTATGAAACAGCTTGATAAAATAAATGATATTGATGATATAAAAAAATTAAATTTATCTGAAAAAGAAGAATTATCAGAAGAGATAAGGACTTTTTTAATAAAAAAAGTGTCTAAGAATGGTGGACATTTAGCTTCTAATCTCGGAATTGTTGAATTGACAATCAGTTTATGTGATATCTTTGATTTTAAAAAAGATAAAATAATATTTGATGTTGGTCATCAGAGTTATGTCTATAAAATATTGACTGGTCGCAAAGACAAATTCGACACTTTGCGAAAATATAAGGGTTTGCGTGGATTTCCCTACAAAAAAGAAAGTCCCTATGACTATTTTGAAACCGGTCACAGCAGTACTTCCATAAGTGCCGCTATCGGCATGGCTCGTGCTCGCGATTTAAAGAAAGAAAATTATCACGTCATCGCCGTCATTGGTGATGGTGCAATATCGAGTGGCATGTCGCTAGAAGCTATTAACGACATCGGTTTTAAAAAGACAAAAATGATCATCGTTCTAAATGATAATGGTATGAGTATCTCTAGTAATGTCGGTGGAATATCCAGTTATTTGAGTCGACTTAGTATCAATGAAAAATACCTAAAGTTTAAAAATAAGATCAAATATTCTCTCGATGATACTAAATTAGGTCACTTTTCATACAAAGTATTATCGCGTATCAAAGATGGTATTAGACAAATTTTAGTACCCTCAAAATACTTTGAAGATATGGGTTTGACATACATTGGACCGATTGATGGTCATAATATATCAGAGATTGAAAAAGTATTAAAACGTGCTAAAGAAATCAATAATCCTGTCATCATCCATGTCGTCACCAAAAAAGGTAAAGGTTACAAGTTAGCGGAAGAGACGCCTGAAGTCTATCATGGAGTTTCCTCATTTGATGAAAATATCGGTGTAACTTCTAGTGATAAAATGACTTACTCCAAAGAGTTTGGTCGAGTTATGAATGAACTAGCTAAAGAGGATGAACATATCGTTGCCATAACTGCTGCCATGCAAGATGGTGTCGGCCTAAAAGAATTTGCAAAAAACTATCCTCATCGCTATTTTGACGTCGGTATTTCTGAAGAACACGCTGTCACTTTAGCATCTGGTATGGCTACCATGGGTCTAAAACCTGTCTTCGCCGTCTACTCCACTTTTCTTCAAAGAGGCTTTGATCAAATAATTCACGACGTCTGCATGCAAAACTCCAACGTCATCTTTGCTATTGATCGTGCTGGTTTAGTCGGTGCTGATGGTGAGACTCACCAAGGTATTTTTGACCTCTCTTACTTATCAATCATTCCCAATATGGTCATCGTATCCCCAAAGTGCTTGAGTGATTTAGAACCTCTATTAAAATGGAGCATTCAAGAAAATTATCCAATCGCCATAAGATATCCTCGTGGTGGTGACTACATCGCTATGAAACCATTAAAAAAAGTAACTTTAGGGCAATGGGAAACTATAAAAAAAGGCCAAAAATTGACGATTATCGCGACTGGTAAAATGGTTCAAAAAGCATATCAAATAATTGAAGAAGAAAATTTAGATATAACTCTAATAAATGCTACTTTCATAAAACCATTAGATTTAAAAGTATTAAAAAAAATTGTCAAAAGACAGGATGACGTCCTAACTATTGAAGATAATTTAATAAATGGTGGACTTGGTCACAACATCTTACTAAAATTGAATGATTTAGGTTTTAAAAGAAAAATTAAAATATTAGGTTTCAACGATAAATTCATTGAACAAGGTAATATTGATGAATTATATGATCAAGAACATCTCGATAATGAATCAATTAAAAAAGAAATTTATAAATTACTAAAGAAAAAGGAAAGATAGTTTAATTATCTTTCCTTTTATTGAGCATCTAAAGATTGATATTCTTTTAACAACATATCAAATTTAGTATCAATTTTCGTCTTCTCTACTTCTTCTAATTGATACCAACCCTTTCTAAACATGACTTCATAAACTTCTCTTTGCAGATTCATGAGTTTTAAAAATATCTCTTGATAAGATTCAAATAAACTAGCATTACTAGCTTCTGTCATCATGATGACATAATTCTTAACCATATCTTTTAAAGTCGTTAAAAGACATGTTATGTAATCTTTTTCATTCAAAGCCATACCTTCAGCTACTTCTACTTTAGGATTAGAAATTTTATTATTATTCACTAGCAGGACCTCTACTTTCTAATATTTTTAAAATACTGTTCAAATTGTCATCAAATAGATTTGAAGCTTTTTCAAAAACATCTTTTATTTCTTGATCATTAACTAAGTTTTTATCATTATTAATCTTCTTCAAAGCACCATAATTCCATTCGAAACTATCACTTAAATAATCTAAATCTTTTCCAGTAATGACATTACTAGGAACTTCTTCATAATTTAATTTCATATAATTCTCCTTTCATATATATAATGGTCTAAAAAGAGAAAAATAATACAAAAAAAATATAGATTACTCTATATTTTTTTATTAAATAATACACATTCACGACGATCGATTGGACCAAGTGCAAAATCTTTAACTGAATCAGATAAAAATCTCTTCATAGATACTTGACGATTGTAATGGAATGGTTTATTGAAGATGATCGTTACTTGTTTTTCATTGTCGTAATAAGTCTCTCCTAAATAGTAAGAATCCCATAAGTATACAAAGTTATCATCCATGGCTGTAATAATGGCAAAATGTTCATCTTTTTGGAAAGTTCTAAGTAAGACACATCCTCCTTCAGAAATACATTTCTTAATGGCATTGACATCAACTTGTCCCTTTTCTAAATGAACACAACTTATTCCGAAATTGTTGCGATTAGCATACTCCGTAATCCATCTCGTCATCTTGTTCATCGTCTCACGACTAGTACCACCTTCACTAATATTTCCCTCATCGTCATAGCAATTAACTGTATATATAGAAATAGCTCTTATCAATTCTGGTGGAACATTTTCACGATCGAATAAATAACTGATTGCATTTTGAAGAGCTACCGTTCCACAATCGAACTCTGTTATCTGAAATCTCAATGGTATTTTCATATTATCACCCTATCTATATAATAACATAAATCAAAACCAAAATTAAAAAATATGTAACAAAGTACATATTTTTTACACTTATTTAAACTCAATCGTTGTAAAGAACTGATAAACTCCATTATCAATTATGCCTTCTCCACTAGAAACCACCGTAATCAAATAGAAATCTCCTTTATAGATCAAATATTCATTACCACAACGGAAATAGTCGTAATTGCCATAACTGACATGCGTACCAACATTATTCTGATATTTTTCTAACCATTTGTCACTATCAATCGTTTGAACTTCTAAAACTTTTCTATTGTTGTACTCCATGACTAATGACTCAATAGTCTCTTCAACTTTAAAATATTTCTTATTATAATCAAAAGAATATTTGCTAGAACTATAACGATATGATTCATCATCAATACTTTCTTCTTTGACAGGTATCTTATTATTAATACTGTTACTTATAAATTCACTGGAATCAAAGAAAGCTTTAGTATAAGTACTATTAAGTTTAAATTTTAAACGATATGTAGGTATGTGATTATCAGCATTGTCCTTTATCGCATCCCAAAATTCATGATTGCGATTATCAGTTGGATCAAACTCAATATCCCCTACTAAATCTTTAATTGTCGTATTGTATTTATAGACTGTTTTTAAATTGGAATCAGCATAGATAATTTTATTTACAGTATCTTCGACTAAATAGTAAACTTCTACTTCAATATAATCCCCATTTTCGAGATTGACTGTCTTGATATTACTATAAACTTTTAGACCATTATCTTCACCATTATTCGTAGTGACACAAGTATAACGATGTTTACTTCCATCATAACTACAATTAGTTTTATAACTGACATTGACATCGACATATTGTAGATCTTTATCCGTTCCAAAGATATCTTTAACAGACTTACTAATAACTTCTTTATCTATATATGTCGTAATCGGATTATCATTAATATTGTTTTCAGCTTCCTCAATCGAATATCCATCAATGAAATCATTTTCTTCCAAATTGGATATCGCCAATAACAATTTCGTTTCATCACTGAGATTTTCATATTTAGAAGTTCCATTTATGTAAGTAAGTCCATATTCTTCCTGATAATCATTGGAAATCAATATCTTTTTATAGAGATCCTTAGTCAGTGAATCTAACTCAAACATCGACATGAAGATTGAATAACAAAAAGTTATCGTCACTCCAAAACTGAAGCCGATTATAACTATTTTTGTCAAATTGTCTTTTTTATTATTTGCAAGGACTTCACCTTTTCGCAAAGCGATGACTTCACGCATCTTATTCTTGCGAAGTAAAAACAAGGCTAAACCGACAAAGACAAGAGCAAAAGCGACATTGGCCCAAGAATAATTAGAAATAGCTTCACCATAATCCGTAGCCATATCGACTACTTCTTTCGTGTAAAACATCGCAGGAACACTGACAGCTAAATCGTATAATCCATGCAAGATGGCACTCGTCCAAACACTTCCACTTCGCAAATACAAAGCTGAAAAGTAAAAACCGATGAAAGAAGCCGCAATTACCTGAATTAATACTCCTTCAAAAGATGCTCCCGTAAACAAGTTGATAAAGTGAATCAATCCGAATAAAAGACTTGATAAAACGACAGATGTCCATATTCCCTTTTTATTATTTCCATATTTATCAATCAAGATATTTAGTGATAAACCACGCAATAAAAACTCTTCAAAAACACCGACAAATATGTATAAAAGAGCTATGGCCACAATATTGCCCAAAGATATGAATTCATACCCTTCAGCTAAATTGATAGCTAAAAATGCTGATGCTATATATATTATATAAATTATGAATGGTAGCGATACAATGATGGATTCACGCACATTGACTTTATTGCTACTACTAAAAATTAAATTCTTTTTCTTACATACACATATTGCGAAAAAAATAAAAATTACAGCGATTAGTTCACCTAACATTTCCATTCCATAATCCAAATGTGATAGATAATCAAATAGTGATGAAGCATTTAGAAAAGCCATTCCTGATATGATAATTGTCACAACGGCCATGATTGGATGTTTTTTTAAAACCGTTTTTAAAACGCCTTTCTCTTCATCACTTTCAATGAGAGACAAGACTATCCCTAGTATGCTCAAAACAAAATTTATGACTGTCAGAGCTAAAAACCCCGTCATCGCAAATAATATCGTCGTATAGTATAAATGTTTTATCTTTTTGTCAAATAATATGAGAATGAATGGCGAAATCGTAATCATAAATCCAACTAAATCTAACAGTACTGAAAATATACTACTATGATTTACTAAATCAGCGCCCAAATAAAAACAAAATACTAAAGAATTCAATATTGATATTATCGCTAGTATATTCTTTTTTATATTAAAACTCATAATATCCTCCTACTTATAAAATAACATACTATTAGTCATTTGCAGCAACAAAATAAAAAAGAAAATGTCAATTGACATCTTCTTAATCATGAATCTCTTTTATATCATTTTTTACAGTTGCAAATATCTCATCTAAATACTCATCAGTCTTACCTCCACCTTGAGCAAAAGTTGGACTTCCACCACCATTTCCCAAAGAGCGACCAGAAGCACTTTTTACAACCATACCAGCATTTAAAGAACAACTAGAACGACAGATGAAGTTGACATTACCACTATTGACATTAGCTAGTAAGACAAAGGCTTTACCAAGTTCATTAGTAATGTTATCAGCTATTGATTTAAGAGCTGGAACATCAAGTCCCTCTGTTTTGACAAGAACGACATTGATACCATTAATCTCTTCTTTTTGGGATAGATAAGGATTTAGATCACTGACTAAATTATTAATTTTTAATTGATTGTACTCTTTATCTAATTTTCTAACTTCTCCTTGAACATATTCAAGTTGATTACGATTATAGATAATGGCATTATAAGAATCCATTGGTACTTGATCAAGCATTATATCAAATTCTAAATCTTTACCAAGTTTTTTAGCTTCTTCTAAAACAGTCTTAGCTTTATCAAGTTGTTTTTTGATCTCTTCGACATAACCAGTGACAGCTTCACTAATACTTTTTTCAATTCTATTGCCAGTAACAGCTTCGATACGATATAAATTACTACCCTTAGATTCAAGTTTTAATATGGCGATGCGTCCAATATCACCTGTATTTTTAACATGCGTTCCACCACATAACTCTAATGAATCACCAAGTTTGACAACGCGAACTATATCTTTATACTTTTCAGTAAATAGAGCCATAGCCCCCATCTTTTTAGCTTCTTCAATTGGCATTTCAGTAATCTCGCTATCAACTTTAGCGTTAACACGTTCATTAGCTCTTGCTTCTACTTTTAATATGTCATCATCACTAATTTTTCCCGTAAAAGTAAAATCAAATCGCAATCTCTCTTGATCGACATAACTTCCGGCTTGATGAATGTTTTCTGATAAGACCTCTTGGAGAGTCTTTTGAATGATGTGAATAGCACTGTGATTACATGCCGTTGCGTCTCTTTCTTCAGGAATTATCTTGATACTACATTTTTCATTGATGGTAATTTTTCCATCGATTAATTCAACTTTATGAAGATGTTGCCCATTTGGAGCTTTGACAACGTCAACTACTTTAGCTTTAAAGTTTTCACTCTTCATTGCCCCTTTGTCAAACAACTGACCACCACTCGTCGCATAAAAACAAGTCTTATCGAGTACGACATACCCATCACTATCCAAAGTATCAGTAAACTTACCATCTTTGATAAGACCAATTACTTTACTTTCCATTTGATAAACATCATAGACAAATTCACTCTTTGCATGGAAGTTTAAAAGTTCTTCATTTTGAATGTTCATACTCGTCTCTTGATGATAAGTATCTTTTGATATCTTTTTCTGTTCTTCCATATATTTTCTAAATTCTTCTTTATCAGTAGTCATATCAGCTTCTTCTAAGTATTCCAAAGTTAGTTCAAATGGGAAACCATAAGTATCGTATAACTTGAATACGTCATAACCACTAATCGTACCATCAGTACTTTCTTCGATCAATTGTGATAATCTTCTCTCACCAGCCGCTAATGTCTTATGGAATAATTCCTCTTCTTGAAGAACTAAAGCTTTAACATTACTCTTAGTATTTTCAAGTTCAGGATAACTTTCTCCCATAATTGTCACAACTGTTTCAACTAATTTATAAATGAATGGTTCATTGATTCCCAATTTCTTTCCCATTCTTACACTACGTCTCAAAAGACGACGCAATACATATCCACGTCCAGTATTTTCAAAAACAGCCCCATCTGACAAAGCCATCGTAATAGCACGAATGTGATCAGCTATGACTTTAAATGGCATTTCTCCGTTATATTCTTTACCCGTCAACTCTTCGATTTTTTTAATCAATGGTACGAATAAATCGGTATCAAATGTTGAATCGACTCCTTGAAAAATACAACACCATCTCTCAAGACCAGCACCCGTATCAATATTTTTATTAGGTAGTTCTGGATATTCACCACGTGATAGACCCGGTTTTGAATTGTATTGACTAAAAACATTATTCCAAATTTCTAGATAACGTTCTTGTTCATCATCATTTTTAAATTTTTCCAAAGCATCACCATCAGGGTCATATTCTTCACCGCGATCATAAAATATCTCTGAATCTGGTCCACAAGGTCCTTCACCAATTTCCCAAAAGTTTCCTTCAAGAGGAACGACATGCTCTGGATCTAACCCTAAATCAATCCACTTTTTCTGAGCTACGCTATCATCTTTATAAACTGTGACATAAATCTTTTCTTTAGGAATGCCACACCACTCTTCACTAGTCAAGAATTCATAAGCAAACTCGAGTGCTTCTTCTTTAAAATAGTCCCCAATTGAAAAGTTACCCATCATCTCAAAAAAAGTTTGATGACGCTTTGTGACACCGACATTATCAATATCATTAGTTCTAATACATTTTTGAATAGTCGCAATTCTTTTATTTTCTGGAACGACACTTCCATCAAAATATTTTTTTAATGGTGTTACACCAGCATTTGTAAAAAGCAAACTATCATCATCATAAGGAACTAATGGTGCACTCTCCATGACATTATGTCCTTTGCTTCTAAAATAGTTCATCCACAGATTTCTAATCTCTGTACTACTTAACTCTTTCATAAATCCTCCTATATCTCATTTAAAATTTCTTCTAAACGATTAGTATATTCTTCGATTGTACCATTGTTTAAAATGTAGTAATCAGCATGAGCAATTGGTCCTGCTTTCGCAATGTTCTCAATTTCTGACAAATCACGATCTAGAGCTTCTTCTTCTGTCAATGGTCTAAATTCACGTTTTCCCAATCTTTCATAACGCAATTTGCGATCGACAATGATTGCTACAACAGTTAAACTATCACCTAACTCTTCACGCAAGATTTTCAATTCATCCCATGAGTATAATCCATCTAAAACAGTATTACTCTCACTGGCATACTCTTTAATTCTTGGCAAAAGAATCTTAGCATAAGCTCCCATTCCCAATTCGCTACGCAATTTTTCACGCATCATTTTTTCATTAGCTGGATTGATTTCCAAACCATTTTCTTCCAACTTTTCTAAAGTGACTCCACCAAAGTAAACTTTTTTCCATCCTTTTTCGACAAGGACATCAGAAGCGACACTCTTACCACTTCCACACATACCAACAATCGCAACTATTTTTTTCATAAATCCTCCTCTTATAATAAAAAAAGACCAAATTGTAGGAGTGCAAATGCACGGTACCATCCTACTCTGGTCTTAATTGACATAACGGCTTTTACCGATGATACTCAAAAGTAGCTTTCTGAAGTATATCTTGCTCTGTTCCACCCAACCAAAGCTCTCTATGAAGATATTTAAATCATACTCATCTTTATCAACATATCATTTTATTCTTCATCAAACAATTCATATTTTTCTATAAAGAAATTGATTATTACCTTACCACACGAAATGATTGGTGTAGCAAATAACATACCAAGTATACCAAAGAAATGACCAAATAGCAATAACCCAATTATTATTGTTACTGGATGTAACTTCATCGTCTTACTCATTATTGTCGGCGTCAATAAATAACTCTCAAGTCCTTGGCATACCAACACTGATATTAATACTCCAATTCCCACTCTCGGTGATATTGTAAAAGCGACGATGACTGCTGGAATTCCTCCTATATATGGTCCAAGATATGGAATTATATTAGTAACTGCACAGAACAATCCAAACACCATTGGTGCAGTCATACCAGCAATTGACATCCCAATACTTTGAAAGATGAATAATATGAACATTACTATTAGGGTTCCATATACATAACTTCGCAATAGATGATTCAAATTATCTGACAACTTAGCAACCTCTTCACGATGTTTCTTAGGAACAATTTTAGCTAGCTGTGCTCTGACATCATCAAAGTCGAGTAACATATAAAATCCGATTAAGAAACCAATAATGACATTGAATCCACCACTGATGATCGATTTGACAACAGAAACAATAGTAGCTGGTCCATCAACCGTAAATGAATATAACAAATTATTAATTATTTCATATAGATTATCTTTTATGATTGCACTATCTATTTCATATGTTCTAGATATGTCAATGATAATACCATCGAGTTGGGCACTTAAACTCTTCAAAGTCTGAGGAGCTGCTGTTATCATCTCATTTATTTGATCAATTAATGTCGGAATGAATAAATTACCAATCAAAACTATTATAGCTATTACTAAAACATAGACAAAAGTAACACCTATTCCTCTTTTAACTCCCTTTTTTTGTAAATAGGTGACTATCGGATCCAATAACCAAGCTAAAATAACACCTATGAAAAATGGAGATAAAATATTGATGACATCACCAAAAATATGCATTAACTTCCACTCTTTACCTATGTAAGTTATCAATACTATCAAAGCAACAATGCTAACTCCAAAAATCAATTTGACAAAATTTCTACTAAAACGAATCAATTCATTTAACTTTTCATAATCAACTTTATCTGATATACGTTTTTTTCCAAACATATCATCACTCCATTCTAAGTTAATGATACCATATATTATGTGAAATATGTTAATAAATATCTATAATTTACTAATTATTTACAACAAAAATATCAAGAGTTTCCCCTTGATATCATTACATCATATTTTCATTCATTTCATTAATTTTATCAGCCATTTTATCTACATATTCTTTTATATCTCTCTTATAGTCAGGATTATATTTTTTATAAAGCATAAATCCCCCATACATCGTAGCACCAATGGCTAACATTTTCATCATTTTATTCATAAGATCCTTCTTTCTAAAAATATGATTGGTATATACCATTCATATTATGCGTGAAAAAAGTATCTTTTATACAGCATTATAAAGTTTTTTCAAACGAATACTTTCACTTCTTCCATAAATAGATGTGATTACTTCCGTATCATCTGTCAAATTGAAATAAATTGTATCATCTTCCACTTTTAATTCTTCTTCACTACTAGAATCTTCTAAAACTAAAGAATATAGATATATCTTTTCATCATCAATTCGATATTTACCATAATAATATGCTTTATTATTACAATCACCGACGTAGAATATCGCTTTATAATCACTAGTTAGAACGAGTGTCGTCGCATATGAACATTCACTCTTCTCCCCTTCTACATAACTATATATGCCAATATATGGATAGTTTTCTTTAGATTTGTCTTTAACTATTTCACCAGTTTCTTCTTCTTTTTCACAATCACTAGGAATCTCTTTTTTATCTGTCTTAATAAAAATAATGATCATTATTAGTATTACCAAAATCAATAATAAAATTATCGTTTTTAAAAAATTATTTTTCTTTTTTAAACTTTTATCCATCTTTTTCACCACTTACTCTAATCGCTTCTATCAATCGATCTTTAATTGCCGTTCTTCTGACATCTGAATCATTATTACCAGCTGCTCTTTTTAAAGCATTTAAATCACCCACGATGTACAATTCTCTTTTAGCTCTAGTGACACCAGTATAATAAAGTTTTCTATACAACATCTTATTATATTCTTTTGTGACAGGTATGACAACCGTTTTGAATTCACTTCCCTGTGACTTGTGTATACTTATCGCATAACCATGTTTAAACTTATTAAAATTTGCTGGAGTAAACCTAACGTAATTATCATCGAAATTGACCACTATTTCTTTTTTGTCAACACTATCAATTATTCCAATGTCACCATTAAAAATATTTTCTTCTGGCATGTTTGACAATTGTAATATTTTATCTTCTTCACGATAGATGACATCACCAACTTTTATCTCTTTTTTCGTCTTTGATTTAGGATTGAATATCTCTTGCGCTATTTTATTTATGTTGTCGATACCATTAAGTGTTTTATACATTGGTACTAATATTTGAAAATCTTTATAATCCATCTTCTTATATGAATTACAAATCATTTTTATCTGTTCTAAAACATTCATTGTATCGACCTCTTTTAAAATGAGATCACTTCCTCTATTGAATGAATCATCATCGACAACTCCACTATTTATTTGATAAGCTAGGTTTATTATGTTGGAATCATTCTTCTGACGATATAGATAATTTAATTTGACCAAATTAACTCTTTCACTTTCAATTAAATCTTTCAATACTTGTCCTGGTCCAACACTAGGCAATTGATTGTAATCACCAACGATGACAATTTTAGTATCACTTCTAAGTCCACGCAAAAGCGAAGCAAAAAGATTGACATCGACCATACTACCTTCATCAATGATTACGAATTCGACATCACTTTTATTGTATTCATTGACTTGAAAATGATCGCCTTCCTTATTCCATTTCAAAAAGCGATGAATTGTATAAGCTGGCATATGCGTTGCTTCACTAAGTCTTTTTGAAGCTCTTCCCGTCGGTGCTAAAAGAGCTATTTTTTCATTCAATTTATCTTTACCAAAATCATTTAGTTCTCTAAAGAGATCAACAATTGCTTTAACAATCGTCGTCTTTCCAGTTCCTGGTCCACCAGTAATAATTAAAAAATGTTTCTCTTGCGAATATTTAATGGCCAATAACTGTTCATCATTATATTTTATTTTTTGATATTCTTCTAATTCATTAATCATCAAATCAAGTTTTTTAAAACTCTCATCTTTAACACTCATCAAATATTTAATGCGATTGACGATTAAAACTTCATCTTCATACATATCTTTTAAATAATATTTTTCATTATCTTTAATAATCTTTAAATCGAGAATTAAACTGTTTAAAGCATCGATGTACTTCTCTTTTGAAATATTGCTCATTAGACATCTATTGACATAACCATAAATCTCATCAATGAATAAATAACTGTGACCATAGGTGTTACACACTTCATCAATGACGTATAAAATAGCAGCTTTTATTCTTCTTTCATCATCAAAAGCATAATCACTTTTTAAGGCAATCGCATCGATTTTTTTAAAAGTTATCTCTTTGATATCTTCATATAATTTATAAATGTTTTTGTCAATGACATCTAGTGTTCTATTCTTATATCTATTATAGATGATCATGCTATCTCTCGTTATGAATCCCAAATCGTTCAACGAAAGAACAATCTTATAACTTCCTTGGTATTCTTCAAGTGTTTTGTGTAGATCATCAACATTTTTTTTACTGATACCCGGAATCAATAACAAGTTATCAGGATTGTCTAAAATTATGTTTAAAGTATCTTTTCCCAAAACATCAACTATTTTTTTAGCCTTAGCTTCCCCTATTCCCTTGAATAGACCACTAGCTAAAAATTCGACGATGGCATCTTTTTCTTCAGGCATGCATCGTTCATAAGACTCAACCGCAAACTGTTCACCATATTTCGCATGAATGACGAACTTTCCATGGAATATATATGTATCATTATCATTTAATTCAGCAAAATAACCAGTAAAAGGAACAATCTCACCCACTAAGTCTTCATTATCAGAATCAGCTTCTTTTATCTTAAAAAGGCCAACGACATAACCATTTTCACCTTGATATAAGCTTTTGCGATAATTACCCTTAATAAATGAATCCATACATACACCTCCAAATCTATTTAATTCTATATCAAAAACTAGAAAAAAACAATCGAACAGGACAAATCTCTAAACTATAGTTGTGTCATTTTACCAAAATAAAAATAAACTATATTAGTAATAGTAAAGGAGGTTATACTATGTATTATTATGGTGGAGGATCAACTTGTTGTGGAAACAACAGTTATCCATTTTATCCATACTACCCAATGCAATGTCAAAATAATAACTCATCATACTATGCCATTATTTTAGTACTATTTATTTTATTAGTAATTGTCATTGGATCTAGATTCGCACGATAAAAAAAAGACCTTAAAGTCTTTTTTCTTTTGGTCTTTCATATTCAATTTCTCGACTTCGATATAGAGAACTCTTATACTCACCTGATTTTTTTATGATTATTTCTCCACTTAGAGGTTTTACTTTGACACCATCGACATGTCCATCATTCATCGCAAACCTATATAGAGTTGAAGTGAAGTATAAGTTTTTAGGTCGCATACTACCCTCTAGACTGATGATTGGTAATTCTCGATCACTTTCTGAGAAAACAAATCTCTTTTCACCATTGATGAGTTTCAAATGATAATGTCCTACTATTGAAACAACTGGTCTATCAAAAGAATCTCTAGTGAATTGGGATTTAAAATTGTCTACATCAGATCCAATCACAGGATTTTTTATTAGTACTTGAAAATAACGTTTAGGTGAACTATCGACCTTAATTATGCCCGCAACAGGTTCATATGCCAAACAGTTTAAGAAGAAAGGATCATATTCCTCATCACTCGTTGGATATGTTAGTACATCACCATTCATAGGTGTTATATAAGGTTTATAAAAATCAAATAGTTCAGGGTTTTCATCATGTAATCTAATATTAGTCAAAGCTACTATTTGTGGCAAAGTAATCGTTCTTTTTTCAGAAGACATTAAATTGTCAAAGACTGCCTGACAAATTTTAGCATATTCAGCTAAATGGTATACTTCATGAGTATTCGCATTACGCGTCGTATATCTCAAATCTTCACCAGGTATCCCCCAGTCATCAGCTGAAGGGTGTTGTAAAGATATCAAATCTTTACCTATCTTTACACGAGCTGAACCATTTCCCAAATCGATTACTCTATCGCCAAAACTTTTCATCAATTCGTGTAGATCACCTTGGCCCATGACTGTATCATGATTACCAGCAATATAAGCTGTAAACGCTGCTTCTTCATCAAAACTTAAATCTTCACTCCATGTCCTGAACTCTTTGATCAATTGATAACGGTTCTCTCTTGAAAAAGCGAAATTACCATCAGTTAAAAGTCCATCAATGACATCACCTGTGAATATGACCGCATCTAGTTTTACTTTTTGTTTTTTCAAATACTTCATGATTTTTTCTTTGAATAACTTTAGCGAATAAAGTCTTTTATCAAAATCATCATGTTGTAACTTTCCATCGAGATAACAATCTTTGTCCAAATGCAAATCAGAAATGACTAAGACACTAGCTTTATCACTGAAAGGTATCGCCTGGACATCAATCATCGGTACAGGCGTAAATCCTTTTATGAATAACAATGGATTATCATAACTTCCCTGTTCAATCTTAACACTTGATAAATCGTGAATATTTAAATTATCGATATTGATATTAGCTACTTTTTTCTCATCAAAGCAACCATTTATATCTTCTAAAAATTTACTCTTTTCACTAGTTGATTTGATCATTTTTTCTAAGACATCAGCTGGTACGATATCTCTATATACATCAATCATCAAATCTTCTAATCGCACATTTTTAGTCATGTTCATTAATAAGGATCTAAATATGTTTATTTTTTTCATAGTCTCAAAATCAAAATCACATTTTTTTATAACTTTATTATAGTAGTCATCAAATAGGAAACCTTCAAAATTAGTATCTTTAAAAGTTAGAAAATTTTCATCATCAAAATAACTTGCATAAAAAGAACTCAATAATTCTTTTTCTTCAAGTTTTAAAGAAGTACTATTATATTTTTTCCTAATAGCTTCCATTAAAGCTAATACTATCTCCTTATTAACCATAAACCCCACACTTTTCTACTATAATAATTTTTCTAACTTACTATCATCAAAATTCAAACTATAAATTTTAATCTCTTTTTCAAGATCAAATATTAATCCTTTACTCTTTTCATCTGGAACCGATATTAAAACAAATTTATCTTTTTTTCCATCAAAAGTTAATTCGTCATCTTTAGTTATATAAAACAACTTATAATTATCAAAATCTTCATCAATAAAACTATCTTTATCAAATAAATCATTAACTAAAACTATCTTATTATGATAATAATTAATTTCATTTCTACAACTAGTTATGATGTATATATCTCTACGTCCATTTAGAACTTTTAAACATTTATCAAAAGATAATCCATAACTATCTCTCTTATCCAAAAAGACATAATATTTTAAGCCCTCAGGAATGTTTTTAATAAACGTATCCAAATCATTTATATTACCCGTTAAAAAATAAATATTAGAAATATCATTTTCTAGTGAATATTGACAAATTTTATTAATTCTATCAATATCACAACCATTAATAGCTACGAACAATGACTTCATCTATTCACCTATTATCAGATTGCACAATACCAGTCTTCATGCTACCTAAGCGTAACACTGGACCTTTATCAGATGGCATCTCTGATTTATTTTGGTATGATATTTGGATTTGTTCATCAGTAATCGCATCAGTGACTAAGACTTGTTTATCATAACTCAATTGATTGTAGAACGCTGTCGCTTTAGAAACATCACCAACCGAATTGAATCCGATGAGTGGTGTTGAATGACCTTTATTTTGATAAATACTCTTTAAAGGTGCTACATATAAGACGCAATATCCATTTTCGAGATATTTTCTACTCAATCCTCTATCATTACTAGATGCAACAATCGTTACATCAACACTAGGATCTTGTTGATAAATAACTTCATCTAAATCTTCAACTTTTTCTTCATCTGGAACTTTATCAAAACCGTTTAAACAATTGATACGACGACCTTCAAAATTCATGATCATTTTAGAACTCGTTGTCAAATCGATATCCTTTCTCTTTCTGATGGCAAACTGACAATCGTTATATGACAAATGACGAGCATCACTACCAGCTAATAACACATGTGTTCGGCAATTGTTATTAAGTTCTGGAATGATGTCTAAAAATTCTTTTAAAGATTTAGATCTATTCTTACTCTTTAAAATATCATGCGTCATTAAAACAATATCGTCGACACCACTAAAAATCGCAAAGCGATAGAATTCCAACAATGCGTATTTTGACTCAAATGATAAATCATCTAAGTATAATGAAAGTATTGTCTTTTTCACACAGATTCCCCCCAATACTCAATAATTGGACAAATTATACTACAAAATCCCAAAAAAGTCAATGTTTATAACTTTATCCTTTATTTTTAATATTTTTATGTTATAATGTAAACGTTGGTGGTTTACTATGTTAAAAGATAAAGATATACTAGATGAAAAGAATAAATTACTTCATACCAAGAGTAAAGATGTCACTTTTCCAATGACTGAAAAAGATAAAAAAATGATTGATGACATGATTGAACATTTAACGCTCAGTCAAATTCCTGAAGAGAGTGAAAAGTATGATTTACGACCAGGAATGGGCCTTGCAGCTATTCAAGTTGGTATTCCTAAACGTTATTTCGTCGTCGTCTATGAATATGAAGAAGGAAAATTTGAAAATTATGTACTAATAAATCCTAAAATTGTCAGTGCTTCTAATGAAATGATATATGTTGAAGAAGGTGAAGGTTGCCTAAGTGTCAATCGTCCAACGGAAGGAATCGTTTTACGCCATGCTAGAATAACCATGGAAGGATATAATACTGAAGGTGAAAAAGTTAGATATCGCGTTCGTGAAGACTTAGCTATCGCTTTTCAACATGAATATGACCATTTAGAGGGAATCCTTTTCACTGATAAAATTGATAAAAAAGATCCATATAAAGGAAAAGATCAATATCGTGCCATTTAAAAAGAGACATCGTCTCTTTTTTTATGCTCTAATTATGTCATTTAATCTCATCTTGATTTTCTGCTTCTTCCTGTTTTTCTTCTTTTTCATAGTAATCTTTTAAATAGACAGTAATTGTCATATCTTTATCAATATAAGTATCTTTACTTATGCTTTGATCGTAGACATAACCATTTCCTTGAATGTCATACTTGATATTTAAATATGACAAAATCGTTTTTACTTGACTCAAACTATATCCATTTAAATCAGGTACTTTTACATGCGTATCATCATTAGTTACCAAAATGACCATATCTTTAGAAGTCAAAACAGAACCATTTTTTGGATATTGATCAATTACCTTATCGCCTTCCCCTATTACTACAATCCTGATACCTGAACTACTCAAAGAATTGATAACATCTTCTGTCTTTTTATTCTTATAACTTAGAATTGTATATTTATCTAATTTTTTAGATACTTGTTCTTCTCCGTCATAGATATCGTAATAACTGCTGATATTAGTAACTATTTCTTTGACAACCGTCGACATCGGTTTAACTCTTCCACCGCCACCATCATCTGGTTTTTTTGCTGCTACATAAAATATTATCTGCGGATCATCTTTCGGAAACATTCCCGCAATTCCCTTAATGACTTCACCAGTGTCATATCCTGATTTGGAAGCAACTTGTGCTGAACCTGTCTTCAATATCAAATTATATCCTTTCATGTAATAAGGATAACCCGTACAAGTACGACTATTACCACTGATAACATCTTCCATTAAATCTTTCATCTTATTGACAGTCGAAGTTGAAGCCACTTGATATATCTCTGTCCTTTCACCCTTATAAGTGACATTTCCTTCACTATCAACTATTTTATCAACGTAATAAGGTTTTAATAACATTCCATCATTAGCAATCGAAGTCAAAGCTTTAATATTTTGAATTGGTGTCGTCGTAATACCTTGTCCAAATCCAGCATTGTAATATTCAGTTTCATAATTGAAAGAAATCTTACCAACCGCTTCATTAGGTAGTTCAACTCCTGTTAGACTACCAAAGCCCATTTTATTAAAATAACTTTTCAAAGTTGCCTGATTAATATTGTTGCGAAGAAGAGAAATTACTCCCGTATTACTCGATAATGCAAACCCACGGTCATAACTTATATTTCCCCAACCACGACGTTCCCAGTCACCAATCTCCGTTCCATCTTTCGTTTTAAAAACGCCTGATTTATACGTCTTATTACCATCATAATCACTATTTTCCATCGTTGCCATATACGTCCATATTTTCATCGTTGAACCAGGTTCAAAAGCAACGGCTACATTGTAGTCCAAATAATTAGTCATATTGCGCTTATTCGGATCAAAAGACGGATCCGAAGTTGAAGCTAAAATAGCTCCTGTTTTGGCATCAGCTACTAAAATGGTATACCATTCCCACTTATATTTCTTCTGTTTAGCATTTTGTAAGGCTTGTTCCAAGAACAATTGCACATTCGCATCAATACTCAAATAAATGTCATTACCATCAACAGCTGGAAAAGTTATATCTTTAGTATCCGCAATTCGATAACCATTTCGATCTCTTTGATAAAAAGTTGAACCATTAGTACCACGTAAAATATCATCATATTGTTTTTCGATTCCCATCTCACCTACTAGAGTCGTTACTTCATTACCGTTTTCATCGACATATGTTTTCTCTTTGGCATATCCAAGTGTATAAGATAAGAAATCACCATACGGATAATATCTTTTTTGCGTCGTTAAAAAATCGATTCCTGGCAGATTTAAATCCTTTATCTCGTCTTTCTGAAGTTCCGTCAATCCCTTTCCAGCTGGTCCAAACTCTGTTTGATAAACACCTTTTTTAGATAGATATTTGACAATCGTATCATAATCGAGATTGATAACTTTTGACAATTCCGTTGCTGTATAATCGATATCGACAACGTGTTGTGGCTTTTTTTCATCAGTCGTACGCGATGGATCGAGATAAGCAATCAAAGTATATGAAGAAACAGTCTCCGCTAAAACATTACCATTAACATCATAAATAGTTCCCCTTTTAGCTAATAGTGTTTTGGTCGTACTATTTCTATTGCTAGCAAATTCTTGAATATCAATATCATCAATTTTTTCAGATAGAGCTAAAACTGATAATCGCGCTATGACAACACAAAAAGAAAGAAGACCAATCATTATGAGCCATACCGGTAATTTAATGGTATTAGAACTAACTTTTGTCTTCTTTTTATTTTTCATTATCTCACTATCCTATTCTGAAGTATTGACATATTTTATATTATCATTATTATAACTCAATCCTTCAGACTCTGCAACTTCTTGTATTTTATCGAGTGATGCAAGTTCACTTATTTTCATCGACAAGCTTTGATTTGTTCGCTCTTGAGCTGTTATTTCATTTTTAATCTTTTCAACGTCATAATTGACTTTTGATAAAGTAGCTTGAGAGAAAACGATCGCCAAAGGAGCTATAACTACTAAAATTAATGTAAAACCATATAAAAGTCTTTCGAATTTACTTATTTTGTATATTCTTCTAACTTTTACTTTTTTCTTTTTCATAATAGTCCCTCTTTTCTTTTTTATTTTATTCTTTCGATTATTCTTAACTTGCTACTCCTACTTCTATTATTATTTTCAAGTTCCTCCTCACTTGGAGTAATTGCTTTATGATTGATTAATTTAAAATCTGGTTGATATTCTTCTGGTATGTTAGGTAATCCTTTAACTTTAGGATCAATTTCTGTCATTTCTCTAAATATGTTTTTAACTATTCTGTCCTCTAATGAATGAAAAGTAATGACAGCTATTCGTCCTCCAACTTTTAATAATGACAAGCTATCACGAATCGCTCTATCTAAAATTTCTAATTCATTATTGACTTCTATTCTAATGGCTTGAAACACTTTACGAGCTGGATGTTTATCACGTTTAGCTCTTTCTGAAACTGATGATTTAATTATTTCAACTAATTCCAAAGTTGTTTCAATTTCCTTATTTTCACGATATTTAACGATATTTCTAGCAATACTTCGTGCATATTTTTCTTCACCATATTCAAAAAATATCTTTGCTAGTTTTTCTTCCGAATAAGTATTTACGACAACATGTGCTGACAATTCTTGATTTTGATTCATACGCATATCTAATTTGGCATCTAAGTGATAACTGAAACCGCGTTCTTGTTCATCGAGTTGTGGTGAAGATACACCTAAATCAAAAAGTATACCATCTACTTCTTTTATATTTCTTTTCTGTAATTCTTCCTTAATGTTGACGAAATTACTATTTATGATCTCATAGTTAGAAGCAATCTTCGACAATTTCTCATCGCTATATTCAATTGCTTCACTATCTTGATCAAAGGCGAAAAGACAACCCCTTCTTATTCGCTTTAATATTTCACTGGAATGACCAGCATAACCTAATGTACAATCTACGTAGATACCGTCTTCTTTCAAATTAAGTCCATCGATAGATTCTTTCAAAAGTACGCTAATATGCATGTTTAATCACCATTTTCCCAATTTGAATCAAATAAATTTTCAGCAATATTTGACAATTCATCTTTATTGGAGTTATAAAAATTATTCCATTTTTCTAAAGACCAAATTTCAAGGCGATCTCCTACGCCGATTATTACACATTCTTTTTCTAAACCGGCGTAAGAAATCAATGGAGAGGTAATATTGATTCGACCTTGTTTGTCAAATACTGTTGCAGTAGCACCAGATAGGAAGAATCTCATAAAACTACGAGCGTCCTTCTTAGTGAAAGGTAAATTATTTAAACGAGATGTAATTTTTGCCCATTCGGTCTTTGGATAAACGAACAGACATTCCTCAAGACCACGAGTAACCACAAATTCTTCGCCTAAATCATCGCGAAACTTGGAAGGTAAAATCAACCTTCCCTTTTCATCAATGTTATGATGGAACTCTCCCATTAGCATCATTACATCCCCCACTTTTCACCACAATCAACCACTGCTACTATTATAATACTATCTCATTCCCACTTTGTAAAGGGTGAAAATAAAAAAAAGACACATTTTACAAAAATGTGTCCAATGCTCTTTTTTACTTTAATAAAGCTTTTGTATCGATTTTTTCTTTAATCATCGCAATGAATTCTTCAAGTTTGACAGTAGTTGTTTCCTGTTCACCATATAGACGATAAGTAACTGTTCCATTCTCTTGTTCCTTATCACCCAAAACTAAGCTGTATGGTATTTTCATAGTTTGACTCTCACGCATACGATAACCAAGTTTCTCATTGCGATTATCAAGTTCAACTCTCATATTTTCCTTTTTCAATGCTTCTACTACTTTTCGTGCGTATTCATCATGTGCTTCAACATTGACAGGTATGACATTGACTTGAACAGGCGCAAGCCAAGTTGGGAAAGCCCCTGCAAAATGTTCAATCAATATACCAATAAATCTTTCGATTGAACCAAAAATGACGCGGTGCAACATGATTGGTCTTTTCTTAGATCCATCACGATCGATATAAGTCAAATCAAATCTTTCAGGTAAATTAGCATCTAATTGAATAGTTCCACACTGCCATACTCTTCCTAGTGAATCTTTGATGTGGAAATCTAGTTTAGGTCCATAGAATGCTCCATCACCAGGATTTATCTTACAATCATGACCAGAACGATGACAAGCATCACTCAATATTTTCTCACTACGATTCCATGATTCAATCGTTCCGATATATTTCTCTTCTGGTCTTGTTGACAATTCTATTTCATAAGAAAGCCCAAAAATTGAATAAATGCGATCGATGAAAGCAATCAAACGAATAATTTCATCTTCAATCTGATCTTCACGCATGAAAATGTGAGCATCATCTTGCGTAAAAGTACGAACTCTAAATAGACCATTTAAAGCTCCACTTGCTTCATGACGATGAACTTGCCCCAATTCACCACAACGAATAGGTAAATCTTTATATGAATGAAGACTATTCTTATAGACTAGCATTCCACCAGGACAATTCATTGGTTTAATAGCGAACTCCTTTTCATCAATTGTTGAAGTGTACATGTTTTCACGATAGTTATCCCAGTGTCCAGATACTTCCCAAAGTTCACGACTCAACATTATTGGTGTCTTAATGAACTCATACCCCTCTTTAGTATGTTCTTCATACCAGAAATTTTCAAGAATATTTCTGATGATCATTCCCTTAGGTAAGAAGAATGGAAATCCTGGTCCATATTCGCTGATCATGAACAATCCCAATTCTTTACCAAGTTTTTTGTGATCTCTTCGTTCAGCTTCTTCAAGCATTTTTAGATATTCATTTAGTTCTTCTTCCGTTTCAAAACAAATACCATAAATTCTTTGAAGCATCTTGTTATTAGCGTCACCCTTCCAATAAGCACCACTAACCTTTAATAATTTAAAATACTTTAATTCTTTCGTAGATTCAACATGTGGTCCACGACATAGATCAGTAAAATCACCTTGCGTATAACAAGAGATAACTTGTTCATCTTCATCCATTCTTGAAATTAAATCAACTTTATACGGATCATTTTTGAACATTTCTAAAGCTTCTTCTTTAGATATCTCATGACGAATGATTTTCTTACCGTCTTTGGCACACTTTTTCATCTCTTTTTCTATTTTTTCTAAATCTTCTTCTTTTATGACTTCATCACCTAAATCGATATCATAATAAAATCCATTTTCAATGACTGGTCCTACCCAAAATAGAGCATTTGGATATAAATGTTTCACAGCTTGTGCAAGCAAATGCGCACAAGAGTGATTCATGATACTTAATTTTTCATTTTCTTTAATATTTATCATATTAATCATCCCTTCTTTTTAACTTTATTATTTTTCTTTTAACTTTATCATCACAATAACCTGTATTGATTGGTATTATTTTATCATCTTCTACTTTTCTTTCTTCTTCCATGATGTCAAGAATGTTAAAAATGACTTCTCGAGCTTTTTGTCTTATGTGCGGATTTTGATTTTTTCCAAGACTCCACAATTCCTCTATTTTCAAGTTTGGTAATACACTTTCTAAAACGCGTTCCTCAATGAAGTGCCTATCATCAATCAAAAATCTTGCCAATGCATCTCCAAGCGCCAAGCGCTCGGTGCCTTCACTTCGCAAATACTTTATATAGACCTCTTTATAGGAAAGAAAAGAATATCTTTCACTTAAAATATTTCTTATCTTTTCGTTGAATTCTTCATCATCATTTTGTCTCGACAAAGCTATTAAGGTCTTTGTTGAATAATCTTTAAGTTTCGGTTTTTTCATCTCTTCCTCCAAATAAAAACTCCTGTTATAAACATAACAGGAGTGCATTACACGGTACCATCCGGTATTTTTTCTCAATTCTTTTAACGAGTATTCCTACCCGGGAATCCTATTAAGGTCCTACTACAAGAAGAGTAACTTCATGAACTCATATTTGTTTCCACCAACCACAAACTCTCTATAAATATACTCATGAAATCGTATTTCTTGTCAATGTATTTAACAATACCTATAATATCACATTTTTTTCTTTTGTCAATAAATCATTTTTCTACTTTAGGATATTTACTAGTGAAATAGTCAATCGTCTTCTTTTTAGCATTGATGTGACGGCATCCCTCTTTTAATCTCTCTTCAAAATCATAAATCGTTTTATCATCAGTGACATTGTTGAAATAGAAGAGATCTAAAGCTTCATTAGCAAGACAGTCAGCAAATCTTCGCAGAGGACTAGTCAAATGCGTATAGTGTTCAACTCCTATTCCCATGTGACCAATTTTACTATCAGTAGTGTAAAAAGCTGTCGGATATGTATCACGTAAAAGTTTGACGAACACATCATAGTTTTCACTAGTTGGATTTTCTCTAAACTTCTTATCAAAATAATCAATTTTTTCTAAATAATCTTTATTCAGTTCATGCCCACGATAAATGAATGGGATTCCTTTTTTAGCAGCATAACTAGCAACTGTTGAATTAGCCGCAATCATTGCATATTCGACAATCTTTTCACTATTGCTATCACCAGTTACATTAGTACCACTGGCATTAGTTACACCACGATTAGCAAGGCGATAATTTTCATCGATAATAATTTTTTTACTCAAGATATTAGCTACTTCCTGTAAATTGTTAATAGTTTCATTGAGACGTTCATCATCACTACCCGTATCTGCTAAAGTATTGAACTTATCATAAGTCAATTTCTTATTGACATTGACTATCGTCTTTTTAAATTGACATCGATCAAGTATTATTTCTCCATAAGGCGTAATTTCTAAATAATAACTAGTACTGAAACGATTTTTTCCTTCCGTAAGTGACATGTAATCTTTGGCATAAGCTTCAGGAAACATTGAACTAGTTCGCTCTAGCGGTGAATAAATCGATGTCGTTCTGCGATATGCTTCATCGTACAAAATACTATTTTTACTGACGTAACCAGACGGATCAGATATGTGTACACCTAGTAAGAAATTGCCATTAGGTAGTTTACGAATTGATAACCCATCATCTATCTCTTCAGCTTGATCCCCATCAACAGTAATTATGTATTCAGAAGTTACGAGTTCTCTTCGATCACCCTCACTCTTTAAATCATCGGCATTAAACCTTTGTACTTCTGATAAAATAGCTTCATTAAAATCGATGACAATATCTGTCTTATATGCCAAATGCGCTAAATTCTCTTCTTTTTTAACACCTTCTAAACGATTCTTTAATTCATTCGTCCAAAAGACTAACTTGTTCTTAACATCATAACTCATCGAAGAACAATCACATTTATTTAAAAATTTGCTAACTTTTCTTAAACATTGAGTTTGAACATCTTGGGGATAATCAATCTTTTTAGAATCCAACATGCTCTCTAAAACTTGATCATAAAAGAATAGATCATCACACACTTGCAGATTAGTCTTAGTAAACTTATCAATCGCTTCAAGGTATTTATCAACGACTTCCGAAATTATACAGTTTCCATTCTTATCTCTAACATTTATGAAGTGTGGATATTTATCTAAAATGTATTTGACAAAAGACAAATGCTTTTCATCAAATATCAAATAACGTATCAAATTATAGGCATTACCATCATACTTATCTATGTAGTTGTACATGTATGATAGATTCATACCTTCTAAATTATCAATAATTATTTTTAATTCTAAAAAATTAGGATTACTCTTTTGAATATATCCAGGTCGATCAGTAATGAGATCTCTTACTGATTTGTGAAGTCTGACAATTTCCCCATCAATAAGTCGTTGCTTTTTAGCTGCTAGCCTTGGACGGAACTTATTTATCTCGAATAAGACGTGTGACAAATCGCGATGATCACCATCGTAATCAAACTTAGCTAATTCTTTTCTGAGTAAGTTTATCAAAGCAATCGTCTTTTTGAAATCGTCCTTACCATTATCTTTAATTTTCCCTATTTTCAAATCGTAATCCATACGCATTACCATCACTCCCTAATATTTTTACTAACCAATTCGACTGGCTCTGAAAGTTTTTTTATTCTTTCAATAATCCTCCTAGCATTAATCATATCAATAGATGTATTAGAAATGACAAAATGCTTTTCCAACTCCTCCAAACTCAAATTTGAAGTAAAAAACGTTGGCAGATTTTCATTCATTCGATAATGTAGTAATGGTTCCAAGACTTCATCTCTTCCCCAAGCTGTCAAGTATTCAGCACCAATATCATCTAAAAGAAGAAGTGGCGTCGTCTTCAAAAGTAGAAATCTTTCATGATAATCTGATGAGAATGACTCTTTTAAACTTCGCAGTAATTCAGGTACGTGAACGATGACACTTTTGACATCCTTTTTAGCGAGTTCATTTAAAAGAGCTGACAACAAATATGTCTTACCCGTTCCAAAGTTACCATATAGATAAATTCCTTTATCTCTTTTATCAGTAAAATAATTTGTATAGTAACTCTTTATCTTTTTAATTATCTCGACACGATTTTTATCTCTAGTATAGACAGAAGATAATGATGCATCTCTAATCTCCTTTGGAACATCAAATAATTCGACATTGTCCTTATATTCATTTTTTTGAGTATAACGACATCCCTGATAATAAAAATTAATCGTATTTTTATTAGTTTTAGGTGTCAAAACGAATCCCTTAACTTTATTTTTACACATGTCTAAACCTTTACAGTCCATACAATTTTTAAATTCACAACAACAATCTTTAAGACGTGAAGTATATTTCATTAGAACATTTTCATTTAATTTTAAACGACTTACCATCTTAGAAAAATATTCATCTTTTAAAGCATTGATAAATTCTTGTTTTAAAGATAGTTCAAATTCTTCATCTATAGCAAATAAACTATTAGTCTTAATCATGTCTATCACCTAACTAAATTATAACATTTATACAGCTACTTCTCCAAGGAAAATAAAAAAAAGTATATAACAATAAGTTATATACCAAGTCCTAAAATAAAATTTATATCAAGCTTAAACATGATGATGACAAGACAGGCAATCAACAAAAATGGTCCATATGGTATGACGCTATCTTTATTATTAAAATATAGGATTAACGAAAGAGGTAAAGCAATGAAACTTGATAAAAAGATCGTAAATAAAGACATCCATGGTCCAACAGCACATCCGACAAAGAACATCAATTTGATGTCTCCTCCTCCTAACGATTCCTTCTTAAAAATGAAGTTTCCAAAAAGCATCAATACATACATCAAAAAGAAAGCTCCAATTCCAAATAATAAATATATCAAAGCATCTTTTGGTCCATTCATGATGAATCTTACAAAGATGATGACGACTGAAAAGAAAAATGTCACTTCATCGGGAATAATCAAATAATTTGAATCGCTGACGACGACGATGACGAAAAAAGAAATTGTCAAAATAGCTAAGACAAATTCAAAACTCAAACCAAATATCCAAAAAGCTAAAGCGTATAAAACACCCGTCATCAATTCGACGATGAAATAAAATTTTGGAATTTTTTGCTTACATTTACGGCACTTTCCACCCTGAATCACATAAGAGACTAATGGAATCAACTCATACCATTTCAATCGGTGTTTGCACTTGGGACAAAAAGAACCCGGTTTGACAAGCGAAAGTCCAGCTGGCAAGCGCCAACCGACTACGTTGAAAAACGATCCAAATATCAAACCGAATACAAATATGACAAAGGTTAAATACAATTTTAATTCCACAACAATTCCCCCTAAATTTGTCCGTACAAATCAAACATAGGTAGAATGATAGACATTAGAATAAATCCAACCGCAATAGCTAAGAAAATTATGACTATTGGTTCAATCAAACTCTTGATGACAGTAACAGCATTGTGATGTAAATTACCAAAGTGTTCAGATACTTTCTGCATCATCAATGCTAATTGACCAGTTGATTCACCAGTTACAATCATCTCATATGCAACTACTGGAAAAGCCCATTCACCTTTAAATGTCTCACTAAGTTTTGCTCCTTTACTAAGATTTATCAAAGTACGTGACAAAATTTCCTTATAAACTTCATTATTAGTCAAATTGGTAAGAATCTCCATACTATCAGTAATGAAGACACCATGGTTTAATAATGATGCAAAAGTACGCGTAATCGTTGAAACTTGACCATAGATGATAGTATTACCTAAAATTGGCATTTTCATCATCATGATTTGCATACTTTTTCTAAAATCTTTTATATTGCTATACAACCATTTAAACGTGAAAATCACAGTTAGAATTCCTAATATCAAAGCCCACCAATATGAACCGAGGAACGAACTGGCCGCAATGACAAATTTAGTAATAGCTGGTAATTCAGCTCCTTGACTTGAGAACATGTCGATGAATTGTGGTACGACGAACATGATTAAGAAGCAAACTGCACCAATACAAAGAACTAAGATAACTGCCGGATAAATAAGAGCTGAAATCATCTCTTTACGCGTCTTTTCTGTATCAGTAAAGTAATCGGCCATCTCATCAAGAGTACCAGCAAGGTCACCAGTCATCTCACTAGTCTTTACCATGTTTATCAAGATTAATGGGAATGCTCCGCCCTGTTTTTCCAAAGCGACAGAGAAAGGTTCACCAATGACCAATTCATAAATTACTTTATCATAAATTCTTCGCAAAGTAGCATTTGTCGTCTGCTTAGCAAGAATGCGCATTGAGTCAATTAACGGAATACCCGCTTTTATATAAGTAGATAACTGAATAAGGGCAAATGACAAATCACCTGTCTTTATTCTTCCACTACCTATCGTTATATCAAAATCCCATTTTTCCCTAGGTTTTATCTCAACTATCTCATATCCTTCATTGGATAAGAAAACTCTAACAGCTGTTATGTCTTCAGCATCAAAAACTCCTTTTAGAGTTTCTCCCATCGCATTTTTTACGACGTATCTAAAAGATGCTAACTTTTTATTTTCATCAACTTTTTCTTCACTAGCACTAGCGCTTTTAAATTGACTACTCTGCTTTTTTACTTTCGCAAGTTCAGCCTCTAATTCTTCACCGACTAAACGATTGGGATCGATGTTCAAATCACTTTTAAAAATGAGACTTTTTATGTAAGAAAGCCCCTTACCAGAGTATTGTAAAACCGTTAATGGAAATCGCAAAACACTTTGTACGTTCATTAAACATCCTCCCTATTTTCATTCTACTATAGATTATAACATACCTAATTTTAATTTTAAACATTTTTTTACTAATTCATATAATAATGTAAAGGAGGAATATAATGTTTAATAATTACAACTATTTTCCCTTTCAAGGAATTCAACCACGATTGTCACTTTTTAGTGGTTTGCGAAATTTAAACTTCGGTGAAATTTTAAACAGTACACAAAAAACCCTAAATGTTGTAAATCAAGCTATTCCTATTTTTTATCAAATTAGACCTCTTTGGAACAACACTAAAACCATCTTCAAAATAGCTAATGCCATAAACGAAGATGATAATAAGAATAATGAAAAAACAAATGACATTCCTAAAAAAGATGATGGAAAAACGGAGACAAAAAGGCAAATAAATTATAACGAACCCGTATTTTTCCTATAAAAAAGAAAGAAATTACTTTCTTTCTACAACATCTAATATCGCAACAATCATTTGTTTTTTTCTTGAGACAATATTTGGTAAATAATGTCCCTCTTCAATTTCTGGAACATTATAGGCAAGAGATAATGTACTGCGAGCTTTTTCATTGAATAACACATAAGATCCATTAGTAATTATATCAGTGACAAATAGACAGACAATATCATAATTATTGTTGATGGCTATATCGTTGAGTTCTTTTATGTAATCATCTTTATACGCTTCAATCTCTTCATAATTAGTAGTGAACACTTGGCCAATACCAATATTGACATCTTCTGCAGTGAACTGTTTGAAATCCTGATAAATTATCTCTTCAAAAGTCTTACCTTTTAAACTAGATCCTGCTTTAAACATTTCAAGTCCATATTTTTCATAGTTGATGTTCAATTGGTTAGCTAAACTATTAACTGCTTCTGCATCTATTCGTGTCGTCGTTGGACTTTTGAGAAGAAGGGTATCTGACAAAATCGCTGATAACAATAGTCCAGCTATCTCATCAGGAATTTTTATATTTTGTTGTTTGAACAATCCAAAAATAATCGTACAAGTACTACCAACTGACATATTTCTAAAATTTATTGGTGAACTCGTCGAAATTGTCCCAAGGCGATGATGGTCTATTATTTCAACGATATCAGCTTCTTCTAATCCATCGACACTCTGCGTCTTTTCATTGTGATCGACTAAAACAACTTTTTTACGACGTTTTTCATTGACATCAGTAATTCTAATCAATCCTAAACAACTGCCATCTTTTCCAACAACGGGATAATTACTATAGGCAAGTTTACTTCGCATATCTTCAAAATCCGTTAAGAAATCACTATCTTTTACTATTACTGGTTCAAATGAAGCATTGATATTAATGGCATAATTACAAAGAGTTAATAGATTGCTGACATCAAAACTGCCCATCTCTGTTCTAATTATATTTACCTTGTTCATCTTAGCTTTATCGAGATGAACTTGTTTTATTTCACTATTACCAATCAAAATTATCAATTTGACTCCAGACTCCACAGCGTATTCCAAAATGCTATGACGGTCACCAACAACTAAAATAGTATCGTTATGAAGTTCGACATCACTCAAGAATGTCGTACTTCTAAAAGTAGCAGCTAAAATATTACCAACTATTTCATCATCAAAACGAAGCACTTCTTCAGCATTCAAAACTTTTAAAATGTTATCATAAGAAGTGTGCAATTGTCTTCGATCACCATCAATCAGTTCCTTAGCTAATTCTTTTAAAGTTATTAGACCAACTAATTTATTATTGTCTTTAGAATCGACAATTGGTATACCACTCGATTGATTATTGGTCATCAAATCATATGCTGTCTTAATGCTATCATACTTATCGACATAGAGATTTTTCTTATAATTTACATCTCTTATCTGAACTTTAACATCATTTAAATACTTAGGAACTTTAATATTAAATCTATCTAGAACAAACTTCGTCTCATTATTAATAGATCCCAAGATTTTTGGAACAGCTTCAAAACTGTGATTTCTATAATTCAACAAATAAGACATCGCAATTGATGCACAAACTGTATCAGTATCTGGTTTCTTATGTCCAAAAACATAAATCTTTTCCATTAATATCACACCTTCCAAACGTTTACCAATTGTAACACAACCCTTTTACCTAATCAAGTATAACACATATTTAATATTTTTATAAATATATAACTACAAATTATTATTAAGCTCTTTTAATTTGTTATCGATTATTGAATATAAATATATTGATACTTCTTTTTTAGTCTTATATCTTATGAAATCACGATAACCATTTAATTGTTTCAAGTAATTTTCATCATCTATATTTTTTAATTTGTAATCGATAATCACAATTTTATCATCATATTCAATCATCAAATCGATAATACCATGATTGATGACATTATCACTTTCATATATGAATTCATATTCTTTATAGATATTACCAGAAAAATCGATACCAGAATGCAAAAAGTTTTTTAAATATTGCTGATAAGATTCTGGAATTATTGAAAAATCAGGATTTTTAAAATCAAACATTTCAAATATGTAATGCATATATGTACCAAATTCTTCTTTCTCACGTGTCTTTTCATCAATCAAAATATCACTAGTTTTAGAGAAATGTTTATTGACGACTTCTTCATTATCAATTTTTAATTCAACAGAATTGACTCTATCATCACTTTCAATTATCTTATCTTGATAATTTGTCTTTTTGATCAAATTATAGTCATGAGTCAATCCCAAATTATCAAGTTCTATTTCTTTTACGTATGGTTGTAAAAGTGAACTGATACTATTGACGATATCTCTAAAAGACTTATATTTATTTCTAATTTGCGAAGAGACGACATCACCAATTTCATCATCTTCATCTTTTAGATCACATACTAAAATCATCTTTTCTTTACAACGCGTCAAAGCTACATAAAACAAGCGTATTTTTTCACTTATCTCATCTTTTAAATAATCATCTCTAAACATTATTTTATAAAAAGTATCACCAATTCCCTCATCAAAATAAGGACAAATAATACCATATTTTTCGGAGAAAAGAAATCGATCATTCATATCGCTCAAATTGAAATCATAATCAAATCCCGCAAAATAACAAATGTGATACTCTAATCCCTTAGACTTGTGAATAGTCATGATCTTAACACTATCTTGAATATTCTCACTTATCTCACATTCCATCTTTTGATCAGACTCAATCAAATTGTCTAGATAATCTCTAAATTCTGAGATTCCATAACCCATTTTTTCCATGCCCAAAGCTAAATTGATGATGTATTCAATACGAATATTTACTTTTTCCATATCGCCAACAGTAACACTTTTAAGATAGAAATTGAACTCATCAACTACTCTTTCAATTATTTTCGCAAGCGATAGATGTGAAATATCCGAATTGATATTTAAAAGAATCTTAAACAAATCGCTCTCTTCATAAGTGTTGAGCATCAAATGATCAAACAATTCTTCATCACTATATCTAAATAGATAACTGCGTCCCACTGACATAAAACTATATTTGAAATCACTGCCAAAATCATTATTCTTAACACTTATCAAAAGTGACAAAATATTTTTTATCAAATAGATATCATCATCTTTTTTAATATTAGTAGAAGTATATTTAGTAAGAGGAATACCAAAATATTCAAAGATTTTTTTATAGAGATCAAATTTAGAAGAACGATCCAATAAAATACAAAAATCATTATAAGTAATTGGTCTTAAAATTTTCGCATCTTTATCAAAAATTTGGTAATTACTATCCATCTTTTCTTTTATATCTTTAACAATCGTAAATATCTCTATTTCATCTTTAGTAAAGCCCCTACTTCGATCAAAAGTATAATTGTACACTTCCATATCATAGTTCTGTTCAGTTTTACCTTCATTTGTATATGAATAATTACCAAACACCATGCGATGCGACTCTTGATATTTTGCCCCACCTATTTCATCATCCATGATCACATCAAATATCAAATTGATATTGTTCAGAACCTCATCACGACTGCGGAAATTTTTTAGTAAATCAATTTTTATTCCATTCATGCCCAAAGAATAATTATCATATTTATTTTTAAAGATGTATGGGTCAGCATTCCTAAAGCGATAGATGGATTGTTTGATATCACCAACCATATATACGTCATCATTAGCGATTAGATTTATAAACGTCTCTTGAATATTTGATGTATCTTGATATTCATCAATCATTATCTCTTTAAAATATCCTTTTAAATATTCACGAACAGTTTTATTATCTCTAACTACTTGAATTGCCATGTGGGCAATATCATTGAATTCATATGTATTACTATTCTTTTTAAAATTCATCAGTCTCTCATCTAATTCTTTAATAATGGAAACGATTATGCGACTGTAACCAATCGTTTCTAAAAATGTCTTCTTGATTTGATTGACATTTTCAAAATCCATATAAATTTTTAAATCATCAATTATAGAAGATAACTTTTCTTTTGCTCTTTTTATTTCATCACTACTATTTGGTGATAGTGTTGGTAGTTTAATATTGATAACTTCACGCATCTCTTCATAAGTATGGGAATTATTAGCCCTTTCAACAAAAGGTAGCACTTTCTCAGCAAACTTTCCTTCCGCTAAACTCAAAAGATCAGCTCCATTTTCTTTGACACAATCATACTTTAAAGCAATTCTTTTCATGTATTCTTCAATCTTTTCATCGATAAATTTATCATCATAATAAGTATCGATATAAGAATTTAAAAAACTTTCTTTATCCATCAAAAGATCCATTTTATCATTAATTTTAATGATATATTTTTTTATGTCATCATCATCTTTGACACAAAAATCATTTATCATTTTCACAAAGTCAGGATTTTTTTCTCTATATAATCTAGTTACTATATCTTCAAGTATTTTAACTTTTTCATTGTAAATAATACTGTTATCAACAATTGATACATCTTTGGATATATTTAATAAATAGTGATATTTTTTGACGATTGATAAACTGAAGCTGTCAAAAGTAGTTATGTAAGCCCCATCGATTAAATCAAGTTGTTCTTTCAAAGAAACTTCTTTTTTTATCGCTTTACGAATTCTCTCTTTCATTTCAAAAGCCGCTGCATTTGTAAAAGTGAGAACTAATATCTCATTGATGTTAATCCCTTTCTTCAACTTTCTAATAACTCTTTCCGTCAAAACTGCTGTCTTTCCACTACCAGCTCCAGCTGATACGATGATATTACAACCACTTCTATCGATAGCTTCTTCTTGTTCTTTTGTCCAATTAGGCATCAATATCACCTCCTAAGAAAGATAAATCTTTATACTCTTTAACTTTGACTATATCTTCATTCTTACGATAACAAATATCTTTATACTTACAATAATTACAACCGACTAATTCTATTCCTATCTGTTTAGGATTGATTGAGAAGTCTCCTTCAAGAATTGACGTTATGTCTTCATCAATAATTTTATCGATGTAATCAATTAACAAATCTAATACATCATCATCTAAAGTCTTAGTATAATTGTAGAACTCTCCATCATTTTTAACACGCATACCACTTATGAAAGAACTGTCTTCATACGTCGGATCAAACTTTTCAATTCGCGACTTATCACTAGTTGAATATCCAACTAATTTTAAATTGTTCATCTTTAAATCGTGATAGTTCTTTTTACTATCTCTTTTCAATTCACCATGTAAAATTTTCTCTAGATAAAACCCGACAAACTTAGGGTTTTCAAACAAATTTCCTCTCTTTACTAAATACCAATATATTGGTAGTTGCATATCGATACCATAAGCGACATTGTACAAACTAGTAGTAGGATTTCCCGTCTTGTAATCAATAATGCTTACTAATGTCTCACCATCTTTTTCACGATACATACACTTATCAATTATGCCCATGAAATCGACTTTTATATTTCGATCTTTTTTAACATATATTTTATATTCCATTAAACTGTCAGTTAGATAAGTTTCTTTATGTAAATTTTTAACAAAATCTATTATTAGTAACAATTCATCTTTCAATTTTAATAAAAGAACATTTTCTTTTTCATCAAGTGTTAAATTTTTAACATACTTATCCCATTCTCTATCAAAATCAAAATCATCTCTAAAACAAATACTCAATAGATAGTGAAATAGATTTCCAACTTTTATTGGAAAAGTCTCTTCATATTTATTAATTTTTAAAATGTTATCAAGATAATATCGGAAATGACATTTATTATAAGTATTGATTGAAGAATATGATAATAATAATTTATTATCTAACTTATTCATTAACTTATGACTTGTTATGCCACTAAACTTATTGTCATAAGTCAAATAATCAATTTTATAACTGTTATAATACTTATTTAATAGTGGATTAATCGTCCCATATTTAATGAAGTCATCCAAATACTTAGTCAATTTCATCTTGGCATATGAAGAAGAATAGACATTATCAGATGATGAAATATCTTTGACGACAAAGTTATTTTCAGATATTAAATTGGATTCATAATAATCGTTTTGAAGATGTTTCAATGAATAAGACATGGTCAAATTAGCAGTGTTATTAATGAAGTATAAAACTTCATCTTTTGAAAGTTTATTCTTCATATTAGTATCTTCCAAATCGACAAATCTCTTATCTAAATCACTGATATAATCTTCATCTTTATAAAGTTTTGGCAATTCATTTTGATTAAAACCAATCAAAAAAATATAATTATTATCGTTGTATAACAAGGGATTCATATCTCCAAAACTCAATTTATTAACATAGTCATTAATGATTACTCTACTCTTTTGTAAATCATTTTTAATGAGTGCATAAACACTTTTAAATGAATATTTTAGATCATTGTATTTATTAGAGATATTTAATATTGACCCCACTACTTTGAAATCATCTTCACTAGTGTATTTATTCTTGATGAAGTTAATCGCATCTTCAATACTTTCACTTTTCAAAAGTTTATCCAAATAATCTTTAACTATTTCTGTACCATATATTGAGTAACCTCTATCTTCAATTGGTAGTCCATAAAGCTTCGCTAACTTTTTAAAGACATTTTCATATTTATCACTATAATTAACAATTTTTATATCATTAATTGTAATGCCCTTATCGATTAAATCTCCAATTTTATTAAAGACAAATTCAACTTCTTCTTCCAAAGTATTAGCTCTAAAAACAACATTGTTCTTCTTTTCTTTAGATTCATTTTTTAAAACCTCATAATCGTATTTAGATAAATACTTTTTAAAGAGATTATCGATGTAAAAATATCCATATACATATATTTTTCTCTTTTCTATTGCTTTAGAAAAGATTGTATCAATAGTTAGTAATTTTTCTTTTAGTAATTCTTCCTTTAAAGAAGATAACTCGCTTAAAACTATACTTGAATAATCGCTTTTATCGACGTAATACATATTAGCAAGTTTTATCTTAGCAACATCACTATCATAATCATATTTATCCATCAAATACAAAACAGCTCTTTCATCGTAATCAAAAGTATTATTAATGATGAATTCTTCACGAGACATGAACTTGACATTCAAAAGTTTACTACTATGACTGATATCTTTTAAAAGATTATTTTTCAAATTATTAGGAACTATTAAAATACAATTATTTTCTAATAAATCCATATTCATAACATCACATCTTTCCATCTATATTTTAACATATTAAATCAATTAAAAATACCTCTATGGGTATTATTTTTGTAATATATCAATAATGTTTTTAACTTCTTTTTGAACGGTTTCATTTTGAATAGTTTGGTCATAGAAAAAATCATATCTAAAAAGCGAAAAACCAGAATAATTAGAAATATTTCTAGCATATAAAATCTGTTTTTTTATGATATTGGAATTATTTATCCATTCTTTACTACCACTACCAGCATATTTATCATCATTACCAGATTTGTATAGTGCAAGGGCTGGTATCAATGTTACAGAATCTGTTTTTATCAAATCATTCCATTCTTCAATCGTACTAGTAAAGGGACGATTTTGATTGTTAAAACCAAAATATATCTGTGGCATGATGTAATCGATATATCCTTCTTCCTGCAAATATTTTTTCGTATCTAAATAATTGCTGGAATAGTTATTATTGATATTTCCTTCTGGTGCTATTCCAAACAAGACATCACTGTTAGTGCTTTTGATGATGTCATGGACTTTTTTAATCATTTTCGTCGTATTATCTAGGCGAAATTCTTCAAGTGACATCTCACCACCACTCTTCTTATATTGTTCATAATCATAGCTATCAATATCACCACCTGGGAAGAAATAATCATCAAAATGAATACCATCGACATGATAATTAGAAACAATTTCTTTGACCCCTTCAACTATTAAATTCATAACGTCTTCACTAGCGGGATTGTAATAAATACCTTTGCCATCGATAACTTTTATCTTATTAGTGTTTAAAAATTTATGAGCTGGATGACTCTCATCAATTAAAAAATCCGTTTGATTAGATATGCGATATGGATTTATCCAAGCATGAACTTTAATTTCATTTTCATGAGCCTTAGTGATGAAATAATCAAGAATATCAAAAGGTAGTTCGGAATCGGTAACCTTTTTACTATTAGGAAATATTTTTGATGGATAAATGCTATCGGAAAAAGGACGAACGTGTAAAATTAACCAGTTGAAAGAATTGTTTTTCATATTAGTAATTATCTGATCAATATTTTTCTTAGCTGTTACTTCATCTTTTCCTTTGATGTATTTCTCTAATTCGATATAAGAAAAATACATACCTCTTATTTCTTCAGCATTCTCTTCTTTTTCTACTTTTTTGACAATATCTTTTTGAGAACTGACTGCATCTTCTTTTAATTCTCTTTTATCACTAATAATAAAAAAAGTAGCAATTATAAACATTACTACTATTACTAATATGTTTTGTTTCATATTATCACCATTAAATTTTATGCCAAGAAAAAATTAATATAACTACTATTTGTCAATGATGAACATACTATCACCAAATGAGAAGAAACGATATTTTTCTGAAACAGCTTCTTCATATGCTTTCAAGACTTTTTCACGTCCAACTAAAGCACTTATCAACATGATTAGAGTTGACTTTGGTAAATGGAAATTAGTTATCAAATTGTCAACAATTTTAAATTCATATCCCGGATAGATAAAAATATCGGTATTTCCATAACAAGCACGCAGTTCACCATAGCGATTCATCACTGTTTCCAGTGTTCTAACTGTCGTCGTTCCAACAGCAACGAGACGATTGCCACGTTTTTTCGTCTCATTGATGATTTGGCAAGTCTCATCACTTATTTCATAGTATTCACTATGCATGTGATGTTCTAAAATATTTTCGACGTTTACTGGTCGAAAAGTACCCAAACCGACATGGAGTGTGACATAACAAATATTAACACCTTTTTCTCTTAGTGTGTTCATCAACTCTTCGGTAAAATGTAATCCCGCTGTTGGAGCTGCTGCACTACCAAGATTTTTAGCATAAACTGTTTGATAACGACTTTGATCCTCCAATTTTTCATGAATGTAAGGAGGTAGTGGCATCGTTCCAAGTTTGTCTAATATCTCATATAAAATTCCATCATAAATTAGTTCAAATACTCTGATTCCTTCTTCTTTTTCCGAAGTACAACGACATTTTAAAAGTCCATCACCAAAAGATATAATTGTTCCTACTTTAACTCTTTTAGCTGGTCTTGTCAAAGCTTCCCAATAATTGTCATTTGTATTTTTTAAAAGTAAAACTTCAATGACTGCTCCCGTGTCTTCTTTTACTCCAATAAGGCGCGCTGGTATTACTTTAGTATCATTCAAAACCAAAGTATCACCTGGATTGAGATATTCAACAATATCCGTAAAATGGCGATGTTCAATCGCTCCTGTATTCTTATTCAAGACCAACATTCTTGAAGATGAACGATTTTCTAATGGCGTTTGAGCAATCAATTCTTCGGGAAGATAGTAATCAAAATCCTCTAGATTCATCTACTCATCCTCACTTTCTAAATCGAATAATGTATTTTGATAAGTCATATTTACTTGACGATATCCCTTTTCCGTTACCACTCTTCCACGTGGTGTACGTTTTAAGAAACCACACTGTAACAGATATGGTTCATAGACATCTTCAATCGTCGTTGCTTCTTCACCAATGACACTAGCAATTGCTTCAAGGCCCACTGGGCCACCATTGAACTTTTCAATGATGCCACGAAGCAATTGATGGTCAGTATCATCAAGTCCTGCTTCATCGACTTTTAAGCGACTCAAAGCTTTTTTCGTAACTTGTAAATTGATCGTATCATCACCATCGACTAAGGCAAAATCCCTAACTCTTCGAAAAAGGCGATTGGCGATTCGTGGTGTTCCACGACTGCGACTAGCTAGTTCAAAAGAAGCATCATCGTCAATAGGCATTCCTAAAACGCGCGCTGTTCTTTTGACGATATCTTGTAACTCTTCATTCGTATAATACTGTAGTTTAGCAATAATTCCAAAGCGATCGCGCAAAGGTGAAGTCAAATCACCAGCTCTCGTCGTCGCCCCAACTAGAGTAAATGGTGGTAAATTAATTCTCAAATTACGGCTATTGCCCTCCCCACCAACAATTATGTCCAATGTGAAATCTTCCATCGCTGGATATAATATCTCTTCAACAAAACTAGGCATTCTGTGAATTTCATCGATAAACAACACATCTCCTGGTTCAAGTGAAGATAGAATTGCCGCCAAGTCACCACTTTTTTCAATACTTGGTCCACTAGCTATTTTGATATTGCTTCCAAGTTCATTGGCAATTATGTATGCAAGCGTTGTCTTACCAAGACCAGGAGGGCCATATAAAAGCACATGATCTAATGGTTCATCACGCATTTTAGCCGCTTCGATAAAGACTCCAATATTTTCTTTGACGTCTTTCTGTCCAATGTAGTCAGCAAGTAATTCTGGTCTTATTGATTCTTCAAATTCATCACCATTTAACTCTTCATTTGTTAAAATTCTTTCGCTTTCCATGTTTACCTCCTTTACCCCTGTAGGTTTCAAGAACAAAAATAAATTTTTCTCTGATGTCATCGACAACAGGAATGGTATCTATATCATCAATACCAAACCAACCGGCACTATAGCTCTCCCCATTGTGGACAATATTCAAGTTTTTAGGTATTGCATAAAATTGATAATCGATCTGATGCCCGACTTTATTATCATAAATTTCTTTAGCAAAAGGTTCCTTATCAACTATATCAATTTCAATTCCTGTCTCTTCAAGTGTCTCACGAACAGCAGCTTCCCACTTTTCTTCCCCTTCTTCGACATGACCACCAGGTTGAACATATTTACCAAATTTCTTATGATAAACTAACAATATCTCATCTCTATCATTTATGATAAAAGCTGAAGAACATATCTGTTCCTTTACCATATCATCACCTACTCTTAATTACTTTTGCTCTTTACATATTCATATATCTCTAACCAATCTTTAACTCTTTTATAATCATTGTTATCACGATTATAAATCGTATCAAACAACAAAACATCTATTCCCTTTTCACTAACTTTTAAACAATTCTTAACACTGTCATCGATGAATAAGTCTAATTTCAATGCTTCAGCATAACTGCTCTTGCGCTTATTACCAGCAATTATCAAATGATACTTTATATGATTCCTATCTAACCACTCTTTGGTCAAATCATGACTATTTTCAATAAAATCCCCATCTCTCGTCGTAATAAAAATAATCTCATGTCCATCTTCGACTAATTTATCTATAACTTCTTTGACGTGATCTTTTACTTCAACATTTTTCAAAGTTTCGACCATATAAGTCTCTAGAAAATGTTCACGATCTTTTTCATCCCAATCATACATTCCATTGAACTTATAACAATCTTCATCAATTATGCCATGACCATCTTTATATAACTTATCATATTTATCAGCATACTCTAATAACAATTCATTTGTATTAGCTATTGTATCATCAATGTCAATCCCTATTCTCATAAAACACCTACTTCAATAATAATTTCAAAGCTTCTTTAACTTGATCTTCAATACTCAAAGAACTATCTACTTTATTGATAATACCTTTAATCTCTTTATCTTTATAACCAAGTCCTTTTAATACTTCAATCAATTCATCCATTGAATTGTCAACGAAATCAGCACTGATCTGCATATTTAATTTTCCCTTTAAATCGAGAATGATCTGTTTTGCAACTTTTTCACCAATCTTTGGAAATTTTTTTAAGTATAAAATATTCTCTCTTTCAATCGCATCAACTATACCACTGATTGATCCAGTCGCTAATATTGGTAAAGCCATCTTGCAACCTAAACCTTTAACACTGATCAATTTTAAAAACAAATCTTTTTCTTCTTGTGTCTTAAATCCATATAAACTATTTTCATCTTCTCTAATCAATTGATAGATGTATACTTTATAACTATCTCCTTCATTAAAAGCATAAGGGTTAGGAGTATACACTTGATATCCAATCCCATTATTATCTATTACTATATAACTTCCTGTTATTTCCTCAATTTTTCCTACAATATAATTATACATAATTACCTCCAATACCATTATATAATAAATAAAATCAAATTAAAATAAAAAGAGTTTTAATAACTCCTTTATTTCATTACTCATCAATGAAGACATTATTATTTATTCTATTGACGACATTACCAACAACTTTACCATGACCATAGTCACAATAACCCATATAACCACCTAATTCATTGACACATTTTAAAAGTCTCTTACGGTAAAAGAAGACATTTGCGACATATTTATCATATTCTTTACCGATGTCTAACAAATCATTATCCGTAATGAATTTATTAACTTCAACTTCTAAATAATTGTTATCACTTTGATAGAATTCATAATAATTGTAATAGTACAAACCATCTTTATTCATCGTCTTTTCAATTATGAAAACACTACCATCATCACGACGATACTTTCTGACATCTATATCGTATCTTTCAATATTATTCGTATCAAATACTTCTTTAAACTCATGGCCATCAAAGTTGAAATGACCAATATAGTTATTATCACCAATATCTTCAAGTCTTTTCAAACTCAAAAAATTATTGACGATGTACTCATCATAAGTTTTTAACATCGCATATTGATTCTTAACTTCATCTTCCATTTTCTTATAACTGTTATCTTTATTTTGAATACCTTCAAGATACTCAATCTGATTAGACAATTCTTCTTTTTTATTTATATTCGCGAAGACATTAATTTCAGAAATGAGAACTTTAGGATTGCTCATACGTCCATTATTGGCGTAATCACAATATAGATACTTATACAGTTGTCCGTTATCATTTCTAATGATTTCTAAACCACTGATGACAAAAGCCGTATTATCATTTCGGGCATATTTCAAAGCCTTTAACTTTTGATTTGATGATTTGAAGAATTTGTCGATATTGACTAAATTGATATTGTCAAAAAGCGAAACACCATTTTGGTAATCCGTTATTAATTCCGTACTCATTGGAATGTGAAATCGGTTAAAATTATTCTTGTCATAAACTCCAAAATAATAACAATCAGACTTATTACCAATGTGGTATAGATAAGCATCATACGATAGATCTAGGCAATAAAATTTACCATCAATCTCTAACATATTCCAAGCATAACGCATATTATTTCCTTCGACGAAATGACACTTGATACCTCTTCTATCCATCATCTCTTTAAAGATTAAACTGAATCCATAACTAGATGTCTTACGATATAAAATTCCTAATAGAGAATCAATATTCTTCTTATTTTCCAAATGATAATTATGACTATAAGATATGTATCTCTTCAACTTATTATAAATTAAATAAGCTAGTTCTATTGGTGTGTAATCAAAGGTAATATCTTTTTCCATGAATTCAAAAGTTCTAATTATCCCTATCAATTCATTTCTAGTATAATAATTTTTATTTTCATAATATTCATAATTATTAGTTCTTTTCTTACGCTCTTCATCATATCCACCAGCTATTCTAAAAGTTACTTTTGGTGAATCGATAATCTTTAATAGATCAACAGATTTAATGCCACAAGTATTATTAAATCTGATTAATAATTCACTATCTGGTCTACTCTTAATAAAATTATTTATATCATTTATATCTTTGAGAAGGAGCGAATCTAAACTTATTTTAAATTTATTATTCATGACTACCTCCCAAATTGTTATAACAGATGACATCATCTTCATAAACTTTGATTCCAAGCGCTACTAAATCATCTATTAAAGCTTTATTTTTGACATATTGATTATTAGAGATACTTATTTCTTTTAAACCACTATATTTATTTACAAAATCGAGATCCATGATATTAGAATTATCAACAGATAATCTTTCAATTAAGATGAAATGATAAAGTGTACTAGTTTCAACTAACGTTGAATAACTCAAATCGACTTCCACTAAATGTGGTAAGTTTTCCAAATAATTAATTGTTTCCAATTTCATATTTATCAGTTTAATAGCATTTAATCCTTTCATAGAACCAATGTTTTCAAGATCAGTAACAGTACAATTATTAAAGCCAAAAGACTTCAACTTTGTCTGATAGAAACCTTTAACATTAGAAATGTGACAATTATTAAACATCAAAGTCTCTAAACTTCGTAGATGAACGATATTGTTAATAGCGACGTCATCGATATTGGAATTAGATATCTCTAACCTCTTCAAATTGGGAAAATATCCCAATATTTTAAAATCTATTTTTTCATAAGTATTCGATATACCAACAGGATTTAGATACAATTCCTCTACTTTTTTAAGTTCATCTAAAGTAAAATTAGTATCAGTTTTATTCAATAAATTCATTAAAAATAATTGTACTTCTAAATAGGGAATATTTACCATGAAATCACCTTTTTTCTTATTAAATTCCCATCGTCATTCCATCAACACCAAGTTGATAATGACTTACTTCATCAGAAAAACTAAACATTGTCTAGGACTACTTTTCCATTACCTATCCTCTATATGATAAAAACTATAACATCTTCCAAACCAATCACCTACAAACATATTACCAACAATATAATTATATCATTTTTTTTATTCTTTTTATTTTTTCATAAAAAAAGACATGTCTACACATGTCAATTTATCTTATCCAATTTGACGCTAACTAATTTTGATACACCAGACTCTTGCATCGTTATACCATATAGTGTATCAGCGTATTCCATCGTTTTCTTTTTATGCGTTATTATTAAGAATTGTGTCTTATCTTTATAATGATCTAAATAATTACCAAAATTGTCGACATTAGCTTCATCTAATGCTGCTTCAACTTCATCAAATAGACAGAATGGCACAACTCTGACATTTAGTATCGCAAAAATCAAGCTGATTGCTGTCAAAGTTTTTTCACCACCAGATAATAAAGAAATTGATTTCAATTTTTTTCCTGGCGGACAAGCTGTTATTTCGATATCTGTTTCTAAAACATTATTTGGATCTGTCAATTTCAACTCAGCTCTACCACCTTTAAATAGTTCCTTAAACACTTTTTTAAACTCTTCATCAATCTGTTTAAAAGTTTTCGTGAATTCCTCTTTCATGACTTCATCCATTTCCGCAATTATTTCAAGAAGTGTTTCTTTAGCGTTAACTAAATCATTTCTTTGATTATTTAAAAATTCATATCTTTCACTAACTCTTTTATATTCCTCAATTGCCGCAAGATTTACCATTCCTAATCTCTTGATGTTATTCTTATAAGTCGATACTAAACTTCGGGCTTCATCAACACTAACTTCTAAAGAATAATTATCACGAGCTTTTTCAAAAGTTAATTCATATTCTTCATTTAAAATATTTAAATAATTATCTAGTTTAACATCCATTTTAGATAGGGATATCTCTAATTCTTTTAATTCTTTTTCACACTTGTAAAGTTCTGAATTGTTAACCTTATTAACAGCTTCAACTTCTTCAATGACACTTGCTAATTTATCTTTAGCCTTAGTCTTAACAGCAATATTTTTTTGTAATTCTTCTTTGTCACGACTAACTTCATAGAACAATTTCATGACGCGTTCTTCTTCTTTTGATAAAGAATCATCAACGACATGACCAAGACTGTTCAATTCATTCTTAACACTTGTCAATTCACCACTTAAAAGAGTAATTTCATTCTTACTATTGCGAATTTTTTCTTCAACTTGAATAAGTTTAGCTTTTTCTTTATATATCTCTTCTTCTTTTAAATGAATCTGCTCATTATATTCTTCAATTTGATCATCCAATTCTTTGATCAAATCATTTATTTCATTTTTTTTGATAGAACATAATTCTAATTCTCTCTTGTCACTGATGATACTCTTCGCAATTTTTAAACTACCACCAGTGATACTACCACCGACATTGATTATTTCACCATCCAACGTAACTACCTTGTAGCGATTATTTATCTTGCGACTTATTCTATTAGCGCTATCAATGTCTCTTACGACAATCACATTTCCCAACTGATTAGAGACAACGTTGTAGTAAATATTATCATATTTAACCAAATTTATAAAAATATCAATATAGCCATCTTCATCCATTATTGAACTTACTATATCAGGATCAATTCCTCGTGGTTTAACTACATTTAAAGGAAAAAAAGTTGCACGTCCTAAACCGTTTTCTTTTAAATAATTTATCGCATGTTTAGCACTGTTTTCATTATCGACAACGATATACTGCTTACTAGCTAAAAGAGCTACCTCTAAAGCAATTGTGTACTTACCATCACATTCGACAATATTTCCAAGTACTTGATGAATCCCATTCAATCGGGGATTGTTTAAAACCGCTCTAACACTACTATTTAAATTATCTCCATTTTCAATATTATTAGTCAAAACTTCAATTTTATGATTGATATCGACTAAATCACGTCTCTTATAACCACTCTCATTCAAAACATTAGAATATTTTTGTTTAATATTAGATAACTCCATATCCAATTTATCAATATTAGCAGTTTGTTCATTATATTCATTTTTTAAAATGTCATAATCTTTTTCTCGCAAATATATATCATTGGTAATACGCATTGAATTTTCTTTTAAAATTGCAATATTTTCATATATTTTTTGATCATTAGCTTGATATTTACTTCTCTCTTTTAATAAGTTCTTTTCCCCATTTAATTGTTCCTCTTTACGAATTAGACCTAATAAATTATTATTTAATTCATTTATTTCTAAAGATAACTTAGACAATTCATTCTTCTTATCAATTAAATCGGAATCACTGCTATTACTCTTGACGTTCAAATTTAAGATTTGACTATTTAACTCTTCAATTCTTTTATTACTCTGTTCACGACTATAATTAATCTTTTCAATATCATTAGCGATTAGAGCGACTTCGATATCTTCCAATTTTTCTTTATTTTCTAAGTATTCTAAAGCTTGAGCACTCTGTTCTTTCAAAGGTTCAACTTGCACTTCTAATTCCGAAATTATGTCATCGACCCTATTCATATTATCACGGGTACGATCAAGTTTACGAATTGCTTCTTCTTTTCTTTTTTTATACTTTAAAACACCAGCGGCTTCTTCAAAAATCATTCTTCTATCAGTTACTGAATTAGAAAGAATTTTATCTATTTCTCCTTGTGAAATAATATTAAAAGAATCTCTTCCAATACCACTATCGATGAATAGATCTGTGATATCTTTTAAACGACATTTTTCGCCATTTAAAAAGTATTCATTCTCGCCACTGCGATAAACTCTTCTCTTTACGACTACTTCATTATAAGGAATGTTCAAATAATTATCACTATTATCAAATACTAAAGAAACAGATGCTACATTTAAAGGATTTCTAGAATTACTTCCTGAAAATATGACATCAGTCATACCATTATCACCACGAAGAGATTTAACTGATTGTTCTCCTAATACCCAACGAACAGCATCAACAATATTACTTTTACCACTACCATTAGGACCAACAATACAAGTTGTCTTATTGTCTAGACTTATTGTCAGTTTATCAGCAAAAGACTTGAAACCCGTCGCTTGAATCTCCTTTAAATACATATCATCACCTTATTTCACTATACAAAATTATACAATACATTAAATAAAAAAGTAAATCAAAAGAAAAATAACATCACTGTTATTTAACTTTTAAAAAAGCAACAACTATAATTATAACAATTATTATTATGGAAACTATATATCCAATTATTATCCTCTGTCTATTATTAGAAGGTTCCTCTTCATCTTCATAATTTGATTCATAATCATTTTCATCATATTCTACACTGTTGACGTTGGAAAGAGGTCGATAATTTTCATACATGTCCTCTTCTGTATATGAAGTGTTACTAGCTTCATAATTTCTATCATCACTAAAATAAATAGTTGTATCGTCATTAAAATTATTATTATCACCATTCTCATTATTCATAACATCACCATCTATAATAAGATTATATCAAAAATAATGACAAATTAAAAGAAAAAGTAAGGTTTAAACCTTACTTAAATATCAAATTGAAGACATCATGTCCCGTTACATATATAGCTAAAAGCATTATTAATAAGAATCCAACAGTATTAATCATATTCTCTGTCTCGGACTTTAATGGTTTTCCACGCAACTTCTCAATGAATAGAAGTAAAATTCTTCCTCCATCAAAAGCAGGGAATGGTATCAAGTTCAAGAATCCAACGTTGATACTAAGTAGTGCTGTCAATTGTAACAAAGAAACAAATCCATAAGTTTTAGCTTCACCAACTACTGAATATATACCAACTGGACCACTCAAATTATTAACGCTCAACTTACCCGTAATGAGATTGCCTAAAACGACCCACATCTGTCTAAAAATAGCTCCTGCTTTGACAAAACTATATTTGATAGATTCTATGAATCCATGTTCATAAGTTGTGTTAAACTCAACACCATAATAATAGTTTTCAACATCTTTACCATCGACTGTCTCTTTGACCTTTATAGGTTTAATGTTGTAATCTTTTATCTTACCTTCACTATTTTCTATTTTTAATTTCAAATTACTTCCCGTTTTATTTAGCGTTATATATAATTGAACATCGTCAATCGTCTTAGTCGCATGACCATTGACTTCTAATATTTTATCGCCAGCTTCAATACCTGCTTCATCCATTGGATATCCTTCAGTTATTCCACTGATAGTAGGTTCCATTACAGGTGCTCCCCCTATTATGGCAACCAAGAATAGTAATAGATAAGCTAAGATGAAGTTATTACCAGCTCCAAAGAATAAAATCAAAAATCTCTGCCATACTGGTTTAGCGAATAGTTTTCTCTTTTTTGGTACCTTTTTTCCTTCTTCAGTGACTTCTTCTCCGTCTTCACCAGCCAAAGAACAAAAACCACCAATGGGAACAGCGCGAAGTGAATACTCCGTCTCACCCTTCTTACGACTGAACAACTTAGGTCCCATTCCAATCGCAAATTCATAGACATAAACTCCAAATTTCTTAGAAAAGATGAAGTGTCCAAATTCATGTACTAATATAATAATTCCTAGAATGATAATAAATAATATTAATGTAACAATTCCATTTATCATAAGATCACCAAAAACAACAAGAATCCTAATACTACGAATACGACACTATCTAATCTGTCTAAGATACCACCATGTCCAGGAATTAAATTTGAAAAGTCTTTCGCACCATAATGTCTTTTAATTGCTGAGAAAACTAAATCTCCCAATTGCCCAATTACTGATAGACATAGAGTTATAAAAGCGATTAAAGGTATACTTAAACCTGAAGATATGACGGTTGAAAAGAAAACCGTTCCACAAATAGTTCCCCATAGTGCTCCACCAAAAAATCCTTCCCATGTCTTCTTTGGTGATATCTTTGGTGCAAATTTATGACGACCAATAAATTTGCCCGTAATCAAAGCAAAAGTATCAGTGATACAAGAAACTATAAATATGTATATTATGTATAAAAGACTAAAGTTTCTTATTAATATGAACAAATTCATACTAATACCAATAAATAGTGTTGCTCCCACTAAGAATAAAGCATCATCAATACTGTATTGTTTATCATCATTGATAAATATGATTGGTAGTAAAAAAGCAAATATCATAAAGGCTACCAAACGATAATCAATTTCAAATACTAAATTTGATGAACTGTAATTGTTAAGAGTTAAAAATCCTACTAATAGATATGCAAATAACTCCATGATGAATGGTATTTCACCATTTTTTCTTCTAACTTTAAAAATTTCATGTAATCCGACCAAAGATATCAATAACATCAATAGAGCAAAAGGAACTCCACCAATGACTAATAAAGGTACGAAAACGAGCAACAATATAATTGCACTAATTATTCTAACTTTCATAATTAACCTCCAAATCTTCTCTTTCTTTTATTATATTCTAAAACAGCTAAATCATATTCTTTTTCTGTGAAATCAGGAAAGTATACATCAGTGAAATACAATTCACTATATGCCAATTGATAAAGCATGAAATTACTTATGCGCTCTTCACCACTAGTTCTAATCATCAAATCAATTGGTGGTAAATCATTATATAAGTAACTATTAATATTAATATTCTCTAAATCTATTTTTCCTTCTTTATAATCTAGAGCAATCTTACGACATGCATCTTCTATCTCAGCTTGACCACCATAATTTAAGCATATGTTTAAAATGCCATTTTTTCCCTCTTTCGTTCGATCTTCTATCTCCTGAATGGTCTTAACAACATCTTCGCGCAAATTTTCACGACGTCCTGATACGACGACTTTTATCCCATTTTTCACAAATTTTTCATAAGTATTCTTAAATCCTTTAACTAATAAATCCATGAGATAAGTAACTTCTTCTTCACTTCTTTTAAAATTTTCCGTTGAAAAAGCAAAAACACTCAAAACTTTGACACCTGTTGAAAAGATATACATTCCTGTCTGTTCTAAAGTTTTACTTCCCTGCAGGTGTCCCATACTTGGACTTTTTCCTCTTTCCCTAGCCCACCTTCGATTACCATCCATAATAATAGCGACATGGTTAGGAATTTTTACTTCATTCATCATCATCACCTATAATAAAAATTATAACACACTTTCTTTTAATGGAGAATAATATATTTAAAAACTTCCAGAGGCACCTCCACCTCCACTTGATCCGCCACCACCACTTGTTCCGCCAGAAGAACCTCCGCCAAAACTGATAGAGAATCCACTAGAACTAGAATTTCCACCTTCATCATCATAAAAATAAACAATGATAAAAAAAATTATTTCCAACGGAATGAGAATAATAGCTGTTTCTCTTGCCATCACAGCTAAAATTATATTTATAATTATTAAAACAATAAATATTATTCCTTCAATAATTTTAAAAATATCCATTTTCTTCTTTCTTTTTCTTTTCTTTTTCTTTTCTTTCTTCTTCATTTCAACATAATTGCGAAAATAGATAGAAAATAGACCACCTAGAATCGGAAAGATCATTAAGTTATAGTTACTAAGCATTTGGAAAAAAGTTTTAATTTTGACTTCTGGCATAGAAAAATGTCCCTCATCAATTCCATAATAATCAGATATCTCATTATAAAAAGCTTTATAAATATTGACAACTGCATTATCAAAATCATCATTTAACAAATACGGTTTCATGTACTCATCTCTATAACGACCTACTTTACCATCTGGTAAAATACCTTCTAATCCATATCCGACCTCAATTCGAAATTTTCTTTCTTCCTTTGCTATCAAAATCAATAGACCATTATCAATTTCTTCATCACCAATACCAAAACTTCTAAATAGTTCATTAGCATATTCTTCAACTGTTTTACCCTCTAAACTATTAATTGTTACAACAACTATTTGAGACTTGGTCTTTTCTTCCAAAATTCGCGAATACTTAATTACAAATTCTTCAGTCTCAGGACTCAATATATTAGCATAATCATTGACATAAAAATCACTAGTTGGTGATACTAATGCATCAACTTTACAAAAACTAAAAATTAATAATACCAATACAATATTTCTAATAATTTTGTTCATTTAAATACCTCCAAGAAAAAGAAAGAAGTTTTCCTAGAAATCTACTTCAGGAACTTCTTTCTTACTTTCATCTACTTCAAAGTAATCTGCTTCTTTAAATCCCGCCATATTAGCAATGATGTTAGTTGGAATTTTTTTAATCTTAGTATTATATTTCTTTACAGCATCGTTATAATCTCTTCTTGCTACAGCAATTCTATTTTCTGTTCCTGCAAGTTCATCTTGCAAATTGATAAAGTTTGTATTAGCTTTCAAATCAGGATAATTCTCGACGATGATCATAAGTGCATCAATAGCACTATCTAACTCAGCATCAGCTTCAGCTAACTCTTTAGTATTAGATGCCTTCAATAGATTTTCACGGGCTGCAGTAATTCTTTCAATTGCGTTTTCTTCATGTTGAACGTATCCTTTGACAGTATTGACAAGATTAGGTATCAAATCAGCTCTTCTCTCCAACTGAACATCAATATTTGAATATTGCGTATCAACATCTTCTTTCAAATTTATTAAACCATTATAACTTCCAACTACTCCTCCAACTACTAATAATAGTAGTGTAATAACTACGATAATAACTACATAACCTTTTTTCATAAATCCTCCTAGTCTAATTATCTCATAAATTTAAAATATTACAACATTAAATATAATTATTTTAGAAATGACGTGAACTACCACCACCGCCAGATCTTCCACCACCACCATGATGGCCACCACCGCCACGTGAATGATGTCCATGACTCGTATGCAAACCACCATGACCACCACCATGTGGTGCGATAAGAATTAATACTGCTACACAAAATCCTACTTGAACCATTTCTGCTTCTTTTTTTAGAAGAGACATCCTACCAGGAAAAGTGCTACTACTTTCTAAATACCACAAATTGCTATCAAATATTCGTGTTAAAAATAGTACTACAACATTCAACATTAAAATGACTACAATTGCTTTTATGACTTTATTATACTTTTTTAACAGTTCGCCATGGCGATGCCAATACTTATTGATGAAAATAAATGGATAAAATATTAACAATGCTCCAAAAGAAAATCCTACTGAATAACAAAAGATAATGATGGTTTTCTGTAACACGTTAGCTTCATCAAAAAAAGTTGGCAATTCCTCTTCTTCTTCATCCAAAACACTGCTATTATGTGTACTTGAATAACCTCTATTTACTGTGACATCATTAGAAGAAATGTGATAATATTCACATATTTTCTTATAGAAAGCTGAATATCCATTTACAATTCCTTCGTCATAACGATTATGCTTTAAAAAAGGAATGATATAAGTATCTTGATATCTTCCCGTTAAACCATCGGGTAATAACTCTTCAAAGCCATATCCGACTTCCACGCGAAACTCCCTTTCCTCATATGCTAATAAAAGTAACAATCCATTATTTTCTTTTGCATCACCAATTCCAAAGCTATTAAAAACCTCATTAGCAAAACTTTCTATGTCTTGTCCTTCTAAAGATTTAACTGTTACGACAACTATTTGCGCTTTCGTCGCATTAGCTAAGGAAACAGAATGATCTAAAATAAATTTTTCAGTCTCTTCACTCAAAATATTAGCATAGTCATTCACATAAAAATCCTTAGTTGGTACAAGAGCATCAACTTTAAGGGAATAACTAAACATCATGAATAAAAAAAGAAAAGTTAAAAATAATACTCTTTTCATATTCCCACCCATTATATTATCTCATAAAAAGAATATTATAAAATGTTTTTTATTTTCTATTTACATCTTCCAATGTCAAAAAAAAGAAACCATCTGGTTTCTTAAAAACTATCAATATTAATTTTTACTCTCTTATTATCTCCTAGATAGCTACTAGCTTGAACAAGTGTCCTAATAGCATTAGCACATCTTCCACCTTTACCAATTACTCTACCCATATCTTCACCATCAATCATGACTTCAATAAGGATTTCATCTTCATTATCAGTTGGAAACTCTTTAACACTAACAGCATCTTTATTCAACGCAAGTGACTTAACTATCTCTTCAGTCAATTTTACCAAATCCATAATTATTTATCTTCTTTCTTATTTTTAGATTCAGCAAATTTCTTCATGATTCCAGCTTGACTCAATAAATTTCTAGCTGTATCAGTAGGCTCAGCACCATTCTTTAACCATTTCATAGCTACTTCTTCATTAATTTTTACAGAAGCAGGTGTAGTTAAAGGATTATAAGTACCAATTAATTCAATGTATTGTCCATCTCTAGGACGTCTAGAATCACTAGCAACGATTCTATATACAGGTTTCTTTTTAGCACCCATTCTTGTCAATCTAATTTTAACTGCCATGTTTATTCCTCCGTTTCTAAATTCAATTAAGATTATATAATATTCTTTTTAAACTGTCAACATTTTTTTGTTAACAGTAATACATAACTAAAATAAAAAAAGTCCTAAGACTTTTCTTGATCATCTAAAAATTCTTCAACTACTTCATCATCAATTTTTTTATTAGTATCTTCATCTAACTCTTCATCACTACCATCATCTAAGACATCCCATTCTTCTTCATCTTCATCGACAACTATTTTAACTTTAGTATTGCCAACTATTTCGATACCCAATTCTTTTTCAATCGTATAGATTATCGTTCCATCATTAATATCAGCTTGAATGACAGTTGGCTGTTTTAAACTTCGAACAATGATTTCTTCTGGATCATCACTATCCAATTCTTCTTTTTTGTTTAATTGAACTACTTCTTGATAAGTACTATTTTTTCTAACGACATCAGTTTTCGTATTATTATCATATGAATACCAAACATTTATATCATAACTACCATCAATTTTAATTTTTCCGTCTTCTTTAATTCCTTTAAAGTTGTGATTAATAACCCAACATCCTAAAATTGTTGTCGGTTTGACATCAGGTACTATTGTACTCGTTGAAGTAAAAGTTTTCTTCCCCTTTCCAATTACTGCCTTTGTAACTATCTCTTTATAATTTGCCATAAAATTCCTCCTAATCTAGTTTATGCAAAATATAAATGAATAGTTAAAAAAAAGACTATTTTAATAGTCTTCTTCATATTCTTTTAAAACTTCTTCAAAATCTTTATTACTTTCCTTTTTGAAACTAGCTTTAAAGCGTTCATATTCTTCATGCCATGATTTATAATCAGCATCTTCTTTATGATTTCTAAATTTATAAGTTTCAGCTAAATACTTAGAAAAATATAGTGTGAATTTAGTTGAACCATAAACATTCAAATGCGCGAAGTTATAATAATCAGTCTCTGGATCTATTTTTAAGTCCTCATCTTTGGCAAAATTCATTACCTCTAATCCACTATCTTCAATAATTGAAATAGCAAAATTAATTTTTTGATTTACTTCTTCACTATAAACTCTTGGTGTTAAGACGAATAAGACTTGTAAATTATTATCCTTGATATACTTAATCAAATCACGTAAAATCTTTTCATTTTCTTTTCCCATATCTCTTTCTTCATCTTGCCAGACATATTTTTCTTGAGGATTAATTTGGGATGTCCAATCTACGTATAAATATCCTTTATATAGTTCTGGATTTGGTTCAAAGCTCTTAACAGTCAAATCTTTCCATCTGTTGTGATATAACAAATGACTGAAATAAAAATTGACGTATTCTTCTTTAGGAACATTTTTCCATTCAAATATCTCTTTTAGAGCATCCATTTTATTTTTAGAAAAACGGATATTGTCAACAGTTCTTCTTATATTACTATAATCATATTCTTCCTTACCATCAGCTACTTTAGCAATATCAATGATGTATAGTGATGGTTTTTGATATCTCTCTGCTTCCTTAATCAAATATTTTGTAAGTATAAAGGGCATCGCATCAGTTGATTGAAAAAGAGTTGCGAATCCATACTTGTGAAAAGCTAATGTCGAATTAAAACTTACATAGGCATTACTACTTCCAACATAGACGATATCGGCAGTATTTTTCTTTTCTTTGTAAAATAGCGAAATGTTATTATCATCTAACCAAAGAACATCAAATACATTTAGGAATAAAAAGATAAATACTAATATAAAAATGATACTTTTAATAAAATTCTTCATACTTTTACCCCCCCCTAAAACTGCCTATAGATGAATGATGCAGCATCATAACCGACACCATAACATCCAAATATTATTATTGCGAAAATGAGTGCATAGATAATTCCCCATCTAAAGACGATATTTTGTTTGAACAATTTCTCTCTAACATTGTAAGATCTTGATAAAGATTCAACGACGAACAACGCAACTAGAGAAACGATTAATATTCTAAAATCAAACATGTCCAACTTAGCATAGTATAAAGATGTGTTATCAAATAGAATATAAGGATTCCATACAAACATATGCTTAATGATTCGCAAAGCTTCATAGACACTATTAGCTCTAAAGAAAATCATTGAGAAAGAGAATAGTAAAAAGGTCCTAATTCGCTGATACAAACGATAACTAAAAGTATCAGTATTTATTCCTAACTTCTTATTTATCTTGTTACTAACTGGTTCTAAAACATCTTCTAAAAAGATGAAGATAAATTGAAGTAAACCTGACCCTATTATGTAAGTATATGCACCACCATGCCATATTCCAATTAATGTCCACATGATTAACATTGATAAATATAGTGGTATTTTCTTACCAATCTTTTTTCCAAAGATATTTTTACATTTCTTATTCAAAGACTGCATGAAATTACTCTTCAAAAGTGGATAGAAAATGTAATCTTTTAGCCATGCTCCTAGGGTTATGTGCCAATTGCGCCAAAATTCTGTAATCGTCGTTGAAAAGAAAGGTGCTTTAAAGTTCTCCGGTAACTTGATACCTAATATTTCTGAAACACCCATTATGATATCGATTGAACCCGAGAAATTCGTATATAGTTGTAAAACGAAGAAACAAGCAGCTAAAAAGATATACATTCCTTCAAGAACAACCATATGACCATAGACATGATCGACAAAATAACCAAGTCTTTGTGATATTACTAATATTTTGAATAATCCCCATAAGATGCGCACTAATCCACTGCATAAAGCATCATAACTGAACTTCTTCTTTTCACCCCTATCTACTTGATCTTTAAAATCATCATATCTGATGAATGGACCACTAGTCAAAATGGGAAAATAAGACATGAATAGTGATAACTTCAAAATATTTTTTTCACTTTTAATCGCTCCACGATGAACATCAATCAAGTAACTTATCATGATCAAAGACCAATAACTGATTCCTATCAATGACGTTCGATGTACTAATTCAAAACGATAACTATTACCAAATAACATTAAGAAATGATTAAATGTCGTCAAGAACAAATTAGTGTACTTTAGATAAATCAAAAGCCCTAATATTATGATAATTCCTAATGCTAAAAATACTTTTCCTCTCTTAGTATCACGATATTTATCAACGAGTCTTCCAAAAAAGTAACTCGATAAAATAACTATTAATAATTGTAAAACAGTAAATACACTAAAGTTGTCATAAAACAAAAAGATGAGACTGGCAATCAATAAAATCAGCCACTGAATTTTTTTAGGAACGATGAAATATAAGAAAAAAGTAATAATACAAAATAGTACGAACACTAATGATGTCAAAGACATATTACTCTTCCTCTACCAATTCCATCAATCCTAAATCCCATGAGAGAAAAGCAACTCTTCTATTATCAAAAAGAATTGCCTTTCGAGCTTCTCTCACGACAAAAGCTCCATCAGCGACAAGTTTTTCAATTGTCTCATCTATATCTTTTACTGAATAACAAGTATGGTATAAATATTGTCTCTTTTTCAAAATATTTTTAACTACTTCTCCTGTTATTAGTTCAATTCTTATACCGCCCTTTAATGTAACCATACACAAATCAGCGTCTTGTTGTTCATCATAAACTGTTTTACTAACATCTGAAACTTCAAAATATTTTTCTATTTTTTCAACCATTTTATCGATATTTTCTGTTGCGATACCAATGTGATGAAATTTCATATCCTCACCTACTTTACTGCAATATTATTTACTAGCTCTCTCACTAATTATTTTGGCCATATCACCGACATTTTTCATAGTCGTAACTTCATTCATGTTGAACTTCATTCCAAATTCACTTTCAACTGCAACGATTAGATTGATATGTTCCAAACTGTCCCAATCCTCGATGTCATCAGATGTCGTATTTTCATCAACAGTAATCTCTTCATCATCAAAAACATCTCTAAAAACATTATTTAATCTTTCAAAAATTTCTTCTTTTGTCATTATTCATACACCTCTATTACATTATTTTTATTTTCATAATTAGTTATATCTAAACGATATACTTTATTTCCTTCATCATCACAAGAGATTTCTTCAAATCCTAGTGAATCATAAAACTCTTTAACCATTTTATTCTTCAATGTTGGATAGTAATAACCATAGATGACTTTAATCTTTTTCTTCTTAGCTTTTTCAACTAATTTATCCATCATTGCATATTCCATATTTCTCTTTAGAACACGACAACTCATTATCCATAAATCAATATGTAACTCATCTTTATTTTTAATATTACCAATTACGACACTGATAACACCATTATCACCAAAAATATCTTCCAATTTTCCATATATTTTGATGTAGTCTTTACTCTTATTAACTTCTTCAATATCAGATAGTGAATACCTCTTCGTCGTCAAATTGAATTGATTACTCTTATTGCTAAGTTGTGATATTCTCTCCAAGTAAATAGCTTTGAAATCTGTTATTTCCGCTTTCATTTTTAAAGATAATAAATAATCTTCATAATTATCAAATGTTGCCATCATCTGACTTCTCTTAGCATTATCTTTATAAAGCTCACTCTTCTTCAAATCTTCGCTAGAAAAGTTAGTAACTTCAAAATAACCATTGCGATCAATTATCTTAATATAGTTTTCAGGAACATCAATTTCTGGTGTTGCGATACCTTCGACATAATTTTGAACGATTGCTCTTTCAGCTGGATTGTCATCGACAAATACAAAACTATCTGCTCCCAAATTCAACTCTTCTGCAATATCTTTAATATTCATATTTTTAGGATTCCAGTTAGCTTTAATGATTATGAAATCATCCGGTTTTAGGCAACCAGCTGGATGTTCAAGTCCTGCAATCGCATTTTCATATTCATTTTTAGAGTTGACGTTCAAAATTATTCCCAAACTCTTGTGTTGTTTTAAATAGTCTTGGAACTCATAAAAGACTTGTCCTTGAGGAACTTCTGGTCCAATTGCTAAATTCTCAACTCCATCATCACCAACAATCCCACCCCATAAAGTATTATCTAAATCTAATACAAAAGCTTTTTTATTCTTTCCATAGATAGATTTAATTATATTGGCAAGATTAAAAGATAGATACGGAATAGCTGGTACTTCCATCGCATATTTATACATGTGCCAATAGAATTGATTAGCCCATTTATCTAATCCATAACAAGCTGATACATAATTGATATCATTGATGAAAAAACTTTTACTGTTATTAGCATAATCATAAAATTTTTGATTTAAACGCGTTATAAAATTAATTTTTCCATGGACATCTGATGCATCTTTATTTCCTAAAAGACGATAGTAAGGATATTCAAAATTATTTTGAATTATTGTAGCATTGAACTTTTCAAATAATTTATCCCACATCTTTTCGAATTTAGAATATTCTTGCTCTAGTAAATCATTAACTGTTTTTTCATCATCATACATCGTTGGATAATTGATAATATTGCGATTAGTCGTATGAATGTAGATAATATCAGGATTAAAATTGTCTAACTCTTCATTACCAAACATTGCATCTTCCCAAAATTTATTGTATTCTGACTCATAAAAAATGGGCTTAATACCATAATTCAATAAAAATAATTCCAACATATTTTTTATTTCACTAGTAGTAGAACCACCCAAAATAGCTATTTTCTTTTCTAAAAGATTAGCGTTTTCTAATAATTTCTTTTTAATTTTCTTTTTATTCTTTATCAAGTAATCCACATCGAATGGATATTCTAATTCCTTCATCACTCATATCCTCCATATCAAGTGTACCATTTATAACTTTTAATTTCAATGAAAAGATTGTATAATTTATTTGGTGATGGTATGAATATTGGCTGTGACATCGTTGAAAATGAACGATTAAAAAATAGAGATAAAAGATTTATAGACTTAGTTTTAACTGAGAGAGAACAGAAAATTTATGCTGAAAGAGGTTTTTCTTTTCTATGTGGACGCTTTGCCGCTAAAGAAGCCATTATGAAAGCCCTTCCCCATACTAAAGAATACAACTTTTTAGATTTTGAAATTTTATCAAATCCAGATGGCAGTCCATATGTCACCAATCACACTGAAATAAAATTATCAATCTCTCATGAAAAAAATTACACCATGGCTGTCGCAATAATAAATAATAATTGAAAAACCAACTCTGAAATGTTAAATTAATAGTGGAGGTAAATTATGAATAATGTTGAATTTATAAAAGATTGGTTCATCAAAAAGAATATCTATCTATCAAATAGTTCAAATCGTGAAGAAATATTAAATATTTTATTGTTTTATGCCATTGTCTTTGAAAAATTAGAAGATATTAATGATGATGATCAAATAGTAATTAAAGATGATGTGATTACTTATGTATCTGGTCCTGTTAAAGAAAGTCAAGATCTAATTAGATTATTGAATGTCATCAATTTTAAATATGGTTATTTAGACTATGAAGATTTAGTCCAAACTGCTGGTTATCGAATGATTAAAGAAAGTGGAATAAATGGAAGTTTGAGTGATGAAGTTATCGTCGAATATTTAGATACTATATTTGATAATGTGATGCATGAATATGAAAATTATGATTTCAATAAAGAAGTTTATAAAATTAATGGAAAAGTATTTTTTTGTGATAGTAAATTAAAAGAAGAAGAAATTGAAAAATTGTATAATTTAGAAGATGAGCAAAAATTATTTGAAGTATATCATGATGAAAAGGGAAAGATGAGGGTTTATTAATGAGTAAGAAAAAAGATAAAATTCAAAAGAGATCAACTTATCAACCAAAAGAGGAAGAAGAAGAAACAGTTAAAGAAAAAGTTTATCCTGCTTTTGAAATTCCTAATTTTGCTGCTCATTTAAATTTATTTTTCCCACAAGAAAATACTTACTTACAAGATCATGACAGTAGTAGTCTAGACACTGCTCAACATCCCGTTAATTTCATTTATAATAACGATAACTATGATCGCTTTCTAGGTTTTAAAATGACTTCACACCCACCAGGAGATGAAGTATTACAAGAATTTTTTTTCGTAACGATGAAAAAAGATGAAGATGTTCACTACAACGACAGTAAAAAAATAAAAGATGTAACTTACATGCATTGTGCTCACATTGAAGAAATTGAAGGTTTCGTCTATCAAAAGTTTGATGCCAAAGCTGAAATCATCAAAGATCGTTTCAATCAAATCATGACTGATGTAATAACTAAACACGTTCTTCTTCAAGAAGAGAGTTTGGTTACAAAAGATAAAAATACTGATGATTTACTAAGTCACATCGGACTTACGAGAAAACAAGTAATGGAGAGCGAAAGATATCGTGATTATCAGGATAAATTGAGTAGAAATCCATATAGAGTAGCAGCTGAACGCATGCGCAATGAAATAGCCAAACAACAAAAAAAATAAAGGCACTTCACAAAGTGCCTTTTTTCATGTCAATTAATTGCATCAACAAAAAGTTTTTCAATCACTAACTTAATTTCTTGAAAGAGGTTGTTCAAGTCTTCCAACAAATAATTATATTCCTGATAAATGGGATAGTTATCTAATTCTCTTAACAATTGTTCAATCTCTTTTTCTTTGGAAGTAATATCTTTTTTTTCATACTCTAATTTAACTATTTCTTTTTGTAGTTTTTTAACCATATTCACTCGTTCCATGATATCTTTATCTTGCATCATCTTTTCTTCTAGTAACTTATACTTCTTATAATTATCCGTATTTTTTATGTGCAAGACAATCTCATCAACAACTGCTAAAACATCCTTATTCAACGACTTCACCATCTAAACTCCAAGTCTTAGCTTCCGTTACTCTAACGTTGATAATTTTACCAATTAAATCATCTCTTCCAGCAAAATTGATCAATTTATTGGTATTCGTATAACCGAACAATTCATTTTTCTTTTCACTCGTTCCTTCAACTAAGACTGGAACTATTTTTCCAACTAATTTTTTATTATTCTCAAGGAAATATTTATTGACAACTGCATTCAATCTCTGAAGACGTTCTTCTTTTACTTCTTCAGGTACTTGATCTTTCAACATCGCTGCCGGTGTTTTTTCTCTTGGAGAATAAATAAAAGTAAAGGCATTATCGTACTTGCAATGTTCGACTAAATCCAATGTATCTTGAAAATCTTCTTCTTCTTCACCAGGGAATCCAACAATGATATCAGTTGAAATACAAACATTTGGAATTCTTTCTCTTATCTTGTCAAAAAGTTCAATATAACTTTCTTTTGTATAACGTCTACCCATCAATTTTAGAATACGACTAGAACCTGATTGAACTGGTAGATGAACATAAGGCATCACATTATCACATTTCGCAATGACATCGATTAAACCATCTGTGAAATCCCAAGGATGACTAGTCATGAAGAAAATGCGTTCAATTCCCGTTTTAGAAACATCTTCTAAAAGATTCTCCATCGTGTATTGATAATCAAAATCCTTTCCATAAGCATTGACATTTTGTCCAAGTAAGGTCACTTCTTTATAACCATCACTAACTAACTTTTCCACTTCTCTTATGATATCTTTAGGATTTCTACTTCTCTGTTTACCTCTAGTATAAGGAACGATACAATAAGTACAAAACTTATCACATCCATAAATGATATTGACATAGGCTTTATAAGGATTATCTCTCTTGACGGGAATTCCTTCGATAATATTTCCCTCACGGCTCAAAACTTCTATCTGTTGTTTATTTTTCTTTAAAGCATCACTCAAAATAAATGGTAGACGATGCATGTTATGCGTTCCAAAAACAAAATTTACCCATTTGTATTTGTTGATGATGTGATCAACTACTCCCTCTTCTTGAGCCATACAACCACATAATCCGACAATCAAATTAGGATTTTCTTTTTCTTTGATATGTTTCAATCTACCAAGCATCCCAAAAGCTTTATTGTGAGCATTTTCTCTAATTGAGCAAGTATTCAACAAAACTAAATCAGCTTTTTTATAATCATCGACTTCAACAAAAGATAATTCTTCTAACATAGCTTTTAAGTTTTCACTATCATGTTCATTCATCTGACAACCATAAGTCTTTAAAAAGTATTTCTTACCCTTTCCAATCTCTTTTAAATCATCAGTAATTTCATAATTTTCTATTTCAACTTTTTCCTTGCTACGCTTTCTAGCTTTTATGTAATCAGGTAATTCCATACCACTCACTTCTTTCTTGTTATATTATACTAAAAATAAACCAAAAGAAAAAGTAATAATTAAATATTACTCTCTCTCAATATTCTATTAATGATCGTATCCATTTGTTTAGTCTTATTATCATTAATAACTTCATCTTTTATCATTGTATAATCTCTTTTAAAATAATCAACTAATTTTTCCATTCTTGGAACTAAATCTTTTTCATCTAAAGAATCGATTATTATTTGTAGATTAGCAAGTTTAGTATATTTACCATACTTATTAGTTTTAATGTATGTATCATATAACTTCTTAAAAGATGCTATATCTATACTATTAAATCTCTTATCTTCCAATATCTTAACAGTAGTATATATATAATTACCATTAATTGATCTATCTAGTATAGTCTCTCCCTTATTATTTTTTATATTGGGTAAAAATTTCTTATTCTTTCTCAATTGTTTAATTATTTCTATAACATTGATATAATTGGCTAAAACTAAGATGTGAGCGAATGTATTACCATCATTATTTTGATGATTTACATCCCAATCTTTATTTTTCATATGTTTTAGAACTAATTCATACTGACCTTTCTTTAGTAATCTAACTAAAACGTCATTTCCATTTTCGTCACAAACATTAATGTCTATTTTATGTTTGCTAAGCAACTTATCAACTGTATCGAAGTGTTCCTCTTTTATGAGCTCAAATACCAGGGATGGATCTTCACTACAGGCTTCAATTGCTTTTACTTCATCATAAAACATTGCAATACACCTCTTCTTTTATAACGTGACATTTTAGTATTCTAGCAAAAAAGATCATCTTTGTCAAATCGCCTATTATGACAATAAAAAAAAAGAGCTCCAAAAGCTCTTCTAAACACCTTCGTTAATTTCCCCACTCTGTGTATCTTCAACTGGAGATTCAGTATCACTACTATCATCATTAATAGTATTACAAAATAAATTTAAATCAACAGTTGAATAATTTACCGTAACAGTCTTGATAGCAAAGGCTTTCTTAACTTCAATGTTATAAATGAAATACTTTCCTTCACTATTGTAATAATATGGTGTTGCATCACCACAATAATATATGTCGAACTTATCACTCTCTAAAAAATCTTGAAAGAAAGCTCGTGTATTAGTTGACTTTCTAAGAGTCTTAAAGATGATCTTTTTATTATCAGATTTAACAAAATAAGTAAATCTTGGCAAATCGATAGATATTTCACTATTACCAACTTTTTGAGTGTAATTAGTTTTCAAGAAAGTCTTATTACAAGCAAGAACAAACAACAATACTAGAACAATACATACGATGATTATTTCTACTAATCTATTTCTTCTCTTATAACCTTCAACTATTTTTCTATACTTACTAGATTTGCGATTCGTATGAGCTTTTGTATGTCCCTCATTCGTCGTTTCAGCTTTATCTTTTTTTATTTCTTTTTCCTTTTCATTCTTTTTTCTAGCCATAAGTCAATCCCTCTTTCCTACTATAAAACAATTATAATACAAAAAACCACATAATTCAAGGCATTAATTATCATCATCTAATACTATTTTATATAAATCTTTGGCTTCTTCTAAATTTTGTTCTTTTTCTTTCTCACTGGCATTCATAAGTTCTTCATCATCTTCTTCACCATGTTCCAAATTTTCAACCTTTTGCCAGTATTTTAACCATTCTTTATCCATAATAACATATCCCTTCAAAGAAAAGATAACATAAAAGATAAACATAGTAAATAAAGATGTAAAACAAACAATGTAAAAATGTGTAAATTTAATTCAAAAATGTAAACCTAATTATTTTATCATTAATACGCACTCAATATTTGTCTTATCCATCAATTCTTTAAAATGTTCTCCATCAGCACTAGTTCCAACTATGCTACCATAATGAACCGGAACGACAATCTGAGGATTTATCTTTTTAGCCAATTGACAAGCTTCTTCAGGATTCATTGTAAACGTACCACCAATTGGTAAAAAAGCTACGTCACATTTGATTTCTTCTGCTTCCAAAGTATCATCAGTATCTCCTGCTATGTAATAACGATGATTATCTAATTTTAAAATATAACCGACATATTTTTTATCTTTGGGATGAAACTTTTTATCGATATTATAAGCAGGCACGACATCAAACTCTATTCCTTTTACTTCATGAGAACCATAGTCGACCAATAAAACATTTTTAAAGTTATTGACGATATTTTCCATACATCTTGGTACAACTAAAACAGTATCGTCCTTAATAACTTTTTCAATGTCTTCAAGTGAAAAGTGATCATAATGATCATGCGTAATAAAAATTATATCTGCATCATTACTTCTATCATTCAACCTAAAAGGATCAACATATATTTTTAAATCCATATTAAATTTAATACTATTTTGTCCGAAGACTACCACTTTATCTAACATTTTATCACCATCTAAATTATATAATAAATATTAATTAAAAGATATATTTATCTAAAAAAAGGAGTTTATAAAACTCCTATTTCTATTTTCCTTCTAATTTTTTTATATCCATAAAGTTATCACCCAAATACCTATATGGTGAAACACCATATAAAGAATCTGGAAGTTCAAATTTTTGTTCAGTCATGATATGTTTTTTTATCAATAAAACATTATCATATATTTCTTTTTGTTCTTTTGTAGCTTTGCCATCTTTAACTAAATCTGATAAGTATTCATCATCAATTTGAAGTTCAATACTGACATGAGTTATGTGACCAGTAGTCATTATATATCCCACTATCCAATTATATTCCTTATTATCATCAAATTTATATGTCATTGATCTATTCATGTATTCAGGAATATAAATAACAGGATTTTTTCCATATTTATCAATTTTTTTAGAAGTTATTGCTTGATTGTACAATTCCAATACTTCATCTTTAGAAATTTTTTCAAGTTTCAATCCATCTAAATCTTTCATGCTGATCTTTTTATTAAATTTCTTTTTTCCAAAATAATCAATTATCGCATGTTCTTCTTCTACCAATTCATCATTGTATATGTAACTTGGATGATTTGTCTCAGTTTCATAATAGAAAACTTCTCCATTACCATCAATTTCTGAACTATAAGTGCGAAAATCATCTAATTTAGAATAGCGGAAATTGACACAATTATATCTGTAATCATATGGTGTATCAGTATAATTATTTTCATAAGATAGACTGAAATGACATACCCAACCATCATCTTTTTCTTTTACTGCTTCTTGAAAAGCAAAACCGAATTCTTCCCCTTCTTTTGGAATTTCTTCTTCACCTTCATATTTATTATGTTGAAGTGTTAAAATTACCACAAAAATTAAGATGAGAATAGCGATTACAACACTACTAATTATTATTACTTTCTTTTTCTTTTTCTTTATTTCATCACTAGAAATATTAACTATTTTCATAATAGTTTTATCAACCTCTTTTCCTAAAACTTCCCTCTTATTCTTTTCACCATTTAAAAGTTCTGTAACCTCAATATCAAGGATACTACAGATATCATTAAATAGAGATACATCTGGCAAGTAATGTCCATTTTCCCAACGTGATACTGTTTTATCAGTAACACCTAATTTTTCCGCAAACTCCCTCTGAGTAATATTTTTATTCTTACGACATGTTTGAATAAATTTTCCTATTTTTTCTTGATCCATTATTTCCTCCTTTCTCTTTCATTCTATAAAGAAAGATATCAATATTACATACCATGGATGTAGAACTTAACAATTTAACATTTCATGTTAAGAAAAAAAGACAAATTAATTTGTCCTATTTTCTTCTTACTTTTATGACATCATCAATTGCGAGATTACCAACTAATAGAGATGAATTCACATCATGTCTAACACTATTTCTCTCAACTTGAACTTCATCATAATTTGCATAACAATATTTACAAAAATGACGGCAGGAATTATAGACACCAATATCGACCATTTCAGCACAACTACAGTTTCTAGCTTTCCATTTTTTATAAGTTTTCCCCGTCATTTTATAAGCTAGTTCACGCGATATACACTCGCCTTTTTTAAAGCCATACTCAACTAAATTTCTTTCTTCAAAACAGGTTTGAACCGTCATTTTATTTTGTGACGCCACAGTTGCGAAAAAAGTTCCAATCTCTTTATAATCACTTTCTGAAAATGGACGATATTTTAAAACTTCTCTATTTTTTCGAACGTTTTTATATTCATCAACAAAAGATACAATTATATTTTTGACATAACCATTTAGAGAGATACACATTCTCTCAAACATCTTTTTATGATAAGCAATGTCATATTTATCATTTAATAAAATTGGATCATAACGCACATAAACATTATCAATTCCAATAATTTCAGATATTTTCTTAATTCCTTCAATTATCTTTCTCTTATCAATGACATATGGTTCAAGATCTTTTTGATAAGGTGTTAACGTCACATGAAAGATGATTGGTTTATCAATCGATGGTAAAAAATCTATTATGGGAAGAGGATTTTTAGTACAAAAGAGAATCAAATCGACATCATCAAAATAAATGCGACTGACCAATTTGGTATTAAAGGGATTCCTGACATCGACAAATCCTTCTCGATAACGCTTTTCAAACCATTTTTCATAAAAAGCGACAACGTCTGTTCTACCACTGACATTTAATATCATTATTAAACCTACATCAAAGGAGCAAATAGACGTAAGAATGCTTGACCAATCTTTTTGAAGAAATTGCTCTTTGCTTCTTCTAAAGTTACGAGATGACTTTCGCCAATCGTTTCTATTGCATCTTTTTTTACTTCCATAATCTCTTTAGCTTCGAATAGATAAACACCACATTCAAAGTTCAAGTCAATGCTTCGATAATCCAAATTGATCGTTCCTACTGTCGCTATCGCATCATCACATACAAAAACTTTTGAATGAATAAATCCTGGAGTGTATTCATATATTTCTATACCGTTTTTTATGAGTATTTCATAATATGACTTAGTTAACATATTAACTATTTTTTTATCAGGAATACCAGGGGTAATAATTTTGACATCGACTCCTCTTTTACTAGCTAAAACTAGTGAAGAAATCATATCACTATTAATTATTAAATATGGTGTGAATATGTATAAATATTTATTTGCTTGATTGACTATATTCAAATATACATCTTCGCCCAATGATTCTTTTTGCAAAGGATTAGAAGCATATGGTATGACAAAACCATCTTCTTTTTTATTATTTTTATGACTTGGCTTATATTTGTTATAATCACTATCTTCATTGCGATAAATATTCCATACGTTTAAAAACATGATAGTGAAGTTCCAAGTTGCTTCTCCCTTAACCATGATCGCATTATCTTTCCAAATACCAAATCTAACTTTGTGATTGATGTATTCATCAGCAATATTTATACCACCACTAAATGCTACATTACCATCAATGACCAATATTTTACGGTGATCACGATTATTGGCAAAAATTGATAGAACTGGATTTAATTTATTAAAACAAATGCACTTTATCCCCATGCTTTCTAAATATTTATCGTAACCATTATCAAGAGTCGTAATACATCCAAAATCATCATATATTACTCTTACTTCTACTCCCTCTTTAACTTTTCTCTTTAAAATTTCAAGAATCTCATCCCACATTTTTCCTTCAGCAATGATGAAATATTCCATAAAAATAAATTTTTTAGCTTTTTCAAGTTCTTCTTTCATAACAGGAAAAGCTTCTTCTCCCAACTTGTAATATTTAACACCATCATTATTGTATACAGGAAAACCTGATGTCGATATGTATTTCATCTGTCCATAAACATGGGTATCTCTTTTACCAATCTCTTTTAAAACTTTATCATCTTGTATCAAATAATCTTTTATTTCATCACTCTTCTTTATAAAAGTTCTAAGCATTTTATTATGATATAAATTATCAGTCACCATTATGAATAATATCGTTCCAAAAATGGGCGAAAGCATGATCAATATAATCCAAGAGATATTACTACTTAACTTATTACTATTCTTAATAATTGTTAAAACGATTAAAGCACTTATAAATCTCAATAAGAATTCAACAAGTCCAAAATACTCACTAAATAGAGTAAATATAGTTACCGTAAAAAATACTTGTAAAAAAATACATAATACTATAAAAATAATTCTTTTAATTCGTTCTTTCATACTCTCACCTACTTCTAAGTACTATTATAACATCTTTTAAAAAAATAGGAAAAAAAGAATGATATTAATAGAAAGTTGTATAATTATCTATCTTTTACACAATATATATGGGGAGGAAAATATGAAAAAGAATGAAAATGAAATAAACGTTTTAGATGAATTAAACAAAGGTGCCTGTATGGGGCAAGATGCCATTCATTACATAATGGATAAAGTTGAAGATGAAAACTTAAAAGAAGAACTTATCAATCAATATAATGAATATAAGTCTATATCAAATAAGATTAATGAATTATACCCAGAATACAATAGTAGTGAAAAACCTCACGAAACAAATGCTATGAATAAAGCCATGACTTGGTATGGAATCGAGATGAAGACTATGGTTGATGACAGTACTTCTAAAATAGCAGAATTATTGTTACAAGGAACTAACATGGGAATTATTGAAGGAAGAAAATTATTAAATCATAAAAAAACTGATAAAGAAGTTAATTCCTTAGTTCAAGAATATGTCAATATTCAAGAAAAAGCTGTTGAAAAATTAAAAGGATTTTTATAAAAAAAGACAATTTTGATGTGAACCTCGTTTCTTGAACATAGAAACGAGGTTTTTATATGAATAAATTGAGCTATGAAGATAAAATAGAAGTTTATAAAAAAAAGCAAGTACAATCTAGGTATATACTTGCAAGAAAATATAATATAAGAGATTGTAATATATCTTATATAGTTAGTTTAATAAATAAACATGGATATGATATTCTTAGAACAATCAAAAATAAAAATATTCAAAACAATTTAAGGAAAATGCTATAAATAGAGTTTTAATAAATGGAGAATCAGTGTGGATTGTTGCCATTGATATTGGATTATCTAGACCTCGCATGGGTCAAAATGTAGTATTTTTTAAACATATTTATATTTTCCTAATTTTTATTACTCTTATCTTCAATACGATTAGTATCTAAATATTTTATAGGATTTGATGCATGGGCTGATTTAACAATATCATTAGCCGCCAATAGTGATTTTCTTAATTCCTCAAATTGTTTAGAGCTATTTAGACTATTAGTTATTTCTTTTATACTATCAAAAGCTGGTAAAGCTTTTTTTATATCCTCTAATTGGCTTGTAAAATTTATATCTTTAAGAGGCTCTAAATTAATTTCCAAAGCTTTTCTTAAAGACTCCATACTTTTTTTAAATTCATCACTATATATTTTAGCAACTGACTCTCCAATGCTAGAAAATAATTTATTTAACTGATTACTATAAAATCTAACATTATCTACTTTATATGATGTAAGCTCAAACCTCTTATTGCTTAAATTAAAATATAATTTTATAGTTCCTAATAACTTTCTTGTTTTTTCTTCCTGTGAATCATCTAAAATGTATTTGGATGTTTTAAAAGATAATACTACCTCATATTTTCCATTCTTTTCGTTAACATCATCTATAAAGAAATCTTTAATCGTAAACTCATTAAATAATATATTAATTAATTTTAGTGTCTTATTTTCATTAATATATGCAACTTCTTCACTATAATCATATTTAATTTGATTTATATTAGATAAAATCAATTCTTTATCATAAAGTTTAACAACTGTTGTTTCAACCAACTTATTTTCAGATATAAGCAGTTGTAGCACATTTTGCCTTTGATTTCCATCTGGATCAAAATAAACAATTTTAAGTTCTGTATTTTTATGAATAGATTTAAAATCTTTATATAAATAATCTTGATTATCGTAAAAAATTTTATCACAAGAAAACAAGTAAAATAAATTACATTCATCAATTTCTTTGGATTGTAAAATTGTTTTCCAAATTATTGCATCTTTAAATCCAGCATCAGACTTCTTGCCATACAAACTTTTGTCGAAAGGTGGTTTTTTTTGAATAGCCTCATTTACCAAATTTTCTAACAATTCTGCTGTGTAATTTAATTTTATTATTTTAAATTTGGTATAATACTTTCCTTTTTCTTTTTGAACAAATGATTCAAAATTATTGGTAGGCATTTCGCCAATCAATCCATATTGCATGTCTAGAAAACTACTTCTAAATTTATCATACTTTTCATTAAACATAATTCTTCTTTGTGTAAATAATTCCTCTAGAATAGATTCTGGCATAAAATACATTAACTCTTTTTCCACATCTGCTTCTTTTAAATCTTTTATATATTCAGTAAAAATATCTGTACTATCTAGTATCCCCTTTGACGCAAATAATTCATCTTGAACTTTTTCTAATATGTTAGTATCAGTTACAAATCCTATTTTCATACTTACCACACCTCCTACTACATTTAAAACATATCTTTTGGATAAGTAGTTTATCTTTTGTTATGTATTCTTTGCTCCATTTAGATTAAATAATATTTAATATGTTAAATTTGTAAACCATTTCAATATTTGTGTCTTTATAAAATGTAGTTTGTAATTAACATAATTCTATTTCAATTTCTTTTTTCATATTAATTAAAACTCTTCGCTTAATAGAAAATCAATTAAATTTAAATGAATAATACCATCACGAGATAAATCTATTTTATCAAGAGAAATTACATATTTTGGATAATTATCTTCAATAGATTTATATGCTCCAAACTCTATTTCAATAGTATTATCATTACCTGTCATTTCATAAGTTACTTGAATATATTTAATATTTCCATCTTTTTTTGCTATAAAATCTACTTCACCATTTTTAGTTTTACCTATATATACTTCATAGTTTCTATTTATTAATTCATTATAAACAATATTTTCTAAAACAACATAACTTTTAAATTCTGGATTATTATTTTTAATTTGAGCAATACCTAAATCTGTTGCATAATACTTATTTAATGTTTTTAATACACTTTTACCAACAATATCATATCTATATACTTTTTTAAGTATTAATGCCTTACACAAGGCATCTATATAATTATAAAGTGTTTCATTAGATATTTTCTTATTTTCTTTATCTAAATATTTTATAATATTATCAGCAGAAAATTCACGTCCGGTAGTTTCAATCAAATATTGTAAAATCATATCAAAAAGAATAGTATCTTTTAAATTTAATCTTTTTACAACATCTCTTAAAATAATAGAATCATATACACTATGAAGATAATTTTTTATATCTATTTCATTTGTAAATTCACATCTATTTGGAAGTCCTCCCCATTTAGCGTAATCCCAAAAAGTATTTAAGTTATTTCCATCTTTTTTAGTTAAAGATACATATTCTTTATAAGATAGAGGATTAATATTAAATAAAACATATCTACCAGATAAAACTGATGATAACTCATCTGATAACATTTTACTATTAGATCCAGTTAAAAATATACTTATATTTTTTATCTGAGCACGTAATGAATTAACAACTTTTTCAAAATTATCTACATTCTGAATTTCATCCAAAAACAAATAATAAATCTTATCATCTTTAATTTTATCTTTTATATATTTATTTAATTTTTTATAATCTAATAGTTCTTCAAATTCAATAAATTCAAAATTAATAAATATTATATGTTCTTCATCTATTTTCCTTTTTTCTTTTAATTCTTCTATTATTTGATTTAAAATAACTGATTTTCCACATCTTCTTATACCTACTAATATTTTAATTAAATCTGAATCATAAAATCCTCTTATTTTAGATAAGTA
>CANREL010000003.1 GCA_947629655.1 uncultured Bacilli bacterium
GCTGCAAAGCGTGCAGTTGCAGACAGCCTTATAGGCTTGGGAGAAAATCTACCAGCTAAGCCGGTAGATTTTTATTGTTACAAAACTGTAAGGTTAAATGTGATTAATTCGTGGTATGATAATATTAGAAAAGTGGTGAAATACATGAGTAAAATTATGATAATTGAAGATGAAGAATTGATTTGTAAGGAACTTTCTAAATTATTAGAAAATAATAATTATGAAACTATCGTCTTAAAAGATTTTAAGAATGCTTTAAAGAAAATATTAGAAGTATCTCCAGATTTAGTTTTATTAGATATAAATATACCTTTTATAAATGGGGAAAGTTTACTTCAAAGTTTAAGAAAAGAATCTAATATTCCTGTTATTATGGTTACAAGTATTAATTCAGAAACGGATGAAGCATTATCTATTTCTTATGGTGCTGATGATTATATTACTAAACCATATAATCCCAATATATTACTTTTGAGAATAGGAGCAGTTTTAAAAAGGACAAAGACTAATTACAATAAAAATATGAATGACTTAACTTATAAAGAATTGAAGTTTGATTTACAAAAAGGAATGATAAAAAAAGATGATAAAGAAATAGAATTAACGAAAAATGAAATGATTATTTTTTCTTATTTATTAAACCATCAAAATAGGATAGTGACACGTGATGAATTAATGACGATTTTATGGGATAATTCTGAGTACGTTAATGAAAATGCTTTAACGGTCAATATTAGTAGACTTAGAAGTAAACTAAAAGAGATAGGTTATGATGATGCGATTGATACGCGAAAGGGATTAGGATACATTTTATCATGAAGATAGGTGCATATTTTAAAGATAATTTATATAAGTTATTAAGTTTTATCATTTGTTATATCATTAATTTACTCATTTTTTTAGCTTTTAAAGTAGATAGATCAGTCATTGTATCTTCATCACTTTTGTATGTCATATGCTTTTTATCAATTTTATTAATACCATATTATAGAAAGAAAAAGTTTTATACGGATTTACTTGCTAATATCGCATCTCTTGATAAAGCTTATTTGGTATTAGAGACTTTATCTAAACCAGAGTTTTATGAAGGAGAATTATTGTATCAAGCTCTATATGAAATAAATAAGTCAATGAATGAAAATGTGAGATTGATAGAAGAACATTTACAAGATTTTAAAGATTATATTGAGATGTGGATTCATGAAGTTAAAATTCCACTTTCTACTTTAGTTTTGATGAGTAATAATCATAAAGATCAGTTTGATAAAAAGACCAAATTACAATTAAAAAGATTAGAAGATTATGTTGATCAAGTTCTATATTATGCTAGAAGCGAAAACGCTGAAAAGGATTATTTGATAAAAGAGATAGATCTATCGAAAGTAATTAAAAATGTCGGCCTTAAAAATATGGATGACTTATTAGAAAATAAAATAGATTATATTGTCGAAAAAGTAGGTGTTAAAGTACTAACTGATTCGAAATGGTTAGAGTTTATTTTAGGGCAAATAATTAATAATAGTATTAAGTATAAAAGAAATATTGATAATTCTTATATCAAAATATCGGTCCAAGATAAGAAAGATAAAACGATATTGATCATAGAGGATAATGGTATAGGAATAAAAGAATCTGATTTAAAGCAAGTCTTTGATAAATCATTTACAGGAGAAAATGGAAGAAATACTAATAAATCGACAGGAATGGGATTATTTATTGCGAAAAATATGTGTAGTAAATTAGGGCATAAGATAGATATAGAATCTGTTTATAATAAATATACAAAAGTCTATATAACATTCGCTAAAAATAAATATTATGATGTCTTAAAATGATGTTACAAAATTGTAATGTTCTGTAATGTTAAACGAACGACAAAATAGTTTTTTTAAATTATTATTGTTGATGAAAGGAGAAAATATATGGAAAATATTTTAAAAGTTGACAAAATTGAAAAGTACTATGGAAGTCGTTCATCTCTAACAAAAGCGATTGATAATTTATCTTTTGAAGTCGAAAAGGGTGAATTTGTTGCGATTATGGGAGCGTCTGGCTCTGGAAAAACAACTCTTTTAAACTGTATATCAACAATTGATAGAGTGACGAGTGGTCATATCTTTGTCGGGGGACTTGATATTACGAAATTAAAGGGTAATGATCTCAATAAATTTAGAAGAGAAGAGTTAGGATTTATCTTTCAAGACTTTAATCTACTTGATACTTTAACAGCTTATGAAAATATTGCGCTAGCATTATCTATTCAGAATGTCAGTTCATCTCTAATAGAGCAAAAGATAAAGAAAGTTAGTGAGGAATTAGATATAAAAGATGTTTTAAATAAGTATCCATATCAGATGAGTGGTGGACAAAAACAGAGAGTAGCTTCGGCTCGCGCTATTGTTACGGATCCCAAACTTATTTTAGCTGATGAACCAACGGGAGCATTAGATTCTAAATCATCTAAAATGTTACTAGAAAAATTTAATTATTTAGATGAACTAGGAGCTACTATTTTAATGGTTACGCATGATGCTTTTACAGCTAGTTATGCTAGACGAGTAATCTTTATCAAAGATGGTAAGATTTTTAAAGAGATTCGTAGAGGAAAAGATTCTCGTAAAGAATTTTTTGATAAGATTATTGATGTCGTAACTTTACTTGGTGGCGATTTAAACGATGCTTTATAAGTTATCACTAAAAAACATCAAGAAGAGTATTAAAGATTATGCCATCTACTTTTTTACCCTTATTCTTGGTGTAGCAATATTCTATGTTTTCAATGCTTTAGATAGTCAAACTGTCATGATGAATGTTTCTTCATCAACTTATGAATTAATTGATCTCATGATGACGATGTTATCTGGTGTCAGTGTCTTTGTATCATTCATCTTAGGATTTTTAATCATTTATGCTTCCAGATTTTTAATTAAGAGAAGAAATAAAGAATTTGGAATTTATTTAACCCTTGGTATGAGTAAAAGAAAAATATCTTTAATATTATTTTTTGAAACATTATTTATTGGTATTATTTCTCTTTTAGTAGGATTAGGCTTTGGCGTATTACTATCCCAAATTATGAGTTTAGTTGTTGCCAATATGTTTGAAGCTAATCTCACCAAATTTACCTTTGTCTTTTCAGCATCAGCTTGTATTAAGACAATTATTTATTTCAGTATCATGTACTTATTAGTCATGATTTTTAATACGATAAGTGTCAGTAAATGTAAGTTGATTGATTTATTAAATGGTGCTAAAACAAGTGAAACAATTAAACTAAAGAATCCTTATTTATGTATTGTTATTTTTATCATTTCTTGTATTGTACTTGGAAAAGCATATCACATGGTAACAGTCGAATTTTTAACTTTACAAGAAGCAATAGATATAATGAAACCAATCATAATGGGTGCCGTAAGTACATTCTTTATATTTTGGTCTTTATCAGGATTAATTTTAAGAATAGCAATGAGTATTAAAAAATTCTATTACAAGGGATTAAACAGTTTTACATTAAGACAATTCTCAAGTAAAATCAATACAACCGTTTTTTCAACAACAATTATCTGTCTAATGTTATTCATAACTATTTGCTTATTATCAGCATGTCTTACAATGAAAAATTCGATGAATGCTAATATTAGGGAACTAGCACCAGTAGATGCTCAGTTCACAGTTAATATGAATATGGATAAGTATTATGACAAATATCGAAACTATGGTTATAATGATTCACAAATAAAAAACTCTCATTATACAGCTAGAGAAATGTTTGAATTATTTGGTTTTGATATTACAACTTATTTTAAAGAATATATAGAAGTTAATACTTATGGAACACCAGATTTAACGATGAATCATACTTTAGGGTCAAGACTAGAGAGCATTAGAACTAGTTTTCCATTTTTAGCTTATGACACGATGGAATCTATCATGAAAATTAGTGATTATAACAAAGTAGCAAGGTTTTATGGAATAAATGAATATTCTTTAAATAGTGATGAATACATGATTATTGCTGATTTTAAATCAATGGTTAATGTAAGAAATGTTGCTCTTGAAAATAGTGAAACAATTAATTTATTTGGTCATACTTTAAAACCTAAATATAAATCATGCCAAGATGGATTTTTAGAAATGTCTAGTAATCATATTAATACAGGAATTATATTAGTACCTGATAATGTTGTTGATGAAGAATATTTAGTACAAAATCATTTAATAGGTAATTATAAAACAACAGATAGAGAAGAGATAACAAATATAGAGAACAATATAAACAAGTTAGATAAAGATCCTAAAATAAAGGAATATTTACTTCCAAGTGGAACGACTAAACTGGCTATTAGAGAAGCGACGACAGGATTATCAGCAATGGTAACATTTATTGGTCTTTATTTAGGAGTAATTTTCTTAATTAGTAGTGCCGCAATTTTAGGTTTAAAAGAATTATCAGAGAGTAGTGATAATAAAGAAAGATTTAAAATGTTAAGAAAGATTGGTACTGATGAGAAAATGATTAATAAAGCATTATTTAGACAGATTGCTATCTTCTTTATGCTACCTTTAATACTTGCTCTAATTCATTCTATTTTTGGTATAATGTTTGCGGTTAAGATATTAGAAGTATTTGGAACAGATGAGTTATTACCATCAATTATTGCAACAGCTATATTCATTGTCATTATCTATGGTGGATATTTCTTAATTACTTATTCTTGTAGTAAAAGTATCATAAGGGAAAGATATTGATATGTTACAGTTATTAATGATTGGAGGTAGGGATTAGTATTTTACTAGTCCCTTTCCAATATGAGTTATTTTATTTCAATTAAGACAGCTATCGCTGTTTTTCCTTTAGTAGCATTATTGTTTTCAATTCCTTTTGTATTACATCAATATCATAAATATGGATCAATTAATCCTTTTAGAGTTTTGATAGTTTATTCATTTATTCTCTATTTGATAACAGTATATTTTTTAGTCATTTTACCTTTGCCAAATAAAGAAGATGTCATATATAAACCGAATATGATAAAGTTCATTCCTTTTGGATTTATAAATGACTTTATAAGAGAATCATCTTTTCAGTTAAAAAATCCATCTACTTATTTAAAGGCAATTAAAGAACCATGTTTTTATACAGTTATCTTTAATATTTTTATGACGATTCCTTTTGGTATGTATTTGAGGTATTATTTTAAATGTAATTTTAAGAAAACATTATTTATGAGTTTTATTTTAAGTTTATTTTTTGAAGTAACACAATTAACAGGATTGTATGGATTATATTCATATCCATATAGGGTATTTGATGTTGATGATTTAATCATAAATACATTAGGAGGAATAATTGGTTACTTCATAATGGGATTTTTAAATAATTTCTTACCGACAAGAGAAAAAATAGATGAAGAATCTTTAGAAAGAGGAGAAGTAGTATCGGGATTTAGAAGAATAACTGTATTTTGTTTAGATTGCTTCTTATATGTTCTTATCTTTACTTTTATTTACCTATTTATAAGTAGTAGGTATGTATCTTTAATTGTATTCATTGTTTACTTTATCATTTATCCATATTTTAAAAATGGACAAACTTTAGGTAGTAAATTTTTAAATGTGCGATTAGAGTTTAATAAACATAGACTTATAAAAATAACATTGCGAATCATCTTCTTGTTTTTATATTATTTTGGTAGTATATTTATAGATTTTATTATAATTTTTTCCATAGCTAATAATTTTAATTTGAATGCAACAGAGGAATTTTTATTACTCATTATGGCTTTTTTAGAAATACTTATATTTTATTTAATAAATATATTTGCTTTATTCAAAGATAAAAAGCTATATTATGATAACTTTTTTAAAGTAAAATATATTAGTACAATAAAAAAAGACATTGATAATTAAATTAAAAAGACTATAAAGTTATTTATCCTTTATAGTTTTTTATATTATTTCTCTTTTATTTTTACATCAGTTCACCATTATTGTATAATATAAAATATGGAAGTGATATAGTGAAAAAACAACTTGAAAGAATAGTAATGATTAGAAAAATGGTTATGGCCATAATGGCTATAGTGGTATTAGTATGAGCTTTTCCTAATAATAATTTAGGAGTGAAAATATTTATTCTTCCTTTTCTTATATGTGCGATTGCCATTTTTTTAGAAAATATTTTTTTGTTTTTCAATAATCAGAAAATAGCTAAAATTTTTATGTACATATTTAGAATCGTTTTCTTTATTTATGTTTATGGTTTTTTAGGTTATTCTTCATATTATGCAGTAGTAAATAAAAACTATGCACTTTTTATACCAATAAGTATATTTTTATTATTTTCTATTCCTTTTTTATGTGGTGCCTTCTTTGGAAAAAATAGAAGTAGTAGAAATAAAAAAAGTTAAAGGGGGAAGTTATGAAAGTTATAAAGTTTGAAATAGGTAATGAATACAATAATTTTTTATCAAAAATATTTAATCATTTAGATGAAAAAGATTATGTGTGGGAAATTCTTGATTCTGAGGTTTTAATCAATGCTGATCAAGTGCTTTTTGAAAAAGAATATTATGATAATGACATTTTTAAAAAGATTATAAATGAAAATAAATATTACATAATATTTTTAAAAATCAAATTATATAAAAATATTGTTTCATTGAAAAATGTCAATAAAGAAAATGATTTGCTTAAGCGTGATTGCGAATTGTTTTTAGATATAGATGATAGTATATACGTCGATATTTACACTAAAAATAAAACAATATTTGATACCATATATAATAATGTAGTTGAAAATAATTTTTCCAATATTAATATAATAGAAAATGTTGGTGATGATAATTCTTAAATAGTTTTATAAAAATAAAGTAACAGATCATAATGATCTGTTTTTTTTTATAAAAATTTATCAAAATGTATTGAAAATAAGAACATTTGTATGATATTATATTTACTATCAAAAAAAGAGGTGATTGAAAAAATAAAATATAAAATTTAAAAAATAAAATCAGTAGACAAAATTATTAATAAGAGAAAGGATGAATAAAATGAAGAATGAAATAATATTATTTGAAAACCAAAATGTTAAATTAGAAGTTAATGTGAAAGATGAGACAGTATGGCTTACACGCGATCAGATGGCTAAATTATTTGAAAGGGATAGAACTGTTATAACGAGGCATATTAATAATGTTTTTAAAGATAATGAATTGGATAAAAATGAGGTATGTGCAAAATTTGCACACACCACCCAGCATGGAGCATTATCTGATAAAACTCAAACTAGAGAATTAGAGTATTACAATCTCGATATGATTATCAGTGTTGGTTATCGTGTGAAAAGTCAAAATGGTATCGTTTTTCGCAAATGGGCAACTAAAGTATTAAAAGACTATTTAATAAAAGGTTATGCTGTTAATAAACAACGATTAGAGTATTTAGAAAAGACAATTAAATTAATTGATATTGCAGGTAGAATTGATGTTGAGTTAGAAGGTAGTGAAGCTCAAGAAATAATTAAAGTAATCAATAATTATTCAAATGCCTTAAATTTATTAGATGATTATGATCATAAACGCATTACTAAACCTAATGGAACTCAAAGTAATAAAAAAATAGTTTATGAAGATTGCCTTGATATAATTAATAAACTTAAATTCAACAATGATAGTGATCTATTTGCTCTTGAAAGAAATCAAGGGTTGAAATCTATTATTGAAAACATATATCAATCATTTGATGATAAAGATTTGTATCCGACTATTCAGGAAAAAGCTGCTAACTTTTTATATTTAATTACTAAAAATCATACTTTCATTGATGGTAACAAAAGAATTGCGGCAACATTATTTATCTATTTCTTAGATTTTTATAATATTTTATACAATGACGATGGTCAAGTTATTGATAATAATACATTGGTAGCACTTACTCTATTAATTGCTCAATCTAATCCAAAAGAAAAAGATATATTAATAGACTTAGTTATGAATTTTTTAACTTAATTATTATAATTAAAAAATACTATTGACTCCTGTGTATATACTGTATATAATGTATATATACAGGAGGTAGTTATGGAAATAATAATTAGTAATTCCGATGGGGTACCTATTTATGAACAGATAAAAGAACAGATAAAAAATAAAATTATATCTGGTGAGTTGAAAGAACGAGAATTATTACCTTCGATTAGAGCGCTTGCTAAAGATTTGCGATGTAGTGTCATAACTACTAAAAACGCTTATGAAGAATTGGAAAAGGATGGGTATGTTAAAAGCATTCCATCAAAAGGATTCTATGTTGCTAAAATTAATAAAGATTTAGCAAGAGAAGAACAATTGAATAAAATACAAGATCTATTAGATTCAGCAATAGGCATTGCTAAAACAAATAAAATTAGTAAGAGTACAGTTGTTGAAATGTTAAATATTTTATATTCGGAGGATAAATAATGGAAAATATATTAGAAGTTAAAAACTTGAATAAGAAGTATGATAATTTTGAATTAAAAAATATTACTTTTAGTTTACCTAAAGGAATGATTATGGGTTTTATTGGTGAAAATGGAGCAGGTAAAACGACGACAATTAAGGCCATATTAGATATAATTAAAGGATATAGTGGTGAAGTTAAAATCTTTGGATTAGATAGTAGGAAAGACGAAAGAACAATTAAAGAAGATATTGGTGTTGTTTTAGATGATATGTTTTATCCAGAGATTTTAACACCAAATGATGTCAATAATTCTATGAAGTACATTTATAAAAATTGGGATGAAAAGATGTTTAATGACTACTTAAAAGAATTTTCATTGAATCCTAAACAACAGATAAAGAGTTTTTCTAAAGGGATGCGTAAAAAATTAGAAATAGCGACAGCGCTAGCACATCATCCTAAACTATTAATCTTAGATGAACCAACTTCTGGACTAGATCCAGTTGCTAGAAGTGAAGTGATTGATATTTTTCAAAATTTCATTCAAGATGAAGAGTGTTCAATTCTTCTTTCTAGTCACATAACAACTGATTTAGAACGAATTGCTGATTACATCACTTTTATAAATGATGGAGAAATTGTTTTATCTAAAACGTGTGATGAGTTGTTAGAAAAATATGGAATTGTTAAATGTAGCGAAAAAGAGTTTAAAAAAATAGCTAAAGAAGATTATATTAAATATAAAAAAGATAAATATGAATATGAAGTACTGGTTGAAAATAAGAAAGAGTTTAAAAAGAAATATGATGTTGATATAGTTGATAAAATAACACTTGATGATTTAATGGTCTTAATGATAAAGGGGGTTAAATAATGTTTGGATTTATGATGAAAGATTTAGCGATGATTAAGAGTAACTTTAAATTGCTTGCTATTTTAATAATTGTTTATGCTTTAATGGGATTAAGTGATGGAATGGATATATCTTTTGTCTTACCATTTATGAGCGTTATGATAATGATTTCTAGTTTCAGTTATGATGAATTTAATAAATGGGATAGTTATGCGGCAACTTTTCCTGGTGGAAGAAAAGATAGTGTTAGAGCCAAATACTTGGCAACTATTTTAATGATGGTTATAATTACTATTATTACGACAATTCTATCTTTTATAATTGCTTATAATAAAACGAAGACTTTTGATTATGAATATACCTTTTTAACAACTTTAGGAAATATTTTTGGAACGATACTAGTCTTATCTTTTATGTATCCAATTATTTATAAATTAGGAATAGAGAAAGCGCGAATTGCTATTCTTGTCATTGTCTTTGGCATTGTTATTCTAGGTGGTGTACTCATCAATTATATTGATTTGTCAACTGCTTTGAACAGTTTAGCATTTTTAGAAAACTATTGGGGATTAATAATCAGTATTTTAGGATTTATCTTACTATATGGATCTTATCGTTTATCGTTACATTTTCAATTAAACAAAGAATTTTAATAACAATTGAAGCAAATCTCATGGATTTGCTTTTTAAGTAAAAAATAAAATAGACTAATAGCGTCATTCATGTTATTATTTTGAGTGAGGAACAGGAGTATTAGTGAAATGGAAAGATATAAAGAAATAGAGAGAAGTATAATCAAAAAGTATCGTAAAGAGATTTGGGGTAAATTTGTCAAAGCTGTTCAAGATTATGAATTGATCAAAGAAAATGACAATATCATGGTTTGTATTAGTGGAGGAAAAGATTCTTTTTTATTAGCTAAGTGTGTACAAGAATTACAAAGACATGGCAAGATAAAGTTTGATGCACATTATGTCGTTATGAATCCGGGATATAGTGAGAAAAATCGTCAAGCAATAGTTGATAATGCAAAGACTTTAAACATACCTATTGAAATGTTTGATAGTGATATTTTTGAAGCTGTTTCTAATATTGAAGTTAAAATGGCTTGTTATTTGTGTGCTCGAATGCGTAGAGGTTATTTATATAGTAAAGCCCAAGAACTTGGATGTAATAAAATTGTTTTAGGTCATCATTTTGATGATGTCATCGAAACGACTCTTTTATCAATGCTTTATGGTTCTGAAATAAAGACAATGATGCCTAAGTTACACAGTGAACATTTTGAAGGAATAGAATTGATTCGTCCTTTATATTTAGTTAAAGAACAGGACATCATTTCTTGGAGTAAAGTTAATGATTTAGAATTTCTCAATTGCGCTTGCCGTTTCACTGAGAAAAATAACAGTGAAAATATAAGTAAGAGAAAAGAGATAAAAGAACTCATTAAAAATTTAAAAAAGGTTAATAAAGATGTTGACTACAATATTTTTAAATCCCTAGATAATGTCAATTTGAATTGTGTGTTAGGAACAAAAAAAGATGGTGCTTATAAAAGTTTTTTAGATGATTATGATGAATAATAAAAAGTGGTTATGATTAACCACTTTTATTATTTTTCATTTTCTTCTTCGAGTTTGCGATAATCAACTTTTCCTACCATTGTTTTAGGAAGAGCTTTACGATATACGAACTCTTTAGGAATCATATATTTGGAAAGATTTTTTTGACAATATTCACGAATGTCTAAACGCAGTTTAAGTGAATCTTTGACATTGTTATTCAAGACAATAAAGGCCTTTGGTACTTGTACTTTATAAGGATGAGGTATGCCTATGACACAGGAATTTAAAATAGCTGGATGCTTGTTCAATACATCTTCGATATGAGAAGGGTAGACATTGTATCCTGATGAAATGATCATTCTTTTTAATCTTTGAACAAAGAAGAGACGACCATTTTCATCTATATATCCCAAATCGCCAGTGTGCACCCATATTTTTCCTTTTTTATCTTTCTCTAAAACTTTATTTGTCTCTACTTCATCATTTAAATATCCCATCATTACTGAAGGTCCACTAATTAAGATTTCGCCAGTTTCACCGGTATCGACTTCTTCTTTGGTATCAGGATCAACAATTTTCATATCGTTAGATGGTAGAGGGATACCAACACTACCTAAAGCATAGGATTTTAAGGTGCTGAAAATACAACCACCACTGGTTTCAGTCATGCCATATCCTTGAACTATTCCATGTTTACAATTGTGTTTTTTTAAGAATTCATTAACAGCTAAATTCTTTTCTTCATTTAAAGAATCTCCGCCAGATACGACGTATTTTACATTTGATAAGTCAATGTCATCCATGTGTTTATTACTTATTAAAGCTTCAAATAGAGTTGGAACGCCAGGGATGATTGAAGGATGATATTTGCGAAGAAGTTTATCAAATCTTGCCGCATCAAATTTGGGAACTAATATAGTACTAGCGCCAATTGATAGAGGGTAGTGAATACATTCAACTAGTCCAAAGCAGTGAAACATAGGGAGAATAGCTAACATACTATCAGTATCATTATTTTCGGGTAAGGCAATTTGTGCTTGACCGATGACAACATTGATATTGCTGTTAGATAATACAATGCTTTTTGGTGTTCCAGATGTTCCACCACTATGTAAAATGACAGCTGGTGTTTTAGCATTAGTTGATACTAAGACATCCATGTTATAATTTTTACCTTTACTTTTAAAGTCTTTCCATAACATAAACATTCCATTATTTTTAGGTATTTTAATTTTTCTATCTTCTAGTAAAAAGTAACCCCAACCCAATGCTGTTGGCATGGAATCTCTAGGAGATATGATAATTATTTTGTACACATTAGTATCAGCTAAAATATTCATGATTTTTTTATAATTAAAATTAACAGTAAATAGCATAACTGATTTAGTATCGATTATTGATTTCTTTATCTCTTCTTCAGCCGACAATGGATGAATCATGTTTGATATAGCACCAATTTTACTTACGGCATAGAAGACTATGACAGCTTCTGGTGTATTAGGCATACAAATGGATACGACGTCACCCTCACGAATTCCTTGACTGCGCATGGCTTTCGCACACATATCAATTTCATGAAATAGTTCTTTAAAACTCATTTTGTTACCAAAATAGTTCAAAGCTACATTATTTAATCTATCGACATTTCTCTGATAGAGAAACTCATATATGGACGTATTAGGAATTTCTACTTCTCTTTCATTTTTATCATAATATTTTTCCCACAATTTCTTTGTTTTCTTAAATGAAAAAAAATTCATATTATCACCTCATTATTAGACACGTGTTGAATATCTGATAAATACATTGTATAATTTAAGTGATGATTAAATCAATAATCAATTATTTGACAAATGTCATATTTTGAACAGATATAATTTTTTTGTTCAAAAAGAAGGAGACATATCATGGATAGAAGAATTAAATATACTAAAAAAGTCATTAAAGATAATTTTTTGAATCTATTAGAGAAAAAAGATATTTCGAATATAACAGTAAAAGAATTATGTGAGATATCGGATATAAATAGGGGAACTTTTTATCGTTATTACATGGACATATATGATTTGTTGAGAACGATAGAACAAGAATTTATAGAAGAAGTAAAAAATTCATCATCAATATTGGAAATAGAAAAACATTCAGTATATTCTTTTACGAAGGAAATTCTATCAATTTTTGAAAATAATAAAAAACTGGTCAAGATATTTTTTAATACTGATAGGGAAGTCCTTTTTTTGGATGAAGTCTTAGAGGTTGTCTATGACAAATGCATCAATAGGTGGAAAAATTTACATCCAGAGATAGATGAAGATGAGTTAGAGAACGCTGTCGTATTTATTTTTAATGGGGCTTTGGGTGTCATCAATTATTGGATTAAAAATAATTTTTTTACATCAGCTGATTCAATTGCGATGTATATTGAAAAGTTCTGTCAACGTGGAGCGAGAATGTATTTACCAAAAGAGAAACAGTTTGTCGATTAAAATGTGTTAGAATAATATTTATGAAAGAAAGTTAGGATTGATATCATGAATGGTGAAAAGATAAAAGAATTAATTGAAGAGTGTGATGCGGTTGTCATTGGAGCAGGTGCTGGTTTGTCAACAGCTGCTGGTGTCAATTATGGTAGTAAAGATTTTGCTAAGTTATTTCCAGAGTTAGTTTTAAATTATCATTTTACGGATATGTATACTTCTTCTTTTTACATTTTTGAAACAGAAGAAGAAAGATGGTCTTATTGGGCTAAACACATCGATTATTTATGTCTTTCTAAAAGAGCTTCATCACTTTATAAAAAACTTTATAATCTCGTTAAAGACAAAGATTATTTTGTTGTTACGACTAATGTTGATCGTCAATTCATTAAAGCTGGTTTTGAAGAAAAAAGGGTTTTTGAAGTTCAAGGATCGCTTACTAAAATACAGTGTGCTAGGGCTTGTCATGATAAATTATATGATGACACTAAAATCATCAAAGAAATGATAAAAGAAAATAAGAATACAAAGGTTCCTTCACATCTCGTTCCTAAATGTCCTGTTTGTGGAGGAAAGATGGATATCAATTTGCGAAAGAATGATTTCTTTGTTGAAGATGATGAATGGAATGAACACAAAAGAAGTTATGAAGAATTCTTAAATAAAAATAAAAATAGAAAACTTTTGTTCATCGAATTAGGAGTAGGATTTAATACGCCGGGAATTATTCGTTTTCCGTTTGAAGAATTGACACATAAGTATGCGAGTGCTTTTTTGATCAGAATTAATGATAGTAATGCCAATATTCCGTATGATATAAAACATTGTGCGATTGGTGTTAAAGCTAACATTAAAAAAGTGATTGATGAAATGGTGCGTGAAGAGGAATGATTTATGAATAAAAGAATATTAATCATATTATGTATTTTTATATCTTTTATTTCTATTGGATGTAGAGATAATAATGTTAAAGAAGAAAAAGGTGAGATCGTGGATTTGAACATAGATGTAGTAATTAATGATAAGACTTATAATTTAACTTTAGATGATAATGAAACGACTAGGGAATTTATCAAACTTTTACCTCTTGATATTGAAATGGATGAATTAAATGGCAATGAGAAATATCATTATTTAGATATTACTTTACCAACTGATTCTTATTCTCCTCATCACATAAATAAGGGTGATTTAATGTTATATGGGAATGATTGCCTAGTTCTATTTTATGAATCGTTTGACACGAGTTACAGTTATACTAAACTAGGACATATCAATGATTTGACTGATTTAGGGTCAGATAGTGTCATGGTTAAATTTGCGAAATCTGTTCATAATTAATAGTTTTTGTCAATATTTGGATTAAAACTTGAAAATTTAACATTTTTTTCGTAAAAACAGCATAAAAACAATTGCATTGCCTTATAAAATATGATAATTTATATTTATAAGCATAGTGTGCTTAGACAAAAAAATGGAGGTAATAAAAATTATGAAAAAAGTAGAATTAGTAGAAGCAGTTGCTAAAGAAACTGGATTAACTAAAGCTGATGCAACTCGTGCTATCGATGCAACATTCGAAGCAATTACAGGAGCATTAAAAAAGGGAGATAAAGTACCACTAGTTGGTTTTGGAACTTTTGCAGTTTCTAAGAGAGCAGCTAGAGATGGACGTAATCCTCAAACTGGTGAAAAAGTACATATCGCTGCTAGAAAAGCTGTTACTTTCAAAGCTGGTTCAGCATTAAAAGATGCAGTAAACTAAGAGTAAAAAATGTAAACAGGGCTTCATGCCTTGTTTTTTTGTGAGTTAGGTTATGTTATAATTTATTTGGGAGGATAGTTTATGTTAGATGTTGCATTAAAAGTTTTGAATGAAATAGATAGTCATGGTTTTAAAGCATATATTGTAGGTGGTTTTGTTAGAGATTACATCCTTGGTAATATTACAAATGATGTTGATATTTGTACAGAAGCTACTCCTAAGGATATTAAAGAAATATTTGATAATATAACTTTGCCCAGAATGGATTATGGAGCAGTTCGATTAGATGTAAAAAAATATCGTTTTGATATTATGACTTTTAGAAAAGAAATAAGTTATTATAACAATCGTAAACCTATGGAAGTAGAGTATATTAAAGATTTATTAGAAGACTTGAAAAGAAGAGATTTTACGATGAATACTCTATGCATGGATAAAGATGGTAATATTTTAGATTTATTGGATGGACAAAAAGATATTGATAATAGAGTTATTGTTACAGTGGGTGATCCAATTACTAAATTCATGGAAGATCCTTTGCGCATTTTAAGGGCCATCAGATTTTATACTACTTTAAATTTTTCCTTGTCAGAAGAAGTAGAAAGTGCGATTAAAAGGACTAAAAGTGAATTATCAAGACTATCTTATCAAAGAAAAAAAGAAGAACTCGATAGAATATTTTGTCACAATAATGTGAAAAGAGGTATCGATATAATAGTAAAGTTAGGTCTTGATAAAGAATTGGAATTAGATTTTAGTCATTGCGTTTTCAATACTGATTTAATTGGTATTTGGGCTAGTATTGGAGTCAATGGTAATTATCCTTTTACGAAGAATGAAAAAGAATTGATTGATAATATTAGAAAAGTTAGGAATATGGATAATTTAGATAACTATGTCCTTTTCCGTTATGGATTGTATGTCAATGTCATAGCAGGTAGTTTAAATGGGACTGATCGTAAGATGATTGCTAATAAATATGAAAAATTACCAATTAAGAATCGTGATGAAGTAAATATTACATCTAATCAAATAATAGGGTTATTAGAAATAGAACCTTCTAAGAAAATTAAGGAAATTTATGATGATTTGATAAATAATATATTATATGGTAAAGTATTAAACAATTATGAAGACATATCTAACTATTTGATTACTAAGTATAAGTAGGTGAAATCATGAAAAATAAGGTTATGGTTGATTTAATAAAAGATAAAAATATTGTTATTCCACTATATTTATATAAACTTAGAAATAAGTTATCTCTATCGATGGATGAATTCATGGTATTGATGTATTTATATAATGAAGGGGAGTTAATTCTTTTTGATTTGAATAAAATTGGCACTGATTTGGGAATTGATCATAATGGCATCATGAATATAATATCTACTTTGAGTAATAAAAATTTAATAGAGTTAAAAGTAATTACTAATGATAAGAACATTAAAGAAGAATATATATCTTTATCTAATTTTTATAATAGGGTAAGTTTAATGTTAATGGATAGAGATAATGATGAAGAAAAAAGAGATGATTCCAATATTTTTGAATTGATTGAACAAGAATTTGGAAGGACACTTAGCCCAATTGAATATGAAATCATAAAAGCTTGGCTTGAGAATAACTTTAGTGTGGAATTGATAAAATGTGCTTTAAAAGAGGCTGTTATGAGTGGTGTTGGAAATTTGCGATATATCGATAAAATTCTATATGAATGGAGTAAAAAAGGAATAAAGACTAAGAAAGATGTTGAAAATTATACAGAAAGTCATCGTAAAAAAACAGAAACACCAAGTAAAAAAGTAGAAGTTTTTGATTGGGATGAATGGTTGGATGAAGATGATAGTTAATGAATTAGAAAATTATTTGATGGAGTTATATCCAAATGCGAAGTGTGAACTAAATTATGAAAAAGATTATGAACTTTTAATTGCAGTGGTACTATCAGCTCAAACTACTGATAAGCGTGTTAATGTTGTAACCGAAAAGTTGTTTTCCAAATATCCTAGTATTGAAGATGTTAGTAAAGCTCGTGTTGAAGATTTAATAGAAATTGTAAAGCCCCTTGGGACAGCATCGCGTAAAGGTGTTTTTGTCAAAGAAATAGCGACTATTTTAGTTAATGATTATGGAGGTAAAGTTCCAAATGATCGTGAAGCTTTAGAAAAAATGCCTGGAGTTGGAAGAAAGACAGCTAATGTCGTCCTATCGAATTTATTTGATATTCCAGCTATTGCGGTTGATACACATGTATCACGGGTCAGTAAGAGATTAGGGCTTGCTAAAGAAAGTGATGATGTTGCGGTAATAGAAAAAAAATTGATGCGTAAGTTTGAACGCAAAGATTGGTCTTTACGCCATCATCAATTAGTTTTATTTGGAAGATATAATTGTAAAGCTAAGGGACCGGAGTGCGACATTTGTAAATTGAAAGAAATATGTAAATATTATAAAAAAATGCACAAGTGAAGAGAATTTTGTTCTCTTTTTTTCATATTATTTACTATGAATAATTTTATGATAAGTTTTATTATTACCTTTATTGCAGGTATTTCTACTTTAATTGGGGGATTCATTCCCTTTTTGAAAGTGCATAATGAGGAAAGAATCATAGTCTCGTCACTGGCTTTTGCGGCGGGAATTATGGTCTCTATTTCCATACTGGATTTATTGCCGTCATCGTTTGATTATCTCATATCTACTCATGGATTTTGGCTAGGAATATTTTTAATAATAGTTTCATTAGTTTTAGGAATTTTGACTTTTTCATGTTTAGATAGAATTCTTTCAAATGATGTTGACAACTTATATCGCGTTGGTGTTTTTTCAATGATTGCGATTATTATACACAATATACCAGAAGATTGCATTTGTCATGTAACATATGAGATAAAGGCAATTTTTTCTTATTGTTATAAAAAGTGTATTGTTAAAACATTTTAATATAATTATATCTGAAAAATATTTTGTTTTTTTTCTTTTTATTGTATAATAGGCGACAAATATGTAGGGGTACATATGATGCGATGGGGGTTATTTATGAGAGACAAGTTTAAATATTTTTTATTGTTAATTTTAGTTTTGGCATTAATGCCATTTGATGTATTCGCTGACGGTGAAAACATCATTTCTTTGGAAGCCGATAAAAATACTTTAATAGTCGGTGATGAAATAACGATTGAAGCCAATTTAAAGACGGATTCTAAGTTATATGCTTTGACAGCTACTTTGAGTTATGATACTTCTGTTTTTGAAATTATAGATGGTAAAAGTATCAAGACGACTTCCGAGTGGTCTGATGTAATTTATAACAGTGCGAATAACAAATTTGGTTTGATTAATAAATCAGGGGAAATTTCTAGTAATTTATTGACTATCAAATTAAAGGTAAAAGATAGTGCAAGTGTTGGTAAGACATCTATTACTTTGAGTAATGTCTCAGGAAGTGATGCGAATCATAAAATCGATTTTGATACTACTTCAATTGAGGTTTTAATAACTAGAGATGCTAGTAAAAACGAAGTTTTGCCAAGTAGTAAAGAACAAGTTAGGGAAGATAAAGAAATCATCATTGAAGCGGCAAAAAGTCGTCCTTTTGTTGTTGGTGTAGCTACTATCATTGGTGGTTTAGTAGTAATATGTATCGTAATCAATTTGTTAAATAAGAATAATAAAAAAGAGTTAACTATTGCAATCGGTTGTGCTATTGTCATTTTAAGTATTATTTTAATGGCATTATTCATAGTTAGTAGAAATAGTGAAGACGTCAATGACGATGGTAAAGTTGATTATGGTGATGCTTCTGAAATAATTAAATATCTCATCGATTTAAAAGGGACTTTAGAAGAAGAAAGTGATGATAAAAATACAACAAGTAATAATCGTGTTCCCAGTTATAAATATGATGTCAATAACGATGGTTATGTCGATATTCAAGATGCAGCTAGTAGTACGCAATCGGCAACTAATAGAAATTATAAAGTAACACTAGGAGAAATTGGTAAAGATAATTACTATTATGGAAAAGATCAAGACATCACTTTAGAGTTTGCGGCATTAGTTCAACCTAGTGCTAAAATTGAAAAATTTATTATTGATGGTGTTGAGTATCCAGCTATTGAAACTGATTCTTCATACATAGTTAAATTGAAAACTCCTCATGTATCTGGTGTCCATAATTATGAAGTTACAGGTGTTATTTTAGATAATAATCGTCAAATAAAAACTTATTTAAAAACCCCAATTGAAGTTCTTAAAGATAAACCATCTATTAAGCACTTTGAAGTAGTTGAGGGTGAAGAAAAAGATGCTATTAATTTTGAAGTACAAGATGTTGATAAAGCCTTTATGAATGGTAATATAACTATTTTTGATGAAGAAGGAGAGATAGCTTTATCAAAATCTATAACTAATGGTAAAAATAGTATTGAATATCAATTTAAGAAAGATAAAAAATATGCTGTTATCATGGTATCATCATATGATTTAGATTCTGATTTATTGAATGAAATTACTGGTGAAATGAATGAGATTACAAATGAAAATTTATTATCAACAGAAGTGATGATTGCTAGTAAATATGATTTTAAGATAGAAAATATTTATATCACGAAAGAATTGAAAAAGGGAGAAAGTCCATATATAAGTTTCAATAGTACTAATTCGACGGAATTTAAAATAGCTGCTATTGAATTAGAAGATGGAACAGAATATGAAATTATGTCTTATGATGAAAAGACTAATTTGTATGTCGTTAAACTACCAGAAGAAAATAGACCAGGGGATTATGAAATTAAAATTTCGAAAGTCGTTTTAGAGTCTGGTAAAGTCTTTAATAATGGTGTTGATTTTGAAGAAGAACCTTTACAGTATGTCGTATTAAAAGATTTACCAGTTATAAGTATTGAAAGTATTAGTGATGAATCTAAAGATAAAAATATCAAGGCTTTGATCAAAGTAACAGATGTAGATAAAGCTTTAAAAAGAATAGTTGTTAAACTTACGGATACTAAGAATGTTTTAGAGACAAAAGAAATTCCTATTAATGATGTAAAAGATAACAATGAAGTTACTTTCTCTTATGCTGATTACACTAATATGAAATATTCAGTTATCGTATATGCAGATTATGATTTAGCTTCAAAAGATTATTCACAAGTTGAAAAAGAAATGGCTAAAAAGGATATTACGATATCACCTGATATCTATGTAAGTGCTTTAAATTTTGGAAAAGTGGAATACAAATATCCTGAAAAGGGTCAAATAGTTTATTTAAAATATACTATTGTCGTACCAACTGATTATGGTAAACCTGTTGGTAATATGGTAACGGGTATAACTATTAATGGTTTAAATTATACTTCTAAGCGAACTAGTTCTAATGGTTCAGTAGCACAGTATGATGTATCTTTTAAAGTACCTAGTGAAGCGGGAGTTTATAAGATTGAGACTAACAGAATCATGTTCATTGATGGAAGCTATGTCGATGTCAATGATGTCAGCATTCAAATGGATGTATTGAAAGACAAACCAGTTATTGATAATTTTAAAGTTGAAAGCGAAGATTATGTCAATGGTGCAGTAACATTTAGTTTTGATGTCAATGAAGATGGTAAAGACGAATTCAAAAGTGGTCAATTACTCGTTGATGAACAACGTCCAGAAATTAATGCTGGTCACAATGAAGTAGTAGTTGAAGGTATTACTAAGGACAAATTATTAGATGTAAAAATTCAAGGTAATTATGACCGTGATACTGATGAGTTAGAAGTTGGTAAAAACTACTTAATCGGTCAAGAATTGTTCTCTACTACTTATGGTTTATATGATGAAACTAAATATGAAAATGCGTCTATTACAGATTTTAAAGCAATTAGTAAGAAGAATAATATCTATTTCGAAAAGAATGAACAAATTAATTTGAATTTTAAATTTAGTGGATTACCTAGTGATGTCAATTTTGATGTCGATAGAATAATCATCAATACTAAAGAGTACAAAGTAAATAAAACTGGTGATACTTATAGTACGATTATTGATGGATATAGTAATATCGGTATAAAGAATATTCAAATATCTGAAATTATTTTAACTAGTGGTAAGAAAATAAGTTTAAAGAATCCTGCTAATGCAGATATTGATATCTTGAAAGACATACCAGAATTTGGTAACTTTGAATATGATGTAAGTGCTGAAGACATAACGATAAAGATGTCTGAAAAAGATAGTGAACATGCACTTGTCAATAATCTCATCGTCAAAGTATTTGATGAAGATAATAATCAAATTGGTCAAGACTATACATATAATGGAAAATCTATTACTATTCCAAGACAAAAGGGATTGTTGAGATATTATGTCAAAGTTTATGCTACATATAATCTTGATAGTAAAGATGATAACAATAATCGATATATTAATGTATTAGTGTTAAATGAAACTATTTCACTAGTAGATAATCGTATTGAGATGAAAGATATTACAGATATCGTTCTATATCGAAATAGTGATGGTAATAGTGCTATCATTAGTAATGTCTCAAGAAAAGAATTAGAAAGTAATTTGAAAGACTATTTCGTTAAAATTTCTATGAGTAGTATGCCTGATGTGTATGTCAATATTAAGAGAGTTGAAGTAAGAGATGGACATTTATTATTAGTATTAGATTATAATGGTGCTGTTTCTGAAAATGGTAAAGATGTTGATGAATTGATTGTTGATTATGGTAAGATTGAAGGAAATGAAGCAATCAATGATTCAAGACCTGATACTTTTGCTTCACTTGTTGAAAAGATTAAACAAAATCCAGAAGGAAACTTTACACTTGATCACGATTTAGATGCGACTGGTTATACAGTTGATGGTAACTTCATCATCGATGTGACATTCAAAGGTACGATTAATGGTAATGGTCACACTATTAAGAATTTGAATGTTGGTCTATTCCAAAGAGTAGAAAATGCAACGATTAAAGATTTAAAATTTGTCAATGTAAAATTGAAAGGTAGCAGTACGGGATTAATTGCTGGAACGGCATCTAATTCAAATATTAGCGGTATTCTAATTGACTCTTTTGAAAAGAGAGGAGGAGTAGATGGTTCTGGTGTATTAGTTGGAAGAGCTGAAAATAAAACGCAAATTTCCCAATCACGCGTTACTAATTTACAATTGTATAATGGTACTTATAATCAAGTTATTGGTGGTATTGTTGGACGTTTGAACAATTCAGTTGTAAGCGATTGTTACGTAATTGGAACAATGGATGCTGGATGGCATTTCATTGGTGGTATAGCTGGATATTCTGAAAATGGTTCTAAAATTGAAAACTGTTATACAAAAGTAAAAATGGGATTCTCTTTTGAGGATAATAATAATGGTGGTATAACTGGTACTGGTGGTACAAAACTTATAAATAATGTAAGTCTTAGCACTAGTAATTATGGTTATGCAATTGCTCCGGGAACACCAGCGAGTGATAGTACTGGAAATTATCAATTAGAAGAGAGTAATCTAATTAAGAATGAAGGGGATGCCTTCAAAACAATTAAAGAGTCTGAAGTAGCTAAAGAAATATTTAAGAATGCTAAATTCGATGAAAAGATTTGGGTTTTAGATAATGTTAGTTATGAGTATCCTCCAGTCTTTAAGATAGATGCTACGACTATTCCTAATAGTGATCGAATTAAAGAAAATGAAAACTATACGGAAAACAAAGATATTTTATATAAGAATTTGTATTTATTAACACCTTTCTACGATAGTGAAATAGTCGTTAAAAATGGTGCTAAGATAGCTGAAGATAATATTTTAAATACGCAAGAAATAGCTCATATAATTCCTATTGATAAAGATGGTCACTTAGTAACATATCTAACTGATAAAGATTATAAGAAAATAGCTAAAATTAAAGTAGTATTTAAAAATGATTATGTCAAAGACTATGATGTAGTATTTGATAAATTAAATGGTTCAGTTGTCGGATATAGAATTAGTGGATTAAAAATCGATTATACGTTTAATCATTATTTAGTCGATGAAGATTCAACTCTAGTTAAAAATCTAGTAGATTATTTATCTAAACTTGATTATACAAATGATTTAGATCCTTTAACGACTGCAAGTGATAGTAGATTGTATCGTGATCATTATAACGAAGTTACGAAAAAAGAATTAAAAGAATTTGTTTTGAAATATTTATCTAATAGTAATCAAGTCATTGTCGGTGAAGGACAGATAAGTAAACACATCGAAAAAGATTTAAAAGAAAATGATAAGTTAAAGAAAGTATTATATGTATATAATTATTTCAGACGTTGGTATAGTGTTGATATCAATGGTGTAATGTTGAATGATTTCACTTTATTCAATACGACGGGATTTAATGAAATATTGAATCCTGATGATATAACTTTAAATTTCTTTGCTTATGAACCTAATTTCAATACAGATCAAACTAATAACACATATAATAGAATTTTTAAACAATATACGAATATTAATGATGTCACATATTATATTGAGTATTTAGTAAAGATATTGACTAATAATAGTATGACTACTGATAAGTGGTTCTCTAATACATTTAAAGGATATCTATTAGAGATAAGTATTGATGATAGACCAGATATAACTTATACAGCATGGTCACATATTAGAGGTACATGGCAAAATTATGCTTTAGTCATTTTAACACTTCCAAAAGATTCTACTTATATTCTTTCTAGTCCAACGCAATTCTTAATTGGATCTGAGAGAACTTATATAGCTAAACCTTATACTGAAGAGGGAAGAAATGAACTAGATAAGATGATTAGAGAATATGCGGTTAAAGTAAAAACATATTACACTACAGCGGCAAGTATCATAGAAGATGCTAAATATTTCAACGCCATTCACAATGTTCAGATCGATCACAGATTTACTAAAGATGAAAATGGAGTTAGTGATTATCAAAGTCCATATGTAACTGAAGAAGGATTCCATAAAAACTTCTCTGAGCCACTAGGACAATTTACTAATGATAATGGAACAGCAGCTGGAGCTAATGGTTCACAAGTAAAATATGTTGCATATTCAGCTTTGACAGCGTATGGAACTTGGTCACATGAAAGTGCTCATAATCAAGATGCGAGATTGTTCTTATTGAACAATGGACGTCGTTGGGATGCTGGTGGTGAAGACTACGCTGATGGTAATTTGTCACAGAGATGGTCTAGTGGTGAAATAAGTATGAATATAAGTATTGAATATGACGATTCTTATAAAAATAGTATTTCTACTAACTTGAGTCCAAGTCGAATTAATTCACCAGCTAAAATTAAAGATTTCTATAGTAAAGTATTTGATACATATTACATTTTGGATTACTTAGAAGCTCAAGCCTTTGTTCAATTAACACCAGAAGAACAATCAGTTCTAGCATTTAAGATATCTTATCGCAATATCAATGACGCTAATGAATCACAACGTTATAAGACGACACAATATACAAGAATTGATGCTAGTGAATATGCTAAGATGAACTTGAAGGGTAAAGGATTAGGAATTTATGCTGTCGAAAGTTTATATGATAACATGATTACGGTATATCCTGGTATGCCAAAGACTGGTAATTATTATGGCGATAATAAATATGGAGCTGAAAAGTTACAAAAGACTCGTTGGTATGCACCATATAATGATAATGGTCGACCTGATTCTTACAGTTTAAAATTGTTTGCTTATGAAATGTTAGGATATAAGGGTTATGTTGATGGTTATGTTGAATACTATAGTAATATTCATGCAGATGCTAATGGTAAGAAAACAGACTTGATGGCTCTTAGAAGAATAACAGGAAATAATAATATGACATTTAGACAATATCGTTTAGACAGATTCAAACAAGCTGAAAGTAAACTTGCTAATGTCAAATTTATCGATGCTAATGAATTTGTTAAAAATATGTATTTGGCCTTTAAACAAGATGCTAAAAATATTATGGAAGCTGAAAAATCTGGTAATAATAACAGTATTAATAATGCTGCTCAATTACCAAATAGTTCTAAAGTTAAAATGGATGCTTATTATGCATTGAAGAATGGAACTGATGATTTTAGAGATGACATATATTCTGCTAGTGCCTTACGTCAAGTACACAGTTTTGAAATAACGACAAATAATTAAAGAAAGAAACTAGAATAATCTAGTTTCTTTTTTCATAGTCTTTTATGGGTGAAAAGATGGTAAAAAAACTCGAGTTTAATAATTATTATGATGAAGATGGAGAAGAGTTAGAAAAGATATTTATCGATATTTTAACAGGTGTGATCAATGGTGATGAATTTGAGTGATAGAGTAGCGATATACATAAGATTGTCAAAAGAAGATGATAATTTTGGAGAGAGTGAAAGTATTCAAAATCAAAGACTTTTATTGACTAAATATGTTCAAGAACAAGGTTTTTCTTTAGTCGATATTTATATTGATGATGGTTATACGGGGACCAATTTTGATCGTCCAGCTTTTAAGAGAATGCTTAAAGATATTGAACTCGGAAAGATAAATGTCGTCGTAACTAAAGATTTGTCCAGATTATCAAGAGATTATATTGGTACTGGTGAATATGTTGAAAAATGGTTTCCAGCTCATGGAGTTAGGTATATTGCTTTAACGGATGCGATTGATACGGCGATTGATTCTGCGAATAATGACATCGCGCCATTTAAAGCGATATTGAATGATATGTATGCGAAAGATTTATCAAAAAAGATAAGAACAGCTTTAAAAACGATGCAGATGGAAGGCAAGTGGGTTGGTGGTTGTCCACCTTTGGGGTATGAGGTTGATAGTAATGATAAGAACCATTTAGTAATCAATGAAAGAGAAAGTGAAATTGTTAAAAGAATATTTGATCTATTCATAAATGGTAATAAAATTAATCAAATTAAAAATATTTTAAATAATGAAAGAGTTCCTACTTTTTACATGATGCGAAATAGAGAAAATGGTAAAAGAAATATTTATGGTTGTTGGTCGAGTACGACTATCAAGAAAATTTTACAAAATAGACTATATACGGGTGACATGGTTCAAAATAGAAGGAGTAGAGTTAGTTATAAATATCGAAAGATTATTTGTAATCCACGTGAACAATGGATCATAAAAGAAAATACGCATGAAGCTATAATCAATCGTAAAACTTTTATTAAGGTTCAAGAATTGTTACCAAAACAGAGACAGAAAAGTGATAAAAAAGACATATTTTTATTAGATGGACTTTTAAAGTGTGCGGATTGTGGTAATAATATCGGTATCAAAGCAAGAAGAGCAAATGGGAAAGCAACGACTGTTTGTAATTATTATCGTCAACATAGAAGTGATGAGACTTTGTGTACGAGTCATGGATTTGATTATGATACGATAGAAAAGGGTGTTTTAGAAACAATAAAAAGAGAATTGTTAATGTTGAATTTCGATGAAGTTATGGATAAAGTTAATACTAATTATGATATGAATGATAATATTAAAAAGTTGGAAAGAGAAATAACTGATATAAAGATAAATATTGATAATATGTATATTGATAAAATATCGAATAAGATTAGTGAAGAGATGTATGACAGAATATATGTTAAATTATCTAGTGATATTTTAAATAAGGAGAGAAAGATTGATTCTATTAAAAAGAAAAATAAGTGTGATATAGAAATTCTAAATAATTATAAACTTGATAGAAAGGCATTATTAAAGTTAGTCAAATACATAGCGATTCATCATGATGGAAATATTGATGTTCATTTCAACTTTAAGAAGTTGAATATTATTTAGATAGTCCATGTTACATAGAGAAGACAATCAGAGGGGATTATCACATTTATTTTATCAACTAGTGATGTTCGTTTAGGTCTTTTCTTAGGAATTAGTATTGCTCTTCATAATATTCCGGAAGGTATTAGTGTAATGGTTCCAATTTATTATGGTACTAATAATTTTAAAAAAGCTTTTCTCTATACTTTGGTAGCTGGTATAGCTGAACCGATTGGGGGAGTAATATTTTATTTACTATTTAAGAATTACATCAATAATTTAATGTTGGGATTCTTGTTTGCATTTATAGCAGGCGTAATGATCTATTTATCAATAAAAGAATTATTGCCTAAGTCATTAGAGTATCGAAAAGACAATTTGACATTATCATTTTTTATGATAGGAATTATATTCTTTTTAGTAGTACTATTATTTATGCATTAAAAAAAGGTCTTTGGACCTTTTTTAGTTTATTGTAATATTTATGGAAGTAGTAAATGTCTTTCCATTATATTTAACAGTAAATGTAGCTTTGTATGAACCAGGTGGTTCTTCTTGAAGTGATATTGTGTCTCCATCAGCATCAGTTATTTTGACAGTTACGGTATAACCATCATTTACTTGTTCACCATCTCTAGTTAAGATGACACAATTTTGACCAACACTACCATTTATCAGACAACTATTAGGAACTTGTCCTTGTTGATGTGTTCTACTTGGTACGTTTGCTTGAACATTATAAGTACTCGTATCGGTTTGTGATTCTGATACTGTTACTGTTGCACCCTTAGAATCGGTATCACTATAGTTTTCGTAACTAGTTACAACTTTGTATGTTCCAGTAGCATCAGATAATCCTGATAGAGTGTATTTGTTATCTTTAGTCATTCCAACATAAGAATTGTTGCGATAAATCTTATATATGATATCACCATATGATTCATCATAATTACTTCCACGTCCAACAGTTGACCATGTCAATGTAATACTATTGGAGCTTGCATCAAAGCTAGCACTTAGATTTTTAACATTTGCTAATTTATTATAAGTATTTGATACTTCAGTAGGTTCAGTTCCCTTTTTGAAATATTCATAAGTTATTTTATTACTTGGAGTTGCAGCACTAGCTAATTTAGCTGGATTAGTTCCCATCTCAACTCCTACTTTAATAACACTATTAGGAACATTAAAATCTTTACCTTTACTTGAGAATACGGCTTTACCAGCGGTTTGATATAATCTGTTTCGCTCGGTTTGAACGTTGACTCTAAATCCAGAAGAAGCAGATTTTAAGTAACCGTCTTGAATCTTGTCATATCCATACCACATACCAAGAGCAGTGTCAGGATCGTATCCAACAATCCAAGCATCAGGTACAGCATAACTTGGCAAATTCCATCTCTTAGCATCAGCTGATGTAAAGTTAGTAGTACCAGTTTTAGCCGCTACGTTTATACCACTGACAGCAGCACCTTTAGATAGTCCATTAGTAACGGCATAACGCAAACAGTAAGTTATCATGAAGGCTGTTGAATCTGACATAACTCTAGTTCCATTTGGTTCAATATCAATTGTTTCACCAGTGTCACGATAAACTATTTTATTAATTGTATAAGGTTCATAGTAAATTCCACCATTGGCAAAAGCAGCATAGGCAGCAGCCATTTGAAGTGGACTAGCACCATTGAATGATCCAATGGCATGTGCTTCATGTAAATAAGTACTATTTTCAGTAGTTTCAGGAGTTATTCCAAGAGAAGTTACAAAGTTGTATATATCACTATTTTTAACAGATTGGAATGTCTTTAATGCTGGAACATTTCTTGATTGCGCCAAAGCATTACGAACGGTCATAACTCCCATATAACCACGGTCAGAGTTACGAATTGGTTGACCACTTGAATAAGTATATGGAGCATCGTTTATCAAAGTATATGTCGAATAATTGTTATATTCCATAGCAGGACCATAGTCAAATATTGGTTTAGCTGTTGATCCTATTTGTTTATTCAATTGCGTTGCACGATTCAATCCACGTTTTACAGTATTACGACCACCGGCAATGGCAACTATTTTTCCAGTCCATACGTCAACAGCAGCAATACCTGATTGAACTTTACTATTTTCCCATTTAAAAGTCTTTCCACTAAATATGTCATCTAATCCCTGTTGTTTTTTAGTATCGATATTTGTATATATCTTTAGGGATGTAGTATATGGATCAAGATTGTATTTATTTTTCAACTCTTCGACAACAGTGTCGATATAAGATTGATACAATTGATCGTCATCATTACTAGTTTCTACTAATAAACTTTCAATTGGAATGGAAAGAGCCATTTTTTGTTCTTCTTCTGTTATGTATCCATGATCGTACATCAATTTGATAACATCAGCACGTCTTTCCGTTGCAGCATCTGGATTCAAGAATGGATTGTAAGCAGTAGGAGCTTGGAACATTCCAGCGATTAGGGCTGCTTCAGAAATTGTCAAGTCAGCAGCACTCTTACCAAAATATGTTTGAGAGGCTTGCTCAACTCCGTAGGCATTACTACCCAAGAAGTGGTTATTTATATAAAATTCAAAGATTTGTTCTTTAGTATATTCTTTTTCAAGTTTAAATACAGCTAGATAAATATCAGTAAATTTTCTCTTTATACCTTCAGAGTCCATCTTGTTAAGGTTACTATCAGTGAAACTGTTTTTGACAACTTGCATTGAAATAGTTGAAGCACCACCGGCATTACTATTACCAGCTAGTTGACCAATAGATGCTTTGAAGAAACGAAGTGGATCAAATCCATTATGTTGAAAATATCTTGAGTCTTCGACAGCGATGATGGCATTTATCAAGTTTTCACTAGTTTTATCATAAGTTATGATTTCACGTTGTTGGGTACTAAGTTTAGCATATTCAACACCATCTTCAGTATAGAGAATAGATGTCTCTTTAGTATTTAAATTCTTAGTGTTCCAATCAGGAGCTTCAGTTACGATTATGTAAGCAAAGTAGGTAACACCACATACGCCAGCAATGCATCCTAGTAAGAATAGAATAGTAAACGTATTAGTAATTATTCTTGCTATTTTATGTTTGCGCAATTTTTTCAAAAAAGAAGAACAAGCAATTATTAAAGCAATTCCTATTATGGTGACTAAAGTCATGAATAGACCCATGCTCTTTAAAAATAGAAGAATAACTACAAAAGCAATTACGCCAAATAAGATTAATGTATTCTTATCAATTTTTTCTTTTTTTCTTCTCTTTGCCATATTTTCTCCATGATCTTTTTCATGAACAGTTTTATTATTCTTATATTCATGAGTGACCGTTTTACTTTTTAAATTCTTATTTTTTTCTTCGTATTTTTCACTTCTTCGATGACTTTCAGTACTAGTATTTTTATTAGTACTCACTTTTGTCTTTTTAGCATCTTTCATTTTCGATACCTCCTAATACTTCATCTATTATTTTTAAATAATTCAATCTAGGAATATATTTTTCTTCAATTAAGTAACCATATTCTTCAAAATATTTTACTGGTATGGACTTGCGTTTATTTTCTTTTAGAAAATTTAAAAAATCTTTCGCGAATAAAATATAGGTTGAATTTAGTTTATTAAATCTTACGACGAGAAAACATATTCCATGAGCATTATATACATTTTCAATGTGTTTTATTTGGTGTTTATTAATATTATTCAATGGAAAAGATGTTCTGTTATTAGTTTCTTTAGCCTCAAAATCGATGTATTTACCCTGGTAAATACCATTGTAATCAGTTGTTGATGGCTCTTTGAAAAAAGCTTCTTTTATAACAGCTGAGTTTCGTGAAGGAAAATCGACTTTCGTTATTTGAATAGGAGTTGGCTTTTTGTAGATAAAAGCTATCTCTTTGTCTATGTAATAACGATTTGAATCATTTAAATCACTTTCAAGATTCATCCCACGATTGTCATATCTAATACGATTATCAGTTGTTTTCTGTCGTTTTATTCCATTCGGATATTTCATAAAACCACCTATATTAAATTATACTATATTATTGAGAAATTACCAATAATAAAATATACAAAATATTATATTATAAGTATGTGATAAAAATATGAAAGAATAGAGTTAAATAAAATTATTGAAGAAAAGGCCTTTGTGTTATATAATATATTTGTTAATATAAAGTAAAGTATTAATAAGGATTGGTGATAAAATGTATCAAAATCGTATTAGTTTAACTCCACAAGATATTTTAGATAAAGAGTTTAAAGTTGATGTTAGGGGATTTAATTTAAAAGAAGTAGATCAATTCTTAGATGTCATTATTGGTGATTATGAAGAATTTTATAAAATTTTAAAAGAGAATGAAAGAGAAAAAGAAGAATTACAAGAAGAAATTATGAATTTAAAACAAGAAATTCGCAATTTAAAGACCAATATTGAAATAGCTAAGAGTGGTAGTACAGAACGAAAAGAAGTAACTAATCTAGATATTATGAAACGTCTTTCTCAACTTGAGAAGATCGTTTATGGAAAAGAAGAAGAACAACAATAATATATAAAAATTACTTTGACAAACGCGCCATTTTTATAGTGGTGAGGAAAGTCCTTGCTCACACAGTTCTGTGATGACTGTAGTGTTCATGCTAGAGGAATGTACTAACTCTAGGTAGCGCAAGCTAACGGCGATGAAATTGCCTAAGTCTATGATATGGCAAGAGTAGTCATAAAGTGCCACAGTGACGATTGCTTTTAGAAATGAAAGTATGAAACGCGGTAAACCCCATGAGTGAGAAATCCAAATTTGGTAGGAGAGTTTTAACGAAGGAAGAAGAACGGAGTTAAAGACCAGTAATGGTAGATAAATGTTTGTCACCTGAAAGGGTACAGAACGAGGCTTATAAAGTATTTTTTTATTGATATGAGGTGTTTATTTTGAAAGAACTTGGAGAATATTTGAAAGAGAAACGCAAAGAGAATGGTGTTGGTCTGGAAGAAGCAGCTGAAGATTTGAATCTTACCAAAGATGATGTTGAAAATATCGAGGCTGGTAATATCAGAGCGTTTAGGGATGTTTTAAAACTTAAGGAAATGGTTCGCGAATATGCCAAATATTTGGGATTAGATCCTGAAAAAGTTGTTGATGAGTTCAATGATTTTTTATTTGAGCACACGTCTAAAATTTCTTTAGAAGACATACTAGAAGCCCAACAGAAGAAGGAAGAAGAAGAGAAAAAAATTGTTTCTCCTTATACTAAGAGTACAAAAAAACATTTTAATATAGAGAGTTTGTTGAAATTGAAACCATTGTTGATAGTTCTCATCGTAGTACTCGTGATGTTGTTATTAATTTTTGTCTTTATAAAAAGTATTAATGATAGAAAACCAGCAAATAGAAATGTCGAACTTATGGGAAGGAGTGAAGAATATGAATTTGCCTAATAAATTGACTGTTTCAAGACTTGTGTTAAGTGTTATTATAATCATTATTTTATTATTTCCATTTCATTTAATTGGATTTACATTTCCAGTCGTAAAAATTGGGGGAATAGCTTGTGATATAAAATATTTCATCGCTGGTGGATTGTTTGTCATAGCTAGTTTAACAGACTTTTTAGATGGTATGATTGCTAGAAAATATGGATTGATCACCAATACGGGAAAGATGCTTGACGCAATAGCTGATAAAGTGTTGGTAAATTCAGTTCTAATAATTTTGGCAGCAAATGGTTTTATAAATGCCATTATTCCAGTAGTCATAGTTTTGAGAGATATCGTTGTCAATGCCATAAAAATGGAAGCTGCTAGTAAAGGGGTAGTAATTGCGGCTATCAAGTCAGGTAAGTATAAAACAGCATCACTAATGGTTGGTACGACGTTGATGTTCTGTTACAATTTACCATTTGAAATGTGGAATTTAAAAGTAGCTGATTTCTTATTGTGGTTTGCTACTTTGATGTCATTAATCTCAATGTGGCAATATTATTCTATGAACAAAAATTTGATCTTTGGAAAAGAAGAAAAGAAATAAAAAAGATGATGAAAAAGAGTTTTTCTTGATAAAGAAAAACTCTTTTTTTGTTGAAAATAAAAGGAAAAAAATATTTTTCAAACAATTGTTCGAAAAAGTCTTGCAATTTAAAAAAAATTATAGTATGATTTATTTGTAAGCAAATAAATGGAGGTATTATTGATGGCAAAGACAGAGAAGGATAAAACTTTAGATCAAGTTTTGGCTGATATAGAAAAACAATTTGGAAAAGGAGCTATTATGAAGCTGGGTGAGAGTAAACACATGGAGGTTGAAGTCGTATCTAGTGGATCTTTAGCTTTGGATTTAGCTTTGGGTGTTGGAGGATATCCAAAGGGAAGAATCATTGAAATATACGGACCTGAATCAAGTGGTAAAACTACTTTTGCATTACATGCGATAGCTGAGGCTCAAAAAGCAGGAGGAAGAGCGGCTTTTATTGATGCTGAACATGCTCTTGATCCTGCCTATGCGAAAAATTTAGGTGTAAATATTGATGAATTATTATTATCACAACCAGATACTGGTGAACAAGCTTTGGAAATATGTGATGCGCTTGTAAAGAGTGAAGCAGTTAGCATCATTGTAATCGACTCAGTAGCAGCACTTGTACCACAAGCAGAAATAGATGGTGAGATGGGTGACTCTCATGTCGGACTACAAGCAAGATTGATGTCACAAGCTTTGCGTAAATTATCTGGTAATATAAGTAAGACAAAGACGACGGCTATTTTTATCAATCAATTGCGTGAAAAAGTTGGTGTTTTATTCGGTAATCCTGAAACGACACCAGGTGGTAGAGCTCTAAAATTCTATTCAACTATTAGACTAGATGTCAGACGTAGTGAAGCTTTAAAAGTTGGTGATAGTGTCGTTGGAAATAGGACAACTGTTAAAGTAGTTAAAAATAAAGTTGCACCACCATTCAAATCAGCTGTTGTTGATATAATGTATGGTGAAGGTGTTTCTCATGAAGGAGAATTGATCGATTTAGCATCTGATGCAGGCATCATTGAAAAAAGTGGAGCTTGGTTTGCCTATAATGGAGAAAAATTGGGACAAGGTAAAGAAAATGTTAAATTACTATTGAAAGAAAATGTTGCTTTGCGCGAGGAAATTGAGAATAAGACTCGTGAATATTATGGAATCGCAATAAAAAAATAATCACATTTAGGACTCGTTTTGATGAGTTCTTTTTTGTTGACATAACTTGTAAAAAATTCTACAATATAATTAGATGTTATGATTATTTATTTTAACATATAGATAGGGATGGAGGTATATTATGGAATTTTTGATCTCCATTTTGCTAATCGTGCTTGGATTAATAGTAGGTGTCGTTGCTTGCTATATCGTTTTAAATTTTAAAAGAAAAAAAGCTGAAAAAACAGTTGACAAGATTATTGAAAATGCAAAGAAAGATGCGGAAAAAGTTAAAAGAGAATCTCTTTTTGAAGCCAAAGAGGAAATCCATAAATTAAAACTTGATGCTGAAAAAGAAATTAAAGATCGCAAAAGAGAAATAAAAGAAAATGAAGATCGTCTTATTCAAAGAGAAAATAATATGGATAAACGTGATGAATTATTTCAAAAACGCGAACTAGCTTTAGATGAGAGAGAAAGTTCTCTATCTAATAAGCAAAATGAAATTCAAGACGAACGTGCCAAAGTGGAAGAAATAAAGAAAGAACAACTAGAGTTGTTAAGTAAGATCTCAGGCATTAATAAAGAAAAAGCTAAAGATCTATTGATGAAAAGAGTAGAAGAGGAAACATCAAAGGAAATTGCAGTATATATTAAGGAAAGAGAGAATGCAGCTAAATTGGAAGCTGATAAAAAAGCTAAGGATTTAATTGTATTATCAATGCAGAGATTTGCGGCAGATTTGGCTAATGAACAAACAGTTACAGTAGTTGATCTACCAAATGATGAAATGAAGGGTAGAATCATTGGTCGTGAAGGTCGTAATATTCGTACGATTGAAGCTATTACAGGTGTTGATTTGATCATAGATGACACACCAGAAGCAGTAGTTTTATCTAGTTTTGATCCATTGCGAAGAGAGATTGCGAGAGTTACATTGGAGACTCTTATTAAGGATGGGCGAATTCATCCAACAAGAATTGAAGAGTTATATGATAAAACTTGTAAAGATATGCATGCGAAGATGATTGAGTATGGTAATAGTGCATTATTTGAACTAGGACTTACAAAAATGGATCATGAATTAATCGAACTTATTGGTAAGTTACATTTTAGGACTAGTTATGGACAAAATGCTTTACAACATTCAATTGAAGTAGCTCATTTGACAGGGTTACTTGCTGGGGAATTGGGTGAAAATGTCGCTCTTGCTAAAAGAGCTGGATTACTTCATGACATCGGTAAAGCAATTGACCATGAAATTGAAGGAAGCCATGTTGAAATAGGTGTTGACATTGCTAAAAAGTATAATGAGAATAAAGTTGTCATTGATGCAATTGCTTCACACCATGGTGATAAAGATCCACAGAGTGTCATTGCGGTATTAGTTGCCATTGCTGATGCATTATCTGCTAGTCGACCTGGTGCAAGAAATGATTCTTTAGAGAATTATTTGAAGAGATTAGAACAACTTGAAAATGTTGCTAATGAAATCGAAGGTGTTGATCATACTTTCGCTGTGCAAGCAGGACGTGAATTACGCGTTGTTGTCAAACCAGAAGAAATAGATGATGCTGGTGCTTATAAGATAGCTAAGGATGTCAAGAATAAGATTGAAGAGACAATGCAATATCCTGGTACTATTAAAGTAACAGTTATTCGTGAGACAAGAGCCCAAGAAGAAGCTAAGTAATAGCTTCTTTTTCATTGGTATTTGTGATAGAATAGGTTCATCGGAGGGATAGTTATGTTGATTAAAAATTTAAATCTATCGTTTGGAATTAATCAAATATTTAATAATATTGACATAAATATTCCAGATGATAAAAAGATTGGGGTAGTAGGTGTCAATGGTAGTGGTAAAACAACCTTTTTTAAAGTAGTATTAGGATTACAAGAAGTTGATTCTGGTAATATAACTTTTTTTAATAGACCTAAAATATCTTATTTACCACAAGTTATTACTGATGAAGTACCCAGTTTAGATGTGACAGTATTTGATTATTTATTAGATGGACGTCCAATAAAAAGACTTGAAAATGAAATAAATGATTTATACATAAAAATGACGGAAGTTACGGATGATGTAGAAAACGCTAAAATCTTAAAGAAAATTAATAAACTGCAAACAGAATTAGATTTTTATGAGCCTTATGAAGCAGAAGAAGTATTATTAAAATTAATAGCTAATATGCATATAGATGATGATTTGTTAGAAAAGAAATTAAATACTTTGAGTGGTGGTCAAAAATCTAAAATTGCTTTTATTAGACTTCTATATTCTAAACCAGATTTAATTCTATTAGATGAACCGACTAACCATTTAGATAAGGATACTAAGGATTTCGTCACGGATTATTTAAAGAATTATTCAGGTGGTGTCTACATAATTTCACATGATGTTGAATTTTTGGATAAGATAATAGATAAGACTTTATATATTGATAAAAGACATCATTCAATGGAATTGTTTGATGGTAACTATTCACAATTTAAAAGGATTTTAAAAGAGCGAGAAACTTTTTTAGAAAAACAAGCAGCATTACAAGATAAGGAACGTAAACGTTTACAGGGAATTATTGATAAATATATTCATGGTAATGAAAAGAAAGCTCGTATTGCGAAAGATCGTCAAAAGAAATTGGCCAAGTTAGAAGAAAATGCGGTAATTGTTGAAAAAAAGATGCGAACAGCTAATATATCTCTTCATCAAGGAAGAGAGAGTACTAAACATCCTTTAGTCATAAATAATTTATGTTTTAAATATGATAAAACCTCTAAAAGAAATCTTTTATATAAAATAAACTTTGATATTCCTCGTGGTGAAAAATTTTTAATCGTTGGTGAAAATGGAGTAGGAAAAAGTACTTTATTAAAACTAATCGTTGGTGAATTAACACCTGATAGTGGGGAGATAATTTTAGGAGATAAAACAGATATCGGTTATTATGCACAAGAGCATGAGCAATTAGATTTAGAAGCGAATTTGCTCGACAATTTAAATGATTTTGACCTAACTGAAAACGAAAAAAGAGGATTTTTGGGAAGATTTTTATTCTTTGGTGATGATCTTTTTAAGAAAGTCAAATATTTATCACCTGGTGAGAGAGCACGTCTTGCTTTACTTAAATTAACTCTAAAGAAAGCTAATTTGTTGATACTTGATGAACCGACTAATCACTTGGATCCAGAGACACAAAAAATTATTGCGAATAATTTAAAAGATTTTCCAGGTACAATTATTTTGGTATCCCACAATCCAAGTTTTGTTGATAATTTAGGAATTAATAGAACGATGATTCTTCCAGAGGGAAGACTATCTTATTATGAGAGTGATGTAGTAGAGAAATATCATATTTTAAATACTAAACAGGATAGGAGGTAAAGATGAATATCTATTTATTATTATTAGTCATTGCCGCCTTAATAGGTAGTAAAATATATTTGAAAGACTTCAATCATGAATATTTAAATATTGATACGACATCATGTATCAAAGGACTATTTGTATTAATTGTTTTCTATTCTCATATAGCTTCATATGTAGAGTTTTCATCATCAAATGATTTTTTTATGACTAAGTTTATTCTCTTTCTTGGTCAATTGATGGTAACGATGTTTTTGTTTTATTCTGGTTATGGCATATATGAATCTATAAAGAGAAAAAAAAGAGAATACATAGATTCTTTTCCTAAAAATAGAATTTTAAAAACTTATGTCCATTTTGTATTAATAGTACTAACTTATTGGATAGTTAATATGATTGTTGGCATAAAATATGAGGCAATTGATATCTTTTTATCATTTTTAGTATGGCACAGCTTAGGTAATAGTAATTGGTATATTTTCATCATATTAGTACTTTATGTAATAACTTATATATCTTTTAAAATATTTAGTAAAAGTGATAGGAAAGCTATTATGTCTACTTGGATATTATCAATAATAGGAATAATAATTTTAAAGAATTGTCGACCTATCTATTGGATTAATACATTATTATGTTTTCCTTTAGGAATGACTTATTCTCATCATAAAGAAGATATTGATAAGTTTCTTTTTAATAATAAAAAGTATATCTTTACTCTAATTGCTTTAAGTGTATCTTTTTGTCTATTTAGATTATATGCTCATGAAAATTTGTCGTTTTATCTATTGATGTCAATTGCTTTTTCTTTGGTAGTAGTACTTTTGACAATGAAGATAAACATAAGGAATACCTTTTTAAAATGGTTTGGTGATAGGTTGTTTTTAGCATATATATTACAGAGATTACCAATGATTGTTTTACGACATATTGTTACTAATCCTTATCTATATTTTGGATTATGTTTTGTAATGATGATCTTTTTAATAATTATTTTTGATATGATATTAAAAAAGTTTGATAAGATTTTTTTCAACAAAAAAAGATGTTAGAAGACATCTTTTTTATTTACGACGTTATGTTTATATAAATACCATTCATCATCTATATTGATAATTATCAAATTTATTTCAACATCGTCATTACTGAAAATTCTTACTTCGTAAGCACTTTCAATATAAACAGTTTTTCGATAATTATCAAGTATTTCTTTTTCTAATTCTTCTATTTCATAATAATACATAATGTCATATGTACCATCATTACATTCAGGTTTGGGTTCTGTTTCCTTTTCTAATTCTATTTCGGGTTTTACTCTTGTCGTCGTTCTATCATCAGCGATATTTTGATACCAATAATTATAGTCAGTTACAAAATATACATAATCTAATACTTCTTCAGGAGTGTTCTCAGCTACAGCATTACAGTAAGTTTCGACTGGTTCATTATAACTGTAATAGTCTTCATATTCACTATCATCATAATTGTCATAAGAAGCTAGATCAATAAATAGGCCAATCACACTTATTATTATAGATATTGCTACTATGGATATGACGATTGTTCGGAATTTGTTAACACTTTTAGAATAATCAAATTTGTTAATGTTACTAATAATATTATTATTACTTGGAATTTTATCACTGTAATCATTCTTAGGTTGTTGATAATACTTATTGTCATCTCTTACTGAATAATCGCGAGAACTTTCACTTTTTTCTCTAGGAATATATTTCTTGTTTTTATCAAATTCAAAACTGTAATCATGTTGATGTTCATTAGGATTATTGAAATCAAATTCATATTCATGATCATTACTAAAATCGAAATTGTAATTGTGTTCATGTTCGTCAGGATTATCAAAATCAAATTCGTAATTATGATCATGATCAATATATTCATCAGATTTCATGACATCTTTTTCAATATCTTCTTTATTAAGTCTATGATCTTTTAAGAAATCTTTATAACCAGTATATTCATATTTATAATCTTTATAATTTCTAGACATTTTATTTTTATCATTCATAATTTACTCCTACTATCTATACTTTTATTCTATATTTTTATTCGTTAAAAGTAAAGTTTTAAGACAAAATAAAAAACTATTTACATAGTTTTTTATCTCTTTATATCAAGGATTACTGGTAAAATAATTGGTTTTCTACCAGTTAATTCATAGATGAATGGGAATAGATCAGAAGTTATCTGATTCTTTATGTCGTTAAAATTAGCAGTCTTATCTTTTAGCTTAGTATTAATAGAGTTAGATGCCATGGTTTCAATCTTTTTAATTAGTTCTTCGTTTTCATTTATTAAGATGAAACCTCTAGTTGTGATATTAGGTTTGATGAGCAATTCTCTTTTTTTCATATCAACATTGGCAATTACTACTAAAATACCATCACTGGCCATTATTTTTCTATCACGCAAAACAGCTCCATTTATTTCACCAAGACGATTACCATCGACATAGATGTCATTAGCAATGACTGAGTCTGATTTAGTTATTTCATGATTTACTAGTGATAATACATTACCATTTTGTAAGACAAAGGTATTTTCTTTAGGAATACCACATTCAATACCGATATTAGCATGATTTTTTAACATGCGATAGTCACCATGAAATGGCATTAAGTATTTTGGTTTGATAAGTCTGATCATCAACTTTAATTCTTCGATATTAGCATGACCTGAGGTATGGATATCGGATAGGGAAGTATTGGTAAATACTTTTACTCCTTGAAGATAAAGTTTATTTATAGTTCTTCCAATTGCTTGAGCATTTCCAGGAATAGGTGAAGAAGAGAAGACTACTATGTCATCAGGTCTAAGTTTAATTTGTTTATGAGTTCCATTAGCAATGCGCGATAGAGCCGCTAGTGGTTCTCCTTGTGAACCTGTACATAGAATCGTTACTTCACCAGGTTTTAAAGTATTGGCTTCTTCAGGACTTATGATGATATCTTTATGGTCGATATAACCACCTTTTAGGGATATCTCAATATTATTTTCCATACTTCGTCCAAATACGCATATCTTGCGATTATGTTCGTAACAAGTCTCAACGATGTGTTTTAAACGATAAATATTAGAAGCGAAAGTAGCGATGATAATGCGACGATTATTATACTTGTCAAAAATATCATTTAAAGCACTGTCAACTTTTCTTTCACTTATGCTCATTCCTTCATTTAAAGCATTAGTTGAATCACTTATTAATAGGTCAACACCTTCTTCACCAATTCTAGCCATTTTGTGTAAATCGGCCATTGGTCCGATAGGGGTTAAATCAAATTTAAAATCACCTGTTGTCACAATTGTACCATTAGGTGTTTTAACGACAATACCATGTGAATCTGGTATTGAGTGTGTTGTTTTAAAAAATTCTACTTGAATATTTTTAAATTTTAAGATTGTTTGGTCATCATAGGTGTATAAATTGTCATATCTAATATTTCTATCTTCTAGTTTTAATGCGATAAGTTCTTTGGCTTGATTAGCAGCATAAATAGCAGGTATTTCTACATTTTGAATTAAAAAAGGAATACCACCAATATGGTCTTCATGACCATGTGTAATAACTAAAGCTTTTATCTTATCTTGATTTTGTTTTAAAAATGTAAAATCTGGTAAAATATAATCAATTCCTAGAAGTCCACCTTCTGGAAAACAAATTCCCGCATCAATAATAACAATTTCATCACCATGCATTACACAATACATGTTTTTTCCTACTTCGCCCAAACCACCTAAAACTATAATTTTAGTTTCAATTTGGTCTTTCATAAAATCTCCTTTCTTTTGTATATAAAAGAACTAACATGTGAATTATACTATGAAAATGTATTTTTGTCTATATTTTGCCAAGAAAAAAGATTAACTTGTGTTAATCTTTTATGGCGTTTCATCACTATCTTTAGAACCATCTTGACTACTAGAACTACTTGATCCTGAAGAAGTATTATCTGATGATCCTCCTGATTGACTAGAAGAACTGTCACCTGGTGTTGTCTCTGTATTTTTTTCATCATCAGTAGTCGTATCTTCATCTTTTGGTTTGGTAGTAGTAGTATTTTGGTTATTAACTATCGTCAAAGTAATCGTTTTAGTCGTACATAAATCGACTCTTTTCTTTTCAGGATAACTTTGATTAATGATCGTACCATTAGCATATTTAGTTGAAGTTGTCTCTTTAAATATTACTTGGAAACCATTTTTTACGCCCCAAGAAGTTGCTTGCGCTCTAGTATAACTAGCAAAATTTGGTATTAACGTGTACAACTTTGTAGCTGTTTTTGGATGTTTACCAATGACATTTTGTTCATATGGATCTTCAACAGAGTAGGAGAAGGTCGTTATGTCTTTGGCTTTTTTAAGTCCTAAATTTTCTTTCATCGCATCAATTATTGAGGCTTTACTCTCTTGATTTGGAATAAAGTTATATAGAACTAGATGACTTCTCTCATCATATATCTTTTGGTCAGCACCAGCTAGATATAATTTTTGAATTGTGAATAGGTCACTATCTTCATTTTTAGAACTTATAATTATATCTTTAGCAATGTTATAGAATGATAAGATAGTATCTCTTGACATATTAGTATCCATATTATTAGAAATGGCATCTAATATTTCATATACTGTTGATGGGCTGTCAATCTTTTTAGCTTTGTTCATTATTCCTCTTAAAACTAATTGTTGATTTTGACCACGAACAAAGTCATTTCGCGTTCCTTTGTTTTTCGTAGGACAATATTGAGCCATCTTTTTACCAACTTTACTACCATCATTTGGTTTATGTCTATTTCTTGAAAGGGCAAGAGCTTGTTCACCATTTAGAATTTGTTTTCCAGCTTCGACTTGAACAGTTTGTGAACCCCATTTTCTCTTACTATTTTGTTCACATAAAGCATAAGGAACATCAACTTCAATACCATCTAGAGCATTTACTAAATCGACAAGACCAGCAAAATTTATCTTGGCATAATAGTCGATTGTGATACCGAAGTAGTTTTGAATGGTATTAATTGTACATTTTGTACCACGACTTGCCGCATGCGTAATTTTATTTTCGGTTTTGTTAGTCATACAAGCTATTGGAACGTAAGAATCTCTAGGAATACTTAACATTGTCGCAGTTAGAGTATCAGGATTGAACGTTATCAATATCATGGCATCACCATTGAAAGAATCAGAGTTAGCGATACCTTCATTTTTGGAATCGACACCTAATAATAACATCGTGAAAGGTTTACTGATATCTTGGGAACTACCCAATAGTTCAGTTTCTTCTTTTGTCTCTTGTTTAGAAGTTGAAATAATTATTTTCGTATCACTTTCAAGTGTTTCGTATTCTTCCATTTCACTATAAATCTCTACATAGTTAGTAGGTAGGAAGATATAGTTTACGACTCCTTTGTACAGATCTCTAATCATACTTTGATAATCGCCATCTTCGTATTCAACGATTTCATTGTTATCATCAAGATTATATTTATCAATAATTTCCATTGGCAATATGTAAGAAATGTTATCATCTTCATTATTACCAATAGCTATTTTAGAATTTTTTATATTTTTGACATCATCTATTTCATTAGATTTTAAAGTTACTAGGGAAGTAGAAGAGGTGATGTACTTCTTATTCATACTTCCAAGTTTATCAGTTATTAAGTTTATGTTATAACCAATTACTATGAATATTATGATGAGAATCAATAATAGAAAACGTTTTATACCTTTTTTTATTTTTTTCTTTTTAGTATTTTTTCTAAATAAATTGATAATCATCACTAAATTGAATAGACATATCAAACCGATAATTACATATCTCAATACTTTTTCAATAGGTGTTAGTAAGAGAAGGTTATATATAAGATAAGCACTACTCAATACGGATAATATTATGAAGAATATATCAATTATTAGAGATTTCTTTTTTTGCTTTTTTTCTTTTTTTTGAATTTCTCTTTCTTTTTCTCTTGTTTTCATGTTTCCTCCTAAGCAGTTTTATCTTTTTTACTAGTTTTCTTTACTTTTTCTTTTTTCTCTTTAGTCTTTTTTTCTTTATTCTTTTTCTTGGTAGGTTTTTCATTGAACAATTCATTGATGGAATCAACCATTTCATTTGTCTCTGAAGTAGTAGAGTTATTTATGCGACTCAATTCATCTTCACTTTCTTGAATCAATTGTTCTTTTTCTTCATCGGTGACTTCGTTTTTCTTTTTATCTTCTTTAGGAAGTTCTTCCATTTCTTCAATTATTTCTTTTTCTTCATCAGACATGTTTTCTTGTGAGTTATCATCAATATCTTCAACGACGACAACATTGTTTTTCTTCTTCTTTTTTGATTTAGATATTAGAAATATCAAGATGATTAAATAGGTTAGTAAGATAAAACCAAAAAGACCAAGTATGATGTATTGATAAATTTTTATTTCATCTTTATTATTAGGTACTACTATTTCTCCGTCTTCAGATAGAGAACATCTTTGAACGGTATTTTCATCTTCATCATAACGATAGAGATTTTCTTTACCAGTTTCTAAGTTAATGGCATAGAAATAGTAAAATTCATCATCTTTTATCGTATAGGTATTGATTTTATTTTCATTTATAGTGACTTCTTTAGTACCATCAGTATTTGTCACTTCTTTATTTTCGATGTATAGAATTAATTCTTTAAAAGTATTTTGATTATATTTTTTATAAGTATTCTCTTTTTCATCATAGATGTATAATTCTATTTTTCCATCTTTGTCCTTTAAACCTATAAGAACTATTTTAGCTACGTCATTGACAAGAGCTGGAACTTCTTCTTCACCAATTTTGGCAGTGGCGATAGTAAATGTTGAATTGGGACTATTGAGCAATTTTTCTTTTCGAACAACGGTCTTTTCTTCACCACTTTCATCTTTTACCGTGATTGGATCTAATTCTTCAACAATAGCAGTTATCGTATAAGTTTTAGTTGCACCATTTTGAGCAGTTACGACAACTTTTATCGTATTAGAACCATCTTCAACAGCGTGATTACCCAATCCAGATACACTAGCGGTTGCATCAGCTTTTTTACCAGTTACATTGATGTTTTCAGTGTTAGGAGGTAAATTAACTGTATAAGAAGTAACGCTTGATGAGAAACTAGGTGATAGAGTAGCACCAGTAACTCCTAGACTGGACAAGTTATTATTTTTGGAATAACTGTCTTCTAACTGCTTTTGTGTAATTATTTTAACACTTTTAGATTTAGTTGCAAAGTTTATTTGTTGATCACCACTCCAAGTAGCTCCTGTTGCACTAAAACTGAAACTGGCCGTACCAGCTTGCTTTGCTTTAAACGTATAAGTATATGTTTGTGTTTTAGTAGATGAACCAAAGACTGGGGCACCAGCTAGAGTACCTTTGGTTAGTGATAACATTGATGAGTTATATGAACCATTGTATTGAAGAGCAACCATTCCTCCAGAGTAATTAACTTTAACTGTAAAAGTTACAGTATTACCAACAACTATTTGTGATTTGTTGGAAGTTATAGTAATCGTTCCACTAGCAGCATCAGCTCTTATCGTTGAAAATAATAGTATTGTAATAATTGTTACAAATGATAATAATATTTTTTTTCTTTTACCCATTTTATCCTCCTATGATTGTGAGATATTGCTAACTTTTAGTAAATGTTTTTGAACTTTACCTAAGTCTACAACATTAATAGATCCGTTTTTATCAGTATCAGCAGCTTTTAAATAAGCTCCTGTTAAAGTACTAGTTTTTAATAGATGTTTTTGAACTTTACCCAAGTCGACGACATTTATTTCGCCATCACCATTCAAATCACCATAGATGACAACGGTATAGGTTTTACTAAGACCATTACAAGCAATGATAATTTTATCGCCAGTGACTAGTGAACCGCTCGTCTTAGAAGCATTACTACCATTGGTTATATTGATACTTGCATAAGGATTAGCTGTTTGCAATTTAACGATAGAACCAGCAACTGTTGAACCTAGAGTAACGTTGTAGACATATGTTGAACTATTAATTTTATATCCAGCGGCAGTAATTGTTTGATCAGGAGTTAAATATGTCACATCAGTATTGCCACTACCATCAACGACAGGTTTACTCTTAACAATTTTAACTGTGTACGTTCTCGTATTACCATTTTGAGCAGTTACGACGATGTTTTGGGTCGTAGTATCTGAAGATAGAGTGATGTTACCAGTACCAGTTACTTTAATTCCACTGACAACAGTAGTAGCAGCTATTTTAACACTGTTCATAGTTGATGGAACAGTAACGGTGTAAGAAGTATTAGCACCATCAAAATTGCTGACGCTAGCATCATTGACAGTAAGAGATTTCAAATAGTTATTTGGGTTACCTTCTTTAGGTTTACTAGTTGATGCAGGCATACCACTATAGATTGGTATTTCAAAGATGAAAGGTAACTCTAACAATCCAGCTTTACTGTAACCAGTTTTGGTTGTTGAAGCCGTGTTTGATGCATATCTTATATCAACAGCGTACTGGTGATATATGGCTTTTGTCGCTTTTATAGACGTGTTCCACTTTTGGAAATAAGTCGTATCTTGATTAGCTGTTATATAACCATTTGATATCCATGCGGCACCTTTTTTAATGGCAATTTCTTGGGAACTCCAACCTTGATTAGCAGCGTATCTTATCCCATCACAAACACCACTTGATGCTTCGATGGCATAGAAGTTATAGAAACCATTCCAAGCACTATTTCCACAGTAGGTACCACCTTGACCATTAGTAGCAGGACCACCATTCAATCCAACTTCTTGTCTCGCTTTAGCTGCTAAGTAAACAGGTGATACTTTGGCATCACGTCCAGCATCCATGAAGTATTGAATCAAATTTGTATAATAACTACTAGTCAAAATATTTTTGACAACTGTAGAGGTTTGATAAGATGGATCATATCCCAATTTCTCAAACATGAATATTCCTGATTCATTTAAGAAGTTTCTAGGATCCATGTAGTAGGCGATTGCTTGAGTACTAGCTTGATACCAAGTTGAACCTTCCATTTTCTTAAAAGTATTTGTGTACCAGTTATAATAAGCATCATCAGTAGATAGGAAACCTTGTGCAGCATTAGAAGTTGCTTGATATAGACTTCTCTTAGCTACATTTTCTTGACTTATAGCATTTGACCAACTGTATTTAGTCTTAATTCCTACAAAAGTCCAAGTCGGATGTGATTTATGCAATGCTCGTAAAGGAACTTTATACGTTTCATCAAAACCTTGATTAGTCAAATATTGTTCAAATTCAGCATCGCTCATCGTTGATGTACTAGGAGTAGGAGTAGTACTTTCACTAACTGTTACTAAAAACTTGGCACAGACATATCCTTCAGTACCATTGTAATTGACTTTACTCCAATTACTATTGTCACATCCTTTTTCACTAGTGATATTTTTTTGAAGAACAGTGACAAGACCATTGTAAGGAACAGTTAAGATACTGTTGTAATTAGTTCCAGGTCCTTTTCGCAACAACGCACCTTGATTATCTGTAGTGTTGCCAATTCGAGCTTGTTCATCTGCTTTGACAACTAATATATTTAGAAACATGATTGAGATGATTATCATTAAAAGTGATAAATTTAGCAATTTATTTTTTATTTTCATTTTCATGCTCCTTTCCACATTAATCCATTATTAATTTATATATATTATTATATAATATGAATCCTCTAAAGTCTATTTTTGAAAAAAGGTTCTTTCCTTTAATTTTTATACTAGACATTTTTTGACATATTTAGGTTTTTTTGTTATAATACTAGACATTTCGAGGGGTGATGGTCATGAGTAAAATATCAGTAATTGTACCAGCATATAATTCAGGTGAAAAAATTAGAGAATGTCTCGATAGCATCATCAACCAGACACATCGCGATTTAGAGATCATTTTAGTTGATGATTGTTCTTCTGATGACACTTTTCAAATAATGCAAGAATATGCTGATAGAGATTCACGAATTCACATCATGCGCAACAAAATAAATTGTGGAGCAGGTTTTTCAAGGAATCGTGGACTTGACATCGCAACAGGTGAATATGTAACTTTTGTTGACAGTGATGATTTTTTAGATTTAGATACTTATGAAAAAGCTAATGCAGCTATCGAAAAAGAAAATCCCGACATAGTTCGTTTTAAACAGAACAGTTTTTTAGACATGGGACGTTTGAGAGTCAGTTTAGATTTTTTTACCAATAATGTTTTTAATGATCAAGTGTGTATTTTAAATCCTAAAAACAATCATGAATATGTCGCTTTGGAAAGTCCAGGAGTGTGTAATAAAATCTTTAGAAGAGAATTGATTGGGGATTTGCGTTTTATCGAAGGAAAGAAGTGGGAAGATTATCCTTTCTGTACACTTCTACTTGGCAAAGCTGATAAAGTTGTCATCATTGATGGAGGTAGATATAATTATCGCCACAGTTTGAACTTTGACAATACGACTCTAGGTGATGTCAAAAAACCTAGTTCTAGAATGCTAGAAATATATGATTGTTGTGATTTTTTAGAGAGTGAATATCGTGAAAATGACCTATTTGATACTTTTGAAGGAGCAGTTAGAAGTAATCAAAAAATTCATTCTCTCCAACGCGTTAGAGATGTAATGTTTTCAAGAACTTATCAACATGATAGAAAGAAAGCGATTATCAATGCTTTGATCAATTTGACAGAGGTTAAGTATGGAGAACCTTTTAATGATGAGATCTATTTGAGTTTGAAAAGATCTAAATTATTTTATAATGCCAGAATGAGCATAGTTGAAAAAGTATATAGTGATGAATCTCTGAGAAGAGATGGATCTGAACAAGTAATTAGGGATAAGATTAAAAAATTAGTTTGATACTATCAATTGCTAAAACATATTTGATGTAGTATAATTATTTTGTTATTTTATAGTTGTGGATGAGAGGTTAGACATGAAAAGATTTATTCAAAATATTAAAAAATATTGGAATTATTCAATATATGCAGCTAAAGCCGAATTAAAGGCTGAGGTTGCCAATTCATATTTAAATTGGTTATGGTGGATATTAGATCCAATTGCTTTCATGATTGTCTATACAGTCATGGTTCAAGTAGTATTTGGAACTAGTGAACAATATTTTCCAGTCTTCGTATTCGTAGGACTTACTTGTTGGAATTACTTCAATGTCAACGTCAGTGGAAGTGTAAAATTAGTAAGTTCTAATAAAGCAATCGTAACTAAAGTTTATGTTCCAAAGTATATTTTATTATTGGTCAAAGCTTTAAAAAATGCTTTTAAAATGATGATATCTTGGGTTTTAGTACTAGTATTAATGTTAATATTTAAAGTACCATTTGAATGGACTATTTTGTATTGGGTTTTGGTAATGCCAGTACTATTCGTCGTAACTTTTGGCGTTTCATCAATACTATTGCACTTCGGTATTTTTGTAGAAGATTTATTCAATATTACGAATATATTTTTGAGATTAATTTTCTATTTATCAGGAATTTTCTATTCCATAGGTACGAGAATACACAATGGTTTTGCTAAGAGTATTCTTCTAAAGTTTAATCCAATTGCCTTTATCATGGATCAATGTCGTAATGTCATGATTTACGGACAAGTACCAGATTTTGCTTGGTTAGCCATTTGGTTCGTAATTGGATGTGTATTATCATGGATAGGAGTAACTATAATTCATAAATATGAAAATAGTTATGCAAAGGTGATTTAGTATGAAGAAGGTCAATAAAGAAGAAAAAAAAGAAATAGCTATCAGTGTTAAAGATTTACATATCAGATATAGAAGTTTAAAAAAGTTTTCAATTAAAAAATCACTATTGAAATTGAGAACTAGTAAATTTGAAATATTTGAAGCTTTAAAAGGGGTTTCTTTTGATGTTGAAAAAGGAAAAATATTAGGTATTGTTGGACGTAATGGTAGTGGTAAAAGTACTCTATTGCGCAGTATAGCTGGCATATTCTCACCAGATAAGGGAAGTATTAATCTTCATGGCAATACCGTTTCTCTTTTGAGTATTGGTGTCGGTTTTCAACCAGCTTTGACAGGATATGAAAATATCTTTTTATCAGGAATGTTATTGGGGTTTAGTGAAGATCAAATTCGCGCTAAACTAAAAGAGATAATTGATTTCTCAGAACTAGGAGATTTCATCTATAGTCCTGTTAAGACGTATTCAAGTGGTATGTATTCTAAATTAGCTTTTTCAATAACAGCAATTCTTGAAACGGATATCATGTTGATTGATGAAGTATTAAGTGTTGGTGATATTCAGTTTAAAGCTAAGAGTTATGCCAAGATGAAAGAACTCATCAATGATACTAATCGTACTGTTGTCATCGTCTCTCATTCGACAGAGACTTTGAGAGAGTTATGTGATGTAATTCTTTGGTTACACGATGGTGAAATTAAGATGATGGGTGATTGCAACGAAGTACTTAATAAATATCAAGAATTTATGGAATTAGATGCTTTGCGAAGAGAAGAAGAGAAGAAAAAAGAAGAACAAGCAACGATCAAAGCGATGAAAGAACAAGTAAAAAAGAGTGCTTAACTCTTTTTCTTTTATTATTATATTTATTAATGATATAATCTTTATAGGTGATGAGATGACAAAGATAAGCGTTATTGTTCCAGCTCATAATGTTGAAAAATATATTGGAGTATGTCTTTCCAGTTTAGTCCATCAGACTTTTGATGATTTTGAAGTCATAGTTATCAATGATGGAAGTACTGATCATACTGATGAGATAATCGCTGATTATGAAAAAGAATACCCCAAAATTATAAAACATTATTCTTTTCCCAATCGTGGAATTAGCGAAACTAGAAATTATGGTCTTGAAGTAGCTCGTGGTAAATATGTAGCTTTTATCGATAGTGATGATTATGTCGATGTGACTTTTTTAGAAAAGATGTATGAAAAGATTGAAACTACCCACAGTGATATGTGTGTATGTGATTATTACACCGTTAATGATGAAGACGATATAAAAGAATTTAGAATCGCTGATTTCGAAGAGGGAAATGTGAAGAATAATCCCCAATTGTTGTTTAAAATTAATTCTTCACCTTGGAATAAATTGTTCAAAAAAGATTTGTTTAAAAATTTGAATTTTGAAAAGATAAAGTATGAAGATTTATTACTGATACCTAAGATTGTTTTAAAGTCTAAAAAAATAGTTAAACTAAATGAATGTTTAAACTATTATCACGTTCATGAAAAGAGTGAGACGACTATTATTGATGAAAGAGTTTTTGATATTTTAAAGATTCTTGAAAAGTTGAATGATTATTTCAAAAAAGAAAAAATATTTGATAAGTATTATGATGAAATAGAATACTTTAATGTCTATCGTCTTACTATTTATACAATTCAACAGAGATATCAAAAAGATGAAGACATTAGAAGTAGATTTATAAATGCTGCTTTTAACTATTTAGATGACAATTTTCCAAAATGGCGAAAGAATGTCTATTATAAAAAGAGAAATCTATTAAAAAGAATTATTGAAACGCATAGAACATTTACAAAAATATATGTAAATTCTTATAAGAGGTGATGATATGAAAGTGAATCGCAACCAATTGATATATTTATTTTTGTTATTACAACCAATAATTGATTTAATAACGAGTGTCATGACTAAATTTGAGGTTGGATTCATATCTCTAGGAGTAATCGTTAGAGGTTTGTTCATACTCATAATGCTCATTTATCTATTATTCTTTTGTAATACTAAATATAAGAGATTATCAATATTCTATGTCTTTTTACTCGGACTTTATGGAATAATTTATTTTGGAATAAAACCAGAACTTTTTCACAATAGCATTTTTTTAGTTAATGATTTCATTTATCTATTTAAATACATGTATTTTTTAATACTATTTATAACGATGTTTAATTTCTATTTTCAATATGAATTGGACTATCGAAAGATAATTAAAATATTTATAATCGATTTATTGATGTATGTATTTTTTATCTTATTTCCATTCATTACAAATACTAGTTTTTCATCTTATGCAGAGAATAGGGGAGAAGGAATAGTTGGATGGTTTTATGCTGCTAATGACATCAGTAATATATTTGTTTTGTTGTTCCCAATGTTAATTCTTTCTTTGGATAAAAAGATTGATCTATTTAAAATAATAAGTATCTTTTTAATAATTATTTCAGTTTTATTAATAGGAACTAAAGTTGCTTATTTTGGAATTGTTTTAACACTTTTGCTGTATATCTTTTATTGTTTGTTCTCTTGGCGAAAGAGTTGGAAAAAGATATTGTTGATCATCTTGATATTAATAGTGACTTTTGTATCAGGAAGTAATTCTTATGTCATTGAGAACATAAGAAATCGCATTGATAAATATAAAGAGTTTGAAGAAACGGGTACAAATGTTGTCGAAGATGAAAATGATATCATCGTTAGAGAAGAAGATACAGTGGCAACTATTGTCATTTTCAGTTCACGTGATCGCTTGTGGCGTCAGACGTTTGACGTCTATAAAAATAGAAATATTTCCGAGAAATTATTTGGAATTGGTTTTTCTAATCGCCAAAGTATCAATGATATCAGCATTGAAAAATTAGTTGAGATGGATATCTTTGACATATTGTTCCATGGAGGAATTGTACTGTTCATTTTATATTTTTTACCATATCTATTCATAATCATTTATTTCATAAAATACGTCATTAAAAATTCATTTAGGATTGAACTTCGCGGTTGGATGTTGGGATACTTGGTAATTTTAGGATTCATGTCCAGTACGATTAGTGGTCATTTATTTTCATCACCATCAGTTTTGATCTATTATACGTTTATCGTCATTTTATTCTTAGAATACTTTAAGACCGAAAAGAATATTAAAAAGAAAAAGATATCATTTTTGATGTTACATCTAGGTAATGGTGGAATTGAAAGAGCAACGGTCAATACCGCTAATGCTTTGAGTAAAGAATATGATGTCGAATTAGCGGTTGCTTATAAGTTGTCTGATGAAATCATGTATGATATTGATAAACACATAAAAATTAATTATTTAATTGATAGTGATATAGCTGTTAGAATGACTAAGTATAAAGAATTGTTAAAAAAACATGAATTTAAAGAATTTATTTCAAGTGTTTATGAAGATTATTTTAAAACGCGAAAGATATATAAGTTCGTTGGTGATTTTTCTGAAGGAATAAAAGTATTGGCTCTTAGAAAAGAATTGATGATTAAATATCTTAAGAAGTGTGATAGTGATATCATCATATCAACTAGAGTGGAATATTCGACATTACTTAGTAAATACGGTAATGGTAACAGCGTCAAAATAGCTGTTGAACATCGTCATCACAACAATGATAAAAAATATATTAAAAAGATTAGAAATGAATATGATAATATCAATTACTTAGTCGTTTTAACAGAAGGGTTGAGAAGAGATTATTTCGGTTTTTTAAAACGTGATTCTAAAACAGAAGTCGTTTGTATTCCTAATATGATTGTCAATTATCCGGCTAAGTTATCTGATTTAAAGAATAAAAAGGTGATTAGTATCGGTAGAATTGTACCAGGTAAAAGAGTGGATGAAATAGTTGCGATAGCTGAACACTTTCCAAAATGGGAATTTGAAATTATTGGTGATGGAGATAAATTTGAATCTATAAAAGAATTGATTATGGAAAAAAACTTAGATAATGTAAAACTTTTAGGATCAATGAAAAATGAAGATGCTTTAAGACATCTTCAAGAAGCTAGTATCTTTATCATGACGAGTGAGACTGAAGGATTACCAATGGTTCTTTTAGAAGCTTATAGTTATGGTATTCCTGTTGTTGCTTATCGCACGGATAGTGGTGTTTGTGACATTGTTGATAACGGTGTCAATGGTTATGTAATTGATAATCGTGATCAAGATCTCATGATTGAAAAATTAAATGATTTGATGGATAATGCAACTAAAAGAAAAAGCTTTGGTAACAAAGCTCATCAAAAATCATTATTATTTAGTGAAAAAGAAATCGTTAAGAAATGGTTAGAAATCTTATGATTTCTTTTTTTAATTATATTCGTCGTAGATATTTCCAACTATTTCTTCAATGGCGTCTTCCATCGTCACAATACCTAAGAAATTTCCTTTTTCTTTGACAATGCCAAAGCTTTGACGATTTTTTTGCATTTTTCTAAAGACATTATCAATTTTTTCATTGGGTCTAAATGTTTGAATGGGATGAATGATGTCCATCAGATTTAGTTCTTTATCTTTTTGATAACTTATAATCATGTCTTTGACGTTGATGAAACCAATTATTCCATTCTTATTACGAACAGGAAAACGCGTATATTTCGTCTTTCTTATCTTATCAATGATAGTTTTCTTATCTTCTTCTAAATCGATTATGATGCATTTACTTTTAGGTGTCATTATTTCTTTAACTCTTTTGTCATTGAATTCAAAAATGTTTAGTATGTAGTCTCTTTCTTTAGCTTCAATTATTTCTTCTGAAGTTCCTGTTAAAATTATTTTCTTTATGTCTTCTTCTGATAGACTATCTTCTCTTTCTTTGATGTGTAATATTTTACAAATGATGTTAGTTGATATAGTTAATAACCAAATTAGTGGGAAGAATAATATTGATATTAGACGGATCAAATTAATAGTTAGACGCGCTATTTTATAGGGATTAGAACGTCCTATTTTCTTGGGAACTAATTCACCAAAAACGAGAGTGAAGTAGGACAGGATTATCGTTATTAAGATAACTAATATTCCTCTTGTCAAATCTTGATTGATGATGATTAATCCCTTAGCGATTAAATAGTTGGCAAAAGTTTCACTAGCAAAGGCACTAGCGAGGAATCCAGCTAAAGTAATACCTACTTGAATTGTTGATAAAAAGGCACTTTCATTATCTAACATCTTAGAAATTTTTTTGTTCTTTTTATCTTTCTTACTATTTTTTAAATCAAATTTATCAATGGATAAATAAGCTATTTCACTAGCAGATAAAATGCCATTGATAAAGATTAGAACGATTAATATAATTATACTCATAAACATAATATCACCTTTAATAATTATAACATTTCTTGTCGCTTGTTCAACTGATTTTACTATGGTATAATTAAGAAGAGTGGTGATAGTTGTGAAAAAGAAAGTATTATTTATTTCATCTACTGGTGGACACTTAGCTGAATTGTTACAGCTCAGTCCAATGTTTGAAAAGTACGATTATCGCTTGGTTACGGAGAAGACTAAATCTAATATGGGTTTGCTTGATAAGTATCCTGGTAAGGTTGATTTTTTAGTCTATGGTACTAAATCACATTTTTTAGTGTATCCGTTTAAATTATTTTTCAATTGTGTAAAGAGTTTGATCATATTTTTGAAATTTCGACCAAAAGTGGTCATTACGACTGGGGCACATACAGGTGGTCCGATGTGTTGTATAGCTAAAATATTTGGGGCAAAAGTCATATACATAGAGACACTTGCCAATTTGTATACTAAAACGATAACGGGAAGACTTGTCTATCTGTTTGCGGATTTGTTCGTAGTTCAATGGGAGAGCATGTTAAAACTTTATCCTAAAGCTAAATATGGAGGTTGGATTTACTAATGATATTTGTTACATTGGGAACACAAGATAAAAACTTTGATAGATTGCTCGTCGCCATTGATCGTGAAATAAAGAAGGGAAATATAAAGGGTAAAGTAATCGTTCAAGCTGGCATAACTGATTTTCATTCTGATGATATGGAGATATTTGATCTAATTCCCAAAGATGAATTTGAGAATTTGATGAAGAAATGTGATCTGTTAATCACTCATGGTGGCGTTGGAAGTATTTTGACAGGGTTATCACATGGTAAAAAAGTCATTGCGGCAGCAAGACTTTCTAAATATAAAGAACACATAAATGATCACCAAGTGCAAATCGTTCAAGATTTTGCTAAAAAGGGTTATATTTTAGAACTGAGCGATTTTTCTAAACTGGATGAAGTTCTAGAAAAGAGTAAGAAGTTCAAACCTAAGAAATATAAAAGTAATACGATGAATATGATTAAAATGCTTGAAGATTACATCGATAATTTATAAGAATAGGACATGTTTATGTTCTTTTTTATTTGTAAAATAGTTCGTGTAAATATTTGTAAAATCAATTGTAAATTGTTGTAATTGAATGTAAATCAATTTATTATAATATTAGGGAGTGTGATAAAGTGATCTATCCGTCAATTGATAAGCTGTTGAACGTCGTTGATTCTAAATATCAATTAGTTCATATAGCTGCAAGACGAAGCCGTGAGATGTCAAAGACAGATTTTTACCAAATGCCAATTAATAAATATAAATCTAGTAAAAACATCGGAAGGGCTTTGGAGGAAGTAGCTGAAGGCTTAATAACTATAAAGAAAAAGGAAGACGATGACGAGTAGTTTTCTTTTTTCTTTTTTATCTTGCCAAACATTTGTTTTATGATATAATTTAGGTACTAGAGGTGAGGTTTTTGAAAGTTTTAAAATTTACTAAAATGAAGAATGGAATGTATAAATTGCATTTGGAAAATGGTGTTGATATATTAGCTCATGAAGATTTGATTTTGAAAAATGATATTTTATTGACACGTGAAATAAGTGAAGACATCGTCAATGATATCGATAGGTTAAATAATAATTTCAATGCTTATGATTTAGCTGTAAAGTACATCAGTACTAAATATCGCAGTTGTTATGAGGTTCATGAATACTTACTCAAAAAAGAAGTTGATAAAATCGTCATCCATGAAGTCATTGAGAAATTAAAAAGTCAGAAATATTTGGATGATGGAGTGTATGCTAAAGCGTTTGTAAATGATCGAATTAAATTCAGTAGTAATGGTCCTTATAAGATAAGAAGAGAATTAGAAGAGAGAAGAGTAGCTGATAATGTTATTGAAGATGCTCTCAGTATTTTTGATGGTTCGATGGAACGAGAAAAACTTAGTAAATTGGTTCCTAAATATGTCAAAACGATTAGAAATAAAAGCTATGTCATGATGAAAAATAAAGTTTTGGACTATTTCTCTAATCTCGGTTACAATCGTTCAATTGTCAATGATTTACTTTCAAATGTTGATTATGATGACAGTGAGAATCGCCAAAAGGAATACGATAAACTTTATAAGAAGTACTCACGAAAATATTCTGGAAGTGAGCTAGAATTAAAAATTAAACAGGCAATGTATAAAAATGGATACAAATAAAAAAGGATTTGCATCCTTTTATTTTTGTTCTTTTGTATTATTTTCGATGTAAGACTTGTATTGTTTCTTTAACTCTGTATCTTGAATTTCGATCTTGTTATCTTCTCTCAAAGCTACTAAGGCTTTTACTTTAAGAGTAGAGTCATTTGTCTTTTTATCAGTAGCTATTTCTTTAACGATATCATCTCTTACTTTTTCTAATTTTGGTTTATCTTTTTGACCAGTTTTTAGAATTACGTGATATCCATATTCAGTTTCTACTGGTTCTTTAGTATATTCATCTACTTTTAAGTCTTTAGCAGCATTTTCAAATGCACTGACCATTTCACCAGCACCGAACCAACCAAGTTCTCCACCTTTACTTGCAGAACCATCATCTGATTTTTCTTTAGCTAATTTAGCAAATACTTCTTTTACTTTGTCTTTGTCAGTTTTATTTAGTTCTTCAATAATTTCTTCAGCTTTTTTCTTTGCTTCGTCTTTGGCTTTTTGAATTTCTTCGTCACTAGCACCTTCTTCGTAGTCAGCTTTTATTAAAATGTGACTAGCTTCGATGTCTCCAAAAATATTCTTTTCATAGTAATCTTCAATTTCTTCATCAGTTACGACTTCTTTAGCGATGTAATCATCAGTTGCTTTATCACGTTTGTAATCTAGAGATAAAACTTCTTTTAGATCATCTTCATTGTTTACTCCAAACATGGCATATAAGAAAGCATTGAAACTTGAATATTGAGTTGAGTAATAAGAATCATAATAGTATTGATATTGTGATACTTGACTATCGATGTATTCTTTTTCTTCATCATCTGTTGGATAAACTTCTTCTAAAATTTGACGATCAACCATATCAAGTAAAACAGTTAAAGCATATTGATCTTTCATCTCTTCATACAATGCATCAATTGAAATTTCTCCACCTTTAAGTGTTACAACAGCATCTTGTCCATTTTCTAGTTTTGGAACTTTACCACAACTCGTCACTAATAATAAAACAGCAACTAGACAAATTAATAGTTTCTTTAAATTTTTCATTTTCTTCTCCTCTCCTTTGAATACATTTTAATCATAACAAATCTAAGTTTAAAAAACAATTATTTTACTAAAATTTTACCAATAGTCCGAACACTTTTCTTTCTTTTTCCATAAAATAAGATGAGTAATGTAAAAAGGAGGAGTGAATCATGAGTAATAATAATTGTGTATCATCATCTGCAATCATCTTAGTATTATTTATCTTACTAGTAATCATTTTAGGAGCTTGGGTATAAAGGAGGTGTTTTATGAATTCTAATCAAAATTGTGAAAACAGTCATCAAGGTAATGGAAGCGCAGGATTTGTATTCATAATTGTATTGTACATATTATTGGCAATAATACTAGGTTCTTGGGTTTCTTATTAAAAAAATAAAAGGGATTTTCCCTTTTATTTTAATTTGTCGTAAATCTCTTTTGGGTCTTTCTTTTCTAAAACAGATTTCATCTCCATATCATCGTTTTCATATCTTGGAATCATGTGAAGATGATAGTGTTTTACTGCTTGACCATATTCATTGTTTTGAACGAGACTTATTCCTTGACAATTTAGTCTTTCTCTATATTTTGGATAAATCTTTTTTACAACTTCTTGAATGTGGGTTAAAGTTGGCAAATCAATATCATTGACATTGGTAAAGTGTTTCTTTGGTATTATTAATGAATGACCATCGGATAGAGGACTGACATCTAAAAAAACTTTGACAATTTCATCTTCATATACAGTATAACTAGGTATTTCACCATTAATTATTTTACAAAAAATACAATCCATTTCTTTCACCTCATTTTAATTATATAAATATTGATTTAAGAAAACAAGAATAAAAAAAGATACTTTTTGGTATCTTTAGGATGAATACAGCAAATATTCACATTTATATATTGGAATATCTTTTAAATTTTTATGCATATTTTATGTATTTTCGACTTATTTTAATGGTTTTGTGTTATAATATCAAGTAGTTGAAAGACGGAGGTGCTTCAAAGTGCTTAAAATAGAAAATTTGTCTGTTAAAATTGATGATAGAGATATATTGAAAAATTTTGAAATTTCAATAAATGATGGTGAAGTACATGCGATAATGGGACCTAATGGAACTGGTAAGAGTACTTTATCGAAAGTGATCATGGGAAGTCGTGATTATGACATTTTGAGTGGTAAGATCATTTTTAATGATGAGGATATTTCTTCTTTAGAAGTTGATGAGAGAAGTCGTAAAGGAATATTCTTGTCAATGCAAAGTCCTATAAGCATTGAAGGTGTTACGAATAGTGAATTTTTGCGAACAGCATTAAACGCTAGAACGAATGAACCAATTGGTCTTTTTGATTTCATCAAAACGATGGAAACGAGTATGAAAGAATTAGATATGAAAAATGATATCGTTCACAAAGCTATCAATGAGGGTAGTAGTGGAGGAGAGCGCAAGAAGAATGAGGTTTTACAGATAAAAGTGTTAAAACCTAGCTTTATCATTTTAGATGAAGTTGATAGTGGTCTTGACGTCGACAGTTTACGAGTTGTCTGTGAAAATATCAATAAATATCGTGAAGAAAATCCAAAGACATCTATTTTAATAATTACGCATTATCCAAGAATTTTAGAATATATCAAACCGGATTATGTCCACATGATGGTCGATGGAAAAATAGTAAAAACTGGTGATTATAACTTTGCTTTTGAAATAGATAAATCAGGTTATACGGAATTGGTAAATGAGTAGATATGTTAACACTTACCGTTGATAATAAAGATAAACTTGATGACATAATAATCACTGAAGATACTATTTTAAATATTAAATTAGATAATTGTAGTGAAGAGATCAATATAGATGTAATGGATAACATGTGTTTAGAAGTGTTTGAAATTGATGATGATACTTCTAATGAGATAAATTATAACTTGCGAAGTAATGCCCAAGTTATTGTCAATAAGTTGGCTAGAGATAATAGCGATGTCACAACTGTCAATATGAGTGGGGAAAATGCTAGTATCAAATATTATTCAAATATGATGAATTATAGAGATAATACTTATCGTTTTGTCGTCAATCATCGAGCAAATTATACTAATAGTGAAGTTTATAATCATTGTGTCAATTTTGCGGATAGTGAATTTAAATTCTTAGTTGATTCCAACATTGACAGAGAAGCAATTGAATGCTTTTCTAATCAAGATAATGAGATAATAGACATGGGGAATGGTAAAAACTTCATAAGTCCCAATTTGATTGTTGATAATGATTTGATCAATGCTAATCATTCAGCTTATATTGGTAAATTTAAAAAAGATGTCATTTTCTATTTACAGAGTAGAGGTTTGACGGAAATAGATTGTGATTTATTACTAATAAAAGGTTTCTTATTGGGAAAGATGAATTTGGATGAAAAGTTACTAGAGGAATATACTAATTTTATTATTACTAATTTTAAGTAGGTGAAATTATGAATAGAGATGATTTTCCAATTTTGGAGACTGGAATCATATATTTTGATAATGGCGCAACGACGATGAAACCTAAATGTGTCGTCGATAAAGTGGTTGAGTATTATACAGAGTATACATCTAATGCTCATCGTGGAGATTATGATACTAGTCTTAGAGTTGATAAAGAATATGAAAGTGTCAGAACAAAAGTAAAAAATTTGATCAATGCTGCAAGAGATGAAGAAATAGTTTTTACTAAAGGGACGACTGAGAGTTTGAATACAATTGTCTTTGGTTACATGCAAAAGATTTTAAAGAAGAATGATGAGGTCTTAATAAGTAAGAGTGAACATGCTTCTAATGTTCTTCCTTGGATGATTTTAAAAGAAAAGATTGGTATTGAAGTCAAATATGTCGATCTTGATGAAAATTATGCTGTTACTGTTGAAAATGTTAAAAGAGCTATTACTGATAAGACGAAAGTCATATCACTTGCCCATGTAACCAATGTCATAGGAGATATTCGTGATATTGTTGAAATAGGTAAAATCGCTAAAGAGAATAATATATTATTTGTCGTTGATGCGGCTCAAAGTATTGGTCATGTAAAGATTGATGTTCAAAAAGCTAATATTGATTTTTTAGGATTTTCAGCTCATAAAATGCTTGGACCAACAGGAATTGGTGTTCTTTATGGAAAATATGAATTATTAAATGAGACAGATACATTGGAATATGGTGGCGGAATGAATGCTTTCTTCGAATCAGATTGCAGTTATGAACTTAAAGAAGTTCCATGGAAGTTTGAAGCTGGTACGCAAAACATTGCTGGAGTTATCGGCATGGGAAGAGCAATAGATTACATCTTAAAAATAGGGCTTGATAAGATACATGAACATGAATTAGAATTAAAAAAATACGCTGTTTCAGAATTGAAAAAAGTTCCTAATATAAAGATATATAACGAAAATACTGATAGTGGAATTATTGCTTTTAATATAGATAAAGTCTTTAGTCAAGACACAGCTATTTTTCTAAATAGATTTAATATTTGTGTGAGAAGTGGTAATCACTGTGCTAAAATACTAAAAGATGAAATTGGTATTACTAATACTTGTCGAGCTAGTTTTTATGTATATAATACTAAAGAAGAAGTTGATAAATTGATTGAGGCTTTAAAAAGACAAGATGAAGTGTATGATAATATAGTATAAAAAGAGGTGATTTTTTATGGATGAAAAGTTAAAGAGAGATATTATTCTTGAACATTATCAAAATCCTTTTCATAAAGGACTTAGTGATAATCCTGAATATATCACAGTGAACAGCCGTAATGCCTCTTGTGTTGATAATATCAACGTCTCAGTTTTAATTGATGATGGGGTAATTATTGATGCGAGGTTTGATGGTGATGCTTGTGCTATTTGTACTTCAGCAACATCAGTTATGGCTAAGACTTTAATTGGCAAGACACTTGATGAAGCAAAGGTCATCGTTGAAAATTTTGAAAACATGATCAATGAAAAGGAATATGATTCCAGTGTCTTAGAAGAATTAAATGTCTATGATACAGTCTATCGTCAACCTAATCGTAAAACGTGTGCACTTTTACCTTTTAGGGCGATTAGAGATATAATGAATAAAAATGAAAATAAGTAGGAGGGTTTATGGAAAATTTAGTTAGATTATATCCAAGAAGTGATGTGGATATGGTTCAAGTTAGAAAGTATTGTGGTGTTGAAGATGGTCAACATGCTTGGATTTTTGAAGGATATGATTTTGTAGTAAAAAAAGAGGAAGGAAAAGCTGTAAGTCTTTTGGCTCGTGATGAAGAGTATGATTATTTGCCAAAAATTGATAAAAAAGGTGATGTCAATTATGGTAAATTTGATCATACAGGAATATTACCTGGTGACATCAGAATAGTGAGTGTTGGAGAGATGTATCCTAATCGCTCAAAAATAGTTTCTGTCACAGGATTGAAAAAATGGATTTCAGAGAATCCTAGTTATAGTTTTTTACACTATAGTGGTGAAAAAGGAAAAATTAAAACGATAGGAATTAGATAATAATAGGAGGTAAGCCATGGAAATTGTAGGAATTAATGAAGATAACATAAAAGAAATTTCTAAAATTAAAAATGAAGATAGTTGGATATTGGACTACAGATTGAAAAGCTTTAATAATTTCTGCAATTTAGACATGCCTAATTTTGGTCCTGGTTATGAACTCGATTTTGATAAAGTAATATATTATAAAAGTAATGATGATAAAGATATAAAGAGTAATTGGAATGATGTCAGAAATGATATTAAATGTGAACTTTCTTGTCTAGGTGTTTTAGAGAGTGAAAAGCATCTCGATGGGATGGGAGTCCAATATGAGAGCGAAGTAATATACCATAATATGTTAGAGGAGTTAAAAGAGAAGAATGTCATTTTTACTTCTATTGAGGATGCGATGAAAAAGTATCCCGATTTGGTAAAAAAATATTTTGGTAAAATTGTTAGTAATAATGAAAATAAGTTTGCTGCTTTGAATGGTAGTGTCTTCAGTGGTGGTAGTTTCATCTATATTCCACCACATACTAAACTCGATCGCCCACTTCAGAGTTATTTCAGAATTAATTCGCGTGGTATGGGACAATTTGAAAGAACTTTGATCATTGTTGATGATTATAGTGATTTACATTACGTCGAAGGATGTACGGCTCCAACTTATAGCGATTCATCACTTCATGCTGCCGTAGTTGAAATATATGTTGGAAAACATAGTAAATGTCGTTATTCGACTATTCAGAACTGGGCCCATAATGTTTTGAATCTGGTTACGAAGAGAGCTTTAGTTGAAGAGAGTGGAACGATGGAATGGATTGATGGTAACATCGGAAGTCGCGTGACGATGAAATATCCATGTTGCGTTTTGAAAGGTGATAACAGTTCTGGTACTTGTATAACTATCAGCGTTGCTACTAAAGGACAACAACAAGATAGTGGAGCTCGAATGATACATCTTGGAAAGAATACAAAGAGTAATATCATTTCTAAAAGTATTGCAAGAAACGGTGGAAATGCTAGCTATCGTGGAAAAGTTGACATTAAAGAAAATGCCAGCAATAGTGAAGCCATGGTGAAATGTGATACTTTGATTCTCGATAAAGATTCAAAGAGTGATGCTTATCCAACTAATATATGTCGCAATACGACTAGTAGTTTGGAACATGAAGCGACTGTTTCAAAAGTCAGTGAAGAGAAATTGTTCTATTTGATGAGTCGTGGTATAGCAAGAGAAAAAGCTATTGAATTGATCGTTTTAGGATTTATCGAAAGATTCCGTGAAGAATTACCAATGGAATATGCTGTTGAATTAAATCAATTATTAAAAAATAATTTATAAAACTTTACTTTGATTATTTTTAGATATTAAATTTATTGAAATGATATTTTTCTTAAAGAGAAAAATTAAAATTTTTAAAAAAATAGTAATAGATACTATAAAAGTACCATTTGTGGTGCTTTTTTTTGTGTGTTATATTCTTCTCGAAAGGAGGAAAAATATGTTAAATCAGGTGGTTTTGGTTGGAAGATTAGTTCGTGATCCAGAACTTAGAACGACGGATAGTAACAAGAGTGTGACGACAGTTACACTGGCCATTCCGCGCAGTTTTAAAAATATGAATGGCGAATACGACACTGATTTTATTGACTGCATACTCTGGGAAAATACTGCTAAATCAACTAGTGAGTATTGTAAGAAAGGAGATATAGTTGGGATTAAGGGAAGAATTCAGAGTAGAATAGTCGAAAGAGAAGAAGAAAAGAAATATGTGACAGAAGTCATTGCTGAAAAAGTTACTTTTTTATCTAGTACATCTAAAAAAGAACAATAATAAGAAATATATGTTTAAAAAAATTACCATTATAAATAATAAAAATTACCCTAATAAATAGATAATATATGAGACACACATCAGGTGTGTCTTTTTGGTCCAATCTTTATTTTTTAATAATTCTATGATATAGTAATATTATTAAAATGGAGGATGAAGTTAGAATGAATTTTTTTGATGAATCAGTTGAATCCATTTATAAAAAATTGGAAACTGGATTAGATGGTCTTAATAAAAAAGAGAGAAAAAAGAGAATAGAAAAGTATGGTTTAAATAAAATAGAAAGTGATAAAAAAGAGAGTAAAATAATTAAGTTTTTGAGACAATTTAAAGATTTGATGATTATTATTTTGTTCTTGGCAGCAGCTTTTTCTTTTGTAGAAGCGTTAGTTAATGGTGAACCTTTTACTGATAGTATCATCATCGTCGTAGTTGTCGTCATGAATGCAATAATGGGATTCATGCAAGAAGAGAAGGCAGAGTCAGCTATTGAAGAGTTGAAAAAGATGACGAATGTCACATCAAAAGTTAAAATTGATGGCAATGTCGTTGTTGTCGATAGTGAGTCTTTGGTACCAGGGGATGTCATCATTTTGGATGCAGGTGATAAGATTCCGGCTGATTGTCGTATTATTAAAGCTTTTTCAGCTAAGTCTGATGAATCGATATTGACAGGTGAAAGTGTTCCTGCTGATAAGAATGAAAGAACGATTAGTAGTGATGCTTCACTAAGCGATAGAAGTAATATGTTATATTCTGGTTGCAGTCTCGTCAATGGTAAAGTTACAGCAGTGGTTGTTGCTACTAACTATGAAACGGAAATTGGTAAGATAGCTTCATCACTTGAAACAGAAAGAGAAGTTGATACACCACTACAGAAGAAAATAGATGATTTAAGTAAGATATTGTCATTAATAATAACAATAATAATAGTTTTGATGGTCATTTATGGAATTAGTCAAGGCAATGACATATTATCAATTGTCATGTTGGCGATATCTCTAGCAGTAGCTGCTATACCAGAGGGATTACCAGCAGTCATAACTATAACGTTATCGATTGGAATGAATCAAATGGCTAAGAAAAATGCCATTGTAAGAGCTATGAAAGCAATCGAGACTCTCGGTTCAACAGATGTCATCTGTTCTGATAAAACAGGTACGATAACTCAAAATAAAATGACTATTCAAGAGATTGCCATAAATGGTAAAAGTTATCAGGACATCTCAAAAAAGATTGAGGGAATAGATCTTTTAGAAAAAATCTTTATTTTATGTAATGATGTTGAAGTTGATGATAACAATAACTTTGTCGGTGATCCAACAGAAATTGCTTATTTTGATTACATGCGTAAAATGAAGAAAGATTCCATCTCTTTAAAAATGGATTATCCAGTCGTTTTAGAATTACCTTTTGATTCTGATCGTAAGAGGATGTCAACTGTTCATGAAATTGATGGTAAGATGATGGTTCTAGTAAAGGGTGGTTTGGACAGTATTTTAAGTTGTTCAAATAAATATTTAAAGAATGGTCGTTTACTCGATATAAAAGATGAAGTACAAAATATTAAAAAGATGGAAAAAGAGATGTGTGATAAATCATATCGCGTTCTTGCTTGTGCTTATAAACAGATAAAAGAAGTGCCTAAGACAAAAGTTGAAAAAGAGTTGGAATCTGATTTGATCTTTGTCGGTTTAGTCGGAATGATTGATCCACCTCGTGATACAGTTAAAGGTTCAATTAAAGAGTGTAAAACAGCTGGTATTAGACCAGTGATGATAACTGGTGATACTTTACCAACCGCAATTGCGATTGCTAAGAGTATTGGAATTATCAAAGAAGATTCAGAGGGAATTGAAGGAAGAGAATTGGATAAATATTCTGATGAAGAATTAAAAGAAGTAGTAAAAAAATATAGTGTTTATGCCCGTGTCTCTCCTGAACACAAAGTTCGTATTGTCAATGCTTGGCAAGCTAACGGCAAAGTAGTAGCAATGACGGGAGATGGTGTCAATGATGCACCAGCTATAAAAATGGCCCATGTCGGTGTCGGTATGGGAATAACGGGTACGGAGGTTACTAAGGGAGTAGCTGATGTCATTTTGGTCGATGATTGCTTCAGTACAATTGTCACAGCGGTTGAAGAGGGAAGAAGAATATTTGACAATATCAAAAATGCGGTTTTATATCTATTATCTAGTAATTTTGCTGAGATAATCATCGTTTTATTTGCGATGTTTAATGGTTTTGAAATCCTTTTACCAATTCATTTGTTGTACATAAATTTGGCGACTGATTCCATTCCTTCAATATGTTTGGCTTTTGAGAAAGCATCACATGACATAATGAAGAGAAAACCACATGGACTTAATGGAAGATTTTTTACACCTTTCTTCATAGCTAGTCTTAGTCTCGCTTCAGTAATTGCCGCTATTTCTGTTATCGTAGCCTTCATAATTGGTCGTCAAACATCTTTAGAAGTTGCGATGACAATGGCTTTCTTAGGATTGATCATGCAAGAAATAATGTATTCTATTTGTTGTCGTAATCCTCATGAATCAATATTAAAACAGGGATTATTCTCCAACCGAGTTATGAATTATGGAATACTTGGAGTCATAGTAGTTAATTTACTAGTGTTTTTTACACCAATAAAAAATTTATTCAAAATAGCTACACTCAGTGTTTATCAGTTTGGTATTCTCATTTTAATAACATTTATTTCTTTCATTTTAATAGAGATTTCTAAAAAAGTTTTTTATAAAATATTTAGTGATGAATAAATTTATAGATACAAATTAATTTAAAAATTTGTATCTTTTTGTTATAATTATGGTAGGTGAATGGTATGACGTTAGAAGAAGCTAAAAAATGGATGGAAAAGGGCGTAGTAATTGTTGATCACAATACGACATATATTGATGAAAAAGTAGTGATTGGTGATGGAACGGTCATCTATCCCAATGTATCTATAAGAGGAGAAACAACTATAGGTAAAAATAATACGATTGATTCTAATTCGGTAATTATAGATTGTTCAATTGGAAGTGATAATAAAATTATTTCATCATATATTAGTGATGTCAAAATGGGAAATGGTAATAATGTAGGACCTTATTCACACATGCGTAATGGTGTGGAGATTGGAAATAACAATAGGGTTGGTAACTATGTTGAAATAAAAAATAGTGTCATTGGTAATAATAACGCAATTAGTCATCTATCCTATATCGGTGATACAGAGATGGGAAATGAAGTAAATTTTAGTGCTGGAGCGATTACAGCTAACTATGATTGGATCAATAAAAAACATAAGAGGACGACGATTAAAGATAAAGTTATGGTTGGTGCCAATTCTGTTTTAGTGGCTCCTATTACCATAAATAAAAAATCATTTGTTGCAGCTGGTAGTGTCATAACAGAAAATGTTGAAGAAGGAGATCTTGCGATTGCAAGAGTTAGACAAGAGATAAAAAAGAATTATATAAGGGAGGACTAATTATGGATGTTATTGAAATAATTGATAAAAAAAGATTAAAGCAAGAACTTTCATATGAAGAAATCAAATATATTTTTGAGGGGTTTTTAAATGATGAAGTTGAAGATTATCAAATGTCTTCATTATTGATGGCTATTGTCTTAAATGGGATGACTGATGAAGAGATCTTTGCGCTTACGGATATCTTTATAAATAGTGGTGATGTATTAGATTTGAGTAATATTGATGGTGTTAAAGTCGATAAACATTCAACTGGTGGTATTGGTGATAAGACAACGTTAATAGTTGCACCGATTGTGGCATCACTAGGAGTAAAAATATGTAAGATGAGTGGTAGAGGACTTGGATATACTGGTGGTACTATTGACAAGTTAGAGAGTATTCCTGGTTTTAGAGTTTCACTATCAGAAGAAGAAGTAATTAGACAACTTAACGATATTGGAATTGCTATAACTAGTCAAACTAAAAATTTAGTGCCTCTTGATAAAAAGGTATACGCTTTGCGCGATGTGACAGCAACGGTTGAATCTATTCCTCTAATTGCCTCAAGTATCATGAGTAAAAAAATAGCAAGTGGTGCTGATAAGATATTGATTGATATAAAAGTAGGTAGTGGAGCGTTGATTAAAAATGAACGCGATGCTAAGCATTTGAGCGATTTGATGATCAAAATTGGTAAAAAGTACAATCGTGAAGTTCGAACACTAATTACGGATATGAATACACCTTTAGGTAAGGCAATTGGTAATAGTCTCGAGGTTGTTGAAGTTGCCAGTATTTTGAGAGGACATGGTAAAGATACTTATTTATTTGAAGTGTGTGTTGAACTAGCTAGTAATTTAGTCAGTATGGCTTTGAATAACAGTTTAGAAGATGCTAAGAAAATGGTATTAGAAAATATAAATAATGGTCAGGCTTATAAAAAGTTCGTGGAATTCGTCAAAAGACAAGGTGGTTCTTTAAATGACTTACGAGTTAGTAATAAATCTCGTGTTGTGAGAAGTGATAAGAGCGGTATCATCAAAAATATTGATGCCTTAAAAATAGGTATGTTATCAGCTTCTCTTGGAAGTCAATTAGAAAAACAAGGAGATAAAGTTGATTACACAGTAGGTGTAGTTTTACATAAAAAAATAGGGGATATCGTCAATTATGGCGATTCATTGTGCACTATCTATATTGGTGATAAACCTTATAGAAATCCTCTTGACGCTTTTACAATTGAAGAATTTAATTCATAAAAAAGGAACTCAGTTCTTTTAAAAGAACCCAGTTCTTTTTTTAATTTTCTAAATACATGACATAGTATTCTTCATAACTACCAATATTTTCTTCTTTAATTTTAGTAGCTACATCAACTCCGACATAGCGATAATGCCATGGTTCACTCTTATATCCGGTTATGAATTGATTTTCAACGGTGTATCTCAAGATGAATCCATACTCATGAGCATGTTCTTTCATCCAAGTAAATTCTTTAGTTGAACCAAAATTGGTGTAACTGCTACTAGCATTTTTAACATCGACAGCTAAGCCTGTTTGGTGTTCGGAATTTCCTGGTCGTGCAGAGTAAGTGTCAGCTTTTGTTTTACCATCTTTTTTTACGTAGTTATTGTATAAATTGTTTTGATAACTATAGCTTCGATAAGTAGAAGAAGCTATGACGTTATATCCTTCTTTTTTAGCCGCTGCTGCCATCTCATTAAAAGCGGCTGCCGCATCTTTAGTCATTTTCATTCCACCAACTTGATATGCGGAATCAATAGCGGTCAAATCATTAGGAACATATTGACCTAAAGAATAAAACTTATTAACTAGTATTAAATTAGTGTTTTTTCTTGGACTTTCTTTTTGATTAGTGTAAAATGGTTGATCAATACCAATATTTACATACATGACTACTTTTTCATCACTCAAATTACTATTTTTTTCTTTATAAGCAATGTATCGATTGCGATATTCTTCTTTATAATACTTAGTCTTTTTACTAATGGTAACACTTTTTTCTGAAGTTTTTTCACTTTCTTTTTTAGTTTCTGTATTCTCTTTATTTACTGTTTCTTCTTTTGCTTCTTTTTCTTCTTCTTTATTCTCTATATTTTCTTTTTTTTCTTCCTTTTCTTCATTTTCAGTTTTTGTATCTATTTCTTTATCAGTGGAGTTATTTTTTTCATTCATTAAACTAACCCCTTTTACAATCGCAAAGACGATTAATAAAATTATGATGATAACGATTACAATAACACTTTTTTTCTTTATGTGAGAGTTATGTCTTCTTTTCATATAAACCTCCTATCTTCATAATAAATTATAATGCAACTGGGAAAAAAATATAATATAATTGGTTTTATTTAGTAATTATTTACTTTTTTTGACATACTCTTCAAATGTCGTTTTATTTGGATAATCAATTTTATCAAGTTTGTCAAACAGCTTATGATAATCGTATGAAACTCTTATTTTCTTTATGGTGTAATTATCTATAGTAGGGGATAATATGTAATAAACTGTTTTATTGTCGATAGCTACACCAGAAGCATTCAAAGAGTGAAAAGTTGTTTTATTATTTGCTGTAGCAAGATGGGTTCTTTGAAAGTGATAATGACCAAAGATGATATCATCGTACTCATCAACAGTTTTTCCACCAAAAAGGGGATCTTTAATCGCTAGTTGGACACCTGGATTATTTTTATTTAAAAGATGAAGATGATCATTATGAGTATTAGTGCGATAAAAAACTTTAGTATTGCGACCATTATAATCCCAAGTCGTCTGAGGACAATATCGCACATCGCATGGAAAATGACACAACCCAATCAATTTTCCATTAATGTTTATGTCAATTGATGGTGGCATATTTCGCAGATATTCTATTTCTCTTTCAGTCAATTGTAATTTTGTCCATTGAGCATTGGCATAACTAGCACTTCTAGTATCTTGGAAATGGCGATAAGTATCTAGAGGTAAAAAAGTATAATAATCATTGTTTCCTAAAATATTTATGACTTTGTTCTCAATCATCATATCAATACATTCTTTGGGATTGGGTCCAAGTCCAACACTATCACCAAGGGAAAAGATATATTTGATTTTTCTTTTTTTTATGTCTTCGATAATAGCTCTCAGTGCTTCTTCATTGGCATGAACATCAGTTAATAGAGCTACAGGTTCTTTTAGAGTTATCATACTTTTTTCCTTTCATTTGTTGGTTATTTTAATGTTTTTCTATTAAAAAGTCAATTTAAATGTATAAAAGAATAGCTCTGACATAAGTTTTACTAGAGGTGAAATTTTTGAAGAAATTTGTAGTTATTTTGTTAATTAATATAGTGTTTTTTAGTAGTATTAGAATTGTTAATGCGGAAGAAGATTTACTTAAGAATGCTAAAGCGGGTCTTTTGATGGAAGCAAATAGTGGAGAAATTATTTATGAGAAAAATAAAGATGAACAAGTAGCGGTGGCATCGATGACAAAGATGGTCGGTTTAATAATCATCATGGAAAAATTGGAAAGTGGGGAATTGACTTTAGATCAAATTGTGACAGCTAGTAAGAATGCGAGTGGTATGGGAGGTTCACAGATCTATTTAGAAACTGGTGAAAAGATGACTGTCAAAGATATGATAAAAGGAATTACCATGGCTAGTGCTAATGATGCAACTGTTGCAATGGCTGAAAAGATTGCTGGTAGTGAGAGTAAATTTGTAGCAATGATGAATTCTAAAGTTAAGGAATTAGGTCTTAAAAATACACATTTTGTCAATGCGACTGGATTGGATGAAGAAAATCATTATTCCAGTGCTCATGACATGGGTTTGATTGCTAAAGAGTTATTGAAACATGAACAGATACTTGATTTTACTTCAGTGTATGAAGATTATTTACGAGTTGATACACCTAATAAATTTTGGCTTGTGAACACTAATAAATTAGTTAGGTTGTATGAAGGAGCTGACGGTTTAAAAACTGGTTTTACAGATAATGCTGGTTACTGTATGGCCGTTACAGCTAAACGTGATGGAATGCGATTAATCGCCATTGTATTAGGGGAAGAAAAGGGAAGTACTAGAAATGAAGAAACAGCGGAATTATTAGATTATGGCTTTAATACTTATAAAGTTGTAACTCTAAAAGAAAAGGATAAGGTTGTCGATAAGATAGAGTTTGACAAGAGTAATAAAAAAGAAATTGATATATATTTGGAAAAAGATGCCTCTATTTTAATGAAACAGAGTGAGAATGGTTCAGGATATGATACTGAGGTAAAACTAAATGATATTAAATTGCCATTAAAAAGTGGTGATGTAGTTGGTAAGTTATTGATTAAAAGAGAACGTGACGTCGTTGATGAAATTAATCTCATCGTTAAAGATGACGTCTATTCTAAAAATTTCTTTCAACTATATCTAGAAGTTTTAAAAGATACATTTGTCTAATGTATCTTTTTGTTTACACCCAATTCGTAAATTTACATTATCATTTTACTTATATTGATGTATAATTATTATGAATAGGGATGATGAAGATGAAATTAGAATTCAAAGTTTTGATTTATAGTATGATTAATAATTTAGTCATTTCAATAATTAAAGTCATTGGTGGATTTATATATGGATTAGGTTCTCTAATGGCTGATGGTTTACACACTTTTAGTGATTTCGTAACGGATATAGTATGTCTAATCGGTTCTAAAATATCGAAAAAGAAACCGACAAAATATCATCCTTTTGGATTTGGTAAAGTTGAATATTTAACTAATCTCTTTGTAGGAATAGTTCTTTTCCTTTTAGGTATTTACATCATAATCAGTGCCTTTTTCAAAGAATCGGTAATACCACCTTTGTCATTACTATTTTTATTAATTGGTGTTTTCTTATTAAAAGTCATCGCTATAGTAATAATGCATAAGATTGGGGAAGATATAAATAGTGGTGTATTAATCACATCAGTTGAAGAATCTAAAGCGGACTTATATTCTTCAATTGGAGTCATGATAATAACCGTTTTACTTCAATTTTCAGATAGAATAGAAATATTAAAATATTGTGATATCGTCGGTTCAATTTTGATTGGTTTAATAGTTTTAAAAACTTCTCTTAAAATATTAGTTGATAATTCTCTATCATTAATTGGGGAAGTTGATGATGATGAGAATGCGATTAATAAAGTTAAAGAATGCTTATCTGATAAAAAGATTAAGGACTGTGATATAGAATTGATCAAGTATGGTTCATATTATAAGTTGCAGTTGGATTTGGAATTAGATCCTAAATTGAGCCTTAGACAAATTACTAATTTGGTTAATAAATTGCGAAAATCTCTATTGCGTCATCGCTCTTTAAAGATTAAGTATGTCACCATATATGTCACAAATAAATTAGAAAGATAGATATTAATGAGTTGGTGAAAGATGAAAGAATTGTTTTATGAAATAATAAAAGAAGCAAGAGATGGACATATAGTGATTGGTGAAGAAGTATGGCCAATTGGATTTAATTCTGTCATATATGAAAAAGAAAAAAAGGTTAAAAGTAATTTTTCTCGTGCTAATCTATCGACATTAGTAGTAAAAGATTTAGATAAATTTATGGAAAAACTAGATGAGTATATGAGCATGGAAATTAGTAGTGGTAAAAAAGTTTCTTTTTTGAATGATCGAGATAATTTAAAATTGATATTGTCATACTTATTTGTTAATGCGACGACGGAGGACTTTTTGAATCCAATTGATTATCTCAATAGAAAAATTGATTATTTAAAAGATGATACATTTGAAAATTATGATTTAAAGCGAGAACTTGATGATGATTTATTAGGATGTTTTTTAAGTGTTCACAATGAAAAACAGACTGTTATGATGGAGACACCTAATAAGATGTGTTTTGAAATAAGTGATGGTAAAAATGTTTATCTCTTACCAACGATTTCTTATGGGTTTCATAAATTGCCCAATGGTCAAGAGTGTTGTTACATATATAGTCTTTTAAATCCAAAATTAAAAAGTAATAGCGATGAAGAAAATAAATTTCAAAAGATGATAGCACGTAAACTTTATAAAGTTAATAAAGGTGTTTTAGAAGAAGAAAGTGATGAGTATCGCGAATACGTTAATGGCACTAAAGATGATCAATACTATCCTGAAAATATTTCAGATGTCTCACCATCGGCAGTTATCTCTTTGAGTATTTTTATGGAGATGTTAAAAGAAAAGAATGTTGAAGAAATTCGTGGTGTTTCTTATTTACCACTTCGTTATCTATCGCGCAATCTAGCAGCTGGTGAAGTTGATGATGAAGCAAAAAGAGAAAGTTTAAATAGGAGAAATGACAAGATTCAAGCAAATATCACGGATAAGTTCATCAGAACTTTTAGAAGAGTAGCTTTTCATCGCGGTGATGTCACAGTTTCTTCATATCCCTATGAATTTGATGAATTTGTTCACGTCCAATTAGCTAGAGAAAATACAAAAGTAAACAATGAATTCTTAGCGACTTTCACCAAATCTGTTGAAAAAAGTGATTCCATGACTAGGTAGGAGGTCTTTTTGTGAAATTTAATAAATTAATACCGGAGTTATCAGTCACTAGTATTGATAGAAGTAAAGAGTTTTATTTGATGTTAGGTTTTAGAGTTATCTATGAGAGAACGCATGATAAATTTTGCTTTTTAGAACTAGAAGATGTTCAAATAATGATTGAAGAAGTTAATGATAATTGGAATGTTGGAGAACTGTGTTATCCCTTTGGAAGAGGAATAAATTTGAGTATGGAGATCAAGAATTTTGATGATGTGTATCAAAGAATTGTTGCCAATAAATATCCACTTTTTAAAGATGTCATGAAAAATGAATATGTCGTCAATGATGAAGTATATGTCGATTCAGAATTTTTAGTTCAAGATCCAGATGGGTATTTATTAAGATTTAGTAAAAGTTGACAAAATTTATTATATAGATAAATTTATTAGACACTTAAAGTGTCTATTTTTTGTTAAATTTTACTGTAAACAAAATTATTTCGTTTTTATTTGATATAATAGTTTTAGTTGTTTAAAAGGATGATCGAGGTGTAGTGATGAAAGAGATAAAGGTAGTGGCAGCATTGATAGAGAAAAGTGAAAAAGTCTTAATCGCTCAAAGATCATATGGTGATTTGAAGGGAAAATGGGAATTCCCAGGAGGCAAAGTAGAAAAGAATGAAAGAGAAGAAGATGCCATCTATCGCGAGATATTAGAGGAGTTGAACATCTCTATAAAGTGTGACAATTTTGTTTGTAGTAGTGTCTTTTCATATCCTGATAAAAAAGTGGAACTACGATTATATCACTGCACTTATCTGAGTGGTGAAGTAGTACTAAATGCGCATTCGTCTTATGTTTTTGTCGATAAAAATTTACTATTATCATATGATTTAGCACCAGCGGATATCGATTTAGCGAAATATGTTGCGGCTAATTAATATAATTATATAGAGAAGATAATTCTTCTCTTTTTTTGTGATAGAATTGTGTAATTTTGTTTTTATTATCAATATTGGTTGACTAGTAATAACGGTTTTGTTAGAATTACTTTTGTTAGGTACCTTACAGGAGGTGGATCATGCAAAGAATTGTTGGACATGAAATAAAAACGCTTGATAATTTAATAACGCGTAAAGTTATTAGGAGAGTTAAAAAACAAAAGGAAAAGGCATTAACTCCTGTACAAATTAGAATTGTTAAGTATTTGTATGACAATCGCGATAAAGATATCTTTCAAAGAGATATTGAAAAAAAGATTGCCGTTAGGAGAAGTACTGCTTCAGAGATTCTAAAAGTAATGGAAAAAAATGGAATGATAAAGAGAGTCGATATTAAAGATGACTTAAGAGTAAAAAAGATCATTTTAGTTGATGATTACGTAAAAAGAATTGATGAATTAGAAAAAAATATTGATGATTTTCAAAGAGAATTATTACAAGGTATCAATAGTGAAGATTTGGATATTTTCTTTTCGGTAGTCGATAAGATGAAAGAGAATTTATCTAGAAATGATGAGGAGGATAAAAATGTTTAAGTTATTGAAGAGATTGAGTAAAAAAGATTTAGTTTTAATAATTATCAGTTTTGCTTTTATCTTTTTTCAAGTTTGGGTTGATTTAAAATTACCGGATTACATGTCAGAAATTACGGTTTTAATTCAAACTGAAGGGAGTTCGATGAGTGATATTTTAGTTCAAGGCGGATATATGATGTTATGTGCTTTGGGTAGTTTAATATCAGCTTTTATAGTTGGTTATTTTGCGTCTTTTGTCGCTGCTAATTTTTCTAAAAATATAAGAAGAAGTATTTTTAAAAAAGTAGAAAATTTTAGTATGAGTGAAATAAAGAAGTTTTCCACTAGTAGTCTAATTACGAGAACTACTAATGATGTTACACAAGTAGAAATGCTCATTGCGATGGGAATGCAACTCATGATGCGTGCGCCAATCATGGCCATTTGGGCTGTATCTAAGATTTTGAATAAAAGTTTTGAATGGAGTATGTTGACAGCTGGATGTGTGGCAATATTATTGTTCACAATCATAGTTTTAATGATCATTGTCTTACCAAGATTTGAGAAAGTTCAAAAATTGATTGATAGTGTCAATGGAGTAACGCGTGAAAATTTAACTGGTATTAGAGTAATCAGAGCATTTAATGCAGAAAAATATCAAGAGGACAGATTTGAAAAAGTTAATGGTGAATTGACAAAGATGCAGTTGTTCAATCAGAGATGTTTTGCTATTTTGAATCCGATTATGAATATCGTCATGAATGGATTGACGCTCGGTATTTACTTCATAGGAGCATTCTTGATAAATGGAGCAGGGATGGTTGATAAGATGACGATGTTTAGTAATATGGTCGTTTTCACTAGTTATGGAATGCAAGTTATCATGTCATTTTTGATGTTAGCTATGATCTTTATGATCATTCCTCGTGTACAGGTATCAGCTAAAAGAATTAATGCAGTTCTAGATGAAGAATTGACAATAAAAGATGGTGATTTTGCTGGTGATACTAAAGAGACTGGAACAGTTGAATTTAAACACGTATCATTTAAGTATCCTGATGCTGATGAATATTTATTAAGGGATATATCTTTTAAAGTTAAGAAAGGTGAAGTCATTGCTTTTATCGGATCAACTGGTTCAGGAAAGAGTACACTGATAAATTTAGTACCAAGATTTTATGATGTCACTGATGGAGAAATACTTGTTGATGGCGTTAACGTCAAAGATTATAAATTAGATGCTTTACACAATAAATTGGGTTATGTTCCACAACGTGCAGTGATGTTTACAGGAACGGTATCTTCTAATGTCAGTTATGGTGATAATGGAAAAGAAGATATAACTTCCAATAAAATAAAAGAAGCTATTGAAGTAGCTCAAGGAACAGAATTTGTGGAAAAAATGGATAAGACTTACGACAGTCATATTGCTAGAGGTGGAACAAATATCAGTGGTGGTCAAAAACAACGTCTTGCCATTGCACGTGCTATAGCTCGTGATCCAGAGATATACATATTTGATGATTCTTTCTCAGCTCTTGACTACAAAACTGACTCTATCTTGCGTAAAGAATTAAAAAAATATACTAAAGATGCTACTAGTATGATCGTTGCTCAAAGAATAGGTACAGTTTTAAATGCTGATAAAATTGTCGTTTTGGACAAAGGTGAATGTGTGGGAATTGGAACGCATAAAGAATTGTTAAAAAAATGTGAGATCTATAGAGAGATAGCTCTATCACAATTGTCAAAGGAGGAGTTAGAAAATGCCTAGACGTGGACCACGAATACCGGAAAAATCTAAAGATTTTAAAGGTTCAATGAAAAGATTATTTTCCAGTTTAGATAAATGGCGTTATCTACTTATCTTTTCATTAATTTTAGCTATGATAAGCGCTATTTTAGCACTTATTGCTCCTAATCGTTTATCTGATTTGACTGATACTATAACTGATGGTTTAGTACCAAATGTCAATGAAGAAAAAATGACAGAAATAATGAATGATCCTAATATTTCGATGGAAGATAAGATGAAAGCTGGCGAGATATTAGCGACTATTAATGATGAGAATGCTCTTGAAAAAATAGATTCTTTACCAACATCTATTTATGAAGAGATAAAACCAGAAATTGATATAGATAAAGTCAAAGAAATTTCTTTACTTTTATTAATCCTTTATTCTGTGAGTGCTGTTTTGAGTTATGTTCAATCTTTTTCGATGTCAACTATCTCTAATAATTTTGCAAAAGGTTTACGTACTAAAATCAGTACTAAAATAAATAAATTACCACTTAAATATTTTGATAATCATGAAACGGGAAATGTCTTATCAATTGTTACGAATGATGTCGATACTATTGCCATGAATATGAATAACAGTTTGGCATCTCTTGTCACTGCAGTAACACTATTCATCGGTTCTGTAATCATGATGTTCTATACTAACTGGATAATGGCTATAACAGCAATTCTTTCCAGTCTAATAGGATTTGGATTCATGGGATTGATTTTAGGAAAATCCCAAAAATATTTCATTCAAAGACAAGTAGAATTGGGTAATTTAAATGGTTATATCGAAGAGATGTATTCTGGACATAATGTCGTCAAAGCTTATAATGGTGATAAGAGAGCTATTAAAGAGTTTGATGAATTGAATGAGAAATTGTACACTTGTAATCGCAAGAGTCAATTCTTATCTGGATTAATGCAACCGATCATGATGTTTGTCGGTAACTTTGGATATGTAGCTGTTTGTGTTGTCGGTGCTCTTTTGACGATGAATGATATCATCTCGTTTGGTGTCATTGTAGCATTTATGATATATGTCAGAATGTTTACTAATCCATTATCACAAATCGCTCAAGCTATGACTTCTCTTCAATCGACCGCAGCTGCTAGTGAGAGAGTATTTGATTTTGTCGATGAAAAAGAGATGAGTAACCAAGACAATCTAACACATCATTTAGATAAGTCTAAAGTTAAGGGAAAAATTGAATTTAAAAATGTCAAATTCGGTTATGACAAAGATAAAACTATTATTAAAGATTTCAGTGCTCTTGCTCAACCCGGTGAAAAAATTGCGATAGTTGGTCCAACTGGAGCTGGTAAGACGACGATGGTTAACTTGCTCATGAAGTTCTATGAGTTGAATAAGGGAGATATCTTTATTGATGGTGTGGCAACTAGTGATTTAACCCGTGAAAATGTTCACGATTTATTCGTAATGGTTTTACAAGATACGTGGTTGTTTGAAGGAACTGTTCGTGACAATATCAAATTTAATAAACAAGATGTATCAGATGAAGAAATATGGGAAGCATTAAAGGTAGTAGGAGTTGATCACTTTGTCAAAACTTTGCCAAATGGTATCGATACTGTTCTAAAAGATGATGAAAGTATTTCAGCTGGACAAAAGCAATTGTTGACCATTGCACGTGGAATGATTGCCGATGCACCATTTCTAATTTTGGATGAAGCAACTAGTAATGTTGATACACGAACAGAAGAATTAGTTCAAAAAGCCATGGACAAATTGACTGAAGGAAGAACTAGTTTCATAATAGCGCACCGTTTATCAACAATTAAAAATGCTGATTTGATATTAGTGATGAAAGATGGTAATATAATAGAACAAGGAAATCATGATGAATTGATAGAAAAAAATGGGTTTTATGCAGAACTTTATAATTCCCAATTTCAAAATTAGGAGAATTTATGGATGGTTTATTTAAAAGAGTTTTAGCTTATTTAATTGATATGATTTTAGTTTCTTTTGTCGTGAGTAGTATCGCTTCTTCGCATTTAGTTAATTTTCAACTAGATGATTATGAAAAAAATTATAAAGAATATGCTGAAGTAGTAACTTCTTATTATGAACATCGCAATAATAAAATTAAAAGCTGTGATGATTTAGCTAAAGCTATTAAAGATAAAAAATTAACTGAAGAAAAATATGTCTCACGTTATGAAAAGATTACTGAAGATAAAGAAGAGTTAAAAGATGAATTCGATTCCAAGTGTTTAGTCATCGTCGATGATTATAACAGTGCGAAGATGAGTGATGATGAATATAGAGAAGAGATTAAATATTTATCTTATAATGTTGAAAAAAAATTGACTTTTACTTACTTGACTAATGTCATTACTTGTATTCTTTACTTCGTCTTCTTCCAAGGATTTACTGGTGGACAGACATTGGGTAAAAAGATTATGCGTTTGAAGGTAGTATCTTATGATGATAGTGAAGTTAGTTATAAACAACTATTCATAAGAACACTATTCTTATACAGTACGGTCTATAATTTTATTGTAGCGATCTCTGCTCACTTAGTACCACTAAATTTCTTTTATGAAGTATCCAATGTATTGTATTTCATAAACTATACATTATCCATAGTCCTTCTCTTCACTGTTAGTACTAATTATAAGCGAAGAGGATTACACGATATAGTTGCTAAGACGAGAGTTAAAATGATGGATTTCAAAGGTAATGAGATCGAAGAAAAATACTTTTTTAATACGAATAGTAAAAAAGAAGTAAAAAATAAATCCCATAAACGTAAATAATTAAAGAGATACTATTAAGTATTTCTTTTTTTGTGGTATAATTTATCTATAATAGAGGTGTGTTCATGAAAACGAAGTTTGATTTATTATTGGTATTTAATTTTGTAGCGATGCTGTTGTTTTTATTCGATACTTTATTTGATGGATTGAGTTTTAATTTTTTAGTATCGCTTGTCACTTTCGGTTTTTGTATTTATTATCGCGGTAGAGAAGAAGGGGAATTAGTTAATAGTAAACTGAAATTTTTCATATTAGCTCTAGCTAATTTGTGTTGTGTCAAAGTCTTTTCTGCAATCATACTCTTTGTCATCTGTTGGAAATTGGAAAATTATAAAGCTGGAAATAAAGAAAATTTAAAATTGGAAAAGAAAAAACCAACTATTGATCCGCAAATAAGAAAAATAGATATTTTATTAAAACTCGGTGTAGTAATGGTCTTCATTGCGGGATTTGTTTTTGCAACGACGGGGTGGCATTCATTAGATCCAATTGTCAAAGTGTTCATCATGTTGTTAGTAAGTGCTGCTTTTATCAAATTATCAAGTTTTTGTGAAAAGAATATTAAAATAAAATCAACTATATATCTGTATTGGATTTTAGGAATGACATTTATCATTTTTGCCTTTTTTACGATTGGGTATGGGGAGATATTTGGTAATTATTTTTCACTACTAGGAGAAGGGGCTAGTCTTTATTCTTGTTTTATATCTGCTATTGTAGGTGTTTTAGGTCTCATCAGTTATCTAAAATTTAAAGAGAGTTTTTTCTTAAATTTTGTATATAGTGGAATTTTATTCATCATCATTTTCTTAGATACTTTTTTCAATCTAAGTTTTGAAAATACGTTACTGACAATTGTACCAATTTTAACAATAATTAATTTATTTAAGTGCAAAGATGATTTTAAGACTTTAAACATATTTGCTAATTTAGTTTTAGGAATCATTGATATGATATTCATAGTCTTTACTATTTTATGCATATTTGTTGAAACGAATCTAATAGCTACTATCTTTCTTTCGGTATTATTGATGTTTAATATATATAACAATATATTGGATGGTAAAGACGGCTATATCAATAACTTCATGCCATTTGTTGCATATCTATTGATGCTTTCTTCTTTTATAACATTGATTAGTAAAGCAGAATTTGACTGGGTTATAGTCTTTATAATCATGTCTTTATCTTTTGTAATTTTTAACTATGTCTTAGCTTTAATTATCAATAATAAAACAGCGAAAGATTATATATATGAAACATCTGACTTAATATTGTTATTGAATTTTTTGATAGCTTTTGGTTCATATACTTGGTTACCACTTTTGATTGCTATCTCTATGGGAATACTTTATTTAGTATGTAACTTTATTGATGGTAGGCAAAGCTATAGTACTCAAGTAATGTATCCGATTAACATATCCATGATATTACTGGGATGCCTCAATTTAGTCAATGACAGTTTTATTGGTGACGACATGTTCATATATTGGGTTGCCGCTTCGCTTTTGATTTTTGTATTGATATATTGTCTTACTAAAAAAGATTATTTGACGAAGATATATCGATTATTTGCCATGATTGCAGCGGTAATAGCTACTGTTATCGTCATTGATTCTTCTACACTAGCACCACCAATAACGATTTTTATAGCGATATCTTTATTCTACGCAGAAGTCAATTGGAATCGCGAAGACAAAGAAAGTTTTAAACGTTGGTTACTACTTTTATTACTAGTTAATTTCTTTTTAGGAATTAGATCTATGGAAAGAATATTGATGAACAGTTTATGTCCTTCATATATCTTTTCAAATGTCGTAAGTATTGCTCTCTATATTTTAGTGGCATTATTCCATCAAAAGGATAATTTTAAATTCAATATTTGTCTTTTAGTTGTAACTCTACCAATGTTTTCACTTATAGATAACATGGAAATAGGATGGATAAGTGATATTTTAATTTCTATTTTGTTTTACTATTCAACATTTGTACTTTCAACGATGCTTAAAAATAATTCTTCACTAGTCAAAGTAATTCAATATATCGGATATACGATTACATATGCACTCGTCCTTTTCTATGATAATAATAACTATGTCCTTCTATATGCATTTGCTTTAATCATTTTATCACTATTGTTCGGTTACTATGACAAGAATTACAATGCTTTATTCAAAGTGTCAGTCGTTGCCTTAATAGTAGGGATAATTTATCAATTTGGTTCTTTCTTCACCATGATACCACTATGGTTGTATTTGCTATTAGGTGGTTTGATTCTAATAGGATTCGCTACTTATAAACAAATGAATATTATCAATAAAAAAGATGATGAAAATAAGGATAAATGATGGAATATATTAATTATTGGGAATCATTAAAATTTGATAAATTACGAGTGATGAAAGAAAATGATGGAAGAATTAATAATCTGCAACAGATAAAGATAGTTGGTAATTTTAAGAAGAAAAAGAAGTATAACTATGTCAATTTAAGAGATAATGTAACGGAAAATAAAGATATTATTATCATTATTGACAATGATGAGTTACGAATCGATAACCTGGAAGAAATAAGAAATCTTGATCTAAAACTTGATAATTTTAAAGAAAATGTCCACTTCTTTAAAAAGAATAAATTTAAAAAAAATTATTCAATTATCAAAGATAAATTAATAAGATCTATCTATAAAAGAATATTAGCTATTTATAGATATGCAGCTAAACATGGGATTGTTGTCAAAGATATATATGTAGTAAATTATGATAAGAGTATTAATAATAATTACATGATTAAGGAATTGGATAAGATTTTGACTGCTCAAATGTTACCATATGAAGATAGAATTAATTTTATCTATGATTACATGTGTGATTATTTAGATCAAGAATTCAATGAGTTTAACATCTGTGATTTTAAAGAGAATAAATGTTCTTCAAGAAGAGAATTAGAATGTCATGGCTGTAAGAATCCTGTTATTTATGGTTGTTGTTATACAAAGGGGAGAGTCTGTTCCAATTTGATCAATAATAGATGTACGATAAAGAGTTTGTCATGTAAGTTCTTTACGTGTCGTTATTTAGAGAGAAGGGGAATAAAATATCGTCCTTGGGATTACTTAATAATTAGACTATTTTTAAATTATCGTCAAATGATGATTATTGATGGTGCTTTGTACACTTCTAAAGAAATTGTCATCAATAGATTATTAAAGAAAACTAAATTTGATCATCTAACAGATAACGTTAGGAAAATTGCTTATAATTTTAATATGTTTTTTTAGAAATCTTAGGATTTCTTTTTTTTATGTGTAAATATGATAGTGTAAAGAATTTTGAAAAAAAAGTAAGGGTTTGTCGAAGTCATATCAATATTTAAGACATTATTTTATATTTTAGGAGGTGGATATATGTTAAGAGTAAATTATGCATATGAGAAAGGAGTGTTATTTGTCAGATTGTTTGGTGTTTTGGATAGTGAAAACATATATTTACTAATCAGTTCACTAAAGAGAATAATAGGGATAGGAGGAATTATATATACAGTTATAAATTTAGAAAATGTCAAAGTTTTAAATAGTAATTACATAAGTATGATATTGGAGAAAATGATAGATAATAAAATATATTTATGTGGTTATAAGAGTAGTAATTGTAATGGATATCAATTTTTAAGAGATGAGGCAAAAGTTTTTAAATACATAAATTTTTAGGAGGATTATGATTACTGAAAGTAGGATAGAAGATTATGAAAAACTAGTTTATAGCATTATTAATAAATATAGTTTTTTTGGAGATGTTGAAGATTTGTATCAAGTTGGGATGATGGGACTTTTAAAGGCAAGTGAAAATTATGATGCGAGTTTTGATACTAAATTTTCGACTTATGCTCATAGTTATATAATGGGAGAAGTTTTAAAATATATAAGAGAAAATAAGACGATAAAAGTAAATCGAGATTTGATAAAACTGAATAGTAGAATTGAAAAAGCACGTGAGATGTTAAATCAAAAATTGATGAGAGAAGTAAGTAATAGGGAACTTGCTTCTTTTTTAGAGATTGATGAGAATTTGGTTGATGAAGCGATTATGTCATCTAACTTTGTAAAAAGTTTGGATTATGAGTTGAATGATGATGATCGCGAACTCAATTTGTATGACTGTGTCAAATATGAAGAAAAAGGTTATGATAGCGATATAATGGATTTGAAAGACAGTTTAGACTCTTTGAGTGAAGAAGAAAAAAAGATTATTACATATCGTTATTTCGATGATCGAACACAGAGTGATGTGTCTAGTGAATTGGGGATGAGCCAAGTTCAAGTCTCACGTAGTGAAGCGAAAATATTGAAAAAATTAAAAAGTAAATTGAGTTAGAATGTATTAAAATAATAAAATCATCCATGATATTAATGGGTGATTTTTTATGGATAAAATAACATATAAAAAAATAGTAGATAGACATAAACCAACTGAGACAAGATTTACTAATGCAGTTGTCGCTTTTGTGGTAGGTGGATTGGTTGGAGTAATTGGACAATTGTTGATAGAATTTTATTCTTCTTGGTTACACATATCAAGTCAAGATGCGACATCTTTTATGATAGTGACATTGGTGTTCATTTCTTGTCTATTCACGGCTTTAGGATTTTTTGATAAATGGGTTACATTTGCGAAATGTGGATTAATTATTCCAATTACTGGTTTTGCTCATTCAATGATGAGTAGTGGGATGGAATACCGCAATGAAGGACCAATTTTTGGAGTAGGAGCCAATCTGTTCAAATTAGCTGGGTCAGTTATTTTGTATGGTATTGTTGCTGCATGGTTCTTTGGAATGATTAGATATTATTTTTTAGGAGGCGTGTAAAATGACTTTCACATATGATGATGTTTATATAAATAATTATGCGACAGTTGGAGGACCATATGAAAAAGATGGACCACTAGGTGATAATTTGGATAAAGTATATACAAATCTGTATGCTTATGAAAAGACTTGGGAACAAGCTGAAGTTAGAATGTTGACAGATAGTATTGATCTCGTCTTGAGAAAGAGTAAAAAAGATAGTAAAGATGTCGATTTATTGATAAGTGGAGATTTGTTAAATCAAGTGACAGCGTCTAGTTATTCAGCTTTAAAATTCAATATTCCCTTTTTTGGAATATATGGTGCTTGTTCAAGTAGTGTTGAAGGAATTATTTTAATGAGTTCTCTAATTGATGGTAAAAAGATTAAGAATGGAATTGTTTCTGTTTCTTCGCACAACATGTCGAGTGAAAAACAATTTAGAAATCCAACTGAGTATGGTGCTCCTAAACCTAGTACTGCTACTTTTACTTCAACTGGAGGAGCTAGTGTTCTACTCAGCAATCAAAAAAGTAAAATCAAGGTTGAATCATCGACGATTGGTAAAGTTGTCGACATGGATCAAAAAGATCCTTTTAACATGGGAGCAGTTATGGCAGCAGCAGCTGGTGATACCATTTATCGCCATTTAAAAGATATGAAAAGAGATGTCAATGATTACGATTTGATATTGACTGGTGATTTAGGAGTCTATGGACGAGAAATTTTAATAGATTACATGCATGAAGAATATGGCATCGACTTAGGAAAAAATTATGATGATAGTGGAACGATGTTATATGACCTTAAGAAACAAGAAGAAGTATTAGCTGGAGCTAGTGGACCACTATGTATCGCAATGGTCAGTTATTCTAGTATTTTACCAATGTTGGAAAAAGGAAAATTTAAAAGAATTCTTTTAGTTGCGACAGGAGCATTGTTCTCACCAACTTTTGTCTATCAACATAAACCAATTTATTCGATCAGTCATGCAGTCAGTTTGGAGGCGATTAAATGATTTACTTATATTCTTTTTTGTTCGCTGGTTTTGTCTGTTTAGTTGGTCAAATAATTTTGGATAATACGAAATTGACGCCAGGACATATAACGAGTATATTTGTAGTAGTTGGTGCGGCACTAGACAGTTTTAGTTTTTATGATAAAATAATTACTTATGTCGGTGGTGGAGCCTTAGTACCAATTACTTCGTTTGGACATTCACTGATTCATGGAGCTTTAGCGAAAGCTGAAGAAATGGGATTCATGGGATTGATGATGGGAATGTTTGATTTGACAGCTTCTGGTATAACGGCAGCGATTCTATTTACTTTTTTACTATTATTGGTATTTAAACCCAAAAATTAAAGATACATTTTGAATGTATCTTTTTATTGATTATTTTGATTGTTCGGTTGTACTACTTGATCAAGAGGAGTAGACGCTTGTACTTCTTGTGGTGGTTGTTCTTGAGATGGTTGATTTACTGGCTGTGTTACTTGATCAAGTGGAGTTGATACTTCTGGAACAGCTAATGGCTGTGTTTCTTGTTCAACTGGTGTCTTCACTTCTTCATTAGATGTTGTCTCAGGTGGTGTTTCTACTTGAGGTTCTGTTTGTGGTTCTACTTCTTGAACTGGAGGAGTTATTGTCTCTTGTTGAACACTATCATTTTTTTCTTCTTCACCGTTTATAGTAGGAATGATTGCTTCTGGCAATTCTTCTTGTTTAAAATTAGGATTGATAACTTTTTCATGGACTTCTTCAACAGCTTTAATAGGCGTTGGAATTGGCTTTGGAACTTCTTTTTTCTTCTCTGGAACAATAGGCTTTTTTATTTCATCTTTTCCAGGAATATTAGAATTTTGATGTGCATCATTACCATCGCCAAATTTGTTATTTGCACTTTTTATTATCTCATCAATTTCATCAACTTCATTATAATCTTTATCAATATATAATACTCGTAACATCGGATTGATTAAAAAAGCAGCGATTGATGAATAAGTTAAAACGGTTTGAATTTTGACATTAGTATCTGAACTCGAATCTTCATCTTCTGTATAGTAAGTATTAGTCGATGTTGAAGTTGATGTAGTAGCGTTACTGAAATAAGATGTTAATGAATTTTCATTTATGACAAATGCATTGAAAAGAAATGTAATGGCTATCAAAATAGCCGTCATCTTCTGAAAAGTTCCATGACTAGAGTTAGCTTGAGGTATTTCAAAGACTAAAACTAATAATGTTAAGAAGACCAATACTTCTAGTAAAAATCCAAATATTTTAAAGACGCCACTATCACTTATTTTGAATATTAACATGACGGCAAGTAATAGTAAGAGAAGTAATCCATTAAAGACAGCTAGATAGCCGAAAATGGTATTTTTTCGATTAGCTATGACATTGGCAGCTCGAGAGAAGACAAAACTTACTACTATGATACATGCAGAAATTATGGTCATGTACATTTGGGTTATAATCGCAGTTTCATCATTAACATCATAAGAAATTTTAATAATTCCTAAATTGAGTAGACATAAAAAACCGATTGATAAGATGACCATTATTATTAAAGCACGATAAATTTTTTTAAATGTATCCATACAAACACTCCTTTATTCTATATATATATTAACATAAAAATATATTTTTTAACATTTAAAATTATTAAAATCATGTTAAATATGTTATTATATTAGTATGTGAGTGTGATGATATGGAATATGCATTGAACATAGATAGTTTTCAAGGACCTTTAGATCTATTATTACATTTGATAAAAGAATCTAAAATGGATATCTTTGATTTAAAGATAGAAGAGATTACTAATCAATATTTAGAATATATCAACAAGATGGAAGAGATGAATTTAAATATTGCGAGCAGTTATTTGGTCATGTCAGCTGAATTATTAGAAATAAAATCAAAGATGCTTTTACCACGTCATACTTTAGAAGAGGAAGAAGAAGAGGAAGATCCACGAGATAGTCTAGTAAATAGATTGATTGAATATCAGAGATATAAAGATTTGACGGGAGAATTTAAAAATTTAGAGTTTGAACGACAAAAGATTTTTACTAAGATTCCTGAAAATATTAGAGAATATGTTGAAGATAATCAAGTTATTAACGGAGGAGAAGTCACATTGGATGACTTGATTGCGGCTTTTCAAAAATTTTTGGATAGACAAAAGCAAAAACAACCGTTGAATACGAAGGTTACTTCCCGTGAAATAACAGTTGAACATCGTCGTAGGAGTATCAAAAAAATTTTATTAGCGAAGAAAAAGGTAAATTTCATGGAACTCTTCGATGTTATAAACAGAGAATATGTCGTCGTCACTTTTTTGGCAGTTTTAGAAATGGCTAAGGAAAAAGAATTGATAATTCGCCAAGAAAATAATTTTGATGACATCATTTGTGAGGTGACACATGAATAATAAAGTAGCAGTATTAGAAGGATTATTATTTGTCGTTGGAGATGAAGGATTAACTCTAAACCAAATAATGGATATTTTAGAAATTGATATCGATGAAGCTAAGGCTTTAATTTTAGAACTTAGACAATCTTATGAGAGTGCTAGTCGTGGAATAAAGATTAATATTTTAGGAGATAGATTTAAACTTAGTACTAAGAAGGAACATCGTGAATATTATCAAAAATTGATTGAGACACCAGAAAATAATACTCTATCACAAGCTGCATTAGAAACTTTGGCAATAGTTGCTTATAATGAACCATTAACGCGTGTTGAAATCGATGAAATCCGTGGTGTCAATTCACGTGATATGTTGCGCAAATTAGTAGCTAAAGGACTTATTAAAGAAGAGGGAAGAAGTGAACTCCCTGGTCGTCCAATACTGTATGCCACGACTAATGAATTTTTAGATTACTTTGGATTATCGAGCAAAGATGATTTACCTAAGTTCGAAAAACAGGTTGAAGATGTGATTGATGATACAGATCTATATCATTCAAGATATGTCGACATAGATGAAAAAATAGAAACTTAAATAAAAAGTTTCTATTTTAATTTTGATATAATTTAATTTGACCATTTTGATAACTATCAATTATTTTTAACCAAATATCATTTTCAACAACTCTAATTTTTTTAGGGTGAACTAGAAATCTTATCGATAGTTCGATGTAATTGTCAACGATACTCGTGTATATAATAGGTTTTAATTTGTTGAAATAGATGCGATAATCAATGCTGATATTATTTATTTCATTTTCCATCTTTTTAGGAATGTTTTTTACTATTTCATTATTATTAACTATTCGATATAAAATATTTTTAGTCTTTTTTATATCAGAATCCAATGTTATGCGAACGTTTAATTCATCCCAAATATATTTAAATTCTTTGACGTAATTTTTTACGGGATTGTTAAGTGCAAAACCATTGGGAAAACTTATTATTCTTCCAGTTGACTGTTCACCATTACTCTTATCATTTACTTCTAGTACTTCAAAGCTTAGAGCATTTATATTGACGACGTCACCGATGATATTATTTATTTCAATACGATCTTCTATGGCGAATGGTTTGCGCATTTTAATATATATACCAGCGAAGAAATTAAAGATCAATTCACGTAAAGCTAAAGTTAAAGCTGCGGAGATAAAGGTTATGATAGTTATTACTTTATCTAAGTACTGTGACCATATCACATACCAACTTATGAATAGTAATCCATCTAGAACAATGTTATATTTTTGATTGCGAGAGTAGCGTTTTTTAGCATCTTTTTCAAAGTGTAGGAAGTAGAACTCGATAGCTTTTTTTAGAATTTTTACAATTATTAAAGCAATAAACGATAGAATTGTCAGATATAAAATATTAGATGGAACAGTTGTCCATTTTTCTACTTGATTACAGAATTTTATCAATATTTGCATCTAATCCCTCCTTTTTTTGGAAACTTTCATAATCGTATCACAGATTAATTATTTTATAAAGTTATATTTACACATATATATAAATGATATGTAAATAAATGTAAAATTAATATATATGTGTTATAATTATAGTGAGGTTAGATATATGAATAATAAAAAAGTGACAGTTTTGACTGTTATAGTTATCGTCATAGTAGTTGTTTTATCTTTTGTTTGGTCATTCTTTGATGGTAGAAGAATAAGAAGACAAGAGAATGTTATTAAAGAAGAAGTTATCAATTATTTAAAAGATAAATATCATGAAGATTTTGTCGTCAATGATCTATCTTTTCAAAAAAATACTTTTGATGTTGAAGAAGATGATGATTACGTTACCAAAGAGATGAAATCTTCTCTAATTTATAGATTGTCAATGTCTTCATCTAGACTCATAAATTTTGATGTCTTATATGTTGTCTATCCTGATGAAGATGAATATAAAGATAATGCCAAATATAATATTTTAGAAAAAGGAATATATGAAAATTATATCTATCAATATAAGATTAGAGATATCAAAAGGGAAATAAAGAGTGATGTTTTAAAAAGATTCAGCAATTCTAGTAATCTTGATGTAGCTATTGATCACATTGCTTTGAATGCAGATAACATTTTAGTAGATAGATCTCTAGATAGTAAAGATATTAGAGCTTTATATGATGAATATAGAAGTTTGGATAAGAGTGTTTCAAATATCAATTTTTATAGAATGTGTTCCAAAATAAGTGAAGATGTCAACTTAATAATCAATTTATCAATTAGGGATTATATTGAAAAAGATGACGTTGGTGAATTCAGTAAAGAAGTAGTTGACGTTGTTAGATATATTCAAGATTTGGGGTATGACAATTATGATATAAACATATCTTTTAAAAATTATCAGAGCGCGAATATAAGTAAATACTTTGTCGATGATGAAGAAAAGATATCTTTAATTTTTGATTATGAAAATTATTCTGATGTTGCAGATGAAGATAAATTGAGTGTATACGTATTAGATAAAGATTAATTTAAAAGATCTCAGGTGACTGAGATCTTTCTATTTATACTAAAAGTTTAGCAATTTCACGAGGAGTGAGTACTTTGCCTTGACTTATAAGTCTGTCGTTGATTACTAAGCCTGGTATGTTTTGAATACCATAACGTTTTTTTGTTTTTTCATCATTTCTCTCTTCAATAGTAATGTTGATATCACTGTTTTCAACAGTTTTTTTAACCATTTTTGAAAGCTTGATACCATTACTACAATTCGTACCTATAATTTTTATATCTATAACAACATCTCCTTTCTATTTATGAGTATACAATTGAAATGTGTAAGAAATATGTCATAATAATGATTAAAATATGAATATTTTTTATATTTCTTTTTACTTTGCTGAATAAATTTATTATAATTGTCTTATGGTAGGTGATTATATGATGTTCTTGAGTGTTTGTGATGACTCGGGATTTTTAAGCGTCATTTTACTAGCTAGAAATATACTTGATATTATTTCAATTGTCGTTCCAATCATTTTGATAATAATGTTATCAATTGAGTTGAGTAAAATTGTCATGGGAAATACGGACAAACAAGTTCCAGCGGTTATCAAATCAGCTACTTCTAAAGTCATAGCAGCAGTCGCCATATTTTTTATACCAACACTAGTAAACTTGTTGTTATCAATGTTAAACGTTACTAAGTTTTCAGCGACGGCTTGTTGGAACAATGCTAATGCGACGACAATCGCGGAGTTTAAGGCTGTAGAAGAAGCACGAAAAATACAAGAAAAAGAAGAATTGGGTAAAGCTTCAGAAGAAGCTAAAAAAGAGCGAGATAGAGTTGCTGAAATAAGAGAAGAAGCACGAAAAGAAAATGAGAAAAAAGCTGAAGAAGAACGTAAGAAAAACGAAAATAAAAATGGGGGAATCATGCTAGGTGATGTCGTCTATTACAACCAATGTGATCCAAGTTTCGGTAGTAGACTTTACTATGCTAGTTGCGGTAGTATTTGCAGTTGTGGATGTGGTCCAACATCAGCAGCCATTATCGCATCCACTTTCTTAGGAGCTGAAGGACATCATCCCGTTGATGCTGTTGCTTGGATATGTTCTCATGGTGGTTGTACGGCCAGTGGTACAGTAGCACAGACTAATGCTGACTATTTAAAGTCTTTGGGATTAAATGTCAGTCAACAATATTCTTATTCAGCTAATCGTCAATTCTTGATGGATCAGATGGCAACAGGTAAATATTTAGCTATCATATTGGTTCACAATAACACTCGTCGTAACATTTTTACTAGTGGTGGACATTTCTTTGTCATAACAGGTGTAAAAAATGGTGAATTCACAATAGCTCAACCATCACGACCAGCTCAAAATAATCAAACTTGGCCACTCAGTGCTTTTGATGGTGACGCTGTCAATTACTATTTAGTCGAAAAGCCATAGAAGGGGGTGTAATTATGAAAAAATTATTTATACTTGTGATATTGTTATTAGTCGTTACGGGATGTAATGCTAAATATAATTTAACTTTTGAAGATGGTGTGTTCAGTGAAAACATTGTCATAAATGAAGAGAAGACAGTCAATAGTGATGCAATGTTTGGAATAATGAAATTAAAAGATAATCCCAAATTGGCTGAAATAGATGAATATAATTCTTATGATTATGAATTCTCTAGTGATGCAAAGAATAATATTTTGACCCTTAATTTTAAATACGATGAAGTTCCTTTAGATAAATCTTTAGTTTATCAAAATTGTTTTAGATATAAAAATTTCATTGATGGAAGTAATTATTACTATGTCAAATTAGAAGGTGACATGTCTTGTGAATACTTAACGAATGCGACTATAACTTTTAAAACTGATAAAAAGGTATTCATGGAAAATGCTGATGAAAAAGATGAACAAAAGGGAATTTATAAATGGAATAATTTTAAAGGTGGTACTATCTATTTCCAAGTTAGTAAAGATATAACAATTAAACAAGCTGAAGATAGTATGAAGAGAAAGGAATTAATTCCTTGGTATGTCAAAGTTATATTGGCAGTTGTAACTCTAGGTGTAGTATTTATATTTTTTAACAAAATAAAAAAAGAGCAAATGTAAAAGCTCTTTTTATATTACATATAATAGAATGGTAAAAAATTGAAAAATACTTCCACCCAGTACGAAAAAGTGCCAAACGGAATGCATATACTTTATTTTATTACCAATTAAGTATATGATAGCACCTACGGTGTAGACAACGCCTCCAATAAGTAATAGGACTAAACCAGGTGTTGCTAGATTAGCTATTAATTGTTTTAATGAGAAGACTATCATCCATCCCATGATCAAATAAAGAGGGAAAGATATTTTACTAAATTTGTCTAACCAAAGACTGTTACCAATTATTCCGATGATTGCTGCTAACCAAATGATTGTTAACATAATTATTCCTTTTAAACCACCAATCGTTATCAATAGAAATGGTGTATAACTACCAGCTATTAATAAAAAGATGCTACAGTGATCAAAGATGCGAAAAACTTTTTTAGCACGATTTGGTTTGAAAGCGTGATATAGACAACTCATCGTATATAGTATTATTAAACTAGTTCCATATATGCAGCTAGCTACAACAGCTAAACCATTGTGATCGATTGCTGAAAAGACAACACATAGTACTAAAGCAGCAATTGATAATAAAACACCAACGCCATGTGATATAGAACTTATCAATTCTTCTCCTAAGGTATATTTTGGTATTTTAATTTTTTCCTTTTTGGTATCAATTTCTTTTTTCATGACATCACCTAGTAATATTATACATTTAAATAGAAAAAAAGACTAGTTAATGTTATAATTTAGAAGAAGTGGTGATGTTATGCGTAAAAAAGATAAACTTGATATTATCTATGAAGATAAAGAAATAATTGTTGTAAATAAACCTAGTAAACTTTTGACGATTTCTACTGAAAATGAAAAAGAAAAGACTCTATTTCACAAAGTTATCGCTTATGAAAAAAAGAAGAATAAGAATAATAAAGTATTTATTGTTCACAGATTGGATAGAGATACTAGTGGGATTGTTTTATTTGCGAAGAGTGAAGAATTGAAAAGAAAGTTTCAAGACAATTGGGATTCTTTGGTCAAGTTGCGCGAATATGTAGCGATAGTTGAAGGTAAACCTCCTAAAGATAAGGGAACGGTTAGAAGTTGGTTGAAAGAGACTAAAACGCTACTCGTCTATTCTTCTAATCGAATGGGAGATGGAAAAGAAGCGATTACTCATTATCGAAAAGTCATGGGGAATAATAAATTCACGATGTTAGATATCATTATTGATACGGGAAGAAAGAATCAAATAAGAGTGCACATGAAAGATATCGGATGTCCAATCGTCGGTGATAAGAAATATGAAAGTAAAACTAATCCGATTAGGAGAATGGGCTTACACGCTAATAAATTAGTTTTGATGCATCCCGTTACTAACGTGGAAATGACTTTTGAGTGTGATATACCTAGCAGTTTTATAAAAGTTGTTGAATAAGTGTCAACAGCTTTTTCTTTTATTGGTAAAAATATAATTTGTGATATAATTATATAGTAGAGAGGTGATAGGGTGAAAGTATGTGATTTTAGCTTTCGCGAACTAGATCGAAAATGGGTAGGGTTTGAAAATAGGAAAGCTTGTAAGAAAATAGCTAAAAAAATTAAAATGAAAAAATTACAATGTCCTATCTTCGGATATTTTTATATCGATACTGATAATGGTCTATCACTTAGAATAGTTGGTAATATCGAAAGAGATGGAAGAAATAAATTGTATTTAGACGAAGCTTTAATTCTTGATAAAGAGTTAGTTCTAAATTATGAATTCGTTGAAAAAATGGACGTTCAAATATTGAAAGATGACGTCGTTGAAAATTTAGATGGTGCTAATGTCTTAGAGAATAAAATAGAATCTTATTATAAAAATATTAACAATTTTTTAGATACGCGCAACATGCAAGAATTAGATCCTTTTCGAAATGAGGAGTCACCGGATGACGTTCAAGTCTTACTCATTAATAAAGATGATACTCCAAACGAATTATTATGGGTTCGAATTGAAGGAATAATGGATGTCAAGCCAGATGTATTGATTTGTAAATTATTAACTGGTTCTTATTACAATGAAGAATATGTTGAAGATGCGATGGTCGGTGTTAAATATTTTCAAGAAGAAGAACAGTTAAAAATAGTTGGAATGTTAAAGAGAAGAAGTAAAAATTAAAAAGAGGAATATGATATTCCTCTTTATTTTTATATTAGAATTAATTCCCCATCTTTTTCATCGATTGTAATAGTAGAATTAAATTTAATATTTTCCATGATAATGTTATTAGCTATTAAGGTTTCAATATTTCTTGAGACGTATCTCTTAATTGGACGCGCTCCATATGTCTCATCATATGATTCATCAATGATGAAGTCTTTAGCTCTATCTGTCAATTCAATTTTAATTTTTTTAGTAGATAGACGTTCTTCAATATCGTTGATGATTTTATCAAGAATAGTGTAGACAGTTTCTTTAGATAGAGAATTGAATATTATTATTTCATCGATACGATTGATGAATTCTGGTTTGAAGTTCATGCGCAATTCTTTCATGACTAGTTCTTGACCATTGATATCTTTGTTTAAGATATATTCACTTCCCAAGTTAGAAGTCATGATGATGATAGTATTTTTAAAGTCGACTGTTCTTCCTTGTGAATCAGTGATGCGTCCATCATCTAATATTTGTAAGAGAATGTTTAAAACATCACGATGAGCTTTTTCAATTTCATCAAATAAGACAATACTATATGGATTACGTCTAACAGCTTCAGTCAATTGTCCACCTTCGTCATAACCGACATATCCTGGAGGAGATCCGATTAGACGGCTGACAGAATGAGCTTCCATGTATTCACTCATATCGATACGAATCATGTGCTTTTCATCATCGAATAATTCATGGGCTAGAGTTCTAGCTACTTCGGTTTTACCGACACCAGTAGGTCCTAAAAAGATGAATGAACCGATTGGGCGATTAGGGTCTTTAATTCCACTACGAGCACGAATGATGGCTTCACTGACTAATTTTAAAGCTTCATCTTGACCCATGACGCGTTTCTTCATATTGGCTTCGAGATTTAACAATTTTTCTTTTTCACCACTGACGAGACGTTGAATAGGGATATTTGTCCATTTAGAAATAATAGCAGCGATTGATTCATCATCGACAGTATCACTCAAAATATCGGATTTATTATTCTTGCGCAATTCCTCAAGTTCTTTTTCAAGTTTAGGAATAGTTCCATGACGCAAAATAGCAGCATTTTCTAAATCGTATTCATCTTCAGCTTTTTCAAGTTTTCTCTGAGCTTGTTCAATTTCTTCTTTCTTTTTATTGATATTATTATTGATGTCTTTTTCTTCTTCCCATTTGTTACGAAGATTGGTTTCTTTTTCTTTTAACGTATCCAATTTGGCATCAATTTCTTCGATTCTTTTCTTGGAAAATTCATCTTTTTCCTTTTTTAAAGCTTCTTTTTCAACTTCTAGTTGCATGATTGAACGTGTCAATTTATCTAGTTCAAAAGGAACAGATTCCATTTGAACTTTGATCGTTGCACAAGCTTCATCAATCAAATCAATGGCTTTATCTGGCAAGAAACGATCAGTTATGTAACGATTGGATAGAGTAGCAGCAGCAACTAAAGCTTTATCTTTGATATTAACTCCATGATATACTTCAAAACGTTGTTTTAGACCACGGAGAATCGTGATTGTATCTAGAACAGTTGGCTCTTGGACTTGAACTTTTTGAAAACGTCTTTCTAAAGCCCCATCTTTTTCGATGTATTTGCGATATTCATTTAAGGTAGTAGCACCAATACAATGAATTTCACCACGTGCTAACATCGGTTTTAACATATTTCCAGCATCCATTGCCGAATCTGAACCATTGGAGTTAACAATCATGTGAATTTCATCGATAAACATGATCATTTCTCCGTTGGAATCTTTTATTTCTTTTAAAACAGCTTTGAGTCTTTCTTCAAACTCACCACGATATTTAGCACCAGCGACAAGAGCACCCATATCTAGTTCCCAAATCTTTTTGTTCTTTAGACTATTTGGTACATCGCCTTTGACAATCCTTTGAGCTAGTCCTTCAACAATGGCGGTTTTACCAACACCAGGTTCACCGATTAATACGGGATTATTTTTTGTTTTTCTTGATAAAATACGTGTTATACTACGAATTTCTTCGTCACGTCCAATGACGGGATCAACTTTTCCATCTTTTACTGCATCAGTAATATTGCGACCATATTTTTCTAATACATTTTCTAAATTTTCTTGAAATGGATTATTATTCATAACAGTTTCCTCCTCTTTATGCATTTCATCATGATTATATCACTATTTTAGCACTTGTCAATAAAGAGTGCTAAAAAATGGATGACAAATTTGCTTTTTATTAATATATATGTTAAAATAATTGTACTTTGTAAAGAACGAGGTGTTTTATAAGTGAAAATTAGTAGGGCATTGTCCCTTAGCATCTTGAGCTTGTTCTTATTTGTGACAATGTTGTTTGTCATAACTGGTAATAGGTCGAGTCTATATGCTTCGACTGATAGTATCGGTCATGTCAGTGACGATGATGATGAGCTCGATGCCATAGAAGAAGAAATGAGCATCGATTTGAGTGATATCGCGTATGGTATCACGGATGGAATTGATACTTATTCTTTGAGTAAGATAGCTCTTAACATTGAAAGAGTTGAGGTCTTTGATGGTATGACTATTGAAGAACTAGCTATCAAATTGAATAAATCTTTAAAAGGTGTTTTAGCAAATAAAGGTTACTTGATTGCTACTAGATGTGTTAAATTAGGAGTTGATCCTTATCTAGCGGTTGCTATCATGCTACATGAAACAGGATGTAATAGTACTTGTAGTAGTCTAGCACGAAATTATTACAACGTTGGTGGTATGAAAGGTAGCAATGGTAATTATCAGCGATTTTCTTCGATTGATCAAGGAATTTTAACCTTTATAAATAATCTATATGGTAATTATTATCGATATGGTCTCAATACTCCTGAAAAGATGAATCATAAATATGCTGCTTCGACAGCTTGGTCTGGACGTGTTAGATCATATATGAATTTAATAAAATCAAGATAGAATTTTGAACGAGGATTTTAAAAAAATTCTCGTTTTTTTTGTTCGACAAATCGTTGTATATACATCTGTGTTAAATAACTTTGAAAAAAATGACAAATTTGGTGATTATATATTTTATTAGTAACCATATAATATAAGGAAAAAATCAAAAAAACGAAAAAATAGAAATGTAAAATTTTTGAAAAAAATAAAAAAAAATCAAAAAATAAAAATGTTAATAAAATGTTAAAAACGTTGTAAATAAAGGGGAAAATGCTTTTTTGAAACAAAAAAACTATTTTTATAAAAAATCAAAAAAATAAAAAATGTCAAAAATGTAAAATTTTAAAAAATTAATTTTTTTTGAAAAAATCTTTGTTTATCTTGATATATAAGAGAATGGTGTTTTTATATAGAACAAATATTCGAAAAAAGCCAAAAAAATATTAAATAATTTTATTGACTAGACAAAAAAAATTATATTACAATGACTTTAGAGAAGAGGTAATATTGAAAGGAGTATTTTGTTTATGAATGAAGAGGTATTAAACAACTTAAAGGTAGTCAAAAGAAATGGTAAAAAAGTTGATTTTGACGCAACTAAGATTGGAGTAGCAATCAAAAAAGGATTCGATAATTTAAAAACAGATAGATACGCTTATTTGTCTTTGGGTGTTGAATATACAGAAAAAGATAGTCAAAAAGTATTTCAAGCTGTCATGAAGAGAATCGACAAAGAATATAAAGATGCGGAAAAGATCAAAATTGAAGAAATTCAAGATATGATTGAAGATGAACTTAAGAAAAAAGGTTATACTGATGTCTATGAATCTTTCGCTGATTATCGTGAGAAGAGAAGACAATCAAGAGAGATGTTTGTCGATGATAAAAAGATGCATAAATTCTTAAAAACAATTGAAGGATTAGGATTGAAATCTAGTGTTGAAGATAACACTAAGAGAGAAAATGCTAACGTCAATGGTGATACAGCAATGGGAACGATGCTTCAATACGGTTCTACGGTATCAAAAGAATTTGCTAAGGCTTATTTGATGAAAAAGAAATTTGCTGAATTGCATGACAATGGTGATATTCACATTCACGATTTGGATTTCATGCCAATGGGTACGACGACATGTATGCAAATTGATTTGGAAAAACTATTTAAAAATGGCTTTTCAACAGGACATGGTCATTTGAGAACACCTAACGACATCATGAGTTATTCAGCACTTGCTGCGATTGCCATTCAATCAAATCAAAATGATCAACATGGAGGACAAAGTATTCCAGCATTTGATTACTATTTAGCACCAGGTGTATTAAAAACTTTTAAGAAACAATTTAAACAAACAGTAGCTGACTTATTAGATTATACTGATTTTAATAAATTTATAAATATGAGTACAATAGCTAAAGATATTGATAAATTGGATAGTATTGATGTCGATCTTTCTATCTTTGAGAAATATGAAAAAGAGAGTTGTCAGTTACAAAGATTATTTGGAATGGCTTATGATAAAGCTCTTGCTAAGACTGATAGAATTACATTCCAAGCAATGGAAGCATTCGTTCACAATTTGAATACGATGCATTCTAGAGCTGGAGCACAAGTACCATTCTCATCAATTAACTTTGGTACTGATACATCACTTGAAGGAAGAATGGTTATTAAAAACTATTTACTTGCTGTTGAAAAGGGATTAGGTCATAGTGAAACACCAATATTCCCTATATCAATATTTAAAGTAAAAGAGGGAGTTAACTACAATCCAGAAGATCCTAACTATGATTTGTTCAAACTATCATGTAAGGTATCAGCAAAGAGATTGTTCCCTAACTTCTCATTTATCGATGCACCATTTAATCTACAATATTATAAACCAGATGACTATAGAACAGAAGTAGGTTATATGGGATGCCGTACTAGGGTATTAGGTAATGTCGTTGATCCAGATCGTGCTATTACACCTGGACGTGGTAATCTATCATTTACTTCAATTAACTTACCAAGACTCGGAATTAAACATGGTAAAGTTTTAGGAAGAGAAGAAGCTGATTTAGATGGTTTCTTCGAAGAACTTGGTGAATTAGTTGAAACAGTAAAAGATCAATTATTAGAAAGATTTGAAGTTCAATGTAGTAAACATATATATAATTTCCCATTCTTGTTAGGTCAAGGTGTATGGTTAGATTCAGAAAAATTAAAAGATAACGATCGCATTAGAAGAGTATTGAAACATGGTACTTTAAGTATCGGTTTCATAGGACTTGCTGAATGTTTGAAAGCCTTAATTGGACAACATCATGGTGAAAGTGATGAAGCTCAAGAATTAGGATTGAAGATCGTTGGATTCATCAGAAATAAATGTGATGAGTTCTCACAGAGATATAATCTTAACTTCACTTGCTTAGCAACACCAGCTGAAGGACTTAGTGGAAGATTTACAAGTATTGATAAAGCAATATATGGAAAGATAAAAGGTGTTACGGATAGAGCTTATTATACAAATTCATTCCATGTACCTGTTTATTACAATATAACTATTAAGAATAAACTTCATAAAGAAGCTCCATATCATGCTTTAACGAATGCTGGACATATATCTTATATTGAACTTGATGGTGATCCAAGCGAGAACTTAGATGCATTTGAAAGAGTAATAAGAATTATGAAAGAAGAAGGAATTGGTTACGGTGCTGTTAACCATCCTGTAGATAGAGATCCAGTTTGTGGATACGTGGGTGTTATTGGTGATGTTTGCCCTGGATGTGGAAGACGTGAAGGGGAAAGCGTAAGTTTAGAGAAAATAACTACATTAAATTGTGGTTGTAAATAAAAAAAGAAGAGAGGTAAAAGAATATGAAAAATGAAATGAGAGAAGAAGAAAAGAAAAGTGTAAAAACTGTAGGAGAAGGGGTAGGATTCGAAAGAATCAGAAGAATCACTGGTTACTTAGTAGGTACTGTTGACAGATTCAATGATGCTAAACGTGCTGAAGTAGAAGACAGAGTAAAACACGGTGGAAAAGAAGTTTATCTATAGAAATGGAAATTAGATTAGCTGCTCCACTACAAAGAAATAGCATAGTTGATGGTGAGGGAATAAGAGCAGTTGTTTGGACACAAGGATGTACTCATAACTGCCTTGGCTGTCACAACCCTGAAACTCATGATTTCGGTGGAGGATTTCTAGTTGATATTGAAGACTTAAAAGAAGAAATAAAATCTTTAAATGAAGAGACTGGTGTAACGCTTAGTGGTGGAGATCCATTCTGTCAGATGGCAGAATGTCGTGAGATTGCTAAGTTTTGCCATGAATGTGGTTTGAACGTATGGTGTTATACTGGTTATACTTATGAGAGATTGATGGCTATGTCTAATAAAAATAAAGATGTTCTTCCTTTTTTAGAAGAGATTGATGTTTTAGTAGATGGACCATTTATCTTGCAGGAGAAAAGCTTTGATGTCAAATTCCGTGGTTCTAAGAATCAACGTGTAATTGATGTCAAAGAGAGTTTAAAGAACAATAAAGTTGTTGAAGTAAAAAAATATCAATATGAGGAAAATGGTACCCCTGAAATAAGAAAAGAAATAGGAATTTACATTTAAGGATGTTTAATGACATCCTTTTTTGTTATAATTTTATAGAGGGATAATTATGGAAGATAAGACTAATAATAATGAAAGTAAGAAAGATGTCATATCTAAAAAAGATATTGATAATATAAAGAGAAAATCTAAATATAATGATGAAGGTGATGAAGCAATTGCGGATTTTACCTATGATGTCATGATTTCAAAAAGAGAAAAATATGAAGATATGTATAGAGATTACAAGGACTAGGTGATTTTATGAAAGCTGATTTACACAATCATACAATTCATTTTGATGGAGCTTATTCTGTTTCAGAAGTCATTAATCGTGCCAAAGAAAAAGGATTATCAATGATAGCTATAACTGATCATGATAATCTAGATAGTTATTATGATTATTTAAAGATAAAAGATGATTTAGATATCGATGTCTTAATTGGTGTTGAATTATCGACTTGGCATGAAAAAGAGAATGTTCACATATTAGGTTATTTTTATAACAATTCTAACATTGGTGAAGAGTTGTTAATATTTCTAAAAAATATGCGAATTAAGAGAGTAAATCGTGCTAAAAAGATGATTTCTAATTTGAAGAAATATTATGATATCGATGTCGATTATGATGCTGTAACATCTTATACTAAAGATATAATAGCAAGACCTCACATAGCTCGTTATATTGCTGAAAAGTATGGTTTAAGCGTTCAAGAAGTATTTGATAAGTATTTATCGTCAAAGAGTAAAGCTTATGTTCCATCTTCAAATACTACTTCCAAAGACGCAATTGATTTATTACATCGCAACAATGCTATTGCAGTGTGGGCTCATCCAGTTTTAAATAAAGGAAAATTTAATGAATTAGATATCATCAAAATGGGAATAGATGGGATAGAAGGCATATATCCTGAAAATACTAAGGAAGATACTGAACACTATCGATGCCTTGCTAAACAATATGATTTATTAATGACTGCTGGTAGTGATTTCCATGATGATTATAGTCATAGTGATATTGGAACTTGTTATATCGAAGATGAAGATATCGATAGATTTGTAAAAAAATTGAAGTTAAAATAACATAAAAAAAGAAGATTTAATCTTCTTTTAATTTTATATGTATTTTTTCTTTTTACTTACAACTATTACAGCGATAGCACCTAGAGCAACCATTCCACAAATTACATATGGAGTAGAGATACCAGTTTTTGGATTTGGATTTGTTGCTTTATCTTCACAAGTTGTTTTAGTACCTTTAACTTCATAAACTCTTGCTGTCATGTATTCCCATTTAGTACTTCCCATTACAGTAACTTTAGGATCTTCAGCATTAACAGTAACGATGTAATATTTAGTTCCACAGAAGTCAGTATTCAATTTAATTTTTCCAACTATTGGACTATTGTAACACCAAAATTGCTTGCTTTGATATTTAGTATTAACTAAGTTTTCAAATGCTTTTATATCAGTATCAGCACTATCTTTACTAGCTTTTAATGCCGTCTCCTTAGCATCAATTTTATCTTGAGTAGCTTTGAATTCATCGTATACTGATTTACTTATTTCAGTCATTTTATAACTGATTGTTATGTCTTCTAGATTAACACCAGAATTATGTTCTGTTCCAGCATTTAAAACGATGTCATTTTCTCCATTCGTTAAAGTTTTAGGCATTTGAATGTTCCATTCATAGTCGAATAGGAAAGTATGTGAAGTGATAGCGTTGGTTGTTTTTGCTCCTGCAAAGAAACTTACTACTCCTAAAAGTACTAGAGTCAATATTTTAAATCTTTTATTACTCATTTTTAGTCCTCCTTCTATAATAAAATCTTAGCACAATATTTTTTCTCTTTCAATACAATGATTTTATTTGTTTTTATTATGTGTAAAAAGTTTACATTTATGTATTGCTGTATATTGGTCATCTGTATTGTTTATACTATTTATGTGTGATAATATATTGTTAGTATGATAGGAGATGATGACAATTGCATAAGATATTGATTGAAGTAAAGCAAAAAAGTTTGTCATTTTCTCTATATGATTCCCATGGAAAAGTGGAAAATTTGAATGATACCAATGTCGTAAATACCGAAAAAATGGTATTTAGTGATACATATATAAATAATAATCTCGGATTGATTAAATCATTTTTTAATTTGATCGTAATAAAGAAAGATATAAGTACTGTAAACATAAGTAGAAATGCTATATTTCCATTAGTATTTAGAATAGTTGAAGATATTCCCAATATTAAAGAAGTCAATCTATTAGAAGAAAAAACTATCAGTTATATAATATTTGAATATCTTTTAACTAGTAAATACATTGAAAAAGTTGATTGTTATTCGATTCCATCTTTTATGTTTGATAAGTTGGATATCGATAAAAACATGAAAATAAATTCGCGTTGTGAAGTACTTTTCTTGAGCAATTTCATGGAGATGAATAGTTTCAATACTTATTCTGATGTCTATTATAAGAAAAATATTGATATCAAGGGTAAATTAGATAAAGTCGATTTAGAAGATATAGAAACTTTTTTTAGATTTAATAATAATTTAAAAGTTATAAATTTGTATGGGGTTAATAAAACAGATATTGAATTCATTTTAGATATTATTAAATCTAATAATAAGAAGGGTATTAAGATAGTTTTAAATCAACAACAAAATGATAAACAGATAATAAGTTTATATGATGAAATTAGTGAAAAGCATAAGAAGTTATTTAAAGATAACAATTTAAAATTAAAGATAAGTTATACTAAAGAATATCGTGATAAAAATACTTTAAAACAAGTTAATTTGAGCTTTTTAAGATTTATTTTAATATTATTTATTCTCTTATCCATAGCAGCTTCTCTAATCTTTTATTTCAAATATAAGGAAGATACTAATGATATAAATGAAGAAATTGATGATATCGATAAAGTAATTGATTTGAATGATATTGGTAATTTTATTGCCGAGGATGAAAAAATAGCTGAAGAAGAAGAGAAAGAGACACCAGTAGAAGATACTACTAAACCAGCTCCTTCAACACCTAATCCGTATTATCAAAAGTTTAAACAAGTATTTTCAGAATTGTTGAAAATTAATGATGAAACGGTTGGTTGGTTGAAAGTAAATGGTACTAATATAAATTATCCAGTTACGAAACATAAGGACAATTCATATTATTTGGATCACAGTTATTACAAACAAAAAAATAGCCATGGTTGGATATTCATGGACTATCGCAATCGAATTGATGTTCTTGATAAGAATACGATTATTTATGGACATAGAAATAATTATGGTGTCATGTTTGCCAATTTAAAAAATGTTTTGGAAAAGAAATGGTACACGAATAAAAATAATCAAATAATTACATTTAATACACTAAATGCTAATATGAAGTGGCAAGTATTTTCTATTTATACTTTGAAAGATACTAATGACTATTTAATAAATAATTTCACTAGTGATGTAACTTATAGCAATTTTATTAAAAAGATTAAGGGTAGAAGTATATATGACTTTAAAGTCGATGTTGGTGTAAACGATAATATTTTAACTTTATCAACTTGTTATAATAATGCTGAATACAGATTAGTAGTTCATGCTAAATTAATAAAATGAGGAAACATTTTCATGTTTCCTTTTTTATCTACTATTATTCATCACATTTACGATTTCATATAATTTATATATTTCTTCATATATTTTATAGATGTTATCAAATTCTTTGTCATTGCGCTTGATATAAAGATTTTTATCCAATATATTTTCAAAGGTTATGCCTTCAATGAATATGGCATAACGCCCATCAGGTTTAAAAATGATATATTTTTTATTTTTGATTATTTTATCCAGTTCATTTATTTTTTCCATCATTGGTAGAGTTAAAATCATTCTAGTTTTTATCTCATCATTACTATAAACAGTATATTTTTTTGATAGTTCATCGTTTTCTAGATATATTTCATGACCTTTAATATCGAAGTAGCGATTAATTTTATTATTAATCGTTTTATCTTTGATACGATTTGGTACCATTTGAATTAAAATATCATTATTTCTATTTATTTCAGAACCGATATAACAACCGTTAAAAATATCTTTTTTTATTTTAGTTTTATATGATCGTAAAAACTTTCTATTTCCGATGTAAAAATATTCTTCTTTGTATTTTTCTGTAAAAGTATAAATATTCATATCAGCCATTATGACTGTTCTATCATCTAATTGTGATTGAATGAAATTGGCACCAGTATAATTTATTTCTTCTAAATTGAATAGTTCAGTCTTTTCAAAAGAATCTTTACTGATGCGATTATTTGGTAAAACTCTAGCTTCTTCATCACTCGATATCAAAGTTATGATATCATCTAATATTTTATATTTGATCTCTTTAATTATTTCTTTGTTATTATCACGATAAAGAACTTTAATAAAGATGATAATTCCAATATTGTAAACTATTGTAACGGCGATGAATAATAAGAGATACTCTTTTTTAAAAAAGAAAATCCAAAAGAGAATAGTTGGTAATATTGAAAAAATGATATTTGAAAAAATAGAGTAAAGTTTGTTTCTTTGACTAATATGATCTATTTCTTTATAGTATTCATCTAAAATATCTCTATATAATTCATCATAAAAGTTTTTAAATAAAGACTTATTATTCATATCTTTCACCTATCTTTTTTATTATATCATAAATAGTATTATTTATTGAAAATTTATTTGCGATGTATTATAATTTTTCTAGGTGATGGTAATGAAACTAGATTTGAAAATAGATAAATTTAAGATGATCATATGCATGATTTGTGTGATTGTTTTAATATTTGCGGTCATATATAAATCAGATGATTTGAGAGCTACTTTTTTACATGAAGAGAAAGAAACTACTGAAGATGATGCGATTAAATTTAAAAAAGAATATGAAGAGCTTAATGATACTAAAAACCCTAGTGGAAAAACTTATCCAAAAGTTGAAATATCAGAAAGTAATCCCGTTAAATATAGTAATGCTAAAGAGATAATTAAAGTTTTAGATAGTGGAACGGGAATAATCTATTTAGGTTATCCAAAATGTCCATGGTGTCGCAATGCTGTTCCAATTTTAATGCAAGCAGCAAGTGATTTGGGAATTGAAAAAGTTTATTACATGAACATGTATGATGAACGTGATGAATACGGAGTAGAAGATGGTGAACTCGTTTTAAAAAAGAGTGGAACTGATCAATACAAACAATTGTTAAAAGCTCTTGATGAAGTTTTAGATGACTACGTTGTCGAAGATGAGGATGGTAAAGAATATGAAACTGGTGAGAAAAGAATTTATGTTCCTTACGTCATCTTTGTAAGAGATGGTGAGATAGTTGGAATCCATGATGATACAGTTGAGTCACAAAAGGATCCTTATGTAGCATTGACAAAAAAACAAAAAGAAGAACTATATGATATCTATACTGATTACATTCATAAAGTTCTAGATGATATTTGTGATGAAAGATGCTAGGCATCTTTTTTATTTGACATAATTTTTATGAATTGGTATATTTAATTAGAATGTGTTGTTGATTGGAGGGGAGAATATGAAAAATTTAGATAAAAGAAATATGCCCATTTACATAATAGTTTTATCTTTGATATTTATATTCCCTTTAGGTATATATTACATTGTTTTAAAAGTTCAAAACAATTTAAAAAATATTAAAAAGTACGCTAAAATATTGAGATTGTTAGGTATTATTGGAGTTGTTTTCATCGTATTATATTTTATTAAAAATTATAGTGTTTACGTATCACTAATCGATAGTCATATGAATCTTGACATGTATAATTTCAATTTTATATATACTTATATCTATTCTTTTATGGTGACGATAAGTTGTCTTGTCGGAAGTATTATTTTGAATAATAAGTGTGATAAATTAGTTATATATACGGAGTTTATAAATGTGCGTCACATTAAAGATTTAGATTTGATAATGAATGAGACCCAAGAAGAAGAAGAAGTTGTTAAAGATACGATTAATAAGTTAATTGAAACGAAACATTTGATGAATGTCAAATTGGTAAATAATCATATTGTTTCCACAAAAACTGTTGATAAAAATACTACTAAAGAATTAGTTAAATGTAAAACTTGTGGAAATGTCGAAGTACTTGATAGAGATAGAGTACGATGTGATTTTTGTCTTAGAAAATTGAGTAAAAAAGATAGAGTTTAGTATGGATGAATATTTAAAAGAAAAAGATAAAAGAATAGCTTATGGTAGAAAAGAGAAAAAAATATTGCGCATATTTGTTTTAAGCGTGATTTTTTTGATTTTTGGCATGTATATATTTGATGATTATTTCAGACCTGTCAAAGTTGATGAGAGAATTGATAAAAATTCTATTCATTATGCGACTGATCTATATTATAGTGATGGTAGATATTATGATAAATATTTAAATAAACAAGAAAAAAAGTTTTATTTAAAAATGTTTAAAGATTTGAAAAAGGTAAAGAAAAAGACAACTTTTAAATATGAAGATTATCAATGTAATAATTTTGGTGAATGCTTTCAAATGTTAGTTAAGGTATATGATGTCATTTTGATGGAACATCCTGATCTATTTTGGTATCGCGTATCGCAAGTTGAAGAATATGATGATACTACTTTTGTAGTTAGACATGATTATGTGACGACCAATAAACTTACTATTAAAATGACAGAGCGAAAGTTACTCAGAAGAATTGATGAGTTAGCTAAAAAACTCCGACGTAAGAATGATTATGATACGATTAAGCGAGTATATACTTGGTTGGGTAAGGATAAAGATTACAGTTTTCTCATAACAAGAAAAGATGGGACAGCTTGGAGTGCATTATTATCTGATGATAGTGTATGTGCAGGATTTGCTGCGGCTAGTCAGTTGTTGTTTCAACGTCTAAATATCGATTCAATGTTAGTAGTTGGTAATACTACTGATGCTCATGCTTGGAATTTTGTAAAACTAGATGATGGATATTACTGGTATGATTCAACTGTTGGTGGGTCATTAGAATATGAAGATGCGAAATTCTATGACGGGTTATTTTTTGAAAATATCGATTATAAATACACTGTTAGTATAATCGATCTAGGAGATATAAAATTTGGTAGTAAATACATTGAGAGGTAGCACTCTCTTTTTTTATGTCATATATTATAATAGCTTTTTTTAGAAGAGGTGACATATGAATAAATTATCTTTAAAAGATATTTTAATTGATGAAAAAGCTTATGTGTTGAAGATAGATACAAATAGTGATATAAAAAGAAGACTTTTGGATATAGGTCTCAGTAGAAATACTGTTGTCGTGCCACTTTTCAATAGCCTCAGTGGGGGAATTAGAGCGTATAAGATAAGAAATTCTATAATAGCTCTTCGCGATAGTGACGCTGCAAATATTTTGGTGAGGCGAACTCTATGAAAAAAATAAAAATTGGTTTAGCTGGTAATCCCAATGTCGGTAAGAGTACGATTTTTAATTATTTGACTAATTCTAATCAACATACGGGGAATTGGGCAGGTAAAACTGTTGAAAATAAAGTGGGAATAATGAAAAATCGTGGTGATACATATATGATTTATGATTTACCAGGAACTTATTCACTATTACCACATTCTGAAGAAGAAAAAGTTGCGCGTGATTTTTTAGTCTTTGAAGAATATGATTTTAATGTCGTCGTCTGTGATGCTTCTTCATTACTCAGAAATTTGAATTTAGTTTTACAATTGAAAGAGATTAATAAAGATTTAGTTCTCTGTTTAAATCTCATTGATGAAGCTAAGAAAAAGAATGTTGTAGTGGATCGAGAAAAACTTGAAGAAATGTTAGGAATAACAGTAATTGAGTGTTGTGCACATGATAAAAGTTCTTTGAAGAATTTAAAGAATGAATTGATAAAACATGGCAATAATTTAAAGAATAAAAGTAGTAATCAAGTAGCGATTGTCTATCCGGAGGTTATAGAGAAAGCGATTAATTCACTTAGCTTTCGTCTATTAAATTACAATATTCCAGTCAATAACAGATGGTTAGCGCTCAATATTTTACGTGGTGATGAAGTAATAATAGATAAAGTTAATGCCATGATTGGAAAAAATATTATTGATGATGAGATAATTAAGATTTTAGATGATTTTAAATTTTGCTTATTGCAAGAAGATATCTTGATTAATGAGATAGATGATATCATTGTGGATGCGATTAATGATCGCGCTAATTACATATATGAACATGTCGTCAGGGTTGGTAAAGCAAGTTTTAAAGAAAAATATTTAGATAGGATATTCACTAGTAAAGTATTGGGAATTCCCATAATGCTTTTATTTTTGGGATTGATTTTCTTATTGACGATTAAGATTAGTAATTATCCATCAGAATGGCTCTTTTCGCTTTTTGCAAAATTAGAAGAGATTTTAAAAGGTTGTCTCGTCGATTTAAGGGTTCCTAAAATAATTAGTGACATGTTGATAAATGGCGTCTATAAAGTTACCACTTGGGTAATAAGTGTCATGTTGCCACCAATGATGATCTTCTTTCCACTTTTTACACTTCTAGAAGAATTTGGTTATTTGCCAAGAATTGCTTTTAACTTAGATGGAGTGTTTAGAAGATGTTCTTCTTGCGGTAAACAATCACTGACGATGGCGATGGGGTTTGGATGTAATTGTGTCGGAATTACGGGAGCGCGTATCATCGATTCCAAAAGAGAGCGATTGATAGCCATTCTAACTAATTGTTTCATTCCTTGTAATGGTAAATTTCCAACAATTATTGCAATCATTACGATGTTTTTCGTCGGTTTGAATACTAGTTTTAAATCTTTGATATTATCGACAGGTATTCTCTTATTAATCGTCTTATTAGGAGTATTCATGACTTTTTTAATATCTAAGGTGTTATCAAAAACTTTACTTGCTGGTTATCCATCTTCTTTTGTCTTAGAACTCACACCATACAGACGACCACGAATTGTCAAAACTTTTATCACATCAATATTTGATCGAACACTATTTGTTCTTTTTAGAGCGATAACAGTAGCAATACCAGCTGGTTTTATAATATGGTTATTAGCTAATATTGATATTGGCGGAGTCAGCATTTTAAATAATCTAGTCAATTTTTTTGATCCATTTGGCAGATTGTTTGGTGTCGATGGAGTCATCATCGTTGCCTTCATTTTAGGATTTCCAGCTAATGAAATAATAATGCCAATAATTCTCATGTGTTATTTAAATACTGGAACATTAGTTGAGTATAACAGTTTGATAGAATTAAAGACGTTGTTAATTGATAATGGTTGGACGATCATGACCGCTATATCAGTCATAATTCTTTTCATCATGCACTATCCATGTTCAACAGCTTGTCTGACGATAAAAAAAGAAACAGATTCTTGGTGGTATACTTTTTTAGCTTGTTTAATACCTACGATTTGTGGTCTATTGATCTGTTTTGTCATCAACATGTTTGGCACTTTGCTGTAAATGTGTTATAATAGCGAGCTGTGGTGACGTTATGTTAAATTTAAAAGATTGTTATTTTCATTCTATAATATGTAATGGTGATAAAGTTTTAGAAATAGCTGATTCAATTTTTAAAGATGGTAAAATCATGTCTTTACAAAGAAGTGGTTTAAAAACAGATAATGATATTAGAATGAATAAAAAAGATGAGATATGTTTGAGTAAAAAAGGGAGATTTTCTTTTTTCTATTCAGGAGCTTATGACATGTTTGTGCTTCGCAATTTGAGCTTTGTCATAAAGGGTAACTTACCAGAAGTTTATAAACCAAAGTTTATTCCTTTTTCTCAAACACTCATCACTGATTCCAAATATATCGATTCTGGTCTTACTGATTTACGCGATGAATTTAGAACTAAAAGAGATATTTCGTTAGATGATGTGACAGCGCTGACCATTCCTTGTAGGGATATCTTAGAAAGTGATGTCTGTTATGCATTATTCTTTTTTAGAGGTAATATTCTCAATTTACGCCATTATCGCGTCAGTGAAGAAGTACGACTTCAAGATTTGAAAAAATTTTATGAAGCATTATCACAGAAGATGAGTGAACACAAGATAAATATTCCCATTTATGATTTAAATTCAAAGACAGAGATTACTTCTTCTGCTGACATTCAAAAGATTAAGAAAAAGATTTAAAGTTACTAATAGTGACTTTTTTTCTTTTTTATAGTAAAATTAAAAACAGTTTTGAGGTGATAGAATGATTCAAATAAATAATGTGACTTTAAAATTTGGAAAGCGTACTTTATTTGAAGATGTGAATATTAAATTTACACCAGGTAATTGTTATGGATTAATTGGTGCGAATGGGAGTGGAAAAAGTACTTTTTTAAAAATTTTATCTGGGGAAATTGAAACTACACATGGGGAAGTCATCATTGATAAGGGGGAGCGTTTGGCGGTTTTAAAACAAAACCATTATGAATATGATGAAGAACGCGTCATCGATACAGTCATCATGGGTAATAGTCGTCTCTATCAGATAATGAAAGAAAAAGAAGAACTTTATTCACATACAGAGTTCACAGATGAAGATGGTATGAAACTTGGTGAATTGGAAGCTGAATTCATGGAATTAAACGGATGGGAAGCTGAGAGTGAAGCTAGTGAGTTGTTGAACAATTTAGGTGTTGAAGTCGATTTGCATTATCTACTCATGAAGGAATTACCAAATAATAAAAAAGTTAAAGTATTATTAGCGCAAGCTCTTTTTGGAAATCCTGATATACTTCTCTTAGATGAACCTACTAATAATTTGGATATTGAAGCCATCAGTTGGCTAGAAGAATTTCTAATCAATTTTGATAATACTGTTATCGTCGTTTCACATGATCGTCATTTTTTGAACAAAGTTTGTACCCATATTGCTGATATAGATTATGGAAAGATCAAGTTGTACATCGGTAATTATGACTTTTGGTATGAATCTAGTCAATTGGCTTTGAAACAGATGAAAGAACAAAATAAGAAGAAAGAAGAAAAGATTAAAGAATTACAATCTTTCATAGCTAGATTTGCCGCTAATGCATCGAAGAGTAGACAAGCTACTAGTAGAAAGAAGATGTTAGATAAGATTGAATTAGATGAAATAGTTCCATCTTCCCGCAAATATCCTTATATCGATTTTAAACCTGAACGCGAAACGGGAAAAGAAGTTTTAACAGTTAAAAATATAACGAAGACAATCGATGGTAAAAAAGTTTTGAACAATGTCAGCTTCATCATGCAAAAGGGGGATAAAATTGCTTTTGTAGGAACTAATAACATTGCTAAAACGACGCTATTTAAGATCTTGATGGGGGAAGAGAATCCAGATTCTGGAACTGTTGAATGGGGAAAGACTGTCAATAAATCATACATGCCACAAGATAATACCGATTATTTTAATGGTGAAGAGTCAATCATGGAATGGATTGGTAAATTTTACAAAATCGATGATGAGACTGTTTTACGTGGATTTTTAGGAAGAATGTTGTTTTCAGGAGAAGAAGTTTTTAAGAAGGTCAATGTTTTAAGTGGTGGTGAAAAAGCACGTTGTATGTTGTCTAAAATCATGCTTGAAGCAGGTAATTTAATCATTTTAGATGAACCTACTAACCACTTGGATTTGGAAAGCATTACATCACTAAATAATGGGCTCATCAAGTTTAATGGTGAATTGTTATTCTCTTCTCACGATCATCAATTTGTCGAAACTACCGCTAATCGCATCATTGAACTAACTGATGATGGATTGATTGATCGAATGACTGATTATGATACTTATTTAGAGGAAAAGGCTAAGAAGATAGACTAATAAAATTTATTTGTAGCAATATTTTTCATAATATACTTTAGGAGGTGTTTATGAAGAGTATTGATGTCAGTTCACTATCTAAATTAGATAATCCTAAAATAATAGATATTAGGGATAATTACAAATACAATCTTGGAAATATCCCTAATTCTGTCAATATTCCATATTTATTTTTGATAACTAATCCTAAGGATTATTTGAATAAGAATGATACTTATTACATTTTATGTGATAGTGGTAATACCAGTTTGCGATGTGTATTAGAACTATTAGAACTCGGATATGATGTTGTCAACATTGAAGGTGGATATAATAGTTATTTAAAGAATAAGAGAATGAATTAAATGAGTTATACTCATTTTTTTCTTTTTGTGTAAAAGAGTGACTAAAATGAAAAAATTTTATTTTTTACATTATTTAAAATGATATAATTGTTTTAGAATAGGTGGTAACGTAATGAAAAAAGTATTAATTTTAACGATTGTTTTTGTCCTTTTAGGATGTTTGTTCGTAACTATTCCAGTTCGAGCTGATAGTGGTTGGGATAGTAGTTATGACTCTGGTGGCAGTTCTTCGGATAGTGGTTCGTCATTTTCTGGAGGTGGAAGTAGCGGTTATGATTATGATGGTTATACATCGGATGTAACTATGGATTTTTCAGTCTTTGATGCCATCATCATGGAAGCTTTTGTATCCATTCATTTCTTACTATTTTGTATTTTGCCTTTTTGCCAAGCAGTCTTTAAGAATAATGTCAAAAGAATGGCCATATTACTCATGGCACTTCGAATTGGAATATTATTGTTCTTAGATTTCTGTGTAACACCTAATGTTGCTATGGTTGACTTTGTAGCGCTATTTGTCTTAGCGGCATTTAATATGATTTTTCTCGTAAAAAAAGGCGATAATAAGGTAGCGGATGAATTCAATAACATTTTTGTCACTTCCCCTGAAATAAGTAGTGAAACACTTGCTGGTTTTGGCATAAATGATCGTGAAGCTCTAAAACAAGAATTTTTCCAAAAATATGTCGATATTCAAAACGCTTGGATGAATTTTGATTATGATGCGTTACAAAATTTATGTACTGATGAGTTATACAACACTTATAAATCTCAGTTAGATGTATTGAAGTTAAAGAATGGTCAAAATATTATGAGTGACTATAAACTTGAACAGGCGAAGGTAGTTGCTGTACGTGATGAAAATAATCAACTTTCAGTAACGGTAATGATGAAAATAAGTCTTTTCGATTACGTCATCGATGCCAATACGGGAGAAGTAAGACGTGGTAATAAAAATAAGAAACTTAAAAATAATTATGTCATGACTTTTGTAAAGAGTAGTATCGATACTAATAATGTCATTCATTGTCCTAACTGTAATAGTGAAGTTCATGTCAATGCTTCTGGTGAATGTGAGTACTGTGGTACGGTCATCGTCAAATCTTCAAAGGAATTCGTCCTTGCTAAAAAAGAAAATACAAATTAGAGGTGGTTTTATGTTAGTAGATGAATTTATAAAAATAGATCCAACTTTTAATAGCAGTATGTTTTTGAGTAAGGTCAATAACATATTTGTAAAGTTGTTAACTAGTGTCATGTTAAATGAGTTGGATACTGTTGATCATTTCATTTCGGATGAAGTATATGATCATTACAATAAAATTGTTGCAGAATTGAATGCTAAACATCAACGTCAAATGTATGAGGAATTAAACGTCAAACGTTCCATGATCAGAACAATATCAGTCACAGATACGCATTACGTCATAATCGTTTATTTGGAAGCTCGATACATGGATTACATTTTGGACTTGAATAGTGGAGAAGTAGTGAGTGGTATTAATACGCAACGCATTCAAGAAAATTACAGTTTGGAGTTCATTCGCAATGTCAATGTCAAAGAACAGGGAATTGCCAGAAAATGTCCAGCTTGTGGAGCACCAATGGATGTCAACAACTCAGGTAAATGTGAGTATTGTGGACATGTTTATAATCAAGAAGACTATGATTATATTTTAAATAAAATAGAAAAGATTTAAAAAAAAAGAACTTTGAAAGTTCTTTTCTATTTTATATAGCCATTATGTACTAATTTTGTTTCCGTTACTACAATGAAAGCACTTTTATCAAGTTTTTTAATTATTTCTTTAACATCAGGAATGTTCTTGTTATCGACTTCAATTACTAACATGTATTTTTTAGCTTCGTTATATCCTTTAGCATTGATGACGGTTACACCATAACCACTACCACTGATGACATCGATAACTTTACGATTCTTAGTTATTACTTGCAAAGTAGAATTTCCTTGGATAAATCTTTGGGAAAGCATTCCACCTAAATAAGTTCCAACGGCAAATCCTGCTGAGTAAAAAATAGCTACCCAAATACTGTCAATATCAGAATTCAATGCTTCTCTTACCACTAAGAACCAAACGAGAACTTCAAAGAAACCTAAAAGACTGGCTTGAAGTGTTTTTGACTTGACAGTTAATATCGTACGAAATGTTCCTAATGTAACATCAAGAATTCGTACAAAAAAGACTTTAATACACAATAAAATTACTTCCATATCATCACCCTACCAAGAGTATAAATAAATAAATGATCTTTGTCAATTTATAAAAATATTGTTTTATAATATCTAACATTTATATTATAATTAAAAATGTAAATAATATGAGTATTATTTTAAAGAAGGTGATGTCGTTGTTGGACATTTTTAATCTCATTACGGAAAATGCGATTCAGTACATGCAGCATTACGGAATGTTATTAGGATACTTCATAATTGTCCTCGAATCGATAATGCCGTGGATTCCTCTATGTGTTTTCATAGCATTGAATATCGCTTCTTTTGGGACGATTGCAGGGTTTATAATTTCATGGATGGCAACAATAACAGGTTGTGTCATTTCATACACATTTTTTAGATATATAGCAGGAAATAGAATAGAGAAGTTTATTAATAATAAAAATGGAGAAAAGTTAAAAAAAGTAGTTAAAAGTATTAAAAAAATAGATTTTTCCAATTTAGTTCTAATAGTAGCACTTCCCTTTACGCCAGCTTTTTTAATAAACATAGCTTGTGGTATGACTAAAGTCAGTTTTAAAAAATTTTTCTTATCACTTTTGATAGGGAAAATAGTCATCGTATATTTTTGGGGATTTATCGGAACGAGTTTGTTAGAAAGTTTTACTGATACTACAAACTTTATTACTATTTGTGTTCTACTAGCGGTTGCTTTTATCGTTTCTAAAATAATAGTTAAAAAATATGATATAGAGTAGGTGATTTTATGGAGATAGCAATTTTAATCATTTTGATAGTTTTAGGACTATTAAATGTTCTTTTGATTTTTATGACGTTTAAGAATAAAAAAGATGAAACTAGTATTGTTGAAAAATTGGGACGTTTTGAATTCAACATAAATAAAGAAATAAATGATTTTAAAAATGATTTAAATAAAGATTTAGATGGTAATTTTGACAAGATGAATGAAAAGATTGAGAGAAAGTTAAATCTCATCAATGATCGCGTCAATGAAAGACTTGATCAAAACTTTGAAAAGACTAATAAAACGTTCTCAAATATCTTAGAAAGACTTTCAAAAATAGATGAAGCTCAAAAGAAAATTGAGACTTTATCTGGAGATATTGTCTCTCTTCAAAGCGTTTTGACAGATAAGAAGAGTCGTGGTATTTTTGGTGAAGTTAACTTAAAACATATTTTAGCTAATGTGTTCGGTGAAAAAAATGATCAGATTTATCAACTTCAATACACGTTGTCTAATGGTCTAGTAGCTGATTCCATTCTCTTTGCGCCAGAACCTCTTGGTACGATCGCTATTGATTCTAAATTTCCGCTTGAAAATTATCAACGAATGGTCGATAAGAAAAATTCAGAAGAAGTGCGTGAAAAGTATGAGAAAATGTTTAAATCAGATATGAAGAAACACATTGATGCGATCAGCAGTAAATACATAATTCCTGATGAGACGAGTGATCAAGCCATAATGTTTTTACCGGCTGAAGCCATTTTTGCAGAAGTTAATGCCTATCATCAAGACATAATCGATTATGCTTATAAAAAACATGTTTGGGTGACATCACCAACTACTTTAATTTCAACTTTGACAGTTGTCCAAATGATTATCAAGAATATGGAAAGAGATAAGTACACATCAATTATTCATCAAGAATTGAACAAATTAGGACAAGAGTTTTCACGATATAGAGATAGATGGGATCACTTGGCTAAAAGTATTCAAACTGTCAATAAAGATGTTGAAAGCGTTCATATAACGACAGAAAAGATAAGTAAGAGATTTGATGAGATAAGTGGTGTCGAGATTGATAAATTAGAATTAGAAGAAGGAGATGAAGATTAATCTCTTTTTTTATTGAATATAAAAAATATTTTTAATCATAATATGAATTAGGTGGTATTATGAATAGAATATTCCTGTTTTTAGTCGGATTTGGTTTGACTGTTATCGGCTTTACTTTTATAATCACATATCTAAATTTGACGACGATGGGATATACGATGATGGATTACATAAAGTTTATATTTAGAAGAATAGAGTGTGTTTTAGCGTTTGTTGGCATTATTCTCATAAATATTTCATTGTATAAAAAAGGAGAAAAAAATAATGATATACATCTATGATCTGATTTTGAATTGGAGTGATAAGAGGCGTTATGAATTTTTTGAGTGGGAAGATGATGATGAGATTGAATATGTCAAAAAGATTCCAGTTTTTAAAATAAATGATTTTGATAATGTCTTAAATTATACGATTAGAGTGGAGAAAGATTTTTTATCTAAAATATATAATAAGTCAGAAGCATATGGTAATAGAAAAACGGAGATGATTGAATATGCCTGTGTTTTTTGTAATGATGATTTGAATAAAGCTGTAGCGGTTGAATTCAGTGATAGTGGGGAGAGCATGTACAAAAGTAATATCTATTTTTTAGATTTAGATGATATCTTTGATATTGGAAGTCGTCTAAACATTTATGATTTAAAATATGAAGTCTTATGCGAAAATGATAATAGTGATTACTATTTAACACGAAGTGAACTCATCAAGAAAAAGTTTTTAGTAAGTGAAATAAATGCCTCTTATCGCGATAATAATTATGATAAATTAAGATACATGTATTATGAAATATTTGGTAAAGATGATTCTGATGTTGAACTGATGCGCGATCGATTGTTATCAAGTCTTGATAACGACTTTAATTATCTTCATGATAACATTTATAATTTGATAAAGATTCCTAATTTTTAGGAGTCTTTTTTATGTTCCATTCTCTTTTTTTATGATAAAATTTATATGTAACTTAAGGAGGATTTACATAATGAATGAAGTTATAATAAAAGATATAAGTAATAATTTGAATATTAGACCTAAACAAGTAGAAGTAGTTCTTTCATTACTTTCCGAAGGGAATACTATTCCTTTTATTGCTAGATATAGAAAAGAAGCAACAGGAGCTTTGGACGAAGAAGTAATTCGTAGTATCAATGAGGTATACGAATACGAAGTCAATCTATTAAAGAGAAAAGAAGATGTCATTCGTCTAATAGATGAAAAGGGAATGCTTACTGATGAATTAAAAGAAGAGATTCTTGCCTGTACGAAATTAGTTGAAGTTGAAGATTTATATCGACCTTATAAGGAAAAGAAAAAGACAAAAGCTACAGAAGCTATAGCGAAGGGACTTGAACCATTAGCTAAGATGATTTTAGAGTTTAAAAATCGCAATATTGAAGAAGAAGCTAAAAAGTTTGTAAGTGATGAAGTTCCATCAGTTGAAGAAGCAATTATGGGAGCTAAATACATAATCGCTGAAATAATTAGTGATAATGCTGAATATCGTAAATACATTCGTGAAAATATTACAAAGTTTGGAAATATTTCTTCAAAACTAAAAAAGAAGGGTGAAGAAAAAGATGAGAATAAAGTATATGAGATGTATTATGATTACAGTGAAGCTATTTCAAGAATAAAACCCCATCGCATTCTTGCGTTGAATCGTGGTGAAAAAGAAGATATTTTAACTGTTAGTATCGATGTCAATACTGATTATATTTTGAATTATTTATATAAGAAAAATGTTAAAAAGAGTTGGACTAGTGAAGAAAAAATTGTCAAGGAAGCAGTAGATGACAGTTTTAAGAGATTAATTTTTCCAAGTGTTGAAAGAGAGATTAGAAGTGATTTAAAACTAGTTGGAGAAGATGCTGCTATTGATAATTTTTCAAAGAATGTTGAAAATTTATTACTCACACCACCAATTAAAGAAAAGGTGGTTTTAGGGTATGACCCAGCTTTTCGTACGGGATGTAAATTAGCTGTTTTAGATCCGACAGGAAAACCTTTAGAAATAGCTGTTATCTATCCAACAGAACCACATTGTAAGATTGAAGAGAGCAAAAAAATATTATTAGATCTAATCGATAAATATAAAGTTGATGTCATCGCTATTGGTAATGGGACAGCATCACGTGAGAGTGAAGCTTTTGTTGTCGATGTGATAAAGGAATGCAAAAGAAAAGTGGAATACGTAATTGTCAATGAAGCTGGAGCTTCTGTCTATTCGGCTTCAAAGTTAGCTATTGAAGAGTTTCCAGATCTAACTGTTGAAAAAAGAAGTGCTATTTCCATTGGAAGAAGATTACAAGATGCCTTATCAGAACTTGTTAAAATAGATCCAAAAAGTATTGGTGTAGGATTGTATCAACATGATGTTACGCCCAAAAGATTGGATGATTCATTGGATTTCGTCGTAACTAAGGTCGTTAACCAAGTCGGTGTCAATATCAATACGGCATCACCTTCACTTTTGAAATATGTCTCTGGTCTAAATAAAAAAGCCATTGAGGGAATCATTGCGATGCGTGAAAAAAATGGTAAGTTTCATTCCCGTTTAGAACTTCAAAAAATTAAGGGAATAAGTGATAAAATTTATGAACAATCAATCGGTTTCATGCGCATTTTAGATGGAGTTAATCCACTTGATAAAACTTCAATTCATCCTGAAGTCTATGATGAAGTAGAAAAGTTATTATCGAGTATCGGTGCTGATAAAGATATGATTGGTTCAAAAGAGTTAAACGAAAAACTTAAAAATTTTGATATTGAAAAGATGAGTTTAGCACTTGGAATTGATAAATATACTTTAAAAGATATCGTTGACGATTTGTGCAAACCTAATCGTGATCCACGTGATAACATGCCTAAACCTCTTTTGAAGAGTGACGTTTTACATATTGAACAATTGCACGTCGGTGACAAGTTACAAGGAACCGTTAGAAACGTAGTCGATTTTGGAGTGTTTATTGATATAGGTGTTCACAATGATGGATTAGCACACATATCAAAACTTACAAATAGATATATTAAACATCCAAGTGAAGTCGTCAGCGTTGGCGACATAGTCGATTGTTATGTCTTAAATGTCGATTTAGCTAAACAAAAAGTGGCTTTGAGTTTATTGCCACTTGAACAAGTAGGAGAATAATATGAAAGAAAAAATAGAAGAATACATAATAGTTATAGATAGGCTTTTAGCAAATGATAAAACTGATTTTCGCAAATTGAAAGAAGATTTATTAGTTCACATATCTTTTTATCAACATGAGCGATTGGTCCATCTTCTCGTCTTGATGCTCGTGGGGATAATTACGACTATTTTATTGATTGCTACTCTTTCTTTCACTAATATCTTTTTAATTCTTTTATTAATAATCTTCATATTGTTATTAATTCCTTATATTTTTCATTATTATTTTTTGGAAAATAGAGTTCAAATGTTGTACAGTTTGTATGATAAAGTAAAAGATAAAATAAAAAAGTAGATTTATTTTATCTTTTTTGTTATAATTTTTTTATAGTAAGAGGATTGGAGGTATTTTGATGGCTGCGACAAAAGGAAAAACAAGTAAAAAAACTACTTCAGAAAAGAAGCAAGTAACTAAGAAACAAACTAATAATAACAACAATCAAAGACATATCTTTGCTGGTTTCTTATTAGGTTTATGTGTTGGAATGTTATTTTTCGCTGTATATTTAGTTACGATGTATTGCATTTAAAAAGAGCTCTTGAAAGCTCTTATTTTTTTATTCAAAATAATCTATATTCAATGACTTGCGGACTTTTTTCATCGTCTCTTCCGCACGTTTTTTAGCACGAGCGGTACCATCTCTTAAAATATTATCAACAATTTCAGGATGCGTTTCATAGTAATTAATCTTTTCATGAACGGGTTTTAAAAATTCATTCATTTTGGCAATCAATTCTTTTTTACAATTTACACATCCACGCGTTCCATTTTTACATTCTTGGCAAACTGTTTCCAAATTGTCATTTTTAATCAATTTATGATAATAGTACACCATGCATATATCAGGATTAGCTGGATCATCTTTTTTAATTTTATTAGGGTCAGTAATAGCTGACATTATTTTTTGTCTAACGGTTTCTTCATCATCACATAGATAAATGGCATTACCTAAACTCTTTCCCATTTTCTCATTGCCATCCAAACCTTTAATTCGTTTAGTCTCTGATAGGTAAGCATCAGGTTCTTTTAGTGTCTGTCCGTAAATGTTATTAAATTTTCTAACGATTTCACGACATTGTTCAATGAGAGGAAGTTGATCTTCACCAACGGGAACTAATTCACCATCAAATGCGGTTATATCAGCAGCTTGACTGACTGGATAACCTAAAAAACCATAAGTTATTCCTTCACCCTTATCCCCAAATAATTCTTTTTTTTGCTTTATTTCAGTTTTGACAGTTGGATTTCTTTCAAGTCTTGCAATCGTTACCAAGTTAGAATAATAAACTGTCAACTCAGCTATTTCAGGAATCATTGATTGAATATAAATTGTTGCCTTTTCAGGATCTAATCCAACTGATAATAGATCAATAGCTAATTTTTTAACGCTTTTTCTAACTTTTTCAGGATTGTCAAAATTATCTGTCAATGCTTGAACATCAGCTATTTCAATATAAGTATTATATTTATCTTGAAGTGCTACCCAATTTCTAGTTGCTCCAAAATAATGACCTAAATGTAGTCTTCCGGTTGGTCTAATACCGGTTAATATATTTTTCTTTTCCATGGTTTCACTCCTTTAAATATTTATAGGTATATTTTAACACATACTAGTAAAAATTGACAATTTTTTGTTTTTTTAGTATAATATCACTCTTGAAAAAAGGGGAGTAGAGGTTTATATGAAAAATATAAGGATTTACGATAGCTTTTTAGATAATGTTTTAAAAAGTTTTAAATTGAGATATCTAATGATTTCTTTATCTAGAACTTATATATATACATTTGATGGTGATAATACTATTTATTTCCGTAAGAGATTTAATAATCCACGAAAGATTTCTCTAATGGGTGGAGAAAAAATTTTTAAAACTGATAAAAAGATTGATTTGCGAAAAATGGATTATTCAAAATATGGAATGATAGATATATCAAAGTTAATAACTGAATATGTGGTAATAGAAAATGATTTTGCCAGTTTCATTGATAATGATTTTGATATAGCTAAAAAATATAATCAAAAACCTATCGTTGTTGATTCAATTACGAGAAGAGAACCTAGAGGGGAAATAGTGTCAATGTATTTTGATGAAAAAGAACCTTCTAAAATTAGTTTAAAAAATATGTTTTGGATTAATAATATGACTAAATATAGTGATTTTAATAGTCAAATTAATTCATAGATATTTGACAAATGACATATAATTATTATATAATGCAAAAGAAAAAGGAAAACGTTGAACAAGAGAAGTAATGAAACTGATACTGATAGAGAGCTATCGTTTGGTGGAAGATGGCAGTTATGTTTTGTGAATAACACTTGTGAGTGCTTAAAGAATTGAGTAGACTAAGCCGGAGGTAGACCGTTATCTTTCTACTATGCTTGTTGGAGCAGAAGGGATTATTAATTTTTGGTTAATAATAATTAAGGTGGCACCGCGGATACTAGTATTCGTCCTTACGAAAGGATGGATACTAGTTTTTTTATTGGAGGGATAGATATGATTGAAAAAGATAAATTAAAAGATTATGCAGCTAAGTTGATGTTTGATATGAAAGAAGAAGAATATGACACTTTACAAAAAGAGTTTGATGTCATTTTAAAACAGATGGAATTAATTGGAAAAATAAAAAATATTAGTGATGTTGAACCGATGAGTTTCCCATATATAACTTATGAAGCTAAATTGCGAAAAGATGAAGTAGGAGATTATTTAACAGTAAATGAGGTTCTTGCGAATACTAAATATCAAGTAAATGATCAAGTTAAAGTACCAAAGGTGGTGGAATGATGGACATTTTGAGTTTGAGGAAAAAATTGGATAGTGGTGAGGTAAGTAGTGAAGATTTATTTATAGAAAGTAATAAATTAGCTCATCAATATCAAGATGAATACAATTCTTTTGTAACTATCATAGATAAGTATAAGATGAAAAATAGAAAGGATACTTTAATAACAGGGATTCCTTATGCTTTAAAAGATAACTTTTCAACAAGTGGTATTTTGACAACGGCATCATCTAATATTTTAAAAGATTACGTACCAGTATATGATGCGACTGTCTATAAAAAATTGAAAAATGCTGGTGGTGTACTAATTGGAAAAACTGTTTTAGATGAATTAGCAATGGGTGGAACAGGTACGACTGGTCACACAGGAGTAGTTAGAAACCCTTGGGATAAAGAGCGATTAATTGGTGGTAGTAGTGCTGGTTCATGTGCTTGTGTCGCTTTGGGAATAGTGCCATTTTCCATCGGTAGTGATACGGGTGACTCAATTAGAAAACCAGCATCTTTTGGAGGAGTAGTTGGATTTAAACCGACTTATGGAAGAATATCTAGATATGGATTATTTGCATTTGCATCGAGTTTGGATCATGTTGGTTGTTTTACTACCTGTGTTAGAGATGCGGCTATTGTAACAGACATTTTAAAAGGAAGAGATCCTCTTGACATGACTAGTTTAGAAGATGATGGAAAGATATATAGTGATTGTATTGATAAGGATGTAAAAGGAAAAAAACTATTCTATTTCAAAGAAGCATGTAATTTAGATGTTTATAAGGATAGTGACGATGAAGAATTGATTGAATCCCTTGAAAAATTTCAAGAAACTATCGAAGAGTGTCGCAAGATAGGACTAGAAGTTTCCGAAGTTTCTTTTGATAAAGAATTATTAAATGCTATCTATCCAGCTTATATGACTATTTCATGTGCGGAAGCAACTAGTAATAATGCTAACCTTACGGGAATTCAATTTGGACCAAGAGGAGAAGGAAATAGTGTTGATGAAATCATGTTTGATGCTAGAACCAAAGGATTTTCAGAGTTGATCAAGAGAAGATTTATTTTAGGTAGTTATATTCTTCAAAAAGAAAATCAAGAAAAACTTTATTTGAATGCGTGTCGTGTACGAAGATTAATCGTTGATAAAATGAATGAACTATTTGAAAAATATGATGGATTAATCATGCCAGCAAGTGGGGGAATAGCTCCAAAGTTTGGAGAAAAAACAGATCAGTTATCAGATCGTTATCTAATCTTAGAAAACCATTTGGCAATTGCTAACTTTGGAGGATTTCCAAGTATTACAATTCCAAGTGGCAAAGTAAAAGGTATGCCAATTGCCATAAACATAACAGGGCGCATCATGGAAGATGATGTAGTTTTGAACATAGCTAATAAAATAGAAGAAAAAATAGGACGTTTAGAAAGAGGTGAATAAAATGTATAAAGTCGTTATTGGACTTGAGGTTCATTGTGAAGTCAAAACGGTGTCAAAGAACTTTTCAAGCAGTCCAAATAATTATTCAACAATACCAAATATCAATGTTTCAACAGTTGATTTGGGACTTCCAGGAATATTGCCAGTAGTCAATGAAGAAGCATGTCGTAAAGCTTTGAAAACAGCGATGGCTCTCAACTGTCAAAATCCTGATGAAATAATATTTGATCGCAAGAACTATTTCTATCCCGATTTGCCAAAGGGATATCAAATAACCCAAGTGACAAAACCAATGGGAAGGAATGGATATTTAGACATATTTGTTGATGACTATGTCAAAAGAGTTGATATTCACCAATTACATCTAGAAGAGGATACAGCATCTTTAGATCACTATGAAAAATATTCTTTAATCGATTATAACCGCAGTGGGATTCCACTAATGGAAATTGTGACCGAGCCTTGTATTTCTTCAAGTGATGAAGCTATAAGCTTTCTAGAAGCACTTAGAAGTGTCTTCATCTATTGTGGAGTCAGTGATGCTCGCAGTGATATGGGACAGATGCGATGCGATGTCAACATATCTTTAATGGAAGAAGATAGTAAAGTTCTTGGAACAAAAGTGGAAATGAAAAATATTAACAGTTTCAACAATGTCAAATTAGCTATTGAATATGAGATAGAAAGACAGAGTAAATTATTGGATAAGGGTGAAAAAGTAGTTCAAGAGACGCGAAGAATAGCTGAAGATGGTAAGACTTATCCCATGCGTAAAAAAGTCGATGCTGTCGATTACAAGTACTTTATTGAACCAAATTTACCACCAGTTAAATTGAGCGATGAATACTTAGAAGAAATAAGAAAAAAAATACCACGTTTACAGTATGAAAGAGTTATCGATTACACAGAAAATATGGGTATTAGTAAAGAAGAAGCCTTAATATTAGTAAAAAGTCGAGAGATAGCTGACTATTTTGAAAGTGCTTCAAAAGTTTGTAAAAATTATAAAGAAGTTGCGCGTTGGGTGATAACACTCGTATTGGCATCATTGAACAAGTTAGAAATCGAATTAGATGAATTCTTTTTGACACCAAAGATGTTAGGAGAAGTAATAAATGTCGTACTCGATGACAAACTTAGTGAAGACAACGCTAAAAAGATTATTTACAAAGCAATTGAACAGAAAATTGATCCAATTGAAATAATAAAAAAGGAAAACATATCAAGAATAGATGATGATGAATCAGTTCGTAAATTTGTCATAGAGGCAATTGTAGAAAACCCTGAACAAGTTAGACAATATCTTGAAGAGGAAAAAGATTATGTTAAAAACTATTTTGTTGGAAAAGTAATGCAGAAATCTAATCGTCAAGCTAATCCGACAAAAGCCCTTGAAATAATTATTGAAGAATTAGAAAAGAGGAGATAAAAATGGAAAAGTATAGAGATATATATTGTGGAAAAATAACAGAACAAGATATCGATAGAGAGCTTAGTATCTGTGGTTGGGTTGAAAATATCCGTGATCATGGTGGTGTTATCTTTGTCGATGTCAGAGATCAATCAGGAGTTGTTCAACTAGTCAGTAATGATGACTCTATATTTGATGGAATAACTCGTGAATCAAGTGTGCGAGTAACGGGAAAAATTAGAAAGAGAAGCGAAGAAGATTACAATGATAAAATAGCTACTGGTACAGTTGAATTATTGGTATCAAAAATAGATGTTTTGGGAAAATCCTTAAACGTGTTACCTTTTGAAGTAATGAGTTCAACTAGTGTTTCAGAAGATGTTCGTCTAAAGTATCGCTATCTCGATTTAAGAAATCCTAAAGTTAAAGAAAATATTATTTTTAGGACAAAGGTTATTGATTATTTGCGAGAAAAAATGAAAAGTAATGACTTTTTAGAGGTGCAAACACCAATTTTGACGGCTTCTTCACCAGAGGGAGCAAGAGACTTTTTAGTTCCATCACGCAAATTCCATGGCAAGTTTTATGCTTTGCCACAGGCACCTCAACAATTTAAACAGTTATTGATGTGTTCTGGTTTTGACAAATATTTTCAAATAGCTCCTTGTTTTCGTGATGAAGATGCTAGAAGTGATCGTGTCTATGGTGAATTCTACCAGTTGGATTTAGAGATGAGTTTTGCTAGTGAAGATGATGTCTTAGAAGTTGGAGAAGAGATCTTTTATGATACTTTTAAAAAGTTTTCAGATAAAGAAATTTCTCCTCGTCCTTTTAGAAGATTAACTTATAAAGAAGCGATGGACACATATGGTAGTGATAAACCAGATTTGCGCAACCCGCTAACTTTAATCGATTTGACAGAAGAATTTGAAGAGACGACGTTTAGACCTTTTAGAGGAGTGACGGTCAAAGGAATAAAAGTCTCAGGTATTGCTGATAAGCCAAATTCTTGGTTTAATGAATTAGTTGAATTCGCTAATAGTATTGGTATGCCAGGAATCGGTTATATAACAGTTATGGACGATTATAAATTTAAAGGTCCAATTGATAAATTTTTGACAGAAGATGAACGTGATGATTTAATAAGCAAAGCTAAATTGGAAATTGGTGATGTTCTATTCTTTATTGCTGATAGAAAGAATGCTGCTAAGTTAGCTGGATTGATACGTGATGAGTTAGGACGTAAATTGGATTTGATTGACGATGATAAATTTGAATTTTGTATCATCAACGATTTTCCAATGTATGAATGGAATGAAGAAGAAGATAAATATGACTTTACTCATAACCCATTCAGCATGCCTAAAGATGGCATGAAAGCTTTTGAAAAAGAACCAAATGAAATTGTAGCTCATCAGTTTGACTTCGTGTGCAACGGAGTAGAGATGGCAAGTGGTGCTGTTCGTAACCACGATTTAGATATCATGAAAAAGGCCTTTAGTATTGCGGGTTATTCAACAGAAGATTTACAAACGCGTTTTAAAGCTCTTTATACAGCATTCCAATATGGTGCTCCACCACATGCGGGAATGGCGCCAGGAATTGATAGAATGTTAATGATGTTACTCGATGAAGAAAATATAAGGGAGACAATTGCTTTCCCAATGGCCGCATCAGGACAAGATTATTTGATGCAATCACCAAGTGATGTAACAGAAACACAATTACGAGAATTACACATAAAAATAAGAGATCACAATTAGTGTAAATAAAAAAATAAAATTTAAAAAATATATAAATTTTATTTTTTTTATGTTATTATGAAGAAGGTAGAGTGATGTTTTATGAGTAAAGAAGTAGATAAGAAAAAAAAGAAAAAAGTTCAAAAAAAAGAAGTTAAGAAAGCTGACTATGTCGTTTTGACAACTCTTGGATTGTTCATATTATTCTTAGTTGGCGTTTTAATATATTTGAACAATGGTTATTTCAAATCAAAAGATTTCATGGTTGATTATTTATCTTTAACTGCTAAAAATTATGTAGCTAAAGAAGGAAATTCCAAAGTCATAAGTAGTGAAGATGGTGCTTGTCAAATAACTTTAGCGACAAAGATTACCAAAAATAAAAATTTAAAAGATTTGGGTGAAAGTGAAAAAATAAATAATCATGAATGGGTAAAACAAGAATATGAAAATGGTGTTACATGGATGTCTTATTACAAAAATAGTTTTTACATAGTTCAAATGTATGCAAAAAATGGTAATATTTATAATAATAAGTGTAAAAAACAATTTGAAAAAATAAAAAAGACTTTTTCATTTATACAAAGTGAATAAAAATTTAAATAGTGATAATAATACTACTGAGGAGGAATATTATGAAGAAAAGAGTAAAAGTAGTAGCTATTATTGCTATTTTATTTTTATTAGTTGGATGTTCTAATAGTATGGATAGTCCTACTAAGAAAGTAGAACAATTCTTGAATAAATATCAAACTAATGATAAAGAAGTAGTTGATCAATTTGATACTAGTCTATTTGAGGAAGAGACTTTATCTGAAGAACAAAAAGATAAATATAAAAAGATAATGTTAGATCAATATAAGAATTTGACATATGAGATCAAACAAGAGAAAATTGATGGAAATAAAGCTAAAGTAGATGTTGAAATAGAAGTTTATGACTTCAATAAATCACTTGATAAAGCATATAGCTATTTAGATGAACATCATGATGAATTCTATGTTGATGAAGTACTAGATACAGTGCGTTTTATCGATTATAAATTAGATCAACTAATGGATTTCAAAGATAGAGTAAAATATACAATTAGTTTCAATCTATCGAGAAAAGATAGTAAATCTGATTGGAAAATAGAAGAACTATCAGAGTCAGATTTACAAAAAATTCATGGTATATATAAAAATTAGACTAATAACTTAGTCTTTTTTTATTTATATATATTTTTTATTTAGTTTTATGATATAATTTGTATAGTAGAGTAAGTGGGTGCATTGTATGAATATTTATTTGTTTCTTAAAAATAGATTAATTTCTTTTTCATTACCATCAACTATTGCTGGTAGTTTTAATTTTGATGAAAATCCAGATGAAGATATCAAACTTATCAACATTGAAGAAAGAAGTGGTGAATGGATTTTATATTCAACTTCTGATGTATTGGTTGAAACTGGTAATAGTAATATCAATTATGCCAAATTAATTGATAACAATTTTTATATTCTTCAACGTAATGGTGATCGTTATTTAATATATGTATCTAGTCGTGTTAATAATAAAATAACTCTATATTCATATGATCAATCTTTAGACTTAAACATTGGAAATACAGATGAATTCAACTTGCAATATCCATGTCAAATGCTAAACCAAATCATGGTTAGAATTCATTATAATAATGGGTCTTTGGTTTTAGAGAGCAGTAAACCAATTTGTTATATAAATGATAAACTCGTTGCTGATAATAATCATCCAATAAGCAATGGAGATCAAGTTACAATATATGGGCTTAAATTAATATTTGTAAATAACGTTTTGTTGCTCAACAATCCTGGTGGAAAAATTCAAGTAAAACAATCTTCTAATTTAAAACTTTTCAATCTTCCAGCTGATGAAGCACCAAAAGCAATTGATGTCAAAGATAACGATTTATATTCTAAAAATGATTATTTTTCTAAATCACCACGTATTAGGAGAACGATTACTACTAAAAAAATTGATTTTAGTATGCCACCAAAACTTTCTAATGGTGAAGGTTTACCAGTTATTTTAACAATTGCTCCAATGTTGACAATGGCTGCCACGTCTTTAATAATGTTATTTAGTACTTTTGATCGAATCAATAGAGGAATTACAACTTTGAGAGATTCTTGGTCTTCTCTTGCAACAGCATCATTGATGGTTGTTTCCATGTTATTAGTACCACTCATAACAAGATTTTATAATAGTAAGTTACAAAAGAGAAATAAAGAAGAAATTATTAGAAAATATTCATATTATTTGGGTGAAAAAAGAAAAGAATTAGAGTCAGAGTTAAAATTGCAAAAAGATATCATTCAGGAATCATTATTAACTACTTCTGATTGTATTCAAATAATTAAAAACAAAAATATGAACTTTTGGAATAGAAGATTAGATCAAAACGATTTACTAATGGTCAGAATTGGTATTGGAGATCAACCATTAGATGTTGAAATACAGGAGCCAAAGGAAGAATTTGAAGTCGGTGTCGATGAATTAAAACAACAATCTATAGCACTTGTTGAAGAGTTTAAGTACATACATGATGTTCCAGTTGGATATTCTTTTGCGGAAAACAAATTAACTGCCATAATGGGAGATAATAAAAGTAAAAATATTGAATTTTTAAATAATGCTTTAATTCAATTGCTGACATTCTATAGTTATGAAGATTTAAAAATTGTCGTATTTACAAATGAGAGTAATTATAGTAATTGGGAATACTTAAAATATACTAATCATTGTTTTGACAATGAAAGAGAATTTAGATTTTTCTCTTCAACTAAGGAGACAGCTAGTAAGTTGTCAGATTATCTTTTAAATGCTTTAAAAAGTAGAATTGCGAGTGAAAGTAAGAATAATGATGAAAATAAGGTTTATAGACCTTACTATTTGATTGTTATTGATGATTATGAACGCGTTAAAGAATATGAATTTTTTAAATCAATCGCTGAAACGGAAAACAATTATGGATTTAGTTTAGTGATTGTCGAACAACGTTTAAGTAAATTACCAAGTAGATGTAATAACTATATAGAAGTCGAAGTTAATGGTAAATCAGGAATATTACAAAATAACTATGACAATCAAAATTATATAACTTTTACAGATGAAGTCGTTTCCAATATCAACTATATGGAAATAAGTAAAATAATATCTAATATTCCAATAGAGTTTGAAGAAAAAGTAGGAGAGTTACCTAACTCTATCAGTTTCTTGGAAATGGAACGAGTTGGTAAAGTTGAGCAATTAAATGTTCTTAATCGTTGGAATACTAATGATGCTACTACTTCTTTAAAATCAGAAATAGGTGTCGATGCTAAAAAAGAATTGATGTATTTGGATTTGCATGAAAAATATCATGGTCCACATGGATTAATTGCTGGTACTACTGGTAGTGGTAAATCTGAATTTATAATTACTTACATTCTTTCCATGTGTATAAATTATAGTCCTAATGATGTAGCATTTATTTTGATTGATTACAAAGGTGGTGGACTTGCATTAGCTTTTGAAAATAAATTGACAGGAGTTACATTACCACACTTAGCGGGAACTATTACCAACTTGGATAAAGCCGAAATGGATAGAACTTTAGTAAGTATTGATAGTGAAGTTAAACGTAGACAAAGACTATTTAACGAAGCAAGAGATCAACTAGGTGAAAGTACTATTGATATATATAAATATCAAAGACATTTCAAAGAGGGAAGATTGTCTGAACCCATTCCACATCTATTTATAGTTTGTGATGAATTTGCAGAGTTGAAGAGTCAACAACCAGAATTTATGGATAATTTAATAAGTGTCGCTCGTATAGGACGTAGTTTAGGTGTTCATTTGATTCTTGCTACTCAAAAACCAAGTGGAGTAGTTAATGATCAGATATGGTCAAACTCAAAGTTTAAAGTTTGTTTGAAAGTACAAGATGAAGGTGATAGTAATGAGATGTTAAAACATCCTGATGCTGCACATTTAACTCAAGCTGGGCGCTTTTATTTACAAGTTGGTTATGATGAAATTTATGAACTTGGTCAATCTGCTTGGGGTGGTGCTAAATATTATCCGTCAGATCGTATAATAAAACAGGTTGATAAGAGTGTTAATCAGATAAATGATTGTGCCGAAATAATTAGGAGTGCCGATGATCTTAGTGATCAAAAAGTTGAAGCCCAAGGTGAACAAATAGCAGCTGTCATGAAAAATATCATTGAAGTATCAAATGCAACCAATATAAAAGCTAAAAGATTATGGCTTGATAATGTTCCACCAATCATTCTTGCTGATGATGTGATAAAAAAATACAATGTCGTTCCAACACCATATAATGTCGAAGCGGTAATTGGTGAATATGATGCTCCTGAAAAACAGGAACAAGGTGTTGTAAAATATAATTATATGGATGATGGAAATGTTCTCATTTATAGTAATGACAATGGACAATCTGAAATGTTCTTAAACGCTTTAGTTTATTCAACTGTAAAACTTCATTCATCAGAAGAAATTAACTTTTACATGATAGATTACGGTTCAGAATCTTTGAGAAAGTTTTTGAGTCTTCCTCATGTAGGAGGTATTGTTTTTGCAGAAGAAAATGAAAAATATAATAACTTATTAAAATTGATAAGAGAAGAATTAATAAATCGTAAAAAAATGTTTATGGATTATGGTGGATCTTATAGTAACTACATAAAGAGTAGTGGTCAAAAGTTACCATTAGAAGTTGTTGTCATAAATAATTATGATGCTTTTTATGAAGCTCATTCAGAAGCTTATGATTTAATACCAGAATTGACTAGAGATTCTGTAAGATATGGTATAATCTTTGTCATAACTTGTCTTGCAGCTAATTCTCTTCGTGCTAAAGCTGCACAAAACTTTACTAAGATTTTTGCTTATAAACTAAAGGAAGCAACGGATTATGGTTATGTTTTAAATGGTAAAACAAGAAATGTTCCAAAGGATATTGATGGTCGTGGATTCTTGAACAATGATGGAATACATGAATTTCAAACAGTATCTCTTACAGCTACTCAGGAAGAATACAATGAGTTTGTAAATAACTTCATAGCCGAAGCTAAGAGTAAAAATAATGTCCTTGCTAAGAGTATACCTACTTTGCCAGCAATAATTAGATTAAAGGATGTAGAGCATGAAATTTCATCTTTAAAGTCAGTACCAGTTGGTATGTTTAAAGCTAATGTCAACGTTTGCAATTACGATTTTGAAACAACAGTGGCTACTTTAATATCTGCTAAAAAGATTGCTACACTAGATAAATTTTTACTAAGTTTATTACAAGTATTTAAGGCAATTCCAAATTGTAATATATTTATTTTTGACATATTAAAAAAATTAAATATCGATATGATGCAATATCCAAATTATTATAATAGTAATTATGATGAAGTAATTGAAAAATTGTCTTCATATATCGACAAAATGGAGCAAGATAATCCTCAAGAACGAGGTGTATTGATAATATATGGATTGACAAATGCAACAGAAGAAATAAAGGAAGATCCTTTAACGGATTTTTTAGCTAAAGTAAAGTCATCTGGTAAGATTTGTATAATTGGTTTAGAAGAGGGAGCTAAAGCAGCTGAACTTGCATATGAATCATGGTATAAAAAGACATTTACTTCCAAACCATCAGGTATTTGGGTAGGAAAAGGTGTCGGTGATCAAAACGCTTTAAAAACTGATGCGTTTAATAAAGCTTTAAATGCTCCTTGCAAAGATGATACTGGATTTGTAATAATTGATGGCGAAGTTGCTATTATTAAACTAATTGATTTTATTTCGGCAGATGAGGTGGAAGAAGATGAAAAATAAAGTTTTAATAAAATTGATTATCCCTAAGTTAGACTTAAATTTAGACTTTTTTATACCTGTCAACGAAACCATATATAAAGTAAAAAAATTATTATTAAAAACAATTTCAGAATTCAGTAATATCAGTGATGAAGAACTTGCAGGGTATATTTTAATCAATAAAGTCACTGCTAAAATCTATTTAAATAATGAAATAGTACTAGATACTGATATTAGAAATGCTACAGAGTTATTACTATTTGAAAAAAAATAATATGTAAAAACATGTCAATTTTTGTTAAATTTATTTACTATAGTAATTAGGAGGTAGTATTATTAAAATAGAAGTGTGACTTCTAATAAAAAATAAAAAAATAGAGGAGATGATTATTAATATGGCATGTGACAACCTAAGACCAGGAACTTTTAAAGATGCAATGGGTTCAATTCTTAAAGATTATAATGAATTGAATAAAGAATTCAAAAATGGTTTTACAGATGCTATTAATGCATTGTATGATGCATGGAAATCAACGAAAGGATATAACAGAATAGGAGATTTGTACCAAAATGTTGGTAAAATTTTAGGATACCAATCTTCACAAATTTACAAAAATTACAATACTATGTATGATGGTGCTATGGACTTTGCAAGAAAAGAGGAAATGGCTAATGCATTGTTTGGTCTTCCAGAAATAGGTGAGAAAGAGTATGAAGTTAACAAAAAAACTTTCCCTGAAAATGGAGATATCGAAATTGATGAAGAAAAACTTGCTGATGCAGGTGCAAAGTTAACTGAAAGTTTTAAAAATTTAGCAAAATGCATTAATAATTCTTTTGATGAAACTTCTTCAGATGATAAATTTGGTTATTATTCTTCAGATGAAGTTAACCCACGTGAACGTCTACATGGTGCTTATAACAGTCTTAAAACAGGATTAGATGCTGCTGCTGAGTTATATCAAAGAAATTTTGAAGAAGAGTTAGAACAAGACAAAGAAGCTAGAGCTGCTGCAAGACAAGCTTCTGCTGTCAATAGCAACGATATTTCTGATGTATTTGGTAATGCTAGTGGTAGTGGCGCTGCAACAACTCAAACGAATCCTTTAGGATAATTCATTCAAAAATTAAAAGGAAGTGCTTTTTAGCACTTTTTTTAGTATAATGTAAATAGGAAGTGATAACATGCGATTAAATATAGATGAATTACGTGATAATTGTGTCAAATTTGATGATCTAATTAGTGAATATATGGATAATTTTAATAATTATTACAATGAAATTAATTTTATTCATAATTATTGGAGTAGTCCAAAGGCTAATTACTTTTTATTTGTTACAGATAAGGAGAAACTTATCAATAAAAATTTCTATTTTGAAATGTTATCACTTTACTCATTATTCAAATTTATTGTTAGTAAGTATAGTAATATAAAAAAATTATCATTATCAAATAGTGAAGGAGTAGATTTAATATTAAATAAAATATTAAATAATAAAATCGATAGAATTGTTTCAAAATACGATAGTATCTATTCCAATTATTATGCTGTTCAAAGTAAGGTCAATTATCAAAAAAATAAGATTAAAAATAATAAAGTAGGTTTATTTGCTTATAAGGATGAAGTAAAAAAATATTATTCTAGTATTAAAGAAATAGAAAGTGAAATAAAATATAAAATATCACAAATTTCAATTGAAGATCCAGAAGTTACGAGTAAGGAAAATAAAACTCTTGGCGATAGCGATACTCTTTATCACGATGTTGTCAATTTGAATGCCGTTTTTGAAAAAATGAAAAAAATATTTGGTGAATTTGAGAAGAATCGTAAGGATTTAGAAGAAGTTTTAAATAACTTATATGAAAATTATAATTCACCAAATAGCAAAGACATTAAAGAAATAATTGATGCCTTATTGTTAAAATATGATAAAATTAATATGAATTTTTCTAATAATATTAATTTATTGAATGAAAATATTCATTCGATGGAACAAATTAGTAGTAATATGAAAGATGTTGCTGATAACATAGTGGTGAGTGAAAATGAATGATAATCAAATATTGAGAGAAAAATTAAAAAGTGTGCGTAATGATTTAAATAATTTGCTGGAATATTACGAAGAATTAAAGAAGATAATTGAAGATAATTTAGTTGTTGATGGACAAATGTACAATAAAGAAGAATACAATAAATTATGTAATGATGTTCACAATATTAAGAAAGAATTAGATGAATTAATCAATAGTTTGAATTAAAGAGATCAATTTATGAATTGATCTTTTTATTTTTCTCTAAGTCTATTTTTATTTCTTTTATCATTTATTGAAATAGGTGATGTTTTTGAAAAAGATCATTTTTATTTTAATTTTATTTTTTTGCTTAGTACCAATTAAATGTCTTTCTCTATGTGAAAGTAGTCATAGTTGTATTTTAATGGATGTTGATAGTGGAAGAGTTTTATATTCTAAGAATCCAGATAATAGACAGTTGATTGCTTCTACTACTAAATTGATGACTTTTTTAATTGCATATGAAAATGGTAATTTAGATACTTTATATGAAGCAGGAGAAGAAATATTAAAGATGTATGGTACTAGCATTTATCTAAGTCTTGGTGAAAAGATGAGTTTGAGAGATCTATTATATGGATTAATACTCAGAAGTGGTAATGACGCTAGTGTTGTCATAGCTCATAACGTTTTCAAAGATTATGATAAGTTTATTTCAAAAATGAATTCTAGAGCTTTAGAGTTGGGTATGAATAACACTTCTTTTTTAAATCCCCATGGTTTAGATGAAGAAACTGAAAACTATTCTACTAGTCGTGATATGGCACTTCTATCAAGTTATTTGTATAAAATCCCTTTTTATCGTGAAGTTGCTGCAACGAAACATTATCAAACTAATTCTTCAACTAAAGCTTATGATTGGTACAATCGCAACAAATTATTGACACAATATAAATATGCTACTGGTGGTAAAAATGGTTATACCCCAAAAGCTGGTAAAACATTGGTAACGACTGCTAGTAAGGATAATCTTTCTTTAACAGCGGTATCACTTGATGATGGTGATATATATAATACACATGCTTCATTATATGAATATGGATTTTCTAATTATATTGATTATATGATTATTGATAAAAATACTTTTTCTTATTCAGATAATTCTTATGATGGAAAATTATATGTAAAAAATTCTTTTCATTATCCAGTTCTTGAAGAAGAAAAAGATAGAATAGAAGTCGTTATTCAAATAATTAGAAATGTCAATATAGATGAGACTGATAAAGTAGGAGATGTAATTGTTCTTTTAGAGGATGAAGAGATATATCGCGAAGATCTATTATTGAAGAATAAAAAACATAGATCGATATGGGATAAATTTATAACTTGGTTAAAGAATCTTTTTATTGAAAAATAATACTTATATGTGTATAATATGCCTAGGTGATTTTATGGAACGTCTACAAAAAGTTATAGCTAATAGTGGGGTTGCATCACGTCGTAAAGCTGAAGAATTAATTTTAGCCAAAAGAGTAAAAGTTAATGGGGTAATTGTTACAGAACTCGGTACTAAGGTCAGTGATAATGACGTTATTAAAGTTGATGATGAAGAGATAAGTAGAGAGGAAAAAGTTTATTATTTACTCAATAAGCCACGTGGTGTTATTACATCTACTAAAGATGAGCATGGGAGAAATACAGTTGTCTCTTTGATTGATGAAAGTAAAAGAATATATCCAGTGGGAAGACTTGATTATGATACTACAGGAGCATTAATTCTTACTAATGATGGAGATTTTGCCAATATGATGATGCATCCTAGTAATAATATTGATAAGGTATATGTAGCAAAGATTGAGGGAATATTACTTCCAAGTGAGATAATGAGTTTAAAAAATGGTGTCGTAGTTGATGGTGTAAAGACATCTAAAGCTCATGTTAAAGTTAAAAAGATAGATAAGAATACTAATACTTCAATAATTGAAATAACTATTCATGAAGGTAGAAATCATCAAGTAAAAAAGATGTTTGAAGCTGTATCGAAAAAAGTTATTAAACTAAAACGTGAAAAAATAGCTTTTCTCGATTTGAAAGGTCTAAATTCTGGAGAATATAGAAAACTGAGTCATAAAGAAATATCTAAATTATATGTTTTAGCTAAAGAAAAATAATTCATTTGATAATGAATTGTTTTTTTTATGTTCATTTTGTATATTCTATAAGAAAAATCGACATAATTAACTTGGGGGATGAGTTATGGTTATCTTAAAGGTATAGAGGAGGTGAAAGAATGGAACGCGATAGATGGACGAAGGTCATAGCAGTTGTTGCTTTAGTAGTTGCTATTGTTGGCTTGTCATTGGGCTTTGCGGCTTTCACAAACCAATTGACAATAAGTTCTGATACATCATCTGTTAATCCTAGTCAAGATGCTTTTAATGTCCGTTTTTCAACGGAGACTGGTCAAATTAAAACAGGAACTGTTAGCCCAACTCTAAATCCATCAGGAGGGGTGCCAGTAGAATTTACAGGAAATGATGCAACAGTTACAGGTGAGAGAAGTATTACAGGTATAGGAGGAACATTTACGGCTCCTGGACAAACATTGACTTATGAATTCTATGTTGGAAATCCAGGTGAATATGATGCATATTTAAAATCTATTGTTTATGAAAATGCTGCTAGTAGTTCTACACCAATAAAGTGTGAAGCAAAGGATACGACAACGCCTGGATTAGTTGCAGCTGCTTGTGGAGGATTCGAACTTAAAGTTCAAGTTGGTGATCATACGACAGTTACTGGTTCAGACAATAGTATTTCTGAAAAGAAATTAGCGATGGGTGCATATGAAAAAGTTATTATTACCATAACTTATAAAGCAGAAGCTCCTAGAGCTGATGGTGACTTTGATGTTAAATTTGGAGATATTTATTTGAATTATAGTTCTTCAGATGCTACGGCATAATAATAATATATTAAGGAAATACCTTAATATATTTGCACAAAACTATTTGGGAGGAATAGAATGAAAAAAAGTCATAAAAAAATGTTAGTTTTTCAAATCTTTTTTTCCAGTATCTTGATTTTAATTAGTTTTGTATCAAGTGTATTAGGTAAGTATCGATTAGTAATAATTTTATTATTTGTTACTATTCTTTTTAAAATATTATTTGGATATGAAAAAGATAAAAATCGATATAAAAAAGATGTCTTATTAGACACCATAATATTTTTATTAATCTTTTTTTTACTTTGGTATTTATCAGGGATCGTTTTCTCTTTTTCAAAGATAAATAGTTATTTTACTACAATTGGAATATTTAATTTTATTTTACCAATACTAATCATTGCCATTTTTAAAGAATTATTGCGTTATATGATGTTGACTAAAGCAAAAGGCAATAGATTACTCGTTGTGACAACTGTTTTAACTTTTATAATTTTGGATACTATCACTAGTGAATATTTAATCTCATTTGCTACTAAATATGATGTATTTTTATTTTTAGCTTTGGGATTATTACCAGCGATAAGTAGTAATATTGCTCTTTCTTATGTGACATATAAAGTTGGTTATACGCCAGCTTTACTATACTCTTTAGTGCTGCAATTATATTTATACGTATTGCCAATTGTTCCAAATCCTAATCAATATATTGTCGCTATTGTCCAATTGCTCTTACCAATTTTGTATGCTTATAGAGTTAATTCTTTTTTGAAAAAAGGAAGAAGAGAGAGGCCAACGCAAGATGATAGCAAGCACCAAATAGGTTCACTTGTTTTACCTAGTGTAATAATTGTTTTTCTAGTTTATATAACATCTGGTTATTTTCATTATTATGCTGTAGCGATTGCTAGTGGATCAATGAAACCAGAAATTCAAAAAGGGGATGTCGTCATAATTGAAAATATTAATGATTCAAAAAATTTACAAGTAGGACAAATCATTGCTTATAAATATGGTGATGTGTTAATTGTTCATCGCCTTGTTAATAAAATAGAGGTAAATGGGGAATACTATTTTTATACCAAAGGTGATGCTAACGAGATTGAAGATGGTTATCCAATTACGAAAGATATGATTGTTGGAGTTGTCAATGTCAAAGTTCCATATATTGGATTACCAACAGTATTATTAAATGAATTGTAAAAAGGAGATCTATTATGAAAAATTCTAAAAAGAATGTGTCAAATCATAAGAAACATAAAAAGAATCTGGCTAGAGAAAAAGATGATATTTTTAAAAAGATGGAAGAAAATGGGGAAGAAGGAGATAAGTCTAAGCGATATATCAGTTATAATGTGAGACTTACAATTAATTTAGGGATATTTATTTTATGTCTTTTAATAATTGCGTTACTATTTAATTATTCCATTCAATTTCAAGATGAGAGAAAGATATCTTATACGGAAAGTGGTGTAGCTGATTATCGTGTGTGGTTAAAAGAAAATTCTTCTTTTCCAGGACTTAAATATTTGGGTAAACAAGACTTAGATAATCACAATTATGCTTATGTAACTAGTCTGATTGACAAAATTGAAATAGACTATAACTACAATTTTAATATTGAGAAAAATAGTAATATCGATTTTGACTATGACATCGTTGGAGAATTATTGATATTTGATAGTGGTGGTAAAAATGTTTTCTATAGTGAGAAATATGATTTATTAGGCAAAAAAAGTACAAAGATAGAAGAATCTAAAGAAGCTAAAATAGAAGAGATTATTTCTTTAGATTACGATAAATATAATGCGATTGCGAATAATTTTAAAAATCTCAATGGTTTAGATACAGTCAGTTATTTTAAAGTTTCTCTAGTCGTTCATAAACAGAATAGTAGTGAAGAAAACGAAATAATACTTGATGATGATAAAGAGATATCTGTAACGATTCCATTATCAAAAAAATCAATTACTATTGATATTGACGATGTTGCCATATCACCAACTAGTCAGACATTAGTTAATAAAGAATGGAAAGTTTTGATGAATGAATATTTGGTATTATTGATAGTTGTTTCTCTAATTGCGATTTATTTCTTAATTAAGATTATTAAACTTTTGAGACTATTACATACTAAAAATAGTACTTATGATAAGTATGTCAAAAAGATATTGACAGAGTATGATCGTTTAATTGTTGAAAGTAAAACATTAGTCGATTTAACGGAAAACAATATAATTAAAATTGAAAAATTTGAAGAGTTATTAGATGTTCATGATAATTTACAAACTCCAATAATTTATTATGAAGTTACGAAACATCAAAAATGTTATTTATATGTAAAAGATAATAATGACGTTTATCTACTTCAATTAAAGGCAGTTGATATGGAGAACGATAATAATGAAAAGAAATAGGATTAATAATGATAAAAAGTACATTTATGGACTAACGACAATTTTGTTAGTCTTTTCCGTCTTTATGATTTCTTTAGGGTGGTCTTTTTTTACACAGTCTTTAAACATTGGAGATATATCAGCATCTGTTAGAGTAAATGCGGATATAAGAGTTACTGAGGTCAGTGTTGATAAAACTTTTGATGATGGGGCTTCTAGTTGGGAAGATTACAACGTTAAAAGTATTAGCTCAGGAATATTTTTACCGGAAAAAGATTCAACTGTTACATATCGTGTGCAAATTACTAATTTCGGTAATGTTGAAATGGGGATTTTAAAAATAACTGGTTTACCAGAAGAGTTGGATTACGAATTGGGAGAAGGATATTCTTTAAAGGATAAAATATGTGTTGCTTCTTCTTGCAAATCAGGAATTCAAAAAGATATCTATGTTACGATTAAATATAAAGATAATAAATATAATCCTGATAATTTGCAGTATGGCATAACTCTCAATATTGATTTTCGACCATTTCATACAGTAACTTATACGAACTTTTTAATTAATACAAATACAGATGAATATCCTAAGGAAATTTTAGAAGGGGATGTTTTAAAAGTTAAATTTCCAAGTGATATTTTACAAAAAGATATTAAAGTTTTTATTAATAAGATTGATACAAAATTTCAATATGTTAATAATTTTTTACAAGTTGAAAATGTTTCGGGTAATGTCGTCGTTCAATATAGAACTTTAGCGGATAGAATTGTGCAACTTGCTGATAATAAAAAAACATGTAATTATAATGGTAATGAATCTTTGTTATTAACAACTGATTCACCTTGTAATGGTAGTGGTGGAGTTAATGATCCACCTCCTTATAATACTTATTTTTTGGGAACTAATGACTGTCTTAATTTTAATTATGTTTGGTATTCAGGTTATATGTGGAGAATAACAGAAATATTAAATGATGGATCAGTAAAAATGATTTCGGAAAATATTTTATCTGCTATAAACTTTGGTGAAACTGGATTCTTTGATAACTCATATATAAAACAGTGGTTAAATGAAGATTTTTTAGATACTTTATATAATCATAAAAACATATTAGTGGAAGATGCTACTTGGGATATATCAAATAGGTATGATTGGTGCTATGTTGCTCCGCTTCAACAACCAAAAGCCTCCGTTGGTTTAATGAATCCTTACGAATTTAGCAAGACTGCCAGTTATAGTAAAGATAGTTTTTTAAATCTTGGGCATGCTTGGTGGTTATCATCATATTCTGATCCACAGAATGATCCTCCTAAAACTGTTTCTGGAATTCACTATGATGGAACAATAACAGGATGGGCTGTGCCAAATAACGCTTTTGGAGTCCGACCTATGGTAGTTTTAAAAGCCGATGTTAAATTTAGTGGTGAAGGAACACAAGAGAATCCCTTTGTTTTATTAGATGATATAAAAGCGGCTCAACCTGGGGATCAAATAAATACAAGAACTCCAGGAGAACTTGTTATGGTTAACGATATGTTATATCGTATAGTAAACACTCATAAAGAAGATGGAAAACTTGTAACTAAATTAAAAAGTGCTAATTATGTAAAAGATTCTGATGGTAATGTTATTATAAAGAAATTTGGTGAGATGAATATGCATAGTTATGCAGATGTTGTTAATTCAGAAAATGAAGATTATTGGGGAGCATATTTAAATGGCACATGGCTTGAACAACAAGGTATAAAAAAATATTTAGTTGAAGATACTTATTATGTAGATAATGTTCAAAAAGCACCTACTGATAGTACTATTGGTAGTTATAAAAATACTATATGTAAAGAGAAAAATACTACTGAAACAACAAAAGATTGTGTAAGAACAGATAAAACATGGAAAGGGTATGTTGGACTTCCAATTGTTGGTGAATTATTTGCATATCCATTAGGAGGAAATGATGTACATGATTATAAGACGGCTACCATGACTCCATATGGCGATGGTAGCTGGCCAATGATTGGAGCATTTGAGTCAGAAACTCAAGGTATATTTCAAGAACCATATGAACATACTTTTGCTGTAAAACCAACTATTACTTTGAGTGAAGATGTTATAATAGAAAGTGGAGATGGAAAAACTCCTGCAACGGCATTCAAAATAGCTTTACCTTAAAATAAAAAAATAGTGTCATAAAACACTATTCATAATCGATAGAAGCCAAGTAATTGGCTTTTATTATTCTTCAACAATTGCTCCAGTTGGACAACTTTCAATTGCGTCTTTGCAATCTTCTTCATCAGCTTTTGGCACTTCATCAACGATTGTTTTTGAAAGACCATCATCACCAAGTTCAAATATGTTTGGTGCAATAGCTTGACAAGCTCCACAACCGATACAATTCTCTTTAACTACTTTTGCTTTCATTTAACTCTACCTCCAAATTAATTATAATATAAATATTTATTAGATACAATTTAAATTTAACTATTTTAAATTATATTTAGGTATGTTAAAATAATGTTAAGGTAGGGAGGTATTGATATGAGAACAAGATCATCTAGATATCTTGATGAAGATATATCAACGAAGCCTAAATCAAGTCGTGCTGATAAAAATAAATATTTATACGATGAAGTCAATGCGGGAATTAGATACAATGAAATAGATAACTTTTCTTATGGGGGGAAAATAGATAATAATCTATCTATTAGAACTAGAGAAGATTATCAAAAGATGACAGAAGTTAAACCTCTAGAAGAAGATAATGTAAAGGAAGAAAAAAAAGAAGAAAAAGTTTATGACATAAATTCGGTTTTGGAAGAAGCTAGAAAAAATAGAACGATTCCCGAAGAAGTAGAAAAAAAGAGAAATTTACAAAATGCTGAATATAGTATTTTAGCGGATTTAAATAAAAAATATGTATCTAAAAAAGAAAAAGAAGATTTAGAAAAAGAAGGAATTAGAGAACTTATCGATACTATTACTTCTAAGAATTTACCTAAAGAGATAGCTAAAGCTAAAGAAACAGAAGAAGATGAAGAAGGAGATTTATTAAGTGATTTAATGGCTACTAATACGATGAATGCCATTGGTAATATAAATGATATAAATCTTGAAGAAGAAATAGCTAAAGAAATATTAGTAGAAAAAGAAGAAAAAGATGATGAAGATGAAATAAAGAAAGAGGATGGAAGGTTAGTAAACTCTTTTTATACAAGAAGTATGGATTTGACAGAACATGATTTCGACATAAAGAATGAATTTGTTGAAGAACATAAAAATAGGACAAAGATTTTAATATTAGTCGTTTTAATAATTATAGTCTTATTGGGAATAGCAGCGCTATTCGTCCTTAGACACATGGGAATTATTAATTTTTAAAGGTGATTTTAATCACCTTTTTTTCATATTATTTACTATGTTTAAAAGAAAAGTATTAATAGTTTTAATATCGTTAATTTTGTGTACTTGTGTTTCTGCTTCTCTATTGGGGAGAATAATTGATCGAAAAATGTCCAGTTATGTCACAGAGGAAGTTGATAAAGTATCTAAAATTTTGATTAGAAAAATATTAAATGATGATTTTTTTGATAAATTTGATTTAAAAAAGTTATTTCACATCTCTAAGAAGAATGATGGTGAGATTGAGATGATTGATTTTGATACGGTTGAAGTAAATAGAGTTTTAGGTAATATCAATGATGAAATAATTTATTATTTTAATGAGTTTGATAATGGAAACATTTCACTAATTGAAAAGTATTCAAGTGTTTTTAACAATTATGTAAGTGGTGATCAAAGAGGAGTTTTTATAAATATACCCATTGGTATAATATTTTCTAATTCCATGGTTTTTGGGGTTGGACCTAGCATACCGATAAAAATATTATTGAGTGGACAAGTTAAATCAGATATTAAGACTTCGATTAAACAATATGGAATAAATAATGTCTTATTGGAGATTGATGTCGTTGTTGAAGTAAAAGAAAAAATAATTTTTCCATTTTCTAGTAAATATGTCAATGTCAGCTTAGAAATGCCTTTGGTTCTTGAATTAATTTCAGGAAAAGTACCGGAAAACTATTTAAATACTCAAAATTCTGATATAATTAAGTGAGATAAATATTTACAAGTGAATTCAGTTGTGGTATATTAGTTCCTTACATTTTGTAAGGGATGGAAAGAGGTTTAGATGAAAAAAGTTGAAATTAATAACATTTTTTATGATGTAGAAAGAGATTATAAAGATGCTTTTGACATTGATGAAGTCAGTAGTCTTTGTACGGATTACTTTATTGATTTTGATTATATTTTTGGCGATTATTCCTATTCAAAATTGCGTTTAAAAGGGTTTTACGAAAGTAATAATAAAAGGGCAAAAAGTATTAATGATATCAAAGGATTAGATGATTATATAAAGAATTATTGTGCTTATGATTGTAAATATTTTTTGTTACATAAAGAAAATACTAAATAATTATTGAAATGTATTGTAAAATCGTGATAAAATGATATGTAGTAGAGAATTAGAGGGAGGCTATTAATATGTCAGAAGAAAAAAAAGTTATGTCTATTGTTCTAGAAGATGGTTCAATTGATGAAGTTGAAGTTCTTTTATCTTTTGAATTTACTGATACTAAAAAGGAATACATTGTCTATACGAAGAATGAAACTGATGACAATGGTAATGTTACTATTTATGTCGCTTCTTTAATTAGGAAAGAAGATAGTGAACCTGTTTTAGGTAGTGTTGATTCTGATGAAGAATGGACAAGAATCAAGAGCGTTTTAAAAGAATTATCTAAACCTGATACTGAAGAAGAAGAACAACAATAATAAAAGGAGGTTTTATTATGAATGAGTCTTATGATGGGAGCTCTGCTTCATTTGTTTCTGATAAAATTTTAAGAGCAACAGAAGCACCTGAAAATGCTACAAGAGTTAGTAAACCAAAAAAGAGCAAAATGACTGCTGCTACATATGAAGGTATAAGACAAAACAAAGAAACTAAAAAACTAGCTAAGAAAATTGATAAATATAATAGGGAATTTGCAGAATTGCAGAGATTAGCTAATGAAACTAATGAAAGTATAGGAACTAATGATTACTCTGCAGTAATGCAAAATGTTGAGTTATACAATAAACAAGCACGTAGATTGGCTAAAATCGGTGTTCAAGTTTTAGCGTTTGATTCAGAGGCTTATAAAGTAATTTTTGAAAAAAAACAAGCTGCAAGAGCTATAAAAGTTCCAGCATTTTTAATTGGTCCATTAAAAATGTTAAGCGCTGAAGGACGTAGAAAAGCTGCTGAATTAAAGAAAGTAAAGGCTGAAAAAGAGCGCTTAGATAGAAAGATGGTGGATACTATTGTATCTACAGCTGAAGCGGCAATTGGAGAACATTCAGATGACGGTTTAAATGTAGATTATGATAAAATATCTGCTTTATCTCTTGGAAATCTTTCTGAATTATCACAAAATGGATCTCCAACTGGAGAAAGTGCTACTACTGCGGAAGAAGCTGGAAAAGGTTCAGATGAGAAAGAAAAAACTGATCAAGCAACTCCTGTAGTAACAGAGCCAACTCCTACAGATACAAAGAGTGAAGAAGATAAGAAGAAAGAGGAAGAAGAAGCTCGCAAAGCAGCTGAAGAACAGGCTAAAGCTGAAAAACGTGACAAAGTTAATGCAGCAATGCAAAAGAAGAGAGCTGCTAGACAAAAAGCAGCAGTTGATGTAAATGATACATTTGCATTCTTAAGCAAGATATCTAATTCTTTTGTTCCTATTAAGTATCAAAAAGTAAAAGATGGTAAAAAAGTAGTTGGAAAAGCTGTCAAATCAGTTGGAGCTACAGGTACATCTATAGTTTCTGCAGCAGATTTTAATAAGATTGGAAACATAAATAGTCAAAATTCTGAAGAAATTAGAGCAAATTATCGCGAATTTGTTAATTTAGTTGATTTTGCTTATCTATGGCGTAATAGTGGTAAAATAACAAAGATTAATCGTAGTACTGGTCAACCAGTTGCTGATGGAGAAGATATTAATAGTTCTTTAGTTGTTGACCAATATCATGCTTTTGATGAAGAAAATAGAGTAGTATTTGACTTCGTTGTAAATGCTGTAAATGGTAATATGAGTAACGAAGAAGCTTTGGCTAAAGCTAAAGAAGAATTGAGTGAAGAACAAGTTGCTTTTGTTGAAAAATTAGTTTCTGATCCTAAAAAATATGAAACAATTAAAAAAGGCGTTTCTGCATTAGATAAATTGGGTGTATCTGTTAAAAAAACTAGTGTTGATGAAGATGTAATGAGAAAGAGAAGACTAGTTGACAAAGGTATGGCTGAACGTGCTAAGAAGAAATATGGATGGACAGATAAAACTGATGATAAATCAGCAGATGATGACGATAAGTCAAAAGATACTGACGATAAAGGAAAAGATGCTGATGATAAAGGAACTAATCCTGATTCACAAGATGATCAAGATAAGAAAGATGATCAACCAGCACCAGTGGTTACTCCAAAAATAGTAACTCCAGTTGTAGGTATCGATGATAAGTCTGATAAGAATGATGCTCAAGATGATCAAACTAAGAAAGATGATCAAGACAAAAAGGATGATCAACCAACACCAGTGGTTACTCCAGATGGTGTTGATAAAACGAGTACTGAAGATACAGATAGTAGAGTTTACCCTAAACCAGTAGATGATAAAGATTATATTTCACAAATTTCAGCTTTGACTCGTGATATTTCTCGTCTTTTAGAAAGTAGAAATAGTTTAGTTGCCGGTTTAGGTGCTGAAGCAGAATTTCAAGGTATAAATGAACTTATTTCTAATAAATTAAATCAAATCAATAGATTAGCTCTATCTGGTATTGTTGCACTTGGTACGACAAGTGAAAAAGGTAAAGATGATACTGCTACAAAAGTACCACCAGTAGTTGTAACTGTTGAAGCGTCTATTAGTAAGGATGATCAAGCTGTTAAAGATGGTGATCAATCAAAAGAAGATGATGCTTCTAAGGACGATGAACCAAAACAAGATGATAAACCAGTAGACACTGCTGACGATGATAAAAAGGATGATCAACCAAAAGAAGATGATGCTTCTAAAGATGCTGAACCTAAACAAGATGATAAACCAGTAGATAATGCTGACGATGATAAGAAGGATGATCCATCAAAAGATGATGATACTTCTAAAGATGATGATTCTAAACAAGACGATAAACCAGTAGATACTGCTGACGATGATAAGAAGGATGATCAATCAAAAGATGATGATACTTCTAAAGATGATGAGCCTAAACAAGATGACAAGCCAGTAGATAATACTGACGATGATAAAAATGATGATCAATCAAAAGATGATGATGCTTCTAAAGATGACGAACCTAAACAAGATGATAAACCAGTAGATATTGCTGACGATGATAAGAAGGATGATCAATCAAAAGATGATGATGCTTCTAAAGATGATGAGCCTAAACAAGATGACAAGCCAGTAGATAATACTGACGATGATAAAAATGATGATCAACCAGTAGATGAGGCTGATAAAGACAAACAAGCAGGACTTACAGATCAAGATGCTAAAGATATTGAAGAAGAAGCAGAGAAAAGTGTAAGAGAAGAGTATGGTGCTGTTGTTAATGTTCATGTTGTTATTCCACAGCCTTTACATACTACTATTGTAAATGTGGATGTAAATCATATTAATGGTTGCAACATCAATGTTGGTGTTTCAGTATCACTTGGACGTAATGCTGACCAAGATAGTGATGATGCACGAAAAGATGCTGTTGCTTGGTGGTCAAAGATGACTGAAACTGAAGACAAAAGAGATGAAATTGATGATAAGGTAGCTGCTGCTATTTTGGCTAATGGTGGTTATGATGTCAATGTTACTGTTGGATTAGGTAAACCTTCTGATATTCTTAAAAGAATTGCAGATGATAATCAAGAAGAATACGATAACTTGATGTCTAGTTATAAAGCATCTAAGGAAGATTCAAAATCAAGTGATGAAGGAAAGTCTCTTTAAAATTATAAATAGTAAAAATCCTAGTTTAGTCTAGGATTTTTTTTCATATAATTTAATATGGTGAGTAATTATGATTACCAATTTAATTTCCTTTTTATATGATATAAAAGTAGAGGTAGTTAGAAAAAGTAATAATAGTTATATATTTTTATATAATGATGATTTCTATATATTTAAGAAATGTAATTTGAGAGAAGATTATTTGATGTATATATATAATTATATTAATGATAGTAATACTCTATATCATAATATTGTTAAAAATAGGCATAATAAGTATGTGAGTAGTTATAATAATGAAAATTATATATTGATGAAAATTAAATTTAATATTAATCGAATGCTCCTTTTAGATGACATATATTTATCTGGTGCTCATCATGTTTCATACATGCGAAAAAATGATTTTAATTGGACAAAACTGTGGAAATTAAAAATAGATCAAGTAGAATATTTCATAAATAATTATCAACAATTAAATATTTCATCACTTGCTATAATTAATTATTATTTAGGGTTATCAGAAGTAGCAATTTCTTTTTTTGATACTATAAAACTAGATGACTATATTCCAGTTTCGTTATCGCATAATAGGATAGAGAACAATTCTGATCTTTATGATTATTATAGCGTAACTAATGTTATTTTTGACCACGTAACTAGAGATATGGGTGAGTATATAAAAAATTATATATATTGTAATAATTCGATAAATATGGATAATTATCAAGTGTTAAAGAGATTAAATATTAACGATAAATATATGTTGATATCGCGAATTTTATTTCCCAGTTATTTTTTTGATGTGTTTGATGATTTTGTTTTAAATGAGAGGGACTTTGTTGATTTTGATAAATATTTTAGTTGTATGGATATCTATGAAAACAATTTAAAGAGTGTCATTAGTTATATTTTAAAATAAAAAGAGTCTATATGACTCTTTCTACTCCTAATACTTCAGGTATTTCATCCATCAACATAGCTTCTATACCATCTTTTAGTGTTATGTCAATCATTCCACAACCAGCACATGCTCCTAAAAGTTTGATATAGACAATACCTTTTTCAAATTTGATATATTCAAGACTACCACCATCTCCTTCAAGATATGGTCTAATTCTTTCGAGTACTTCTAATATTTTCTTTTCTACATCTTCTTTTTTTTCCACAATTGATCACCAATAAAAGTATACACTCATTAATAGGTTTAGTAAATAGTTTGCGTAAAAAAGAAATGAATGTTATAATAGGCAAGAAGGTGTAATTATGGCTAAATATGAAAAAGGAAAAATTGTTACAGGGTGTGTAACAGGAATTGAAAACTATGGTATTTTTGTCAGTTTAGATGACTATTATAGTGGTTTGATACACATTTCTGAAATATCTACTAAATTCGTTAAAGATGTAAATGATTATGTCAATATTGGTGAAACTATAAGAGTAAAGATCGTTGATAAGGATGATGATACTTGTCATTTAAAATTGAGCATTAAAGATATCGATTATCGTGTAAATAATAAAAGACGTAGTAAAATAGTAGAGACTAAAAAAGGATTTGAAACACTGTCAATTAAATTAGAAGATTGGATTGATGAAAAGTATTCAGAAATCCAAAATAGAGAAAATATTTAGCAAAACTTCATCTTTATTGTTGACAAACAAAAGGTCAAATGATATATTATTAAATGTCTACGACAATTTATTTGTTTTTGGGCGATTAGCTCAGTTGGTTAGAGCACCTGCCTTACAAGCAGGGGGTCATAGGTTCGAGTCCTATATCGCCCACCATAAGTGCCGAAATAGCTCAATTGGTAGAGCAATTGATTTGTAATCAATAGGTTACGGGTTCAAGTCCTGTTTTCGGCACCATTTATTTGGAGAGGTAGCGAAGTGGCTAAACGCGGCAGACTGTAAATCTGTTCCTTCGGGTTCGATGGTTCGAATCCATCTCTCTCCACCACTAGATTGCCTCGTAGCCAAGCGGTAAGGCATCAGACTTTGACTCTGACATGCGCTAGTTCGAGTCTAGCCGAGGCAGCCAATGTTCCGTTAGCTCAGTTGGTAGAGCATTTGACTTTTAATCAAAGGGTCTGGAGTTCGAATCTCCAACGGGACACCATTTATGTGATAAAATCCTTAGAAATAGGGATTTTTTATTATATATATGTTCAAGACATGAAAAAATGATTTGCATCATATAATGATATTGTATAATCGTTATTTTGGCTTATATTTATGGAAAAAATTCAAAAAAAACCAAAAAAGTCTTGATTAATAGGGAGTTTTAAGATACAATTAAGTAGTCTCATGTAAATTGAGATGTAAATGATGTGCCTGAGTGGCGGAATAGGTAGACGCACAGGACTTAAAATCCTGCGAGATTCAACCCTCGTGCCGGTTCAAGTCCGGCCTTAGGCACCATTTTGGAGGAATACCCAAGTCTGGTTGAAGGGACCGGTCTTGAAAACCGGGAGGTCGTGAGAGCGGCGCAGGGGTTCGAATCCCTTTTCCTCCGCCACTTTTATATATCGCGGGGTGGAGCAGTTCGGTAGCTCGTCGGGCTCATAACCCGAAGGTCGTAGGTTCAAATCCTACCCCCGCAACCAATGTGGTCTCGTAGTGCAGGGGTTAACACGTCTGCCTGTCACGCAGAAGATCGCGGGTTCAATTCCCGTCGAGACCGCCATATGGCTTCATAGCTCAGTTGGTAGAGCAGAGGACTGAAAATCCTTGTGTCGCTGGTTCGATTCCCGCTGGAGCCACCATTTTTATATAATAACGATCGTGATGGTCGTAATCATGCGCTCGTAGCTCAGCTGGATAGAGTGTTTGGCTACGAACCAAAAGGTCAGGGGTTCGAATCCCTTCGAGCGCACCATTTCGAGAAGTGGCTCAATTTGGTAGAGCACCTGGTTTGGGACCAGGTGGTTGCAGGTTCAAATCCTGTCTTCTCGACCATGTGATTATAAAGTCCTGTAAAAGCAGGACTTTTATAGTGTAATAAAACATTCATAAAAAAAGATTTCTATTTATTAGAAATCTTTTCTTCTTCTGGTATTGGTTTGAAAAATTCATTTATATCAGTATTAGTTGCGATGCATATTCTTCTAAGTGTTTCTAAAGAAGGATATCTATCCAATAATGTCATACTTTCCATATCAGCAAGTGATTGAAATTGTAAATCTATCTTTATGGATAGTTCATTAACTGTCAAGTGATTTTCTTTAGTTATTCTTCGCAAATTATATTTAATTGTTCTTATAAATTCTTTTTTCTCATAGAAATCATTACTACTCATAAGTTTATCACCAATATTATTATGTTCAAAAAGAAAAGATAATAATATCGTAAAGAATACGATTAACTTTACACAGTGCTTATTTTAATACTTATCTATATTTGTTTTTATGCTATAATTGAGATGATAATAATATGGAGTTGATCAAATGACTTTATTAAAAAAATATAAGAAAAGTTTAATTTTATCTGTGATGTTTATCTTTAGTATATTTTTCCTTTTTGAAGGAGTATATGCTGAAGGGACAACTAAATATATTTCTTGTGGTAATCAACAAGGAATTTCTTATGGTTTACCAGGTTTTATTCGCAGTATTATAACTATTATTCAAATCGTCGTTCCAATTTTGATAATATTACTTGGATCTATAGATTTCTTAAAAGTAGTATTTGGTAATAATAAAGATGATTTACCTGATGCTTTTAAAAGATTTTTACCACGACTTATCGCTGGTGCAGCAGTTTTCTTTGTAATCTTGTTAGTTAAGGTATTCATCGGAATGTTAGGGGGAAATAATGCGGGATTTTTAGAATGTGTTTCTTGCTTTACTTCTAATGGCAATGCCTGTCATGAATATGAAGTTGCTAATGAAGATCACACTTCGGAAAAATCACAAGCTGATAAAGAACGTGAAGAACGTGAAAAACAACGTGAAGAAGCACGAAAGAAGAATGAAGAAGAAGCAGCAAAGTATAAGGATGATGACGATGATGGAAGTACGTCTTCAAGTGCTACGCCAGGTACAAAAACTATTTTTGTAGGTGATTCACGTGTCGTTGGAATGTGCGGAACATTGACTGGTCAGTGGAGTGCTTGTCAATTCAGTAATGGTGGAGCTTATACTCACGGAAATGATATTTATGTAGCTCAGGGTAGCATGGGGTATGATTGGTTTAATTCGACAGCTGTTCCAGCTATCAATAGAATTCTACAAAGTGATCCAAATACGACTTATAACATAATTTCTAACATGGGTGTAAACTGGTTATTGAGTGATGTTGATAAATACATTGTAAAATATAAAGAGTTAGCTAATGGAGCTTGGAAAAAACATAATATCATAATCGTTTCAGTAAATCCTGTTAATGAAACTGTTGAAAGTCAACATGGTTACAGAGTTCGACAAAATGATATAAAACAGTTCAACTCTAAAATAAAAAGTGGTATTTCAGGATTATCAAATGTTAAATACTGTGATACTTTTAATCAAATAATAAATAATTATCAGACATCAGATGGACTTCATTACACTGGTGTTACATATAAAAATATTTATAACCATATGGTTGCTTGTATAAAAAATTAAAAAGACATTTCAAATGTCTTTTTTTATAAATATTCTTTAATTTCATCTAAGCTTTTCTCTTGAAATTTTAAAACGTTTTTAGCTAATTTTATAATATCTTTATCAACTTCATCTTTGTAATCTTTGATTTTCTTTTCCATCTCAACAATTCCCATGGTTAAACCTTGAATTAGCATTTCAGCCATTTTAGAATCACTATTATCTTTCATGACATTCATATTTATTCCCATTTTGCTCATCATCTCAGTCATAACACCTTTAGTTTTAGGTTTTACTTTGTTCTTTTCTAATAGCTTTTCACTTTCTAAATAATATTTTTCGTATTCTTTTAATTGTTTTTCAACAATTGTCTTAATTTTATTATCTTTTCCTTCTAAGGCATTTAATAATGTCTCTAAACTGTTTTTACCCATATCAGTTGTTTGATATACATATTCTAATAATTCATTTTTATCTTTCATAATATCATCCTTTCTATTATATTTTTTACGATTGTATCATTTTTATACAGATAGTAATATTTTTTTTAGTGTGTTATAATCATATTAGGAGGATCCTTATGAAGAAAATATTTGTTTTATGTTTATTCATTTTACTTTTAAGTGGTTGTGGAAAAGGTAGTACTTTTGAGATTGAACTTGAAGGTAGTAGTAATTCTTATTATAATTGGACGTATACAGTTAGTGATGAATCGGTTTTAAAAGTTGTTGATGAAAAGTATTTTGGTAATGAAAATAGTGATGAAATAAAACGTTTAGATGGTTCTTATGTGTTTACTGTTCAACCTTTGAAGAAAGGGAAGGCGACAATTGATTTTCTCTACATGTTGACTTGGAAAGAAAGTGAAGTATTGTATGAATATTCAGTTGATTTGGAAGTTGATAATGATTTAAAAATCAAAAAAACAGCTCAGAATGGTAATTATTTAGAATTGGTTAAATTTGTTGATGTCGGTGTTGAAAAATTGGGATTAGATGGTGATTTTGGTGATTACAAGTTAATCTTTGATGATGATAAAATTAAAATTGATAAAGATGAGTGCTTAGGTTTGACAGTTTATGATTATGAAGATAATGAGATTGGTCATTATGCGATTTCAACTGTTGAAGACAATATCTATAGAGAAGAGAATGATAAAATGATTTTGATAAGATAGTTTTAACTATCTTTTTTAATTTTTTTTAAACAGTTTCATATAATTTAACATGAATAAAAAATTTATGATATTTGTATTGATTGTCGTAGTTATGTTAGTCACTCTCTCAATTAAATTATTCAGTATCTATCATGATGATAATTCGTATCTATTCGCAACTTATCACGGTTTTGAAACAGATGGTGATACCATTGTGAAATATAATTCTGGGGGAGGTAATATCGTAATTCCTAAAATGGTCAATGGTGTTACAATTACTAAAATTGCTGATCATGTTTTTGAGGGAAAGGGAATTAGTGGCGTCGTTATTCCCAACACGATAACGACAATTGGGGATTATGCTTTTTCGAATAATAAAATAACGAGTTTAAAGATTCCTGATAGCGTCGCCGAAATAGGGGATAATGCTTTCAGTCACAATTCGATCAGTTCTCTTTCACTATCTTCAAAAACGATTGTTGGTAAGGCGTGTTTTAATGATAATATTTTGAATGATGAGGATGCCTTTTTTTATCAAGTTTTAGAAAATGGTCAAATCGATTATAGTAAAATTGTCAGTTATGGAGGTAAAATGCGAAGTAGTGTACTAATTCCTAGTAGTAAAAATGGTGTAGAACTTTTAACAATTGGAGAGAATAGTTTTTCTAGTAATAAGATTGTTGCGGTATCCATTCCTGATACTGTTGAAACGATTGAGTCTGAGGCTTTTAGCGATAACTATCTCGTCGAATTACATTTGTCTAGCAATGTAAAAAATATTGAAAAAGATTCTTTCAGTTCCAATTCCTATCTCAGCGAAATATCTATTGATAACTATGTTGGTAGTATATTAAATTATCCATGGGGAAGCGATGATAGCGATCTGTACTGGTTAAAAAAATGAGAAGCTTTCTTCTCATTTTTCATTTTCATTAAATATTATTTTTACATTGGCTAGTTGTCCACGTTCCAATTTTTTAACAGCTAGTTTACTTCTTTCTAATAGACTTACATCTAAGTATTCCCATAAAAAGAACCAAACGGATAAAACTATAAGTTCAGAGATTGTTGGCAATATTTTTATATAGTTCAATATTACTAATAATATTAAACTTATTATTCCAAATCCCAATAAAAACATCGCTTTTCTCTTATTAATATTGATATCAATAATCGCATCACCAAATTTTAATCCAAAATATTGAGTTAAAACTTTTTTGATCAATTGTTGTTCTTCATCAGTGAATTTATAACCACATATTTCTAAAACAATAGATTCTTCTACGGGAATGTAATTGGCCATGTTTTCAACGTAGTCGATAAATTCTGGATTTACCCATTCATAATCCTTAATTGAATGTTTAGATATGATTTCATTTATTGATGAGACTTTGGTAGAAATATAAGCTTTTCCATCATCATCAATGTAATATTCACGAATAAAATTTTCGTAATTAAACTTTGTGTTTTTGAATTTCTTTAGATTTTTTTTAACTTTTTCACTTCTTTTTGTGATTAAAAACATAAATCCTCCTCAACACTTATATTTTATCATGAAATAATTAAAATTTTCAATTTATATGTGCCTTGTAAAAATATGAATAAGAAATTATAATAACTATTGGATGTGATTTTAGTGTATAGATATAGATGGAATTTAAAATCTCTATATGAAAATCAAGAGAGCTTTTATTATGATTTGACATTGATTAGAGATAAAATAAAAAAGTTATCTGAAAACCGTGAATTTAAAATTGATGGTAAAACTTTATATGCGTTGATGCATGAATGTTTTAATATTAGAGAGATGAATTCTAAAACTTTATTGTATGCATCATTAAATTATTATCTCAATGTTGAAGATGATCAATTCATAAAGATGAAAGAAAGAGCTGAAGAAGTTGATTCTTTAGTTGGTGATGAGACCAATTTTATTGATGAGTTGATAAATTTAATTGACGAAGAAAAATTAAAACAGTTTTATAATGATGAAAAATTTTTAAAAGAATATGCATTTTATATTGATAATGTTAGAAGAATGGGGAAACATTTATTTGTAAATGATTTGATCAATGACAATATTTTAAAAATAAATAAGAATTTGGTTGAATACAATAACTCAATTAGAAATATGAATTTTGGTAGAGTTGATGAAAGTGATTTAAATAATTCTAACATCAATCAATTTTTAATTAGTAGTGATAGAAAAGTTAGAAAAGATACTTTTTCAAAACTCAATTCTAGTTATTTAAAAATGGGAAATGATTATTTTAATTTATTGATGAAAATCGTTGATAGTAGAAAGATAATGGCTCAGGAAAAGAAATATGCATCAGTTTTAGAGTGTGAACTAGATAAGGATGGGTTAAAAAATATTATAATTGATAATTTAATAAAAAGTGTTCATTCTAATATTGATTTAGTAAATCATTACTTGGAAATGAAAATGCGTTATTTAAAAATTAAAAATCCGCATCTATATGATATAAATATGCCTATTAGTGATATTAATCATGAATATGAACTTGATGACTCTATTGATATTTTAAAGAAAGTATTTAAAATATTTGGTGATGATTACATCAAAAAAATGGATTATTTATTGACTAATGATCATTTAGATTTATTGACTGATGATAAGAAACATCAAATGATTACTTTTAGTTGGAATAATTATGTTTTTATGAATTATCGTAATAGATATATAGATCTTAAAAATTTAGCTCATGAACTAGGACATGTGATAAATTATAGCTTTTCACTTGATCGCCAACCATTCATCTATGTCGATAGTACTGTTTTTACAGGAGAAGTGGCCTCACTAGTCAATGAAGTTTTATTAAATGATTACTTGTATAACAATAGTTCGAACTCTAGTGATAAGTTGTTTTATCTGAGTAAGTTAATAGAAAATTTTATTTCTCAAGTATTTCGTCAAACTCTATATACAGAATTTGAAAATGTGTTATATAATAGTAGTCAATTAGATTTAGAACTAATTAATGATACTTATTTGAATTTAATAAAAAAGTATTATGGAGGTGTCATTTGTATTGATGATGACATTCGTTGTGAATGGATGCGAGTTGGTCATTTGTTCAGATGGAGTTATTATGTATACAAATATGCTTTCGGTTATATAATGGCTTTTGCTATTGTAAAGAAAATAAAAGAGGAAAATATTGTTGATGAATATCTCGATTTCTTATCCAGTGGATGTAGTATGAGCAATGAAGAATTATTAAAAAAATTGGGTATAGATATCTATGATATAAATTTGATTGATAATAGTTTTAATCTTTTAAATGATTATATTTCAGAATTAGAAAAAATGATGAGGTATTGATATGGAACCAGTAAGTAAGAGAAAATTATGTAATTTAGTACAATTTTTATTTAATGATCACGTATCTGAAGAACACAAAAAGTTATTGTTATTAAAGTATGACAATGAGATAAGTCTTGAAGATGCTGTTTCAAAGTTAGTAATTGATGTTTATCGAAGTTATTATAAAGATGAAATCAAATTGAATTATTATTTAAATTTTTTATGTGATGAATATTTAGATGGTATTTCTTTAGATGAATTGAAAGAAAAAATCCTTCGAAAATTAGAATCCAATTTTGAATGTGGAAATTTATCTTTAGAAGAGAATCATGAAGAAGTTAGAAAAGCTCTATTATTCATATGTCGTCGTTTAAATGAAGAGAAGATTGATTATTATGTAGTTGGATCAGTTCCTATTTACATAAAGTTAAATATTCCTTTTTCGAGATTTCATTCTGATGTTGATATTGCGGTAAGTCATAAAGATATTGATAAACTAGGAGAAATTTTTAAAGATAGTGATTACGAATATATGGATAATAGGTTGTTTAGTCAAAAGTTCTTTGATTATGATGAAAAAAGAGCTAGAGGTGGACATGAAATTGTAGCTCAGAAAAAAGATAATGAATTCAGTATTGGCATATTTGAATTTGAACGTTTAGATGATGGTTCAATTATCAAAAAAGATTACTTTTCCGAAATAGTTGATGGCAATTTAATAAATAGAGTCTGTAAATACCACTATGGGAAAAAATTTACTAATCTCTATTACAGCAAAGATTATTTGCATTATGAAGATGTCAAATTTAAATATTGTACGATTGAAGGTACTTACTTGTTGAAAAAGAAAAACGCTAGTCATATAGGAAGAAATAAGGATTCATATGACGTTCAAATAATTGAAAATAATTATGCACTTGATCAAAATGTCATTAACAAATTACAGTTGTTAATGGCTGAAGCTGCTAATTATGAAATAGATGAGATAAATTAAAGTAGGAATTCCTACTTTTTTATTTTTTAAATTTGTAAAATTTGAGTGTAAAGATAAATTCTATTTGTTGAATTAGGAGATTGTTTTCTATAAAGTATGATATTTTTATATTGTAGTAGGTGATACTTATGTATTATTATTGTAATCGATGTGGGGGAAAAGTATATGACATTACTAAACCTTGTCCAACTTGTGGTATGTATTTAGATAATAATGTAGTTAATCAAAATGTCATGCCTTCACAAAATGGAAAAAGAATTGATAAAAGAATAGTATTTTTTTGTCTCGGTCTAATTGCTGTCATTGCTTTTTTTATTTTCAATGCTTTGGATATTCCTTCGACGGAAGAATTTTTGGGAAATGGTTATCGCGTCAAATATTTAACTGATGTTTGGGGTGATGACGTTAAAAGTTATGGCGAATATTTTGTTTTATTTCATAAAAAGAGTAGAGATTATTTAGTTTTTCCAAATGAAGTTATAAATTACTCTCTAAATCTTGAAGATGTTGATTCACGTCAATCATTATACAATTCTTATCAACGTGAATTTAATAATTCTTCACAGATTTCTTATAACAATATCATGTCAGAGCTAAAGAAATTGGAGGGTACTTCATATTATTATTTATCAGCGGATTTCTATAATTATTTCGATGCTAATTATCGTGGTAGAGTTTATTTTTTGCACAGTGCTGATGGCAAATGCTTAACTTTAATTTTAGTAACTGGTAAAAATAGTGCTGTAGCTGTTGAAAAAGATGTCTTAAATTTATTTAAAAATATAGAGTTATAAAAAAAGAGACGATTGTCTCTTTTATACTTTGTCAAAATATGTTATTTGTCTTTCCATTACGTCTTTTTCAATTGCGTCACGTAATAGTTTTCGAACTTTAGATCCATCTTTGATATTTTTTAATTTTATAATTCTTTGAACAGTACCAGGAGTATGAGTATCAACTTTTACAGTTATAGTACTTATATCTAAAAATCTTTGATATATATTATCTGTCAAATCAGGATCTTTTAATAAATATAGTTCACAGGAATTCAATCTTCTTTTGAAGAAACCGGTAATGACAATTAATTCATCTTTAGTTATTTGATAGGTTGTGAAATTGAGATTTATTTTAGTTAAAAATCTTTGTAATAATCCACAGGGTTTTCCTTCCCATAAAATATTGAATTCAACGTTATCTAAATGATTTTCTTTATTGGTATTTTGATCTTTCATACTAACCTCCATATATATGTATTGTAACACATATGGGTAAAATTTAAAATATAATATTTGATTATGATAAATTGATAAAAATTATACATATTATGAGTGTAAAATAGGGATATTAATATAGTAAATGAATTTTAAATATGTTATTATTGTAACGAACAATTTATAGGAGGATGTCATGAGAGAAGAATGGAAAGATTTTCAAGATGGTGAATGGACTAAAGGAATAAACGTTCGAAACTTTATCCAAAATAACTATAAAGATTATGATGGTGATGATAGTTTTTTAACTTGTCCTACCGAAAAGACGAAAAGGGTTTTAGCTCGTTATGAAGAGTTGATCATTGAAGAAGGTAAAAGACATGTATTAGATATTGATACTGTTCACATGTCAGGAATAAATAGTTTTGAAGCTGGTTATATATCAGAAGATGATGATGTAATAGTTGGACTTCAAACAGATGCACCACTTAAGAGAATGGTAAATCCTTATGGTGGTATTAGGATGGTTTATGATGAATTAAAAGCATACAATTATAAACTTGATCCAGATGTTGATAAATATTTCAATGAATTTAGAAAAACACATAATCAAGGGGTTTTTGATGCTTATACTAAAGATATAAGAAAGGCTCGTCATGTCGGATTATTAACAGGTCTTCCCGATGCTTATGGTCGTGGTAGAATCATTGGTGATTACCGAAGAATAGCTCTTTATGGTGTTGACTATTTAATGGAGCAAAAGAAAAATGAATGGGAAAATGGTTATCAATTAGATGGTAATATGACTGAGGAACTAATTCGTATTCGTGAAGAGATTTCAATGCAGTATCGCGCTTTAGAAGAGATGAAGAAGATGGCTTTCAAATATGGTTTCGACATATCAAGACCAGCTCGCAATGCTAAAGAAGCGATTCAATGGACTTATTTTGGATATTTAGCTAGTGTCAAAGAAAATAATGGTGCTGCTATGAGTTTGGGAAGAGTAGATGCCTTTTTTGATATCTATATTGAAAGAGATTTAGAAAGAGGATTATTTACTGAGAAAGAAATCCAAGAGATGATTGATCAATTTGTCATAAAACTTCGATTGGTTAGACATTTGCGAACACCAGATTATGATGAATTGTTTACAGGTGATCCAACTTGGGTGACTTGTTCCATTGGTGGAATAAATAATAGTGGGCACAGTATGGTTACGAAGACTAGTTATCGAATTGTCAATACTTTGCGCAATTTAAATCCATCTCCAGAACCTAATATGACAATTTTATGGAGTGAGTTACTACCAGATAATTTTAAAAATTTCTGTGCTAGTATTTCAATTGATACAGATGCCGTGCAATATGAAAATGATGATTTGATGCGTCCTATCTATGGTGATGATTATGCCATTGCTTGTTGTGTTTCAGCAATGAGAATTGGTAAGGATATGCAATTTTTTGGGGCACGTTGCAATTTGGCTAAAGCTCTTTTGTACTCTATCAATGGTGGTGTTGATGAGATGAAGAATGATTTAGTCATTCCGGGGTTTGAAAAGATGACTGGTAAATATTTAGATTATGAAAAAGTAAAAGATTCTTATTTTCAAATGCTTGAAAAAGTTGCTAAAATTTATTCGGATGCGATGAACATTATTCATTACATGCATGACAAATATGCTTATGAAGCAGGACAAATGGCTTTACATGATACGGATGTCCATCGATATATGGCTTATGGAGTAGCTGGACTTTCAGTAGTGGCAGACAGTTTGTCAGCCATTAAATATGCTAAAGTTAAACCGATTAGAAATGAAGATGGAATAGCTGTTGATTTTGAGATTGAAGGCGATTTTCCAAAATATGGAAATGATGATGATCGCGTTGATGAGATTGCTAAAGAAGTACTTGATAAATTTCATTCAGAACTTTCAAAACACGCTACATATCGCAATGCTGAAGTCACGATGAGCGTTCTTACTATTACTTCAAATGTCGTCTATGGGGGAAAGACAGGATCGACTCCAGATGGAAGAAAAGCAGGAGTACCATTTGCGCCTGGTGCTAACCCAATGCATGGAAGAGATAATAGTGGAGCTATTGCCAGTTTGAACTCTGTAGCTAAGTTAGAATATGAAAAGTGTTGTAAAGATGGAATTTCTAATACTTTTTCAATAGTTCCTAAATCACTTGGTAAGACCAAAGAGGAGCAAATCGATAATTTAGTATCTTTATTAGATGGTTATTTTTCACAAAAGGCTCATCATTTAAACGTCAATGTATTAGATCGTGAAACTTTAGTTGATGCCATGAATCATCCTGAAAAATATCCACTTCTAACTATTCGTGTATCTGGATATGCGGTCAGATTCAACAGTTTGACTAGAAAACAACAAGAAGAGGTAATTTCTCGTACTTTTCATGAGAAGATGTAATGATGAAGGGAAGTATTGATTCAGTTGAATCTTTTGGATTAGTTGATGGTCCAGGCATTAGAACAGTCATATTTTTAACAGGGTGTAAATTGCGTTGTAAATATTGTCACAATCCGGAGACTTGGATAAAGAGAAAAGACAATATTGATACCGAGACACTTCTAAAAAAAATACGAAGATTTAAACCATATTTTAGAAATGGTAAAGGTGGAGTTACGTTTTCAGGAGGAGAACCACTATTACAACCAGATTTTTTGATTGAAATGTGTGATTTGTTAAAAAGAGAAAACATTCATGTTGCCCTAGACACAGCAGGTGTTGGCATTGGTAAATATGAAGAGATATTAAAAAATGTCGATTTAGTAATTTTAGATATAAAACATGTCAATAGTGATGGTTACAAAGATTTGACAGGAGCTAATATGAATGATGCTTTTGAATTTTTACGAGTTGCTGATAAAATGAATAAAAAGTTTTGGTTGCGACAAGTAATCGTTCCTGGAATTATGGATAATGATCAGTACATTACGAGATTGAACAGTTTCATCAAAAAGAATTTTACTGTTTCTAATATTGAAAAGATTGAATTTTTACCATTTCATACATTGGGAAAAGAAAAGTATGAAAAAATGGGTATTCCTTATCCCCTTGGTGATTTAGAGGATATGGATGAGAAAAAATGTGAAGAATTGTATAAAAAATTTATGAATATTTACAACGAATAGATTGAGAGTTTAGTCTCTCAATTTTTTTATTATTATGATATAATGACTTTGGTGATATTTATGGAGTTAGCGAATGAATGGAAAGACTATGAACTCATCGATTGCTCAAATGGTGAAAAATTGGAGCGTTGGGGTGATATCATTTTATTGCGACCTGATCCACAAGTAATTTGGGATAATGGTGATTTGCGTGAAAAGTATTCAAATATCAATAGTCATTATCATCGCAGTAATAAAGGAGGAGGGCATTGGGAAAATTTAAAAAGTACGCCTCCAGCTTGGAAGATAAAATATAAAGATTTGACATTTAATATTAAACAGATGGGATTTAAACATACGGGACTTTTTCCTGAACAGGCAGTCAACTGGGAGTTTATGATGAATAAGATTAAAAATAGTAATAGACCAGTCAAAGTGTTAAATCTATTTGCTTATACGGGAGGAGCAAGTGTGGCTTGCTTAAAAGCAGGAGCTAGTGTTGTCCATGTCGATTCGTCACGAGGAATGGTCGATTGGGCGAAAGAAAATGTGCGTTCTTGTCAAATGGAAGATAGACCAATTCGCTACATCGTTGATGACGTTGTAAAGTTTGTCAAAAGAGAGATTAGACGTGGTAATAAATATGATGCCATCATCATGGATCCGCCATCATATGGTCGTGGTAGTAATGGTGAAGTGTGGGATATCGAAAAGGACTTGTTCCAATTAGTTTGTTTGTGCAATGAAATATTAGTAGATGATCCTTTATTCTTCATAATAAATACTTATTCAACGGGATTGTCTAAAGAAATTTTTACGAATGTTTTAAAAATGACAGTTGGTAAGAATCATCATGGTAAAATATATTCGATTGAGATAGGAATTCCCATAAAGAATAGTGATTTAGTTCTTCCTTGTGGAATGACGGCGAGGTTTGAAAAAGATGAATGATTTAGAAATATTATATGAAGATAATCATATAATTGTAGTAGTAAAACCTAATAACATATTGAGTCAAAGTGATAGTACAAAAGATACAGATATGCTGACAATTATAAAGAATTATCTTAAAAAAAAGTATAATAAGCCAGGTAATGTTTACTTGGGACTTGTTCATCGCCTAGATCGACCAGTCAGTGGTGTCATGGTATTCGCTAAGACTTCTAAGGCAGCTTCACGTTTGTCAGAACAAGTGCGAACGCATGTCTTTAAAAAGCGATATATGGCTATCGTTTGGGATGATGGAAGTTTAAAAGATAGTGATACTTTTATTGATTACATTTCTAAAGCTGATGATAACAGTAGTAAAATTGTCTCTTCTTCAGATGGAAAATATGCTGAACTAAGTTATCGAGTTCTAGAATGTGATAAAAAGAATTCTTTGTCTTTAGTTGACATTGAGTTGAAAACGGGAAGACATCATCAAATCAGAGTACAATTTTCATCACGTAATCATCCACTTTTTGGAGACCAGAGGTATGGAAAAAGAGATAATAATCAAATAGCTTTACATGCTTATCAAATAGAATTTATTCATCCGACAACTAAAGAAAAAATGATATTTGTATCAAAACCTAATAGAGAAAGTAAATGGATTAATTTTAATATATAATATTCGTAAATTATCTTGCATTTACTTTTTATTTTTGATATATTGTTATTAGAGTATGAGAATAGATATGGAGAATATCGAGGGAGATGAAAATTTATGCAATATATGAGTTTTGATTTGAGTTGGTTTACGACTTTGCCAGGTATTTTGATAACTGTGGGTTTAATCTTATTACTTGTTGGGATGATATTCTATCTTTTAAGTGGTAAGAAAGATAAGGGAGAAAATAAGGAAGAAGTTCCTAGTAGTGATGCAACTACAACACCTAGTGAACCTCAAGTAGAAGCAAGTGCTGATACAAGTGCAGCAACGACACCTGAAGTTGTTGCTACTCCAGAAGTTACTCCTAGTGAACCAGAGGTTAGCGTACCAGCAGTAGAAAATAGTGCTACTGAAGAAAAGGTTGAAAGCACTCCAATTGAAGAAAATCCTACCGCTAATACTGAAGAAGCTAAACCTGAAGAACTAGAAGTTGCTGTTCCTACAATTGAAGAAAAACCAGCCGAAGAAAAATTAGAAATAGAAGTACCAACTGAAGAGAAAAGTGAGGAAAAGAAAGATGATAGTGCTGTATCTATCTATGGTGGTGCTAGTCCACAAGTCAGTGTGACACAAGAAGAACCAAGAAAAGCATATGGTGGAGCAGATCCTCTTGAAAATACAGGTGCTTTACCAAGAGTTGAGGTTCCAGCTGAACCAGCTACACCAGTAGTTGAGGAAAAACCAGTTGAAGAAAAAACAGAAGAAAAAGTTGAAGAAAAACCAACTGCAGAAGAACCAGCTGCTACTGTAGATAAACCTGAAGAAGAAAAGAAAGAAGAAAAAGCTGGAAATCAAGCTACACCTACTGATGATATTGAGACATTAGAATTTTAATGGGTTCAATGTCAAGTAGTGTTGGTGGAACCAAAAACTAATGATAAATGAACTGTGTAGAGGACTAAAAATTTAGTT
>CANREL010000004.1 GCA_947629655.1 uncultured Bacilli bacterium
TCTGATAATGACTCTTTTTATTAACTAAAAATAGTGTTAGTGATTTTTACTCACCAACACTATTTATTATAGAACCTTTTAATGAAAGAGATTTAGTTCTCTTTTTTTTTCATAAAAATGGCAATTGTACATATATTTATTTTGAAAGGAATGAAATATATGGAAATATTAAAAGTATCATCTAAATCAAATCCTAATTCAGTAGCAGGAGCTCTTGCTAATACATTTAGGGAAAGAGATAGTGTCGAAATACAAACAATTGGTGCTGGAGCTGTCAATCAAGCCATAAAGGCAATTGCTATTGCTAGAGGATTTATCGCCCCTAGTGGTAAAAATATAATATGTATACCAGCATTTACGGATATCGTAATCGATGGTGAAGAAAAGACAGCTATTAAATTCATCGTTGAGACGAAATGATTTTTTAGAACAAATGGGTTTATAATACATAAAAAGTAATCTTTGTCAATAAAAATGATAAAAAAATAAAAATATTTGACATTTTTGAGTGTCTATGTTATAATAACAGCACATTGAGAAAGTAGAAGACTTAGTGTATTAAAAAGGGGTTAAAAACTTAGTCAAGGGGTTTAAAGGGGTTGAATATTATGAAACAAACTTACATTTTTGAATATTTAAACGAAAATGATTTTAGAAAAAAAGAGAGAACTGTAAGAAAGTATAACATGCTTGCTTACAAAAAATTAACTTTTGAATATTATCCAGAAATAAGAAATGGTAATTTCTTAGGTGAATTAGTTGGAGTTAATAAGAAAGTTCATACAAAAGATTATGAATTAAAATTACCTACTGATGAACTATTTATTAAAGTTCATGGGGAAATTAAATTACATTATACTGTGTATGAAGACAAAAATGTCGTTCTTTTAACTAATATTACACCAGAAGGAATTTTAGATGAAGGACATCGTGCTGAACTTGGTACTTATAAGGGTGTCATGATATCTAAATCTAATCCTGAAAAAGATATGTTTAAAGTTAATTTATTAAATCTATTACAAAAATAGTAAAAAAAAAGTAAAGACTTGGATCTTTACTTTTTTTATTTGTTGATAAAAATAGGTAAAGAAGTTATACTATATTTAGGATAGGTGATAAAATGAAAAATAATAGAGGATTTACATTAATTGAACTATTGGCAGTAGTTGTCATTCTTGGTATTTTGATGACTATTGCGATTCCTAATACGATTTCTTTAATAGATAAAAATAAGAAGAGTAATTATATTGAAAATGCAAAGACTTTTGTATCATTGGTACAGAATAAAGTACAGACTGATAAATCTTTACAAGTACCTAATAATACGACAACAGCTTTGGTAGTCACTTTGAAATTTTTGAATACTAGTGACATTGAAGAGAATCCATATGGAGAATTGTATGACAAGAACAATTCTTTTGTAGCGGTTACTCTGGAAAATAATAAATATGTCTATTATGTCCATCTAGTTTCATGTACTGCTAAATCGTCATGTGATAAATCTGTTTATAGCAGTTGGCGCGGTATCAATTTAGTCGAAGTATCAAGACTAAATGATGATGATCGTTTTGAACTAATCAAATCTTCAGGAGCTGTTGCTAATCTAATTGATAATTTAGGTGGTAATGCTCATTTGACTGGTAAGACTATCTATTTGAATGATAGTGCTACACCAATGTAAAATTTTTAAAACTTTTACACTTATGTAGAAAATTTATTTCATATTTATTGATTTATGATGTTTGTTGTGTTAGAATGATTTTATAAGATAGGAAAGGAAAATGAAAATGAAGAAAATTGATAAAAAAGGATTTACTTTAATCGAATTGTTAGCCGTTATCGTAATCTTAGGTTTACTTATGGCTATAGCAATACCTGCTGTAACGAAATACATAACACAATCAAGAAAGAAGACTTTAGTTAGTACAATTGATAGCTTTATCAGTGAAGTAACTAACTCAGTAAACAATATGGATTTTGGATCTTTATCTGACCCATCTAAATTGTATTACATAAGAGTTGCTGGTACTGGTACTGATGGAAAGAATATTTCTTGTATTTCTCTAGAAAAGGGTGGTACTAACCCATTTGGTGATTGGGATCAAGCTTATGTAGCTGTTCACTACAATCCAACTACATTCAGTTATGATTACTATTTCACATTCTTTGATAAAGGTGGATATGGAATGGTTTTAACTGAAGCTGATAAGATTGCTACTAGTGGTAATGACATTAAGAACCCTACTACTATTACAGCAGCAAATATAACTAAACAAACTACTGCTAAAGGTGGAGCTATTAAGTATAAAGATGCTTCTGATAAAGAACAAGCCGTTACTACTTCTGTTATTAATCCTGCTTCTGATACTGGAATTTGTTCAGTTTCAACAGCAACAGCTGGTTAAGAGTCGTATTGAAGATTTAGATTTATCTAAATCTTTTTTTGTTGTATAATTATCTAGAGGTGGATTATGTTAATTATAGGTAGTCATGTAGGTTTTAATAAAAATGATCAATTATTGGGAAGTTTGAAAGAGGCTTTGAGTTATGGCGCTAATACTTTCATGTTTTATACAGGTGCTCCCCAAAATACTGTTCGTGGAAAAATAGAAGATGGTCTTACTCTTCAAGCCATGGAAATCATGAAAGATAAGGGAATCGATTACAGTAAGGTTATCGTTCATGCACCATATATTATCAATTTGGCAAATGGAGACGTTGATAAGTTTTCTTTTTCGGTTAGATTTTTGAGAGAAGAAGTTGATAGATGTGCCATGTTGGGAATTAAGTGGATGGTCTTACATCCCGGTAGTCATGTTGGACTTGGTGTCGATTCAGGAATTGATAACATCATTAGGGGATTGAATGAAGTTTTAGAAGATAGTCCGGTTACCATTTTACTGGAGACGATGGCTGGTAAAGGAACAGAAATTGGTCGTAATTTTGATGAAGTTAAAAGAATTATTGACGGAGTTGAAAACAAAGAAAGAATTGGAGTTTGTCTCGATACTTGTCATTTACATGATGCAGGATATGACGTTTCTAAATTCGGTGAATTACTTGATGAATTTGATGAAAAAATAGGTCTATCGCGCATAAAGTGTATTCATGTCAATGATAGTAAGAATGAGTGTGGTTCACATAAAGATAGACATGAGAATATCGGATTTGGAAATATCGGATTTGATAACTTGATCAACATCATTTACAATAAGCGTTTAGAAGATATTCCTAAAATATTAGAAACACCATATGTATCAGAAAAACCGCCTTATAAAGAAGAGATAGAAATGATCAGAAATAAAAAATTTGATGAAGATTTAAAAAAGAAGATTAGTTCTTTGGAGTAGTTTTACTTCAATTAATCTTCTTTTTATATTTATCGTATAGTTTTAATAATTTTTGATAATTTTCTTGAGATAGTTGTTCTTCTAATTCTTTAAATAAGTTTTCAGGATTTCCTTTATAGAATTCATACCAATAGTTTTTAACGTATAAATAAATAATTTTTACTTCGTCATCTGATAGATTGATATCATTACTTTTAGCATATTTTTCAATAGTGTATTCATCAATGTTTTTTATGTATTCCTTTATCATTTCTTCCATGTCATCACCAATAAAATATATGTTTTTTAAGATAAATAATTACTGTTTTTTAATCCAAAATAATTAATAGGTGATTTTATGCAGAAACGAATTAATTTTTTGGGAATCGTCATCGTTTTTTCTTTTTCAATAGTTTTGATAAGACTATTTTATTTGATTGTCATGAATGGTGAATACTATGAAGAAAAGTTGAGTGATATGACTTATAATGTCGTTTTGGGAGATTCTACACCAAGAGGAAGAATATACGATCGAAATATGAATTTATTAGTCGATAATAGAAGCGTACCGGTTATTTATTACAATAATGTTTTAAATTCAGATAGACTTGAAGAAATAGAGTATGCTTATAACATCATTAAGTACATCGATGTCGATTATAGTGATTTAACAGTAGATGATATAAAGGATTTTTTAATAGATCGTGATAATAATAGTCTCGACTATAAAATTACGGAAGAAGAATGGAAACTTTTAGATAGTCGTAAATTGACTAGTAAAGATATTTATAATTTAAAAGTAGAAAGGATTACTGATAAAGAAATAGAATCTTTAAATGATGATGATTTGATGGTTGCCTATATTTATTCTCTCATGAAAAAGGGATATTATTATGAAGATAAAATAATTAAAAGTGAAAATATAACGGATAAAGAAATAGCTTATATCTCCGAAAATTATGATCATTTAGGAGGATTTAATGTCAAATATAAATGGGAGAGAGTTTATTTATATGGTGATACTTTTAGGAGTATGTTAGGAAATATTTCTAGTATTAGTAAAGAAGATAAGAATTATTATTTAAATAATGGTTATAATTTAAATGACATTGTCGGTTCTAGTTACTTAGAAAAACAATATGAAGATATATTAAAAGGGAAAAAAGCTAAATATGAAATAGTTAATAAAAAATTAAAATTAGTAGAGGATGGAAAAAGGGGAAATGATATCGTTTTAACTATTGATATCAATCTCCAACAACAAGTTGAAAAAATACTGGAAGAAGAGTTAATAAATGCGAAGAGTTATGGCGCTACTAATTATTATGATCATGCTTTTGTCGTCATACAGGAACCTAATACGGGTGAAATTTTGGCGATGAGTGGTAAACAGATCATAAAAAAGGGTGGTAAATATGAAGCTTATGATTACACTCAAAACATTGCAACTGATACGATGACGGTGGGAAGTGTAGTAAAGGGAGCATCGATGTCGGTCGGATATCAAAGTGGAGCGATTAAAATAGGTGAGTACATGTATGATGATTGTATCAAGATATATTCGAAACCGAAAAAGTGTTCTTGGAAAAAATTGGGGAGAATAAATGATTTGGACGCCTTAGCTTATTCTTCAAATATATTTCAATTTAAAACAGCTTTTAAAGTAGCTAATTTTAAATACAGTTATAATAAGAAGTTTGAAGTTGATGAAAGTGTTTTTAATACTTATCGCAAGATGTTTAATGACTATGGTTTAGGTGTTAAAACAGAAATTGATCTTCCACTGGAGACTGTTGGTACTATTGGAAAAGATACTTCTAGTGATTTACTTTTAAACTATACGATTGGCCAATACGATACTTATACGATTTTACAATTATCACAGTACATAACGACAATTGCATCTAATGGTAATAGAATTAAACCACATCTTTTAAAAGAATATTATGAAGATGGTAAAAAAATAGAAATAGAACCAGTTATTTTGAATAGAGTAGGATTAGATGAAAAATATTTAAAAAGAATTCAAAAAGGTTTTAGAGGAGTGATGAGTTATGGACTTGGTAAAAATTATATGGGAAGTGTCGACACACCAGCTGGTAAGACTGGAACTAGCCAGTCTTTTATGGATACCAACCGCGACGGTGTCATTGATACAGCAACTCTTACGAATACTTTTGTAGGTTATGCACCATATGAAAATCCTAAGATGACAATCGCTGTCGTATCGCCAAATATTGTCTATTTAGATGCTTATAAAACGTCTAGAAGTTACGCTAATAAGCGAATTGCTCGAAGAATTAGTGAAAAATTCTTTAAAATATCTTAAGTAATTAAAAAAACCTTTGGCAAATCTATATTTATTTGATATAATACCAATAGAAAACGAGGAGGGATATTATGGCAAAAGTAGGAAATAGACAATATAAGACTTTAGTTTGTACAGTATGTAACGAAGAAAACTATCGTGTAGAAAAGAATGTAAAAAATACTACAGAGCGTTTAGAACTTAATAAATATTGCCCTAAATGTCAAAAACATACACAACATAAAGAAAAGAAATAATAAAAATATATAAATTAATTAGTAATATGCAAAGGTATTTTTTAATATCCTTCGCGTTATACGACCGATAGACTTATTAGTCTAGAAAGGAGTGATTTTATGATCAATGTCAATGATTTTAAAAATGGATTAACTATTAAAATTGATAATAATATATATACTGTTATTGATTTCCAACATGTTAAACCAGGTAAAGGTTCAGCTTTTGTTCGTGCTAAATTAAAAAATATTAAAAATGGTACGACTATTGAGACGACATTCAATGCTGGTGTTAAAGTTGAAGCTGCTAGAATTGATAGACGTGAAATGCAATATTTATATTCTCAAGGTGATACTTACTATTTCATGAACATGCAAACTTATGATCAAATTGAACTTAATAAAGATGCAATTGGTGATGACGTTAAATTCTTAAAAGAAAATATTTCTGTATACATAACAATGTATGAAGGTGATGTCATCGGTATGGTATTGCCAGATAAGATTGAATATTTGGTAACTGCTACTGAACCAGCTGTTAAAGGTAATACTACGAGTAGTGCAATGAAAGATGCAACACTTGAGAATGGTTTAGTTGTTAAAGTCCCTTTATTTATTAATGAAGGTGAATCTATTTTAGTAACTAGTGCTGATGGAAAGTATTCTTCAAGAGCTTAAGGCTCTTTTTTTTGATTTTGGGAAGTGATTAAATGAATAGGGTTGTTTTAGTTACTGGTAGTAGTCGAGGAATAGGTAAAGCGATAATTGAGGAGTTTGCTAAAGAGGGTTATAATGTCATCATAAATTATAATAATTCTCAAGAGGAAGCATTAGCTCTTCAAAAAGAAATAGAAAGATTTAATGTTGAATCTATGATTGTGAAGTGTGATATTTCTCATGAAGAAGAAATTGATGAAATGATTGCTGAAGTGATTTCTAAATTTGGAAGAATTGATGTCTTAGTCAATAATGCGGCTTTGGAAAATAATAGTGAATTTAGTCAAAAGACAAAAGAGTCATTTAGAAATATTTTAGATGTCAATTTAATTGGAACTTTTTTGATGAGTAAGAAAGTTAGTGAATATATGATAGCTAATAAAAGTGGTAAAATTATCAATATTTCGTCTAATAATAGCATTAATAAATATGATGCAACAACAGTTGAATATGACGTTAGTAAAGCAGGTATTAATATCTTGACTAAAGTCATGGCTAAGGAGTTTGCACCATATATAAATGTCAATGCTGTCGCACCAGGTTGGGTTTTGACTGAAAAGAATAAGACTTTGGATGAAGAACTCGATGGTCATTTTATCAAGAGTGAGAGTGAAAACATCTATTTAGGACGTTTTGCAAGACCAGAAGAAATTGCTAAAGTTGTTTTGTTTTTAGCAAGTGATGATGCTAAGTATATAAATGGTGAAATAATCGTTGCCGATGGAGGTTGTTAAAATGATGGAAGAATTTGAAATTGATCAAGAAATAGTTGAACTAGTCAATAGTTGTGAAAAAGAATTGCGACCTGTCTATGAAAAAATAGATGCTGTTTGTGAAAAAAACAGTTATAGAGTACTACGTGCTTTTAATAATAATAATTTATCAGAAATACATTTATCTTCAACAACTGGATATGGATATAATGACTTTGGTCGTGATACTTGTGAGAAGATTTTCGCAGAAGTATTGGGAAGTGAAGATGCGCTAGTTAGAAATCAATTCATTTCGGGTTCGCATGCTCTTTGTGTAACTCTTTTTGCTCTTTTGCGACCAGGTGATACACTTTTGAGTATTAGTGGACTTCCTTATGATACTCTTCATGAAGTTATTGGAATTAAAGAGAATGCTAGTTCTTTGAAATCTTTTGGTATAAATTATGATCAAGTTGATTTAGTTGATGATGATTTTGATTATGATAAAATTAGAGAAGTTTTGACTAATAAAGATATAAAAGTAATTGAGATTCAAAGATCAAAAGGATATTCAACAAGAAAGAGTATCACTATTGATAAAGTGGAAAAAGTCATCAATTTTATTCGTAAAATAAATAGTGACGTTATTATCATGGTCGATAATTGCTACTGTGAAATGGTTAGTGAGGTTGAACCGACAATGGTTGGTGCTGATATCATGGTTGGGTCACTAATCAAGAATTTGGGTGGAGGATTAGCACCAAATGGAGCATACGTAGCTGGACGTAGCGATTTGATTGAATTAGTAGGTGAACGTTTAACCCTTCCTGGTGAAGGAAGAGAAGTTGGGCCTTCACTTGGAGTTAATCGCAATTTCCTACAAGGGTTATTCTTCGCACCTAGTGTTGTTGCGAGCAGTTTAAAAACAGCGGTTTTAACTAGTGCAGTTTTAGAAAAGTTAGGTTATGATGTTGAACCAAAAGCTAATGATGAAAGAGCGGATATCGTTCAAAACATCATCTTTAATGATCGTGATATGTTGATTAAATATTGTCAAGGAATTCAAGCTGCTTCACCAGTTGATAGTAGAGCCCTACCAGTTCCTGGTGACATGCCTGGTTATGATGATCAAGTCATCATGGCAGCTGGAGCTTTTGTCCAAGGATCATCAATTGAATTATCTTGTGATGGACCACTTCGTGAACCATATATTGCTTATCAACAGGGAAGCTTGATGTATCCTTATGGTAAAATTGCTGTCATGAAAGCTGTATCACATTTAAAAAATGTTAAATAAAAAGAGATTATTTTTAGAATAATTTCTTTTTTTTAAAATAATATTTACTGAGGTGGAAAAATGAATAAGCAAAATTTATGGTTTATAACATTATTCAGTTTAATATTAGTACTCAGTGTCTATTACGTGACGATGCCTAATGATTTATTATTGACCGTCAATAGTAATTACAGTAAAGAAAAAGATGATTTGGTATCAGTAGCTGTTGAAGACTCCGAAATAATATCAGCGCTTCGAATAACAAAAGAGGAAGATCGTTTAGCTTTGGAAAAAGATTATCAAGCTGTTCTAACCAATGGTGAAAGTACTAATGAAGAAAAAAATGAAGCATTAGAAAAAATAAAATCATTGAAAGAAAATGCAACGTTAGAAGATTCCCTTGAAGAAAAAATAAAGAAGAATTTTAAGTTTGACTGTTGTGTCGAAATTGATAACTTAACCATAACATCAACTTGTTCATCTTCTAATCACAACAATAGTGTTGCCAATAATATAATGCGTTCTATTCAAGAAGAATTTGATAGTAATAGATACATAACAGTTAAATTTGAAAGTTAGGTAATTACCCTCAACATATATTGATTTCATCATAAAATACTATGAGATTTTATATATATGAAAGAGGGTAATTTTTATAAAAAAGATATTAACACTTCGTGAAAGAGAAGTATTTGAATTATTAATATTAAATAAAAGTACAAAAGAGATTGCTGAAGAATTAAATATTAGTGAAAAAACTGTTCGTAATCATATCTCTAATACAATGCAAAAATTGGGTGTTAAAGGTAGAGCTGGAGCAGTTGTTGAACTTTTGAAATTAAATGAGCTTTCTTTGTAGAATAAAAAATAGTGTAGTGCATATTATTTTATAGGTGATGGTATGCTTACTAAAAAGATTATCAAAAAAATGTTTATAACTTCTTCAATCGTAGTAATTATTTTATTGATATACTTAATGCCAGGAGTCATTGAACTCAATAATAATGTTAAAACTTCAATCAATTATGTCGATTTGACTAGCAATGTCATTTATCTTTTAGATGACAATGGACTTTTAGTAGAATCTAGTGTTTCAGTAATTGATGATGGGGATTTGCGTAACAAAGTCAAAACTTTAATTCAAAATTTAAGTGATGCTAGTAACGAAATAATTCCCAATGGTTTAAATAGTGTCATGCCACGAGATGTCAAATTGATCGATGTAAAGATAGATGAACATTTAGTCGATTTAAACTTTTCTAAAGAGATATTAAAACTTGATGATAAAAAGTTGACTAGATTAATTGAAGCGATCAGTTTTACAATTTTAAATATTGATGGAATAAATGGTATTGGCATTTATGTCGATGGAACTAATATAAGTGAATTAGTCGATTTTGATGTTCCTAATATCATAACTAAAGATTTTGGAATTAATAAAAAATATGATATTAATAAGACTGATGGCATAATTAAATATGTCGTATATTATTCGGAGAACATTGATGATAATACTTACTATGTTCCCATCACTAAATACGTCAATTCAAATGATGATAAGATTAATATAATTATTGAAGATTTATCCAGTAGTTATATCTATCAACCAAATTTGATAAGCATAGTTAGTGAAAAGTTGGATTTGATTAACTATGACATAGATAGTGATGAGATGACTCTCAATTTTAATAATAGCATCTTTTTAAATAGTGATGGAATTAAAGAGGAAGTTGTGTATCCAGTCATAAATACTATTTTTAGTAATTATGATGTAGAAAAGGTTATATTACAAGTAAATGGTAAGGAAATTTTAAAAAAAGAGATAAAAAACATTGAATAATTAAAGTTTCTGATGTATAATCTTAGATGTATCTGAGTTATACATGTCCCGTTAGCTCAGCTGGATAGAGCAACGCCCTTCTAAGGCGTGTGTCGAGGGTTCGAATCTCCCACGGGACACCATTTATGTTAAAAGATCCTTATTTATAAGGATTTTTTTATTTTTTAAAAATTTATTCTTTTATTTAAAATTATAGTTATATATAATATTTTTGAGGTGTTGACATGAAGGAGTTTCACAAAATAATAAATGATATATGTATTAAAAATAATATTAAGTTTTCTATTTTTTCTGATGATTGGATCGTGCGTTTAGAAAAAGGTAGTGACGTACGTTTCATCATCGGTTACAAGTTTGATATCAATCGTTCAGCTGTCACTAATCTATTTGATGATAAGTATGGATTGTTTTCTATTTTAAAAGATAAAAATATTAGTGTCGCAGATCACATCATTTTGTTTAGAGGATATGATAGAGATGCCGTTTTAAAATATTTTAATGATAATAAAAAATATTTAGTCATTAAAGATAACATGGGAAGTTGTGGTACTGGGGTATTTAAATCTAATAAAATTGATGAAGTATACGAACTTATTGATAAGATATTACTAACTAGTTATTCAGTCAGTGTTTGTCCTTATTATGACATTTTGACAGAGTACCGTCTAATCACTTTGAACGGGGAAATTAAGCTCATTTATGGCAAGAAAAAACCAGTTGTCATCGGTGATGGTAAAAGTAGAAAAATAGATCTTTTGAGAAAGTTCAATCCCCATTATTTTTCTAAAATAGATAGACCAGATTTAGAAGAGGTTTTAAAAGAAGGAGAAGTATTTGAGTACAATTGGCAATTCAATTTATCACGTGGTTCGATTCCTTTCATCATTGAAGATGAAAAAACTATAGATAAATTAAAGAAGTTGTGTCATGAAGTTTTGGATGTTGTCGATATCAATTTTTGTAGTGTCGACATAATCGAGTTGACTTCTAAAGAGATGATGGTTTTAGAGTGTAACAGTGGAGTTATGATGGAAAACTTTATAAAATATATGGAAGATGGATATGATATAGCTCGTAAAATTTATGAAGAAGTTGTTTTAGATATGTTTAAATGAAAATAATTTTATGTTATCATGAGATTGAGAAGGTGAAGTAATGGTAAAGAAGACCAAGTTAACTCTTTACAAAGAGTTTTTAGAAGCTAAGAGAGTTAAAGATAGTGCACAAGCAAAGAGTAGTGATGAAGATTTCATGGGATTAGCAGCAATTTTTAGTGGAGATAATAGTCTGTTTTCCAATATTGGTAAATCACTTCAAATGTCGAATGTAGATGCGAATGTTGAAAAAATTAAAGCGCAAGTCAACGATCGATCTATCAATGTTAATGATGATAAGACAGCTCATGATAAGAAAAGTAGTGCTCTTTTGACGATTGGCGAAAGAGTTAAACTGGAAAGAGATTTTGCCCGTGAAGAAGAAGAATTTTTTAAAGATGACACGGCTACTATTAAAGTCAATTTAGGAAAAATTCAGGTTCTTTTAAAAGATGAAGCGGTTTTACAACAGACGAAAAAATATTCACAAGTGATAGGTGAAGGGTTTAAAGTTGCTCAAAAGAATTATGATATTGTCGACCAGGGAATAGCAAGAGTTACTAAAAATCCAACGGTAGCTAATTTTGAAGTGTTGCTCACCCAGTTATGTCATGCAAGTAATTATTTGACGGCTTATTTGAATTTGCGTGAAGGATTTAAAACTTATTTAAACAGCGGTGGAATCGGTCCTAGAGAAAAATCTAATATCTTTGATACGGACTTGTTTTCACAAATTGAATTATTGTCTAGAAAAAGTATTATGAGTGATAATAAACCATTACTCGAAGATATGGATCTATCGCAAAAAAGTGTTAAGATATTATCTAAAGCATATAGATCAAAATAAAAAGAAATGTATTTTTTACATTTCTTTAATTTTTGTCAGCTTTTTGTTTTTGGTCACTGTACAGATTTAAGTTTGCCGTATGTTTTGGTTTTCGTTTTTCCACTGGCAAAGTCTCAACCCATTTTTGACCATCCCATTTCTTTAAACAATTTGGACCATACCACTCTTTTAAAATCTTTTCGATATTGTTGTATGAGTAGAATTGTCTTCCTTCAAATTCATAGAGTTTAAAAGGGTAGACGTCTTCTTTTTTAAAGACGGGTTCATGCATAAATTTTTCCCAAGGAACAGAGATTGGTTGGGATACTAGAGAGCTGTTTTCATTCTTTCGTGAGTAGTGGTTAGCATACCAACGAATAAATCTTGATAACCAATCGTGGGGAATGTGTAAATTATCTAATAAGACGTATAAAGGCATCAATATTTTAATGACAGTTCGATGAAGTTCATCACTAAATTTATTCTCAGAAATATTGTCATAAATGATGACATCGATGAAAACACCATCGCCACCTTTACAACGATTTTTTAAAAGAAAATTAACTTCTTCCATCCAAGTTCCTTTTTTTCTAACTTTCATAGTAGGTCCCATGATGACATTAAACTTTTTATCCGTTTCGTAGCATTGAAAATAAAATTTGTCACCGAGATCTTTTTTCATCGCTTCAATAAAACGATTCCAGTCACTACGAGGAACTATGACGTCCATGTCGTCATCCCAAGGAATAAAACCTTTATAGTTTACAATTCCTAAAGCAGAACCAGCCATTAAGGCGTATTGAATATTATTTTTTACACAGACTCTATGAATTTCATCCATGATCTCAATTATTTCTAATTGTAGATCTCTAACAGTTGTCTTTTTTCCATTATATGTTTTTAAGACATATTCATCACGGGTTCTGATGCACCCATTTTCTTTTTCATTATTTTTTAATTCTTTCTTCATAATTATCTCCTAAACTTATATTACTATAATTTTAAATATTTGAAAATATCTTAATTTTTACAATTGTCTTGTAAAATATTTTATTTTTTCCTTTTAATATTCATGTTTTAGAAATATAATATTCCTAGTGGGAGTAGTGATTAATATGAAAAAAAATATGAAGAGAGACATATTTAATATTTTGGTTTTAATCATTTCTTTTTTTATCGTCTTTTTTGTTTTAACGAATAATGAATTCATGTTTGGATCATTCAAAGATTGGAATCAACAACACTGGATAATACCAGAGTATTTTAGAAACTTATTTTATGAAACGCATGACTTATTTCCCAACTTGGCATTTAATTTAGGAAATGGTCAAAATATATATAATTTGTCATATTATGGATTTTTGAGTCCAGTCATTTTCATATCATATTTATTTCCTTTTGTAGCCATGAACGATTACATCATCATTTCAACGATAATATTACTTTTGATGAGTAGTATTTTGATGTATTTCTTCATGAAGAAAAAGACTAATGATTACAATATTGCGTTGATAGGCAGTTTTGTATTTTTAATGGCTTCACCACTAATTTTTCATGCACATCGTCATATCATGTTCATGAATTATTTACCATTTTTATTGATGGGATATTTTGGTGTTGATAAGTATTTTGAAAAAAATAGTAAATGGTTATTAACTCTATCGGTATTTTTGATGATAATGACTAGTTATCTATTCAGTGTGTGTGGAATTTTATCAATTGTCATATATGGAATTTATTGTTATTTACAAAGAAATGATAAAATTACTTTAAAAGGTTTTATCAGTGATGGATTTAAATTTGTTTTGCCAATATTAGTTGGCGTGTTGATGTCTTGTATTTTAATTGGACCAACGTTCTATTCTTTGTTGAATGGAAGAGAATCAACTACTAGTATGAATCTTTTTAAGTTGTTAATGCCTGACGTTGACATCAGTAAACTTTTATACGGTACTTATGCGATGGGACTTTCATCACTAGCTCTAATCGGTTTAGTTGGAAGTTTTTCAATTAAGAAAAAAGAAAATGTCTTTTTAGCTACTGCTTTAGCGATAATATTGATATTTCCAATATTTACCTATTTGTTAAATGGGGGATTATATACAGAAAGTAAGATATTAATTCCGCTAATACCATTATTTATTTTGATGATTGGTGATGTGTTAAAGAACATTTTTGAAAAAAGAATAAAGGTTCGACCAATCATTATGTCAACTGTCATAATATGTTCAATTTCATTACTATTTAATGACTATAAACAAATAGAAGTTTTATTAATTGAATTATCAATTGTCATCATATGTGTTTATCTACTATATAAAAAGAAATATTTTAGATATTTTTACATGTATCTATTTCCAGCTCTATTAATCATAAATATTTGCTTTAATTTCGGAGATACACTAATTGAAAAAGATTATTATGATCGTTTTACGGATCCAGTTTTAGATATCATTGATGATGATCAATCTTTTTATCGAGTAAATGTTTTTGATTACAATTTGGATCATGTCAATCGCGTTTATGATAGTGAATATTATACTTCAGGTATGTACTCATCGAGTGCTTCAATCGGTTATGAAGATTTCTTCTATCAAAGAATCGGTAATGAAATAACTTTTAGAACTTATCGTCAAATGGGAAATACTGCTAATTTGTTTTATAACATCTATAATGGTAATAAATATTTAGTAGCTGATGACTTTGATTCTGGATTTTATAAAAAGATAGGTGATATGACTTATATCAATGATAATGTTTTACCAGTTGGATATGTATCAAATCGATTGATGAGTCGCAGTTATTATGATGAATTAAATTATCCTGATAATATCTATGCCTATTTGAATTATGTAATTGTTGATGATGATCACATATCAAATCACTATGATTCTAAGTTTGAAAAAATAGATCTTGACTATGATTTGATATCGACGGAAGCTAAATATGAATTCATTGATAATGGTATTAAGTTCAATTCTTCAAAGAATAAATCAAAAGTTAAATTACATCTTAATAATGATTTGGAAAATAAAGTTTTATTAGTAAGTTTCGATATGAAATATCAAGAAATGTGTGATGTTGGGGATACTTACATTAAAATTAATGGTATTGAAAATAAGTTGTCATGTCGCAGTTGGAAATACAATAATAAAAATTATAATTTTATTTACGTATTATCTAGTAATGATTTATCAGATATTGATATCGAGATATCTAAAGGCGATTATACAATTAAAAATCTTAACTTTTACACTATCGATTATGATGATGTTAGAGATGTTTTAAAAGGTATTGATCCTTTGGTCATTGATAGAGAAAAAACATTGGGGGATAAGATTGTTGGGACTATAAACGTCACTGAAGATGGATACTTTAATCTATCAGTTCCATATGATGAAGGTTTCAAAATTTATGTCGATGGTAAAATGGTCGATTATGAAAAAACAGATATTAACTTCATGGGATTCATGATGAAAAAAGGACATCATGATGTAGAAATTATTTATGAAGCACCATATAAAAAAGTTAGTATGTGGGTATCAATAATTGGATTTATATTATTTATTTTGGAGGTATTAATGGTTGGTTTTATCAATGTTTTTGGAGATTTGTTGAATGAAATAAAAAATCCTAAAACAAAATTGTTCAAATTGATTATGGGACTTTATTCGAAGTATAAAGAAATTGTTAATTATTTGATAGTTGGAGTTTTGACGACAGTTGTCAGTTTAGCTAGTAAATGGATTCTTCTATTTACGGTTTTAGATGCTGAAAATGCATTTCAGTTACAAGTAGCTATTATCATCTCTTGGATATGTGCTGTACTATTTGCTTATGTCACTAATAGAATGTTTGTCTTCTATAGTAAGAATAAAAATATTTTACAAGAGATGGCGAAGTTCTTTGGGGCGAGAATTATCACATTATTGATGGAAATGGTCATAATGTGGTTCTTTGTAACACTACTCAGAATGAATAGTGATACTTGGGTTTTGATTTGGACAGTTGTGACTCAAGTGTTGATCATGGTATTTAACTATGTATTCAGTAAATTATTAGTTTTCAAGAAAAAGTAATTACTATTATTTAGCGATATGATATAATATGAAGTATAGAATATGGTGGTGATGATATGTTTAACGATCTTGGACGTATTGTTGTGGTGGCTGGAAGAGAGTACTTGTTAGTTAGTAGAGTTAATCATGAGGTAGATAGTTATCTCTATTTAATGAGTGTTTCTAGTCCGTTAGATATTCTAATAGCTAAAGAGAAAAATAGTAGTGCATCAGTTGTGGAATTAGTCATGGTTGATGATGACGATGAAAAGAGAAAAATATATGATTTATTCATAAAAGGTGCTCGTTTAGGGTTATTGTAAATATGGTCAAAGATATGTAAAATACATATCTTTTTTTTAGTTTCCTTGTTATAATTGGGTTATGGTGATGCATATGGATAGCATATATAATAAAACTTATGATGAACTGATTAAGTATTTTGAGTCCATTGGTGAAAAAAAGTTTAAAGCGACACAAGTATTTGAATGGTTGTATTTAAAAAGAGTAAAATCATTTGATGAGATGAGCAATATAAAAAAAGATATCATCGATGAGTTAAAAAAAGAGTTTGTCATAAAAAATATAAATCTCGATAAAGTTGAAAGAGACGTTGAAGTTAATAAATATTTATTCACGTTAAGTGATGGTAATCACATCGAATCAGTTTTGATGCGTCATGATTATGGCACTAGTATTTGTATATCTAGTCAAGTTGGATGCAATATGGGATGTCATTTTTGTGAGAGTGGTAGATTGAAAAAAGTTCGCGATTTAACAGCGGGCGAGATGGTCGAACAGATATTGAAAGTTGAAGAAGACATAAAGATACGCATCACGCACGTCGTCATCATGGGAATAGGTGAACCATTTGATAATTTTGATAATTTTAAAAGGTTTGTCGAGATAATTAATTATCAAAAAGGAATCAATATTGGAAGTCGTCACATCACTGTTTCTACTAGTGGAATCATTCCTAAAATAAAAGAATTTGAACAATTTCCTTATCAAGTAAATTTAGCGATTAGTCTTCATGCTCCAAATGATAAAATTCGTAATGAACTGATGCCTATCAATAAAGTTTATCCGATTAAAGACTTGATAAAAGAATTAAAAAATTACATAAAAATTACTAATAGAAGAGTGACATTCGAATATATTTTGTTAGATGGAATCAATGACACAGAGATGTGTGCTAATGAATTGTGCAATCTAGTTGAAGGAATGAATTGTTATATCAATTTAATTCCATATAATGAAACTAATAATTTGGGCTATAAAAGGAGCAAAAAAGATACTATTTCTAAATTTTATGATATAATAAAAAAGAGAAAAATAAATGTTACGATCAGAAGAGAATTTGGAACTAATATAAGTGCTGCTTGTGGACAACTTAGAAGTAAGAAGGAGGATTTATGAAATCATTTTATTTGACAGATACTGGTAAAGTAAGAAGTCATAACGAAGATAGTTTAATCGTTTTAGAAAATAGTAATCATGAGTACTTATTAGCTGTTGCTGATGGGATGGGTGGTCATTCTGCTGGTGAGGTTGCTAGTAGCATTGCGATTACACATCTAAGTAATATGTTTAAAAAAAATTTTTTGAACTTGGAAAAGGTTCAAGCTGTCAATTGGTTACGAGATACTGTAATTGAAATTAATGATTTGATTTTTGATTATGCGGATAAACATCCTGAGAGTAAAGGAATGGGTACTACTCTAGTCGTAGCACTTGTCACTAAAGATTATGTCTTATTTGGAAATATAGGTGATTCTTCAGGATTTGTCGTAAAAAATGGAAAATTACATAAAGTTACATACGATCACACTTTGGTCAATTTACTTTTAAAAGCTGGAGAACTTACAGAAGAAGAAGCTAAGGATCATCCAAAGAAAAATGTCCTTATGAAAGCACTTGGTGCTAACAATCCAATTGATATCGATATTTTTGATTGTGATATGGATATCGATTCAATTCTTTTGTGTAGTGATGGACTTACAACGATGCTTGAAACTGAACAAATTGAAAAAGTGTTATTGAGTGATACGGATATTGAAGATAAAGTTATTAAATTGATTAGAAAGAGTAATAATCGCGGGGGAACTGATAATATTTCGGTTGCTTATTTAGATTTCAAAGAAAGCGGTGAATAAGATTGATAACAAAGGGGCAAAAAATAAATGATAGATACGAGATAATTAAAAGTATCGGTGAAGGTGGAATGGCCAATGTCTATTTGGCTCAAGATACTATTTTAGATCGTAAAGTAGCTATTAAAGTTTTAAGAGGTGATTTGGCAAACGATGAAAAATTCATTCGTCGTTTTCAAAGGGAAGCTCTATCAGCGTCGTCTTTGTCTCATCCCAATATTGTTGAAATGTATGATGTTGGTGAAGATAATGGTAATCACTACATCGTCATGGAGTATATCGAAGGTAAGACTTTAAAGCAGTTACTTAAGAAAAGAGGTAATTTAACTGTCAGTGAAGCTGTTGACATCATGCTTCAATTAACTGATGGTATTTCGCATGCACATGACAGTTATATAATCCATAGAGATTTAAAACCACAAAACATCATGATTCAAGAGGATGGTCAAATAAAAATAACCGATTTTGGTATTGCGATGGCCCTCAATTCTACGCAACTTACTCAAACTAATTCGGTCATGGGAAGTGTTCACTATTTACCACCAGAACAAGCTAGTGGTAAAGGATCAACTATAAAATGTGATATTTATTCAATGGGAATTCTTTTCTATGAGTTATTGACAGGAGTTCTTCCTTTTAAAGGCGATAATGCCGTAGAGATTGCTTTAAAACATATGAGGGATCCATTACCTAGTGTTCGAAAACAAAATTCTAACATTCCGCAAAGCGTTGAAAATATCATCATTAAAGCAACAGCGAAAAATCCTAAAAATAGATATAATGATGTCAAAGAGATGTATCAGGATTTGAGAGTGTGTCTCGATCCAGATGTGATGAATCAAGAACGATATGTCTACAAATATCCTGAACATGAAATTGATGATACAAAAGCGGCAATTCCAACGATTAAGACAAAGAAACCTGAAAAGAAGAAGGAAGAAGAGAAAAAAGAAGAAGAACTAGAAGAGGAAATTGCGGAAGAGATAGAAGAAGAAAAGGAAGAAAAGAGCAAGTTACGTTATGTAATTTGGGCACTATTTGGAATTTTAGTCGTTCTTGTAATAGTTCTATCAGTATTATTCCTTCCCGGTTTCTTCAGTAAGGATAAAGAAGTAGAAATACCTGATGTATCAGGACTTTCAGTTGTCGATGCTGAATCAGTTCTAAAAGATAATGGTTTAGAAGTAGCGAAAGAAACTGAAAAAATGGTCAGTGCTGAATACGAGATTGGTCTTGTCGTCAAAACTGATCCAATTGCGGGTCGCAGTGTTAAAGAGGGGACTGTTATAACGATTTATGAATCCATTGGTGAAGAGACATATACGATGGAAAACTTTGTCGGTACTAACTATATTGAAGCTCAGACCAAATTGGAAGAAGTCTATGGTTTAGATGTTACCGTTGAGAAAAAAGATATTGAAAATATTGAAGATTCTGAAGAGTTAGACGCTCAAATTGTTATTGAACAGACACCAGCTGAAGGAACAGTTTTGAAAAAGGGTGATAAAGTAACTTTGTACATACCAGATGTGTATGATAAATATCCAGATTTCGTCAAAGAAGAATGGACGATTGATGACATTGATGCTTTCTGTCAACAATATGGAATTACTTTAGAGAAGAAATATCAAGCTACATCAAGTTATAAGCCAGGACAAATAATTCGTCAGTCAAGATCGGCTGGTAGTAAGATAGTTAGTGGTGCAACATTGATAATAACAATCGCTGAAGAACCAAAAGTTGAAACACCAGAACCACCTAGTGATAGTGGTACTAGCAGTAGTGGTGATAGTACAGGAACGACAACAGGTGATGGTGGCAATACGTAAAGTGGGGGTTAAATGGAAGGTCAAATAGTTAAAATAATAAGTAATTTATATACTGTTAATTGTAATGGAAATTTGTATGAATGCAATAGTCGTGGCAAATTCCGCAAAGATAACATAACACCAGTAGTTGGTGATTATGTCGTGATTGATAGTGATAATAAATATATTTTAGAAGTAAAACCTAGGAAGAATCGATTAATAAGACCAATGGTCAGTAATATTGACCAAGGTCTTATTCTAACGAGTGTAAAAATTCCTGATTTTTCACCAATTCTATTGGATAAATTGATAACTTTGATGGAAATCAATAATGTTGAACCAATTATCTGTTTCAGTAAGATGGATTTATTGAGTGATTCTGAAAAAAAGGAAATATTCAAATATATCGATTACTATAAGAAAATTGGTTATCGCGTCTTCATCAATGATCAAGTCGCTGAAATAAAAAAGATTTTTAAGAATAAAATAACGGTATTTACTGGTCAGACTGGGGCTGGAAAGAGTAGTTTAATAAATAGACTCAGTCCTGATGTCAATTTTCAAACTGGTGAAGTTTCTATTGCTTTGGGACGTGGTAGACATACGACACGCCATGTCGAATTAATTGAATTATTTGATGGTAAAATATTAGATACTCCAGGTTTTTCAAGTTTAGAGTTTAATAATATAGATAGAGAAAAAATACGTGATGCTTTTGTCGAGTTTAAAAATTATCCTTGTAAGTTTAAAGATTGTATGCATTTGAATGAGCGTGATTGTTCAGTTAAAGATGCGGTTAAAAATGGAGAGATATTAGAGTCACGTTATAATGATTATAAAAAGATAGTACAGTAGGTGATCATATGAAAAAGAAAGTATCAGTTTCTTTTTTTAGTAGTAAAAATATTGAAGATGATTTGATAAGTTTATGTGATACATCAGTTGATTACATCCATGTCGATGTTGGTGATGGTAAATTCATTGAAAGAAAATTTAATCCAATCAAAGAGTTAAGCGGTTTATCAGGAGCACTTACTAAGCGATTAGATGTCCATTTCATGGTTGAAGATCCAGAGAAGTATATCATCGATTACAGTGAATTGAATTGTGAATATATAACGTTTCATTGTGAGATAAAAAAAGATATTTTGAAACTTTTAGATCTCATTAAATCTTATGGAATTAAATGTGGTTTAGCGATTAGTCCAGATACGGATATCTGTTTCTTGGAACCTTTTTTAGATGACATTGACATGATTTTAGTAATGAGTGTCGTACCAGGTAAAGGGGGACAGAGTTTTATCTATTCGACTATTGATAGAATAAAAGAGATAAAAAAATTAATTGGTAGGCGTGATATCGTCATCAATGTCGATGGAGGAATAAATGGGGAAACTTCTAAGTTGGTCGATAGTGATATCGTTGTCAGTGGAAGCTTTGTCTTAGGTAGTGGTGATCTAGAGAAAAATATTGAAGCAGTAAGGTGATTAGATGAAAAAATTTTTAATACCATTAATGTTGGTTTTAGCAATTTTGGTAACGGGATGTACAATCGATATCAGTAAGAATCACGATCGAGATGATAATGCGATGGATGAAGAAGAGAGAAGTACTGATAAAGAAAAAATGGAAAGTGTAGGTAGTACATCTAGTAAAGATGCTCCCCTAAGCATTGGAGAAGTTGGTATTTCTAGTAAGTACAATGCCATATTGGATACTTATCAAGATGTCGATGTCAAATTGTTAAAAATTTATGATGATGAACTTTATCAAATTGAAAAATATAATGAAAAAAATCCAGATGATCAGATTGAAGTAGATGATGATTACAAAGCGGTAGTTCTTCAATATGAGGTATCTCTATTCGATTTTGAAACTGAATCTTTTGGAACTAGTGTTGAACTAGATACGGAAATTACGGATGTAAATGATAACAGTTTTGTTGTCAATGGTGTTAAACAAGTCATCGATGTCAAAGTTTTAGATAGTGATGCAGGAATTACTAATGGATCTAGTGGAAAAGTTACTATTTTTTTCCAAATACCGAAAGATGTGACTAATTATTTAGTCAAGTTAGGCACAAATAATCAAAAAATTGCGTATTATAAAGTGTAAATGAGAGGTGTCATATGATTTATTTAGATTATTCAGCAACTACTCCAGTTGATAAAGAAGTCATCAGAACTTTTTCTAAGACTTGTGAAGAGTATTTTGCTAATCCAAATTCATTGCATAAAGAGGGAGTAAAAGCTAATGCTTTGATAAATGCAGCAACCGTCCAAATAGCTGATATTTTGGGAGTAAAGCCAAGTGAAATAATTTATACGAGTGGCGCTAGTGAAAGTAATAATTTGGCCATTAAAGGCATTTGTGATAGATATCAAAATCGAGGTAAACACATAATTACTACAGATTTTGAACATTCATCTGTCTTTGCACCATGTGGATATTTACAAAAACATGGTTTTGATGTCGATTTCGTAAAGACAAAAGATGATGGAAAAGTCGATTTAGACGATTTGAAAAGACTCATCCGTGATGATACGATTTTAGTAAGTATTACGGCGGTTAATAGTGAGATAGGTATCATTGAACCAATTGAAGAAATTGGCGAAATATTGAAAGAATATCCAAAAGTGTTTTATCATGTCGATTTGACTCAGAGCATTGGAAAGCAAAAGATTGATATGACCAATATTGATCTAGCTAGTTTTTCAGCTCATAAATTTTTTGGAATAAAGGGCATAGGTGTTTTAGTCAAAAAAGAAAACATCAGTATTGAACCATTAATTCATGGTGGAAAGAGTACGACTATATATCGAAGTGGTACGCCTTCAACTCCATTAATCGCATCGATTTCTAAAGCTTTGCGATTAGTTAATATCGATATGGATAAACATTATGAATACGTCACTAAAATAAATGAGAAACTTCGTGATGAACTGTCCAAATATGATAAAGTTCGCATCAATAGTCCAGAAGATGCTCTTCCATATATTTTGAACATAAGTGTTTTAGGAGTAAAACCAGAAGTTTTATTACATGCGCTTGAGGAAGATGAAGTTTATATTTCAACGCAGACAGCTTGTAGTAGTAAAAATGATGAATCAAAAGCTGTATATGCTTTGACAAAAGATAAGGACAGAAGTAGATCGAGTGTTAGAATTAGTCTTTCTTATAAGACGACAGAAGAAGAAATAGAAGAATTTTTAAAAATATTTGATAAATGTTATAATAGACTTACTACTTTGAGGTGATATTAAATGAAAATTATAAAAATAAATGCTGTTTGGTGTCCAGCATGCATACTAACCAATAAGATTTGGAAAAAAGCTAAAGAAGATTTTTCTGATTTGAAAATAGAAGAATTGGATTATGACTTTGATGAAGATGAAGTTAAAAAGTATGATGTCGGTAAAGTCCTACCAGTAGTTATTTTTATGAGAGATGGCATGGAAGTTGAAAGATTAGTTGGTGAAAAGAATAGAGAAGAAATATATGCAGCAATTGATAGGAATAAGTAGAAGATGAAGAAGTTAGTTTTAATAATTTTGAGTTTATTAATTCTTTTACCAATAAAAAGTTATGCCTTAGTAGATGGTTATGAAGATGTCGTTCACGATGAAGTAGGAGTCGAGACTAAAGAAGATGTTGTCAACATATATCTTTTTTATGGTGATGGTTGTCCCCATTGTGCCAAAGAAGAAAAACTTTTAAATCAATTGGAAGAAAAATATGGTGGACAGATAAAAGTCTATAGTTATGAGACTTGGAATAGTACTAAAAATAAAAATTTAATGATTAAAATAAAAAAGGAAAATGGTATAAATACTAGACTTGAAGGAGTTCCTTTCACAGTAATTGGCAAAAAGACTTATGTCGGTTATTCGGATTGGGTAGGAACTGAGTTGGAAAAGCAAATTAGATACAATCTAGAACTTGATGATATAAGTGAAGAAGAAACAGTCATTCAAAAAAATAAAGTTCATATTCCGTTACTAGGGGACGTCAATGCTACTGATACAGCTGTTGGTGTTGCAGCAGTCATTTTAGGATTTGTCGATGGTTTCAATCCATGTGCTATGTGGGTATTGCTTTTCATCATAAGTATGTTATTTGGAATGAAGGATAGAAAGAAAATGTTTATTTTAGGTTTTGCTTTTCTATTCACTTCGGCACTTTTCTATTTTTTATCAATGATTGGTATTAATATTGTCTTAGATTTTCTTTCAACTGATAAGATAAGAAGTTTAATTGGTCTTGTTGCAATCATCTTTGGTATTTACAATTTATATGTCTATTTTCGTGATCGTAAACTTGAAGATGGATGTCAAGTTGTCGATGATAAAAGGAGAAAGAACATAATAGCGAAAGTTAAAAAGATTAAAAATGCTAGAAATTTTTTCATAGCTTTAGGTGGAATAATCCTTTTAGCGATATCAGTAAACATGGTAGAACTTGCTTGTAGTGCCGGTTTTCCAATGATATTTAATGAGGTCATGATCGCTAATGAAGTCGATGGTTTTTTAAGAATTATCTATTTATTAATATATGTCTTTTTCTACATGATAGATGATATGGTAGTATTTACTATTTCGATGTGTACGTTGTCAATTGCGGGCATGACTACGAAATATAATAAATTGATTAAGATCATTGGTGGGATATTGATGTTACTGATGGGAATCTTATTAATATTCAAACCGGAATGGATAATGTTAAATTTTTAAAGTAAACTATGTTTACTTTTTTTATTTTTTCTTGATACAATTATAATGGTGATAGTATGAGAGATGAAAAATTTACAATCGAGGTCGATGGTAAAATTATTGATTGTGAAGCTTTTTTAACTTTTACGCATAATGGTGATAATTTTATCGTTTTTACAGATCATGAATTAGATATGGAAAATGAAGAACGATTGATTGCTTCTAAATACGTATTGAATGATGGAAAAGTTGTTCTTTTAGGAGAACTTAGTGATGAAGAATACGATTTAGTTGAAAAAGAAATGGAGAAGTTTATCAATGGATAAAAATACGATTGTCGTAGGAATCAATGGTGATAATATCTATGCTTGTGATGTCGTTGATGGCGTTTGGTATTACTATACAGAGCTAGAGATGAAGAGTTTATTACAAGAATTAAAAGGTGTTCATTTCTCAGGTGTGACAGTAGATAAAAATGGTGATGTTACTTTTACTAGTGATGATGAAAAAATACTTTTTGGCAACATGGATAAATTAAAAGAACATGATGCATTTAAAGATATTTATTTACATTTAAAAGAAGAGAGCGATAAAATTGTTAAAAATGCTCAAAAAGAAAAGTTAAAACAGCGAAAACATCATCGATTGACGAGACTTGCTGCTTTTACTATGGCCGCTTTTATAAGTTTACCAGGTTCGGTCGATGAAAGTTTGATACGAAGTAATGGATTCAATTATATCGATCAGTATTTGACTTTAGATTTTGAAAATATAAAAGATAGTGAATTTTCACTTGGAGAACTCGATACAAGAGTATTACAAGGAATTTGTACAGTTGGTGAAAATACTTTTATAACAGCATATGATTCTAGTGATGATCGCGATAAATCAGTTGTCTACATTCTCGATAAAGACAATAATTGCATTAATGAAAAATATTTATATAACAATAGTCATGTCGGTGGAATATGTTATGATGATGAGAATGAGATCTTTTGGATAACTGATAAAAATGGAACGATTAGCGGTTATACTTATGATGCACTTTTTTATGACAAAGATGAAATTTGTACTCCTAAATTTAAACAGATTGATGTTGGAAGTGAGGATTTAATCAATTATCAAGGCATTCCATCAGTTGGATATATTGCTTATCACAAGGGAAAAATATTCGTTGGTAATTTTGCGATTGATGGTAGTGGTATATTGAAGTCTTTTGATATCAAAAAAAATGGTAGTATCGATATTGAAAGTTGTAAAAAAGCGAAATTCTTTAATAAAGTTCAGGGAATATCTTTTTATGAAAAGAATGATGAGACGTATTTATTAGCTAGTGTTTCTTATGGAAAATATAGCGAATCTGATCTTTTAGTTTTAAAATATGATGAAGATTGTAATGACTATACCAAAAAAGTGACAACTAGTTGTAAGATGCCACCAATGATGGAACAGATAACATTTAATGATAATGGTAAATTGATGACTCTATATGAATCAAATGCCATCAAATATAAAACAGCATTTAGGAATAATAGTGATGTCGTCGTTACTAATCTTGATAAAGTAGTAGATCAAGTTTTTAAATCATTATAGATATTTTTATTCAATTATTATATAATTTATTTTTGTGAGGAGTGATTTTATGGCAAATGAAGTAAAAGAAATAACTAGTCGTGATGTCGATTTTGCTAAGTGGTATACCGATGTCGTCAAGAAAGCTGATTTAGTTGATTATTCATCAGTTAAGGGAAGTATGATTATTAGACCATATGGTTATGCGATATGGGAAAACATTCAAAAAATATTAGATGAAGAATTTAAAAAGACAGGACATGAAAATGTTCAAATGCCGATGTTCATTCCAGAGAGTTTACTAAATGTGGAAAAAGAGCACGTCCAAGGTTTTGCTCCTGAAGTTGCTTGGGTTACACATGGTGGAAGTGAAAAGTTGGAAGAGAGAATGTGCGTTCGACCAACTAGTGAAGTTTTATTCTGTGATCATTTCAAAAAGATAATAAAGTCATATCGTGATTTACCAATTTTATACAATCAATGGTGTACGATTGTCAGATGGGAAAAGACAACTCGTCCTTTCTTGAGAAGTCGTGAAATATTATGGCAAGAGGGACATACGATGCACGCTACAGAAGAAGATGCTAGAAATGAGACTTTGCGAATGTTAAAAGTCTATGAAGATTTTCAAAGAAATATTTTGGCACTTCCCGTAATTGTTGGTAAGAAAACTGATAAAGAAAAATTTGCTGGTGCTTTAGAGAGCTATACATTGGAAGCTATGATGTATGATGGTGTAGCTTTACAAAATGGAACGAGTCATTATTTTGGTAATGGTTTTGCCAAAGCTTTTGGAATAGAATTTTTAAATAAAGAGAATAAAATGGTCAATCCATATCAGACGTCATGGGGTACGACAACACGTATGATTGGAGCTATTATAATGACTCATGGTGATGATAACGGTTTAGTTCTACCACCTAATATCGCACCATTTAAAACAATTGTCATTCCGATTGGTAAGGACGAAAAAGTTTTACAAAAAGCAGATGAAATAAAAAATTTATTAATTGATAATAACATATCTAGTAAAATCGATTTAACAGATAAGACTCCAGGGTTCAAATTCGCTGAAGCTGAAGTTAAAGGTTACCCAATTCGTGTGGAAGTTGGACCAAGGGATCTTGCTAATGATCTAGTAACTTTAGTAAGACGAGATACTCTTGAAAAAATCCAAGTAAAAATAGAAGATGTCTTGATGGAAGTAAGTAATTTATTAGTCGATATTCAAAGAAATTTATATGATCGTGCTTTGAAAAGACGTGATTCTATGATCTATGAAGCTCACAATTATGAAGAGTTTACAGATATAGCTAATAATAAGTCAGGATTCATCAAAACGAATTGGTGTGGAGATGTAGCTTGTGAAAATAAGATTAAAGATGATTTTGGAATTAAATCGCGTTGTTTAATTGAAGATGAAGAAGTAAATGGTCCTTGTGTTTGTTGTGGAATAGAAGCAAGATATCGAATTTATTTCGGAAGACAATACTAATTAGAAAGTTTGATACTTTCTTTTTTTTCGACAAAATTCTTCTCGAAGAGATATTATCATCATAATAGGTGATTAATGTGAAGAAAAGACTCATTAGAAGTGTTATAATTCCTCTTTTAGTAGCGATTACGCTAGGGTTTTATGGAGCTAAAATTGCTTATGATTTCTATCAGGTAAAAAAGACGATAAGAGAAACTGATTATAATGCTTTTGCTGTGCAGTATGGTGCTTATACCAGTATTGAAACTTTAAAAAAAGGTCTTGAAGGCATTGATAATTATGTCGTTAGTACTGAAGATGGAAAATATTATGTCTATTTAGGTTTTACGACTAATCCTGATAATCTTTCCAAAATACGTCATCTATATGAAAAAGAAGATAGGGAAATATATACTAAGAAATTATTCATCAACAATTCAGAATTTGTGAGTAGTCTTGAACAGTTTGACGTCTTACTCGCTAGTGCTAATGAAGAAGATGATATATCATCGATAAATAATGCTATTTTATCGAGTTATGATGAAATTATTTTAGGTAATTAGAGAATAATCATTAATAATAATATTGGTGATTATATGATAAAAGATATACCAATTGCTGAAAGACCACGTGAGCGAGCATTGGATTTAGGAGTAGAAAATTTATCAAATAGTGAATTGTTGTCAATAATATTGCGAACTGGTACTAATAATAAAAGTGTAAAAGATTTATCTTTAGAAATAATTGATCTAGTTGGTGATATTTCTAATTTTAAGTCCTTAACTTTGAACAAATTATTGACAATTAGAGGAATAGGTAGAGTTAAAGCGATTGAATTGATCAGTGTAATTGAGTTTTCTAAAAGAATATATTTAGGTAATAACAAGAGTCACATAAAAATAAGTTCAGTTAATGATGTCGTTAATAATTATAAAAACTTATTTTTTAACGTCAAACAAGAGATGTTTTATTGCCTTTATTTAAATAATAAAAATGTGGTAATTGAAAGGAAATTGTTATTTATGGGAACTATTAATCGAAGTGTAGTACATCCACGTGAAATATTTAAAAACGCTTATCTATGCAGTGCTTCGGGAATCATTTGTATGCACAATCATCCAAGTGGTGATATCACTCCTTCAATTGAAGATAAAAGACTTACGAAAACTTTAGTCGATATTGGTAAAATTCAAAATATTCCCATTCTTGATCACGTCATAATTGGGGAAGATAATTATTTCAGTTTTATGGAGAGTGGTCTATTATGAAGAGAAAGAAAAAAAGAATAAAAATTGTCGATTTAAAATATAAAATTATCATCGTAATGACTATTTTAGTAATAGCTATTGCGCTTTTGAGTTATTCTTTTACGAGTGATAATTTGTACATAACTAGTAGTATCAATAATATTTTTTACTATCCCTTTAACGGTTTGACAAATGATGAAGATATCATCGGTAAAAATATGAATGACGAATTACAACAAGAAGTTGCTTCTTTGAAAAAAATTACTAATATCAATAATGTTTTAAGTGATTTTGAAAAGATCAATGGTGTCGTCATATCACGCAATATTGCGTATTGGCTTGATGATGTCATCGTTAATCGCGGTCAAAAAAATGGGGTTGAAAAGGGAATGGCAGTCGTTGTCAGTGAAGGACTTGTCGGTTATGTCAGTGATGTCTATGACACGTCTTCAAGAGTTACTCTAATTACTAATAGTTCATATAATAAGACTTCTGTTAGAGTAAATGATATCTATTTGATACTTGAATACGATAGTAATAACAATCTCATAATCAATCAACTAGATAATAGTGATAAGATCAAAGTTGGTGATGTTGTCTACACCAGTGGTTTGACTGATAAATTTCCTGCTGGTTTGACGATTGGATATATTTCTAAAATAGAAGATAACAGTTATGGTACAGGAAAAAAGTTATATGTCGATTTGTATTATGACGTCAACGCTATAAGATATGTAACCTTTTTAAAGAGGCAAGTATGATGAATATAATTGTGACTATTTTATTGTTTTTATCACTAGTTTTAGATTTTTTACTCTCTAATTTCATACCATTTGCTTTCAATGACATAACTTTTATATATCCCATGTTTTTTGTTGCGACTAATATCGTCTTATGCAAGTACTTAAATAAGAATAATGTATACATATTTCTATTATTTGTCATCATCTATTCTTCTCTTGCTTTTAACAATATAATTTTAGGAATAATTGTTTATGCAGTCATCTATACTTTTAATAGATTTACAGATAAAATAGCGATATATTTACGCTTGGGATTATCAATTGTTCTATATGATCTATTACTATATACAATACTGATAATTTTTAAAGGATATGATTTAAACATCATCTTTTATTGGTATAAGTTATCAAGATCAATAATCTTTAATCTTATTTATATGATTATTTTTAATTTAGTTCTAAAAAAAATAAATCCTTAATATTTTATATTGAGGTGTTTTTATGGACTATACCGATAGTAAATTTTTAAAAGAAAAAGATCGAGTTAAGAAGAGTGGATTCAAATCTTTCTTTAATAAGATTTTGTTTTGTATCTTAATATTTTTGATCGCTTTAATAGTTGTTAAAGGTAATCCCAACATAAAAGAAAAATTATATAGTTATATATATGAAAATAATATATCTTTTTCTAAATTACATGATTTGTATGATAAATATTTAGGAGGAATTGTTCCTTTTGATAATGTCTTAGTAGATGATACAGTAGCTGTTTTTAAAGAAAATTTGGAGTATGAAGAGAAAAAAGATTACAATTCAGGAGTTAAATTAGTAGTGGATAACAATTATTTAGTTCCTGTCATTGAAAGTGGTATTGTCGTCTACATTGGCGATAAAGAAGGTTATGGGAATACAGTTATCATCCAACAAGTGGATGGAGTAGATGCTTGGTATAGTAATGTCGATACTAATATATCTCTATATGATTACGTAGAAAAAGGATCACTTTTAGGTAATACTAAAGATAATAATTTATATCTATATTTTCAAAAAGATGGAAAATTTATCGATTATAAAGAGTATATCTAAAAAGATTTATATTGATTCTTTTTTCTATTTTTTTATTTTGATTTCTTGCCTTACAGCTAATTTTAAAAATTTTTTATTATTTTTTTCCATTATTTTAATCCATGAGATGGGTCATTTGATAGTTGGGGTACTTTTGGGATGGAATGTTGATAAAATATGTCTATATCCCTATGGTGGCATGACGCGGTTCAGTGAAGATATAAATAGAAAAATAAGTGAAGAATTATTAATTTTAATCAGTGGTCCACTAGTTCAAAGCATTTATTTTTTTATTGGTAATGAGTTATTTAAGAGTGCTAGTTTCAATTACTATAACATAGCAATCTTATCATTTAATTTACTACCCATATATCCTTTGGATGGTGGTAGAATTCTAAATCTTTTGTTCAATTATTTTTGGTCGTTTAGAACTAGTTATCACTTATCGATGATAATATCTTTTGGCGTGGCTTTTTTACTACTTTGGATATCTTTAGTAAACGGTTATACTCTTAACATTATTCTAATGTTTTTAATCGTCATCTCTAAACTTGTAAAAGAGTTTAAAAAGAGGAGATACTATTTCAACAAATTTATTTTAGAGAGATATATGAACAATTATAATTTTTCAAAGTTAAAAATAATTTCATCAATAAAAAAGATGATGCGCGACTATCGTCACATCATCAAAAATAATGATACTTATTACACCGAAAAAGAATATTTAAACAAATTATATCGAAGTAAATGACATTTGAACTTTATCTTTTTCAAGTTCTTTTTCGACTTTCTTTTTATCTATTTTTTTTATGTATTTTAAATAGCACTTTCCACAAAGAGGAACATATTCAATGTCATCACTTGATCCATCAATGACATTTTGTTCACCAGATGATGTGAATTTACCATTTACTTTACGGGCATTGAAGCGAGCTTTTTTGCCACAAGTACAAATGGTTTCCAATTCTTTGACGGAATCACATAATTCTAAAAGCCGCTTTGAACCGGGAAAGCTGTTGGTTTGAAAATCACTTTTTAATCCAAAACAAATTACGGGTATTTCTAAAGTTTTAGTGATGTACCACAATTCTTCAATTTGTTGTGGTGTTAAAAACTGTACTTCATCTACTAAGATACATTCAGCACTTTTAATCTTGGATGAATACTTTTTTTGTAGTAATGGTTCATCTTCTTTTAAAATGATGTCAACTTGTCTTTTAGGACCGATGCGCGATACTAGATAATCATTACCTTTGGTATCGATTGATGATTTGATGAGAATGACATTTTTATTATTTTCAGTATAGTTATAAGCAACTTGTAGTAACATCATACTTTTACCAGAATTCATTGCTCCATAACGAAATTCTAATTTTGCCATAAAACCACGCCCCTAATTCTAATTATAAATATCTTTATTTTTTTGTCAAAGCAATTTTAAAATTTTATTAATAATATTATAATTAGATACATAGAATGGAATGGTGATGTTTTTGAAAAATATTAAAGAGTTATACGATTGTGATTATGATTTTTTAGTAAAAGATATCAAAACTAATTCTAAAGAGGTGGAAAAAGGAGATTTATTCGTCTGTATTAAAGGTGTTAATGAAGATAGACATAACTTTATTCAAGAAGCAATTGAAAATGGTTGTAGTGGATTAGTTGTCGAAAGAGGAAATAATTATTCAGTTCCTTTTATCAAAGTTGAGAATACTAATAGAGAATTGGGAAGATTGGCAAAGAAATTTTATGGGTATCAAGATTCTTTAAAAATAATTGGTGTAACTGGTACTGATGGGAAGACGACGACCTCTTTGTGCATTCGTGATATGCTTAATGATTGTGGCTATATTGGCACTAATGGTATAAAAGATAATGATATGGAAGTTGATACTAATAATACGACTCCAGAACTAAATTTAATCTATAAATATCTTTCAATGTTTGAAGAGAAAAAATTAAAATATGCAAGCATGGAAGTATCTAGTGAAGGACTTTTACACAATCGTGTTCATGGCATTATGTTTGATGTTGGAATCTTGACCAATATTAGTGAAGATCATTTAAATGTTCATAAGACACTTTCTAATTATATTGATGCTAAGATAAAACTTTTCAAAAATATTAAGGAAGATGGTTATGCAATACTAAATCGTGATGATAGATTTTATGATAAGTTTAAAGAAAATTGTAAATGTAATGTTTTCAGTTATGGAAAGATGAAAGATAGTGATTTAAAAATAGAAAATTATGTTTTATCCATAGATGGGGCGAATATTGATTTCAAATATCAAGATGATTTGTATCACGTTCATACCAGTTTAAAAGGTGAATACAACATTTATAATTTAGCGGCAGCTATTTCTTGTCTATTATGTCTCGGATTTACTTTTGAAGAGGTAATTAAAAGAGTCAACAACATAAAAAAAGTTGCGGGAAGATGTGAAATATTTAATAGTGATAATTTCCAAGTCGTTTTAGATTATGCTCATACTGAAAAGGGATTAGAGAGCATTCTAACTTTTTTAAATGCGATAAAGAAAAATAGAATTATTACAGTTACTGGTAGTGCTGGTGGTCGCGAAAAAGAAAAGCGCAAGGGCATGGGAAGAGTTGTTCAAAAACTTTCAGATTTAGTCATTTATACGATGGATGATCCACGATATGAAAAAGTTATTGATATCATTGATGAAATGAAGGACGATGATAAAAATAATTATTTAATTGTTGAAGATCGCAAACTGGCCATTATGAAAGCTTTTTCATTAGCATTAGATGATGACATAATTTTAATAGCTGGTAAAGGTCGTGATAAATACATGGCTATTTTAGATAAATATGTCGACTATTCTGATTATGATGTCATTATGAATTTGTTATCTAAAGGTAAGACATTATGATTTTTATAGTTATAAAATGATATGAGTTATGCAATTTATAATAATCATTAATAAAAATTATGTTATAATTTAATCGTTGGTGGTATTACTATGTCTAAGTTTAAAAAAGTTTTTTATACAATTATTTTTGTCATATCATTGTTTCTATTAATTGGGAAAGTATATGTTGATAATATTAAACCTTTGAAACATGTCGCTATCGATGTTAATGATGAAATAACGACTGATATATTTTTTAAACATAAATTGGGGAAAATTAATTTCGTTACAGATGTTGAAAAGATTGATACTAGTAAACTTGGAAAATATGAAGTGATAATAGAAGTCAATAGTCATAGATTTAAAACGGAATTGGAAGTAGTTGACGTAGATGCTCCTATCGTCAAAGTGAAGAATTTAAAACTCGGTTATTATGAAGATATAAGTGCAGATATGTTTGTTGAAAAAATAGAAGATGCAACTGAGTGTAGCGTTTCTTTTGAAAAAGAAATTGTTAAGAAAGTTGGAAAACAGAAAGTTGTAATTGTCGTTGTTGATGAAGCTCATAATAAAACGAAAAAAGAAGTAGAATTGGAATTAGTAAAAGTTAAAGAAGAATTGACGCTCGAAGCAGGTAGTACTTTTGAGTTAGATAGTGTTTTGTATGGTGCTGATAAGATTGAAGATAAGAAAATAATTCAAAATATTGATACTAAAAAGTTGGGTGTTCAAGATTTGAAATTGATTGTTGATGGTGATGAATACACAGTCAAAGTTACAGTTGAAGATACTAAAGCACCCGTTGTAACTATCAATAATCCAACTATTTGGTGGGATGCTAAAGGTATTACAGTTGATAAATTTATTAAAAAAGTTACGGATGCAACGACAGTAAAAAAAGAATTGTTAACTAAAATAGATTATTCGAAAATTGGAAAACAAGATGTTAAAATTCGCGTTACTGATGAATCAGGAAACGTAACTGAAGTGACCGCTAAACTAACTATAAAAAAAGATACGACTGGTCCAACAATTCGCAATATGACAACGATTAGTGTCGTTAGAGGAAATAGTATCAATTACATGAGTGGTGTTAGTGCCTATGATGATCACGATGGAAAAGTTAGTGTCACATATGATGCTAGTAAAGTTAATACCGGTAGTCCAGGTAGTTATACAGTGACTTATACAGCTAAAGATTCTAGTGGTAATAAAACGACTAAAAATAGAACGATTAAAATAACAGGAAATGCGACTGATGTCAAAAATAAACTTCAACCGATTGTCAGTGGTTTGAAAGCTGGAAGTCGTGCTCAAACAGCTCTTAACATTCGAAATTGGGTGGCTAAAAATATCAGTTATAAGACGAGTAATTTAAAAAGTCTATATCCTTCAGCTTGGGAAGGTATTACAACGCGTAAAGGTGATTGTTATACACATATGGCTCTTACGAAAATAATGCTTGATTTAGCAGGTATTCCTAATCAGATAATTCATACATGGACAGGTGGTCACTATTGGAATTTAATCCAACTTGAAAATAGTAGTTGGTGTCATGTCGATTCAACACCGGGAGCTAAGGTTACCGATTTAAGAGATGATGCCAGTTATGAAAAGGTAGTAAAGAAAAAAGGTTGGGATCACTCTAGCTGGCCAAAAGCAGAGTGTATTAGATAGGTGTCTTTATGAGTTTGTTATCATTGACATTTGTTTGGTTTTGTCTATTTACTATATTGGCATATTTTATCGTACGTAAAAAAATTCAATGGCTCATATTATTGATATCAAGTTGGATTTTTTTATTATACGATGACTTTACGATTGGGACCTTATTACAGGTTTTAATCGTATTATTTTCAAGTTATGGATTAGGAATTTTAATAAATAAACATAGAAGTAAAGCTAAAATCTTTTTAATACTTGGAATATTGATAATCATTGGACAATTGTTCTATTTAAAATATACTAATCTCTTCATTGAGACATTGAATTACTTATTTGATTTAAAAATAGGTTTGGTCAATCGCCATTCCGTAATTGGTATTAGTTATTATTCTTTGATGATGATCGGTTACTTAGTCGATGTCTATCGTTGAGCGGTTAGAAGTGAAAAGAATATTTTAAAATTATCGTTATTCATGTCTTATTTTCCCATTTTGACTAGTGGTCCAATCATCAAATATGAAAATATGAAAAAAGAGTTGTATCATGGACATCGCTTTCGTTTATGCAATTTGACTAATGGCTTACTAAGAGTGTTATGGGGATTATTTAAGATATTAGTAATATCTCAAAGAGCTCAAATATTTGTCGATTTTGTCTATCGCGATTTCATGAATTTTAGTGGTTTATACATCTTCTTCGCAGCATTATTATTCGTCGTTCAACTATATACGAATTTCTCGGGTTCAATCGATATCATAATGGGTGTTTCAGAAATATTAGGCATCAAGTTACCGGAGAACTTTAAAGCACCTTTCTTTGCAACGACGATTACAGAATTTTGGCGCAATTGGCACATAACCCTAGGAGCATGGTTAAAAGATTACATCTTCTATCCACTTTTGAAGAGTAATTTCATGCAGTCTTTGAATAAGAAATGTAAAAATATTTTTGGAAAAAAGATTAGTAAGAAAATACCACTATATTTATCAATGTTAATCATGTGGACATTAATTGGAATATGGCATGGTGGTGCATATACTTACATAATAGGGTCAGGTTTACTTCAATTTATCTTCATCTTTTTAGAAGATGTTTTAGAACCAGTTAGTAACAAGATAAATAAGAAGTTAGGAATAAATACTGATACTTTTAGTTATCGTTTGTATCAGCGAATTAGGACCTTTTTACTATTCTCTTTTTCAATGATTTTCTTTAGAGCAGTGACCGTAAATGAGGCTTTGAGCATACTTCAAAACATGTTTGTTTGGACGTCGCTTACTGATATTGGTGAAATCATGTCAATAGCTAACTTCATAGTGATGTTTTTAGGAATTGGGGCATTGTTAGTAGTTGAATATCTAATGAGTAGAAATATTGTCTCTTTGAAATTTAAAAATCGTCATCGCGATTATCTCTTTTTGATAATATTCATATTTGTAATTATACTATTTGGAATATATGGAGTCGGTTTTGATAAAGCAGATTTCATTTATAATAGGTTTTAGGTGGTAATATGAAAAAGTTTATTATGTATTTTATATTATTCATGATTTTATTTTTAGGATTTCAAAGACTAGTTCAACCCAAATATGATGAAGATTTAGTCGAAGGATCAATGACGAGTGAATATTATGATTCTTCTAAAAATCATCAAATAATCTTTTTAGGTGATTGTGAAGTTTATTCTAGTTACTCACCAATCGTCTTGTTCAATGAATTTGGATATACTTCTTACATAAGAGGAAATTCTCAACAGATGATTTATCAATCTTATCATTTGTTACGTGAGACTTTACAGTATGAAATACCTAAAATAGTAGTTTTTAATGTCAATGCGCTTCGTCATGGGGAATTGGATAAAAATGAAGGGTATAATCGTTTAATGATTGATGAAATGCGAAACTCTAAAATTAAATATGACTTAATTAATGATTCACTTACGAAAAATGAGACTATCTTTGATTACGTCTTTCCCATTTTTAGATATCACAGTCGTATTTTTGAATTGACGAAAGAAGACTTTGAATACTTTTTTAAAGATAAAACAATTACACATAATGGATATTTGATGCGCGTTGATGTCAAACCTGTTACGACGATGTACGAAGGCCTTTCTTTAGCTAATTATGACTTTTCTAAAGAAAATATGGAATACTTGGATAAGATTAGAGAATTGTGTGAAAAAAATGATATTGAATTGATTCTTGTCAAAGCACCATCTACTTATCCTTACTGGTATCCAGAATATGATGAACAAGTTGTTGAGTACTCACAAAAATATGGTTTGGAATATATAAATTTTTTGGATTTAAGAGATGAAATAGGTATTGATTACAATACGGATACATATGATGCAGGTCTACATTTGAACTTGAGTGGTGCAGAAAAGTTGACGAGGTATTTTGGTAATTATTTACAACACAATCACAATTTAGATGACATGCGTAACGATGAAGAAATAAGTCGTGAATACCATGATAAAAGTGAATATTATGTGAAAATACAAAAAGAGCAATTCAAAGAATTAAAAAAGTATGGTAAGATAGTAATGTATGGAGGATAGAAGAGTATGAAAAAAGTTTTGGTGTTGATGCTTGGTATATTATTACTTACGGGATGTGGCGCTAGTAACGCTGATGAAAATAAGGCAAAGGCTAGAGAAACAGATCGAGTTGGTTATTCTGTAACACTTAATGGTGTAGAAATGATGGTCGGTGATGAGTTTTCTAAAGTTTCTTCAAAGTTGGGTAAAGATTATCAATATCAAGAAGTAGAGACTTGTGCTTTTGAAGGAATGGATAAAATTTATACTTATCCTGATTATGAAATTTATAATTATCATGAAGATGGTGTTGAGAAAATCTATACGATTACGCTATCAACAGAAAATGTTGCGACTGATGAAGGTATAAGAGTTGGTGATAATATTTCTGACGTCATTTCTAAATATGGTGATGATTATGAAGATGTAGCAGGTGCTTATACATATACAAAAGGAGATACGTTGTTGACTTTTATCTTTGATGAAGAGGCAGTTACTAGTATCGAATACAAAATTCAATTAGAAGGTGTTGAAGAAGGAGAGTAGTCCTTCTTTTTTTGTCGAATAAAAGCATATTTTGTCCATTTTAATTCATACAATTAAATGGAGGATGAAATATGCTTTTTAAAATATTAGAGCTTTTTAGAAGTTTTTTCATGTTTACAGGGAGTTATTCAAATAATGTCTTCTATGATCCACTTTCTAAAGAAGAAGAAGAAAAATATATCAAATTGTTAGAGATGGGTGATAAGGAAGCGAGAAATAAACTCATTGAGCACAATCTCAGATTAGTTGCACACATCGTAAAAAAGTTTGATAGTAAGAATGTCGATCAAGATGATTTAATAAGTATAGGGACTATTGGTCTAATAAAAGGTGTGGATTCCTATTCTTTAAAACATGGAACGAAGATAACGACTTATTGTGCTCGGTGTATTGAAAATGAAATACTTATGTATTTTCGAAGTAATAATAAAAATGAAAAAAATATATCTTTAAATGAACCAATAGGGTTTGATAAAGAGGGAAATGAAATAACAGTCATGGATGTTTTAAAATTACCCAGTCCTGATTTTATAGAAGATATTCAAACTAAGGACAATATAAAATTATTAAAAAAATATATTAATGTTTTAAATTCTCGGGAAAAGGAAATAATAGTTAAGAGATATGGACTTGATAACAATGTGGAACAAACGCAAAAAGCCATAGCTAAAGAATTAAAAATTTCTCGAAGTTATGTCTCAAGAATTGAAAAGAGAGCGCTAACTAAAATTTTTAGAGAATTTATTAAAGATAATAATACGAAACCATAGAGATTATCATCTCTTTTTATTTACAAATTTTTTAAATAATTTTATAATTAGGTTGAAAATAGGGTGGTGTAATGATGAAAAGACGTCTCAAAAAAATATTTTTAACAATTGTTTTCATTCTCAGCATCATGATGTTTGCGTTAGCTATTTTTGTTAGTAATATCATCGATTTAAATGGAGATAAAGTTGTCTATTTAGCACTTGATAATGAATATCATGAAAAAGGTTTTAATATCAAATATTTAAATGATGATTCATTTGATGTAAAAATAACTGGTGATGTTGATAATACGAAAGTTGGAGAATACAAAATTAAATATGAAACAGATGTTTTTGGCATTAAGATAAAAAATTATCGAACGGTTGAGGTTGTTGATGAAGAAGCACCAACTATTGAACTTGAAAATGGTAGCGATATAAAAATTTGTGCTAAAGATAAATATGTCGAAGATGGTTATAAAGCTTCTGACAATTATGATGGGGATTTGACAGATAAAGTTAAAGTTACTGAAAAAGATGATGTGGTCATTTATAAAGTTTCAGATAGTAGTGGTAATTCTGTTGAAGTTAGGAGATATCTTGATAGAAATGATACTGAAAAACCAGAGTTGGTCTTAAAAGGAAATTCTACTTATAACATAGTTGTCGGTGCAAAGTTTAATGATCCAGGGTATGATGTCAAAGATAATTGTAGTCAGGATGTCGATGTCAAAGTTGAAGGAATAGTTGATACGAGTAAGACTGGTAGTTATGAGTTAAAGTATACTGCAGTTGATGAAAGTGGCAATGCAACTGAAGTTAAAAGACATGTTAGAGTTTATGAAAAAGAAAAATACATAAATAATACGGGTATCATTTATTTGACTTTTGATGATGGACCAACTTCTTATTCAACACCTAAGATTTTAGACATTTTAAAAAAGAAAAATATCAAGGCGACATTCTTTGTAATCAATCATGAAAGTAGTACGAATTATTTGATAAAAAGAGAATATGATGAAGGACATACAGTTGGTCTACACAGTTATACGCATAATTATAAAGAGATCTATTCATCAAAAGCTAATTTCTATAATGACATGAAAAAGATCAGTGATAAAGTTGAAGGAATAACGGGTAAGAAATCTTTAATCATCAGGTTCCCAGGTGGTAGTAGTAATACGATTAGTAGAAAATATCAAAAGGGAATAATGACTGAACTAACTAGTGAAGTGAAGAGTTTAGGTTATCGTTATTACGATTGGAATGTCGATAGTAATGATGCGGGTGGAGCTAAAAATAGTGATGATGTCTATCGAAATGTCATCAATGGTTTAAAGCCAAATAGAAGTAATATTGTCTTAATGCATGATTTTGCTAAAAATGATAAAACGATTGGAGCTTTGGAAGCAATTATCGATTATGGACTTGCAAATGGCTATAGATTTGATAAAATAGATATAACGACAAGTATGATTAATCACAAAGTTAATAATTAAGGAGTATATATATGAAAAGTGATAAGAGAATAATAAAGTTGGGGTTTTTAATTAGTTTATTCGTGTTGTTTTTTATACCTAGTGCAGTTAAGGCAGAGGTTAATTTCAATATTAAAGGACCAGATTCTGTTACTCCTGGTAGTACTGTTGAGTATGCCATTGAACTAAAGTCTGATGAAACAGATATGATTAAAGGATTTGAAGCATCTGTCAATTTTGAAAGCAATGTTTTGACTTTAAAAAATATCAAATTAGGTTCTGGTTGGAGTGGTAATACCGAAGGAGGTAGCTCTGGTAAAAATGTAAAATTTGAGTCTGAAGTAGGAAATACGGGAACTTTTACAGTTGCGACGTTAGTATTTAGTGTTAATACTAATGCTACTTCAAATAGTGCCTATGTGACTTTGAAAGATGCTAAATATACAATTAATGAAGCAGCAACTACACTATCAGAGAAGACTCATAATATAAAAGTAAAATCTGGTGATAACACTCTAAGCGATTTAAAAGTAAATGGAGCAAGGGTTGAAGGATTTTCACCAACTGTTTATGAATATGAAATGTCTGTCGGTGGCGATATTGCTACTGCTAAGATAAATGCAACGACAAATTCGACAAAGGCAACTTTTAAATCAGGAAATGGTAATAGAACCGTTAACTTGAATTATGGAAGTAATGTCATTAAGGTTGTTGTCATAAGTGAGAGTGGTATTGAAAAGACATATACTTTGAACATCACACGAGAAGATACTAGAAGTACTGATGCAACTTTGTCTTCTATCACGGTCGATGGCAAAGAAATATCTAATTTTAAGAGTACAACTTATAAATATACTATAAAAAAATATAAAGCGACGTCTGTTAAGATACTTGGAATTCCTGCTGATATGAAAGCGACAGTTAAAGTAGATGGTCCAGCTGAAATGGTTGTTGGAGAAAATACTTACACAATTGTCGTTACTTCAGAAAGTGGTGCAACAGCTACATATACAGTAATTATTAACAATATCGATACAGCTATTAATAAAAAGTTAAAGACATTGTCTGTAAAAGGCTATGACATCGATTTCGATCGCAATAATAATCGTTATGAGATAATGTATAATAAGAGCAAGTTTAAAAAATTGCACATCTATTTCACGACGATGGCAGCTAGTGATGAAGTTACAGCGGTTTTATCTCCTGACATCAATAATGATAGTGAAGCTTTGAAAAATTTAAAAGTTGGAGATGAAATAACTATCACTGTCACGGGAATCGATGGTGAGAAGTCTGAATATACAATCGTCGTTGTCAAGGATAGTAGAATTAGTTTCTTCTTGGTTTTAGAATTATTTCTCATGGCTGTCATTGCCATTATCATCTTCATTGTCTTCATGAAGAGAAAAAATGCTAAAAATGGAAAAGGAAAGAATTATAAAACTACTAAAGTAGCTAAAAAAGAAGAAAAAGAAAAACCTGAAAAAACGACGAGAACGCGTTCCAATAGTGAAAATGCTGTTCCTATCGTTGAAGGGGAAAAACCTAAGAAGAGAAGAAGATTCTCAATTTATGAAGATGAGTATGAAGAAGTCGAAGTAGAAGTCGATGATGATGAATACTCAACGACAAAAGAGTTGACAGATGAAGAATTAAATTTAAAATAGAAATAAACTTTTGTTTATTTCTATATTTTTCTGGAGGTGTATCTATGGATAAATTTATTCCTAATAGTTATTATGAAAACATATATAGTATCAATTATGATGCTTTGAAAAAGAAAAAAATTAAATGTATCATGTTTGATTTAGATAACACCTTAGCGCTAATTGATGAAGGAATACCACCAGAGAAAGTCATTAAATTTATGAAGAATTTGAATAAGAGTTTTGATACTTATATCATTTCTAATAATAATCGTAAAAGAATTGAAAAGTTTTGTCGTCATTTCGATAGTGAATTTGTAGCTTTTGCTTTAAAACCATTATCTAAAGGATTTCGTCAAATTCAAAAGATGAAGAAATATAGAGTTGAAGAGATGTGCATCATTGGTGATCAGTTGATGACAGATATATTTGGCGGAAATAGATTTGGGTGTTATACTATACTCGTTGATCCCCTTGGGAAAAAAGATTTAAAAGTTACGACTCTAAATCGATTCTTAGAAAATAGAATATTAAAAAAACTATCTAAAAGGGGCATACTGGAAAGAGGTAAATATTATGAGTAAAAAGATTTGTATTGGATGTGGAGTTACTCTTCAAGATGAAAATATGAGTCAAGAAGGATATACTAGTAATATTGAGAATGATATATGTAGTCGTTGTTTTCGAATGAAGAACTATGGTGAATATCAAATTGTCACTAAATCTAATGATGAATACATAAAGATTTTAAAAGAAGTTAATAAGACGAAAGATTTAGTCTTATACATCGTCGATGCTTTAAATTTTGGTGAAGACATTACGGAAATTAGAAAATATATATCTAATAAAATGATTTTAGTTTTAAATAAAAGAGATGTCTTACCTAAAAGTGTCAAAGATGATAAATTGATTGCATATTTGAAAAAGTTTGATATCGATTTTCAAGATATAATTGTCGTCAGTTGTTTAAAAAATTATAATATTGATGAATTGATGGCGATGATTAAGAAGTATAAGACGAGTAAAAATGTCTATGTTGTTGGAAATACTAATGTTGGTAAGAGCAGTTTAATAAATAAACTCATAAAGAATTACTCAGAGTATGAAGGGGAGTTGACGATATCGCCAATGCCTTCAACAACTCTCAATAAAATAAGTATAAAATTGAGCGATGATTTAAAAATTATTGATACGCCAGGGTTAGTAAATCGTGGTAATATCATCAATTATGTCGATAATAGTATGTTGAAAAAAATAAATCCTAAAAAGGAAATAAAACCGAAAACTTATCAAATAAAAGAAGGTCAATGTCTAGTGATAGGTGATTTGTTCAGAATTGATTATGTAGCAGGTGAAAAAAACAGTTTTACTCTATTCGTATCGAATGACTTAAAAGTCAAACGATATAATATGTACAAATGTGAATTGTTAAAGAATCTTTCAAAAACGACTTATGATATTGGTTATCATAAAGATCTCGTCATTGATGGATTAGGGTTTATTAAGATCGTTTCGAAAGCTAAAGTCGATGTTTATGTCGATATAAATGTTAACGTTTTTGAGAGGGAATCTTTAATTTAGAGAAAAAAGCCTAAAAAGTTTGTATTTTGGCTTTTTTTTTATTATAATTAATATGGGTGTAGATATGAAAATAAACGTTAAAGATACAGATGTCAATTACATACAATATGGTAAGGGGAAAGAGTTAATTTTACTCCATGGATGGGGACAAAATATTGAGATGATGAAACCCCTTGGTGATCGATTAGAAGATAAATATCATATTACGATTATAGATTTACCGGGTTTTGGTGCAAGTGCTGAACCGGAAAAAGTGTTCACAGTCAGTGATTATTGTGAAGTAGTTGAAGAAATCGTAAAGAAACTGAAGATAAAGAAACCGACCCTGATTGGGCATTCCTTTGGTGGACGCGTATCGATTGTTTATGCTTCACGAAATGAAATTGATAAGTTGATCTTATTTGGTAGTCCTTGCATTAGAACGGAAGAGAAAGAAAGTCTCAAACTTAAAACTTTAAAAACTTTGAAGAAAGTTCCAGGACTTAACAAATTTGAGAATTTTGCGAAGAGACATATCGGCAGTAGAGATTATAAAAATGCCAGTGAAATGATGCGTAAGATTTTGGTTGAAACTGTTAATACCGATTTATCTGAATATGCGAAAAAAATAAAATGTCCAACGTTATTGATGTGGGGCGATAATGATTTGGAAGAACCAGTTGAAAGAGCCCGTGAATTGGAAAAAGTTATTGATGATGCAGCACTAATCGTTTTTCCCAATTCGAGTCATTATGCATATTTAGAGAATATCGATCAAGTCATAAAAATAATAAAAGAATTTGTATAGGAGTGATTTTATGTTAGTTTGTGCATATATAGTAATGGCGGTTGTTTTCATCTATTCAATGATTAAAATGAAAAGAAGTCTACATATGATTCAACAAAATTTATACAATGAGAATAATCGATATTTGAGATGGATCAGTAAGAATAGAAAAGAGATATATAAAAATCTTGATGTCTATGGAATCGTATTTGTTTTCTGTTATGCATGGTGTTTTAATACTTATGTATCATTCTATTTCTTTGGACTTATCATTGCTCTTTATTTGATTTCAACTATTATTAATATAAAGAGTAGACAGAATGATCAAAATAAGAAACCATTAGTCATAACAGCTAGAGTTAAGAGATTGATTGTGACGACAAGTGTTTTGTATTTAATTCCTTGTTTATTAGGAATATTTATCAAATCTAATTTATGCGATTTCATATTTTTATTATCAATTATGGCTGTTTTAAATTTTTATGTCGTATATCTTGCTTCAGTCATAAATATTCCAATTGAAAAGATGATTTATCATCACTATGAGAAACAAGCTAAAGAAAAGTTAGCAAGTATGAAAAATCTCAAAGTTATTGGAATTACGGGAAGTTATGGTAAGACTAGCTGTAAAAATGTCTTAGCTGATGTTTTAAACATTAAATATAATACTTTGGCATCACCTAAGAGCATAAATACTTTTAATGGTCTAATGATAACAATAAATAATGAATTAACTAAGTTTGATGATTGTTTCATTGCTGAAATGGGGGCTTATGTCAAAGGAGAAATAAATGGTTTGTGCAAATTAGTAAATCCTAAATATGGAATAATTACTAGTATTGGAACAGCTCATTTGGAAACTTTTGGTAGTGAAAAGAACATTCAAGAAGGAAAGATGGAACTTATTGAATATCTACCTAAAGATGGTGTTGGTGTTTTGAATCGTGATGATGAAAAACAAAAAAATTATAAAATCAAAAAGAAAGATCATTGTAAGATACTTTGGGTAGGAATTGATAGCAAGGATGAAGTTGATGTCAAAGCACTCAATATAAAGTGTAGTAATGAAGGAACTACTTTTGATTGCGTCTTCAAAGGTGATAAGAAAAAGTATCAATTCAAGACTAAACTACTTGGAAAACATAATGTCTATAACATAATTTCAGCGCTAGCTTTAGGACGTGAGTGGGGAATTGAAATAGATAAATTACAACAAGCAGTTAAAAAGATCAAACCGATTGAACATCGTTTAGAAATAAAAAAATTCAATAATTTTTATCAATTGGATGATGCATATAATTCTAATCCAGTTGGTGCTAAAGCGGCTTTAGATGTTTTAGATATGATGAATGGTGAAAAAGTTGTCATAACACCTGGGATGGTGGAACTTGGTGAAAAAGAAGAATACTACAATAGAGAATTTGGTAAACAAATAGCTGAAGTTGCTGATAGAGTAATCTTGGTTGGAGAAAAGAAGACTAAACCAATTTTACAGGGATTAAAAGATATGAAATTCAATGAGAAAGACATCAAAGTTATAAATGATGTCAGAGAAGCATATACAATTTTGAATAAGATTAATAGTAAGAAAAACGTTTATGCGCTTTTTGAAAATGATTTACCTGATACATATAATGAAAAGTAGGAGATGATTTAAATGATAAAAGTTGGTGTTATTTTTGGTGGAGAAAGCGTTGAACATGAAGTAAGTATTATTTCAGCTGTTCAAGCTATGAACAAGATGGATACTGAAAAGTATGAAATCGTACCCATCTATATCACAAAAGATGGTGAGTGGTATACAGGAGATTTCTTAAAGGAAATTGAAACATTCCAGGACATGCATCTTTTAAAAAAATATGCGAAAAATGTAGTTTTGTACAAGAGACATGGCAGCTATATCTTACAGAGCAAGGGCTTCTTTAGAAGTGTTGTCAAAGAAATAGATATCGCTTTTCCAATCGTTCATGGAACGAATGTTGAAGATGGAGCTTTACAAGGATATTTAAAAACTATTGGTATTCCTTTTGTTGGACCAGATGTTTGTCCAGCAGCTATTGGTCAAGATAAAATCTTCCAAAAACAAATTTGGGGAAGTGAAGATTTACCAATTCCTAGATATACTTGGTTTTTTGATAGTGAGTATGAAGAAAATCCAGAAGAAGTCATTAAAAAAGTTGAAAAGATTAAATATCCAGTTATTGTTAAACCAGCTACTTTAGGTAGTAGTGTTGGTATCAGTGTTGCTCACAAAAAAGAAGAATTGATTGAAGCGATTGAGGATGCCATAACTTATGACAATAAGATTTTAGTTGAAGAAGTAATTGAAAACTTAGTTGAAGTTAATGTCAGTGTCGTTGGTAATCATGACAGTCTAGATACTAGTGTCATTGAACAAGTCTTGACGGGTAATGACTTACTTACATATGAAGATAAATATATTGGGGGAACGAAGAAGTCAAGCGCTAGTAAAGGAATGCTTTCAGCTACTCGTAAGATTCCTGCTGATATTGGTGATAAATTGACAAATGAAGTTAAAGACGTTGCTATTCGTGCTTTTAAAGCTTTGAATTTAAGTGGTGATGTCAGAATAGATTTCTTAATTGATTCAAAGAAGAAAAAAGTATATATAAATGAAGTTAATACCATTCCTGGTTCACTTGCTTTCTATTTGTGGGAACCAGTTGGTAAAGATTATACAGAATTATTAGATGAACTTATAAATGTTGCTGTTAAAGACTACAAAAAGCGCGTTAATAAGACACACTCTTTTGATACTAATATACTAAGTGGATTTGCTAATGGATTAAAGGGGTCAAAAGGAATGAAAGGTGCTAAAGAAGTTAAATCTTTGAAGTAGTGTGACAATATTCTACAGGGGGTGTAAGTATTGGATAACTTTTTTGAATCGGGTTTGGACAGTTTGAGTGATGAAGCTCTTAAATATGTCGGAGTTACTAATCTCGATTTTAGAACCCATCTCTCTAAAGATGAATTGTTGGAGGTTCAAAATATAATGTTCTCAATAAATACTTTAATACAGATCACTTTTAAAGATGGAACTTTTGTAAGCGATATTGAGAATGTAAAACATTTATTAGAAAATTCACCAATGTGTGATGATAGAAAAATAGAGAAGATCATTCTCAGAAGAAATACATCTGATGAAGTTAAACAGATATTGATGATGCCTTATGATAATCCTGATACTTGGAATATTGCTTATGATGTTCACGATGATACTTATATGATAACGACGTTACCCAATTATCGTCTCATGGAGGAATATATAGGTGTTGTTCTATCTTGTATTAAGGATGACATGAGTCCTTTGGAAAAAATAAAAGAAGTATATGATTTTGTCAAGTTATTGGAACTTGATGAAAAGGCGAGTAATAGATTTCCTGATATCATAAAAAATAGAGTCACTAACAATTTGGGATTTAATGTTTTATTCAGTGAAATTTTGAAGAGAATAGGAATTAAATCTTATATTGGGAAGATTCAAAGAGAACAGATGGAATATATCACAATTGTTTCTGTTAAAGATGAAAAGTATGAAGCAGATGGTATATATGCATTTGATCCAGTTAGTGATTCAATTCCCAAGCATGCTTATAAAAATGATGCCATGCGTAAAATAAATTATAATTTTTTTGCTCTTTCTTTGAAAAAGATTGTTTCAACTACTTCTTCGGATAAATTATTAGAACCATTATCCCTATTAACTATTGATTCTTTAGATTTTTCAGAACGTCGAGTTAATGTCAATGAACGTAGAAAGTTAGAAGAGATTTTTGATTCAAATTATGAAGAAATATTTAAAATAGTAAATAAAACTAAAGATATAAAAGATGAAAATTTATTAAATTTATTCATTTCGACAGTTCATCGTGAAGATTTTATCAATTTGAATAGAGATATTGAAGAATTGATAAGAAACAATTATTATTTACGAAAGAAAGATCTTTTTATAAATCTTAAGAAAGATGATATTGAAGATATGAATATTCATGATGTTTAAAGATTAAATAAGTTTATTTAATCTTTTTATATTGTTGTTATTTTCAAGAAGAAATGATATCATATAGATAGAATATAATAGGTGGTGCCATATGAAAAGAACTAATAAAAAGGGATTTACTCTAATGGAAGTAATAGCGGTCATAATAATTTTAGGATTATTAATCATGATAGCTGTACCAGCCGTAAATAAACAGTTATCAAATTTTAGAGTAAATTATTATGATAAATTGGAGAGTAGTGCGAAAGCTGCTGGTGAAGATTATGTCTCAGATAAAAGATATGCGAAACCGACGAAACTTTTGTACTCTAAGGTTATTAAGATTAGTGAATTGGAAGATGAAGGGTATATCGATGAAGTAAAAGATTATCTCGGTAATAAATGTGATTCGAAAGATACTTCATACAGTTATGTCGTCGTCGTTAAAACAGGAGAAAAAGAGTATCAATATCAAGCATGTTTAAGATGTAGTGAAGATGAATATGCGACAAATACGAATGATAAAAAATATAATTTATGTGATACTGCTTGGTTAAATAATACAGGAATAGAATATGTTAAACCAGGTATTAGTAGTGATTTGTTATATGTTTATTATGGAACTACAGAACAAGAGATCAAAGAGCAAGTTGGAATAACTTACGATATTGTAAAAAGAGATCGAAATGGGGAAGTTTTAGCGCAAGTAAAAAACAGTGAAGCTGAAGAAGATGACATTCTATACCCACAAAACATTGGTGAATTAGTAGGAAAAAATGTCAATAGTATCGTTGAATTGCGTTATGTTTTACCAAATGGTGAGACTTTAACGAGAAGAGCTGTCATTTATAAACACAACGATCCAAAAGTTACGATGACATATGGTAATGCCAATACAGTAACTGGTAAAAAAGTTGGCGATAAATATAATAATGGTAGTAATGAATGGGCAAGTAAATTAAATATAAAAATTGAATTCTCACCTAGTGATATCAAAGAGATAACTGATAAGATTAACATGAAGACAGCTGAGTATTATGATCCTGCTACTAACAAATGGGTTGATACCAATTGTAGTTTGAGTAGTGATAAAAAGAGTTGTACTTGGACGGTTGCTAGTAACTTTAATAAATCAGTCAAGATAAGAGTAGTTAATCAAAATGATCGCCGAGGTGATGGCATAAAAGAACACTCAATAAAAGTTGATATAACGAAACCGACATGTGCAAGTAACAATGGCAGTACGACGTGGGCAAAATCACGAACTGTCACTGAGAGTTGTACAGATAGTGGTGGAAGTGGATGTAATAAAGGAAGTTATGCAATAACTTATCCAACTAGTTCAGTAAAAAATAAGAAAACTGATAACATCACGATATATGATAATGCTGGTAATAGTCAAAGTTGTCCTGTCAATATTTATGTTGACTCAACACCACCTTCAAGTTGTGATGTAACATTACATGGTGTAACTAATAATGGAACGACTAGTTCAGATATTACAATTGATGTCAAAGGTGTTGATAATGAAACTGATGCTAGTGGAATAAAGAGTGAAACAGTTGATGTCAAGTTAAATGGAAGTAGCCTTGGTGATATAAGAAATACGAGTGGTAAGAACAATGGTAAATATACAATAGTTGGAACTTGTACTGATAAAGCTGGAAATTCTAAAACTAGTGCAACGCAAACTTTCACTTTAAGTAAAAAGGTAACGATAAGCTATAGTGCTGGAGTTGGTGGTAGTGGAAGTATGGCTAGTACGACATGTGGTTATAATGAAAACTGTAACATAAGTGGAAACAGTTTTACTAGAACAGGATATCACTTCACGGGATGGAAAAATGGTAGTGCTAGTTATTTAGCTGGTGGAACGTATAAATTTACTTCAAATGTTACTTTGACAGCGCAATGGGCACCTAATACTTATACGATCAATTTCAATGGTAATGGTGCTAATGGTGGTGCAACGGGAGCTGTTACTTGTACGTATGATCAAAATTGTACTTTGCCAGGAAATGGTTTTTCAAGAACGGGTTATAGATTTATTGGATGGGGTCTATCAACTGGTGATGGCGTTGTTTATAATAATGGCGCAACTGTTAATAATTTAGTTGCTAGTGGTTCAATTACGTTATATGCAAAATGGTCTGTTTACAAAGTTCACATCCGTTACAATACGAATGGTGGATCAATTTTGAGCAGTAATGCATCAGGAAGATGGTCAACATCTGGTAACAATGTTTATTTGAATGGTGCTTTATATGAAGAGACAATTGATTATGGTAGTAGAATGGGAAGTTCTGGTCTATCTAACTGGAATAATAGTGGATACATATACATAACACGCCCAAGTTATACAGCAGTACCTGGTCAAGAATGGGTATGTAATAGTGGATGTTCTTCCGTTGGTAGAAAGTTTAGTCAAGATGTCGTTTATAGTGCTAGTGACTTCTGTAATGCTGCTAATGGTGATTGTACAGTAACAGTGGGCGTTAACTGGCAAGTTGCCTGTGGACCAGTTTATTTGAGTGCTGTTTCAACTGGTGGTAACAATGGTGGTTACTGTTGGAATAACTGCATGGGTAAGAGTTGTCAAGATTATCGCATAACATTCTCAATTTCAGGATGTAATAGTGGCATGTATGGTCATGTCTGCTACTACAATCCAGCTGGTTACGGAATTAGTTGTAATGTCTTCCAAGCTACTTATCCAACTCATAACAGTGGATATGGTGTCGTTTGCTTCAACTCATCTACTAACTGGACATATGATAGATCAACTGAATGGGGATATGGTTATGTTTGTAATCAAGCTAACCAATGTGCTGAGAAAATAGCTCCATAGTTAGAAAGGAAATTATTATGAAAAAGAAAAACACAAAGAAAATTAAAAAGAATAATTCAAAAAAAGTTTTAATCGCATTTTCAATAATAGTGATGTTATCTATCATAACTTTGGCTCTATTTCTCATAAATAGCGACAATAAAAAATATAAGAGTAATAGAGAAGTAGTCGAAAATGTCATCAAAGATGTTTTCTTAACAGAAAATACTTCTCAAAAGAAAATAGAAAATTATTTTGGTAATCAAACTGTAAAAGTATTTGTAGCAATGGGAGAGGATAGTTACTTGCGATATATCCCTCCAACTTTTACAGAAAAGAATGCTGACTACATGAAGTATGAAACTACTCAGAAAAAATATGCCGAAAAAGTAGAAGAAAAAATCTTGAACAACACGAGTTATGTCATAAGTGAGTATGAGGAAAATGACAATTTGCAATTTAGGATAACCCCATGGTATTTTGCCCAATATTCCAGTGATTTGTCATATTTGAAAAATAAATTGTTAGAATTGAGTAATATTGATCCAGAATTGGTTAATACTAATTATGATAAATATAGTTTTTATGAATATAAAGCTCGTGTTAAAGCTATGGAAATAATGGACAGATATTTAGATAATTATGATAATAAAGATGAATCATTAGATTTTACTTTCTATTATGAAAATGGTGAACCCGCTGTTAATCAATATTTGAGTTTATATTTCAATTTAATTGGTATTACATCAAAATACAATGTCAATAGTGATGAAAAAATAAAAGAACAAGTGACGAGAGTAGATAAATATTTAGATGAGGCAATTGATAAAAAAATAGTTGATAAAGATAATGCTTTAGCACTTTAGAAAGAAGATAATTATGAATAAAAAGAGAATAATTGGATTAGTAATAATGGTGTTGGGAAGTATTTGTATATTGAGTTCTGTTTTCATGATGGTGATCAATTTTTCAAAAGATGACAATACTCCAAAAGATAATGATGAAAGTAATGAAGAAACAACAGAATCAAAACATACTAAAGAAGTGAAAGAAAATATTGAAAACATCTTTTTAAACGATGATACATCTAGTGATAAAATTGAAGAAATAACAGGTAAAGAAGTGCGTTTTGACTATGTCGTTTTAGGTAGTGATAGCTATCTTCGCAGTAGACCTACGAGTGAAGTCATCGCTAGTGAAAAACTTGATGATTATGTCACTAAACAAGATGAATATGCTAAAAAAGTGGAAAAAAATTATAGAGATAATACTGAATATGTCATCGTTGAAGGTGATGATAAAAATTTGAATTTTCAAGTTACACCATGGTATTTCGCTCTATATTCTAGTGATTTATCCAGTTTAAAAAATAAATTATTAGAGATGGCTAATGTCGATTTGAGTTTAATTGATACTGATTATTCTAAATATTCTATTTATGAATATAAAGCTCGCGTTAAAGCAATGATAATTTTAGATAGTTATTTAAATAATTATAAAAATGATAATGAAAATATTGATTTCGTATTCTATTACGAAAATGATAAACCAGCACCTGATCAATATCTCAACTTGTATTATAATTTAATCGGTTCTACTTCTAAGTACATGACTAATAATGAAGAACAATTAAAAGTACAAGTTACAAGAGTAAATGATTATCTCAATCAAGCTATTGAAAATGGTTTAATTGATAAAAATGATGTTTTAGGATTGTAGTTTTTTTAAGAGAATTTTTATTCTCTTTTTCTTATTTTAAAATATCTATTACTATGTTATAATTATATTGATAATAATAGGAAGGGTTGATTTGATGAAAAATAAGCAAAGTGGTCAAGCATTAATAGAATTTGTCATTATTTTACCAGTTGTGATCTTGCTTATTTTTTCTTTTGTAGATTTGGGTAGAATTGTTTTAGAAAATAATAGATTAGAGAATTTAACTACGAGTGTTATTGAAAAATATAATGAGACTAAAAAATATGATGATGTCATTTCTTATATCGATTCATTAGGATATGAAAAAGTTGATTTATCTATTTCTGCACATGATGATATGTTGACGATTAAACTCACTGAAAAAATTGACTTAGTTACGCCAGGACTTTCAAAAATCATGGGTGATCCTTATAAAGTTGAAGTAGAGAGAGTTGTTAAATATGAAAAATGAAAAAGGTCAAGTATTAGTTCTTTTCATAATGATTTTACCACTTCTATTATTAGGAGGAGCGTGTATCGTTGATTCTTCTTATATGTTATATCAAAAAAATCGTTTAGATAATATAAATCGTGATGTTTTGAATAGTGTCAATAATAGTTCTTCTTTGAGTGAAGAAGTAATTGATGAAATAATTAGAGAAAATGATGCGAAAATTGTCAATGATGAGATATCGATTGATGAGAAAATTGTGATTAAAAATCATGTGATGGTCGATAGCCTATTTGGAAAGATAATAGGTATTGATAAATATAGAGTCAATTCAGAAGTCAGTGTAAAAGCTAAGAGATTGATATTAGATATCGATAGTTTAAAGAATATTGATAATACTGGTAATTATTCAGTTATCAATAATAATGTCATTTATGATGGAGGATTAGTTTTTAAAGATTCTGATTTGGTGATTAATAATTTTAATATGAATGGTGACTTTGAGATAAATATTTCTTTTTCATTTGAAAAAAATGGTAATTTATTAGAATTCAATAATCTTTTGATAAATATTAGTAATGATGAATTATTCATAAATGGAAAAAGAGTTACTAGTTTAAAAATTGGTGAAAAATATGATTTAGTCATAACTAAAGATCGAGTTGTATTAAATGGTGATAGTTCAGTATCTTCTAATGATATTGACAATTATTCTGGTGATTTGATCATTGGTAAGGGATTCAGTGGAAAAATAGAATTCATAAAAATATATAATATTGGAAATTAGGTGAAAATATGGAAAGTAAAAAAGGTAAAATTCTTACGATTACATCAATGAAGGGTGGAGTTGGAAAAACGATGGTGACGATGCTTCTAGCTAATGTTTTTTCGAAATGTGGTAAAAAAGTATTAGTTGTCGATTTGGATTTATACAATGGTAATTTAGCTTTTGCTTATAAAACTAGAGTAAAAAGTTCTATCTATAATTTGTGTGATGACATAGCTAATAATCGTTTAGTCAATGGAATAACATCTGAATACGTTTCAAAGATAAGTGATAATTTATACTTTATCGCGGCACCTAAGGATCCACGTCAAGCTAATAAGATTGATAATAAATATCTCGATAGCATTTTGAAATCATTATCTTTTTTATACGATGTCATTTTAATCGATACTAATCATATATTAAGTGTTTCTAACATGGTCGCTTTTGAAAACAGTTATAAGATTGTTGACCTTGTCACCAATGACAGCTTTGATTTACAGAGTACGAAGAGTTTTGTGGCCATCTGTAAGAACATGGGTGTTGACAATTTAGTTTTGATGTTAAATAACGCCATTGATTCACGAAGAGGTTACTATACGACTTATGACATGAAAAATATTACGAAGAAGAATATTGATTATACAATTCCAAGCGCTTTCTATTTAAAGAATTTTGATCAGTTGGTAATGGATGGTAAGATTGGTTTCTTTGATGAATATTTAAAGGGTGAAGCTAAAAAGAGTTTGGAAGATTTTGCTGGTCACATGTTAAGTCTCATTGATGATGGAGGTAAGGAATAATGAAGAAATCTAGTTGGTTAGAAGAATTTGATGTAGTTGATCTATCTCCTAAAGTTGATACTCATGAATCTGATTATGAAGTGTTTGAAGATAAGAAGTTACTCGACAATTTTAGAAATAGTATCATTCAGGAATTGATCGATAGTAATATAAGTGATAATAGTAATTTATCACAATACATAAATGAAGAAATAGACCGCATTACTGATGGATATGATTTGAGTGGTCAAGAGAGAAATTATCTTTTGAATTTGATTGAAAATGAAGTTAATGGTTATGGACCAATTACGGAGCTTTTGGATGATAAAAACGTTACAGAAATAATGATAAATGGTCCAGATGAAATATATATTGAAGTCGATGGTGTTCTATCACGTGATAAAAGTGTTTCTTTTATCAATGCTGATCACATCATTCGAACTGTTCAAAGAATAATTCAACCCCTTGGTAGAACGATAGATTCCGCAAGTCCGATGGTCGATTCGCGACTTCCTGACGGTTCAAGAATTAATGCGATCATTCCACCATTGTCTGTCAAAGGACCAGTGGTGACAATTCGTAAATTTAAAGATGATATCGACAATATCGATTCTCTAATTGGTAATGGAACACTAACACCTTATATGGCTAGATTTTTAGATGCCTGTGTCGATGCACGATTAAATATTTTGGTCTGTGGTGGTACTGGTAGTGGTAAGACGACACTTCTAAACGTCTTATCAAACTTTATCGGTAATGAAGAGAGAATAATCACGATTGAGGATGCTGTCGAATTGCGATTAAAACAAGATCATGTCATTTCACTTGAGACTAAAAGTACTAACTATGATCAAGAAGGCGAAGTGACAATTCGTGATTTGGTCAGAAACTCATTACGTATGCGACCTGACCGCATAATTGTTGGTGAAGTTCGTGGTAAAGAAGCATTTGATATGCTTCAAGCGATGAATACTGGTCATGATGGAAGTTTGACTACGTTGCATGCCAATGGTTGTAGAGACGCTTTAAATAGACTTGAAACGATGATTTTAATGGGTGAGTTGGAACTTCCTATCAAAGCTATCCGCGGTTATATAGAAAGCGCAATTGATATCGTCATATCAGTTGAAAGATTGAGTGATGGTAAGAGAAAAGTTACATCAATATCAGAAATTGTCGGTTTTGATGGGGAAAACATTCAATTAAAAGAAATATTTGGTTTTATTAAACATGGATTGACGGAAAGTAAAGAGGTAAATGGAGAATTCATCCTATACGATTACGTTCCAGAAGTTTATGAAAAGATTAAGAGTCGTGGTATTAATACCATTGATGACATGTTTGTAAAAGAGGAAAAAAAGAAAAAAAGTTCAGTTAAAAAAACAACAAAAAAGACTAAAAAGTAGGAAGTGATAAAATGGATACAGCACTTGATATAATCATTTTTATAATTCAAGTGATAACAGGATTTGTACTGTTGTACATCGCTTATCGTCTATTCAGATTTTATCGAACAGTAGGGTTTGATAAGCGCTTTGGACCTTATTCTGTCGAATTGTTAGAAGATGATAGTGAATCGTTTTTTGACATGGTCAGTTATTATTATGACAAAGTACAAAATTATCTTTCAAAGTCTTTGATAAAAATAAAAATATTTGATAGTTATAGTAAAAAATATGAAAAGTATAGTTATGGAAAAAGAGTTAATGCGATAGATGATATGAATTATATATCGAAAAAGATATTCATTGGTTTACTATGTGTATTTCTACTATTATTCTCTTGTATTTTTAGATATGTACACGTAAGTTTACTATCGATTTTATTAGCTTTCTTAGTAGGTTTTTTTGCTCTTGATGTCTATTTGATAATTTATGATAGAATGCGAAAAAACAGTATTGAAAAAGATATTAATAAAGCGGTCATCATCATGAATAATGCCTTTAAATCAGGTTATAGTATCATGCAGGCAATATACCTTGTCCATACACAAATGGATGGGGCGATAAGTGAAGAATTTAGAAAGATGTACATCGATATTACTTTTGGGTTGAACATGGAAGTAGTCTTTAATCGTTTCGCTGATCGCGTTGATTGTGTTGAAGCTCGCTACATGGCTACATCTTTAGGTGTTGTCAATAGGACTGGTGGAAATATCATTCAAGTTTTTGATGCCGTTGAAAGAAATGCTACGACGAGGCAACGATTGAAAGAAGAACTTAGCAGTGTTTCAGCATCGGCTCGTGCTATGTTTAAGATTTTGGTATGCATTCCAATATTCATAATTGGTATTCTATTGATTTTAAATCCTACTTATTTTGCACCACTATTCAAAACACCAATAGGTATTTTGTGTTTGTTATTGAGTGTGATCATATATGTTTTATACATCATCATCATTAGAAAAATTATATATGTGGAGGTTGATTTATGAAAAAGGTAAAGAATAAGAAAAGAACTCTTTCACGTAGTATTTTTTCTAAGAGACAAATCGATAGAATTCAAAGAAAAATCGATTTATTAGGTGAAAATAGTAAATTTGATGCGATTTTCTTCTTAAATTTGCGCTTTATTTCTTCCATAGTTCTATTTTTAGTGGTATTATATGTATTTGAGTTGGGGTACTTCTTAGCACCACTAATCACGTTTATTTACTATTATTTAATTTACTATCTTTTAATTGAATACAATATAAATAAGAGATGTGATAAATTAGATGTTGAAGCGATGTATTTTTTTGAAGTTATGACTTTGGCATTAGAATCTGGTAATAATTTAAAAAATGCTTTAGATATGACTTGTAGTAATGTGGACAATGAATTGTCTAGAGAATTTCGTAAAGCTCTTGATGAAGTTGATTACGGAAAGAGTTTGAATGAAGCTTTAGAGAGTTTGAAGCTTAGAATACCTTCGGATACAATTAACAATATTATTTTGAATATCATGCAATCTAATATTTTTGGTAATAATATAACTAATGATATGTACAATCAATTGGATTACATTAGAGATAGAGAAATTCAAAAAGCTAAGAGTAGAATTAGTAAAATACCTCTATACGTATCAGTCATTTCAGTCGTATTTTATGTACCTTTGATAATGTTGTTGATTTTATCACCAGTTATAATAGAATTTTTAAGTTAGGAGATGTTAAAATGAGTGGACATTCAAAGTGGGCAACTATCCATAGAAAAAAAGGATTATTGGATGCTGAAAGAGGAAAGATTTTCCAAAAGATTGCTAAAGAATTATACGTAGCTGCGAAAGGGACAAATGGTAATCCAGATGATAACCCCGGTTTGCGCTTAGTAGTTGAAAAGGCAAAGAGTAATAACATGCCTAAAGACAACATTCAAAAAGCGATTGATAAAGCTGTTAAATCAGCTGGTGGTGAAGACTATGAATCAGTTAGATACGAGGGATATGGTCCAAATGGTGTCGCATTCATGGTTGATTGCTTAACTGATAATCGCAATAGAACAGCGATGCTTGTCAGATCAACTTTTACTAAACGTGGTGGAAATCTTGGAACTGACGGATCTGTTTCATACATGTTTGAAAGACGTGGGGTTATCGTCATCGATAAAACTCTTGAAGAAGATGAAGCAATGATGGTATGCCTAGATAATGGTGCAGATGATTTCATCGTCAATGATGACAGTTATGAAATATATACGACACCTGATGATTTCATCAAAGTAAAGACAGCTTTAGAAGAAAGTGGTGTCAAAGAGTTTTTAACTAGTGAGATTACATATGTAGCTAATAATTTAGTTGAACTTGATGAAGAAGCAACAGAAAGAGTCATGGCCTTAGCTGATGCTCTAGATGAAATTGATGACGTTCAAAACGTATATCATAATTTGAGTATTTAAGTAGATTTATATCTACTTTTTTTGTATACTATAAAGGGTGGTGATCTAAATGAGCTATATAAAATCTTTTGATGAAGAAGAATTTGAATCTTTAAAAGAGTATTGTCAAAAATATAGTTCTCAATATGGACTCAGTGCTCATGTCATGGAGTTATTAGATGAGAATGGACTTTATTATTTGAATAAATTTGTCAATGATGATGAAGATTTTGATGAACGTGATTTTGATACTTTAATAAGAGCTTTCTTTGATGGTTTTGATTTTTATTATGATCGTTTAGATGATAATTATTTATTAGCGGCTAAAGAAAAATTAGAAGAGACTTTTTCATTCTTTGAAGATAGTCATTTAGATGATGAACACAAAAGTGAAATTGTCGATAATTTTTTTGAAATACTATCGAGTTATACGCGTGAAGAGTTGAGTGATAGTAAAGCTTTATACTATTTATTGACTTCTGATGTTTTTAGAAGGAGCAACATGGTTAAAGAATATTTGTACAATTCTTATAATTCGGTTGCTACTAGTAAAGAAAAGTTGGTCTTTTTTGTCAAAAATCTATATGATTTATTGAACAAATTACCATATGAAGATGCTCACAAAGTCGATTATATATTTTTGAGTAGTTCTGATGCCTTCACTTATTTTTTAGATGTACCTGAAGAGATGAATATCTTTTTTAATGAGAGAATTTTATCAAAATTTGGAAAAGAGACCTTGAGCTTTCTATTCAGAATGTCAGATTATTCTGTCTTCAGCAGTTTTTGTAGATCTGATGATAAGTTTTTGTCTGTCGTAGCAGCTATGAATGAATACGTATTAAAAAAATATAATAAAAATTCTTATTTCTTTGATGGAGTTTTTAAATTTTTTAACAGATTTGAGAAAAAAGATATTAGAGCTAGAAAAATAATCATTGATCTATTCTCTGAATATTATGACAAATATTTTGAAGAAAGTAAAAAGAATGGTTTTGAAAACGATGAGATTTTTAATAATTTATTGGGATTAATTCTGCAACATCGTGATGTAATATATTTTTTGAATGAAAAAAATATTGAAAATTTAGATGATTTCTTTAAAGCGACGAGAGAGAAAATAGATGAATTACACACGACTATATTTGGTAAGGAAGGTTTGGTCAAGTTTAAATATGGTGTCTTTGATCCAAAAAAAGATTTTCCACCTTTTGAGATGCGAGTACAGGGACTACACGATTTGAAAAATGCTTTCTTGCAAAGAGTTTATGGAATAACTTATGAAGATGCCTTTTATATCGCGTCAAAATATGGAACTTTTATCGAGCTATGTCAAGATGAAATAGCGGATGAAGATCGTGATGTTTATGAGATAGTTAAGACGATAACCGATGTCGCTAATATGATTGATTACAATGGTAATAAAATAAATAATATTAGATTAGCTGCCCATGAATTTATTAAGAATAAGGGACTTTATAATTATAATAATGGGTCTTGTTATCCGATTCTATTATCATTGATTAATCGCATGTACATGCATGCATATAATGATTGTGTCTTTAAAGTTGATGAAAATTCTAAAGTTTTATATCGTCAAAGAAAAGTTCCTGTAATTGATGCAGGAGTTAATTTCAACATGATTGTAAGTTCTATCAATGCTGTTGATGAGTTTTATACCAGTCGTGATAACATGATGGAGAAGTACAACATATCGAGTCGTTCCAATAATCAAGGAATTTGTGCAAGTTTTATCAATAATGAAAGTTTAGGAGTCATATCTTTACGCCAACCATTAATTGGGTATGCCAATTTAGCTGATGACAGTTTGGATGCGATGGGAGTTGGTGATATATATTCCAAAACGATTGATTTAGATTTGTTGAGAGCTAATTCTACAACTGGTGAGGGAAATTATTTCTTCACTCCTAAAAAATATATCGATTATACAAGATTTGGATATAACGAAATGGTCGTTGATCGCTTTTTGGTCAAAGATGATGACGATGCGATAAAAGTTCAACCGAGTTACATAGTTGTCTATAAAATAGATGACAATTATAAAAAGACTAGAATGTATAAAAAAGGAATAAGAATGGCTAGAGATTTTGGTGTTCCACTAGTCTTAGTTGACGTTCCAAAAGTTAAAGAAAATGAACGTGATATCATTCTTCAAAAAGAAAAAGAATTATTCAAAAGTAGTAAAGTCGATAAGGAATTATTAAATGAAATAGTAACGCGTTATATGAATAATTACAGTGGATCTTTAACGATTATGCGAAGTCGAAATCGCCGTGGAAATGAATGGCACTATCCAAAGGATTTCTCTGTGCGTGGTTTGACGAGATTTTTAGATAAAGTGGCTCGAAAGTTTGAAGATTTTGATGAAGCACAAATAGAAGAGTGGAGTCAAGCTTTGAACGAAGTTTATAATTTAGAAAAAGAAAAGAACAAAATGGCTTTACAAATAAATGATTATGAGGATTCATTGAGTGGTGGAGAATTTTTACTCGATGATAAGATCATGTTTTCAGAATTTGTTCAAAATATCAAAGATCGCAATATCAATCGTCTTCTTCTCAGAAAGGGCATGTTTGATCAAGATAAATATTTACACATACCAGATGTCAAAGTACCAAGTGATGTCCAATTGATTGTCGATTTAGCAAACTTATTGTGTAAGAGTAAAGTTTATGCCAATGTCAGTGGTCACAATGGGGAAAATATTTATCAGACGAAGAAGACTTATGATTATAGTGAAGAAGAAAAAAATGCTTATGGTCTCGTAATTTCTTATTTACTTGGGGACTATAGTACTAATTATTTTGCTAATCTCGATACTTGTGATATTACAAATATCAAAATTGATGAAAATATCCAACGCGTTGAGAGGTGCCTAGATGGCAATGATGCTTTTTCTAATCAGAATATCGATACAGAATTGTTATTAAAAGTTGCTACAGATATTGAAGATCTACCAACGGCAATCTTTTCTAAAGTGTTTAGACCATTCATTCAAGATTACAGTGCAAAGATGGGCGTTGCTCCAGATAAAGTACGCGATAATTTTCTTCGTAAGAAAGAACACATTTTTAGTGAGATGTCTAAATTTGCCCGTTCTGATAGAATTAATAAAGCAATTAGTAAATAAAAACTAAAGTGTAAATTAAAGTAAAATTGACGTAAAAACATTTTAGTTTTTTTTATTTTTGATAGAATGATAATATAGGAATATTAGGATAGGTGATTATATGGAAGATTTAGAAAAACTTGGAAAGTTTGAAACTTTACATTTAGGTGGAACTGGTACTATGTACTTAGTACATGGGGAAACAAAAAATTACATTTATAAACCGGCTGAAAGTAAGTTCAGTCATCAAAAAGAACCTTTTAGAGGAATAGTTCAAGAATGTGCTTATGAATTACAAGAGATAGTTGATCCAGTTTCAGCGGTCGTATGTAGATATGTTGATGCGGGAAAGATTTGTGGATCTGTTCAGGAACTGATCGTCGTTGATAAAAATGCTCCTGACTATAGAGATATGCAATATGCTGGTCAAATACCTGAATTATCATCTTCAGAAGTTGATCAATTCATGAGAGAATTTGTAACTGATTATTTATTGTACAATTATGATTCACACGGAAAAAATTTTATAACTGACCAACAGGGAATCATTAGAGGTATTGACAAAGAACAATCTTTTAGATACATGCGTGAAAAGAAAGCGCAAACACTTGATTTGTATTACTCACCTAATGCGGCTTATGGTGAAGCTGAACCAATATACAATACTATTTTTAGAGCGTATCGCGATGGTAAATTAGACATTGATTACAGTGTCATCAGTGGATGCATGGATAGAGTTGAAGCAGTCAGTGAAGACAGATATCGCGCCATATTCGCTCCTTATTGTGAAGCTTGTGGTAAAGCTTTTGGTCAAAATCCTAATGAGATGTTAGATCAGATTGTCGCAAGACGCAATACGATGCGTGAAAAAGTGGATACTTTCTTTCAGGGATTGACTGAGGAACGCGAAGTTAATTTGAGTTCAGGAAAGGGAAAATAATATGTTAGATAGTGAGGATAAGAAGTATAATTTTCATTCTCATACTTTTAGATGTGGTCATGCTTCAAATCTTCCTGATTCCACTTATTTAAATGTGGCTTTAAATAACAACTATAATAAGTATGGTATTACTGACCATGCGCCTGTTCATCCCATTTTTTATGGCGATTCCAAAATGCGCATGAATGATAGTGAGCGATATGAATATATAAATGCGATTAACAATTTGAAAGTGATGTATGCTAAAGAACTAGAAGTCTTTTGCGGATTTGAAGCTGAGTATGACGAAATTATTGAAGAGTATCTATGCGATTTGCGCGATAGTGTCGATTACATGATTTTGGGACAACACTATGTCTTAAATAGAGATATTAGAAAAAGTCCCAATTATCCAATAGAGTATGCGAAAAAAGTTTGTAAAGGAATTGAGAGCGGTTTATTCGACATCGTTGCTCATCCTGATATCTTTATGAAATTTCGCACTTCTTTAAAAGATGATGATAGTAGAGAAACATTCATGAAAAATGCTTACTTAGCATCAAAAATGATTTGTGCTAAAGCAAAGGAATATAATGTACCGCTAGAATTAAATTTAGGAGGAGTCCACATCTTTCCTCGAAAGAGAATTGAAAGTTTAGATATTGCTCTACCAACTGATTTCTTTCAAGATGATGATGATATGGATTATATCGATTATCCAACAAATTTATTTTGGAATATAGCTATTGAAATGGGAAATAGTGCTGTCGTTGGAATCGATGCACATTTTCCAAATGAAATTGAAGATCGTGAAGAAAAATTAGAAAGAATTAATCGATATATTGATCTCTCTAAAATAAATTTTTTACCAAATTCTTATGATCCTGTTAAAGCACGTTTAAACAATCCCAAATTGGAAGAAGCATATCAAAAGACGAAGGACAGTTTAAATTCAGTTGAAGCGCGATTAATAGATGACATAGTTAGTAAGAGTCTTGAAAGTGATAAAGAAGTTAAGCGTCATTCTTTGGCAACACAAATATCACGCAGTTTGAAGTCACCAACTCATATTAGAGCGGTTCCCTTTGGCAATGGTTTTCTAACTCAAGATCAAATATATGACGACATGACTAAAAGAAATAGAGATGAGTTAGCAATTGTCGCAAGAAATGGTATCATGAGAACAAAAAGTCGTGATAGTGATATTTTTAGAACAGAACTACTAAATGAAATAGATGCTTATTACCGTCATCAAGAAGTTGTTAATAAAGAGATTAAAAAGAATAAATAATAAAGAGTAAAACTTGTTTTTACTCTTTTGTTTTGATAAAATATTGTTAGAATAAGATAGTGGGTGAAAAAGATGGTTAATGTGTCAAATAAAAAGATATTATCGCTAACGCTTAATGAACTTATTAATATATCTTTAGATGATACTTTAGTCATGTTGAATAATGATTTGACCAAAGTGGATAAGTATAGTTCTGATTATGCTTTATCAATCGCATCAGCTATCGTAAAAAGAATATTTTTAATTAAGAATTTTGCCCATCAATATGATAAATTTTATAAAATAATAACTTCTAATGAATTTAGAAATAATAAATATATTTATAGTGCTTTAAAAGATGAAAATACAACGCTTAGTGATTTGTTAGACGTCTATGATGATGCTGAAGAATTGACTAGTCTCATCGATGCCATTCTCATGAAAAATGAAAAGATGTTTGATGAATTAGTCTATGGTCAATACAATGTACGTGAATTGTTTTCTTTAGAATTTGTCAATAAATTTAATCATAATTCTTTTAAAAGAATTTTATCTTTTTTGTTGAAAGATAGTGATAGAAAAAGAGTTGTTAAAGCTCTATTCAAAAATAAGAATAATAAATTCATATACATGGTATCAAAAATGGATGATGTCGTTTTACAATACAGTAAAGATGATACGAGTTATTTAGATGCCGTTTTAGTCATGTTAAATTACAACAATTATCGTCATCTCTTATGGGATTATTACAATAAATATATTGGTAATATAGAAAATGAGAATCTTATGAACAGTCCAGAATATCGTAAAGAAGTACCTGATGAGTTAAAAGAATTATTAAATTATACTTTTGCACTGATGGATTATAAGTATTTAAATGACAAAGTTCCTGAGATAATATCTAGTATCGATGAGTTGATAAGTTCTTTAAATGAAGGAAAAGATATGGTTCATACTACTGTTTTTGGGGTCAGTGGTTATGAAAAGGTCAAGAATGAAAGTTTTGATATCTTATTTGATTTTCCAAAGATGGATGATGAAAATAAATTGTTGAATTTAAAGATTGCTTTTTTTAGTAATATATATGGTATAACTTATGATCAAGCAGGGAAAATAATTGATAATTTTGATGATTTTATGAAAGATTTTGATGGATCTTTTGATAAAAAAGATCAATTGATATATGAGACAGTGATAGCGATGAAGTCTTTATATGATTTAAAGTTAGATGATAAAGATGGAATTGATCTATATCGTGAAGTATATTATAAATATGTTAAAAAGAATGGATTATATGCTCCCGTTGAGTTATCAGCGGCAATCATGATGGAAGAGTTGATGCATAGAATGTATGAGAATTCTATAGAAATAATCTAGTTTTATGTGATAGAATGTTATTAGGAGGTCTACTATGAGTGAAATTTATAAAGACAATGAAAGAGTAGATGAAAGAGAAGCAGAAAAGAATTCTATTTTGGATGATTACTTAAAAGACGTTGGGCCAATTTCAAAATTTATTAATGAGGGCTTTGAAGAGATTGATAGGGATCTTGGCGTTCAAGATGGTGTTTTAGGATTTGCGGTAGGAGATGCTTTGGGTGTCCCTGTTGAATTTTCAAGACGTGAAACTTTGATAGATAGACCAGTTGTTGATATGATGGAGTATGGTGTTCACAATCAACCAAAGGGAACTTGGAGTGATGATACTTCAATGATGATTGCTACAATGGATGCCATTATCAATAGTTCAAAGATTGATTATCACAAGATAGCTGATAATTTTTGCCTTTGGGCTAGCAGTAGAAAGTTTAATCCTCATGGTAAATTGTTTGACATTGGAATTACGACGAGTGATGCTCTTAAGCGTTACATGTTTGAAGGATGTGAGCCTACAAAAGCTGGCAATAAAGGTTATTATGACAATGGTAATGGTTCACTAATGCGCATTTTACCTTTGGCATATTACTTTAATAGTAATAAGATGTCCGATGAAGAGATGGCTACTATCATCAATAATGTCTCATCAATAACGCATGCTCATCCAATCAGTTGTATGGGATGTTATCTATACGTAAAATATGCCATGGATTTATTAGATGGAAAAGATTTCAATGAGGCTTATCAAGATCTACTAAGATGTGATGTATCAATGTATGATAATGATACAGTCAAAGCTTATGGTCGTATTTTAAGTGGTGAACTTGGACAAATAAAGGATCAAAATAAGATTAAATCTAGTGGCTTTGTCGTCGATTCTTTAGAGGCATCTATTTGGTGTTGCTTAAATAGTGATAATTATAAAGTTGCGACTTTGAAAGCTGTCAATCTTGGCGATGATACCGATACGGTTGGAGGATTGACAGGAGGATTAGCGGGTATTAAATATGGACGTGAAAGTATTCCTAAGAATTGGGTCGATTCTTTAGCACAAAAAGATTATTTAGTCGAGTTGTGTGATGAATATCAAAAAACGATAAAAAAAACAGCAAATTTGAATAAAATTAGACATGTTTAAAGAAAAAGTGTTATCATTTTTTCTTTTTTTTTGACCTTGGTCATCAATATTTGTTACAATTATATTAGAATAGGATAGGTGTGGTAACATGGATGATCAAAGTATTGATAATGATTCTTTCTTGGAAGAAGATGATTTATATAGTGCAGTTGTAAACTCAGATGAAGAATTCGATGATGAGGATTTAGAAGATACACTTGATTTAGGTCTCTTTTCTAAAAATGATATGGACGAATCACCTAGTTTTGACGATGAAGAAGACTTACCGGAATTAGATAGTGATACTTTAAATGATCCTTTTCAAGATCCCTTTGATTCATCTTTGAGTAAAAGTTTCTTTCCACAGATGCAGGCCGTTTTAAAAAAGAGTGAAGCTATTGCTGTTAAACCAAGTATTTTAGATAAAAAAATTGTTGAATTAGAATCTATTCCCATTCAGGAATTGAGTGAAAAATTACTTGAAGAGATTAGAAGTTTAGAAAGTGAGACACCAGAATTTAGAAATGCACAATTACAAAGTATTTTTTCAAGAATATTAGAATTTCAACCAGTCAATAAGGCCGGTTCAACAAATGATTCGCATTTTGAAAAATATGAACAGAGATTGTTTACTGATCTAGTAAGTGCGATTGGCCTTTCCGATATCGATTTTGTCAAAGACTTTTTAAAGTCAAGTTTTAAGTACGGCGGAAATAGTAGTAAAGTTCAACAGCGAAAATTATTATTACAAGTATTCGATTATTATGATACTCATTCTGAAGATGCCATTGAAAAATTCAATTACATATTTAGAAGTAGTGAAGCTATAGGTATAATGTTACTTGATGAACCAGAACTTTTAAAGACGCAATATTTTTCTAATCGTGTCATGGAACTATTTAGTAAAGAAAGTTTATCGCAACTTTATAGATTTAAATTTGTGATGGGTTATCAAGAGTTGGAGAATTTAGTCAAAGAAGAAAATGCTAAAGCTCTTTTTGTCGTTTCCCAAATGTGTAATTATAGTACCAATGTCATCGGTCATGATTTTGAATTCATGTCAGCTGTTTTTAAACAAATTTCAACAAATCCAAAATTTTTTCAGTTGTTGAGTGATTCTTATGATTCTTTAGTTCATGGTGATGAAAAAGCTCATATGGCCAAAAAGGAATTAGAACCCGAATTTCGTAAATTGATGAATTATATATTGAATCAGTCATATGATAAAAGAGCGCTTGGTAGAAGTGACCATAGTAATATTTCAACACTTGCTGATTTTATGAAATATGTTTCTAAACAGAGTGAAGAATTTCATGATTATGTCGTTAGACCTGGTACTTTATCAAAGATAGAAGATGAAACTTTTGATCCTGAAAATGATTTCTTGAAAATTACTGATAAACAAGATTTACAAAATTTTAAACGTGGTATATTGATGGGAATTTATGGTATAAGTTTTGAAGAAGCTAAACATTACGTATCACAATATGGTCAATACATGGAAGCTTTGGAAAAAGGAATTGTCGATGAAGATAAAGAAATTCTTCAGGTTTTAAAATCCATATGTTCAATTGTCAAACTAGATGAAACTGATCAAAATTTTGAATCAAAAATTAGTCAGTTACAAACTGCTTATGCATATCAGATTAAGAAAAATGGACCTTATTTCCAAGATAAATACGTTTCGACGATGATTCTTCAAGGTTTATTCAATAGAATGATAATGAATACTTATAACAAGAGAAATCTTTTAGCTTCCAGTTGTGAAGAACTTGGACGTGATGACGATGTAGTCTTGTTGGATGCGGGATATGATTTTGATATGGTAGTAACGTCTTTTAGTGGCGTTGAGAGTTTTTATCAATCTGGAGTTAATATGGCTAGTAAGTGGAATACGGCAGCTCTATCAGAAGGTCAAGGTCTTTGTGTATCACATATTTCTTCTCAAAATTTAGGAGTAATTTCTTTACAATCTCCAATTATTGGATTTAGTAAGATTCCACAATACGCTTTAGATAGTATGGGACCAAATGATATATTCACTAATATCTCCAGTTATAATTTGCGCATGTTAAATGAAAATCGTGGTCGTGTTCAAAATCGTTTTTTCATTCCAGCTAATGTCATGTCTGATGAACAGCGATATGGTTATAATGAGATTTTGCTTGAAAGATTTTTATCACAAGATGAAAAAGGCGATATCAAAATACAACCTAGTTATGTGGTATGTTATAAGATGAATGAAAATTATAAACAGTCTTTAAATTATAAACAATCTTTGAAAGTAGCTAAAGACTTTGGCATTCCAATGGTTGTCGTCGATGTCATGAAGATTAAGGAAAAAGAACAAAGTATCATCGAAGAACAACAACAACAATTGTTGAGTAGTGAAAAAGTCGATCTTGCAATGATGCATGATATTGTGACGCGATATATGAATAATTATACGGGATCTTTGACCATGTGTTGGGAGAATCAATCTGATTGGCGCTATAGAGAAGATTTCTCAGTACCGGGAATGCGTAATTTTTTTGATGAAGTATTTCGAAAAATTTCCAGTATTGATGATGAAAATTTACAAAAAGAGTGGTTGGATGCTTTAGAATTCGCTTATCGTGATGAAAAGAGAAAGAATGATTCTGCTCATAAAGTTAGCAGTTATAAAGGATCAGTTCGAGGATTTATTTTTGATCGTGATATGGAGAGTGGTGGATTTGATCTGTTGACTAGAATTACTGATGCAAGAAATGGAAAGTTCACTTATGCAAGCGAAGTGTATGTGGAAGATGAACCAACTGCTGATTTAGGTATTGTAACGCAAGTTAAAGTTACTAAAGTCATGTTATCGGATGGTGTCACAGAAGGTATTTTTGTCACTCCACAAGAACTTAAAGAGGAAGATATTGCCATTATCAGTCTAACTAATGCGATGGAGATGGGTTCAACTTTTGACCTTGAAGATTATTCTCTAAATGGAGTTGATGGTTTTGCCATAAAATATAATGAGGTAGAAGATCAAGATGTTGTCGCAGCTGAAAATTTAGTCGTAAGTTATCTATTTGCCAATTTTGAAAGTGCCTTTATTGAAGATGTAGGTTTTGATCTCGGTAAGAAAGTGGCTGATGAATATGAATTGAATTTGGAACCAAACTATGACGTCACCTACAAATTTGATAACTCATTATATAGTTCGGTATTCAATAAGAATTCGGAGAATCATCTCGATTTCAACCACGATATAATGGATAAGTACATCACTAAGATAGAGACGATGGACGATAAAGATTTCTTAAAGATATTTACGCCAGTAATAGATAAAAAAGCAAGTGCTCTACAAAAGAGTCAAGAAGAGATAGGTGCCATTCTATTGGATCGCAAAGCCAATATTCGTTCACAATTCAACAACTTAGAACAGCACATCGCTATTGTTAATGGTGAAGCAGTAGACGTTATCAGTGATCATTTATCAACAAAGTAAGGGGAGATTTGAATGGAAAAGAAAACAGAAGAAATTGTCCTAAAGAAAAATTTTATGCCATCGATGAGTATGGTATTCGGTTTTCTAAGTCAAAATAAATTTATCAATATGTCGATTAATAAGATGGAAGAGAAAGATATTGAAGAAGTTAGAGCGATTCTTTTGAATGATGTCAAAGAGTTAAAAGACAAAAATCAAGCTGTCCAAAAACAACAACTTCAAAAAATTTTTTCCAAGATCTTTGCTCTTCAACCATATCTCAATCAACGATTAAAAGATAGAAGTTTGCGAAGTACAGAGCAGCGCCTATATGCTGATCTAATTTTGACACCTGGTTTATTCGATCTCGATTACGTCGATAATTTTATTAGAAATGATTTTGTCAATAATGAGAAAAATCGTTTTAAATATGAATCTTTGATTGAAATATTAGATTATCGAAAAGGTTTATCAGATGAATCACGAGAAAAATTTGATTATTGTTATCGCAGTAGTGTTAAATTTGCTAATTCTTTAATAAATAATCCAAATATAATTAGTCATTTACTAACGGAAAGAAATTTACAAATGTTTAGTAAAGAAACATTGTCACACATTTTTAGATTTTTAAATTCTGGTGAAGATATCTCTAATTTATTTGCTGAAGAAAATAGTAAAGTATTATTTATCTTTTCACAGATGTGTGATGCTGTATATAAAAAAGTTGGACATGAAAGCGAAGTATTAGATGCCGGTTATCGAATGTTGAGAGATGCCGATTTTAAAGAAATTCTAAATGACTATTATGACAAATATGTTGGTAGTCAAGATAATGAAAATGACTTTAAAAAAAGAGTTGGTTTGGCTAATTCAGTTGAAATGCAAGAACTCTTTAATTACATGGTTACTCAAGGCTATAATTTCAGTTATGGTTCTAAAACTTTTTCTGATATTCATACCATAGAAGAATTTATGAATTTCGTAAGAGAAGAAAGAGAAAATAATCATATTGTTGTATTTGGAAAAGAGAATTATGAAAGAATAAAAAATGGTCATTTGGATGATGATATAACTTTTAAAAAGATAACAGATGAAGATGAGTTAAAAGAGTTTAAAAAAGCTGTTTTAGAAAATATATATGGAATCAATACATTTGAAGCAAGTCACATCACTAGAACTTATGGAAATTATTTAGAGGAGTTACAGAAATGTCTCAATGAAAATGATAAAGTTACTTTTGAAATATTGGAAGCGATTGTCAAGATTGATAAAATGGAACTCGATAATGAAGATGATATCAAACACATTCAAAGAGCTTATTGGAAATATGTTAAAGAAAAAGGTTTGGATCATCGAAAAGAATATTCTTCAATTTTAGTATTAGATGGATTGTTAAACAGAATGTATATGAATACATATAGTGATATTTTGTTTGATGAAAAAGATAAGAGAACTATTAGAGTTGATGATGGTGTACCAGTAATTGATGCGGGAGTCGAATTCAACATGATCGTCACTGCTTTAAATGGAGCACAAAAGTTTTTACAAAGAGGCGTTAACATTGCCAGTAAATGGAATACAGCTATGATGGAAGATAGACAGGGATTGTGTGCTTCTTTTATCAATAATTCCAATTTGGGAACAATTACTCTTAATGGTCCTTTATTAGGATTTAAAAATTTGCCCAAAGATTGTTTGAATGCGATGGGTACTACTGATATATATACGACTCCAGGATCTTTCAACTTGCGTTATTACAATCGAAGTCATACACTTTTTGTACCGGGACCAAATTTAGCTGATGAGACCCGATATGGTTACAATGAGATGTTGTTAGATAGATTTTTATCAAAAGATGAAGACAATCAATTAAAACTTCAACCGGATTATGTCATCTATTACAAGACAGAAGAACCTTATCAGACTAGTATGCGTTATGAAATGTGTTTAAAGACCGCTAAAGAATTTGGAATACCATTAGTTGTCGTCGACTATGAAAAAATCAAGAAAAATGAAAAAAAAGTTATCCATGAAATGGAACAAGAATTATTTTCAAAAGAAGAAGTTAATAAAGATTTATTAGTAGATATAATGAGTAGATATATGAACAATATCAGTGGAACTAGAACGATTCATGGACCTACTAAATTTGGTGGTTTACACGTCAAAGATGAAGATACTTTTCCAACTGGTGATTTAAGAATTTTTATCAATGATGTGGAACGTAGATGTGAATATATAACTGATGCAGAAAAGAAGGAAAAATGGATCGAGGCTTTTGAAGCAGCTTATGAAAATGAACAGCGAAAACATTTTGTAGCGGTCAGTGTCAATTCATATAATTGTTCAATTGGCGCTGATAAAGTTGAATTTATGTTGATGAGTGAATATGATGTTGGAAATCGCATAAAACGCTTGAAAAAAGTAGAAGAAGAAACAATAGAAGAAGAGGGAATATTTTATAAATCAAGAGATGTTCCTGGGGATATGGATGCTCTTTGTCTATTATCCAATGCTTTAGATTTCAATACGCAGTACGACATTGTTGAAAAATACAATGATGAAGGAGAATATGGATATTATTATCAAGTAAAAAAGAATAGTAAAGAACCTAGTATTGAAGAAAAGTTAATCGTTTCTTATCTAACTGATAATTATGATACAGATTTATTGAAAGAGATGCACGATGATATCAAGACTAAAAATGTTAAATTCAATATTCCTGATAATAGGAATTTAACTGAACATGTAATGTCTTCACCAATATTTAGTAATGTTCAATATGATCAAAATAAACTAGATGGTATCATTGAAAAAATAGAAAAGATGAATGAAAAAGATTTTATCAACTTATTTGGAGCACATATTGTAGATAAATCTGATAAATATCACATAGATGTTGATACTGTTGCTTATGAGATATCGCTTAAAAAGAGTAGTATTCGTGAAGATTTTAACAATTTGAATAATTTTATTAATAAAGGTTCAGAAGAAATAGTAGTGAAAGGAAAGTAGAGAGATGAAAGCAAGTGAATTGAGAAGAATTGTTGAAGAAAAAAAGGGTGTTAACAATGAGAGAAGTACTAGTAGTATTTCTAATTTAGATGATGATTATGGAAGTTATCATGAGACTATTCTCAATAATTATTTAGAGGATGTCGGTGCTATTTCTAAATATATTAATGATGGATTAAAAGAAGTAGAAAAAAATAAGAATTTACCAAACGTTTAGAAGAAAACATTTTTGTTTTCTTTTATTGTTTAACGATATATAATGTAATTAATAGGGAGTGATTTAATGGAACTAAAATATAAGAGAATTTTAATCAAGTTGAGTGGTGAAAGTTTAGCTGGTAAGATTGGACATGGCATAGATTTTGATAGAACTTTGGAAATTTGTAGTGAAATAAAGAAAGTTAGTGATTTAGGTGTAGAAGTAGCTATCGTAGTTGGTGGTGGTAACTTCTGGCGTGGTCGTAGCAATATGCATATGGACAGATGTACATCTGATTATATTGGGATGCTTGGAACGACGATGAATGCTTTAGCGCTTGGTGATGCTTTTAAACAATTAGGACAAGATGTCAGAGTTCAAACGGGAGTTGAAATGCGCCAAATTGCAGAGTTTTATATCAAGAATAGAGCTGATCGTCATTTGAGTAAGGGAAGAGTTGTAATTTTTGGTTGTGGTACTGGTAGTCCTTTCTTCTCAACTGATACAGCAGCTGCTCTAAGAAGTGCGGAGATAGGAGCTGATGCGGTTTTAAAGGCCACGAATGTCAGTGGTATTTACACAGCTGATCCAAAGAAAGATGCTAATGCAACGATGATTGATGAGATAACTTATATGGAAGTTCTAAATAAAAAATTAAATGTCATGGATTCGACAGCGATGACTCTATGCATGGATAATGATATTCCAATAGTAGTGTTCAACATAAATGAAAAAGGAAATCTTTTAAAATTGATTGAAGGAGAGAAAATAGGGACAGTAGTAAGTAATAAGTAGGAGGTATCTTCATGGAGAATAAGAAGAAAACAGAAAAAGAAATGTTTTTTGATTATGATTTGAGTGATCATTATTTCAAATATTATGATGAAGCTTATGGAGTTAATTTCGGCAAGAAAAAATTGTTAAAACATCCCAATGCTAAGATTGGTAGTTTCTTAAAAGAAATGACGAAAATTCTTGGTTTACTATTTTTATTATTTTTGTTCATCGGTATTATAGGAGGAGAGGATTGTTTAGAAGTATCAGCATCTTTCATGTCTTTTATAATCGTTTTAGAAATATTTTACATATTGGTAATTTTTATTGCGTCAAATTCAAAAGCCAATAGTAAAAAAGGAAGACTTATCGTAAATAAGAATGGTATTATTGATGAGACTGATGGTCTACGAATAGAAGTTGATTACGTTAATATCGATTTAGTTTGTGTTACGAAAAATTTAGTGGTATTCATATGTAAAGCGCCATTTTTCATCATGGTCAAGAATGATCAAGCTTCAGAAATCGTTGAAGCTTTGAACAAATATAGTGATGTCGAAATTAGAAATTTTTTAAAAGAAGATGTTGAAGAAGACTGATATTTGTGATTATATATAATTAAAATAGAGGTGGTATGATGAAGAAAGTATTTTTATTAATAGTTGCTCTTTTACTACTTGGACCTTTAGGAGTAAGTGCGGCTAGTCCCAGTGTCAGCAATTTGAGTGTTACTGGTGATAGTAGTGGCGAAGTTGGTAAAGCTTTAACAGTAAATGTTGACATAAAGTTTTCTAATATAAGTGAATTAGGTGTTAAACTTATCGACTTAGAATTCAATTTTGATGATGCATATCTTGAAGTTGTCAACATTTCTTCTAGTAATTATTCTTCAGAAGTATATGAAGAAAATGGTAAGTATTATATTCGTGCTAATTCGATGGCTAAAAATCTTGAAAGTTATAGTGCTAAGGTAATTTTTAAGCCTAAGAAGGCCGTTGATAATACTACGATTAAAACAGGTAGTATCGTTGCGGAATTCATGCCAAAGAGAGATGGGGATGGATTGTACATCGAAAATGAAAGTGATAAGGTTAGAATTAAAACGTCTCTAGTTAAGACGAAGAGTATTTCTGTTAAGAGTTCAAGTACTAGTAATACTAGTGATAGTAAGACTGGTAGTAGTTCTACTAGTAAAGGAAGCAGTTCTTCATCACCAAGTGATAAAAAAGTAAATATAGATGATGGTAAATCAAATAATAATTATTTGAAGAATTTAAGTATTGAAAACTATGATATTAAGTTTGATAAAGAAAAACACGTTTATGAAGTTGAAGTAAAAAAAGATGTCAATACGATTAATTTAAAAGTTGAACCCGAAGACAGTAAAGCTACTTATGATGTAGAAGGTGCTGATGATTTAAAGAAGAATGACTACAAAGTAACAGTTAAAGTAACAGCGGAGAATGGAGATGTCAACACTTATATAGTCAATGTCAAAAATGATCAAGCAGTTGAGGTAAAAGATGATAAAGATGGTAAAATTCCAACAAAATATTTCATCATTGGTGGGATTGTGGCAGCGATCATCATCATTGTTATCATCATTATATATTTCATAGCCCATGGAAAAGATCGCAAATTAGAAAAGTCTTTGGATGAGATGTAAATAGATTTTAGTAAATATAGTAGGTGAGTAGTATGCGTGAAAAGAATGGACCTTCTAAGAAGATGTTGGTCACGGAAGTTAAAATTACTTATAGTGAATATAAAAAGATGCATAAGTATTTTAACTATAAATTAAAAAAGAGATTAATTATTATCAGTCTGTTGATCATCTTTGTGATGATGTTTGGACTTTTTCCTCCAGATCCTTTGCCAATTTGGGGAGTAATTGAAGTAGATATCATTTTAATCTCATTGGTTTATATCGTCTTAAAATTGTTCGATTTACTTTTTAGAAAATTTAATTATAAAAAAATTTTTAAAAAGGATAGAGATAACGTCTATTATGCTCTTTGTTTCTATGATGACCACATTGAGAAAAGAGCAAAAAATAGTGCTAAAAACATTTTCTTTAGCGATATAAAAAAGATAAAAGAAATAGATAAACATTTTTATATAGTCGTTGATAAAGAAAATGTCATTCCTATCGATATGAATAAATGTAGTAGTGATTTGATCCTTTTTATTAGGTCATTACAGATAAATAATCTCAAGAAAAGAAATGATTATTTAAATGATTTAAATAACTATATGGTTCCAATTGAACAAGATAATAAGGGAATGCAGATTTTTTTAAAGATTTTGTTCGTCATTTGTCTTTTAATCGTTCCCATTGGTGTCATGTTATCGTTACCAATAGCGTGTAAAAATATACCTAGCTATGTGATTGATTATTTTCCAACAATGGATCTTCGCTTGATATTTTTTAAAATAACTTTATCAAGTATTCTAATTTCTAGTTATTTGTGGAGTTGTTTAATTCTATTACCAATTCCAATAATTTCATTTATTCTAGGAATTATATATCGAGAAAGACAAATTAAATGTACTAAGAATATCGTCATTGGTGTCATTGCTAGTATCTTGTTATTAATAATAGGTTCATATTCTTTTAGTTTTAATTTCGAAAAAGATTATAGTGAAGTTCATTCTTTGGATAAAATTGTTGATATAAATTTCCCTAAAGAGGGAAGAGTTTTTGTCGTTGATTACCAAAAAATAGATGATTCCGATGATGTTTCAACATTCATATTATTCAAGAATAGAAAAGAAGCTAATAAATTTTATGAACAAATTCAAAATGATTCTAGATGGATTTATAAAGATGATGTCAGTGATGAGTTGGAGCAATTCGTTCAATCAACTTGTGCTGATGATGAAATTTGTTATTTTTCTATCTATATCGATGATATTGATGAGTATAATACTTTCCCTGAGAACACTGGTGACTATCACGTCTATTCAATGATGTATAATGCCACTAATAAATATTTAGCTGTAGAATATTACACTACTAGTTATGAGATAATTGATGAAAGTGGAGTGATTTAATCACTCTTTTTTAATTTCCTAATAAGAGACGAATAGTTGATCCTTTAGCGATTCTCTCACCGGCTTTAGGGGATTGTTCAATTACTTTTTCACCATTTCCCGTATATTCAATTTCAAATTCAAATAACATCTTTTTAGCCGTTTTAACATCTTGACCAATGACGTTTGGAAGTTCAGTGTAGACTTTGTCATCCCATTGATATATTTTTTCTATCTGATCTTTTTGTTTAGGAATATCAAGAGCTTCAATTATGTCTAAAAGAATTCTTCTTGCAACAGGAGCTGTTGTATAACTGGAAAGAAGAGCCGTGTTTTTAGGATTATCAATTGCTAGATACAAAACAGCTTCAGGATTGTTGGATGGTACGATAGCCATGAAACTCATGATGTAGTTATTGTCTAAATAGTGACCATTTTCTACTTTTTGAGCTGTTCCCGTTTTACCACCGATGCGATACCCGTCGATATAGGCGTAGCGACCACCACCACGAGCGACGACACTTTCAAGAGCACTGCGCATTTTTTTTGACGTATCTTCACTTATTACGCGACGAATCAGTTGTGGTACTTTTTCACTAATGGTCTTATTTTTTAAATCGGTTACTGATTTGACGATGTATGGGGTATAAAGATTACCCCCATTGATGACGGCACTGACCGCTGTCACTTGTTGAATAGGAGTAACACTGACCCCTTGACCAAAAGCTGTTGTGGCCAGTTCAAGATTGCCAACTTGATCGAGGTCAAAGATTATTCCTTTACCTTCACCATTTAAATCAATGCCCGTCTTTTTACCAAAACCAAATTTATCTAAGTAAGAAAAAAGTTTTTCTTTACCCAAACGATTACCGAGTTCAACAAAACCTGGGTTGCAAGAATTTTCTAAAACTTGTAAGAAGGTCTGAAAGCCATGTCCTTTAGATTTCCAACATCCGATTCTAGCTCCACTGACGATGACACTTCCCGAGTCATAAAAAGTGTCTTTTTCTAAATCGACAACACCTTCTTCAATAGCAGAAGCGGTCGTTATTATTTTAAAAGTCGAACCTGGTTCATACGAAGCCCAAATGGGAAGATTACGGCTCAATTCTTCAAGCGAATAATCACTATAGTGGTTGGCATCGTAATTGGGACGGGAAGACATTCCTAGAATTTCGCCACTATTTGGGTCCATGACAAGGGCAAGGGCCATATCCGGTGAAAACATATCGACGATGTTATCGAGTTCTCTTTCTAGTGATTGTTGAATATTGATATCAATTGTCAGATTGACGTTGTTACCACTAATTGGTGCAGAGTAGACTTGACTCAAATCAAGAGTATTTCCTTTGGCATCTGAATAATATTTTATGGCACCATCCGTACCAGTTAGAACATCATCATATTCAAGTTCAATGCCACTTAGTCCTTGATTGTCAATTCCTACATAACCAATGGCATGTGATAATAAACTCTTATACGGATAATAACGCTTTGATTCTTTGACCAAATAAACGCCAGCGAGATTCAAACTTTCGATGTAGTCAGCTACTTCATAAGATAATTGTCTTCCCTCCGGATGAACTCTTTCAATTGATGAGTTTTTATAGACGTGTTTATCCATTTCTTCTTTAGTGACACCTAAAGCTTTACTGAGTAGAGTTGAGACTTTTTCTCGATCTTCTAATTGATTAGGGATTAGGACTAAACTAGTCGTAGTAATGTTATCAGCTAAAATGACACCATTGCGATCTAATATCAATCCACGGTCAGCTGCTAAAGGCAAATTTCTACTCCATAAATCATTAGCTAAATCAGATAACTTATCATAGTCAAATATTTGAATGTATAAAACTCTAAATATTATGAATAGAAAGAGGACGATGACAATTACTAGTAACAATCTAATGCGATAATCAATCTCTTTAAAAAACATATTTCTTCACCAATAAAGTATATGTTCAAAATAAAAAAAATAATCGTAAGAGATTATTTTTCAAATTTTTCAATTTGCCATTCAGAAGTATTATTACTATCGATTGATGGTAAGATACTTCCACAATATTGACAACGCAGTTTAGTGATGTCTTTTATCTTTCCACCACAGTTTGGACAACGGCAATCACTATTAATATTTTTTCCTTTGATAGATGTTATTACGTAGTTAGATGTCTCAATACTTTGAGATTTATTTTTTTCATTTTCTATTTTTCTTTCAAAAGTCAATTGACTAGTGATTACATACTTGTCAGTTTCTTCTCTGAAATCAATGATTTTTTTATTCTTTAAAGTATAATCATCAAGAGAAGTTTTATTTTTTAACTCTTCATATGTCGTATTGAAAAAGTTATTTTTAGAAAATGATGGCAATATTTTAAAAATCGAATCAGAATTAAAATTATTTTCTTCTTTTTTATCATCTTTTTTATCGATTAGACCAGATATTTGATTATTATGTTCTTCCTCATAATATATTTTACCAGTAGAACCTTTATTAATTTTACTGATAATTATTAGAACGATTCCTGTAAAAATAAATAATCCACAGAAAATGTATATTATGATAGCGGTACCTTCTTCCATTTGAAAAGATAGAGCATTTACAGGTTCAATGATAAAAATTAGAGCGATTAGTAAAAGATAAATGTCATAAAAGAACCTTTTCATCACAACACCTCTTATTCTATAGGAATTATATCACAGATTTTATATAAATATAAATATTATTGATATATTTTTAATAATTTACTCATTTTTATTAAGTTGCACTAAAGTTTTAAAAATGTTACAATGTGGTTGTATATGGAGGTAGAAAGATGATATACGCAGAAATTTTAGCTGGTGGTAGTGGAACGAGAATGGGAAATACTGATTTGCCAAAGCAATTCATGATGCTTGGAACTAAACCTATTATCATTCATACTATTGAACAGTTCATGATTGAACAAAGAATAAATAAAATAGTCGTTTGTTGTCCAAAAAATTGGATAAGTTATATGCAAGATATATTGAAGAAATATATACCAGAAGAGAACAACATCGTCGTTGTTGAAGGGGGAGCAACGAGAAATGAAACTATTATTAATGGATGTAAGTACATCGAAGAGAATTTTGGTTTAAATGATGATGATATCATAATTACGCATGATGCAGTTAGACCTTTTATTACGCGAAGAATAATTGAGGACAATATTAAAGTTGGATTGACTTGTGATGCTGTTGATACAGTTATACCAGCAACTGATACAATAGTTGAATGCAAAGAAGGAGAAGTAATATCTAACATTCCTGATCGTCGCATTATGTATCAAGGACAAACTCCTCAAACTTTTAAGATTAAGAAACTGATGAAGATATATGGATCTCTAAGTGAAGAAGAAAAAAATATTCTAACTGATGCATGTAAGATGTTTGTTATAAAAAAAGGTAAGGTTAAAATTGTCATGGGAGAAGATTTTAATGTCAAAGTAACAACGATGCATGACTACAAAATATGTAATGCTATATTGATGGAGAGAAATAAATAATGATTAATCAGTCATATCGTTTATTTTCTCCCAGACAGATAAGATGTGAATTAATCGATGAAAAAATATCTAGTGATGAAGTAGTCGTAAGACCAACTTATTTGTCAATATGTGCAGCTGATCAAAGATACTATACCGGTAATCGTTCTAAAGAAGTACTGATGAAGAAATTGCCAATGGCTTTGATTCATGAAGCAATAGGGGAAGTAGTCTTTGATCCAAAGCATGAATACAAACCGGGAACTAAAGTAGTAATGATTCCCAATACGCCAACGGAGACTGATCCCATCATCAAAGAGAATTATTTGCGAAGCAGTTATTTCAGATCTAGTGGGTATGATGGATTTATGCAGAGCATCGTCATAATTGATAGAACGAGAATCATCCCATATGATGGAATAAGTGATCGCATTGCTGTTCTTTTAGAATTGATGAGCGTTGCTATGAACGCATTGGAACATTTCCAAAGTTTCAGTCACATGCGCAAACAGACAATTGGTGTTTGGGGATGTGGTAATGTCGGTTTTGTAACAGCACTCATTTTGAAAAAGACTTTCCCCAATGCTGAGATAATTGTTTTTGGAACGACTGATGAAAAACTTAGATATTTCCAATTCGCTGATGAGACTTATCGCATTGATAACATCCCACCTGATTTGCGAGTTGATCACGCTTTTGAATGTGTCGGTGGCAGTCACTGTGAAGATGCAATAAATCAAATCATTGATTGTATCAATCCAGAGGGAAGTATAGCCCTAATGGGTGTTTCAGAGAACAATGTGCCAATCAATACGCGCATGGTTTTAGAAAAAGGACTTACTTTACTAGGAAATAGTCGTAGTGGATATGAAGATTTTGACAATTCCATAAATTTCTTACGCGATTATCCAGAAGCTCAAGGATATTTGGAAAACATAATTTCTGATGAAGTAGTAGTTAAATCTATCAAAGATATAAATAAAGCTTTTGACTTAGATATCAATAATGAATTTAAAACGATAATGAAATGGGAAATTTAAAAAGATGAAGATATTGTTAGCGAAATTTAAAACTCTACTTCGCATTGTGGTTTTTAAAATTACTAATTATCTTTGTATGATATTTCCAGTTAAGGATAAACGCGTCTTGTTTTTATCAGATCAAAGAGCTGTTTTAGGTGCTAATTTAAAATGTATTTATGATCGTGTATCAGAAGATGAATATGAAAAAGTTCTCATTTTGAAAGAGAGTAATTTTAAGAAGAGAAATTTTAAAGATAAGATAAAATTAGTATATTACATAACGACTTCTAAATATATCATTTTGGATGATTGGGCTAAATCAATCAGCATGATGAAGAGAAGAAAAAAACAAGAAATTGTACAGTTGTGGCATGGACCAGGAGCTTTTAAAACTTTTGGTTACAGTCGTAATGATAAAAAACATCAAAGTAAGTATTCCATGCATCGCAATTACACGAAAGCAATTGTTACAGCTGAAGAAATCAGATGGTGCTTTGCAGAAGGATTTGGCATGGATATCGGTGGTGTTAAAGCAACGGGATTTCCTCGTACGGATTGTTTACTTGATAAAAAATATCGTCAGATGGTCAAAGATGAATTCTATCATGAATATCCAGAATTGAAAAATAAAAAGATTGTTCTTTTTGCTCCTACGTATCGTGGTAATACTTTACCAACAGCGTATTATGATTTTGAAAATCTAGATTTAGATAAATTACAAAAGGGTCTAAAAAAAGATTATGTTTTCATAATTAAGTGGCATCCAGCTATTTATAATAAGATTAAACGTGGAGAGTTAGAGTTTGATACTTCCAAATATGATGGTTTTGTATACGATTTTTCTGATAATCGCGATATCAATGATTTACTAATTGTCACTGATATCTTGATAACTGATTATTCTTCAGTCATATTTGATTATTTATTACTTGATAAACCACTTATATATTACGCCTATGATTTGGATAAATATCGTGAAGAACGCGGCCTTTATTACGACTTTGATGAATACATATATGGTGATGTCGCACGTGATGTCGATGAGTTAATCAAATCTATTAAAAAACCTAATATGGCTAAAAAAGAGCGTAAAGCTTTCAATGAAAAATTTATGTCAGCCTGTGATGGAAATGCAACTGAGAAGACTTACTCATTCATTTTTAATGAAAAATGACACAAAAATAGATAAATTCTTTGTAGTTTATCTATTTTTATATTATAATTGATATAGAAAATGATCATCTGGAAGTGACTATTATGAAGAATAAATTTAAAAAATATTTTTATTACAGTATTTGTTTCACATTGATATGTTTAATAATTTATTCACCTTTTTATTTAAATAATAGAAGTTTAATTTGGAATACTGATTCATTAATTCAACACTATGTCATCTTTAATGACTATATTTCATGCATAAAGTCTTTTTTAATTAATGGCAGTATTTCAACTTTTTTTTGGAAAATTGGTTTAGGTGCGGATATCATTCAACAGTATTCTTATTACATCATTGGTGATCTTTTCGCTTATTTAGGAGTTTTCTTTGGCAAGAGCAGTTTTGAATACGTTTTTTCATTTTTAATAATCTTACGAATATATGTCTGTGGTATTAGCATGTTATATTTTTGTAGTCATAAGAAATATGGTAATCTTCCTAGTGTTTTGGCAGCGATAACTTATGCTTTTTCAGGATTTGTTCTATATGCTTCAATAAGACATCCTTATTTTATAAATGCGGCAATTCTCTTACCATTACTATTAGTTGGTATTGATAAGTTATTGCAGGAGAACAAAAAGGCTTTTTTGACTGGAATTGTGTTTTTGACAGTTTTATCAAGTTTTTACTTCTGTTATATGATTGTCATCATAGGACTTATCTATGCTTTCTTCTCATACATTTTTGAAAGAGAAGATAAGAGTATAAAAGATTTTTTAATAACGGTATTAAAGGGAGTTTTTTGTTTTATAGTTGGTGCGATGATGGCTAGTGTCATTCTGTTACCAACTGTTCAAAATTATTTATTAATGGATAAATCAATGCGAAATGACATGCGTTTTATTCTCTATCCATTCAATTATTATAAGTATTTAGTTGGAGCTTTTACGAGTGGAAATGTGGCTTATTATTGGGTGACTATTGGAGTAGGAGCTCTAGCTGTAGGACTAGTTTCCATTCTATTAAAGAGATTAAAAGATAATAAAGTCATCATAAGTTCTTTAGTCGTGATGTCAATAATGTTAGTTTTTCCTTTCTTTGGTTCAATGATGAATGGATTTTCATTTCCTAGTAACAGATGGACTTTTGGCTATATATTCATGTTATCATGGATGATTGCGAAAGTTTTGAATGATGGTTTTAATCTTTCAAAAAAAGAGTTACAGATGATGTTATTTACTTTTGTCATCTATTTTGAAATATATTTTCTATTTCGTATTAAAACGTTTGAGTTCTTAGCTGAATTTGGATTGGCTATGGCCATTATGGGAGGTTTCTATTACTATCACAAAACGAGTAATAAAAAAGTTATTTACGGCTTGTTATTATTGGTGTGTTTGAACTTTGGATTCAATGGTCTATATTTGTACAGCAATAAAGGATATAAATATGCACGTGAGTTTTTGCACTATGGTGAAGTAGATGAAATCCAAAAAAGTGGAGCAGGTCTTTTTGCTAACTTTGATAAGATTTTAGATGATATCAAAAAAGATGAAGATTTTTATCGCATTAATACTTTGCCACTGGTTTTGAAAAATTATAATTCATCAATCGTTCATGACTATTTTTCAAATGATGCGGAATTATCATTATTAAATGGTACTAGTAATAGATTGAGTGGGGAACTCAACAATAATTCACGTGGTGTCAGTAGCGCTATTAGGAATTTTGATGAGCGAACGATTGTGAATAATGTCTTAGGTGTTAAATATTACATTGTCAATGAAAAAGCAAAAGACAAAGTTCCATATGGTTATAGTGAATATTTGAGTTATGATGAAGTCACTGTCTATAAAAACGATTACTATCTAACACCATTCATCTTTTATGACGGTTATATAACTGATAAAAATTATAATAATTTAACGCCACTTGAAAAAGAAAATTCTTTGATTCAAGTTGGAAATATAGAAGATGAAGACGTTTTAGATGATGTTAAAGTAGATGAAAAAAAGGTTGATACATCAGCAGTTAAAAAACTTAATTGTTCTATTTCTATAACTGGAAAAAATAATCATTACAAATATGAACAAAAAGATGATGTCATCAGCATAAAGTGTGAAAACGTCAAAAATTCAGAAGTATATTTAAGCTTTAAAAATCTTGATATCGTTAATAAGAGTAGTCAGTACAACATCGAAGCTGTTTTAAATGATGAACATTCAAGTAGTTATACAGCCTTTGATAAAAAATATTCAGCTTATTATTTCCAATATGATCCACTTATGAATTTGGGATATGTCTTGGATGATGGTATAAACATCGATTTAAAATTTACGACGATGGGAGATTATGTCTTTGACGATTTAGAAGTGTATGCTGTCTCTTTTAATGAATATGCAAAGCGAATTTCTAATTTGAACGATACGAAGTTTGAAATAGAAAAGTTTGACAATGGTTATATTCGTGGAAAAATACATAATGATGAAAATGGCATCTTACAGTTAGCAACTGATTATTCAAAGGGATGGCAGGTTTATGTCGATGGTCAAAAAGTTGATACTTTTATCGTAAATCATGGTTTTCTAGGAATTGCTTTAGAAAAAGGAGAACACACTATCGAGTACAAATATGAAACGCCACTTTTAAAATGGGGATTGATATTATCGATTTTTGGTTTTATTTTCTTCGCCGTAATCAATTTGTCAGAAAAGAAAATGAAGCACAGGAAAATTTGAATTTTATTTTAAAATTTATTATACTTAAAGTATTAGGATATGGGAGTTAATTATGGTTAAATTAGTTAAATATTTAGTTTTTGCTTTGTCAATTGGACTTACTTGTTACAATTTTTGCTTTCAAAATGTAAAGACGGTTGAAGCAAAAAATTATTCAGATAATAATGTCACTAGGAGTACGGAATTTAATTTGGCAGATGTCAGTAGTAAAAATTTTCAAACTGACGCTAAAAATGTCATGTTTGTAGCTCATCCTGATGATGAAACACTATGGGGTGGAAATGGTTTATACAAAGATAAATATTTAGTAGTATGTATAACTTGTGGTGTCGATGCAAGAAGAGTTGAAGAATTTAAGAAGGTCATGGATGTCACGGGTGATGATTACATGATGTTATCTTATCCTGATTTGGTCGATGGGAAGAGAAGCCGTTGGGATGATGAATGGGATGCAATCTCTTCAGATATTGATAAGATTTTAGGTTTGAAAGAATGGGATTTAATAGTTACGCATAATCCCGATGGTGAGTATGGTCATATTCATCACAAGATGACTAATAAACTTGTAACTATATATGCTGATAAAAGTAAATTATATTTTTTTGGGAGATTTTATTATGGTAAAATTCCTAATGCTGATAAATTATATCGCTTGACCGATGACGAATTTGCGTTTAAAAAAGACAAAGTTTTGCCATTGTACGTCAGTCAATATAACACTATAAGAGCTTTGAGTAACATGATTCATTATGAGTCATGGATATCGTATGAGGAGTGGTATGATGAATAAGAAAAAGAATGATAAAAAGAAAAAGGACAATTTAAAGAAAATTAGTAATAGCAATTATAAATTTTATTTAGGAATTTTTATTTTCTTATTATTTTTGACCTTTCTATTTCCATATTCTATTGACGATTGGGCTTGGGGATCACAATTTGGAATTGAAAAATTACAAAGTCTTTTCGCTAACTACAATGGAAGATGGTGTGGAAACATATTAGCTATGATACTGACTAGAAGTAGAATCTTAAGAGCTTTTTTCATGGCCTTCATTCTTTCTTTTATGATGTATTTAGTCAATAAGTTGACGAGTATTGATAGTAATAGTCGATGGTTGGGAATTCTCTTGTTGGTAGCTCTTCCCAATTTGATTTTAAGACAAGCTGTCGTTTGGACTAGTGGCTTTGTCAATTATGTCGTATCAATCTTTTTAGTTTTAATATATGTCTATCAAAATAGAGGACTATTTTATGATGAAGTTGATAAAGAGACAAAAATAAAAAGTTTTTTGATGCTGATACTAGGTTTTATCAGTTGCCTTTTTATTGAACATGTGACATTATACTTAGTAGTATTAGCAATTTTTGTAATCGCTTATAAATATGTTAAGTATAAACACATTTCAGCTAGTTCTATATGTTATTTCATCGGTTGTGTTTGCGGAACGATCTTGATGTTTTGTAATCAAGCCTATTTCAACGTCGTTGAAGGTGATGATTACTATCGTGCCATAAGTAGTAAATCTAAGTTTATCATTGATGCGATTCACAGTTTTGTCGATGTCATAGCTAATGAGTTAATCTTTCAAAATTTGCTTTTAAACATAGTATTAAGTATTTGTGTCATCACTTTTCTACGCAATTATTTGAAGAAGAATGATCGTTATAAAAAATATATAAATGGCGCTATTTTAATACTATCAGCTTTTCCTATTTATGCTGTAACTTATAAATTTGTAGGTATTGATTTTTTATTTAAATATACGAAATACTTAAATTCTTTCTTAGCTACTATTTACTATTTGACAATCTTTTTATGTTCATTATTAATAAAGGATGTTCCTAAAAAGAAAAAAATAATTTTTTGTCTAGTCAGCAATGCTATTTTGACAGCGCCATTATTTGTGGTCAAACCGATAGGTAGTAGATGTTTCTTTCCAATGTATGTATTATGGATCATAGTTGCTATTGAGTTCTTCACTCTAGCTTTTGAAAATAAAAAAATAGATGTGATGAAACCAATCGTCATCAGTTGGATTGGTATCTTTAGTGGCTTTTTAATATTTATATATGGTACTTCTTTCATCGTTGAATACCAAAGAATTAATTTTGTTAAAAAACATATTTCAGAAGAAGAAATAATTTTACCAAAATTACCATATGAAGATTTCATATGGCTCGGAGATCCATATAATAAGTATTCTGATCAACACTTTAAAAATTATTATGGTGTTCCGCAAGATAGAAATTTAATTTTTGTACCAGTAGAAGAGTGGAAAAAGGGTAATAAAAAATAACATTCATGGATGGTGGTAGAATGAATTATTCAAAATACTATATGACAATTATTGTTCCTGTGTATAATGCTGAAAAATATCTTGATCAGTGTGTACAGTCTATTCTCAAACAAAAATTTGATATTGATCGTTTACAAGTTATCTTGATAAATGATGGTTCAACTGATAACAGTTTAGAAGTGATGAAGAAATATGAACAGGAAAACATTATAATTGTAAATAAGAAGAACACAGGCGTTTCTGATACTAGAAATGTCGGTTTAAAAATGGCGGAAGGAAAATATATTCTCTTTCTAGATTCAGATGATTTTATAAGTGATGATACTTGTCAGGAAGTCTATGAAAATTTTGAAAAATATCATGACGAAGTTGATGTTTTAGTATATCCAATATATCATTATGACAATGCGACTAAAAAATCACGTCTAATCAGTCGTTTTAAAAAATATGACAAATCAGGTATTTATGATTTGGAAAAAAATTATGATTTATTCAATCCAACCATCAATATTGCAATAGTTAATAAATTTGAAAAAAATATATTATTCGATACCAATTTCTTCTTTCATGAAGATGAACAATACTCAGTTAAATTATTATTTGATAAGAGAAAATTGCTATACTTGGACAAACCTAAATATTTTTATCGTATTCATGAGACATCAACTAGTTCATTGAAAGCAAAACCATATTTTTCATATGGTCAATACATGAAGTTATATCAATTTTTCATCGATAATTATTTAGAAAATGGCAAACTAGCTAAATACATCCAATACAGTATTTTTAATGATATTAAATGGCGTGTTTTGGAAGATTCATTCTTTCCAGAGTATTTAGATGATAAAGAATATGATAAAGAATTAAAAAAAATAAAAAAATTGTTTGAGTACATTGATGATGACATAATCATTCATGATAGTGTAGCGCACATCTATCAGATAATGTATTACTTAGTCAATTTTAAAAATCCTAAAGAAGTTAAAATTGAAGTAGAAGATGGTACTTATAAGGTTTTCTATGGCAAGGAACTCGTCTTTTTAAATAATAATTTAGAGATGAATATTTATAAATATGATTATAAAAAAGAAAAGATTAATATTTGTGCCAGTGTCAGAACACCATTTGTTGGAAAAGTAAATTATGAAGTATATGAAAGAGTAACTCGTGGAAATAGAACGATTGAAAAGAAAATCGATACTATTTCACTACCATTAAAAAGATATGGTCGAAATACTATAAATGTTTGTGAGAGTTATTTTGAAAGAGAGTATGATACAAAGGATTTAAAGGATATATCTTATTATGTCAAAATAGGTGATAAAACTTTACCAACTAGTTTTGCTTTTAATAAAATTGTTCCTTTTCATAAAACGTTAAGACGTTATGTATTGAAGCATGGTAAAGTTTCTAATGGCATTAAGATAAATAATAAATTGAATGAAAGAAAGTATATTGGCGGAAATTATACTCTAGAAGATAATTGTGTTAAAAGTATTAAATCAGATTTAATCTATTTGCGAAAATATAGTCTAAAAAAGGATTTCAAACCAATCTTGTTGACACATTTGCGAATGCTTAGAAGAAATTGGAAAGAGTATCTATTAAGAATATTTAATAAAAGAGATGGTAACCTATATTTATACATTGATCGTTATGACTATTTTGGCAAGAGTTATCAACAGTTTTTATTCGATAGTAATAAAAATGATGGCATAAAGAGATATTATGTCACTTCGAGTGATAATAAAAATGAAAAAAATATCGTCAATATAAATTCTAAGAAGTATCGTCATTTGTATTTACGAGCTAGTAAGATAATAACATCTAATTCTAATTTTACTGATTATGTAATTCCTTTTAAAAATGAATATACTTTCACTGATAAATTTACGAAAGAGATCATTCTTTTAAATAGTGATTCATTAAAGTTTAAGACGTATGACATGTTTAGTAAAAATGATAATATCATCTCAAAAATAGTCGTATATAATGAAAGAGAAAAAGAATCTTTACTGAACAATTATTTATATCGTGATAATGATGTAGCGGTTATTGGTAATGTTTTGTCCTTAGAAAAAAATAAATCTTTAGAAAAGAAAATATTATTTTGGATTGATTACCGAAAGTATTTGTTGACGTCAGTTAATTCTTTTACTATCAATTTAGACCAATTGCGAAATAGTAATTATTATCAAAAGATAAAAGAATTGATGAGTTCTGATACCATAAAAAAATTACTCGTTAAAAATGATCTTTATTTAGATATAAAAATAAGTGATTATTTTAAAAGTGTTTTTGATGAATTTAAAGAATTTTCTAATGAACGAATCAGATTAGTTGATGATGTCAAACTTGATGAATATGATACTTTAATAACTGATGTTACAAATGTTGATCAAGAGTATTTGGCATATGAAAAACCGATATTATATCACATTTTTGATAAAGAATTAATCAATAGTAATCTGCACATCATGAGTGATTTGACAATCGATGAAGACTTATTATATGGACCCATCAGTTATGATTTGAAGGAACTTGAAAATAATCTCAATTCTCTTATTAAAAACAAATTTAAAATAGATAAAGAGTATAAAAAGAGATATGAGTTTGATGAGATTGATGAGATTGATATCAATACTTATCATGATAGAGTTTATGATGTGATAGTAAAGGATGTGGAATGATGAAATACGATTATGATATGACAGTTATTATTCCTGTTTATAATGTTGAACAATATTTAGAAAAAAGCATTAATTCAGTGATTGAACAGAGTTATGATTTTAATAAAATCGAAGTCATTTTAGTAAATGATGCATCAAAAGATGAAAGCGCTAAGATATGTCAAAAGTATGCTAATGAATATGAAAATATTGTTTTCTTTGATAGTGAAGTAAATCATGGCGTTTCTTACTCGAGAAATTTAGGGATTAAAAAAGCTAGAGGTAAATATTTGATGTTACTCGATAGTGATGATTACCTTTCTGAAAAGACGATTGAAAACTTGATCAATTTCTTCGATGAACATTATGATGAAGTTGATTTAGTAACTTATCCAATGGAACACATCTTTGAAAGTGGGCGAAGAGAATTATCTAAAAAGTATGCATTATATGATCATGGGGATGGTGTCTATGATTTGAGTGATTATCCATATGTTGATCAATCAACTATTAATGTTACTTTTAAAAAAGAGAATAATATTTATTATGATGAAACCATGGTTTTAGGTGAAGATACAAAGTTTAATACGATGACTTTGATGAAAAAGGGAAAAATTGGTTTTGTTAAAGAAGCTAAATATTATTATTGTCGAAGAGAAGAAAGTGCTTCAAGACAAAAGATAAATCCTTATTATACATTTGATAAAAGTCTAATCTATTATGAAATGATGATTGATGAGTTCTCTAAAAAGGGAATACTTCATCCATATGTCCAAGCATTGATATTGATAAATATTTGTTATAAATTGAAAAATGATGTCTTATTCCCATATCATTTAAAGGGAAAAGAATATGAAGATAAATATAATCGTCTCATTGCTGTAATCAAAAAAATTGATGCTAAAACGATTATCAATTGTGATGGTGTTGATACTTATCGCAAATTCTATCTTTTTAAGTTGCAAGGAAAAAAAGAGAAGGTTGTTTTTGATAAAGATGATTACAAGATAATTATCGATGATGAAGTAGCATATGAAAGTGACCGTGTTAATATCATGTTCAGTCGCTTTAAAATTAAAAATGATAAACTAAATTTGATTGGTACTTTGAAAAGCCCTTTGACCAATGTTTATAAACCAGATATCTATTTAAGTTATACTGATGAGAGTGGAAATAGTCATGATGTTAAAATGGATACTTACATGTCTAATTTTTCTTATAATTATACTTCTTTAAAATATAATGATTTTTATGGATTTAACTGGACAATTGATCTAAAGAAAGTCAAAGATTTTAAATTTTATGTAAAGATTGATAAACATGTCATTGATGGAAAATATGAATTTGAAAAGTTTTCAAGTATTCAACCTAGTGCGAAGAGATATAACGTGACATCTGGTAATATCAAGGTTATTTATAAACCTCAAATAGGTAAATTTTTAATCACTAATAATTCTTTTTTGAAAAGAGTTAAGAAATTTATAAAAGAGAATATAAATTATTTAAAGATTAATCCTACTATTTGTATCTATCGCTTATTGGCTGGAAAAAAGAAAAAGATATGGTTATATCAAGATCGTGGTGACATTCATGAGAATGGTTATTTGCAGTATCTACACGACATCGATAAAAATGATGGCATAAAGAGATATTATGTTGGTGAAAAGAATGATTTAAATATTAAGAACTTTGTCAAATTTAAGAGCTTGAAACACAAAGCATTGTATTTTCGTTGTTCAAAGTTAATCACATCTTTCGCTGATTTCTATGAATATTGTCCTTTTGGTGGAGGTTATAAATATTATAGTGATTTAGTCAATTACGATTTGATTTATCTACAACATGGAATTTTACATGCGAAACTCATATCGATGTATTCTAAAGAGTATACAGAAATAGATAAAATAGTTGTATCTTCCAATTTTGAAATTGATAACTTTCAAAAGAATTATCATTATTCCAAAGAAGATTTAATTCTTTCAGGAATGCCTAGAATGAAGAAGAATGAAAAGAGAAATACCAAGTCGAAAAAAATTGTTTTTGCACCTTCTTGGCGTGTATATTTAATTGGTAAATATATTAAAGGTAAGAGAAAAGATACGAAAGACATCTTCTTAAAATCTAATTTTTATAAGAAGATAAATGATTTTTTAAACTCTGATGAGATTGTTAAAATATTAGAACGAGAGAATATGACTTTGGAATTTAAACTTCATCCAATATTTAGGGGATATAAAGATTTATTTACTTTTAATTCAAAGAGAATATCTATTTCTTTTGATGAGATTGATCCAAAAGAATATGCAATATTCATAACTGATTTCTCTTCTTTTCAATTTGATTTTGCCAAGTTACAAATTCCTATTATCTATTTCATGCCTGATAAAGAAGAATTTGATGCTGGACTTCATTCATATCGTGAACTTGATTTAAAGCAGGAAGATGCTTTTGGAGAAGTTTGTTATGATGATAAAGAACTTTTAAAAGAGATAGATAAAATTATCAAAAATAAATGTAATCCTAGTAAAAAGTATCAAAAACGAATGGCGGAGTTCTTTATTGAAACTGATCGACCATGTGATATGATATATGATACTTTAATAAAAGATAAATAAAAATGTTTATCTTTTGAAGAGGTGATACGTATTAAAAAAGTTATTAATGAGATTAAATCAATCGTGAAAAAATTTCTTCAAAAACTTAGAAGAATTGATTATGTAATCATCTATGATTATTTTAAAATATTTAAGAATTTAGATGATCATAAGATTCTATTTCTTTCAGATTCACGATCTAGTTTGAGTGGTAATTTTAAGTTTGTCCATGATGAAATTAGTAAAGATAAAGAATATGAAATCAATACTTTTTTAAAAAAATCTTTAAAGAGTAAGAAGTCTTTATCTGAAAAGATAGAATTATGTCGATATATAGCTGAATCTAAATATGTATTTGTCGATGACTTTTATCCAATTATATATGCTTTAAAATTGCGTAAAGATACTGAATTAATTCAGTTATGGCATGCGATGGGTGCATATAAAAAAGTTGGATATAGTAGGGGTGGAGTTAAAAGTTTGACGCATCGCGGTTATACAGGAGCGATTGTGAGTAGTGAAAATATTCGAAAAGACTATGCTGAAGCTTTTGATATGGATATCGATGCAGTCCAAGCTTTGGGAATTCCTAGAACAGATATTTTCTTTGATAAAAAGTATGCGAATAAGACGCGAAAAGAACTATTTCAAAAGTATCCAAAATTAAAAAATAAAAAGGTGATACTCTTTGCGCCAACTTTTCGTGGAAGTGGTCAAAATGTTGCATATTATGATTTTACGACGATAGACTTTAAAAAGTTTAGAAAAAGTTTTAGTAATGATTACATCTGCATTATCAAACTTCATCCTTTTATTAAAAATCGACCTGATTACGATTTCGAAAATGATGATTTCTATTTAGATTTGAGTGATGAAAGAGAAATAAATGATTTGTTGTTTGTGACGGATATTTTAGTTACAGATTATTCATCAGTCATTTTTGAATATTCATTCTTTGATAAAAAAGTTGTCTTTTTCTTACCAGATTTAGATGATTATAAGAATAGTAGAGATTTCTATTATCCACTTGATTCTTATACTTATGGTGATATAGCTAAAAATGATGAAGAATTGATTGATAAAATTAAAAATGGTAAGATCGATGAGAAAAAATTAAAAGAATTCAAACGATATTTTTGTTCTTCTTGTGATGGCAAAGCAAGTAAGAGAGTAGTCGATTATTACATTCGAAAAAAAGATTATAATTAGATAATCTTTTTCTTTTTGATTGATAAAAGGACCTAAAAAATATATAATTATTTTAGAGAGTGTGATTATATGAGCATTATTATAAAAGTGGGAATCTTCTTGTTAAATATAATTTATTTTTTTATAAAATTGTTTCCTACTAAAAATAAGGTAACTTTTATAAGTAGAGAAAAGAATCAACCATCACTCGATTTTATTTTATTGAGTGAAGCTTTAAAGAAAAAAGATAATGATTTAGAAGTAGTAATTCTTTGTCGAAGAATTGAAAAAGGATTAAAAAATAGAATTAGTTATGGATTACACATGTTTGTCCAGATGTATCACATCGCAACTAGTAAAGTAGTTATTTTAGATACCTATTGTATCTGTATAAGTGTTTTAAGACATAAAAAGAGTTTGAAAGTTGTTCAGATGTGGCATGCGATGGGTTCATTTAAAAAATTCGGTTATAGCATTTTAGATCAAAAAGAGGGAAGTAGTAGTAAATTAGCTAAACTTATGCACATGCATGAAAATTATGATTACGTCTTTACTAGTAGTCAGAGTTGCTTAAAAAATTTCGCTAAAGCTTTTAATGTTTCAGAAGATAAAATGGTCGTCATGCCACCACCAAAAGTTGATCTCATCAAAGATGCAAAAAAGATTAATGAGAATAAGAAGAAGATATTAGAAAAATATCCATCACTTCGAAAAAAAGAAAATATTTTATATGCACCAACTTTTAGAAAGAATAAAGGAATGAAAAAAGATATTCAGCGATTGATTGATGAAGTCGATTTTAAAAAATATAATTTAATCATCAAGTTGCATCCTTTATCAGCGACTGTCATCAATGATGAAAGAGTCATTTTTGATCGCAGTTTTACGACTGTTGAAATGGCCTCAGTCAGTGATTATGTAATAACGGATTACTCAGCTGTAGTATTTGAAATAGCATTGTTAAAAAAACCATTATTCTTTTATGCATATGATCGTGATACGTATATGAATAATCGTGATTTCTACATCAATTTTGATGACATGCCTGGAGTTATTTCAGATGATCCCAAAAAGATAATAAAAGCGATTGAAAAGAAAAAATATGATTTGGAAAAAGTTCAAGAATTTGCTTCTGAAAATGTTTTAGAAGTAAAAGGTGGATACACTAATAGAATTGTCAATTTCATATTTGATATAATGAAATAATAATTATGAAAATGTAGTGAAATGCATCATATTTGTTGATTTATGTCGCAATTTAGTTTATATTTGTTTTAGGAGGGTAAAAGTTATGGCAAAGAAAAAAGAAGAGAAGAATAAAAAGGAAAAAGATAAAAAAGTAGTTAAAGAGGAAAAAGAAAAAGTAAGTAAAAAGGTTGTAGACGAAGATGAATTCGAGGAAGAAGTAGAAGAATTTGATGATGAGGATGAAGGAGTAGAATTGAGTAATGTCAATACTAGTTCAAATCCTAATTCCGAATATAAGTCTATAAAGATATTACTTTCAATAGGTATATGTTTTCTAGCTGTCATCTTTATCATTTTGTTGTTGTTATTGAATAAAGTTAGTAGCATCGCTAAGAATTATGAAACATATGGAGCAACGACTAATGATGGTAGTCAAACTTCTGATCAATCTACTGATGCTGAGGATTATGATGTTAGTATGTTTAAAGAAATAAGCATGGATGAGTTTAAGGACTGGCTTGAAGATGAAGATGATGATTCTATCAGATTAGTATATACTGGTAGAAGTACTTGCTCTGTATGTGTTGCTTTCTTACCAACGCTACAACAATCAGTAGAAGATTATGACTATACTTTATATTATTTGAATACTGGTTCTCTAACTCAAAGTTTAGCTGAAGAAATTCAAGGTATGGATGAAGTATTAGGTGATGAAAATAGTTTATTTGGTTCTACACCAATGGTTTACGCTATAAAGAATGGTAAAGTTATTGATGTCAATGCTGGATATACTGAGTATTCTACTTATGAAGAATTCTTAAAGAATAATGACGTAGAAGAAAAATAAAACATTAAAAGATTGTCAGTTGGCAATCTTTTTTTTAATATTTAATCAATACATGTTATAATTTAATAGAGGTGGTAATATGAAATTATCTGTAATAATACCTTGTTATAATGAAGAGAAAAATGTAGGTTTATTTCATAGTGAATTTTGTAAAGATTTTAAAAAGTATAAAGGTGAATATGAATTAATTTTTGTCAATGATGGTAGTAAGGATAAAACGGTTGAAGAACTTAAAAAAATTGTTGATAAAGGGAAAAATATAAAAGTTGTAAGCTTTTCGAGAAATTTTGGCAAAGAAGCTGCCATGTATGCAGGATTAAGAGAAGCTAGTGGTGACTTCGTCTCTATCATTGATGCTGATTTGCAACAAAGACCAAGTGTTCTTTTGGATATGGTTAACATCCTTGAAGAAAATGATGATTATGATTGTGTCTGTGCATATCAAGATGTTAGAAGAGAAGGATTCGTTTTATCATTCTTTAAAAATTGCTTTTATAAATTGATAAATAAAATATCAGATGTCAATTTTGTAAGAGGGGCATCAGACTTTAGGGTATTTAGAAAGAGTGTTAAAGATGCCATGATTGAAATGCATGAGACGCATCGCTTTACTAAGGGAATTTTTGCCTATGTCGGATTTAATACGCATTACATTCCATATGAAGCAGAAGAAAGAGCTAATGGAAATAGTAAATGGAGCTTTAAATCATTGTTTAAATATGCGATGACAGGTATTCTTTCCTTTTCGACATTTCCTCTTAAAATCGCTACTTATCTTGGAGGATTAACTATTTTAGGAGCATTTATATATTTAATTACGGCACTAGTGTTGAAAGTTAAAATATTGACGATGATGATGTTCTTTTTGATAACTTTCTTCAGTGGAATTCAATTATTAGTAATTGGAGTTTTAAGTCAATATATCTCTTTGATGTATGATGAAATAAAAAATAGACAAATTTATATAGCTAAAGAAATCTTTATTTCAAAAAATTATAAAAAATAGTATAATTATCTTATGATTAAAATATTAGAGTAGGAGTGGTGTTATGTTGTTTTTAAACATACCAGTATGTGAAAGTTCACGTGTTTTATCAGTGTTATTATTTGTTAAAACGCTATTTAAAATTGCCTTTATATTAGTACCAATGATTTTAATAATAATGTTAGCCGTAGATTTATTAAAAATTGTCTTGGGAAACGGGGATGTTAAAAAATCTATTCCAATGATAACTTCAAGAATAATATCGACTTGTGGTTTTTTCTTTGTTCCAGTACTAGCTGGTCTATTTGTCAGTCTTTTAGGAAATGTTGCTGAAACTTATACCATTTGTTTGGAAAATGCAACAACTGAAAACATAGAGTTCTATAAAGGAATAGAAGCAGAAAAAGAAAAAATAGAGTTACAAAAATTGGAAGCTGAACATAAAGCTGATAAAGAAGAACGTGAAAAGTTAGCTAAAACACGTGAAGAAGCTCGTAAAAAGAATGAGGAAAAGGCTGAAGAAGAGCGTAAGAAACAAGAGAGCAGTTCTTCGTCTGGTGAAACTATTGAGGGAACAGCTAAAGTAGCTGGTGACATACTATGGAATGTTAATGACGTAACTCAAAAGAGTAATATAACTAGTACTCAATTAATTGCTGTTTTGAATTCAGCTGGGGGAAATGCTAAAAATTTCGTCCCTTATGCTACGGATTTAGTCACTGCTGAAAATAAATATAGCGTTAATGTTTTCTTCTTGTTAGGAGTTGAAGCATTAGAATCTGGTTGGATCACTTCGAATATTAGTAAAAGTTGTAATAATTTAGGAGGAGTTTGTTCAAGTAGCGCTCATCCTTCAAATGGATGTGGTAGCAACTCTAACTGTAGTTTTGCTTACTTCAGTTCTCCTGGGGAATTCATTCTGTATCACGCTGATATGTTACATAGGAATTATTTGACACCAGGTGGAAGTTATTATCATGGTACAAGCCCATCAGCTGTCGTTACTAATTATTGCCCTGGTTGTTCATCTTGGCCAGGTAATGTAACATCTATTGCCAATTCATTATTCAATCATGTATCTAAGGTGATATAGGAGGGATTTATGAAAAAATCAGTTTTAATAATAGTTGTATTGGTATTATCTTCATTAGCTTTGTTCTTTTTCAATCGTTTCTTTTCGAAAAGTGATGAAGAATATTTAGAGTCTTACTTAGAAGATAATGGTTTTACTTTTTCTGAAGAGGGACAATATTATCAAAAAGTCAATTCAGAGTTGACAATGGATGAATTCTTTAAAAGAGTTAGTAAAAATAGAGCAAGTGATTATGAAGAAATTTACTTTTATCCTGGTACTTATAATATTGCTAAAGTAAAAATGAATTATAATGATCATGTCACTTTTAACTATAATGCATCTAATGATTTAGTTAATGATGTAATCAATTATAAATATGAAGTAGTTATCTATTCTTCTTCAATAATCGTTGGTGGAACATATGAAAATGGTAAATTTAGTTGTGACATTGTCATGAATAATGAAATAAATGAAGATAGTAAGAGCATTTATTGTAGTAAAGCAGAATATGAGACGGTATTATTCCGTGAAGATAGTCAAAATTTAACATCTAACTCCAAAATCTCTAATATAATTGATAAGGGGCATGAAGAAGTTTTTGTAACAGATGATAAATAGTGTACACTTTTGTAAAGTTGGTAAAAAAAATAATATCTTGTCATATAAGTATAGTATAATTTAGTATGCAGATTTGGAGTGATTTTAATGGTTAGTAGTTCAGGTATATTACTTTTAACTAAAGCAGTATTTGCAGTAATGATCGGTTTTTTAGGTGCTTTAGTGTTGGGTATTATTTTGATACCAATTTTAAAAAGTTTTAAACTTGGTCAAAGAATAAGTGTATTTGTAGGAGAAAATCATAAGAAAAAAGAGGGGACTCCCACTTTTGGTGGATTGATATTTATAATTCCGACACTCATAACGACTTTTCTTTTGTTATTGACGAATAAAATTGATTTTACGATCAATTTAGGAATTATTTTATTAGTATTTATAGGATATGCCTTCATTGGCTTTTTGGATGATTTTTTAAGTCATAAAAGAAATAATAATGAGGGACTTACGACATTTCAAAAATTGTTTTTACAAATATTAATCGCTTTAGGATTCTTTTATTTGTACATGAAGACTGGTGGATCAACAGCATTACACATTTCAACTTTGGGTATCAATATTGAAATGGGATGGTTCTATGGAATATTCTTGTTGTTCATTTTAGTTGGTGCTAGTAACGCTGTCAATTTAACTGATGGTTTAGATGGATTAGCTGGAGGTTTATCAGCTATTGCTTTCATCGCTTTCAGTTTGATATCGTTAATGGTCGGTTTTGAAGAAATAGGAATATTTACTTTCATACTCGTTGGAGCATTAGTTGGATTTTTGTTTTTCAATACTTACCCAGCTAAAGTTTTTATGGGTGATACTGGTTCTTTAGCACTTGGTGCTGTAATGGGAGCGGTAGCTATTCTTACACATAGAGAAGTTACGCTACTCGTAGTTGCTAGTGTCTTCGTAGTTGAAACTTTAAGTGTCATTCTTCAAGTTTTATGGGTATACTTATTTAAAAGGAAATTGTTTTTGATGACGCCTCTTCATCACCATTTTGAAAAATTGGGATGGGAAGAGACTGACATTGTGAAATTGTTTTGGGCAATCGGGTTAGTTCTTACGATGGCTGGAATTTTCTTTGGTGTTTGGTTATAAATAGACTTAGGTCTATTTTTTTTGATATATTATTTCACCTGAACTCATAAAATTTAGTAAAGGTGGTTTAATGAATAAACATATTGATAAGTATCTTTTTATGGCAATTGTTCTATTCGCAATATTTGGTTTAATCATGATATATTCTTCTTCTTATATTTGGGCAGAATATAAGTTTAATGATGCTTTTAGATATGTTAAATTACAAGGAATATTTCTTTTAATAGGAATTATTTTGATGATTGTCATAAGTCGTATTGATTACAGAATATATTATAAATATGCAACTCATATTTTTATTTTTTGTCTAATACTCTTAGTTTTGGTATTAATACCAGGAATTGGAAAAATCAGAAATGGTAGTCGAAGTTGGTTTGGTATTGGTCCATTAGGTATTCAGCCAAGTGAATTTATGAAATTATCACTCATCATATTAGTCAGTAAATACCTAAGTAATAGTGGGAAGACAATAAAAAGTTTTTTTAAAGGAATATTACCGGTATTAATAGTTTTAGGTATTGTTTTTTTATTGATAATGTTACAACCAGACTTTGGAACGAGTATGATTATAATAGTTAGTATTTTGTCATTACTGTTCATATCGGGAGCTGATATGAAATTCTTTTTTATGGCTGGTATCGTTGGTGTTTTTGGAATAGTAATATTGATTTTAATAGCGCCTTATCGAATGGATAGAATTATTTCTTTCATCAATCCATGGAATGATCCATTAGGAACTGGTTTTCAAATAATTCAATCCCTATATGCTATTGGTCCTGGTGGAATCTTTGGACTCGGTTTTTTAAATTCAAGACAAAAACATTTTTATTTACCAGAACCGCAAACGGACTTTATTTTTTCCATAATAAGTGAAGAATTAGGGATTGTTGGAATTTTAATAGTGAGTTCTTTTTTTATATTTATTTTATGTTGTGGAATTAAGATTGCTTTAAATAGTAAAAATTATTTTGCTAAATATTTAACTTTTGGTATGACTTTTCAGATTTTAATCCAAGCTATTATGAATTTAATGGTAGTTGTTGGATTGATACCAGTAACAGGTGTAACGCTTCCTTTCTTGAGTTATGGAGGTTCTTCTTTACTTGTAAGTATGGCAAGTATTGGTATTATTTTGAATATTTCTAAAAATAATTGAAATAGTGTTGACACAAGAACAAATGTTTGATATATTTTCGTTGCCAACAAAGTAGGAGGAATGATATGAATACAATTTCATTGGTTAAAGACGAAAAGATTGAAAACATGATTTATGAAGTGAGAGGAAAACAAGTGATGTTGGACTCTGACTTAGCAAGACTTTACGGAGTAGAAACAAAAAGAATTAATGAAGCGGTAAGAAATAATCCTCAAAAGTTTCCAGAAAGATTTAGTTTTAAATTAACGGATGAAGAAAGTGAATTTTTTTTGGTCGAAAATTTCGACCAAAAAAATAATTATATTGAAACGCGTGGAGGTAAATATAAAAATCCTCGTGTTTTCACCGAACAAGGTGTAGCGATGCTTGCTACTATTTTAAAGTCTAGTGTTGCAACCCAAGTCAGTATTGCCATCATGGATGCTTTTGTAATGATGCGAAAATGTATTAACAATTTAGTGATAAAACATGATGAATTTTAAAATACAGAGATATCAAATAATTTTTATAATTATTTGATAATTTTTTTTAATATAGTATAATGAAGATATAAGCATAATTGGAAAATTGAGGTATTTTATGTATAGTTGGGAAATAAGAAATTTTTTGCGTGAGAGAAATTATTACATTGGTGGTGATGATTTACTTAAAGTTACTGATCCTCGAGAAAATCCACAATTGACTTTTATTGAGTTTCATCCTTCTGATAATAGTTATTACATGCGCGATGATGTTGGTGAGGAATTTAATTTTACTGCTATGCCTTATGAAGAAGCTAAAAGTAAAGGTTTAGTAAAAGAAAGGAAAAATAGGAGGTAAAGCATGGAATTATCTAATTTTATAAGTAAACTTGATTTTGATGAATTCGACTATTTTTATCATGAAACAGAAAGAGGAAATGGTGAAAGAATAATGGAAGAAGGGTTGCTAGTTAATGGTACTAATATATTGGATACTGATAATATTTTATTCACAACAGCACTTCCACTTACCAAAGATTTAGTTAGTGATAAGAAAAATTTTGAAAATTTTTTAAATACGGAAAAAAGTGATTCATCTTTTCGCAAAGTGTCGGAAATGGTGATATTAGGAGCACCGAAGTATTTTAATGAACAATTGGTAGTAAAATATGATGATTACCATGATGGTGAATACTATGAAGGAATTGTCAATCCAAATTTTATTTTAGGTTATATCGATTTATCTGATAAAAAGTTTCATGTCAATGAAAATTATGAATATAGTGATGAATTATTATTCGATGATGACTTTCATAGATAGATATAACTTTTGATTATGTTATTATTATTAAATTTGATATTTATAAATTGTGAAAAAATGGTAGAATATAAATCAGTTTTTTTTGGAGGTTTGTGATTATGGAAGAAAAAGAATTGTATCAAGAAATTTATTCACTTGTTGATGGAATAGAAAACATTGATTTTTTAGGTGAAATTGAACCAGATGAAGCTCGTTTCATTTGTGATAAAACAACTGGTAAAGTAAATACACTTGATAAAGTTAATTTTGTTTTAGGATTAAAAGAATTAAAGTCTTCATATGAAGATGAAGAAAAAGATGATCATTATTTCACAGCAATGATTGAAGGAAGAAAAATAGCTACTATAGGTAATAGAGATTTATTTAGAAAATTTGTTACTATAGCCACAGATCCACAAAAATTTGCAGGAAGTTATAATGATTATTATGACGATATTACTGATTTGACCAATGAAAGAAATTTTGGATATCAAATAGAAATCGAAACATCAAAAATTAAGATGATGTAATGTGTTTAAAGAATGAATTATTCATTCTTTTTTCTTTGATTAAATGTGGTTACTACGATAATTAATAAAATAATTTTGTGCTAAAATGAAACTGAGGCGAGGCTTATGGATTATGAGAAAATAGGCGAATACATTCAATTAAAAAGAAAAGCTGTTGGACTAACTCAAGCTGAACTCGGTGATAAATTAGGTGTTACTAGTAAAGCAGTATCAAAATGGGAATGTGGTGTAGCATTACCAGATGTTTCTTTGTTTTTAGAATTGAGTGAAATATTAAAAATAGATGTTTCTGAATTATTAGTTGGTAAAGATAATGAAGTTACAGAAGATAAGATTAGTAAAAGAAAAAATATTGCGATTGTCATTCTAACGATAATTGTTTTAATATTGTTAATCACATCAACAATATTAGGAATATATTTTATTAATAATTATGACAGAATAAAAGTTTATCAGTTAACTAGTGAAAATGAGGACTTTTATATTGAAGGTAAAATAGATACTATTGACGATGATGAATATGTTTCTATATCTGATATAGACTATTTACCTAAAAATAATAACACTTTTGGTTACTATATTTCGTATGAATTATATTATGAAGATAATTTATTATATCAAAGTGGAAATATTAATAGCTATGAAATTAGTAATGATTTAATTGTTAATTTTAGAGAATTGTTAGAACCTATTTCGATATTTATTCATATTCCTAATGACGTAGATTTGAAACTAAAATCTAATGCTGACCAATATTTCTTATTGAAAATAAATTTTTTAAATAAAAACAATAAAATTGTAAATTATGGCATTCCTATAACGTTAAAATGAGTTAGTAGAATAAATTTCGACTAATTCGAATAAGCAGATGTATATAAATTTTTAAATATTAATTTATTATGGAAGTGAAAGGAGTAATTTTATGAAAAAGAAATTTATATTGTTATTTGTAATCTTTATGTTGAGTCCAGTTGTCGTTTTTGCCAAAGATAATTATTATACTAATTATTATGGTATCGAAATGAGCAAGGAGGAATATGATAATCTTGTCGAGTTAGGGTTCTCTGAAAGTGAGATCTATTATATGCTTGAAGATGATTTCATTTTCAATAAAGATATTGAAGGACATTTGGTCGCTGATACAACAAATTATTATGTCAATATTATTCGTTACGATGCAACTGGAAGAATTGTTAGTAATAGCGATATGCAAGTGTCAAAAGATGATTACGAAAATGGTTTACCACAACCAATTTCATATGATGGGTACATTGAAACTTCTTACAAAAAAATGCGTACTACTATCTCATCTGGAACTAAATTCCGTTATAAAGTAAACTTAGTTTGGAAGAGTATGCCTGCTGTTAGAAGTTACGATATAATTGGAATTGGTATGGAAGAATTGGTATATATAAACAGTGCTCTTTCTTTCAGTCAGACGTATTGTTCAACACCATCTTTTTGTAAGACTGACACAACAGTAAATAGTACGATCATAAATCCAACTGGAGCAGGTGCAAGTTTCTTATTACCATCTTCAAAAGAAGTTACATCATTGCAGTCAACGTTCTATTTTGATGTATCTAAGAATGTCTCTAGTACTTTGACTTTGTTATATGCACATGGAGATTATGCACACGCTACTAAATCACTTTCTGGTGGAAGTGCGCAAGGATTCATAGTCAACATTGGTGGTATTCAATTAGCATCTGGTATTACTAGCTATTACGACACTATGGATAGAGCTACAGCCAAATGGACTGGCAGCTGGTAGAAGAAGAATATCTTAGACGAAATAATAATAGTAAAAAATTAGATGTATTAATTATTATATTATCTTTTATAGGACTTATTTTATTAGCAGGTATTTATATATACAACATACATGTGAGTAAGTCCTATAAAAATTATATTACTGTTGCTTCAAATAAAATTATCGATGAAAAGTATGAATTGACTGCAGAATATTATTTAATTCATAAGGATTATAAAATAGTTAGTGATAGATTTAAATTTTTTATGAATTATTTGTTTATTGAAGATGATGACATTGTTATTGGTAGAAATGTTGAATCTGATTTTGAAGTTGTTCTATCTAAAAAATATGAATATCTTTTTGATGAGAAAATTCCTGTTAAAATAAATGATAAATTCTATGTCTTTAAAGTAGTTGGAATTTTTGATGATTTCGCTTTGACTGATAATTATGTCGGCGTTAATTTTAGTACATTGGAATTATTCAATAATAGTGATGATGGTGTATACTTTTACATGTTTATCGTCAATAAGTACAAACAAATTAATGATAGTCTTGACATCCTTGAATTAGCTAATTATGACGTAGTTGTTAAACTCAATGATAATTCAATGCGACTTAGTAATTATACTAGTTTTTTAGATGCTTTAGTTTTTGCGTCAATCATGCTTGAATTGATAATAATTATTCTGATTATTCAATTTATAATTTAACTCTTCATTGAAGAGTTTTTTTTCTTGTGATAAAATTTATCTGTGAGGTGAAAATATGTCTAGGACTAGTAGTATGATTAAAAATGTATCTTGGTCTTTTATTGGTCAAGGATTAGGAATTCTAGCTAGTTTTATAGTGAGAATTGTATTCATTAGAATGCTTAGTAGTACTTATTTAGGTTTAGATGGATTATTTTCTAATATTTTGACGATTCTTTCTCTTAGTGAACTTGGTGTCGGTACCGCTATTACTTATTCTTTGTATCGACCAATAGCCGAAAAAGATGAAGAAAAGTTAAAGTCTTTAATGCAGTTATTTAAAAGAGTTTATACGATAATTGGTGTTGTCATATTTGTAATTGGTTTTTCATTAACACCTTTTCTAAACTTTTTCATAAATGATATGCCTGATATTTTTGGAATTGAAATCATTTATATGTTATTTGTTACTAATACGGCTGTCAGTTACTTTTTTTCATATAAGCGAAATCTCATTTTAGCCGATCAAAATCGTCATATAGAAACGATATATCGATACAGTTTCTACATCGGTATGAACATTTTACAAATAATATATTTGTTCATATCACGAGATTATTTCGGTTACTTAATAATCCAAGTAATAATGACTATTTTATCGAATTGGGCTTTGAGTAGAAAAGCCGATGAAATGTATCCTTTCTTAAAAGATAAAAAAATAAAGAAACTATCTAAAAAAGATACAAATGAAATCGTAAAGAATACCAAAGCTTTAATGATTCAAAAAGTTGGTAATGTCGTTGTAAATTCAACTGATAATATCATATTATCAAAGTATGTCGGATTGGTAGAAGTAGGTTTATATTCTAATTATCATTTAGTTACTTATGCTCTTTTTATGATCATTAATCAAATATATACATCTCTAACACCAGGAATTGGTAATTTTTGGATTGATCAAGATGAATCGAGAAGAATAGAAGTGTTTAAAAAGAGTAATTTTTTGACGTTCTGGATTGCTTATTTTTGTTCAATATGTCTAATGATATTATTTAATGATTTCATTACTATTTTTGCTGGTAAGGAATATCTATTTGGATTTTGGATTGTTTTCATAATCGTATTTAATTTCTATTTTACAACGATGCGAAAAGTGGTCATGTCTTTTAGAGAAGCGAGTGGATTATTTTATAAAGATCGATATAGAACGGTCTTTGAAGTAGTGTGTAATTTGGGAATATCAATAATTTTAGCTATTAAAATGGGAGTTGTTGGTGTATTTTTGGGAACAGCTATCAGTTATTTTGCTTTGCCATTTTGGATAGAAGCTTATGTTTTGTATAAAGATGGATTAAAAGTTAAAGTTATAAATTATTATTTTGATTATTTTAAAAAGATGTTATTCACGGCTTTAATTGGTGGATTATTATATTATTTAATGACATATATAGAAGGACCAATATTTATTGTATTTGTCATTAAGTGTTTCTTATGTTTAATAATTCCTAATTTAATATTTGTTTTGATCTATAAGAAGACAGAAGAATTCAATTATTTTAAAAATTTGGTAATAGGTATGTATCATAAAGTTTTTAAAAGATTAAAAAGGGAAAAGGTGTAGTTTATGTGGTTTATTTTTGCTAGTATAACGTTATTGTTTTGGGCTATTGCTGATTTGTTCTATAAAATGGGAGCAAGAGAAGATGATGAACACAGTCATTTGAAAACGGGAATAATGGTCGGATTGGTAATGGGTATTCATGCGACACTTTATTTGTTTATCAATGGAATTAATTTTGAATTTATGGATATAGTTAAGTATTTACCAGTTTCTTTCTTTTATATTGCTTCAATGGTCATTGGTTATAAGGGACTTAGGTATATTGAATTATCTATTTCTTCACCATTACAAAATTGTTCTGGTGTCATAACGGCTATTTTATTATTCATAATATTTAGGGAAACTTTAGGAGTTTTAGATATTATGGGAATTTTGATAATTGGGGTAGGTGTTTTTTCTTTATCAGTATTTGAAAAGAAGAAAGAAGACCAAGAGTTGAAAATAAAAAAGAAAAAGACGATAAAAAAGATATTAACTTTTACGGCTTTGATTTTTCCACTATTATATTGTCTTTTAGATGGAGCTGGAACTTTTTTAGATGCAATATATTTAGATAAGTTAGAAATAATAGGAGAAGAAGCGGCCCTAGTTGCTTATGAATATACTTTTTTAATATATGGAATTGTTCTTTTTATCTATCTCAAATTCTTTAAAAGAGAAGATATTGGAGTATTTTCTGTTAAGGAGAGATTATTTGCTGCTATATTTGAAACATTAGGTCAATTTTTTTATGTATTTGCCGTTGCAGCTAATTCAACATTGGCATGTCCTGTTGTAGCGTCTTATAGTATAATGCCTGTTTTATTGTCACGAATGTTTTTGAAAGAAAAATTGTCTATTAAGGAATACATTTCTATTGCAGTTGTTTTATTTGGAATAGTTTTATTAGGTGTTAGTGAAGGACTTAGTTAGATATTTTTGTAAATTAAATGTAAATTATACATTGTTTTTACAATGGAACCATGATTTAATGTTAAAATTATAATAGGAGTGTGGTTTTGTGTCTAAACTTAAAAAGAGTTCAATTTTTATTTATATAATTCAATTTTTAGGAATGAGTTTAGGAGCAGCATTAGCGGCTTTTGCTCTTGAAGAATTTCTCGTTCCCAATTCTATTTTAGATGGTGGCGTTGCTGGTATTGCGATTATCATCAGTAAACTTTCACCATTTAAATTAGGACTTTTAACTTTTTTAATCAATATTCCGTTTCTATATGTCGGATATAAAAATTTGGGTAAGAGTTTTTTGATAAAAGCTTTATACAGTGTAACCCTTTTTTCAATTCTATTAGAGGTGTTTCAAGAAGCTCCACCAGTTACTGATGATATTTTATTGGCAATGGTATATGGTGGTGTCGTATTGGGAATTGGTGTCGGATTAATTATTAAGTGTGGTGGATGTGTCGATGGAACTGAATCTGTTGCAATCGTCATTAGTAAAAATACATCTTTTTCCGTTGGACAGGTAGTATTAATCTTTAACTTATTGATTTTTGCAGTAGCTGGATTCGTATTTGGAATTGATCGTGCTCTGTATTCGTTATTAACTTATTTCATAACTTATAATTTGATTGATTTAGTCAATGATGGTCTTGAAAAAGTTAAATCAGTAATGATAATTTCTGAAAATGGTTCAAGTATTGCTAGTAAAATATATAAAAGATTGGGAAGAACTTGTACATCACTAGAAGGATCTGGTTTAATCACAGGAACTAAATCTATTCTATATGTGGTAGTTACTAGATTAGAAGTTGCTGAGATAAAGAGAATTGTTGATGAAGAAGACCAATCAGCTTTTGTAACTATTTCTGATGTATCTGAGATTGTTGGTAATCATATAAAGTCGACTAAAGCAATGCATAATGTTAAAAAGAATAGTAAAAAAATCACTTAAGAGAGAAAATTAATTCTCTTTTTTGTTTTTTTGAGTCTATTTTCCTTATAAAAACCATTAAAAATTGACTTTTTGAGGTTTTTGTGGTATCATGTGTACACATTTGAGATAGAAGGTAAAAAGGTTCTATTCGAATGGAAAATGTGTTAACAATTAAAATTAATTGACTTTATAAAGAGATTGTGTTATAATAATGACACATTTGGATTAGGGGGAAAAGAAAATGGAAAAAGATGAAAAAAATATCGTAACAAAAGAAGAAGCTCTTGAAAGAATTAATGAAAATTTTGAAGAAATAGATTCAGCTTATGGTAAGATCAGAGTTAGTAAAATATTCTTCAAAGTATGTGCTGGTATTGGTATTGGTGCCACTGTTGTTGGTGTTGCTGGTATCGCAACTTTAGGATTTGCATTAGCACCAGTTGCTACTACAGGACTTGGTATTGCATCTGCTGCAACAGGTTTAATTTTCAATAAAGGTGAGAATGACGAATATGCTAGAATGCAAGAAGCTGAAGAAAGAAATATTAGAGCTAAGAGAAGCATCGTAGTTAAAGAAGTATTAAAAGAAGAAAAAGCAAAACAAAAAGTTAAAGCTTAATAGAATTACATTATATATAGAAAAAAAGAATAAAAAGATTTCATTATTTAAAGGGGGTATTTATGATGAAATATAATGAAGAATTTGCAAAACGTTTAGAAAATGATAAAGAATATAACAAATACATGAATAGTAATTGGGCTACAATAAATTCAATGCGTGGTAAAATTACGATCAATAAGGCAGCTTTTATCGGATGTGCAGCTGTTGCAGGATATTCGGCATTAAACTTAGCAGCAATCATTATTAGACCTGAGTATTCTTTAATAAGTTTTGATGGTTTAAAATATGCTTTAATGGGTGGACTTACTGCTAAAGCAGGATATGGGTTCTTTAAAAAGATGAAAACTGAAAAAGAAGACGTTAATCTTAAAGCTAAAACAATAAAATAAGTTAGTTGATGAGCGATTGTCAATTAGAAATTACTTCTAGTTGGCAGTTGCTTTTTTTTGTCTATTTTATTATAATCATATTAGAAAATAGGGTGATATAGATGAAAAATAAAAAGGGTTTTACTCTCGTAGAAATGTTAGCTGTAATTGTCATATTAGGTTTATTAATGGCAATTGCGGTTCAATCTGTTACTAAATATATAGAGAAAAGTAGAAGGGATACTTATATTGCTACAGCACGTGAATATATCACAGTTGCAGCAGCAGAAATAGCTAAAGGTACTTTTGTAATAAGAAATCCTGAAACGATATATTCTATTCATTATAGCAATTTAAAATTGGAAAGAAATCAAAATAAAAGTCCATATGGGGCTTGGGTTGATGCCTATGTCATTGTGACAATTGATGATGCGAATAACTATACTTATTATTGGACGAGTATTGATACGACTGGGCATCGAGTTGATCTTACAGAAGAGAGTGAATTAGATGCTAGTGACATATATGTATCAACTGATTTTGATCTAAATCCTAATTATCCTGTGGGAGGAAGAGATAATGCTGTTTTATATGGCGAAGATGGTAAGAGAAAAGAAGAAGATGCCGTTGTCGAAGTAACTGAAGAAAAAGCTAATGAGTGTTATGAATGGACTGATGGTGAAGAAGGTATAACGATAACTAATTATAGTTCTTCTTGTCCTAAAGATGTATCAATTCCATCTAAGATTGGTGATAGACCTGTTGTAGCTATTGGTGTAGGTGCTTTTAGAAAAAAAGGGATAACTAATGTAAGCTTGTATAGTGGTGTCAATTCAATCGGATATGCAGCCTTCCAAGGAAATAATATGAATACTGTTAAATTGTCTAGATCTATTAAGACGGTTGACGATTATGCTTTTTATAATTCAAATATTCAAAACTTGATCATGTCAGAAGGAATAACTTCAATTGGAAGTTGGTCTTTTGCCAATAATAAGATTTGTAAAGTTACTTTCCCTAATACTTTGAAAACAATTGGTTCTTATGCTTTTTATAACAATTGTCTATCTGATGTTTCATTACCATCTGGTTCTGGAATTGGTGGAGCAGCTTTTGCTAATAACAAGATTACCGAGGATAAAGCATTCATCTATTTGCGACGCAGTGATGGAACAATCGATTATTCTACTATTATCGGTTATGCTGGTACTAAAAAGAATAATTTAGTCATAGCAAGTGAAAAAAATGGTGTTAAGTTGAAAACTATTGGTAGTAATGCTTTTGCTAGTCTTGGCTTAACTGGTTCTGTCTATATTCCTGATACAGTTACGAGTATAGGTGGAGATGCGTTTGCCTTTAATAACATTTCTAGTGTTCATTTGCCGGCTAGCCTGAAAACTATAAGTTCAGGAGCATTTAGAAGTAATGACATAACGAGTTTGGAGATACCGAATGGCGTCACCTCGATTGGAACTGGAGCGTTTAGAACTAATAGGATAACTGGTGAAAATCAAATAATTTATGCTCGTAAGTCGGATGGAACAATTGATTATTCAACCATTGTCAGTTATGGTGGTGGTCGAGTAGCAGGAACTATTACTGTGCCAGCTGAAAAGAATGGTGTCAAATTGAAACTTATAAAGTCAGGGGCATTTAGTGAATGTAAATTAACAGCAATAACATTGCCAAGTCTATCACAAGTTCCAACGTTAACAGTTGAAGCAAATGCGTTTAAAGGAAATAATGTCAGTGGTGCTAATGGTTTCATATATAAAATAACTAATGGTAAAATTGATTATTCTAATCTATCTGATTATGCTGGTCCAACTGGTGGTATTGGAGGAGTTATCACTATTCCTGAACAAGCCAATGGTGTTGATCTTAAAACGATAAGTGCTTCATTCAGTTGGTTTAGTTATAAAAAGATTGTCATTCCTAGTAAAGTAACTTCGATAGCAGCTTCTGCCTTTTCAAAGGATGCACGTAATAATGTAAATCTTGTCACAATCGTTAATAAGACGGGAAGAGCATTCAATTGGAAGAGTATAACAGCATCAAAGTATGACAATAATTTTGTAACAGGTACGATTAAACACCATGCTGGTGATATTGAAGTTGTTGCTAATTAAAAATAATACACTAATACTTTAGTGTATTTTTCCTTGGAGGTGTCAAATGTGCAACCAATATTAGTCAATAAAGAAAATTTAATTCCTGATGATTATATCAATACCATAAATTTAGTTGAGGTATTAGATGCCAATGGTAAAAAAGTAAAAGTTGAAGAAAAAACTTATGAAGCTTATATGAAGCTAAAAGAGTTTTTAGAAACAAAAAATATTATAGTTGGAATTACTTCAGCTTATCGCAGTTTAAAAGATCAAGAAGATGTATATCATGATTTCGTCAATAGATATGGTGAAGATTATGCTTCTAAATTTGTAGCTCCAGTTGGTGCTAGTGAACATCACACTGGTTTAGCTGTCGATATTGATATCAAAGTAGATGGGACATTTTTAGATAGTAATGTTGAAATGGTCAGGTGTGAACCAATTTATTTACAAATTCATAAATATTTAAAAGATTTTGGATTTATTTTAAGATTTCCTAAAAATAAAGAAAATATTACTGGATATCCTTATGAAGCATGGCATATTCGTTACGTTGGTAAAGAAATAGCTAAAGAAATTTATGATAATGATTTAACTCTTGAAGAATACGTGGAAAAACATAAAAAATAAATTTAATAGAAAAAAGAAATATGAACTGATCATATTTCTTTTTATTTATCGTATAACTTATTATTATTCGACACTTCTAAGCACTTTAAGTATAACATACTCTAATGAAAAAATAAATTGCTTTTATAAAAGAAATGACTTAATTAAAATAAATTGTTTGGAGGTGTTTTATGATTAAAAAGAATAGTATAGCTTATAATGATATTTTAAATATGTGGTTAGATAATAAATCAAATTTAAAAATTCAATCAAAATTAAATTATGAATATTTAATTAACAAATATATTAAAAATTCTATTGGTATTATTTCAATAACTAAGATAAACAAAAATGATATAAATAATTTTATTTATTCTTTAAAAAACGAAGTAGCAATCTCTACACAAAAGAAATTAATTTATATAATAAAATCTAGTTTAATATATGCCTATCATAATAAATATTGTAATTATATAGATTTAAATAATATCAAATTTAATAAGGAAAAACAAAATATTTTTATACTATCAAAAGAAGAACAATATTTATTAGAAATGACTTTAAAAGAAAAAATAAATATTCGTAAAATTTGTTTATTACTATGCTTGTATACTGGGCTTCGCGTTGGTGAAGTGTGTGGCCTAAAATGGGAAGACATTGATTTTAGTAATAAATCATTAATGATTAAAAGAACTATCATAAGGGTAAAAAACCAAAGTAGTAATCAAACAAAAACTATTTTAATAGAGAGTACACCTAAGAGTGAGACATCTAAAAGGATAATTCCTATACCTAATTTTATTATTGAATTATTGAAAAGATTCAAAGAAGAAGACAAATATTTTATTCTCTCAAATAGTTATAAGTTATATGATCCAAGATATTTAGAAGCTTTTTATAAAAGAATATTAAATAAATGTAATATTAAAAACAATAAATTTCATACTTTGAGACATACTTTTGCGACCCGTTCTATTGAATCAAAAATGGATATTAAAACTCTAAGTGAAATATTAGGTCATTCTTCTGTTGAAATAACTTTAAAACTATATGTTCATCCTACTTATGATATGAAAAAGACATCATTAGAAAAATTAGTAGAATTCATGTCTATTTAATGTCAAATAATAATAAGTTATACGACAGATTTAGGAGAAAGGAGAAATTTTAATGGAAAAAAATTATAAAATGGTTATTGGTGGAAATATTACATTTACTGAATCTGATATTAAAAATAAGTATGGTAGTTTTAGTTATTTAAACATTTCAAACTTGAATAAAAGAACATGGAGTAGTTGGGGGACTAAAAAAACTTGGATGTATTGAATTTAAATTAGATGTTGGTTTGTCTTCAAAGCAAGCATGTCAAATAAATTTTCAAGAATCTAATTTTGATGAGATGGAAGAATTATATCAATATATAACTGAAAGAATAGATGGTATAGTAAAAGAAGAAAATAAAGATCACATTTTTAAATGTAATGTTTGTGGTCATGTTTTTTGTTATACAACACAGGATTTAAGAAAAAATATTAAAAATGCTAAATCTGCACTCGCATCAAGTAAGGCTAGTCTTGCTGCTTCTATTATTGGAACTAGATACGATATGTATGAACAAAATAAAATGGCTCATGATATGGCAAATAAAGTGGTAGATTTTGATAGATGTCCAAAATGTAATTCAAAAAATATAGTAGAAGTGACAGAAGAAGAATTAAAACAACAATCTTCCAGTAACGGTTCTTTGAGTCCAGCTGATGAGATAAAAAAATATAAACAATTATTAGATGAAGGTATTATTTCCCAAAAAGAATTCGATAAAAAGAAAAAAGAATTATTAAATCTATAAAATTAATCAGAGGTATTAAAAATGGCTAATAATGTAATAAAAACCAATGATTTTGTAATATCCCATGTGGGAACTAAAACTAAAAAGATTAGTCAAGGGAAGGTTATTTATTTAACTAATGGGGTAAATCTTGTTATAGATGTATTAAATAATAAAGCATCATATTTTAATAACATTGAATTGACTAATGTAGTTTTCATAAAAGATGGAAATATAATTAATCATGGTGAAGATAATGGTATATATTATAAAACTTTGAATTCTAGTAGTGTATTGCCATTGTTTAGTGTTAATTTCTCAGGTGATTATGATGAATTCATTTTTACTTTAAAAATTGATGGTAAAGAAAAAGGTAGGTTTAACATTAATTTAGATTCAAATCAAAACAATATAATTAAAATTTAATAAGTATGGTTTTAATATAAAAGGGAGTGAGATGTTATGAAAAAGAAAATGTTTTTGTTCTTAATTTGTGTAATATGTTTGTTAGGAGTTACAGCTTGTGGTAATAAAACAAAATTGACTAAAGAAAATTATGATAAATATTTGAATATTGAGGTTGAGACTAGGTGTAAAGGGTCTTATAGTTCAGAATGTTCTATTGTTTTAAGTACTTGGTCAAAATCAACTAATTTCAATTATAATGATATAAAAGTTAAAGTAAAAGCAGAATATCAACCATATGTAAAATATAGTTTTGGCTATTCAAAAACTGAATTGAAGAGTATAGAGATTACATCAGAATCAGTAGATATTGCAGGAAAATCTGAAATAGTTATAAAACTTCCATTAAGTGATTACCTAGTTATGGAAGGTTCTTCTGATGAAAAATTTGAAATATTAGAAATTAGCGGAAATGTTACACCAGCATAAAAATATTAGTGGAGGTAAATTATGAATGAAAAAACGATAATAGAAAGTAAACCTTATAGTTTTAAAAAAATGATTTCTACTGTACTTAAATGGTCAATTGCTTATTGTGTTCTTACTTCTTTGTATCCTCTTTTGTTTATTGGAGTTGAACCAGATTGGGCACTTAATACTATTTTGTTAAACATAATAATTGTAATAGTTGTTGATGTAATACTTATCATTTTATTTTTACAAATACAGGTGTTTATTTTTACGGTTGGCATTACTGTAACAAATAAAAGAGTATATGGAAAAACGACATGGGGAAGAAGAGTAGATCTACCACTTGATAGTATATCTTCAATTGGTACAAGTATGTTTGCAGGAATATCAGTCGCAACTTCATCAGGGAGAATTTCCTTTTTTGGAATTGATAATCGTGATGAAGTATTTAATGCAATCAGTGAATTAATTTTAGAACGTCAAGATAGAAAAAATCATAAATAGACTTTACATCTTAATAAATTTGTTATAAAATTACTTTTATGAAGCGATGACGGGGTGGAATCCTATCAGCTATATGTTTTGAGAGATTCTTCTAGAATAAGTAAGGTGGAACCGCGGGAAACCGTCCTTACAATATTCTAGAAGATTTTTTAATTCATAAATAAGATTGAGGTGATAAAAATGAGTGAATTAAATATGGACAAAATGGTTAATTTCTGTAAACAATATGGTTTCATTTTCCAGGGTAGTGAAATATATGGAGGTCTTGCTAATACTTGGGACTATGGTCCAGTAGGAGCTGAACTTAAAAACAATGTTAAAAAAGCTTGGCTTAAAAAGTTTATTCAAGAAGATCCTAATAATGTTGGATTAGATAGTGCTATTCTTATGAATCCTAAAACATGGGAAGCTAGTGGACATTTAGCAACTTTTTCTGATCCTTTGATCGATTGTAAAAATTGTAAGACAAGACATCGTGCTGACAAATTAGTTGAAGATAATGGTGTTGAAGATGCAGCATCTATGAGTAATGAAGAATTAGTCAATTATATAAAAGAACACAATATTCCTTGTCCTAATTGTGGTAAGAGTGATTTTACTGATATTAGACAATTTAATCTAATGTTTAAGACTTTCCAAGGTGTTACGGAAGACTCTAAGAATACTATCTATTTACGTCCTGAAACAGCTCAAGGTATTTTTGCAGATTTCTTAAATGTTCAAAGAAGTTTGCGTAAGAAAGTTCCTTTTGGAATTGGACAAGTTGGTAAGAGTTTCCGTAATGAGATTACTCCTGGTAACTTTATCTTCCGCGTTCGTGAATTTGAACAAATGGAATTGGAATTCTTTTGTAAACCTGGAACAGAGTTAGAGTGGTTCAAATACTATAAAGATTATTGTAAAAATTTCTTGTTATCTTTGGGTATTAAAGAAGAGAACTTACGTCTTAGAGATCATTCACAAGAAGAATTATCTTTCTATAGTAATGCTACTACTGATATTGAATATAAGTTCCCATTTGGTTGGGGTGAATTATGGGGAATAGCTAGCCGTACAGATTATGACTTGAGTCAACATCAAAAATTTTCTGGTGTCAGTATGGAATATTTAGATCCTGATACTAATGAGAGATACATTCCTTATGTCATCGAACCATCTCTTGGTGTTGAACGTTTAGTTTTAACAATTTTATGTAATGCTTATTGTGAAGAGACTTTGGAAGATGGAAGTACTCGTGAAGTTATGAAGTTTCATCCATTCCTTGCTCCTTACAAAGTAACTGTTCTTCCTTTGATTAAGAAGTATCATAGTGAAAAAGCTCAAGAAGTTTATAAAGAATTGAGCAAACATTTCATGACTGATTATGATGATAGTGGAAATATTGGTAAGAGATATAGACGTAGTGATGTCGTTGGAACACCTTTTGCTATTACAATTGATGATAATACTTTAAATGATAACACTGTAACAGTTCGTGATCGTGATACGATGGAACAAGTAACACTTCCACTTGATGAAGTAGTTAATTACATCAATGAAAAAATTACATTTTAAAAATAAAAAAATCTCAAGTAATTGAGATTTTCTTTTCTTATGGCTGCCCCAGTTAGATTCGAACTAACGGATGTCAGGTTCAGAGCCTGATGCCTTACCACTTGGCGATGGGGCAATGTCTATAAGTATTATAATACTAAAAAATAAAAATCGAAATAGAAAAATATAATTTTTTAAAATTACTTGATTTATTCTTCAAAATAATGTATATTATTTTCGTTACTTCATCTTGGTACTTGATTATTCCGACATGTACTCAGAGGAAGCGAATAATATGTAGAGGAGGAATAAACTATGGCAATGACTAAAGAGAGAAAACAAGAAATTATTAAGAAATTTGCTAGAAGTGAAGGAGATTGTGGTAGTGTTGAAGTTCAAGTTGCAATTTTAACAGAAGAAATTAATGCTTTAACTGAACATATGAAAGAACATACTCATGATTATCATTCACAAAGAGGACTTTTAAAGAAAGTTGGAAGAAGAAAAAATTTATTAAACTATCTTGTTAAACATGATATTAATAGATATCGTGCTCTAATCAAAGAATTAGGTTTGAGAAAATAATTTTTTATAAAAGTAGACACTATTTTTTAGTGTCTTTTATTTTTCTATGAATTAAGTTATAATTGTTTTAGTGTGGAGGTTATTTATGGAGAAGAAAGTTTTTGAGTTAGACTTCAGAGGAAGAAAAATTGTTGTTGAACATGGGGAGATGGCTAAACAAGCTCATGGTGCTGTTTTAGTTAGATATGGAGATACTGTTATTTTATCAACAGCAGTTGTATCAAAAAATGCTAATATATTATCTGATTTCTTTCCTTTGATGGTTTTATATCAAGAAAAATTGTATTCAGTAGGAAAAATTCCTGGTGGATTTATAAAAAGAGAGGGTCGACCAACAGAAGCGGCAACTTTAGCTGCACGTATGATTGATAGACCAATGCGTCCATTATTCCCAGAAGGATTTAGAAATGAAGTGCAAATAGTAAATACGGTTTTATCTGTTGAACAAGATAATTCGCCAGAGATTACAGCTCTATTCGGTTCAAGTTTGGCAACTTGTATCAGTAAGATTCCTTTCGATGGACCAATAGCTGGTGTTAAAGTTGGACGTGTTGATGGTAAGTTAGTAATCAATCCAACAGCTGAAGAAGCCGAGAAGTCTGATATCGATTTGACTGTAGCAGGTACAAAATACGCTATCAACATGGTTGAATCAAGTGCTAAAGAAGTATCTGAAGCTGATATGTTAGAAGCTTTGATGTTTGGACATGAAGCTATTAAAGAGTTAGTTGCTTTCCAAGAGAAGATCATTGCTGAGATTGGTGAAGAAAAGATGGAATATGAGACTTTGGAAATATCTGATGAATTGCGTGAAGAGATTTCTAAAGCATGTCGTGATGATCTTGATAAGGCAATGCGCATTGAAGATAAGATTCTTAAATATGAAACGATTGATAAGATTAAAGAAGATGTTGTCAATTCTTATATTGAGAAGAATAGTGATTTAAAAGAAGCTGAACTTGAAGAATTAGTTACGAAAGTCAAGTTAGTATTAGAAGATTTGGAATATGAAATATTTAGACGTATCGTCGTTAAAGAACATACGCGTGCTGATGGAAGAAAGATGACTGAGATTAGACCACTATCAACGGATATTGATGTCTTACCTAGAGTTCATGGTTCAGCATTGTTCACACGTGGACAAACACAAAGTTTATCAATTACAACACTTGGAGCTTTAGGAGAGAGTCAAATTCTTGATGGATTGAGTCTTGAAGATGAGAAGAGATTCATGCTTCACTACAATTTCCCACAATTCTCTGTTGGTGAAACGGGAAGATATGGTTCTCCTGGACGTCGTGAAATTGGACATGGGGCTTTAGGAGAAAAAGCTTTAGCGCAAGTAATTCCTAGCGAAGAAGAATTCCCATACACGATTCGTGTCGTCAGTGAAATTTTGGAAAGTAATGGTAGTAGTAGCCAAGCTTCAATTTGTGCTGGTTGCATGAGTTTGATGGCAGCTGGTGTCCCTATTAAAGCTCCTGTTGCTGGTATTGCTATGGGGTTAATTACAGATGGTGATGATTATACTATCCTTACTGACATTCAAGGCATGGAAGACCATTTAGGAGATATGGATTTCAAAGTTGCAGGAACGAGAAATGGTATCTGTGCTTTACAAATGGATATCAAGATTAAAGGTATTACAGAACAAATTTTGAAAGAAGCTCTAGCTCAAGCAAAAGATGCTCGTATGGAAGTTTTAGACGTCATGCAAAAACAAATTGCTGAACCTCGTAAAGAAGTTAGTAAGTATGCTCCAAAGATGGAAACATTCATGATCAAACCAGAAAAGATTAAAGATGTCATCGGTAAAGGTGGAGAAATGATTACTAAGATCATTTGTGAAGCAAGTAATGTTACAGCTGTCAACGATATGCGTGCAGTTAAAGTCGACATAGAAGATGATGGTAAAGTTGTCATCTACCACATGGATAAAGAAGTAATTGAGAAGACCGCGCAAATGATAAAGGACATCGTTAGAGAAGTTGAAGAAGGTAAAGTATACAATGCCAAAGTTGTTCAAATTGAAGAATTTGGATGTTTCGTACAAGTATGGCCAGGTTGTGAAGGATTAGTACACATCTCTAAACTAGCTAAAGAGAGAGTTGAAAAAGTTACAGATGTTGTCAAAGTTGGAGATGAGATATTAGTTAAAGCAATTGGTGTTGATAAAAAGGGAAGATTAAATTTTTCTCGTAAGGATGCAATGTAAAATAACTAGGATTATTCCTAGTTTTTTTGTTTTTTCTTATCGCTTGACAAATTATTGAATCCAATATTAATATTTATATATGGAGAAGATGGTGAAAGTATGAAAAAAGAAGTATGGATATTTGATGCAGGAAATTATTTTTTAGGTAATCCTAAAGCTCTTTTTATATATGTTAACAATCATTATAAAAATATTAAATCATATTGGTTTAGTCACGATGTTAAGACTGTAAAAAAAGTTCGTCATTTAGGATTTAAAGCTTATTCTTATGACTCTAAAATGGGAAAGAAAATCATGAAAGAAGCTACTGTATGGGTCATTGATGAAGTTAAGGATAATATTCCCAAAGAATTAATAAAAACAAAAATTTTAAATTTGGGTAGGGGCATCAGTTGTGAAAAATTTGAAAACGAAATTAAAAGGGGATATGACCGAGAAGAAATAGTAAAAAAATATATTAAAAATAAAAAGATATATAAAGATAATCAATTGTATTTAGTAAGTTCACCATATGTTGAAAAGCGCATTAAAAATGCTTGTGCCATTAGTGATGAAATGACGATTCGGGGGGGGTATCTTTACGATTTGAGTAATGGCTTTAGTAGCTTAAATCGAAAGGTACTCAACAGGTTAAAAAATGATAAAAAGATTCTTTTATATGCACCTACATTACGTCATATCAATCAAGATTTTTTAGTTAGAGCTATTCCTGATATGGATGAATTGATAAAGGTTTTGAAGAAAGAAAATTTATTTTTAATTTTGAAAATGCCTGAATCATCAATAAAAGATATAAGTTATGAATATTTTAAAGATAGATATAGCGATAGTGAAAATATTTTGTTTTGGGATAATAGAGACGATATTTATGAAATATTTAATATGATAGATTTGGCAATCATCGATTATTCACCAATACTTTATGATTTAGTGAAATCAGGAGTTAAGAAGTTTATCAGATATGATTTTGACATTAACGAATTTGATCTTGTTGATGATTATGAAAAGATGTCGCTTGGAAAAAAGTGCTTGAATTTTGCTGAACTTTTACATAGTTTAGGAGAATATAATAAAATCAATAGTATTACTGATAAAGAATTTACGAAGATTAATGATTTATTCTTTTCTTATGATAGTGATATTGATAATGTTTTAACTCAAGTTATGGATTTTAAAATCGATGAAAATAGAAAATTGAAGACATTGTACAGCTTTGATATTTTTGATACACTTTTTTCAAGAAAAGTATATGAACCTAAAGCTATCTTTTACTATGTCAGAGATAAGATGATGACATCTTCACTTTCGTTTGATATAGAACTAGTTGAAAAATTTCCTGTGATAAGAGGCGATAGTGAGAGAGATGTTAGAGATCGTAAGAAGAAAGATCCTAATAAATTAGATAATAAAGAATATGAAATCACTTTAGAAGAGATATATGATCGCATCATGCGAATATATAATTTGACAGAGAAACAGAAAAAAGTATTAATGGAATGGGAGATAGAAGCTGAAATAGCTAATGTCATACCACTTGATGATATGATTAATAAAGCTTTGTCATTAAAAGATAGTGGTGAAGATGTAATATTGATTAGTGATATGTATCTATCAAGAAAGACAATAGTGCAAATGCTTGCGAAAGCTAATCCTAAACTTGCTAAATTACCACTTTATTTATCGTGTGATGAAAAAGTCCAAAAGTCATCAAACGAATTATTTATAAAAGTTTATTTTGATATCAATTATTGTTATGATCGTTGGATTCATCATGGTGATAATTCTTATTCAGATAATTATATGCCTCAACAATTGGGAATTGAGACTATTCAATGTAAAACGAACAATTTCAATGCTTATGAAAAAGCAATGTTTAATAAAATAGGTACTTATGATTCTTATTTGGTAGCTAATGTTTTGCGTCGTAATCGTTTAGAAATAAATAGTAACTCTCATGATTATTTCAGTTATTCATATGTCTCTTTATACTTTGTTCCATATGTCGATTGGGCTTTAAAAGATGCCTTAAAGAATAAGTTGGATACTTTATATTTCATTTCAAGAGATGGATATTATTTGAAAATGGTAGCTGATGAGATCATTAAAATAAAAAAGTATCCTTTGAAAACAAAATATATTTATGGTTCGCGTCGCGCTTGGCGAGTTCCTTCTTATATCGATGAAGTTGATGCCGAACATTTTTCTAATTTTGGTAATGTGACTAATGATTTGACAAATTTTAATGAATTGTTGAAATCACTCTGGTTAAGTGAAGAAGAGTTTGATATCTGTTTTCCAGAACTGAGTTATATTAAGAATAAAAAATATGATGTTGATCTTTTAAACAGTATAAATCCCATTTTTAAAAATTCTAAAAAATATTCAGAAATAATTTTAGAAAAAGCTAAAAAGAGTCGTGGTATCGTCGTCGATTATTTAAAGCAAGAGATCAATTTTAAAGAGAGGTTTGCTTTTGTAGAGTTTTGGGGGAGAGGATATACTCAGGTGTCATTACATCGCTTGTTGAAATGTGCCTGTCCAAGTTTTAGTGACACGATATTCTATTATTCACGAAGTATTTATGAAGATGATGAACACATTATTAGAAAGAATTTTACTTCTAATCAAAACCGCCAAATATTTATAGAATCAATTTTTTCAAATATCGATATAGATAGTGTTACGAGTTATGAACGAAAGAAAGATGTAGTCGTGCCCGTCATTCAAAAAAATAAGTATTGCGATCTAAAACTACATCATAGTATTGAAAAAAATCTTGTTAAATTCTGTCATGATTTTTATGCTAATGAATATTTGAACGAAGATATTATAGAGAGAAATATTTTTGAATTCGCTTTAGATTATTATGCTAATAACCCTAATGATAAATACTTGGGAAAATATCTTGGACCACTACATGATGCAGTAAATTCATATCATAAGTCTGTAGAATTTGCTCCAAAAGTTAATTTGAAAGATTTCTTCAATATCTTATTTTCAGATATTAAAAATATTCATATGGATACTCGAAATTTTGAGATGAGTATTTATCGAAGTTCTTTTTTAGTACGAAAAGTCTATCATTGGAAAAAGACTAAATATTTTTCCAAGATTTGGAAAAGAATTGTTAAAAAGATAAAAACAATTATTAAAAGATTTTTAGGAATATTTTTGAAAAAATATCGATGAAAAGCTGAAATTATTTCGGCTTTTTGTTTGGTAAAAAATATGTTATTTAAACATAAAAATAATTAATGCGCAACAATTATTTAATGATTTTTTTAAATAATTTTTCTTTTGTAAATATTGTGCCTTTTTTCTTGATTTTTCATATTCATGTAGTTATAATAGAAAGCATATTTGTGAGGTGATTGACTATGATTAAAACGAATTTACCAGTACTGTTAATTAGAAACATGGTCTTATTCCCAAACAGTGAAGTAAGAATTGAAATAGATAATGATATAGATAGAAAAGTTATATCTTTAGCAGAAGATTATTATGATAATCAAGTATTAATAATAAATCCTAAAGATGTTTTAGAACAGAACCCTGATGTTACTGAATTGCCAAAGGTTGGTATTGTCGGTAGCATAAAAATGAAAATTGATATGCCTAATTCAAAGACGAGAGTAATAATTTCGGGAATTAGTCGAGCTAAAGTTCATACTTATACAAAAGATGATAATGTTTATGATGCGGTTATTAGTAGTGCTCCTGAAGATGGTTTGGAGTTGAAAGAAGAACTTGCGTATGTCAGAAGTTTAGTTAAGCATGTTGAGATGTATGTGAGAGAAGTACCATACATGTCAAATACTGTTTTGTCACAAATATCAGGAATTAATGATATAAATCAATTAACGGATATAGTAGCTCTATTTTTACCAATCAGTTTTGAAAGAAAACTTGAGTATATTGAAGAGTTTTCAGCTACCAAAAGAGTAAAGATGATTCTAGATGATATAAATCGTGATATTGAAGTTTTGAAATTAGAGAAACAGATTGAGTCAGAAGTTAATAAAGGACTTGAAGATAGCCAAAGAGAATTTGTTTTACGTGAAAAAATTAGAGTCATTAAAGAAGAACTTGGTGACGTTCATGACAAAGATAGCGAAGTTGATGAATTGCGAGCTAAAGCTAATGCTTTAGATTGTCCTACTAAAGTTAAGACGCGACTAAATAATGAGATTAATAAATATGAGGCATGTAATCCTAATTCACCAGAGATGGGAATTTTGAGTACTTATATTGATTGGTTATTAGATTTACCTTGGAAGAAAGTTACGAAAGACGTATCTGATTTGAATAAAGTAAAGGAGTCTTTGGACAAATCACATTATGCTCTTGATACCGTTAAAGATAGAATTATTGAATACTTAGCTGTCAAACAAAATAAAAATAGTTTGCGAAGTCCAATCATATGTCTAGTTGGACCTCCAGGTGTTGGTAAGACAACGTTGGCACAGAGTATTGCTAAGAGCTTAAATCGTGAATCGACAAAGATTAGTGTCGGTGGAGTTAACGATGAAGCGGAAATCGTTGGTCACAGAAGAACTTATGTTGGAGCAGCTCCTGGTTTAATCATTCAAGGAATGAAAAAAGCGGGTACTAATAATCCTGTTTTCATAATTGATGAAATTGATAAAATGACCAAAGATATCAAGGGTGATCCAGCTTCAGCTCTATTGGAAGTTTTGGATAAAGAACAAAATAATCATTTTGTCGATCACTATATCGAAGAGGAATTTGATTTGAGCAATGTCATGTTTATTGCGACAGCTAACTATATTGAACAAATTCCTAATGAACTTAGAGATAGATTGGAGATAGTTGAATTATCCAGCTATACAGAATATGAAAAATTGGATATTGCCAAGATTCATTTAATACCTAATTTATTAGATGAACACGGGTTGAAAACTAGTCGTGTCACTTTTAGTGATGATGCGATTCTATCAATTATTAGAAATTATACTAAAGAGAGTGGAGTTCGTGAACTTGAAAGATTGTTAGCGACTATCATAAGGAAGATTGTCAAAGATATCGTTGTCAATAAAGCTAAGAACGATTACGAGATAGATGATAAAAATGTTTCTGATTACTTGGGAAATGAAAAATATTTTTATCACAATAGTGAGAAGGTTGGTCGCATAGGAGTTGTCAATGGTCTTGCTTACACTAAGTTTGGTGGTGACATATTACCAATTGAGACGACTATGTATAAGGGTAAAGGTGAATTGTTGTTAACTGGTTCACTTGGCGAAGTAATGCAAGAATCAGCTAAGATAGCTTTGAGTTATATAAAAGCTAATGCTAAAGTTTTTGGCATCGATAATGAAGTATTATCTAGTAATAACATACATATACATGTACCAGAAGGGGCTGTGCCTAAAGATGGACCTAGTGCTGGTGTCAGTTTGACGACGGCCTTAGTAAGTTTGTTCACTAATCTTGAAGTTCCATCAAATATTGCAATGACTGGTGAAATAACACTACGTGGAAAAGTAATTGCTATAGGTGGTTTAAAAGAAAAAGTAATTGGTGCTCATCGTGCTTCAATGAAAACAATATTTATCCCTCGTGAAAATGAAAAAGATTTATCAGAGATACCAGAAGAAGTAAAAAAAGATATCGATTTTGTTTTAGTTGATCGTTACACGGAGATATATGAGTACTTAGTTAAAGGAGGAAAGAGTAATGGAAGAAAGAGAAATAATTCGCGATAGTTTAGAAGCAAAAAAAATGTTAGTTACATTAAATGATGAAGAGTTATTAAAAGTAGCTGAAGATGATAAAAAATTTAGTTCTTTTATAAGAGGAGTGGCAGTTAGAATGAATTCAGCTTATGTTTGTTATGCCTTCCAATTTAATAGTATTTTAAGAAAGATGATCAATGAGGCTTCTAAAAGAGACCTTAGTGAAAATGATTTAAATTGCATTTATAAAGTTCTTTATCATTTAGATGAATATGGATCTCAAAGTAAGAGTTTTAGATACGATTTTACATCACAATATGAATATATTGAGACTAATGATTTAGGATTAGCAAAATTAGGTCTAACTTTAGAAGATTTAGATAGAAATTTACTAGGAATGTTTGATAAAATAAATAGTGGTAACATAGAAGATGTCAAAACTGATAAGTACTATTTAGCTACAGTTAGTTATTTGTCAAAGATTCATCCACGTTATTTGAGAAATTCTTTTATGATACCTGAAATAAAGAAATCTTTATGTTTTATCGATAAGAATAGTTTTGATGATCGAAAAGAATATAGAGCATTTAAACGTGTTGCTTCAAGAACTATGAGAAGAATTGAAAAGAGTTATAAGTTGGAACAAAATAATTCACAGAAAAAAATGAATAAGTAAGTATGGAAGAGAATAAAGAGGTGTTTTTATGTTTGAAATAATAATTTTAGGGATTGTTCAAGGAATAGCTGAATTTTTGCCTATTTCTTCATCAGCCCATTTAATAATATTTAGGGATGTTTTTGGAATTGGTAGTCGCTTGATCAATGAAGATATTGCGATGAGTTTTGATATTGCTCTTCATTTGGGAACATTGTTGGCTATTGGTATCTATTTCTTTAAAGATTTCTTAAAAATGTTGATATCAGGGTTTACTAAGGGAGTTAAAGAAGCTGAAGGTAGAATGCTTTGGTATATTGTTGCTGCTACTATTCCAGCGGCTATTGTTGGAGTTCTATTTGAAGATATCTTTGAGGAGTTCTTCAGAAAGCAGTTTATTTTGATTGCCTTAGCTCTAATATTAATGGGTATTTTGATATATGTTGTCGATAAAAAGATGCCAAATAAAAAAGAACTTGATAAGATTACTTTAAAAGATGCCATTTTGATTGGTTGCAGTCAAGTATTTGCTCTAATACCTGGTTTTTCAAGAAGTGGAACAACAATTGCTGCTAGTCGTGCTTTGAAGATAAAAAAAGAAGATGCTGCTAAATTTTCGTTTTATTTATCAGCACCAGTTGTACTCGGTTCAGTTTGTCTATTCATCATCAAAGATGGATTTGATTTGATAGTAGCTAATATGTGGATCTTCATAGTAGGAGTTTTAGTATCCTTCATAGCGGGACTTCTATGTATTAATTTCTTACTTAGATATTTAAAGAAAAATGATTTTAAATTATTCATGATATATAGAATTATAATAGGTATTATCGTCATTGGATGGGTATTATTCATGTAAAAAAATAAGAGATTATTCTCTTATTTTTAATTGGTCATCAACTTTTAAGTTTTTAATGAAGTTATTTGGAAATTCATAAGTATTATAAACATGTTTTTTAGGTAAAATGATGCGATTTTTTTTAAGACCTTTTTTGATATAAATTACTTTGTCATTTTTATCAGTCATGACTACATCAATTTTTTCTCGCATGAAGAAAGTGTGAATACTATTACAATGTTTAAATAATAGACAGTAATCAATATTTTTTTTAAACATTAAGCCCAGTAATCGGTCTTTAAATGATTTTGCTTCACGAACTTCTATCTTTTCAATCATGTTATCACCAATATTAATATAACACAATCAAGGATAATATTAAAGGTTGATTTAGTCATTGCCATAGCGATATCATATTGACAAAAATTGGCATTGAGTATAAAATTAAATTATCAAAAGGGTAAGGTGATTTGAGTGAAAAATGAGAGAGGTCAAGCTTTAGTCGAATACGTTTTAATCATTGCATTAATTTCGGTTATTTTAATTGGAATTATTAATACTTTCGGTGGATATTTAAAAGATAGCATTACTAAAACTTCGTGTGGTATAGCCGGACAAGAATATGTCGAAGGCGATAGTGTTGGAGAAGGTTATTGCCAATAAGATGCTTTTTGCATCTTTTTTTTATTTTATCTTGAAAATTTATAAATGTATGATATAATTAATTATAGTCTTGTTTATGTCTCCTTAGCTCAGTTGGTAGAGCAACTGACTCTTAATCAGTGGGTCTAGGGTTCGAATCCCTAAGGGGACACCATTTTTGTTAGAAAGTCTTTTTTAAGACTTTTTTTATTTTATTAAAAAGTTTGATAATATTCATATCTTAGGTTATTCGTTGTTTCGCTTTTTTCTTCTTTTTCTATAATATAGTAGATTGATATCAATCAGAGAAAAAGGGGTGAGATATGGTTTTTAAATATACTGAAGGATATGAAAAATATGCTAAATTTCCAATGCATTACTTAAGAGTAACGCAAAGTTATGATGAAGGTAATCACATCCCACATTGGAAAGGTGCAAATTATATCGATTATCCAATCGATTTAGGTGGTATGGATGGTGGAAGGGACTATTTATATGCACCAGTTGATATGAAAGTTGTGGCATTACGTGGCATTGGCAGTTCTACTGTTTCAAATAAAATCTTTTTAGAATCCATTGATGCTGTTCAAACACCAGCGTGGGGGAAAACGAAAATCTTTATGACAGCTGTTCATTTTGAAGATAGTGACGTGTCAAAATTTGGATTGAAAGTTGGAAAAATAATAAGAGCTGGTGAAGTTATATGTCTTGAAGGAAAAGAGACAGCGACAGCTAATCATCTACATGTTACTTGTGGTGTTGGGACAGCTGCGACATCAATTCAAAATAATAAAGGAAAATGGGTGACAAAAGGTAATTGTAAAAAGCCAGAAGAGATTTTTTATATCGATACTAATTTCACTAAAGTTTTAAATATGAAAAATTTAAAATTTAAAAATTTACCAGAATTAATTACGAATAAAAAAATTGGTATTCCCGTAAGTCGTGATTTAAATAGTGATCAAATTGAAGTCTTAATTGACAATCTAAAAATTAGGGATGAAGCAAGTACATCAGGGAAAGTATTAGGATATATAAATAGAGGTATATATAATTATGTTGAAATAAAACAAAATGATAATTATACTTGGTACAATGTCACTTATGGTTGGATAGCTTTTAATGATAAATGGAGTCGTCTATATAGTAAAGAAGAAATTCCTTTAATGCCAAATGAAGATGAAGGGGAAATTGTTGTTAATGAACCATATGAAGATGAAAAAGGTGAATTACCAGTAACGGAGAAAAGTAATATTTTTATTTCTTTATTTAAAAAAATATATAATTTCTCAAGAAAGATATTTAAGTTTTAGAACTTGGAAAGATCCAAGTTCTTTTTTTTATATTAAGTCATAAATAGTGATATAATATAGAAAATAGGTGATAATATGAAAAAGAAAAAAATGACTATTATAGGGGCTGTAGTTTTACTAATATTATTTTTTATAATTATTTTCATGATTAGTGGTGGATTAAAAAAGGATTTTAGGAAAGAAGATTATGCCCAAATATATTTATATGATTTAGGAAAATCACAAGTATCTTTTATCAAGAAAGATGACCACGTAATAATGATTAATACGGGATTGGAACAAGAACGTGATAAATTGCGTGACTTTTTAGAAAAGTTAGACATTACGAAGATTGATTATTTAATTTTGACTAATCGCAATGATGAATACATAGGTAATGTTTCTTATATGTTAAACAATTATTTAGTGGATTACATCTATTTTAATGATTTTGAATACACGTCCAAAAAAGTCGAAGAGTTAGAAAATGTATTAGATGACAATTATACTAATGGAGTTGAATTAACTTTTAATGAATCAATTGTCTTTAGTGATTTAAAAGTTAATATTTATCCAGATAGCGAAGAAAATGCGGAAATGGAAGATAAGACTTTTATCGTTGAAATAGTTGATGGTGATAATAAAGTTTATGTAACGACTAATGCTTCTACATCAAGAATGGAAATGGCTGATGATAGTAATTTAATCATTTCGGAAAATGCTGATTTATATCGTTTTAAAGCTGATTATTATTTATATGATGGAAATAAAGAAATAGCTAAAAATAAAAATCTTTTAAAAAGAGATATTGAGATATTTATGAATGAAAAAGAGTTTATTATTGATTAATAGGCTTTTTTTCTTTAATTTTAAATAAATGTTGACTAATTTCTTTTCAATAGGGTATAATCTAATATGTAAGCGTTACGGAGACATACTCAAGAGGCTGAAGAGGCGCCCCTGCTAAGGGTGTAGGTCGGGAAACTGGCGCGAGAGTTCAAATCTCTCTGTCTCCGCCATATAGAAATTACCTTGATTTTTCAAGGTTTTTTATTTTTTACCTAATATTTTTTATAAATTCTAATATAATTATATTGGAATAGGAGTGTTGGTTTGAAAATAATTACTTATGTCGTTCAAAATAGATTAATCTTAATTCCTGTTTTATATATTCTTGGGATATTTATAAAAAATACGCAATTTGTTAAAGATAAATACATTCCCATTATTTTATTAATTTTGGGAGTGATTTTCTCAGTTCTAATGAGTGGTAATACTATAATTGATAATATCATTCAAGGAATATTAGTCAGTGGAGTTACTGTTTTTGGACATCAAATAACAAAGCAGATGCGAAAGGATGAATAAAATTCATTCCTTTTTTATTTATTGTGCTATCATATAAGTAGTGGTGTTATGAAAAAGAAAATTATTTTGTTTTTAATTATTTCAGTGTTTTTAATCGTTAGTGTTTTTATTTATTTGGGTTTTTATTTCGGAATTATTCCCAGTAAAAAGTATTCTGATGCTGATTTTAAAATAGATAAATACATCAGTAGTTATGACATGGATGATGATGGAGTTGATGATCAGACAGACATTCTTGAAAATGCTAAAAAATATATTGCGACAAAACCTATTTATAAAAGTAAATATTATGCTGGTGGATATAGTGATGATGAATATGGTGTATGTACTGATGTAGTTGCTAATGCTTTACTCGATAGTGGTTATGATTTACGAGAATTAGTAAATGCTGACATATTGAAAAATCGTGATGATTATGATATTGACAAAGTTGATAAAAATATCGATTTTAGAAGAGTGCGAAATTTATTAATATATTTTAAAAACAATGCTATTTCACTCACAACGGACATTTATAAAATAGATGAGTGGCATGGAGGGGACATCGTCATTTTTCCCAATCACATCGCTATCGTATCAGATAGTCGTAATAGAAAAGGTATTCCCTATGTCATTCATTTGAGTCCAAGACAGATCAGATATGAAGAAAACATTCTTGAAAGAAGAAAAGTAATTGGACATTATCGCATCAGTTAAAAAGAAAAAAATTGTCTTTTTTTATAAAAATCCTTTTAATTTTTCTTTTATTCTATCATAATTGTAATAATGAATATAGTCATCTATTGCTTTCATTAAATCATCTATATTTTAAAAATTGTATTTAAAAATATTGATAATCATGTTCCAAATCAAAAAAATTATACAGTTAATAATGTTAATTTTGATTAAATTTATGAAAGAATAAAAATTTTTATGATATAGTTATTGACATGATTTTTTCAAATATGTTGGGTATGTAGATTTATAAAAATCGATTTTTTATCATAATAGATTTGTGTTTTATAAATAATAATTATATACTTAAGTTTATGCTATTTGCACAATAAAAATAGTGCTAAATGCACAATGGTTATTGATTAATATAGTATTTTATGAAATATAAAAAGAAGGTGTATGATTGTTGGGCTAGTATATAAGACGCTCATAGTGAAATTCCTCCTATTAATGAAGTTATAACTAATTTGAGTAGTCTTGGTTTACAGGAAAATGATACTATGGAAATGGTCTATGACACAGGTTCTACAACAACATTTAAAATTAAATATTTAGGAATTAGAGATTTAGAAAAAAGCAACGAAAATCATTATCTTTACATAATTGATGACGCTATTAATCAAAAAGGATATTCTGAACATTATTTTACTCCTGGTTACCAAAGAACTATAAAATATGATTATAGAAAATACAACATCAAAAATGATAATGCATTGTTAAAGGGCTCAATTTAGAAATAAAAGATAAATATGAAAGTGGTGATTAAATGGCAGAAATTACGTCAATAAGAGAAATAATTGTAAATAAAGAAAAAATCAAAATAGAATTTACTTATTTAGCACAATATAATAAAGACAAAACATATTTCAATAATTTAGATTTCGATACTGCAGAAGGGAAAAGTGATGATTCAATTGAATTTTTAAATGATCATTTAAAGGAATATTTAGATCATGAATATTTAGATTTTACAAAAGCAGCAGCAAAGTTTTTTGAAATAAACGAAACAGTTGATAATATAAAATTTATTGATAAGTATGGCTATTTTAAAGTGTATCGCAAAGAATTTGAAAATAAATAATTAGGATGTGAAAATATATGGAAAAGAATATTGAAGAATTAACGTTGTTACTTATGTATTTAACCTCTTGGGACAATGATAATCCATTAGAAGAAAATTATAAAGAATGTTGGAAAGGATATTCCTTTGATATTATTAATGAATTAACCAATAAAGGTTACTTATTTCCTTCAAAATATAAAAATAAATCAGTTACATTTACGAAAGAAGGAATGGAATATGCCAAAAGTTTGTTAGCAAAATATATTAAATAATTATAAATAAACTACACATTGACTATCGCCAGGTAGTGGAGCTAATTATTAATAAGTCTATTGAACTTACTTAAATAATGTTTAAGATGTGTTAAATATCTTTTAAATTTTAGTACACTATAATAACAACGTAATAATTTTTGGAAAATAAAAGTTATTACGTTTAATCGTAATAACTTTACAAAAGTGTAAAAATGATATATAATGTAACTGAAGGTGATTTATATGCTTTTAAGAGAAGACTACTTATCTAAAATAAGAGGATTTTATGATTCAGATTTAATTAAAATATTAGTAGGTATAAGAAGATGTGGAAAATC
>CANREL010000005.1 GCA_947629655.1 uncultured Bacilli bacterium
AAATTTGGTTGTCTTGCAAACCCTTATAAATAAAGGGCAAACAAAAATGTCCAGCATTTCTGCTGGACTTCAGGGGGTTTTGGTTGAATACACTATCACATTATATGATCGTAATAGTGTTCATCTACATAAAGACTTTTTATCTTTATGCATTTTAATAATAATATATTATGAATGTAAAAGTCAATTGGTTTTATTATTTTTTTTAATTTTGTTAATCAGTCTTTACACTTTCAATTAGATGAATTTTTAATGGGTCTTTATCATAGTCTGAATTCTTTAAATATTCTAGTGAATCTTTTTTAGCCTGTGATAAAATTTTATAATCTGATTTTAAGTTGGCAATCTTGAAACTCATATCTCCACTTTGCTTCGTTCCAAAAATATCTCCAGAACCACGCATTTTAAAGTCTTCTTCACTGATTACAAATCCATCGTGAGTACTTTCCATTATTTCTAATCTTTTTTCATCACTATTACTAATTAAAATACAACTTGATTCAAGTTCACTTCTTCCGACACGACCTCGTAGTTGATGAAGTGTTGATAAACCAAATCTATTAGCATCAAATATAACCATCATTGTCGCATTAGGTACATCGACACCAACTTCAATTACAGTAGTACTTATTAAAATATTAACTTTGTTTTGCTTAAATTCGTTCATTATTAAGTCTTTAGCAGCTGGAGCCATCTTACCATGAACGATATCTATTTTATATCGACTTCCAAAAGCTAGGTTCATCTTATCACGAAGATTACAAACCGTTGTCAAATCGATATTTTCACTATCCTCAATCAAAGGCGCAATTACATAGATTTGATGTCCTTTTTGTAATTCTTGATGCATTCTTTCTAAAACATCTTTAATCTCTGACTCTTTTCTAACAATCGTCTTAACTGGTTTTCTTCCCTTTGGCATTTCTTTAATGATGGAAACGTCCATATCACCATAAATTGTCAAGGCATAAGTTCTTGGTATTGGAGTAGCACTCATGTATAAGACATCTGGTCTAATTCCTTTATTCTTTAAATTAGTTCTTTGATTTACCCCAAAACGATGTTGTTCATCAGTTACAACCAATCCTAAATTGTTATATTCAACTTCATCTTGAATTAAAGCATGGGTTCCAATTATGATATTTATGCTTCCATCTTTTAAGCCATCATAAATTGGTTTTTTATCCTTTTTGGTTATTGATCCTGTCAACAACTCAATATTTATATTAAAATCTTTAAAAATACTTTTCATATTATTATAATGTTGAATAGCTAAAATCTCAGTTGGTGCCATCAAAGCACTTTGATAACCACACAAATAGTTATAATACATGGCTAAAAAGGAAACGATAGTCTTTCCACTTCCAACATCTCCTTGAATAATACGATTCATTCTACGTTGACTATTCAAATCATCAATTATTTCATTTAATACTTTAATTTGGTCATTAGTTAAACTATATGGTAAATCATTAATAACTTTTTCTAATTCTTCTCTATTACCATTTCTAGTTATTCCCAATTCACTCTTTTCTTTTTCTATGCGCAAATAGTTTATTTTAAACATGAATTCAAATAATTCTTCATATTTAAGACGCATACTAGCTTCTTTTAATTTATCAAAATTGGGTGGATTATGAACTATGTTCAAAGCTGTCTTTTTATTTAAAAAATTATATTTATCTAATAGATATCTAGGGATTTTATCTTCTATTTCATTACCGTATTGTAACAAAACATTATTTATATAGCTACTTAAAGATTTTTGAGTTAAACCACTAGTGGTATGATAAACGGGTTCAATCTTTTCTTGATTGGATAGAGTTCCAAATTTTATATCACTCGCATTTACTATATTCTTCTTTTGATCAAATTTACCCAAAACAATTATATTGGTACCAATTCCTAAATTAGGTTTTAAAAAAGCACGATTAAAAATTGATACACCAACTGGTCCTTGAGGAGTGGCAAGACGGAAATTTAATTTATTAAGTCCACCTCTAAATCTTACTACGAGTGGGATACTTTCAACTTTTCCATCAATGACAATTTTATCTTCTTCAGTTACTTCTCTTAAATTACTTCTCTTTAAAACGTCATATCTGAAAGGATAATGCGTTACTAAGTCATCTAGTGATGATATTCCTATTTTGTTTAGAAGCATTTCTGTTTTTGGACCAATTCCCTTCACTTTAGATAGCTCTATCATTCCCATCACTTCCTGTGCGTTATTATAACACAATTTGTCTTTTTTTGGTACTTTTTTCTTCATTAAATTCATGCTATTTTTTTATATTTTTTTATCTTTTTTTGTTGACAAATAAAACCTTTTCGATTATTATAGTAACTACCAATTCGAAATTGGCGAATTGGTCGCTAGTATCACACTAGCCAACCCCTTTTTATTCTTTTTTATGGAACTGCCCTTCAGGGGGGACAGTTCCTTTTTTTTCATTAAAAAACTGCACTTCGTAGTGCAGCTTTTTTTATTTTAATGTATATATAACTTCGATTCCGTTATCAGGATGATATGTCCAACTGACACTGACATTTTCATTTTCATCAGTTAGAGTTCCATCTAGGGCACGAGTACGTCCCATTCTCTTATACAATTGATCACCAAATCCTAGGGCTTCATTTGCATCTTTTACTAGTGTTATAGCCGTTGTTGATGAATAATCATCTATGTCTAAGGGATTGGAATCTATCTCTAAATAACTTCCATCTTCAGCTAGATCACAATAGTAATCAGTACAACCGATTTGATTATAAACATCACTTAACGAAATTCGACTTTCGACAACACCAGAATCATTTATAAGATAATTAGCAACTATAGCGATAACGATAATTACAACAACGATTATTGCTCCTGTTACTACTTTCTTATTTTTAAATAAATTACTTTTACTTATATTTTTAACATCAAATTCTTTACGAAGTTTGTTTCCACAATTAGGACAAACCTTATCAGTAGATTTTACTTCTTTACCACATTCTGAACAAATAATAGTTTTTTCAATTGGACTTCCACAATGGATACATACATCAGCTGTATCGCTTATTTCTTTTCCACATTCTTTGCATTTAATCAATGCCATAATCTCACACTCCTACTTTTAATCCCATTTTTCTAATTCACTTTCAAGAATTGCTTTTTTCATCTCATTATATTCTTTTTGCGTAATAGCTTCTCTATCAAGTAATTCTTTTAATTTTAATAATTCATCTAATGAAGTATCTTCTTTCTTTTCATCTGGAACATATATGATGTCACTCTTAGGTTTCTTTGTCGAAGAGAACAAAAATATTATCCATATCAAAGTATATACTGGTATCAAGATACCGATGATATTAATCTTAAAATTAGCAGATAGCAACACTAGATACAAAATTATCTCACCACATAGCATAAATACATACCCAATTTTAGCTAAAGCATTTATAGGTTTACCTGGTACGGATAGTAATAACATGACAATTAAATATATCCACATAAATATTACAATTACATCACTATAACCTAGCTTTAACCATTCTGTAGTAATCCACTCTATCAATTCAACCATGGTGAATACTCCCGAAAATCTAGTTGTAATACTACCAAAGGCATATACTAAAATTAAAAAACCAATTGTAAAAAAGATATATGGTAAATATTTAATCAATAAACTGTCACTTGTTGTAACAGCATCAGCATTTGGTACTGGTTCTTTTTGTTTTTTTACTCTAGCACCACAATGAATGCATCTTTTTGATTTATCGCTTATCTCTTTACCACATTTACTACATTTTATTAACGCCACACTACTCCTCCTCATTATCTTAATTATATCACATTTTTTTGTATTGTAATATAACTATTAAAAAAAGGAACTTTTCAGTTCCTATTTTTTTATTTTTCACTCATGTTTTTGTAGAATTCATAACGATTCATAGCATTTTTCTTGTTATTTTCATATAATTCATCAGCACGTTCAGGATTTAATTTTTTCAATGAACGATATCGTGTTTCACCCATTAAGAAATCCATGTAGCCATCAAAATCAGCTTCACTATCGAGATGGAATTCTTTTTCTTCTGGATTATATCTAAAGATTGGGAAATATCCTACTTTAGTAGCTAATTTTTCTTCTTCAATACTATTAGACATTCCTTTTAGAATACCTTGAGCAATACATGGTGCATAAGCAATTATAATAGATGGACCATTGTAGTTCTTAGCTTCATTGAAAGCATTTATAGCTTGTTGCATATTAGCTCCAAGAGATATCGTTGCAACATATACGTGTGGATAAGATAAAGCAATCCTAGCTAAATCTTTTTTAGCATTTTCTTTTCCATGAGATGTGAATTTAGCAACACTACCAGTCTTACTAGATTTAGATGATTGACCACCAGTATTAGAATATACTTCTGTATCCAATACCAAAATATTTATATTTTCTCTAGTTGATAAAATGTGATCTAATCCGTTATAACCGATGTCATATGCCCAACCATCTCCACCGACAATCCAGAATGATTTAGTTTTAATAAATTGTTTCATATCAACTAATTCTTTGATTTTGATATCATCTACTGCTTCATATAATAGACAACTAGCCTCATAGTTTAAACGTTTATGATAACTTGCACATATCTCTTGATATGGTGATGGTATAGTATTGATGTTTTCCTCGATAATATTTTTAATCTTTTCTTTGCGGACACGATCAGATACTGCCATACCAAATCCAAATTCAGCATTGTCTTCAAATAAAGAATTAGCCCAAGGAACACCATATGGTGTTGATGGAACACTTCCACCATAAATAGATGAACATCCAGTAGCATTAGCGATTACTAATTCATTACCAAATAATTGACTTAATAAACGCAAATATGGTGTTTCACCACAACCAGCACAAGCTCCATGATATTCAAATTTTGGTTTAATGAATTGACTTCCTTTAACAGTTAAAGGATTGAATACTTGTTTTTCTTTAATATTGTTAAATAGATATTCATTCTTAGCAACTGTTTCTTCATTTTTTACTTCACTTACAGGTTTCATAGTAATTGCTTTTTCACCACGTTTACCAGGACAGATATTACTACACAATCCACATCCAGTACAATTACTTTGATTTATTCCTATCGTAAACTTCAAATCTTGATTTGGAATATTGCTAGGAATTAATTCTTCTTTTAAGTTTTCAGGCATTTGTTCTTCCTCTTCCTTATCGACTAAGAAAGGTCTAATGACAGCATGTGGACAAACAAATGAACATTGATTACATGTAATACATTTACTCTTGTCATAGCAAGGTAACATATCCGTTATATTTTTCTTCTCTTCTTTTGACTTACCACCTGGGAAACTTCCATCAACGAATTGTTCTAATTCACTAACGCGCAATTTATCACCCATTTTAGCATCAATTAAATCGAATAATTCTTTTTTAGGAGCTTTGTTAGTGTTAACATTCATATTAGATAAATCGACTTCTTCAAGACTTTCTAGAGCTCTATCAATAGCTTTAATATTTTTTTCTATTACTTCTTTTCCCTTATTAGTAAAGATGACTTCTAGATTGCTCTTCAATTGTTTAATAGCAAAGTTAAATGGAATAATTTTACCCAATTTAAAGATTATTGTTTCCATGATTGTATTAATCTTATTATCAAGTCCGACTTCATAAGATATTTTACTAGCATTAACTACATATACTTTGATATTGCGATCTTTTATTATTTTCTTATCACGACTATTAAATAGATCTAATACTTGTTCTTTAGGTTTAGTTGTATTTAATAAGAAGACACCATTATCTTCAATCTTATCAAGCATGTCATATTTCTTTAGATAAGTATCTTTAGTACATACGACAAGTGAAGGATTTTCAACATAGTACGTACTTCTTATTGGTGATTGTGAGAAACGCAAATGGCATCTCGTAAGACCTCCAGATTTTTTAGAGTCATATTCAAAATATCCTTGAGTATAAGCTTTAGTATTAGAACCAGTTATTTTTATGATATCTTTAGATGCTGAAACCATACCATCTGATCCAAATCCATAGATCAACATTTCATGATGTTTGTTATTGAAATCAAATTTTTTCTCCTTTAGAGATAGATTTGTAACGTCATCATATATACCAATAGTAAAGCCATTAAATTTATTTTTATTATCTAAGAAATCATAAACAGCCTTTATGTGATATGGAGTCGTATTTTTACTAGATAGACCATATCTTCCACCTACTACTTCGATATCAGGACGACTATTCTTAATTACTTGTAGAACATCCAAATATAATGGTTCATGTCCACCAGATTCTTTAGTACGATCTAAAACCGCTATCTTTTTAACTGTCTTTGGTAAAACTTTTAATAGATATTTAGAACTGAATGGACGATATAGATGTACTTCGATTAATCCCAATTTTTCACCTTGACTATTCAAAGCATCAATAGTCTCTTTAATAGTTTCACAAACAGATCCCATAGCAACGATGACTTTATTAGCATTCTTATCACCATAGTAGTTAAATGGATGATATTCACGCTTAGTTATATTTGATATCTCTTCCATGTAAGCATTGACGATATCTGGTAAATCATCATAGTATTTGTTACGAGCTTCAGCTATTTGGAAGTATATGTCATCATTTTGATTAGTACCACGTGTCACTACATTGTTTGATATAGCTCTATTTCTAAATTCTTCTAAAGATTCCATATTGATAAGTGGTTTTACTTTAGCCATATCTAACAATTCTATTTTTTGTAGTTCATGACTAGTTCTAAATCCATCAAAGAAATTGATAAAAGGAATTCTTCCTTCAATCGTTGATAAATAACTGACACTTGTCAAATCCATTACCTGTTGAACAGAAGAAGACGCTAAGATGGCAAAACCAGTTTGTCTAACACTATAAATATCTTGATGATCACCCAATATTGATAAGGCATGCGTAGCAAGACTACGAGCGGCAACATTTATGACACATGGTAAAAGTTCACCAGCTATCTTATACATGTTTGGAATCATCAATAACAATCCTTGACTGGCTGTATAAGTTGATGAAAGCATTCCATTTTGTAATGATCCATGAACCATTCCAATTGCTCCGGCTTCACTTTCCATCTCAACTACTTGAACGCGATCACCAAAAAAGTTTGTTTTTCCTTCATTGGACCAGTTGTCGACATATTCGGCCATTGGTGATGCTGGCGTTATGGGATAAATTCCTGCTAATTCTGTAAAATTGTATGAAACATAACTACATGCTTCATTTCCATCCATAATTTTGTATTTCATATAATCACTCTTCCCTCTTATATTATAATTATATAATAATTTTCATTTAAAAGATAATATTTCATAAAAAAAGAGGTTATTTTTATAACCCCTTAACACTAAGTTACAGTAACTTGAATAGTTACCATTCGACCTGCTACTGTTGCATGGATTGTTGTTCCTCCAGCTTTTAGTCCTTTTATAGTAGCCGATAAACTATTTGAAGAATTAGGAGTTACTGATGCAATATTTGGGTTAGCAGAACGCCATGTGACGGTGTAAAACTTATTAAATTTAGTTGAAGTCAAATTGGTAGAAGTTGTTATGGTCGTCGTTCCGTTAACTTTAATGCTCGCACTAGTCTTATTAGCCGTAAAGCTCGTCACATCTGGTTTTTGGACATTTATGGTACAAGTAGCAGTCTTACCATTTTTAGTTGAAGCTGTTATGGTTACAATACCAACCTCTTTCAAACTGACACTACCAGTACTACTTACAGTAGCTATAGTACTATCAGAACTAGAATAGGTAATAGTTTTATTTTTAGCCGTTGTCGGTAGAGCTGTCGATGTAAGTTTAAATGTATCATATACTTTAGCAGTCTCCTTACAACCGGTCATTTGAATACTAGTAACCGCCGTAGCATTTACCTTTACGGTAACTTTAGCACTCTTCCCTCCTGCTGATGCCGTTATTGTTGCTGTTCCTGGATTAATACCTATAACTTTTCCGTCTGAATCAACAATGGCAACATTCTTATTTGATGAACTCCATTTTACAGTATAGTATTCTTTAGCAGCTGATGGGGTTAAAGAAACACTAATCTTTTTAGTAGCTTCTTGATCAAGAGTTAAACTCGTTGGACTAACGCTCAATTTAGTTATACTCATTGGTGAAACTTTCAATTTACAACTAGCAGCTTTGCCATTCTTTGTCATCGCTGTAATTGTTACACTACCAACTGATTTAGCTGTTACACGTCCACCACTTACAGTTGCTATATTAGTATTTGATGAAGTCCACGTAATATTTGATTTAGCTGTTGATGGTGAATAATCAACTTTTAAAGTTATTGGTGTGTTGATAGCAATACCACCTGTACATCCATTTATTTTAATACTAGCTGGCAAGGTCTCATCAACGGTTATTTTAGCACGAGCTGTCTTACCATTATGAGTATTAACTGTTATAGTTGCCGTTCCTTTACTGATACCAGTAACAACACCATTTGCATCGATTTCTACAACACTTTCTTTGTTACTTTTCCACGTTAATATCTTTAAACCATTAAATGGTGTAATAGTTGGATTCAATGTAACTTTTTCACCTATGGCAATCGTTTGATTTGAAAGACTGATTGAATCGATAAGGATTTCATCACTAGTTACAGAAACACGCGTTGAAGCACTACGACCATCACTTTCTCTAACAACGACAGTTGTACTACCAGCATGAACTCCTGTTATGAGACCAGTTTGATCAACAGTAACAACATTTTCATTATTAGAAGTCCATTCAAAGACATCACTATCTAACACATTAGCAATAGCTAATTGATATGTTGCATCTTTGTTAATAGTTATGTTTGTCTCTTTGAATCGCAAATCTTCTTTGTTAGTTTCAACTTTAACATTTACTTTATCAGATTTCTTCCCATTGATTCCGACATAGATAGTCGTCGTTCCAATCGTTTCACCAGTTATTTTACCATTTTTATCTACAGTAGCAATTTTTTCATTTTCTGATGAATACGTAATTTTTTGTTTTACTTTTTCTTTGGCTTCGATTTCAATATTAGCTGTTTCATCAACTTTTATAACAAATGACTTGCTCTTTAAAGTATATTTGTTATTTGAAGATGTAAATATGATAATACCTATTATTAATATCAAAACTATAACTAAAGGAATTAGTAATAATTTCTTATTAAATCCTCTTTTTTCTTGAACTGAATTACCAAAAACATCAAATTCTTCATTAGTATTACTAGATTCATTAAATCCACTATTATAAGACGTACTCTCACTACTTTGATTTGTTGTCTCATTAGAAGTAGAAGCTGTCATGTTATTAAAATCATCTGTTATTGGAGCATCAGTTATATTTCCATCATTGTCAATAGAACCGATTTTATTATCCATAATATCTCCTCCCAATTTTTCCTAATTATATATTATCACAATTTAACCATGAAAAAAAGATATAAACATTTTATTGTCATATCTTTTATCGTTTAAATATTATTTAGTAACTATCCAAGCATTTGGTACTGCTCTTGTCTTAGCTTTAAAACTACCATTACGTGGATTTGTGATAATTTGACCATTTAGGGACATAGCACTTGATGTTCCACCATCCAAATTAGCAGCATTATAAGCACCATATTTCAATAATACAGCAACTAAATCATTCATGTCAGCTCCTGCTGATGCAGCTTGTCTTCCATCGATAACTAATAGTAAAACAATTCCATCTTTTCTTTGAGCTATTGCAGTTCTTGGTGATTTTCCCCAACCACCATTACCGTTTACATATGATGATTTACCATTGACGATTAAGAATGGTCCGAAGTCAACAGCATCTCTTATTCCCTGTTTTAAAGCTTCCTGAGCACTCATTCTAGCTAGAACTAATTTGTTTTCTTTATTAAATCCAATTAATCCACCAACACCAACAGCACGTCCATGTCCAGTCGTTATCAATTTTCCATTTGATATTACGACACCATGAGGAACTCCACCTCTACTATTCCAGTCGGGATCATAAAATCCGCCAGCATTTATAGCAATTGAAGCATTGTTATCTTTACTCATCGTCGTAATCATTTGTCCATAAGAAGTTGATAGATTGCTACCAACACCTTTAGAAACAGCTAGTTTAACTTTAGAAGGATCATAGACAACAGCCATTTTTCCTTTAAAGTTTTTATATTTTATATCAATTATTTTATATATGTCATTCCCTTCATCTTTTTTCAAGATGGCTTCTTCATATTCATTAGCATAGATAGTTTGGTTAGCTCCACCACCACCTATTTGTACTAATTCTGGATTTGTATCTTCACCAGTTTCAATAACGGTATTTTGACTCAATATTTCATCAATTGTATTTTCATCATAGAACCATTCTGCTAAATATTGATGTTCCATAGTCATCATCGCGGTTGTCACTAACCAATCGCGAAAAGCTGGATTAGGTCCATATAACAATACCATTACGAGTGATGAGACACCAACGTAACCAGTTAAGAAAATACCCATCACTATTTTGAACCACAATTTAACTTTTTTACCAGTCTTAATCTTTTTGTTAAAGATGACCATGATGAGTCCACACAAAAAGATGAGAACAGATATTATGGATAAAACTAACATCACTATTGATAAAGTACTGTTTATCAAGCGATCACTATTTAAAGAAATTATATAAAGATAAGTAAAAAGAGGAATTAATAATATACTCAACAATATTAATTTAATACCCGTTACTCGCTTTGATTTTCTATTAGCGACTTTGCGCAACACTTTCTTCGTTTTCTTTTTAGGATGTTCTACCACTTCTTTATTTATTTCAACGGCAGATTTCTTAGCAACTGTCTCTTTTTCTTCACTTTCCTTTTTAGTAATTGTCTCTTTTTCACTCATAGTTACAACAACTCCTAGCTATCTTTTTCTACACCATTAAATTTACCATCTTTATTAACATCAACATAATCTTTATATTGAGGTACATATTCTTCTAATTGTTTACCTGTACCTTGAGTAGTAACCCAATCATTATACTCTTTAATTCGTTCATTTAACTTAGCTACATCTTGTATGAAGTAATTAAAAGCCTGTTCATAATTTATTATGAAAGCTTCTAACTTATTATTCACATCTTTATCATTAAATGATTTATTATTACAATTTTTCTTTAAAATGTTACTAGAATCATCTATCTCTTTTAAAGTCCCCTCATATTTTTGGAAATCACTTATCAAAGATGCATATTTAGTATTGATATCTGCTAAATAATTGATACTATTTAAACTTTCATAAATATTTGTTCGCTCAGTGGAAAAAGTCTCCATCTTTCCTTTGAACGTTGCATATTCATTAACAATAGAAGTACGTAACTCCTCTTGCTTTTTTTGATCTTCTTGAATATTTTTAATCAATACCCAAGCTCCAAATCCTAAACTCAACACCCCTATAATTAATATAATAATCGCTATTTTTTTCTTCATACTACTACCACCTATTTAACATGATAACATTTTTTTTAAATACTCTCAACTATTTTGAAAACATAAATAACATTTTTGAAAATTTTTCTATTATAAAATTAGCTTTTGCTACCGCTAGTCCTTTACCCAAAGCTTTACCACCAATCGTCATTGATGCAATCAAAGCTGTAATTATGAGTGACGGAATGATTGCTTTGACTCCCATTTCTAAAGCTAGTATTGTCGATATAGCAGCTCCTCCAGAACCACTGATGATACCACAAATGTCTCCGATTACGTCATTGCACAAACTTGATACTTTAGGAGCATTGTTAATCATTTTAATAGCAAGTTTAGCCCCACGGACCTTTTTGGCTGCCATGGCATGAAAGACTTTTTTATCGGCAACAGTGACAGCGACACCAACCATGTCAAAAACGACACCAATCAATATTACAACTAAAACGAGGATGATACTAATTACAACTTGAACGTTGGGAATAACCGTTTGTGACACGACTGAAAAGCATAAAGATATAAGGAATGCTAAAACAGTAATTGTCGCTACCCATTTATAATCAATGAGACTCTTTTTAGGTTTAGGAGGTCTCATCTGTTTTTCTTTTTTCAGTTTTGGTTTCATTTTTTTATTTCTCCTCAAAAAAAAATAAAATGGCAATTAATGTGATTAATCTTGTACCTTAGGTCAAGTTGAATTTCTCTCATTTCTACTTACCGTTACCAGTGGAGCGGTTCCCCATTAAAGAAATGAGTAGCTGGTTACCCAAACTACGACTTGATTGCCACTTAGCGTACACTGTAAACCCACAATAATCTACACCCTAGGAGATTTCCTCAACAATAACCCCTATTATTAGACTTTTTTGCAATAAAGGTTTCAAGGAGCAATACTTAAAATAAACTTTGCGCACCGTTTATTTAAGCTGTCTCTATCCCCCAGTATCACTCAAGTCAAGCTACTCTATCCATAGCTTTCGCCACAAGATAGGTTCAAGCCTAGGTCGTAGATGTAGCTTCACGAAGAAGTTTTATCTCCATCTACAAGTCTAGGTCTCCGCGAGCAAATGGTACGGTTGCCGTATGCCGTTACGATCGCCCATAAGCTCTTCATATCCAGCACCCACCCCAAACTGGGCGAATGAAGCAAGCACCAGACGTTTCATAGGTATGCTCTTTTACGAATTTTTAGGCTCGTCTTCATAATAATGTATTGACTAGGATAATGCGCCATTTCTGTGTTATATCATATCATATTATATTATGAAAATCAAATTTGATGACTAATAAATCACCTATTTTTTCATTTCATGTGCTACATTATATCACACTTTTTTAAAAAAAGCAAATCTTATTAAAAGACTTGCTCACTTTTTTGAATTATAGATGTTTTTTATACACTTTTATGGTCTCTAAATTCTCTAAAGCTATGGTTTTAGAGCGTTCTGAGGAGTTCTCATTCTCCATAAATATTTCTTCTACTTGATCAAAGGGAACATATACCAATTTAAAATCTCCTCTTTTTTCATCATCAGTATAATTGACGAGTTTAAGATTTGGTCTTTCATCAGTTCTCATTGAATAGTAATAACACTCATAACAACTGTTATCCCCTTTTTTAGGATAATCTTTTACATATTTAATCATCTTAAAGAAAGGAGTCAATTGCTCAATATTTAAAATGATACCTGATTCTTCGGCAATTTCTCTAAAAAGACCAGCGATTAAATCTTCATCTTTTTCGATGTGACCACCAATAAATTGATATATACCATTAGAATAACCTAATAACAATTCATTTTTTGAATTAATTATTAAAGCTTTAACACGCGTAACAGTGCGATTGATATCACTTTCTAAAAGATTATCATAATTATAGATCTTAGTTTCCATAGCAACACCAAATCAATTTTAACACAATAAGTATTATTCTTCTAGTAATTCCGAAATGCGTTGCTTATATTCTTTTATTTTTTCTTCTAATTCATCTATTTTCATTTGTAATTCATCATTATCTTCAGTCAAAGCATCGTTCTTTTCTATTTCTTCTTGAAGAGATTCTTGTAGAGAAGACTTTTCTTCTTCTAAAGATGTAATTTCATCTCGGAGATTATTGATTGTTTCATTTTGATATTGTTGTTCGATGAAGCGCAAATGCTCAACAGCGTTTTTCTCTAATAAATCTTTGGTCTTACTAGACAAGCTTATCTTGACAGTAGCTTGGTTAACTCGGTTATAGTCATATACTTTTTTATGTTTTAAGTTAGATATTATCATATTATTAATTTCTATAAAACTGTTGAAGTCATAACGGGAGTCTCTTCCTATATATATTGATTTATCATTTTCATTTATGTACATATTGTTGAAGTCTTCAGCATATTCTAACTCTATTTTTATTTTATCATTCAAGCTGTCATCTTGTACTACTTCCATTTTAAAATCAGTACACAAATAATAATCACCATCATAGAAACAATTACTATCAGGACGATTTATAAATTTGACAATTGCGGAATACTCAGTGTCGACAAACATTCCATCCTTCATCGTAAATTCATATTTTTTAGTAGTCATTTCAACATCTTTTGGAAGTTCATCAACATATTTAATATTAGATATTTCAATAGCTAAAATACCAAGAGATGCACCAACACCTATGATACTTGTCAAAAACATGATAAACATCTTCTTAAAATTGATTGTCATGTTGAAAATAAATTTAAAAATCATTTCTAAAATCATGATGTTAAAAATAGTTAAAAAGATAATTCCTACCAATGGTCCAAATAAAAGGACTCCTTTAAACATCAAAACAATATTTATTATAAAAGCAAATACTAAGAATATTAAAGTAAATATTAAAGGTATACCTACACATAAAGATATAAATTTTATCATCCATTTGACAATACTACTCAAGATATTGAATAATGCGAATGATTTATCATCTCGTTCTTTACTAATAATTATTCTCTTTTCTATCACTTCACTCTTATTCTCTTTAGATGGCGATTTTACTTCAACGATTTCGGTCTCTTCATACTTATCGACAAATCTAACTTTATAGATATAGACAAAAATAATTATGAATAGAAGCCAATAGATGATATTGATGATACCCGTCCAAATATAAGAAATACTATATTGATAACTGAAAATATATCCTAAAGCTCTATTACCAATATTAATTACCAACATGAATGGCAAGTATAGAATCAATAAAAATATGACAAGAATTAATAGTTCAAATAACATCTTGACTACTTCTTTAAATGACATAGATTTCAACATGGAGATACTGGTATTTATAAATTCCAACATTTCATAGATAGAATTTCTAAAAGTATTTTTCTTTTTACCACTATTCACTATTTCTTCTTTAGAAATTTCATCATTTGTAAGTTCATCTAAAGTACATTTAAAGATTTTACACAATGATAATAATTTATCCATCTCTGGATAAGTTTGACCTGATTCCCATTTGGAAACCGCTTGTCTAGAAACATCGAGCATATTAGCTAGTTGTTCTTGAGAAAGTTTATTATCTTTTCTCAGTTTAATAAGTTTTTCACTAAACTTCATTTTTCTTCACCTCATGTCAAAAATATACTATGAAACCTAGTTGCATTCTACCAACTTCAAGTTGTTTTAGTGTCAATTTTTGGTTGCAAATTAATAAATTTACCAATATTATGTACAAATTTAATAAAAAGTTACATTAAATGATCAGTTATACTTTTCTAAAAATTCTCTAACTTCATCAATACTCTTTTGAGGAGTAGAAGCTCCAGCCATGATACCAATGGTTTGGTATGAGTTAAAATTGGTATTTAAATCTTCCACTGTTTCAATGGCATAAGTATTTTGACATATACTTTTGCTGATGTCATATAACTTTTTAGTATTGGAACTATTTTTACCACCAATAATTATCATGGCATCAACTTTTGTAGCTAGTTCTTTGATCTCTTTTTGTCTTTTTTCAGTAGCATTACAAATCGTATTATCAATAACTAATTCATAGTCTTGCAATTCTTTCTTAAGCATTTCGGCCATTTTATCAAATAAATCCATAGAAAAAGTAGTTTGAGCGATGACAACCACCTTTTTTTGTTGCGATGCTCTTATTTTAGCGACAGCTTTTTCGATATCTTCCTCATCTTCAACGATGATACTATTTTCCCCACAAAAACTTATCGTACCAATCACTTCAGGATGAGTTTTATGAGCGATTAAAACGATGAAATAGTCATCATTAACATATTTTTTTACATCGTCATGAATTTTTAATACTTTAGGGCACGTCAAATCATATAGTTCTATTTTTCTCTTTTGAGCAAGATCATATGTCTCTTTAGGAATGCCATGAGCTCTTATGATAACTTTAGAATTTTCATCTATTTCATCTAATGAATTAATAATTTTTAAGCCCTTATTCTCTAAATCTTTTATCACTTGAGGATTATGAACTAGTTCACCCAAACAATAAACATTTTTATTTTGTTCTAAATATGTACTAGCTCTATTGACAGAATTTAAAACTCCACCACAAAAACCAGCACTTTTACCAATCAATATTTTCATCATTTCACCAATTCAATCTCAATGGCAACAACGCCTAATTTTTTTTGTTCTTCAAGAGGATAATAGATATCCATATCATGAGGATTAGCTTCTTCATCTTTGCCATATCCTAAACTTATCTTGTCGAAGTGTTCATATAATTCTTCAAAAGTTGAATACTCATATAAAGCTTTAACTCGTGTCTTTATTTTTTCAGAAGTTGAACGATTAGTAAACTCAATGATATCTCCTACTTTTAACATTCTTCTCTTCTCATCATAAAGACGCATTTCAATCGTTTTTGTACCATTTTTTATCAAATTAAATGGTCCATCATGTAGATGTAGTTCATGCATAAGATTACCTCCATGATTATTATAGCATAAAAAAAGAAAGGAAATCCTTTCTTAATTGAAGTCACAACAAGATCCACATTGAACATTTGTGATTTTGTCTTCACTACAACAACTGTGTGATGGACGATATGTATGTCTATATACGTGATTATTGATAACTCTTGTTCTCATTGGACAAACATGTGGAACTTCATGGACGATTGTTCTATTTATCACTCTTTCACGCATTGGTTCTATGATTGGACTTGATACCATTCCCATTTGTTGTTCAGGCATCATCATTTGATTTGATTCATACATATTAATATTATTATTTATATCTATATTGTTCTCATTTGTAAAATTAGGAACCATTTCATTTTGTCTATTGCAGTACATCTTATTCCTCCTATCTAATCTATAATATTCTAAATTAAATGAGAGAAATATTTATATAGCCCAATTATTATATAGAAAAATATGTACTAGTTAATATTTTGTTTAAGATTACCAATAAATTTTTCATTATAATAATCTATGGCTTTATTTACTAAATCATTACTCAATTCTTTAATAGTTTCTTTTGATTTGATTGCATTTAAAAAATTATCTTTTCCTAGAGTCTCTATTAAATATCTAACCATTAGATAAGAATAATCATAACTGTCATAATCGTGCATACCAAATTCATTTTCTAGTTCACTCATTGGAGGAATAGCAGTTTTATTAATATATTCATCAAGTAAATATTTAATACCTTTTTTATATGTTCCATCTAAATATTTAGCAATTCCTTCCGTTAACCATTCTGGTTGTACACCATAAATTATACTTTGAATGCCATGAATCTCTTCATGAAAAATAACATTTTTATATTCTTCTTTACTCCATTCATTTTCATTAGGATTATCATTTGGTTCAAAAAAGTTTAAAGAGTTATCTTCATCTTTATAACAAGCACACATATAATTAGGCATATTTTTAAAGCCACGATTTTTCATCCCAGTAACTAAATCATCAATAGTATTATAAATATATATATTAAAATTAAATTGTCCATTATCTTCGACATTAAAAAAGTCTAAAATTTCTTGTTTTTTAGAAATTAATATTTTCTCAACTTCAGTTTGATAATTTGCATTTCTATTTGTACAAATATATTTGTTCATCTATTATCACCTAAAGACATTATATCATATAAAAAGACATTTCTTGGAAATGCCTTTATTTTCTTTTATCTGTAATGAACAATATGTATTCAGTCAAACCTTTTATTTAAAAAGGCATCTTCATATTCTTTGGTAAATTCATATTACCATTAGACATCTGTTTCATCATCTTTTTCATTTGATCGAACTGAGTTAAAAGTTTATTTACTTCTTGAACACTCAATCCACATCCTTTAGCTATTCGTGTCTTACGACTAGCTTTGATGATTTCAGGATGACGTCTTTCTTGAGGTGTCATTGATAAGACAATAGCTTCGACATGAGCCATATCTTTAGGATTTATTTGAACATTATTAAGGCCCATCTTTTTAGCTCCTGGTAAAAGTTTTAATAGATTTTCTAGTGGTCCTAATTTCTTTATCTGTTTCATCGTTGACAAGAAGTCTTCTAAATCAAATTTTCCACTTTGCATTCTCTTAGCAGTCTTTTCGGCTTCTTTTTCATCAATGGCTTCTTGGGCTTTTTCAACAAGGGATATGATATCACCCATACCCAAGATTCTACCAGCCATTCGTTCAGGATCAAAGTAATCGAGTCCATCCATCTTTTCACTAGTACCGATAAATTTGATTGGCACATTGGTCAAGTGTCTTACAGATAGAGCAACTCCACCCCTAGTATCACCATCTAACTTAGTTAAAACTACTCCAGTTAGAGGAAGAGAATTGTTGAATCCTTCGATGACGTTGATAGCATCTTGTCCCATCATCGCATCAATTACTAATAAGATTTCTTGAGGTTTAACCTCATCTTTGATATTGTTTAACTCTTGCATCAATGGTTCATCAATATGTAGACGTCCAGCTGTATCGATTAAAACATAATCATACTTATTTTCTTTAGCATACTTGATGGCATTATCAGCTATTTCAACGGGATTATTCTTTCCTTCATCATACACTTCGATATTTAGTTGTTTACCAATTTGTTTCAACTGATCAATAGCCGCTGGTCGATAGACGTCACCAGCAACTAATAATGGTTTTTTAGCATGTTTTTTGCGTAACAAATTAGCTATTTTTCCAATGGTGGTCGTTTTACCACTACCTTGTAGACCTACTAACATGAGGATGGCTGGATTACCTGAAAGATTTAAATCTTCCTTTTCACCTCCGAGTAAATCAACAAGTTCATCTTTTACTATTTTGACAAAAACATCACCAGGTTTTAGACTCTTTTGAACTTCTTCACCTAAAGCCTTTTCTTTAACGTTATTGACAAATTCTTTTACGACTTTATAGTTGACATCTGCTTCCAAAAGAGCAAGTCTTATCTCTCTTGTCATTTCAGATATATTTTCTTCTGTTATCTTACCATATCCCTTAATTTTGGACATGACTGTTTGTAATCTATCACCTAGACTTTCAAACATATTATCACCTTGCTTTCTATGTCAGTTTTATGCATTCCAGAATTTTATAACATCACTATTACTACTAAGTGGTGATGGATCAGGCATTTGTAATTTAACAATTACAGGTATTTTAAAGGCACTACCAAATCCTAGACAAGTACCAGATTGTAACGTCTTTTGTTTCTCAATTACTTCGGCACTGATATTTGGTACCATTTGACGAATGTACTCAGAATCCATTGGGTTATTGATCTTGAAGATTAAGAAGTTAGAACACTGAGAAATAACTGTGTCTGATAACTCAACTGGTCTTTGAGTAAGAATTCCCAAAATAACACCATATTTACGTCCCTCTTTAGCTATTCTTTCAAAAATATTATAACCGATTAAGAAAGTGTCTTGGTCCTTTCTTACATAACGGTGAGCTTCATCGATTAAGATGTGGAATGGAATAGATCCACGATTGACAATTTTCTTAGAATAATCAAAAATGATTCTTGAAAATATCTTAGTGATAACAGCTGCTACTTGGTCATCGATATCATCCATGTTTATATTGACAATTTGATACTTTTTATCTCCTTGGATAAGTAATCCTGCAAGATATTGTTCAACGTTGACATAATTGTCATACTCAAATAGTTTTCCATATGGACCAGTTATTAAAGAGTGAAGTCTTACTTTAATAGTGACAGCATCAGAATAAGTCTGTTCATTTTTATACCATCCATCAGAAATCAAAGTAAATTTCAAAGCTTTTTCCATATCTTGTAAGTTGTAACTTACACCACCAGCTGGTTCATAATCATCAAATGTCGGATTGATGAATTGGGATACATATTCAGTAAGAAGAATACCTTCGGTGAAATTACCAGTTTTATCAATATTGAAACACTCTCTGAATTTTCGCGTATAACCAACACCTTGAACTTCAGCATCTAAGTAGAAATGATCTGTTTGGCAATCTTCAACGATAGCAAAAATATCATTTTTCTTTTGAGCTGGTGTCTCATCACTGAATAGAACAGTCATGATGGCATTAGCGATTAAGTGGTCTTTAAAAGCTTCAGAGTTATCACCTGTTTCAGCAAAAGCTTTAACAAGTTTTAACATTCTTTCAATGATAGGTATTTGAGTATGAGAATTGCAGGCCAACAATAGAGCTAAATCACTACTATTCAACAACCAAATAGGAATTCGTAACTTTTCAGCATTTGGTTCAGTATCATTACTACTGAAGATACGATAATTATAATTTGGATTTATCTCATTTATATTTCTAAAAGCTTGTGAATACTCACCTGATATATCAAAAAGAATGAAATTAGCACGATATGGGTGAGCATGATCATTTCTGAAAACGTTTTGGATAAGTCTAGCAATACCACATGATTTACCACTACCACTGTTACCAAAGATGGCAAAGTGATTACTGAAGAAATCATTGACATTCAAGTAAACTGGGAAATCATTGTAGAAAGGACTTCCTCCTAAAAGTAATGATTGTTCATCATTTTGACCTAAGATTAATGGAATCTCTTCTTGAAGAATTTCTCTTATTTTAGCATCTAATAATGGTTTTCTAATGACACCACTGTGCAGCTTACCATTTTCAAATTCTCCCAATAGACGAACCTTTACTTCTTTATCATTTATTTCAACTATTTCTCCTAAAACGTGTTTCTCTTCATCAGAAATAACGACATGTCCACTTAACAAATTCTTTTTTATTTCTACGCCTTCCTTCAATTTAACAAAGACATAGGTATCATTCATATAACTAATTTTATCAAACATATTTTCCCTCTTTTCTCCTATAAAATATCATTTATTTTTTCTAATGTATCGCTATCAACTCGATCTTTTAGCAATGCATTAATGTCTTCTTTCTTTTTTTTCAATCCAAGAATTTTTTCATATTCTAAGACTTTTTCTTCAACTATCTTCAACTGATTATGAACAGCATTACGACTAATATTGTAATTTTCAGCAATTTCACTAAGACTTAAATCATTCAGGTAGTAATCTTCAAAATACATCTGTTGCTTACTAGTGAACAAATCTTTGTAGTAGACATATATCTCATTCAAATAAATATTTTTTTTCATTCTACATCATATCCTTAAACAATCCATAAATATATTTTTCAATATCAAAAACTTGTAAATCTTCTTTTCTCTCACCAAGTCCAATATACTTAACAGGAATTCCAACTTGTTCCTTTATTGCTAGGACGATACCTCCTTTAGCTGTTCCATCAAGTTTGGTCAAAACGATACCGGTAACATCAGTAATCTCTTTAAAGGCCTTGGCTTGACTTATACCATTTTGACCAGTAGTCGCATCGATTACTAGTAATGTTTCATGTGGTCCACCTTCAATGATCTTACCAATTACGCGATTTATTTTTTCTAATTCATTCATCAAATTAGTCTTGTTTTGTAAACGACCTGCCGTATCAATCATAACGACATCAGTTCCATCTTTTACAGCTTCTTCTAATCCATCATAGATGACACTAGACGGGTCAACACCTTCTTCACGACCTGTGAAACTAGCTCCTACTTTCGTCGCCCACTCTTCCAATTGTTTGGTAGCTCCAGCTCTAAAAGTATCACCTGCAATCATTTTAACTTTCTTTCCTTCGCTAATCATCTTATCAGCAAGTTTAGCAATCGTCGTCGTCTTTCCAACACCATTCACGCCGACGAATAAGATGACGGTCGGCTTCTTATCACTAAAGTTTATTTTGTTAACAATTACTTCATCATTGACATAAATAATGAACAATTCATCAACGATTAATTCTTTCAAGTATTCGGTATCTTCAATATTTTCATGTTTAACACGACTTCTTAGACGATCCATGAAGTCCATGACTGTATTGACACCAATATCAGCCATTATTAGTATTTCTTCTAATTCTTCAAAATATTCTTCAGTTACTTTATGATATTTATTAGTCAAATTGATAAGTTTTGAGACAAAGTTTTCACGACTCTTACTCAAACCTTTTTCATATATCTTAACGTCTTCTTTAACACGTTTTTCTTTTTCGACTTTTTCAACAGTTTCTGGGGAAATTTTTTTATTATTTTCTTCTGCATCTTCTTTTGGAGAAACTTTTTCCACTTCTTTTTCTATTTCGATTTCGGATTGTTCTTCTTCACGTTTAAACATTTTCTTGATTTTATCAAATAATCCCATTTTTATCACCAATTTAATTATAACAAAAAAAAAAGGTTTTTACACCCTTATTTTATAAGTTTATGCGACTTCGTCCATCGTTCGATAATAAGTCTTTTGAAGAAGCTTATGACCTTCTAATAAAGAATTGATATTTACAAGACGATAATGATTTTTATTCGTATATTCAACTAGGAATTGTTTTTCAATATAGTATTCAGGAAATTGTTCTTTACCATCTACTTCATAATTGTAGAAATTGACCATTTGAACATTATCCCCAGTTATTCTCTCAGGAGTCCAGTCAGATACTTTATATATTTTGTACTTTTTAGCTGTAGTTAATTGATTATAGATCAAATAATTACTACATTTCATAGTTAGATAAGTATCATTATTGTACATCTTTATACGCGTTTCATAGACATCGCATTCTTCATCAGAATCAAATGGGCTTTCAATTCTATCAGAATATCCCTGTTTGATCGTATCATATAGATATGGTCCCATTTCATATTGCGGCATGTCATTTCGCAAAGCTCCAGCACAATCGATAAAACCTGACGCTACACGTCGAAAATTTGTATATTTAGTACTGCTGTGGGTATTGGTGAACAAATACATCACAACACCAATGAATATCACAATTAATAATAAGGCCATCATCGTCTCTTTTTTTCCAAAGCCTCTATTATCTATTTTTTTATTTAGCATACATTTTCGCCACCTTGTCCTTTATATCACGATCTACTAAACTGATTGAATTAATGGCCAAAGTTAAAGCTTTATCATAATTTCCTTTATAGAATAGTTGTTCAGCTTTATTAAGACCATCATCTACTTTAGGATTACTACTGCGATATTTATTACCATACACGATTAAATTTTCAGCCATCATCGCCGTATTTATCATGGCATTAGTAGTATTGTACAATTTTAGAACTAAATCTCTAGCAGTATCAACTCTAATATTAAGGGTCTGAATAGTAATTGGTTTATGTTCTAGTTCTTTTATTATTTCTAAAATGGCATCATTTGCTTCAGATAATTGAACAAAATATTGATTATTGATCAAAGGCAAATTATACTTTCTAATATTCAATTTAGATTTTTTTAACAACTCTTGAATCTCATCTAATTGTTCACGAGCACGAGCTTCATCATCATACATGTTACCCAATAACTTTAATGATTCATCAAGATCACTCTCAATACTTTTCAACAATTCTGTGTATTGTCCCAATTCTTCACTAACTTTAGAATATGGGGTCTTACTACTAGCTAATTGTTTAATAGTCTTCTTATAGTCTTTTTTCAAAGCTGTCAAGCGCACACTGATATCCGTTATGACTTGGACGTCATGATCAGTCAAATCATACATACCTTGAATATCATCAATCTGACTAGAAACATCTTTAACAGTTCGCATTATTTTATTGAGTTTATCCTCAAAACTTCCCTTTGAATCCTCATATTCTTTACGAGCTATTTTTTCTTTGTCAAACTCCGTGAATAATGAATCTAAATATTCAAGCATAGTCTTCAATTCAAACATGCAATCTTGTAAATTTAAAACTTTGATGCGGTCAAATATTTTATTGACATTCTTTAAAGATTCATCAATATTATAATCAATATTTAAATAATCAAGAGGATAATTCTCTTCTTTCATCTTTTCATAAGTATCCGTTATTTGTTCAATTCTTTTAGGTATTACTTTGGTTGATAAAAGAACTAAATCAGGAGCTTCTTCAACAACGACTGACATGTGATCAATCATCGTATCAACCGCTTTGACAATATGCATGACTTCACTATATTCATTTTTTTCCATGAATTCTTCAAAATCTTGAAAACGTTTCTCAATATTTTCAAATTGAAGTTCAATAATACTCTCAAGTCCCTCGTATGACTCTTTATTCATTTCAAATTTTGAATTGAGTTCACGATATTTAGACTTTAATCTTGTAACGATATCACGATATTTCTCTTCACTTTGATTGATATCTTTAATATCCTCTAACAGTTTGTCAACTCTTCTCTTAATTTTATACATGTGTAATTCAGCTTTTGAATACTCTTCATCAAATCTTGTGTAATCCTTTTTATCTAAGATATTTTCAAGATTAAAAATATAATCGTTCAAAGCAGATATCTCTTCATTTCTAATTTTTTCAAAAGTATCTTGCCACGATTTATATTTTTCTTCTAAACTCTCATTTTTTATAATCGTTTCTATTTTACTCAACTCGGTTAAAACAGGAGCACTTTCCAATAGATTTTTTTGACGGTCTAGGAAAGCAATTCTCTTTTTATACTTAGAGTTTTTACGATTGTTCAATATGACAAAAAGAATAGCAAGTACAATGACAGCTATAATTACAAATGTTATTATTTTTAAAACTGAAGGGCTTAACATTCCGTCACCTCTATTCTTTTATAATTTTATTTTATCACATATTATTATCTTTTCAAATATATTATCTTCGTTTTCCAGGTGCGTTAAAGCTACTTGAAAGCGCTAATAATGACGTATTGAAACGTTTAACTATAGGAGTCTTTCCTGCAATGACACGATAATTACCCACTTTTATTGATGAAACATGACCAGGTAAGGTCCTTTTCGCAACCATTGGATCTTCAATTTTACTAACAGTTCTTATCGTTCGATCAAAAGGATAATGAATTTCATCTTCGGCTTCTTGAGCACGACTAAAATTCATATTGATACCTTCTTCAAGAATGTGATTATTAATTTCTTCAATCATGTAATTATCAAAATCTTTTACTTTTCTTATTCCCAAATTATTAAATATTTGACTTTCACAATCTTTTAAAACAGGGCTATCAGATGGTATTCGTTTGGACAATTGTAAAAATTCATCGACTTGTAATACTAATTGTGAGGGATTAGTAACTTCAATGAATGGCGCCCTATTATTACGATTTTTATTCATCATACCACCTCTATTCTGTTTAGATTATATCACAAAAAATAAATTTAGTATATTTTTGATGTAGATATTTATAGATTTATGTCGAAGAAAAGTTCAATTGTTCATAATTATGGGAATTTATTGACTTTTTTTAGTTTGTTATGTATAATTAAAAACGCATATTCAATGAACAGCGCTTTTTAATTGTTTGTAATGTGTCTATTAAGTTTATTAGTAACGAAAGCTGTTCTAGTGAAAATATTAAAATAGACTCCCTATGAACGATGGAAAGAAGTCTTTGTTTATGTAAATAAATAAAGGAGGAAAAAAGATGGCAAGATATACTGGACCAGCTTATAAACAAGCTCGCCGCGTTGGATTTTCTGTATTAGAAAATGGAAAAGATATCGCAAGACGTCCTTATGGACCAGGTCAACATGGTGCTGAAAGAAAAGGAAAATCTTCAGATTATGGTACTCAGTTAAAAGAAAAACAAAAAGTTAGATTCATGTATGGATTAACTGAAAAACAATTCAGAAAGACATTTAATGAAGCTGCTAAAATGGAAGGTATTCATGGTGAAAACTTCTTGAGATTACTAGAATCTAGATTAGATAACTTAGTATATCGCATGGGAATGGCTTCAACTCGTCGTGCTGCTAGACAATTAGTAAACCATGGTCATATCTTAGTTGATGGAAAGAAAGTTGATATTCCTTCATACCGAGTAAAACCAGGTCAAACTATTTCTTTAAAAGAAAAAGAAAAAGAAATGGTAGTTGTTAAAGAAGCTCTTGAAAAAGTTGTTAACAGAGTTGAATTCATCACATTCGATGCTAACAAATTATCTGGTACTTATGTAAGATATCCTGAGAGAAGCGAACTTAATGCTGACATCAATGAATCACTTATCGTTGAATTCTACAACAGATAAAAAAAGAAAAGCCGAAAGGCTTTTTTCTTTTTGTCTAAATATATCTAACTAAATAATATTGTTTTTTACCACGGCGAATGACGATGTATTCATCACCAAGAGCAATATCTTTAGTGATGTTGTATTCCAAGTCATTAATTTTATCACCATTAATGCTGATGCTATTGTTTTGAACAAATTCACGAGCTTCACGTTTACTTGAACAAATTCCAGCTTCAACTAAAAGATCAATGATATTTTTATCTTCATGAATATCATAATTAGGAACATCTTTGAAAGCATTCTCTATTTCTGATACTTTTAAATCTTTTATGTTACCACTGAATAAAGCATTAGTAATTCTTACAGCTTCTTCATAAGCTTCATGTCCATGTAAGAAAGTAATGACTTCTTCAGCTAGTTTCTTATGAGCTTCACGCAAATGTGGATTTTCTTTGTTCTTTCTTTCCAATTCTTCTATTTCTTCTTTAGATAGGAATGTTAGAAATTTTAAATAATCGATGACTTTTTCATCTTCGACATTGACAAAGAATTGGTACATTTCATATGGTGAAGTCTTATTGCGATCTAACCAAATAGCTTGACCATTACTCTTACCAAACTTAGTTCCATCTTTTTTTGTCAAAAGAGGCATAGTAAATCCATAAGCTTCTTTTCCCTGTTTCTTTCTTATCAAATCAATACCAGCTGTTATGTTTCCCCATTGATCTTGACCAGCTACTTGCATCACACAATTTTTATGTTCATATAACCAATCGAAATCTAAAGCTTGCATAATCATGTATGAAAATTCAGTATAAGTTATACCAGTATCTAGTCTTCTAGCGACAATGTCTTTGTCCAACATGTAATTGACGTTAAAGAACTTTCCATAATCTCTTAAAAAGTCGATGAAGTTAACATCTTTTGACCAGTCGTAGTTATTGACTACTTCAAAACCAAAGATTTCTTCAGCTTGTTTTTTTAAGCATTTAAAGTTGTGTTCTACTTCTTCTTTAGTGATCATAGCACGTTCTGCATCTGGTTTTGGGTCACCAATTAAACCAGTAGCACCTCCTACTAAAAGGATGGGATTATGCCCAGCATCTTTTAATCTTTTAGATATCAAAAATGATGAGAAATGTCCAATGTGCATACTGTCACCAGTTGGGTCAGTTCCAATGTAAAAAGTCATTCCACCATTGTTCAATTTTTCTTCCAAATCAGGGCTGCTGACATCTTTAATCAAGCCGCGCCATTTCAATTCATCATATATTTTCATTTGTTTATTCCTCACTTTCTTCCATTATCTTCACACCACTGCTAGTGCCAATTCTCGTGGCTCCACTTGCAATCATCTTTTTCATTGTCTCTAAATCTCTTATGCCACCACTAGCTTTGATCTGTAATTTGTCGTTACGATTTTCAGCCATTATTTTCACATCTTCAATGCGTGCACCATAATCGCTGAACCCCGTCGACGTTTTGATATAATCAACACCTGTCTCATTGCAAAGACTAGTCATTAGTTTGATTTCAGCTGGAGTTAACAAACAAGTTTCAACTATTACTTTCAAAATTTTATCAACAGTTGCGTTGCGCATTGCGATAAGTTCATTTTTAACATAGTCGTAGTCCTTGTTTTTAAGTGCTGCAATATTTATGACCATATCTATTTCATCAGCACCATTTTTTATAGCATCAAGTGTTTCATACACCTTTGTATCAACAGTATTCATTCCTTGTGGAAAACCGATAACCGTACAAACTTTGACATTGCTTTCAGATAACAACTCCTTAGCTAATTTGACATAGTATGGATGAACACAAACCGAAGCAAAATTATATTTAGTGGCTTCTTGGCACAATTTTTTTATATCATCACTAACAGATGTATTTTTTAAGTTAGTGTGATCGATGTATTCATTTAATTTCATAACGTTCCTCCTATAAAATTTTTTTCAATTCGATAAGACTATTAATACGTCTATAACTATCATCATAAATATTTTTATAATCGTATAAAATGACGGGCATTTGGACATTAGTCGCTCCCACATAATCAGTTTCAACTGAATCCCCTATCATCAGGCATTCACTGACATCACAGTCTTTAGTAAAATATAAAAAACTCTCTTTTTGAGGTTTAGTAGGCACCTTATCACCACCGACAACCTCTTTAAAATATTTTAAAACGCCAGCTTTTGCTAGTCTTTTCTCAGCAACAAAACCAAACCAATTGGTAAGGACATATAACTCATACTTATTAGCCAAATACTCGATGATAGCAATAGCATCTTCATCCATTTCATACCAGTACTCACCGATGTAATAATTTAATCGCTCCAATAGTTTGACATCATAATTAGTACCCAAATCAGCATTGACAAACGTCATCAATCCATCATAATCATATTGATTACATATCTTTTCATAGTCGCCAATGGACTTATACAGTTTTTTAGCCTCATCCATGTTTGCGTCATATCCAAATTCTTCTAAAGCTTTGACGTAATATTTTAAATATTTTTCTTTATGCATGATGAGAGTATTATCAAGATCAAATATTATTTTTCGCACAACATCACCTACAACAAAAAAAGTATTATTGATAGGGACGAATATTCGCGGTACCACCCTATTTCATAATACTTTATGCTCTCAAAACTATAACGCGTCACCGTTTTAATTCAGAATATGTAACTTCATCAATACAATCGATTCATTTGCACCAACCATGAATTCTCTCATTACCAAATATTGACTACTACTATCCATCACCATTAAATGATGTACTCTATATTATTATAAATATTTATTTTTGTAAACTATTTTTTTAGTTTCTTTTCAATTTCTTTCACAACAGCTAAAGTTTTTTCTCTAACTTCTTCAGTAGCTTTTTCTAAAACTGGAGTACCCTTTTCTTTAGCTAATTCAACTAGTTCTTCAGCTTTAACTTTCATCTCTAAAGCTTTCTCTTTAGCGATATCTAAAACTTTTTCTTTGTCTAAGTCTTTTAGACCGGCTTTGATTTCTTCAATCTTTGCTTCTATTTCTTCTTTTACTTCATTAGCATCGATACCTTTTACTTTTTCTACTAATTCATCTAGTTTTTCTTTTAATTCACGTCTTGTCTCACTACCTTTTTTAGGTGCAAATAAAACTCCTAGAGCTCCACCAACAGCTGCTCCTAAAACAAATTTTCCCCAACCAGCTTTTTCTTTCTTACTCATTTTCATCATCCTCATCTTTCTTTTTCTTTTTATAATTTATAACTTTGCCAATCAAAGTTGATATACCTTCGACAACTTTGTCACTGATCAATGAAACAGTATCAGTAACGCTATCAATGGTATCAAAAATACCATTCAACGATTTAGACTTTCTCTCCAAATCATCTAAAACAGCATTTGTCTTATTAACTGTTTCAATCAATTTTATTCCTAAAACAATTAATACTACTATTAATATAGCCACTAGAATATAAATTATAAGTGGTAATACTTCATATAATGTCTCCATATTATTTTACTCCTTTTCATCATACATTGATTCAATTAAATCAAACAAATTACTTTCTAAACCATCTTCTTCCTCAGCTTGTTTTTTTTGTTTTTCGCGAGGTGTTTCAACAGTAGGTTCAGGTGTTGATCTACGCGTTTTTTCTTTAGGAGTTTTACTCTTTTCAACACTTGTATCTTTATAATCTATATTGTATTCTAACCCAAGTTCATTAAAATATTCTTCAGCATCACCAACAGTCACTTCTTTAACAGCAGGAGAAGACTCATTGTCATTTAAATCGTATAGCAATTCATCATCTTCAGTTAAATCAACACTGTCATCATCTTCATAACCCTTAGTTACTTCTTCCATTGATTGGGATATGTCAGTAGATAAGTCACCATAGGCTTTTTCACGAACTGAATCCAAATCAATCTTTTTAGGAGCACTACTCAATCTAATTTCTTTTTTGGTTACGACATCGTCTTTTTTATAGTTCTTGTCCAAAATACCATATATTGGTGATATTATCGGTGTTGGTGTGAAGACTTTTTTAGGATTTTTACCCTCATACAATCCATGAGACTCTTTTTCTTTATCCTTTTCTTTACCATATTCATCTTCAAAATCATACTTTGGATAATCTCTAGTCTCAGTCTTTACTTCTTCATAGACTTCAACCTGTTCAACTGGTTCTTCATCATTAGGACGATGACGTTCACTGCGACGTGGAGCATAATTTTCTTTTGTCACCACTGGTTCTTCTTTGAAATCATCTTCATCGAAATCCATTGGAAACTTATTTTCCTTAGGTGTTTCTTCTTCTAAATCAATTATGTCTACATCTTCTTCATGTTCAATTTTTTCTACTCGTTCAGCTTTAGGTAGTTCAATTTTTTTAGCTACTGGTGCTTCCTTTTTAGCACTTTCTTTACTGTCTTCAATCTCTACAATTTCTTCTTCAAAGAAAATATTTTTTACTTTGTTTAAAAATCCCATAAGTTCACCTCTTATCAGTTATTTAAATCATTATCTTCTTCTAGTTCAATACTGTCATCATCAAGGATTATCTCATCATCATCACTGTTATAACCATCAGAATCATCTATCGTATTTAGATAATTGCTACTAGAACCTTCTGATTTAAATAAATTGAATTGTTCCTCCTGATATTCTATTTTATTCTCACCAATCAAACTATCGATTATTGCGTCATTAAACTTTAGTGTATTTAAAATGTAGCATGACTGAATGATTGTTCCAGCTAAATCTTCTTCTTTTACATAAGTTTCGATATGTCCATAATTATATCGCATATCGACATAGTAAACATCGTCTTCTCTTTCAATACTTATATAGCCCTTTTTACCATTGTGCTCTAGTACTTTTGAAAAATATATATCATCTTTTGTTTCATAATTTTCTTCTTTTTTATGATAGTAAGAAATTATGTCAACATATAGATAAATCTTATTTCCTTTGTACTGCAATGTCGTGTTGTAGTCATATTTATTTATCAACGATACTTCGCGTGGCAAATAATATTGATATCCAGCGAAGTATTGATTAGCTAAATTCTCATTACTTGTTAGAACTTCATCTATTACTTTTTCTAGATTGTCGCTTTTGAGTACTGTACATCCAGCGACTAGAAAAACTAAAGCAAGTAAAACAAATATTTTTTTCATATTCCACCTACTCTAATCAAATTATAACACATTTTTTCATCAATACCACTATTTTAACATTTTTTTATGCGATTGAATACCTTTTTTTGCGACAAGATAATAGATATTATCACCCTGTGCGACAAATTTTTTCTCATATTCCGTCATGATGATATCACCACGATCAGAATTGTGTAAATCTAAAGATATATCTTCAATGACATAGCCATAAGTAGAGAGACTAACGACGGAGTATTCAAATAAATCGCGATTGTCGGTCTTTTGATAAATCACGGCATCACTTTTAAAAATATGGTCATATTTTCTTAAAAATATATGACTTGTCAAGCGACGATCATGATGTCTTTTCTTTGGCCATGGATCTGAAAAATTTAAATAGATGCAATCTATTTCGTTTGCGAATACCTCATCTATTTCTTTGGCATCCATCCTAATCAACTTTAAATTGTTCAAATCTTTTGGTACTTTTTCAATGGCTCGAACGATGACACTGTCAAATTTTTCGATACCGATAAAATTTATATTTGGATATCTCTTAGCATTTTCAATGAGGAAATCACCTTTTCCCATTCCTATTTCGACATGGATGGGATTACTGTTTCCAAATACTTCATGCCAAGAAGTGATATTATCTTTAGGATTAAGAATGAGATTTGTTGCGCTATCCATTATTTCCTGTTTATTTTTTACATTTCTAAGTCTCACAAAAATCACCAGTTTTATTATAACATTATTGCTAGAGCTTGCATATAATAAAAACGAAAAGAGGAATGCTATGAACAATAATCAAATGCCATATGGTTATGGTCCAGGTCCATTCAATAACAATAATAACAATTGTCATTGTGGACAAGAATTAAATGAATTACAAAGAAAAATCAATCATTTAGAAAATAGAATTAATCGCCTAGAAAACATGATATATCCCAATAATTATAACAACTATGGAAATCCGACTTTTCTAAATAGTGAAAATCGTAATTACACAACTGGTAATTACATGTTGTAAAGCTTGAAAAACAAGCTTTTTTTAGTTGTTCTTCATTTGACTTTACCATAGTATTTAAGTATACTTTTATATAGGTAAGGTGAATAAATTTATGGAATTTATAACGGATATAGAAAAAGAAGAATACAGCAAGTTTGTTATGAATCATGAGATGTCCCATTTCTTAAAATCTTATGAATGGGGACAAGCCGCTATTCACAGAGGACAAATCCCTCATTACGTCGGAGTTAAAAATAAAAATAAATTAGTTGCGACGGCTCTATTGCTTGAAAAAAAACTCCCACTAGGATACAGTTACTTCTACATTCCAAGAGGTTATACAGTCAATTATAACAATCATGAACTAGTGGAATTTTTAACTAAAAATATCGCTGAATACACCAAGAAAAGAAAATCTCTTTTTTTTAAGATAGATCCTGATATCTTTCTTCACAAAATTGATAAAGATGCTAAAGTGATTGAAGGTGCTGAAAACAATTATGAATTAGTGGAATATTTAAAAAAGATTGGTTTTAAACATCAAAAACTAAATTTATTCTTTGAAGGAGAACAACCAAGATTTACTTTTAGAGTCGATTTGGATAAAAGTATGGATGAAATACGTTCGGGGTATAGTAAAAGTGTGCGACGTTTCATCAAACAAGCTGATAAATATGGTGTTGAAGTACGAGTTGGTAAGAAGAAAGATTTAAAAGATTTCGTTCGTCTCATGAAAATGACGGAAAAAAGACAAGGATTTTTTTCTCACAACTATGACTTCTATGAAAAACTATATGATTTATTTGAACCGATAAAAGCTATTTCGGTAATGATTGGTTCAATTGATGTCGAAAAGGCTTGCAAAGTTATTCAAGAAGAGATTGAAACAACTGCCGATGAAGAAAAAAAAGAAAAATTGAAAACGCGTAAAAGTTTGTATGAAGAACTAGCTAAAACAGATAAGAAACCGGTCATAAGCAGTTATGTAACTATCAATTATGGCAATAAAGGTTGGTATTTATATGGAGCTAATGACATGGATTTCAAAGATACCCTTGCCAATTATAAATTATTCGATTATCAAATTGAACACCTTCACGATTTAGGAGTTAAAATTTTTGATGAATTTGGAACTGTTGGTGATCCACATACTAAGAAATCAGTAGCTGGTCTTCATGAATTTAAAAAGAAATTTGGTGGTGAGTATACAGAGTTCATCGGAGAATTCAATTACGTGACCAAACCTTTCATGAACTTTGTATTTGAAAAATTGATACCACTATATCGCAAACCACGTCGTTTTATCAGTCATTTAAAAGTTAAATTACAGGGAGGAAATAATGAAAATAGTTAAACTCACTAGTGAAGAATTTGAAAACTTTGCTAAAGATAATAAATATGTAACTTTTCATCAAAAAGAATCTTGGGGAAAATTAAAAGAAAACAATGGATGGAAATATCAATTAGTAGGATTTAAAGATGGAAAAAAAGTGACAGCGGCTACGCTTCTTCTATCCAAAGAGATTCCAATGGGACTTAAAATGTACTATGCTCCTCGCGGATTTTTAATCGATTTCAAGAATTATGAATTATTGGATGAATTCGTCAAAGAAATCAAGTCTTACATCAAAGACCAAGGGGGTACATTCTTGAAAATAGATCCATATGTGCCGCACTTAGAACGTGATGTTAATGGAGATATTGTTGAAGGTGGATATGACAATAGTGATTTAGTTGAACATTTGAAGAGTTTAGGTTTTATACATCACGGTTATAATGTTGATAATGATAAAGAGTTACAACCACGTTGGATTTATGTTTTAAATCTTGAAGATATGAAGAATGAAGAAGAATTGATGATGCACATATCTAAACCGACGCGTAAAAATATCAAAAAGACTTTAAAGATGGGATTGGAATTAGAAGAGATTGGGGTTGAAGGATTAGAAGAATATAAAAAGATAACAGAACATACAGGAGCTAGACGTGGATTTATTGATCGACCTCTATCATATTATCAAGAGATGTTTAAAGCTTTAGGAGATAACATCAAAATCATTCTTTGTTACTTAAATGTCGATAAGTCAATTGCACTATTACAAGAAGAGATTGATACGATCAATTCATTTAGTGATATAACTGATAAACGCAAAGAAGAGATTAAGAATCTTGAAAAGAGAATTGCTGATTTGAAAGAAGTTGAGAAAAAGCATGGAAAAAGAGTTACTTTAGCGGGTTCAATGTTCATCGCCTGTGAAAAAGAATTATTAAATTTATACGGTGGTGGATATGATGAATTCATGAAGTATGATGCGATGAGTGCGATTCAGTGGCATGCGATTAAATATGCTAAGGAACATGGCTTTAACGTCTATAACTTCTATGGAATTGATGGTAATTTGAAAGAGAATAATTCAATGCATGGTGTCTATGAATTTAAAAAAGGATTCAATGGTAAAGTAGTCGAATTGATTGGAGAGTTTGATTTACCAATTAATAAATTGAAATATAAGTTGTACACAGTTGCTTTTTCAAGTTATAAAAAAGCTAAAAATACGATTAATAAGATTAAGAATAAGTAGAAAACGATGAGTTTTCTCTTTTTTTTGCATATCATTTATTGAGGTGAATTTATGAAGTTTATTGCGGATGGTGGCATCGTTACTAAAAATACTTTAACTTATACTAAAGGAGCAATATCACTAACTTTAAGTACTAGTTATATCGATGGAGTTTCCTTGGATGTCGCTTATACCATTGACGATGTGTTCATCATGTATGATCGTGATAGTCTCTTATTGACGACACAGGGAAAGGGATATTTTCAAACTAGTACTTATAATGATCTTTTACATTACAATATTGGAACTAAAGTTTTAAATGCACGAGTCGTAACTTTAAAAGAGACTTTAGAAGTTTATAAAAACAGTGATAAATTATTAATTTTAGGTCTCAGTTATCAAGGAGAGAAAACGGAACAGTACACTTATCAAATACTTGAATTAATAAGTGAATATCCAAATATCAATATCTATTTAAAGAGTTCTGATAAACAAATATTAAACATCTTAAAAATAACTCCCAATAAAGCTAGAATAGGCATCATTATCAATGAAGATAACCGCGAAGAAATGAATAATGACTATGACTTTTATGTCATAAATGATTATTGTATCAACAAAGATTTAATCTTGAAAAAGATGAACGCTAATAAAGATATCATGACCGAATTAATTCAATATCCCAATGATTTGATCAATGCCTATTACACTTATGGTAAATATATATTATATCGATTATTCGTCATTGCTAAAGAACCTAATGCCATCTATAATACTTTTAAAGAAATACAACCACGAATATAAAAAGTACAGATATCTAAATCTGTACTTATTTTTTTATCAAATGTCTTATCTTTTTACCAATATTATATATGTTATACATGAAGCCTGTCTTTATTTCAAATTGGCCGACTAACTCAACGACATTACCATTGAATCCTTTTTTGAATTCATACATGCCATAATATTTGTCATTCTTATCAAAGCATCCCGTTATACCGTAGAAATCAACCCATTCAAAGCCCATCTCATAAGCATCTTTGATGTGTTCATTATACATAGCATATTTAGGTGTAAAACTTTTATATTCTGAAAGCATTCCACTGTTTAAAGTTAGATATTCATTACCAGATTTTAGTGATAATAATGCTCCTATATCTTTACCATTAGGGTTCTCTTCTTTAAACTTTTTAGCTTTTTCTAATTCTTCACGATACTTTTCTATCAACTTATCAGATGTCTCTTTTTGATTAGTAAGTTTACTTCCAACAATACTAGTCTTCATCTTTTCTTCAATCTTTTTATTATTTTCAAGTTCATTATCTAAAAGACTTTTAGTATCTTCAAGATAAGTATCAGGATCGAGATATGCGATATATATAGTCATTAAATCTTTCATGTGATGATACATCTTTTTATAATAATCGAGACTTCGCGTATGAAAGTCTTTTCTCTCACCAGTCGATTCAAAAATTTCGGCCATGGAATCAAGATCTTTAATATTACCTTTTCTAACCTTTAATCCCTTCTTATAACAAGCATCGATATTTTTACGCGTACTCTTTGAAAATTTGGCTTTTTTCTCCTCATATGGCTCATCAAGTTTTAGACGATATTCCCAACGCACTTGATAAGTTTCAACATATAAATTGAATCCGAAGTATTTATAACCGAGTTTTTTCAAATTATCCATGATCGTGTCATTACGATCTTTATCATCATCTAATATCTCCCCTTCACTAGATCTGATGCGATAGATGACATTGGGATCAATCGTGATTCGAAATCCTTTGCGTTCTTGAACATATTTGATCAGTTCATCAGAGAAAAATTTTAACAATTCAAAATCGTCATAATCAACTAAGTACCCACGTGGAGCATAAAAAGTTTTATATCCAAAAATTGATTTCTCTTCGAGAATGATCGTTGCCGCTACAACTTTGTTTTTCTTTTTGACACCAACGATATGAGGTATATCTCCAAGTTCCCTTTTTAGATTGGCAAGTTCAATGGTTTGCATGAAAGAACTTTGAGGGTAATCTTTAATAAATTTTCTAAATTCTTCTTCAGTTAGAGTTGTAAATTTCATTAGTTTCTTCCTCTCTTCTTCAATTTTTCTAGCATATTTAAAATTGTATCACGTCCAAATATTTTAAATATTGTTCCCCTTTTGATTGTTATTCCTAGATATATTATACCACCAATAACAGTATCCATGATTATAATTAATATATTTATCAATCGATTAGTCGTCGTAATCGGCATTAATATTTTGATGAGTAATAATACAATACTCATGATTATGACCGCAAAAACAACTTCTAATAGACGTTTTATCGTCTCTTCATAATCAACTCGATATTTTTTATTTAGGAATACTAAGCAGATTAGAGCACAAGCGAGATAACCGATGATGGTAGCAATTATCGAACCGTAGTAAGCTGGTAATCCCATTTTACTAAATCCATATAATAGAGGTATATTTAATCCAAGTTTAGCGATAAATCCTACTATTAAAGAGATGAAGACCATTTTATAATTTTTTAATACTTGAACAGTTGTAATACTTGTCGTGAAAAGAATAGTAGCGACTGCGACAAAGACATATAAAGCATAAACTTTAGGTCCATAGTCACTAGCACCATAGAAGACATTCCATACATTAGTTGATAAAATGCTCAAACCAACAGCCATGGGAATGGTCAAATAAATAATTATTTGAAGAGCTTGATTAATTTTTTGACGGACACTGGATAGATCATTTTTGACCATACTACTAGTTATATTGGGAATAAAACTTATCATTATTCCTGTTGAAATAGAAATGATTATCTGGTTTATTTTAAGACCCCAAGTCGATATGACACCCATGACGGTTTCCGCACTATCTTTACTAAAGTTGAAAACATTGGTTAAAAATTGCACTAAAATGAAGACATCGATAGAATTGTATAACGATTTAAAGACATCAATCATGATGAAAGGAAAAGCATATCCTAGCAATTTATAGATGATTTCTTTATCAGTTACTTTAGGTTCTTTGACATTATCTTTTTTCTTTGCGAATACTTTTCTATTTTTAACTTTGACAATGCGCAAATATAGATATGAAAATAAAGCACCTACAGTTGCGGCAAAAACAGCTATACCAACTGTGTTCCTTAGGGATAAATTGAATATTTTCATACCGATAAAACTTCCAATAATTATCATTAATACTCTTATGAGTTGTTCTAATACTTGGGATATGGAAGTCGGTTTGATGATATTATGTCCTTGAAAATAACCGCGATAAACACTCATAGTTGGAACAATTAAAATAGCAAAGGAAATAATTCTTATGACGAATTCAACATCCGCTACAGAGTTACCACCAGGGGTATCACCAATTATCATCTCGGCAAGAGGATGAGCAAAGATCATGAAGAGAACAAAGAAAATAAGACCCATGATACCTAGTAGTTTTTTTCCTAAATAGAAGGCTCTTTCTTTTATCTCTAAATAACCCAAAGTAGCATATTCACTTATCAATTTGCTCATAGCTAGTGGAATACCAGCTGTGGAAAGTCCTAAAAAGATTGAATAAATACTATAGGCATAACCATATAAAGCTCCACCTTGATCACCGATTATGGCGTAGAATGGAATGACGTAAAGCATGCCAATAATCTTGCATAAAACAATTCCAAAAGTTGCGATAAAAGCTCCCTGAAGGAAGCTATTCTTTTTCAAACTTCTCTTTTTCATATCATCACATCTTTCAATTTAATGATACCACAATTGCATGAAGGAATAAAGTTTACTTTGTTCAAAAAAAGATACAACAATGTTGTATCTAATGTCTAGATTTTATCTTTTTAATCTTTTGAATATCAAATTCTTGTTGTAAATCGAGACTCTCAATGAGTGAAATGGTATCATCATAGATATTATCACCTTTTATTCCCATTTCAGAAGGAAAGGATATGACTAAATCTTGTGATGAGACGTTGAAAAACTTTCTTATTTGTTTTACGTTAGCAGCTCGACCATAACCACTCATCCAATAACTGTTAGTAACAGGAGCACTTTCTAAAACGCGAAAGAAATTGCGACGTAAGAATTCTTTTCCTTTAATTGGGAAATAACACTTTTGAACATCGAGAAACAAATCACCAGGCTTTTTTAAATTAAGTTCAATATTTACAATTTCATCATCACAACTAGATAGTTCAAAAGCTCTAAAATTTACTAAGTCGCCTTTCGCTTCAAAAGCTTGGACGATGTAGAGAGTTGCCAAACCACGATTCACTATTTCTGATGTTGACGTGTAAGCTGGATAACCTAAATTGAAATAAATGTTGCGAACTGTTGACTTATTATCGCGATCATACTTTAACATGCAATCGGGAACACCCATGGCAACTAGTGGAGCTAGGGGAATACCGCCATATAGTGATCGCACCAATTTACGATTATCAGATATCTCACGACTAGCCTGTTGTAATTCGTTATTTGCCTCTAAAAAGTTTTCAAAGCCCTCATTGTATCCATCAATGCAATAGGCAATGGCTTTTTCTAATGGTTCACCATAAAAATCATAGTCATCATTTAGACTGGCTTGCTTCATAAAAACATCACGATTGACTTTGGGATTACTCTGTAAATAGTCATGAAGATCGGTCAAATTAGCAAATCTTATATTGTAGATGGTATTATCATTTCTCTTAAATATTTCTTGTCTCATCAGTTATTTTCTTTCTTGGCAGCTAATGATTGATTGAATATCTTTAACAATTTTTTACCACCACTAGTAAATTCATCTTCATCATCTAAATCACTCATTTTTTGAGCTATTTTACTCAAATAATCTTGATCTTTAGTCTCTACTATTTCATATGACATGATTTGAGAATTATCAAAGCACTTATCATCTAAATATATTCTGACAGTCTCAGCATCTCTAGTCGTAAAAGTACCCATGCTATTGACTTCTTCGCCACTATCACCAGGTATCTGTTCAATAGCCTTTCTAAAGTTAATGGCAAAGTTATACCAATCTGGATAATCTTTTAAAATGCGCATTTCGATGCGATTGTCATAATTAACTTCGATTGGCGTCATGCGTTGCATTACTGATTCATCCATTTTTTGACGAGTGTTATAAGCAAGTGTTCGACCATTTCCTTTGGTATTACCGGCTGCAATAATTCTGAAATTGGGATGCCTAGATATGTTTATACCATCTGGAAAAGTATAGCTCTTATTGTTATTACCCATGAAACGATTAAGAACGATAGTAGCATTAGCGATACCATTATCAAGTTCATCTAAAAAGATCATGTCGCCATATTTATAACATCTATAAAAATTGCTTGGAACGTAAGAACCCGTTGCACTATTGGTATAACCTATTATATCTTGTTCATATAGGACATAACCATTGGTCAAAACATTCATGCCCAACAATTTAGCTATTTGTTCTTCAATCATGTATGTCTTACCACATCCAGATGGTCCATACATGTATGGCGGTTTTTGATTTTCAATTATAATTTTTAAGACGTCATCAAATTTCTCATGATAAATAGCACCATTTTCTTCAATGTCTTTTTGTTTTAATTCCATCAATCTAGCAAAACGTTCAGTAAAAGGAATACGACGATCAAAATAATAATTAACTTTTGCGTCTAAAACTCTTTCGTCGGCGGTTGGAATGATCACATTGGGAACTAATATCTGTTTAGAATTAGAAGCGATTGCTTCAGGGAGAATATCTGAAACAATTCCTGCTTCACTGGCTATTTTTTCAACTTGAGCTAGACGACTCAAAAACTCTTCATTAGTCTTAGCTTCACTCAAAATTTGACGAACGCCATCATTGTTTTCTACAAATTCTTTCAATTTCTTTAAAGACTCACTAGTAACGTTATTAACACGTCCCAATTCAATAGAAATTCTTTTACCAACGCCATCAGCAATACTTAACAATTCGGTCTTTTTCTTATCAACTTCGCGGTTTATCTCAGCCATCAAAGAATCTCTTTCATCAATTAATGATGAACGTTGTTGGGATAATAATTCCAAATAACTAGAATTAAAGTCTTTTAAAATCTTGTTAGCTTTTTTCTGCATACTAGCCAATTCTTTTATTTTAGCTTGATTTATTTCCGTCTTACTATTAGATGCTTCTTGGCGCAATATCTCAATCTGTTTTTCAGCAGTTTGAATTAGCGTCTCTAAAACACTACTAGAATTTAAAATAATATCCAATTTACGATCCATCTCGGCTAGTGTCTCAAGATCGATATTATAGACACCATTAGCTTTTTTATCTTCGTCTAATCGCGCTTTTATTATTTTTTCGACTTCTGATTTATCACCATACTCCAATATTACTGGATCCATCTCTTTAGCTAAATTAATAGCGGAAGATAGTAGTGCTCTATCATCAACATAATATTGACGTGCCATTGAGACGTAATCAATCATTGCCGAAATATTATCGACATTATCAATATCTTTTAAATTCTCACTCTGTGTCAAAAATCTAAAGTATTCTAAAACGATTCTCTTATCATCAAAAGAACTAACTATTTTATTAAAGTTATTCTGATTGATGAATATCTTTGGTCGGTCTAGATACATATCAACCATCGTACGATAAATTCTTTTCTCTTCACTAGGGTTTCTATTTATGCATAATAGAGAAAACATATTAGTGATAAAATTCATATGAATGGAAAAATCTATTCCTTGCTTAGCAAATTTCAACAGTATTTCTGATAGTAATTCATCATCTTTAAATTTATCAATATAAGGTTGAAAATCATATCTAGCCATATCATTTTTATATTCATAATCCATATAGCCGATATCTCTAACAGTTTTTTCAACACTCGTTTTGTTATCAAAAAATCCCATTACCTTGCTCCTTTTCTTTTAGATTTTATGTATTCTTTAACTACTTCTAGAGTAGGTACTTCACGATTGATATCAATTTTATTTTGAACGTTGAAAGGTTTAGTCAAGTCGAGCTCTTCATCAACTTCGTAAATGTGATAAGTAAAGTTTGTATTGTGCCCATCACTTTTCTTACGTTCCATCAATATACATTTTTTTGTCTCGATTTCCAACACTTTTAACGTTATTTCTTCACTTTCTTGATCTAGCGTAACATTTATTTGATTGTTATATTTGGTAAAACCATTTTTTAGGCGATGTCTTATTACGACTTTATCATTACTGATATCTACTTGACTACCAGTATTTGTATAGAGAATTTCTTCTTCACCTTCAGAAATTGTTTTCTCATCACTCAGCAAGAAAGATTTGTCACTCGTCTTTAAAATGTTACTAGGCATTTCTATTTCACAAAAATCAAAATAGAATTTCAACAAATCGATATCTTCTTCCAATAATGTCTCTACAGTCTCATCATAGAAAACAGAAACACCATTAGAGGTAATTTTGCGTTCCACAGCTTTATCTTGGGCATCATAAATGATCGATCCTTTTAGATCATCATTAGCGTCCGCCCAAGAAATATTTACTTTGCCACCATCACACTCTATTTTTCCATCAATGGGAACGTCGTCTATGACCTTGACTTTAAAAGAAATGCTTCCATCATCACCTTGAAACAATATTATGGGCAGTTGTTTTTTAACACTACCAATACTGTAGTCAACTACATATTTATGGTTAAAACCAGTTATTTGATCAATTTTTAACACTTCATATTTCTTAAATAGCATTATGATCATCTGCATTGTCTCTTTCAAATAATTCTCACAATTTTTTATTTCACGATCATTTGTGTTAAACGATGGAAGACCACTTTCTTGTTTTCCTTTTACTCGCTCTTCATCCAAGACGGCAAAAGAAGCATCATTTACCAATTTCTTAGTCAAATCTCCTAATAAGATGATTTTCCTTCTACCTTTTTCACGTTTATAACGATCTAAAATTCTTTTAATAAACTTTTCAAAATGACGATTTTTATAATCTAGAGCCAAAACGCGATTTTTATCATACACAATTTTAGCACCGACATATTTATTAGTCTCATTCTTAAAAATACTGTCAGTTGAAAAGACGTATATCAAATCCAAATTCTTTATTTCGGAAATTTGAACTTCAATCAAATCCATTATTTTTTACTACCAATTCGTTTTTGTGGTGGTCTTTTTGTTCCTCTGTTAGATGAGTCCTTTTTCAATAACTCGGCCATTACGCCATCATCATCAATCAATTGTAATAATTCAGTTTGATATGTCTCAAGAGAAGAATTTAAATCCAATAGAGTTTGACGATCTTTTTCGATTTGTTCTTGTCTTTTAGCACGTCCCTCTTTATAAATGGCAATTCCTTTTTTTAAGGAAGCATCTAAAACGGATAAAGTACTGGCACTGACACCTTTATTCAAACTCAATTCAACTGCCCCTTCAGCATTTTGTTCCAATTCTCTAGCATTGTTGACAATAGCCGTATTAGTGGCTTCGTTTAGACGAGCCATCGTCTTGATTCTATTCTCTTGTTGACGATTAAAGACCATTACACTACCTTGAGCTTTTAAAATTGGAGCACTATCTCTAAGATAAGAATCACTATTCATAACTAATTCCATATCTGTTCTCTGTTGCAATCTATAACTTTGAATTTGTTCTTTGTACAAAACTAACGCTTTTTCTAGTTCATTCAATTTACCATTAAATACTTCTGATAATTGCGTTTTATATTGAATTTCATATTCTGTATCCATGTTAGGTGGCAATTCTTTCAATTTAGCAATGGTCTCATCATAAGTAGCTTTATCAATTTGACCAACTTTAATCATTTCTTCTAACTGTTCAATTAATGGCATCAATTCTTTTATGATTGAATCACGCAATTGGATGTCATTTAGAGAACCTTGTTTTTGTGATTCAACAGCAACACAAACTTCTTCAATTCCACGACAATACTCTTGATAACGTCCTTTGTATGTCGTCTCTTCTTCCTCTTCTTTTTTTCCAGTTATAGAACTCAATATTCCTTTAAATTTTTTTACGACAACAGGAAGTTTTTCCTCTTTCTCTTTCTTTCGTTCACTCTCATCCAAACTCTCATCGAATGATGTAATTGCGGAAATCATATTTTCATCAACTTGAACTTCTTGACTATCGACAGCCATTTGAGCAGTCGTATCAAGTATTCGACCAATTTCATCTTTTACGTCTTCACAATAACTTAGTATTGTAGCTGGTTGATCAAAATCAACTCTTTGAAATTTACAATCAACGATTTGACCATTCTCACCATAAACTACTAATTCTTTCTTTTCCATAAAATATATTCTCCTCCTATTTTAGGGCTTAAAAAAGACTTTTATAGATGGAATATTTCTATTAAAAGTCTCGTTCAAATCAATAGTAATCATTTAGTTATTAAATACAATATTTATCAACCATATCAATTCACTTATCTTTTTGAACTGATACCCCCTACTTCTTAATATGTTAACATATTTTAATCTGTTGTACCAGTTTTTAGACAAAATTTTTTTCTTTTATTATTTTATTGAAGTAGTATTTTTTATGTAGTAAAATGTTAATAGTAATAATAAGGGGCGATTAGATGAACAATAAAGAAAAAAAATTAGTATCTCTAGATTATATTAAAAAGATGGATTCTTATTGGAATGCTTGTAACTATTTGAGTTTAGGTCAATTATATTTACTAGATAATCCACTTTTAAAAGAACCATTAAAAAAGGAACACATAAAGAAAAAGATAGTTGGGCATTGGGGGACTGTGCCAGGACAAAATTTTTTATATGTACACTTAAATCGTGTCATTAAAACTTATGACTTAGACATGATCTACATATCTGGTCCCGGTCATGGTGGGAATGCCTTAGTTAGTAATACCTATTTAGAGGGAAGTTATAGTGAGATATATCCAAATATTAGTAGAGATGTTGAAGGAATGAAAAAGTTATTCAAACAGTTCTCTTTCCCTGGTGGTATTTCTAGTCATGTAGCACCGGAAACACCTGGTTCAATTAATGAAGGAGGAGAATTGGGTTATTCACTTGCCCATGCTTTTGGCGCTGTTTTCGATAATCCTGATTTGATTGCGGCTTGTGTCGTCGGTGATGGTGAAGCAGAAACAGGACCACTAGCTACTTCGTGGCACGCAAATAAATTTTTAAATCCTGTAACTGATGGAGCTGTCTTACCAATTCTACACTTAAACGGATATAAGATAAGTAATCCTACTGTATTTTCGCGAATTTCCCATGACGAAATAAAGAAGTTCTTTGAAGGATGTGGATGGAAACCATATTTTGTCGAAGGTAAAGATCCGATGATAATGCACATGGTAATGTATAAAACGATGGATAAAGTAATTAATGACATCAAGACTATTCAGAAAAATGCCCGTGAAAATAATGATACGACTAGACCGATGTGGCCAATGATCATTTTCCGCTCACCAAAAGGATGGACTTGTCCAAAAGAAGTTGATGGCAAAGAGATGGAAGGAAGTTTTAGAGCTCATCAAGTACCTCTTTCAATGGAGAAGAAAGAACACTTAAAAATGCTTGAAGACTGGTTGAAGAGTTATCATCCAGAAAAATTGTTTGATGATAATGGAACATTAATTCCTGAATTGCAAGAACTTGCGCCAGTTGGCAATCGTCGTATGGGAAGTAATCCGCATGCCAATGGTGGTTTGTTGTTAAAAGATTTGCGCTTACCTGATTTTCGCAAATACGCTTTGAAATTTGATGAACCAGGAAGCATTGAAGCTCAAGACATGATTGAATTAGGTGGTTTTGTAAGAGATATTTTTGAACTTAATAAAGAAGAGAGAAACTTCCGCATATTTGGTCCTGATGAGACGATGTCCAATCGTTTGAACAAAGTCTTTGAAAAAGAAAATCGCGCTTGGAATGGTATTAAGAAAGATAATGATGAATTTTTGAGTAGTGATGGCCGAATAATGGATTCCTACTTATCTGAACACATGTGTGAAGGATGGTTAGAGGGGTATCTTCTAACTGGTAGACATGGTTTCTTTGCCAGTTATGAAGCTTTTATTCGCGTTGTCGACTCCATGTTCAGTCAACATGCCAAATGGTTGAAAGTAACTTCTGAACTTCCTTGGCGTCAAGAAATTGCTTCCTTAAACTACGTGCTAACTTCAAACGTTTGGCAACAAGACCATAATGGATTCACTCATCAAGACCCAGGCTTTCTAGATCACGTCGCCAATAAAAAAGCGGACATTGTCAGAATGTATTTACCACCAGATACGAACTGTTTATTGTCAGTATTTGATCACTGTATTCGAAGTAAGAACTATGTCAATGTCATGATTACTTCCAAACATCCTCGTCCACAATGGTTAACGATGGATCAAGCCATTAAACATTGTACGCAAGGAATTGGCATATGGGATTGGGCTAGTAATGATCAAGGAGAAGATCCCGATATCGTCTTAGCTTGTTGTGGTGATACTCCGACTTTGGAAGCATTAGCTGCTGTAACGATCATGCATAAATATTTACCAGAAGTAAAGATTCGTTTTATCAATGTCGTCGACTTGATGAAATTACAATCACATCAGAAACATCCACACGGATTGACTGATGATGATTATGACTTATTATTCACTAAAGATAAGCCGATAACTTTTGTTTTCCACGGGTATCCAACACTTATACACGAATTGTTGTACTATCGTCACAATCGCAATTTACACGTCTTTGGTTACCAAGAAGAAGGAACGATTACAACACCATTCGACATGCGTGTCCAAAATGAAATCGATAGATTCCATCTAGTGATATCAATGGTTAAATCACTACCAAGTCTCGGTAATAAAGGAGCTTATGTCGTTCAGAAAATGAAGGATAAATTAGTGGAACATGAACAATATATTAAAGAGTATGGTATTGATTTAGAAGAAGTTAGAAATTGGAAATGGAAGTAAAAAGATATGGTTAAACCATATCTTTTTTAGTTATCAACATTTTCATAATCATCAACTATTTCGATGACGATGATAATTTTATTAGTGATGTGATCATCACTATTTTCTAATGTGAATACATATATTCCCGTTTCATCTAAATACTTGGTTATATCTTCTACATATTTACCATCATAAACTTTTTTACCAGTGTTCAATAAATCTGTAATACTATCATACTTATAATCACTATTTATGAAAGAAATTTCCATATCAGTTGGAGCTAGTTTTTTCTCTTTGATCGTGTTCATATTTAGATGGGAACACTTAGTTTTAACATTTTTATCTTTGGTATCAGTACAGATGTATTCTTTAAAGATGAAAGAGTACTCTTCACTCTTAGGAAGATCTACTTTTATGTCATCTAAATTCACTAATGTAACTTCTGAACTATCATTTTGACCTCTCAGTGTTAAAATGACTGGTATTACTACTCTTTCATATTTTTGATCATAATACAAAGTGAGTTTTGTATCATTGATCTGCGCTGTAAAATGGTGATATGTTCCACGATTAAAAGTTTTAAGTTGATCAACTATTTGAAAAAATATTCCTAAAACAGCAATGACAATGATAAAGATGGGAATGGCAATATCTTTTATTTTGTTCATCTTTTCACGATGAGCATTTTTTACTTCGACTTCCATACTAGGTATTTCGACTTCCATTTCCTTTTTTAAAGGATCATAATCTTTCTTTATTTCATCGACATTTTTATAAAATTTATGTCCAGCTCGCTCTGGGTATTTATTAAAGAATTCTTCAACACCATTAGTAGCATCATCAACAGGGATTGGTCTTATGAAGATGAAGACGATATAGTGTAGAAACAAATCAACTATCGCCGTTATGATATTCATACTACCAATAAAAATAGCAATGACTAATAAAATATTATTCCATCCTTTAAAATAGGTTAAAACGCGTTGTTGAAGAACATATTTTTCACGACTTAAAAAGCGCATCAATACGTATAAGAGAATTGTATCAATTAGAATAAAAGTAAGTGGCTGCAGCAAGAATGTTAAAGATATATCCCAATCTTTTGAATACGATAAAAATGATAAGGCCGTAATAAGGGCAATAACTATTATATATGTCATTATATATATAACTTTTTTAGTACTCAATTTCATATTTTCACCTACAATAAAATTATACAATAGATAGAGATTATTGCAAAGAAAAAGAACTGATTCTACTCAGTTCTCAAAGCTTCAACTGGATCTTTCTTACTAGCCATACGCGATGGTATTAAACCAGCTATTAGAGTCAATACAACTGATATCAATACAAGAATAGTTGCACCAACAACTGGTAAGATAGAAACGTTAGATATATTGGTTAGTTCTTTAATAATGATGTTAATTGGAATATTTAAGATGATAGTAACACCAATACCTAAAAGACCAGCTATTAAACCGACAATTAGAGTTTCAGCATTGAAGACACGTGATATGTCTTTCTTACTAGCTCCAATGCTTCGCAAAATACCAATTTCTTTCGTTCTCTCAAGAACACTTATGTAAGTAATGATACCAATCATGATTGAAGATACAATTAGTGAGATGCTGACAAAAGCCATTAGAACATAACTAATCGTATTGATTATAGAAGTTACAGAACGCATCATTACACCAACGACATCAGTATAAGCAATTTCATCTTCTTCTTTTTGTTTATCATTATATTTATCAATAATATTAACTATTTCTTCTTTAGAAGCGAAATCGATAGGATAAATACTTATCATATCAGGATTTTCTAAATCAACAATTCCTAGTTGTAATAGATTACTCTCATAAGTAGCAGAAGCATTTTCAGTATAACTAGCAATAACAGCTGCTAACTCTTCTTCAGATAGGGAAGCAAGATATGCTTTTTGTTCATCAGTTAAAGTGTCGATATCAAAAGTTGCTTTTTCAGAGAATTCTATTCCAGTAAAGACATTTATCTCAGGATTTTCTTTTTGTTCTTTAGCTATTTCACTATCATTGATATGGTTAATAGTATATCTAGTAAGTTCACTAGTATAACCAATGACACCCGTTGTAGAAATAGTTGATTCTTCATTGACACGTATTATTCCTACTACTTCAATATCTTCAGAATTATCTAAGACTTTTCGCATGTATTCTTCATCTTCAGATTTATCAATCCAAAGGCCATTTTCTTTTTCATAATAATCCGTATTTAAAACGAGTTTAAACTTTAGTCCGACAATATCTTTATAGTCATATACTTTCTGTTTTGCTTTTTCAACTTTTTCACCCTTCATAATTGCGCGAATCATATCTTTTAATTCATCTTGATCAAGAAGACCTAAAGAATATAGAGCATAGTCACTGACTTGATTGTCTTCATCGACAACAAGAACGACTTCATTATAATTTTTAGGCCAAGAACCAGCGACTAAATCGTATTGTGACTTTAGAAGTTCATCATTGTCAGTCAACTCAGTCCATGAATTTACTTCACCAGCTCCAAAAGCATATTCAGTACCCATTCCTTCAAGTCCTAAATTATCGAAGACAGTACTTGGATTTACTTTGACAATCTTATCTTTATAATCAGCTTTATACAAATTAATATTTAAATTATAACTGTATTTGATATCACTGACATAATCTTTAATATCTGTCTTATCACTCTCTAAATACTTTTTAAAATCGCGAAGATTATTAGTTCGCATCTCATTAGATAGTGAGGAAATCATTTCTGTCATGATATCATTAGAATAAATTTTACCCTCTTTTTGATTAGTAGTATCTTTATTTTCACCCATTAAAGTCAATATCATACTGCTGGTGTCCACAGTCGTCTTTTGAATCGTCAATGGATATGAAGACAAAGTATCTTCCTCTACTCTTTTTATATATTCTTGAACACCATTAGATAAAGACATGATCAAGGCAATTCCAATGATACCTATTGATCCAGCGAAAGCTGTTAAAAGAGTTCTTCCCTTTTTAGTCAACAAGTTATTCAAACTTAGTGATAGAGCGGTCATGAAAGACATATGCGTCTTCTTACTCTTACTCTTTTGGTCTTTTACTTTTTCTTTTCCATCAAATGGATTGGAATCATTGGTAATCTTACCATCTAATAATTTAATAATTCTAGTTGAATATTCTTCAGCTAAATCAGGGTTATGAGTAACCATGATAACTAATTTATCTTTAGCGATATCTTTTAATAGTTCCATGACTTGAATACTAGTTTCTGAGTCTAGAGCACCTGTTGGCTCATCAGCAAGTAAGATATCAGGATCATTGACAAGAGCACGTGCGATGGCAACTCTTTGCATTTGACCACCAGACATCTGGTTAGGCCTTTTATTCATGTGATCTTCTAGACCAACTTTTTTCAAAGCATTCTTAGCTCTTCTTCTTCGCTCATCTTTGGCTACACCAGAAAGAGTTAAAGCAAGTTCAACGTTTTGAAGAGCAGTTTGATGAGGTATCAAATTATAACTTTGGAAGACGAATCCGACACGATGATTACGATATGTATCCCAATCGCGATCTTTGTACTGTTTAGTTGAGACACCATTTATTATCAAATCACCTTTAGTGTATTTATCAAGACCACCAACGATGTTTAAAAGAGTCGTCTTACCACTACCACTCTGACCTAAAATGGATACGAATTCATTCTCACGAAATTTAATACTGACATTGTCTAAGGCTTTTTGTTTAAATCCAGCTGTTTCATAAACTTTACTAACGTTTTTAATCTCTAACATATATACCTCCTAATCCCTATATTATTATATAAAAATATACATATCAAAATCAATAAAATAGGACAATTTCCACCTTTTTTTCACATTTATCGATAAATGATCATGGCTGAAAAACAATAAATTTGATCTTCGGAGAAAACCGATATCGCTACTTGGTATTTTATATCGATGACATCTTTTACTTCTTCTAAAAAACTGTTGATACTATCTTCTAGATCTTTTTCATGCGATTCATCAAAAATTTTGACTTTCATATCATCACCAATAGTATTATAATTTTTATTTTTGTTTTTTCCTGTCAAAAAAAAGTAGATTTAATAATAATCTACTCATTTCTATATCTTTTAGTTAATTGTTTATTCTTTTCTACTTTGACTTTTTTATTACCAGTTAAAAAATCACGCATTTCTATTAATTCTTCTAAAGTTGGTTCTTTATTGATAGTTAAAACCTTTTCCTTTTCTTTTTCCTCTTCATGATCAATAGTCGTTGAAGGTTCTTCTTTTAGAATCGGTTTTAACTCTTCAGTATCTTTTCCCTTTTTCTTTTTGGAATATGAAGCGATTGTGAGTAGCTGTAAGCCAGTGGTCGTCACCATTAGGGTGTTTAAAACATTTGTAATTGGTAGGCATGGCGTTAATAAACCAGCTCCAGCTAAAGTGAATAAAGACCAAGTCTTAATCTTGCCCATCATTGTTGATTTGGGATTTTCTCCTTGTAATTTCTTTTTAGCATTTATTGCTGATATGATTCCTTCAAGTCCCAAGTTAAACAATAATAGTGGATTAGAAATAGAAGCTGATAAAAGTAAAGTACCAGCAAAAATTTTATCACAAATAGCATCTAAATCTTTTCCCAAATCACTCGTCAAATTAAATTTACGAGCAATGAAACCATCAGCAGCATCTGTTAGAGAAAAACCTGCTATCAAACCGATTGAAAGAGCGACATTACCAACTAAAATACTTGGAATTATAAAAAATGGTGCCGTCATGCGCAAAAGTGTCAAGACATTGGGAATTTGACGATGACGACGACCACGTGTCTTCAAATCGTTTAAGGCTTCAGATATCTCTTTTTTATATTCAGCAAAAACTTTTTTCTTATCTTCGTACATACTGTTTCCCCTTCTTCGAAGTATGTATTATATAACTTGTTAGGGAAACTGTCAAATAAAGAGATACTGGGTAGTATCTCTTAAACTATTTTACAACGATATTTACTATTTTTCCTTTTATTATGATCACTTTAACTATTTCTTTTCCCTCGGTATGACGAATGACATTATCTTCTTTTAAAGCCTTTTCTTTTATGTTCTCTTCTGAATCATTAACATTTACTTTAATAGTAGCTCGTACTTTTCCATTTACTTGAACAGCTATCTCTTTTTCTTCTTCAACTAACTTAGATTCATCATACTCTGGCCAAGCTGATTTGCAAAGAACTTCTCCAAGTTCATACATCTCATTCAATTCCTCAGTCGTATGAGGAGCGATTGGATTTAACAATAGACAAAGTGTACGATAATCTTTTTTAGTAATCGTCTCTTCTTTTTCCATTTCATTTAAAAGAATCATCAAAGTTGATACAGCGGTGTTAAATTTCATGTTGTCGATATCTTCAGTAACTTTTTTAATACTCTTGTTCATGATTTTTTCTAAGTTTTTAGAGTAATAATCACCAGCAACGACTTTATCACCTAGACGAATGACGCGATCGATGAATCTCTTACATCCGTTTAAACCTTTTTCACTCCAAGCAACTTCTTTTTCATAGTCACCGATGAACATTTCATAACAACGTAGAGCATCAGCACCATACAACTTAATCATATCATCTGGGTTAATGACGTTACCAAGACTCTTACTCATCTTGACTCCACCTTCACCTAGAATCATTCCGTGAGATACACGTACCTTAAATGGTTCTTTGTTTGGCACAAGACCAATGTTATACAAGAATTGATTCCAGAATCTAGCATATAACAAATGACGTGTAGCATGTTCCATACCACCGTTGTACCAATCTAGTTTACCCCAATATTTTAGGGCATCTTGAGAGACAAACTCTTTGTCATTATGCGGATCCATATATCTTAACCAATACCAAGAAGATCCAGCCCAGTTAGGCATTGTATCCGTTTCTCTCTTAGCTCTCTTACCACATTTTGGACAAGTCGTATTGACCCAATCCGTAATTTTAGCAAGTGGACTTTCACCATCATCAGTTGGTTCGTATTCAGTGACATCAGGAAGAAGTACTGGTAAATCTTTTTCAGGTACAGCTACCCATCCACAATCTTCACAATAAACTAGTGGAATTGGTTCTCCCCAAAATCTCTGACGTGAGAAAATCCAGTCTTGAAGTTTAAAGTTCGTCTTTTCATGACCAATTTTCTGTTCTTTTAAATATTCAATCATCTTAGCAATTGATTCTTTCTTATCAGTCAAGCCATTTAAAACACCAGAGTTGATCATCTTTCCACCCTCAGTGTAAGCTTTAGGATTGATAGCTGAATCAAAAATCGTCTTATGTAATTCATCTTTGACCTCTTTTTCAATAGTTTCTCTATCAACCCATTCGACGTCAAAGATCTCATCTTCATCACGATTTACTTCTTGTTTAGAATCACTCTTTAATTCAAACAAGAAACCATCACAATCTATTTCAAAAGCTTTATTCTTATTATAGGCATAATAGTGATGATTTACAGGGAATGTTTGTCTAACTAATTCAAAATCGTTATAACCTGTTTCCTCTTTTATTTCTCTAGTAGCACAATCTAGTGGAGATTCGTCTTCATGTCTCGTTCCTCCGACGAATAGTCTTCCACCTTTTTCATGCCAATTAATAGTTAGATATTTATCTGCTTTTGGATCATGTAAGACAGCGACAATACTCTGTTTGTAACTATCATCATCACGTTTTTCACCAGTCATCTTTTCAATGACAGGAATTATATCAATACCAAACTTTGTGGCAAATTCAAAGTCACGATCATCATGAGCTGGTACAGCCATAATAGCCCCAGTACCATATCCCATCATGACATAATCTGATATGTATATAGGTATTTCTGTATTATTAATCGGATTGATTGCTGTTAAACCATCAATTTTGACACCAGTTTTATCTTTGACCAATTGCGTTCTTTCAAATTCCGTTTTCTTATTGGCATCTTCACGATATTTAGTAATTTCATTCATGTTTTTGATGATGTCTTGATATTTATCAATAATTGGATGTTCTGGTGCGACAACCATGAAAGTAACACCATATAAAGTATCAGGACGTGTCGTATAAATGATTAACTCTTCTTCAACTTCTTTGATTTTAAAACTTACTTCAGCACCAGTAGATTTACCAATCCAGTTTATTTGAGCTGTTTTAATACGTTCTTGGAAATCAGTATCATCAAGTCCATCGATTAAGTCTTGAGCATAATCACTCATTCTTAACATCCATTGTTCTTTTTCTCTTTGTTCAACTTGGGTTCCACATCTTTCACAGACACCACCTGATGAGTCCTCATTAGATAATCCTGTCTTACACTTAGGACACCAGTTGATGTTCTTCTTAGTTTTATAAGCCATTCCATGTTCAAAGAACTTTAAAAATTGCCATTGTGTCCATTTATAATATTCAGGATCTGTCGTTGAAAATTCTCTTGTCCAGTCAACTGACATACCCAATTTTTTTACTTGACCTTTGAAAACTTTAATATTTTCTTCAACAGCCTTTTTAGGATGAATATGATTTTTGATGGCATATTGTTCAGCAGGTGCTCCAAAAGCATCCCATCCTAGTGGAAATAAGACATTATATCCCATCATTCTCTTTTTACGAGCCATGGCATCAAGAGCTGTATAACTTCTAACATGTCCGACATGAAGTCCAGCTCCACTCGGATAAGGAAATTCTACTAAGTAATAATACTTAGGTTTATCACTATTGTTACTGGCAACAAATACTTGGTTATCTTCCCAATACTTTTGCCATTTACTTTCTATTACGTTTGTTGGTTGCATTTCTTTTTTCATTTTTTACCACAAGTCCTTTCTTCTTAAAATATTTTCCCAATACACTATAACTGATGAGGATTGTTGGGATTGCCAAAGCACCACCTATCAGTAACTTTAAATAGATATTATCAGTCGGCGTACACGATATTATAGTTATGATGAGGCCGATGTCGATAGAACAAGTCCATCCCACTATTTTTAACAATTTTTTATAATTGATCTTTGATAAATCAATACTATATTTAATTATTAAAATCTCTACTTCTGTCGGTATTTTTATATCATCCTGTTCCTGTTTAGGACGACGAGGTTTACGCCCACGCGTCAGGATTTCTTCTTTTTCATCTTTTGGTCCTAATAAAAAGACTTTTATCTTTTCAAATATCTTGGTGAAAAAGTTGTTCTTTTTCTTCTTTTTGAGTTTACCATTTTGATCATATCTATTAATCATGAATAGATAATAGAATAAATAAACTAGTAAAGTCGTCAAGATGAATTCTATTAAACTAGAAAATACCATTTCCATCATAACACCTCCTCAATATATAAAAAGAGACTATTCATCACTAAGGACGAATAGTCTCGCGGTACCACCTTAATTCATAGTATTACTATGCACTCTCTTCTTAACGCGAATCGACGATTTGCTCTTTCGCAGGACAAGTTCATGAACGCATATTATTAGTTTGCACCAAACACTAACTCTCTACAAATAATCTATTCATTACTACTTCCCACAGCAATTACAAGTAATAGTATATTAAATTTGGTCCATATATTCAAGTAATTTTTTAAATAAATTGACGAAAGACTTATCTAGACCTTTTCGTTTTAACTTGGTCAATTCAATCTTCTTTCTTCGCAAATCATCATTGCTGAAGATAACTTTAGCTACTGCTTCTTTTAAAACTGTTTGAATTTGAAGATTGTTCAAAATGTCATCGAGATCATCAGCCATTACGTGGGCAGCATTTATTTCAATGTCATCACCCTTACAAGTAACCGTCAATTGACCAACAGTAGGAACATTTTTTACTTCGATGATGAAATCGTTTCCCTCAGTGTAATGCGTCTCTTCAATCTTATCTTCATTGAAGTAAGCACTGGTAATTTGAGCTTCTTTGGTATTTCTAAATCTGATGATGTAATTTCGCTGATCAGGAATGATACCATTTTTACCCTCAACTGATCTAACGATTACAGTATAGTTACTTGGTAAGTAGTTATAAGATATCTCGGTCTTGATGTAATATCCTTCTTGATATAGTGAACTTATACCATCATCTTCATACATCGTATAAGTATTGTTTTCACCAGCAAAGACTTGAATTTCCAAATCTGTAGGTGCTGAAGTATTGTTGATATTACTCTTCTTTGACAATGGTATGATAGCTCCACTCTTGGCGAAAACGGGATAATCTTCTTCTTTGTAGAAGGCGATATACTTATGTTTACCAATATACTTTTGACCAGTGAAGAAGTCATACCACGTTCCATCAGGTAAGAAGAAGTGATGGATTGTACGATTCATGACTAAATCTTTTTTATTAAGAATTGGCGTTACGAATAATTGACGCCCAAAGAAGTATTCATTGCGATATACTTCATCATCATAAAATTTAGGATATAAGTAATACAATGGTTGGAAGATCATCATTCCTTTGTCATAGTATTCATAAGCTTCTGTGTACAAATAAGGAATCAATTGATGACGAAGGCGCAAATAGTCATCGACTATTTCAGCAGTCTTTTTATCCCAACGCCATGGTTCTCTCTTATAATATTTTCCCTTGTCAGAGTGGAAACGCAAAATTGGTGAGAAAGCTCCAAGTTCAACTGATCTTATGTATAATTCACTATCTTCTATGCCATCATTATAACCACCGATGTCATGACTCCACCAACAAACACCAATATTAGATGCTGACAAATTGAAAAATGGAATCGTTTTAAAGTTATCCCAACTGACCTTAGTCTTACCAGAATACAAAACGGGATAGCGATGAGCAGCAATCATACCACTACGACCTAAGACCATTCCACGCTTATCAGGGTTTCTAGCCAAATCTTTATATAGATAATGGTTTAATAACCAGGTTGCTTTCATATCTTTAGTATCGACATTATAATCATTCCAGAAGAAGTCGACACCTAAACCCTCTAGAGGATGAATTAATATTTTTAAATAGACATCAATAAATTTAGGATCATATGGAGCGAAAGGAATTACACCCTTTTCATCAGGAGTCAAATACTTTTTAGCTTCTTCGAAGAAATATTCATAGTCTCTGATACCATCTTTAGGATTAGTACTCAAACCAACTCTGATACCCTTTTGATGAAGTTCTTCTATCATTCTCTTAGGATTAGGTATCAAATCCGTATTAAAAGTATAACCGGTCTCATAAAGTTTATCATCAACATTAGTAACCAATCCCTGTTCTTTTATCTTTATCTCTTCACCTTCAGCAGGTTCTTTGTTTTCTTCAACGATTGGTTTTTGGCGAAAATGCCAATCTTTATCAATTAAAAATACTGATAATGGCATGTCGTTATCATTAAATTTTTTAGCGATGCCCATGATCTCATCTTGGGTATATGGAAGATTGCGGCACCACCAGTTACCCAAAGCATAACGAGGGATGAACGCTGGCATACCCGTAAGAGCAAAATAATCTTGCATGCAGTAACCGAAGTCTTTACCATAGACAAAGACGTAGACATCAATGTAATCTTTATTCTCTTCATCAACTGGTTTTACAGTTCCATCATAATCAAATCTTAGGGAATTGGAGTCATCAATACTGACAAATCCTTCAATTGAATATAATCCTCTATTAGCAAAATCTTTCTTGTTGAAGTCTTCAAGAGTGGAATTGCAACCATAATAATTACGCACTTCTGGATGACCATAATACCAGATTGACTCAGTACCATTGACTTGAATGCGCAAGTTCTTCATCGTATTCATAGAAGTACCTTTAAAAGGAGAATTCTTAGCATAGGTCAAAGAGAAGTAATCAGTTTTTATCTCGATGAAGAGATTGTCTTGTTTAACTTCAAACTTTGGTTTTTCAAAGATACGATTAACTACTAATTGCGTGGCATCATCATTGAATTTTCCAATTTCACTATACTCTAAACGAATAAGTCTTTCCGTCAACATCGTAATACGATATTTGCTACCTTCAAAGACGACATCAGCCTTTGGTTTTAAATTATTTGGTTCAATCGCAAAGTGTTGTCCAAGATTATACATTTAATCACCTTCACATTCCTAGTCTATCATAGTTAATTATAACATATATATTTATATATACATATAACATTTTTATTCTTTTTTTCTATATTTTTTGATATAATTTAGTTGGTGACGAAAATGAAGGCATTAGTACTTGCGGGTGGTGGATCTAAAGGTTCCTATGAAATGGGAGTTTGGAAAGCCCTTAGAAAATTAAATATTAAATTTGATATAGTGACTGGTACTTCAATTGGAGCATTGAATGGAGCTTTAGTAGTACAAAACAGTTATTTTCGGGGAATGAGACTTTGGTTAAAGACTGATTTCTATAAATTATTCGGTTCTGAATTAAAAGATATATCAGATTTTAAGAAAAAAATTAAGATTTATAGTAAGAATGTCATAAATCAATCAGGAATTGATACAGAATCTTATGAGAAATTCGTAAAGAGATGGATCAATTTAAATAAAATTTATAAATCAAATATCGATTTTGGAATAGTTACTTATAATTTAAGTAATAGAAAGCCACGTCTCATAACCAAGAATAAAGTACCAAGAGATAAATTATGTGATTATATCGTTGCTTCAACTTCTTGTTTTCCAGCTTTGGACATGAAAGAGATCGATGGTGATAAATATGTCGATGGTGGTTATTATGACAACTTGCCAATCAATCTAGCTATCGATATGGGAGCAACTAGTGTTGTCGCAGTAGACTTACAAAGTATTGGAATCGTTCGTGATGTCAAAGATAGTAGTGTTGACGTTACTTATATAACACCCAATTGTGATTTGGGAAATTTTTTAGTGTTCGACAAAAAAACGATTAAGAAAAATATAGCTATCGGTTACAATGACACGATGAAAGCTTTTAATGAATTAGATGGTGAATACTTCACTTTTAAAAAGAATGATTTGAATAAAAATTATGCGAAATATGGTAATGACTTTGCTTATATCGCTAAGAGAATGATTGGTATTAATACCAAGAGAACTCTAAATCAATTAACTTCAATATCTTTTTATCGCCGTCTCATCAAGAATTCTTTTAATGACAAAAAGACGATGAATAAGAGTCTAGAATTATTGGGTGAAATATTTGAAATACCAAATTATAAAATATATGATATTGACATGTTTAATCACATTCTAAAAATGAAGTTTTCTAATTATGAAGATAATGATGAACTAATAGATATCAACAATCTAAAAAAACTCAATTTCAATAAGACAATCAATAGAAAACACATCGTTAAAAGCATATATAAATTCATGTTAAAACCGGTTGAATATCATAAAGAATTATCTGATTTAAGTGTATTATTTCCAAAAGAATTCATGGGAGCTTTGTATTTATATACGATAAGTTAAAATGAAAAAGAATAAATTTAAGTATAGCAATTCTAATAAGAGGTATTATACACTTGATTATTTCTATAAAAATAAATTTAATTCTAAAGTCTTTAAAGTTAGCTTAAATGCTGGCTTTTCTTGTCCTAATAGAGATGGAACAGTCGGTTTTGGGGGATGCATATATTGTTCTAAATTGGGTAGTGGTGACTTTGCGGGTGATGTTTTAAAACCATTAGAGGAACAGTTTGAGGATGTTAAAAATATCATTTTAAAAAAGTGGCCAAATAGTAAATACATCGGATATTTTCAAGCTAATACTAATACTTATGCCGATGTTGAGACACTGAAAGAAAAATATGAAAGAGTGTTAAAAATAGATGGGGTTGTCGGATTAAACATCGCAACAAGACCAGATGCGATAAGTGATGAATGTTATCAATATTTAGAAGATTTATCTAAAAGGACTTATTTGACGGTTGAATTGGGGCTTCAAACCATTCATGAAAAGACATCTAAATTGATAAATCGTTGTCATGATTTAGAGTGTTTTAAAACTTGTGTGGAAAATCTTCGTCAAAGAAATATCAATGTCGTCGTGCACATCATCAATGGTCTTCCCTATGAGACTAAAGAAATGATGTTAGAAACAGTGGAATACTTGAACAAATTAGATATTCAAGGAATAAAAATTCACATGTTACACATCTTGAAGGATACACCTTTAGAGATACTTTATGAAAAAGAAAAATTTCACGTTTTGACAAGAGAAGAATATGTCGACATAGTATGTGATCAGATTGAGACTTTAAGAGAAGATATCGTCATAAATAGAATAACAGGTGATCCCAATAGTGACGATTTGATCGAACCGACGTGGTTGATTAAAAAGTTTGGCGTTTTAAATGAGATTGATAAAGAGTTAGAACGTCGTAATACTTATCAGGGTTATCGCAAGACGATTCTCAACTATGTCCACAATTTAATTGATTCATACATAAAGAAAAATGATATCGTCATCGACGCTACTGTCGGCAATGGAAAAGATACCTTATATTTATGCGATATTGTCACAAATGGTAAAGTATTCGGTTTTGATATTCAAGAAGAGGCCATTATGAGAACTGATAAACTGTTACTAGAAAATCATAAGAGTAATTATGAGTTATTTCAAGAAAGTCATGAAAAGATGGATGAAGTATTAGAAAACTATCGCGGTAAAGTATCATTAGTTCTATTCAATCTAGGATATCTACCTAATGGCGATAAAAGAATTACGACGAATTACAAAACGACGATTAAAGCTATCGCTAAAGCTTTAAAAATGATTCATGACAAGGGAATGATTTTAATAGTAATATATCCAGGTCATGAAAAAGGAAGAGAAGAGAGTGTTAAAATTAAGAAATTTTTAAATGATAGTAATTATCATTATCAAGAATTTCATAATACGACTAATGAGATTGCTCCTTATCTAATTGAAATATTGAAATAAAAAAGCATATTTTTTAAAATATGCTTTTATTGTTTTTGAGTAACGATCAACTTTACTTTTAGTTTTAAGACACTATCTTCTGGATTTTCTTTTTTATAAGCTATACTCTGTTCACCCCAATATGTGTCAGCATCATCACTTTCAACATATAGACCACTTTCGACGAAACTGTCAAAATCGCTATCAGTGACATCAGCAACACTATATTCACCATCACTTTCCGTGTAATAATTTATACCTGGAGTATAAGTGTATAATGAATTCAACTTGTAATAAGCATTGGATGACTCAAAAGGCCAATTGACATTGACACTAAAGTTGATGCTTTCATTTTTATCAAGTTCCGTTTTATCGTATTGAAAACTCAAGGAAAAAGGTAAATCATTAGCTAAGTAATTGATTAAGTCTTCACTGGTATAAGTTACACCAAAAGCTGTTACCTCTTGAATTTCATAAGAAAAAGTAGCATCTAGATCACTATTGTTTCTTATGATTAAGTTTTTAGTAAAAGTCTCCATTCCTGGATATAAATCATCTAAAGAAATATCCAAAGTTTCAACTTGTTCTTCTTCATATACAAAAGAAATATCCCAAGAAATGACATCAGCGTTTATATAACCATTACCATTAGTGGCAAAAACAAACCAAGCAAAAGAGTTGACAGCTAATAAGAAACCTGCCATGATGTAGGCTCTTATCTTGATAGCACGTCTATTCTTCTGCAAATTCTTGTATATTTTATTCACTTGTCTCTTGTTCTTCTTCATCATTCTCACTATCATCCTTTGCTTGAGTAACAACATCGGCAATCTCTAAGAAGATTACTAATACTAATGGAACAAATACTATGAAATAAAATCCAACTTTAGTTCTTATGATCTTAGTTAAAAAACTTAGAATTACAAATTTGTGAGACACTTTTCCATATAGACGATCTTTCTTAATGATGGGATCAGCTTCATCGTTAGCGACACCCTTAGTTTGCAAAGTACCATCTTCTCTATTAATCGCAATGATGCGGTGTGTTACAATGCGGTCTTTAAAGTCGCCTGTCTCCCCTATATATGTGACGTCATCACCAACTTTTAAAGACTCATATGATGATTCTTTTACCAAAAGGACATCACCAACATCATAGACAGGTTCCATACTTCCAGTAGCGATTGTGAAGACGCGATAACCCATCAAACTACTGTTGTTACTAAATTTTTGGAAAACCAAAAATCCAACATATAGAGCTAGTAATAGAACAAAGATAAATTTTATTGTTCCATATACGATTTTAAAAATTTTATTATCCATTATTTTACGCATAAACATCCCCCTAATCTAAACATGAATAAGCTTCTTCAACATTAGTATTAAGCTTTTTTAGACGTTCTTGGAAAGTCTTAATAATTTTATCATTACGCTTATCAAATCTATTCTTAGCACTTTTAAATTCATCTTTGAAGACTTTTTTAATCTTGTCTTCTAATATTTCATCATCCATATCAAGAATATTTTCAATGACACGCGCTAAAGCAATTGATATAGCTTTCTTCTCTGATACTTCATCCTTTTTCTTAGATAGAGCATTCAATGCTAAATATTCTAGTAAAAAAGATTGATCAAATTGATTCTTTATATCACCAATATCATTTATATTTTTATTTGTCTTTTCAACGACACAGTCATCTTGAACATAACTTTGAATAAAGTTCCATAACTCAACAGCTTTTTGGAAATTAGGATTCTTTAAAATGACATTAGTCTTTCTAATAGGAGAACGAACAGGAGCGACGTGAAGATGATTTAGAGTTTGAAATAGTTCACTAGAAGTAAAACCATCCATTTGAATTTTTATATTCTTTAAACGTTGTTCAATTGATTCTCCACTATCATTATTTTTAGTAGTTATATTTTTATCAAAAGAAGTATATAAAAGAGATATTTTGACATCTTCATTACCGATACGCGTATTGGCTTCATACTTGGCTTCTTTACGATCTATGTAGTAAGAGTCACCAGTTATTTGCGCAGAATGTTGTTCAAAAAAAGTTAACATGTTATTTATAAGAGTAAAAATAAATCTATTTTCATACGTATCAAGACTTTCATCTTTATTGATATTAAGGATTTTAGATGGTCTAACATCACCTTTATCTTTATCATAATCTTGAATTAAATTAGTGTGTTGGGTCAAATGAATAATACTCTCAACAGTTACTTTTTTAGATTGTTCAACTTTTACTATCTCTTCTTCATTGATGATAAAACGTTTAGGATTTCTTATAATGTTATCGATATAGGGAATGACATCTTCAAATATTTCAATCCAAGTATAGTTGTACTGTTTACTGTCATAGTCGGTATTTATTTCTAGAATTGAATTCAATTCATCAATAAATGTCGTACTAGTTTCCACATTGTCCATAACATTACCTCCTAACTAAACCATTTTCTTAAGTCGTAATAAGTATTCTTTACATTCATTAAAATGTTCACGACCGAATTCTTGGTCTAAGAATTTTATAAATTCATCTATTTCATCACGAATATACGCTAAGTTTAATTGTTCAAATTTTCGCAAAATCTTTCGGGCGATGAAATAGTCAACACCATCGACTTCTTCACCACCACATTCGATGTAAGCAGAAACGAAGTCTCCCATCTGTTTTACGATACGGTTACCAAAAGCGATACGGAAATGCTTGATTACATAGTCATCCATCTCTTCGATTTTCTTATGCATTTCAGCACTCATTGGATGATTTTGTTTAGCTTTTTCGTATAGGCCTTCGAGATAACTACTATTGATGTTCATGGCATCAGTTGGAATTGGATCAAAGACTTGTCCTTTATCGTTGATGTCGATTGGCATCGCACGGTCATATACTTTATCAGTTACGGCAAAAGTTGAGTCGTCGTTATTGATCGTTCCAATATACCACATATTTCCAGGTATCTTCAATTTTCCATCAATCAAATTTTTAGGGTCAGTTGGCCAACTGCTCGATACCAATTCAATGATCCATTCATCACGGCTTGGCATTTCTAGAATTGACAACATTTCAGCGAAATAGTACTCAACACGAGCGATGTTCATCTCGTCGAGTACAGCTACATAGACGTCATCATTATAACCAGCTTCATACATTTTCTTTAGAATCTCGGTTTCGTTGAACTTCTTTGTAAATTCATTGAAGTAACCAAACAATTCAGTACGGTCACGCCATGAGGGTTGAACAGAAGCGATGATGGCATCATTTTTGATAAATTTACCCCAAGCATAAGCAAGGGAAGTTTTACCTGTACCAGAAATACCTTGTAATATTACTAATTTAGTACAAGCTAGAGATGATATGAACAATCTTATCATTTCCGTCTTGTAATATAGTCCCAATTTAGAAGCAGCAAAGTTTCTAAAGAGACCAACTAATTCTTCAAGAGTAAAAGTATTATTATAATTTTGAACTTTATAATCTTTAAATTCTACATCGATACTATGAAGTTTCGTAAATCTGATATTATCATCATCAGGTATTTCTTCTTCACCTTCTTTAGGTTCTTCACCATCTTCTTCCTCAGGCTTTTCTTCAACTTTTTCTTCAGCACTTTCACCAGGTTTTAATCCCATTTGTGACACTTTCATAGCTAGTATCTTTTCTTTTTCTTCAACTAAATCTGTCACTTTTTTATTCAAGACAGCAATCTCATCCAACATTCCTTCCTGTTCGACAAGAGTCTTTCGAAAGCGCACATATTTTCTAATAATAAAATATACTAACAAGATTATAAGACCTAGAACAGCGATCATCACCGCTATGGCAATAATCGTTAAAACCCATTCTTTTATGCCAAATTCTTCTTTGTAAAAAGCAATTACTTGAATGTAATTAGGTATGTTAAACATCTGAACTATACCATTGATAAATCCCATGACTATGGATTTAACACCATTAAAGAAAACTGACATAAACTCATATAAAAACTTAATAAATTTACTCATAGTTACTCCTTACATCATATTTAATTCACTAGAAAAAGTCTCTTTTCCCTTAATTACATAGTTTTCAACTAATTGGGCATCTTCTTTCTTTACTCCTTCTATAATTACATATTTAAATATATCAAAACTCTCTATTTCCGCAAGACGTTTTTCAATGACGATAACTCTTGAAAGATTGACAGAAAGTGCAAAACGATAAGCTTGTAAATTCTTGAATAGTGATTTATGTGTTTTATAATCGTTATAATTTATGATAAAAACGATATTATTTCTAACTCTAGGATTATTAAAAGATTTAACTAAGTCTTCTAAATCCTCTCTTTTTTCGATATCGGTTAGAGGTAAATCAATGAAATAATCATTTATTTCTTTACCATTCAACATGCGATTCAATAAGTCAACACCGACTAGATTAATTGTCGCTTTCGTTTTATCTAAACTTATTTTTTCACTATTATAGTTTTTACTCAAAACACTTTTACTGTAGTTTTTTTCCAATTGTTCAATATAATAATCGAGTATGACCTTATACTTAGTACTACTATTTTTATAACTGTAATAATTGACTTCAAATGTATCATTCTTAGTACCACTGAAGAACTTGCGTTCTTTTAAAGTACTATCTTTAACCAAAGCACTCATCGCATCTAATTTTTCTTCATCATTAGTCATTACTTTTTTATTTTCGACTAAATTTTCGCGTAAACTCTCTTTGAATTCGACAAGTCTAGTACAGTAAGGGAAACTGCTCAAATCTAATATTATCGAAATGAAGGTATATTGATAACATCTATTTATCAAAGTCTCTTTAGCTTTTTCATCTTCACTACCTTTTGTTTCTGCTAACAACTCAAGTCGTTTACCCTTTAGCTCTTTAATCATTATTTTGTCATCAAATTTAGTTATGACTTTGTCATAGTAAGTATCAAGAATGTGGTAATAGCGCGTATTGATATAAGTTTGAATAAATTCATTTAAATATTCTTCAGCATCACTTTTATCTTTTTCATCGATAAAAACTAAAGCATAATTAACTAAATTGCGTTTTTTAAAATCAAAATACTTACTAATTATATTCATACTATCACCAGTCTACTCTAACATAAATTATAACATAGTTAATATTAATAATTCAATTGTTATATAAAAGAAAAAGATGTTTTAAACATCTCAATTTTCTAGGTCTTCAACCGAAGTGACAAATACTTTTATACTTGAATCAGTCGTACCCGGATAAGAATAGTCTTTACTACTATCATTTTTGTAAAAAATTATTTTCGTGTTGGAACTTGCTTCCATGTCAAAACTGAAACCATTGACGTAATTGTGGCCATTTATAACTTCCGTGGTTTGCGAATCTTTTTCCCTATTGATATAAGTCTGCTCTGTCATGTCTAGAAGAATGATATTCGGGTCAAAAGTCAAATCGACAGATGCTGAGAAACAGTTCTTTTTTTCTTCATCAGACAACTTTTCATAATCATCGATAGCTATATTATCACCGACATTATGTCCATCAAAAGCGGTCACTACTTTGTAATAAGTAAAAGCATTGGTTAGTTCTAAGGTCAAATATTTTTCACCAGGAGCATCTTTAATTGAATAATAGAAACTAGACGTCGTAATTCCAATATTGTATTCGGTTGATAATTCTTTTACGTAGGGATAAGTAGATTTGGCACTAGTCTTTACTATTGCTGTCTGATTTCGCGTAAAGTTACCATTGGGATAAATCGTTATGACATAACTATCTGATTGGGTCTCACTACGAATGATACCACTAGTTTTACTAAGGGTACATCTAATATTTGAAGAACACTCAACACCAATGTCGTAAGATATATCAGATTTAGTGTAGACTAAATCATTTTTCCTATTATTGACATCAATACTGATACGATAAGGTGAAACACCATCCCAGTTATTGATACTGTGATTAGAACCAGTCATCGACATTACCGAAGAATTAAAATAGAAACCTTGGCTCTCTAAAATATGATTTTTATAGATGTCATAAATATATTTACTAAAAGTAATGCCAACTGTGAAGACAACGATTAAAACAGCTATTAATATAGTTAATAACTTCTGTTTTTTAGACAATTTAAATTTAAACTTCAATCTCTTCTTTGTCATAGTTCTCCTTAAACAATTTGTTCTGAATCAATTATTACTTCAATATTTTCAATGGCGTCACTATATTCGATGACGTCTTTATAGACTGTCGGAAAATCAATTACTAAATAATAGATATTAGTAGTTCGCTCAGTGTAAGAAAATTCATAAGTAGTTCCAACTGTCAATAAGTTATACCAACTACTATCTTCATCTTGTAAGAGATCACGGCGCGTGATGATATCTTTTTCATCCAAGTTATATTCTTTATAATACAAACGATATTCCAAAGGCATATTAGTCGTCGTTTGAATCTTTAAATTATATTTCAAATCGACGTCTGATTTTCGTTCTTCATTAAAATTAGAAACACTGAAAGTATATATATATGGTTCGTCTTTCGGAATTATTTGATCGATATCGATATTGAAAGACATTTCACCTTCATCGAGAACGAACATAGCGGTTTGAATATCTAGTGATAGATTAGCTTTTGAATAATATGAAGAAAATGATTTTATGAGAGAGAATATTCCAAAGGATAAGATAGAGATAAAAACGATAGAAAAGATAATGAATCTAATCTTATACTTGTTTTTCTTATTTCGTTTAAATTCTCTAATATTATGAAGGAATATATTTATAATTCTTTTCATAAAATCACCTTTCTCTTTATTCTCCTCGATATTGTTCAGCCTCAAATTCAAGATTTAAATAGTTTGGTTCAGCTCCATTAGAACCGATTTGAGAATCAGCTTCATCGCTATTCTCATCATTGACCCATTCGACATTTATTACTAATACTTGGGTATCTTTCATCTCATCAAGAGTTATTATTCCAGAATAGGAATTAATTGAATCTTTTTGTAATTCATCATTTTCAAGATATATTGATGTCACAGTCAAAATACAATTGGGATCCATCGTATGATCAGTATAAGTTATGTGATATTTGATGGCGACTTCAGTTCCAGTAGGATCGATATTAATGCGAACTGTTCCTTTACTACCAGGGGCTACTTTATCATTGTCAGTGTGTTCACTATCCCAAACAATATTACTAAGATTGATATCACGAGTAGCGGTCGCAATGTTTTGATCATCGATTAAAATTTTCCAATCAGCTATATCGACAGTCACATCATCATCAACTTCAGATTCGTAAGCTGTATAAGTCTTATTACTAAAGAGATACAACGAAAAAAGAGAAATTATAACTAGAACAATTAAAATATTTTTCTTCATCATATCACTCCTATCTATACTTATTCATCATAATTATAACAATTTTTTCCAAATAAAAAAAGTCATGAATGCATGACTTTTAATCTTTATCATATTTTAATATCATTATTAGATTATAAACTTGATAAATGAATAGAACTAAAATAGGTAATATTACAAAAATTAGGAATCCAACAGTTGATGTTAAGAAAGATATAATTTTACCATATTTAGGATATGAAGCTTTGTAAACACCTAATACTCTATCACTAGATATAGATACTCTTTCATTACCTTCAAATGTATATAGAGCTGTTCTATTATCACCAGTCTTAGTCTTAACTATACCCATTCTGACGATGTATTCTTCATTTAAAGTATCGTAATAGTACAATTCATCACCTATGTTTACATCAGTGTATAAAACATCTTTTATTATTACTAAATCACCTGGATCATAATGAGTCAATTCCGTTATATTTTTATCATCAATGATTATTAAAGTATTACTACCGAACTCAGTATATCCGAATTGATTGCGTAAGAAAACAATACTTACCATGAACATAGCAAATACTATTATCAATATTTCGACAATCCCTAAAATAAACTTTAACAGGCTCTTCATACTATCACCACATCTAGTATATCATCATATTTTTGTAAATTCAATAACCAACAAGAGATTATAAGCATTTTTCTTGACAGTTAAGTAATAAAAATATCCACAAAACTGTGGATATTTTTTAAACATTTTTCCTAATGATGATGTATTCATAATCTTCTTCAATTATTTGGTTACCATCATACAACTTGAATAGAACCCGATATGTTCCACTCTTTAAATCATCGCGAAGATTATAATTCAAAGTAATTGTAGCAGTTGGAGTAGTCGTTACCATATGTTCATTCTCCGTCTGTTTAGTAAACGTTCCTTCTGGGAAAGAGAAAGTATCAGTAAATATCTCATTAGGACTTATTTCAACATATTCATTAGTGTTATGTGTTTGTGTATCACGTCTATAAACACTTAAACGAATATTAGGGTTTTGTAAAACAGATTGATATTTAAGAGTAAACTTTTCAACTTTGGCATCATCCATGTTGAGACCAGTTTCACCAATTACTAATTTAGAATTATCTTCAGTGCTGGAAACGATTAAATTATTATTTCCGACGACGACGATTTCTTTTTCAATGATTGTCGGTTGTTTGGTACTACTGTTGTGAAGACCATCATTAGATGCAAATAGAGCGATGCGCATCGTATAACGACCTGTTGGCAACTGTGGACCAGTCATCATAGTGATGTTTTTCGTCAAGTTGGCAACTTTATCAGTCAATTTGATACGGAAGATACCTTCACTATCGACATAGTAAACGACGTCATCAATGACAATGGTCGTACTACCAAGTTGAGATGAAGATACTTGATCACCAGATGCGTTGAACAATGTCACATTAATACCCATACTACTACTCTCATAATTGGTATCGACAATAGATTGAAGGGAACCAGTCAATTCATAACCGACAGAAGTGTGATAATTGATAGTCTTAGGGGTGTCATAATAAAGATATTGAGTATCCATATCAGCTTCTTCAGTTAAAGCAACGTTACTTGACTGATACAAATTGTACTTCATCAATTCTTGACGAATACCTAAAACACTAGTGATACAGAAGTCTTCATCGTTGTGTAGTTCAAACAAAATGGTGTTATCGAGTTGTTCTCCTTGAATGTCAGTATCTTCAAAGTCAAAGATGAAGATGAATTCCTCCATGACATAGTTAGTGTCAGCGTGATAATACAAATTATTACTTTCGATATCATTATAAGTATTATCTTTATCGATTGAATCCATGCGAATGAAGTTCGACAAGCGATAACTTACTTGACCATCTTCGTAAGAAGCAAGAGAAGTTTGATATGACTCTTCATCGACAATATAGTAGTAATATGCAGGATTTTGTTCATTTGCTCCATAGTCGATCATCGTTATTTTAGTACCAACTGGGAAAACATAGCTAGATACTAAAGCATGGTGATAATCGTTTAGTGAACCATAAGCATCTTTAATTCTAGTCTGACTTTCAAAAAGAGAGAAATACGCTGTGAACTGACTCTTATTAGTGATGTTGACATCGACTGCCGATGGCATTTCATATTTTTTACCAAAAGTTATACTTCCGTCATAAGCGTCTTTATCATCATATTCTTTAGAATCAATCGTTATCGTTATCGTAACTAGTTCAACTTTATGTTCAATCTCATTGATTGGCGTCAAGGCTTGAAGAGTTACGACGACAGTTCCAAGTTTTTGATTACCCGTTATGTTCTTAGCATGATACAAATAGAACATCAATGATGGAGCGACAGTCTGGTTATCAGTTTCATAGACGACATCACCTAAATAACGATTACCATTTTCATCTTTAGTGTATCTCGTCGTAGCGTGACTCGTCCACTCAATCGTCTCTGCCTTCATTGAAAGACCGAGAATTTTAGATGCTTCTTCTTCCGTTGGAGCTAGTTTTGGAACTTCGGTAGAATCTTTTAAAGACACTCCTTCAGCTAATCCATTACCATTGAATCCGATGACATTGAAGATTGTATTACCTTCGGTGAAATCGGTCATTGATAATTCGTAAGTACCAAGAGATGAATACTTAGACGCTGTCAAAGAGAATGAATAATTGATTGATGAAGTACCAATAGTCCATCTGTAGAAGTTAGAATCTGGTGGAGTTGGTTCAACGTAGTCAACTGTCAAAGCATCATAAGAATCATTTATGTAGTTGGTGTAATAACCATCTTCTTCAATATTGTGATCCAGTTTGTGCAAACCTAAGACGTATGAACCACCCGTTATCAAGTCATCAGCACTGACACTAGATTGTGCTGTTTTATCATAATCATACATTCCATAGACAATAGTACCATAGTTTTGATACATTCCTAGGAAGGTCATACCGGAAACAATTCCGTAGTCGGTAGCTTTTTCGTTCTTCGTAACATTTAAATTTTTACCAGCAAGCATGTATAAGCGATTATCAACGTTACGGACAACAGTACCACTTTCTTTATCAATTGTAACAGTAGCTTTTACTTCTTCACCATTTACTTCAGCAATGCTATCAAACTCTTCAAGCATATTAGCATTTTGTTGTAATAAAAGTGTAGCGTTATTTTTCAATTTCAATTTTTTAATACGATTTAATGAATAAAGGATTGTTGAATACTCGTTAGTTCTATCGGTCGTACCGACTAATTCCAAAGTTGAATTATCAAGAGTTACAGAGTCCGCTCTTTGAATTGAAATAGCTGAGTTTGGTTCATTACGAGTACCAAGACTCTTAATGATGATATTAGATGGACCAGAAGATGATGAAGCATTACCAGAACCGAAGATACTTCCGTGAATCTTAAATTTCAAAGCATTGGAACCATATCCTGTTCCGTTTATGACGATATCAATACCATCGGTAACACTTATGGCTTCGAAGTCATATATTTCTGATCCAGCTTCGTTAGCTTCTCCTCCACCGAAAACAGTACCAGCGATGTTGATGTCACCACCATCATTCAATTCGATATCACTGATGGCATTGAAACCGATATTTACTTGGGTCTTACCATTGACAACGGATGTATTACATCCTCCGTAAACATTCTTTCCGACAACAGCACCAGCGACATTCACAGTAGCAAGACTACTACCTCCAGTCTCTCCGATTGGTCCGTGGTTACCACCACCAAAGATACTTTCATTAACAGTGGTTTCACCAAGAACAAAAACGGTTGTATTACCTAGTAATCCAGCTTGATTACCACCACCATAAATAGATTTATTTACTGTAGAATTTTTTACTGAAATGATGGCATTACCAGTCGTTTCAGCACGATTTCCACCACCGAAAACATTTTCATAAGTTCCTTTTTCTAAATCGATAGTTGGATCACTTGTCGTTCCACCGAGGTTATTACCACCATAGACGTCACCAATTGTTAGTTCTTTAGTGCTGTCTACCGTTTTTATATTAGAGGTACTAACATCACCATCTTGATTAGAACCACCGAAAACAGTCGTTATCGTTCCACCATCAAGATTTATATTTGAAGTAGTAACACCAACTTTGTTACCACCACCATACATATTAGTAACAGTACCATCATTCATCGTTATATTTGTGGTTGAAGTTAGTCCAGCGATGTTATTTCCACCGAAGACATTAGTCGTCGTACTACCATTTATAATGATTGAAGATGTGGCGATGTTTCCACCAGCATTACTTCCACCATATAGATTAGTTACAGTTGTACCATTTTGAACTACATGTGTACCATCAGTGACATCGGCATTTTCTCCACCACCGAAGACGTCAGGAACAGTCGTACCATTGAGAGTGACATTAGTTGTTTGCGTTTTCGCTAATCTTCCACCACCATAGACAGCTGTCTTTATCGTTCCATCTTCAATGGTGACATTACTAGTAACCGTATTTCCAGCGACGTTATTTCCACCATAAATAGTTTCAACAACACCACTCTTAGCAATGACATTGGATTCAGTTACAGTACCACTCGAATTACTTCCACCGAAAATACTCGTGACGGTACTTCCTTGAAGGTTGACGTGATTTGTCTTAACGCTAGCGTTATTTCCACCACCGAAAACACGACCGATGATACCATCATTTAAATTGACTGTAACTTCACCATTTGGCGTTCCAGCTGCATCATTTCCACCGAAGACATCCGTTATATTTCCACCATTGATATTGACCGTTATGTCACCAAGAACATATGGCGTATATGTTCCGTTACCACGGCCACCACCAAAGACAGAATTTTTTATAATACCTTTATTGATGTTGACAGTCGTACCGTTTTTAGACACCGCTGTCGAATGCGAAAGACCATTGACTGTTCCAAATGCACTTCCACCATAGACAGATCCATTGATTGTCGGTGTCGTCGTATAACTTTCATCACCAACATTGATTTCGACTGTATCTCTTACAAAAGTTCCACCTGAACTTCCAGTCGTTCCACCATATCCACCACCATAGATATCATTATTGACAACACCACCATAATGGTTGATTACGACGTCACCATGAATGGAACCTTCTTCATTACTTCCACCATATATTGATCCAACCGTACCATCATAGACATTTATAGTAATAGTTGCATCTTTATTATCATCACCAGAGCCATTACGGTTTCCTCCACCAAAGATACTTCCGTGAATATTTCCGTTTAAAACGTTTATCTTGGTCTCAGATGAAGGTAATGACGAACTGATACCAACGGCACCATAGTTACCACCACCATAGACATTGCGCAAAATGTTAGCTTCACCATCGATGATGATGTAAGAGTTGTTAGCTGTTCCGATGGTGTCAGTACCTGCTTTACCATTACCGATTCCAAAGACACTACCAGCTTCAAAACCGAATAGAGTCGAATTATTATCGACATATTGTTGATTACCAATTGTAGCGTTACCACCGATATATATGTATGGTGAACCGGTCAAAACACCTTCTGTTCCACTACCAGTAATACCATTACTTCCACCAAAAACACTATAATTAATCGTTCCATCAGTAACTTGAATGACGCGATTACCATAGGTTTCTGATCGACCAGCACCACCGATGATGGCATCAATTGAACCACCTTTAATGTAGAACAAATCGTCGTTATAATTAGCACTGCTCGATTGAGAAAGAGGGCCACCGATTAAGTTATATATCCATCCACCCTCAACTGTTATTTGACGAGTAGCATAAATTCCACCATAGGCACGACCACCGACATAAATACCGTAAGTATAGCTGTTAGTATTAGAATTTGTGTAGTCAGTTGGACGATGGGAACCAAATTTACCACTCTTAACTTTCTGTTTAATAGGTGTATCCGTCGTCGAAGTACCACGAACATTGCATCCCCAAGAACCAGATGCTGTATAGTAAACATCTAAATTGTTATCATTATTAGCAACGCGGTCATAGTCATTACCATAAATAGATTCAGCATGAACATAGACGTTGTAAGTACTAGTCGTCGCACCACAGACTAAGGAAGTCGTGTTATAGTATCCTGATTCAACAATCAAACGATATGGCGTTGGCGAAGAAGATGATCCAACATTTTGGTTTCCACCACCAATTACAGAAGCGAAATTAGACTGATTAGTCGCTGAAGCTTTAATACCACGACCTATTTTGACATTGTTGTAATAACCGTATAAATTTTTACTACTAACACCACTAGTAGCATTGGCTTCAGTACGACTTTGAGCTGAATAAATAGTAATGTTTTCAATACCCAAATCATCACCAGCACGAATGTAGGCATTGGACAAAGTCCATGTCGGATTGTACTCTCTTCCATCATAAGAAGATGTCACCGTCAATGGTTTAGTCTGACTGCTTCCCCAAGCTCCAGTCAAAGCACTACGAACGACGATCAAGTTAGTATCACGCGTAACTAAGTAATAGTATTCTTCATCGATATCGAAATTACTTGTTGAACCATTATCATCATAATATTGAATTAAATCATAATATGTACATGAAGTAGAACCACAAGTTCCACTAGTGTGTAAAACACCAGTTTCATCATAATAACCAGCTAAACTTTGACCACGTGATAAGTTGACTTTTTTATAGAAAGTACTCATATTGTCACGTTCATCATAAAGAGGATATTTAACTTCATCATAAGAAAGCATTGGTGGCTCAATATCAGCATGATTGACAACTTCCATATTTTCATCAATCAACTCATAGTAAGTCGTATCTTCATCATAAAGTTTTCCAACTTGTTCAACGTAGACAGTACATCCACTTCGCGTATTACAACGAGATGATGTCGATAAGCTACTACCACTAGCATTATGACTGTTAGCGGGATAATAACTACGATAATTAACAGTTTGTCTAACATAATAACCATCCATCAACTTATCATTTATGTCACCATAAACAACATTTTCTTTACGGATTTCATAAGTTACAAGTGGTTGCATACTCTTATCTTTGAAAGAATTAATGGCATTGGTCAAATTAGTTGAACTCGTACTGTTAGAAAAATAGATGTCAGCACTTACCCAAACTGCATCAAATTTGATATTGATATCTTCAGGTGTAGAACCGTTATAATTGATAGGAATTCTTACATATCTTGTATAAATTGCGTCGTCATAACTAATATTCGCACTAAAATAATCGGTACGCCAACCATTAAATCCATAATCAGCTGGTCGATTGGTGAACGGATTGTCAATAAGTTCAAACTCGACATAATCGTCTTCTTTAGAAGCTGTACCATTATCATTAACTGGATAAAGATTGTAGTAGACATAAGTATCTTGCGTCTCATTGACAGATACAGTTCCGTGATAAGTTTCACCATTTTTCGTCATACCACCATAGTAAGTCGTCTGCACTGTTACTAAGTTATCATCAGAATAAACTTTTTTATTCTCCATACTTGGCAAGCGCCCATCTTCACTATAAGTGTAATTAAGTCCCATGTAATAGTTATAGTCAGAATCCAAATCATTGACATAGACAGTATTATCACTTATTCCTGAATCGTGAAGGACAATTCTTTCAGAAACAGCACGTTTCTTAGTATCATTTGGTTTTTCAACAACTTCATTTATTTTCAAATAATAGATATCATTTTCATAAACCCATTTATAATCTTTCGAATAGACGTTTTCATTAAGTGTACTCAAGAAGTTCTCTGTCACATTATCTTTTGTATAGACACTCTCAGAATTGATATTAGAATCAGTAACATTACAATCGAGCAAAATATTATCAAATAGTGAAGTCTCACTAATCTTACCACTGATACTTCCAACGACAGTTTTCTTTTCTTCACTGATCAATTCAGTTTTTATATAGGAATTAGCTATTTTACTATTAACATTTTCCCCACTGATACTTCCAATATAAATGTTTTCCTTACTCTGTTCATTCTTTTGAATATTGATACTACTATCCGTAAGAGATAGATTACTGATAGAAGAATCATTAGAAATACTACCAGCTATAACACCGACGTATAAATTATTTTCAGCAATCGTATTGATAGTGACACTAGTCAAGTTTAAATTACTTATATTGGCACCATCAATCTTAGTAAAAATTCCCGTATAAAGAGAAGAATCGATACCTTTACTAGCAATTATTTTCAAATTGGCAATCGTATGACCTTGACCATCAAGAATACCATTAAAAATATTAGTACCGCTTCCAATTGTTTCAAAGTTTAAATTACCCATGTTGATATCAGCCGTTAAAACATAATATTTACTGCGATATAAAGCACTGTCTCTTCCTTCAATAACTTGTTTAAAATAAGCTAATTCTTCGCCATTAGATATCTGGTAAGGATTAGCTTCAGTACCATTTCCACCATCAAAAGAAGTCGCTACTTCACCACTCCAAACATTTTCTATTGTCACAAAGTTACTAAAGGTACTTGGTGATAACCAAGATGAAATTCCAACTACTATGATCAATAGAAAAAAGATACAAAGAACTAAGTTTTTCTTGAACTTCTTTCGATACATCTATTTTCACCTATTATTATTATAACATCTTTATTGCAAGTAAAAAAGAAGCTTAGCTTCTTTTTATAACATTTTTATCATTTTAATCATTCTTTTTAGTCTCAATACTTCTTATCTCTTTATTAGTGTTAACTCTATCCCTAATCTTTTTCAATTCAAAGTTCTCTTCATGACCAACATTGACAATAATTTTCTCAATTAGGATTAAGACTTCACCAACTCTTCGATTATCATGAATGAATTTTTCATCACGATCAACGCGAATGCGATATTTCAAGACTTTAAAGATGGCATCAAAGTATTCATTTTCATCGTATAGTAAAGAGTAAGCCAAAAGTTTTAAATAGATATACATTGGCATGTCATATAACCTATCTTGGATATCTTTAGTAAACATGATTTCTTCAAAGTCATAATCATATAATTCATCAAAAGGAACATTTTTAAAGCACTCCAAAACAGCATCAGGATCAACAAAAGTAGTGACAGCAATCTCATAGACATATTTTAGTTTCAATGATCCCTGTTTAGTCAATTTTAACTTTTTCTTCTTTAATTTCAAGACTTTTAGAACTAAATTTAAAAAGTCTTGTTCTGAACTATTACCAACTCTTTTTATCTCACAAGTAGCTTGATTTACTAAAGGAATCTTATTCTCCGCACCAACTTTTATGACTTGGGTATATTCAAGTGGGGTTTCGACAGTCTTTTTCTTCTTGTCTTCTTTCGTGATATACTTTTTAAAAATCTTATCAAAATTAATGATTAAATATATTAAGAAAATGAAAGCGATAAAAGCAAATATCTTCAATATTAAAGAAATTGATACAACAAAAACAACCCGACCAATGACATCTTTTTTATCTACCGGATCATCATCTAAATTATTGACATCGCCCCTAGTTATTACTCTTTCCTTTTCTATTCTCATAACGCGATGCGTAATGAAAGCGCCATCATCATTGAAAGTAATTATATCATCAGTACTGTAGTTATCAGCAATTTTGACAATGACGATATCATTTACTTCAATAGTTCCTGACATACTTCCACTAGCTACGACGAAATATGTATAACCAAAGATATTGATATATGGTTTATTCAACACTTTAGTTACAATTAATGTATATAATGAAAATAATACTAGAATAGACAATAAACTATAGGTAAAGTATTTAAATATCTTCTTTATTACCTTCATATTTCCACCTATTATACTATTCAATTATACATTATCAAAAAGAAAAAAACTAGTATTTTACCAGTTCTTCTCTATTTTTTTAAATTCAACAATAAATTTTATTACATCTAAAGATATATCACTCTTACTAATATTGCTGTATAGATTGATGAAATCAATCGTTTCTTCTAACTGTTTTATATTATCAGTTAAATCTTCTTTAGTAAGATTTACATTTAATAATTTATATTTATCAACAATCATATCACTTATATCAGAATTATCTAAGAATTTAATCTGTTTGACAAAAGTGTTATCGATATCGTAGACATAATCAAATAATTCATTAAACTCTTTGATGTAGTTGAAATCATCTTCACTCTTTTCAATCTTAGGTGATAGATTTTTAAAATAGCCATAGAATGATACACATATGCGCAAAGCATCATTAATAGTAGAAGTATCATCTAGTTTCTCCATGATCATCTCATTGATACGAGCATCATCCAACTCATCATGTAGAGTGTTTAACTTTTTAACAGCGTCATTTATTTGAACTTTTAATAAGTCACGATTAACTTTTTTAGTGAAGAATAAGAATTTAGGATCTTTTTTGTTATATTGACTACAAAGATTAACTCTTTCTTTTTCTTCTTTTTCAATCTCTTTTATCTTATTTTGATATATACCTTTATAAGTATCTTTTTTACCATATCTAGTAACAATATCTTTGACGATAGCCTTGTACTTATTGTAACCATTTAATTCGACAACGACATATTTTAAGTTTTTAGCGCGTTCATAGAGATTCTCTTTCTCTTCATCAGTTAGTTGATCAAACTCTTTATCAATCAACAACTTATTGAGATGCTTACGAGCTAATGGTGAATCAGGTAAATAGTCATAAATAGATAATTCATCATTAAAGAATTTATAACTTAGTAAGTACGTATCTCTTCGTTCATTATCTTCAAGAATGCTGCACAACTTATTATAGTCTTCCAAGCATGTTGGCAAATTGATGGTATTATTCGTCAACAAAGAATTATTAGTCATATCAAAATAAGTTTGTAACTCTTTTTCATATTTTTTGTACAGATTTCTAATACTCAACTTGATATGTGTCGTTATGTTGGGGCATTCCCAATATATTTGATTGAAAACAGCGATGATATCATCTTTAAAAGTATCTTTATTCATACTTTCAAAGTAGACTTTCATGTATTGTTTAGAATACATGGTGTAGTCAAAATCATCAGGAGTCAATTCAATTGAAGCCTGTTTAAATAGCGCAATGACTCTTCTAATCATCAAGTCGACACGACTCAAATTAGATATATCGATATCATTGATGTTGTTGACAATCTTATCAAAATCTAATTTTTCATAGATAGTATTATGTTCATTAGTATTCTTTATGACACTTTTATAAACATTGATGCGTTCTTTTATAGCGGTATAGTTAGCTGTCGTATCTTTTGGCATTAAAGCATCTACACGTCTTTGCATCTCTTCATAGACCGCTTTCTTTAAGGAAGTGTATTCTTCAACCTTATTATTAATGTAAGCATTTCTACTGTTGACAGCATTTATATGGTAGGTTTTCATCATCTTTTTAGTACCAGTAGTTGTCTCTAATTGGTACTCTTCGATATATTTTTTATCTTCTTCAAATAGGTTTAAAACTTCATTCATTCTCTTCTTCATCAGGCACTAAAATTTTGTTATTCAAATATTTTATGTGCTCTTCTATCTTTCCATAAAATTCCAATAATTCTTCGTTTGTAAGTCCATCGAAATTCATAGGTATTTCCTCATCATCTACTACCATAAAGGCACCTCCGCCAAAAGAATATGTTCTCCGTATACTATACACAATCATTATACCTTTAAATCGTAAACCTTCGCAACATAAAAAGAAAATATTTTTTTTATTTTACAAAAGAAAAAAGACCCATTGGTCTTTTTATCCTCCATCTACATTTTCATTTAAGCTAAATTGCATATCGAAAGCTATACTTCCGCCAGATGCAACGTTTTCACAGTCAACATCTTGTCCTTCAACCCATAAGTATACTCTTACTTTTGAAACTCCAGCTTTTAAATCAAATGCTTTAGCATATGTAGCAGCAGGGATTCCACTTGCTACACTAGTAATATCAGGTGTAACTGCGGTAAAGTATGTTGCATCTGTACTATCTAATGCAACTCCTTCTGTTATTTCAGCAGTTACTCCATAATAGTCTAGTCTATCATTACCTGTCGCATTTACAGTTTTTCCATAAACGCTTGAGGCATTGGCAATACCTGCTTTTGTATGAACATCATAGTTTGGTTCCCAAATTCTTGCCGTTGTACCTTTTAATGCTTGAATTGTTCCAGCTGGGTCACCGGCATTAGCTGTTTCTGAACTTACTATAAATCCAGCTCTAGCAGCATTTTGGATACCAGTTTGTTGTTCTGGGCCTGCTTTAATACTAGATAAGTTAGTTAAGTAAACAGTTGAATCTTTTTGAACTTGGAAAAATAAATCAAATGCTATAAAGTTACCAGTAGTTCCTTGTACTTCATTATCTTTTGTTGCGGTTAATGCATAGTTACCACCATCATCAGATCCTATTTCTCCAAGATACATTTCCATAAGTCCTTCTATATCCACTGTTCCATCAGTAGATACTGGAGCGAGACTATTTAGACCTTGTGGAAACTGATTTTTATTTGTTGGGTAATTTTCATTAGTTCCATTGATTGTATTAAGGATATCATCATTTGTTATTACTGGTTTCCACTCAACACCATCTACTGAAATTTGTAGACCACTTGAAGCAGCGACATTTACATTAATTGTATTAACTGTAACTGTCTTATTGGCAGTGAACCATGCGTATGATGTTGTTACTGTCATGACACCTGTTAGTAATAGCATCAATATGGCAAGTAGTAATTTTCTCTTTTTCTTCTTGCGCCTATCGCTTTTAGATTTCATCTTTTTCTCCTCCCTTTTAATTTCTTACAATTCTTTCCTCTGTAATGTCCATGTGCATTTTAATACCTCCACCAAGCAGTTCATTGTTACAATCTGGATCATCTCCCTCAATCCATACAACGATTGTAAAGTGATCTTTATCTCCTGGTGAAAAGTTTTTTCTTTCTTCTAATACTGCGATATCTTTAGAGTAAAACTTCTTAGTTCCTTCTTCAGCTTTCTTTGTTTTTTCGTTAGCTTTTGCGTAGATCGTTTTTACACCATTGTGATAGATCATTACCCTTATTGCTTTGTCTAGGTCTCTTATGGTGTCATCAACATCAATTTCATACCAGTAATTGATAGTTTGTTCACCATTATGGACTAGATAAAAGCTATAAGCAAAGTAATTATCACCATTATGAGATCCGTTTGCTTCCGTATCAACATCTTCACTAATCCATTTTACAGAGATATTGTCCATGTATTCAGCAGCATTCGCAGATAAATCTCTCGTTTTGTTCTTCTTAGATCCATCCTCTGTTAAAAAGATACTACTCTTTAACATGTCTTTATCTACTGATATTGTAAAATTACTTTCATTGTATACTACATATAGAATAAAATATATAGCGAAGATAATTAACAATAGTAATAGAAGAACAACTTTAGATACTTGGGAAAATATCTTTTTCTTATGAATTTTATCTGCAGTAGTAGAAACATTATAATCTCTCTTCATTTAAACCACCTATTCTTTTCATAATTTAATTTTTGAGTATATGCTTCTTCTACTATACTACTACCATAATTATATTTGACCTAATGTCTATAATCAATACCTTTTGTCAATATATGTCTAAACTTGACACACTTTTTTACAATTAAAAAGTGACAAATTGACTATAACATTTACATATGTTAAGATTATCATAGTGGTGAAGGATATGAAATATAAACGTTATATACTTATGTTACTCATATTTTTACTATTTGGTGTCACATTTTTCTTATTGCAAGACACCCTTGCCAAATATCGTAAAAAAGTAGATGAAAATGTTGACATAAGTCTAGCTAGTTGGAATATAAAATTGAATGGAGAAAGTGTCGCTGGTAAAAGTTCAATAACAGGTAATATAACTCCTATCTTTGATGAGAGTGAACATGTAGCTAGTGGAGTGCTATCTCCAGGAATTAAAGGATATTTTGATATTGATATCGATGCTTCTGATGTCGATGTATCATTTACTTATCATTTATCTGTTTTGGCAAGTGATGTTGAGAGCTATCCCGATATCATTGCTTATGGTTACACACTTGATCCTGACAATAATGGAGATGTTATCGATTATGCTGAAGATGGTATCGATGGTTCAATCGTTCACAATACAGCTTCGACTAAGATACGTGTCTATATCATGTGGGATGATAGTGATAGTAATTCAATGGACAATGCTCAAGATACAGCTCTTGCTATTGCTAATGAAAACATAACGATGAAAGCAACTTTTAACTTTGAACAAATAAAAGAATAAAGCGATGGATAAAAACATCGCTTTATTCTTTTATTAATTTATCAAAATCATCTTCACTCCATATTGGAATGCCTAAGTCTTTAGCTTTATCATATTTACTGCCAGGGTTAGCACCGACGATGACAGCACTAGTCTTTTTACTGACTGATGAAGATGCACGACCACCGAGCAGTTCAATCTTTTCTTCGATCTCATCACGCGTATATTTTTCTAAAGTTCCCGTTATGACAAAAGTCTTATTGTAGAAGTTTTCATTTTCTTCAACTTTTTCACCGGTATAAGTCATGTTTATTCCCAATTCTTTCAAGCCATTTACTTGTTCCATATTGAATGAAAGAGAAAAATAATCTTTGATACTTTTAGCAATCGTCTCACCAATATCTGGAATGTTTATGAGTTCTTCAAAGTCAGCATTGATGAGGTTATCTAGTGTCTCATATTTCATGGCTAAAACTTTAGCAGTTTTTTCACCGACATTAGGAATACCTAAAGCAAATATCAGTTTCTCTAGTGATTGATGTTTAGAGTTTTCGATAGCTTCCATTAAATTATCTATACTCTTATCACCGAAGCCTTCTAATTCAACTAATTCTTTTTTATAATTACTCAATTTATAAAAATCCACAAATCTGTGTAAAAAGTTCATGTTGTAAAAATCTTCGACGATGCGATCACCCATTCCATCGATGTTCATAGCTTTGCGGCTAGCGAAATGGATTAAACCTTCAATGTGTTTGCGATCACAATTTTGATTAAAGCAGTAATAGTCGACTTGACCATCTTTTTTCATCAGTGGTGAATGACATATTGGGCAGAATTTAATCATTTCAAATTTCTTTTCATCACCAGTTCTTCGCTCTTTAATAGATTCGACAACTTCAGGGATGACATCAGCGGCTTTTCTAATCGATACGATATCACCTATGCGCAAATCTTTTTTGACGACATAATCTTCGTTGTGCAAAGTAGCACGTCTTATTGTTGAACCTTGAACGATGACTGGTTCCAAAACAGCATTAGGGGTGATTTGACCAGTTCTTCCAACTGTGAAAATAATATCTACAAGTTTAGTCAACACTTGTTTAGCTGGAAATTTATAGGCGGTTGCCCAACGCGGATATTTAGCTGTATACCCCATCTTCTTCTGATCAGGTAAGCTGTTAAGTTTGATGACGATACCATCAATCTCATATGGTAAGTTATCCCTGTTTTCTGTTTGAAACTCGATGAATTCAATCAATTCTGATATATTGTTGATAAAACGGTTATTAGGATTGATGCGAAGACCTAAGTCACCCATGAATTTTAAGGCATCCATATGAGTTGTTATGCCGTAGTCTTCAGGATTTGGCAAATGATATATCCAGCATTCCAATTTACGGGAAGCAGCTACTTTGGAATCAAGTTGTCTAATTGATCCAGCTGCTGCATTACGTGGATTTTGGAATGGCTCTAATCCTTCTTTGATACGTTTTTCATTGAGTTCGTTGAAAACAGCTTTACTCATGTATATCTCACCACGAACTTCAATATCAATTTCTTGTTTTAGGGTAAGAGGTACAGTCTTAATCGTCTTGACATTATTAGTTATGTCTTCACCAATGACACCATCACCACGCGTTGCTGCTTTGACCAGTTTTCCTTTTTCATATTGTAAAGAAACACTAAGTCCATCAATCTTCAACTCAGCAACATATTTGGGATCTATTCCCTCTTTTTTTATTCTAGAATCAAAATTTATTATTTCACTCTCATTAAAGACATTAGATAGTGATAACATGGGAATCTTATGAGTCACTTTTTGAAACTCATCAAGAATCTTACCACCAGCTCTTTGGGTAGGTGAATCACTGCGCGCTATTTCAGGATGAGCCATCTCCAAGTCAAATAGTTCACGCAAATATTTATCATACTCTTGGTCAGTTATTGTTGGATTGTCTAGCGTATGATAATTGTAATCGGCTTCATTTATTATTTGTATTAATTCTTCATAACGTTTTTCTATCATTTTTACCACCTATATATATTATACCAAAATATAGTCATTTTTACATAAAAAAGAGAGTATTTCTACTCCCATAAATTACTTGGATATTCACCATCAGCTATCATTTTTTTAATGGCTTCAACAACACTTTCCTTGTCTTCACGATAAGTAACGCCATACCACTTAGCTGTCGTTGGAATGACTTTGACATCGGCTTTGTTTTCTTCGATAGCTTCAAATAGAATCTCTGGTATTAAGAATTCACATTTTTGATGATCATTTTTATTCTTATCTAGAAAAGTATATAATTTACTTTCTAAAATATCGAATAACTTTGGCGTAAATCCCATTAGATTCATAGATACATAAGCATCATCAGGAACAGTGAACTCTTCACTTCCATCTAGTGGTTTGGCAACGATTTCACCATTTATCTTCTCAACACTACTTTCGATAATTCTAGTCAAATAACCATCGCGTTCTTCACACACCCCACGTTTAACCGAACCATTTTCTGTCAAAGTGTTAGCGACGTGATAACCGATTATCGCATATTCTTCTTTTTCTTTTGGTTGCAAATTCTTTAAATAGTTAGCCAAAACCATGTAACCGTCACGTCCATAGAAATCATCAGCATTGATGACACCAAAATTTTCATGAATTTTATCTTTAGCTTCAAGAATGGCATGACCTGTTCCCCATGGTTTTTCACGATCAGCTAGATATTGGAATTCTTCAGGAATATCCGTTATCTTTTGAAAAACGTATTCCACTTTGATATTTTGTTTTTCAACTCTCTTACCAATCGTCTCTTTAAAGACGTCGTAATTCTCTTCTTTGATTACAAATACAACTTTATTAAAACCAGCTTTAATAGCGTCATATATTGAGTAATCAATGATGAATTCCCCATTTGGTCCGACTGGTTCAATCTGTTTTAATCCACCAAAACGTGAACCCATTCCAGCGGCCATGATGAGCAATGTTAAATCTTTTTCCATATATTCCTCCTATACTTTTTTCAAGCTCTTATGATTTTTCATCAATTTCTTTATTCCGTGTGGATGTTTGAAAGCAATCGTGGCTACTGAACCCGATAATTCAATTATTTTACCTGGTCCGAAGACATCATGATAGACAAAATCACCCACTTGATAATCAACATCATCTTGATATAATTCTTTTTTATCAATTTTTTCTGGATGTGACTCGTTCTCATTCTCTTTAAAGGCTTTTTCTAACAAGTTTTGATCAATTTCAGCGATGAAACGACTAGCGGGATTAGATTGTTCTTTACCATATAGAGTTCGCATTCGACTGTTCAACAAATACAGTTTCTCTTTAGCTCGCGTGATGGCTACATAACAAAGTCTTCGCTCTTCTTCCAATTCACTATTATCCATTAAGGAGTTGATATGAGGAAAAATTCCTTCTTCAAGACCAACGACAAAGACATAATCAAATTCTAATCCTTTTACAGAATGAACGGTCATCAAATTGACACGGTTAGGATCATTTTTATACTCACTGACATCAGTCAATAGACTTATCTCTAATAAAAAGTCTTCTAAGGATATGACTCCTTCACGTTCTTCAAACTCTTTAGTTATTGATTTAAACTCTTCTAAGTTTTCTAAACGGATATCAGCTTCTAAAGATTTTTCATCTTCATATTCTTTCCTAATTCCCGTCACATCTAATATCTTATCAACTAATTCAGTCAAGGTCAAATCATTAGATATTCTTTTCAAGTCTTCAATCATTGTTTTGAATTCATATTCTTTTCCAGAAGTGATAGCTTCGTACATACTGATTTCTAAGGAGTCAGCTTTTTCAGCTAGATTACTAACTGTTTTTAAACCAATGCCACGCTTTGGAACATTTATTACTCTAGTTAAGCTTATATTATCTTTTTCATTATGAATCAAACGCAAATACGCCAATAGATCTTTAATCTCTTTACGACTGTAGAAACCTGTTCCTCCAACTATTGTATAAGGAATATTTTCTTTTAAGAATTCTTCTTCTAAGACATGTGATTGGGCATTAGTTCGATAGATGATTGCGATATTTTGATAATCGATACCACGATTGATCAATTGTTTTATTTCTCTGATACAGTAAAAAGCTTCATCTTTTTCATTGAACGCTCTAAAATAGGTAATCTTTTCACCCTCATTTTTAGTAGACCATAGATTTTTATCTTTTCGTTCAGTATTATTTCTAATGACACAATTAGCGGCATTCAAAATATTTGATGTCGAACGATAATTCTGTTCTAGTTTTATTACTTTAGCATTAGCATAATCTTTTTCAAAGTTTAAAATATTGCGATAATTAGCTCCTCTAAAACTGTAGATGGATTGGTCATTATCCCCAACACAACAAATATTTTTATATTTAGCACTTATCATTTTAGTCAAGATGTATTGTGCTTCATTCGTATCTTGATACTCATCTATCAATATATATTTAAACTTTTCTTGGTATTTTTCCAAAGTATAGGGATGTTCTCTAAAGAGTTTTATTGGCAATATCAAAAGATCATCAAAATCGACAGAGTTATTTCTCTTTAACATCTTTTCATATTTGCGATAGACATTTAAAACGACTTTTTCAAATTCACTTATAGCAAACTTTTCATAATCATCAGGCATTACCATTTCATTTTTACAACTACTTATTTTATTTCTAATGGCATTGGGATTATATATTTTAGGATCTAAGTTCAATTCTTTTAAGACTTTTTTAACTATTGATAAAGAATCATCACTATCCATTATGATAAAATTGGATGAATACCCTAAAACATCACAATTTTCACGCATTATTCTAAGGCCAAAAGAGTGAAAGGTTGAAACTTGGCTACCTTTAGCGCGATCCCCAACCAATTTGAACAATCGCTCACTCATCTCTTTAGCGGCTTTATTAGTAAATGTTATCGCTAGTATGTTATAAGGACTGACATTCTTTTCTTCTATTAAGTACGCTATTTTGGTAGTTAGAACTTTGGTCTTTCCACTTCCAGCACCCGCCAATACTAAAATAGGTCCATCTGTTGTTAGGACTGCTTCTTTTTGTTGCTCATTCAATTCGTTTAGATTCATCATTCTAACCTACCTTCCAAACAATATTATATCGTATTATCAAAGCAATTAAAATAAAAAGAAGAAGATTATTATTTATCTTCTTCAACTTTAAACACATAACGCCATACTTCTTTACCATTGATGATTACGAAGTATCCTTCACGATTACTCTTAGTCTCAAAGTAAGCGATTGGAATGCGCAATTCATTTTGAGCATCTAATAGAGCATTAATACTTTCAACCTCAATAATTTTATGATCTTTTAAATCAATCTTATTCTTTACTTTAACGATGACATCAGCATTAGCAGATATTATCTTATTTAATTTATTTATATATCTAGATTGAGCTCTTTCACTCTTCAATACTTTTCTTATCTCTTGAATGAATAAAAGGATACTTGATACTAACATGATAAGAGCAAAGATTATGAAGAAAGCACTGACACCAGTCGAAGCATTCTCATCATAAATTGATTTACTCTCATTAGCTGGATTATTAATAGTTATTTTAACAGGATTACTGATTAGTGGAATATTGACATCCATCTTTTTAGAAGTATTGATGATAGTGCCATTATAATTATCGATAACTTCAACGTACATCGATACTTTTAACATGGCATCAACTGATAAACCATATGAATTCTTATAACTGTTTATAAAGTTGTTATACGTTGCATAATCAATGGCATAATCTTTTTTAAGATAATAGCTATCACTTTCAGTTTGACTACCCGTTATTTGATTTTCTAATTGATAAGGCTTCGTAAAAATCACATCACTGTCACCGACAATATTACTCTTATTAGTAGCTACTAAAGTCGCCGTTGTGAAATAGCGATAACGATAATCTCCCTTTTGACTAGCATTAAATTTATACTCGTATTCAATATTTATTTTATCAATTGCCAAAGCGGGATATTGTTGGTTCATGTCCAAAGTCTTAGTTGAATAAAAAGCATTTGGTCGCAATGAAACATTATATTTGACGTTGCTCTCTTCAACATACGTAATCAGTAGTTTATGACTTTGAAAATTGATAGATGCCGCCATGATAAACATGAATATTGAACCGATGAATAAAATTGATATCATTATGATGTTAAAGACCATTTTACCTTGAATCTCTAATTTTATTTTGAACATGTCTTCGCGTGATATCTGTTCATTTTTCTTTTTGGATGCATTATTCACTCTTTTTTTAATTGGTGTTTTCGTACTAGTCTTTTTCGTCTTAGTACTAGATTCTCTTTTCATAAAAGCACCTCACTAATTCCCCCTATTTTCATAAAATCATTATACTATATAATTGCTTTTTTTTTAATACTTTTTCACATAAAGTTCTAATTTGCGTATAATACACTGTAATTATTAAGGAGGTAATTATGAAGAAAATAGTTATAAATATTTTACTAATTTTAATAATTTTTGTACTCTTATGTTCAGTAATATTCAATTTTAATAGTAAAAGTAAAGCGGATGATAAGGGTGATGAAATTAAGACTGTCAAAGTAGCAGAAGTTGCTCACAGTATTTTCTATGCTCCCCAATATGCAGCGATTGCGAATGGTTATTTTGAAGAGGAAGGAATAGATATTGATCTAGTCTTAGCAAATGGTGCTGATAAAGTAACCGCAGCTGTTCTATCAGGTGATGTCGACATCGGCTTTTGTGGAAGTGAAGCCACTATATACATATATGAAGGTGGAGAAGAAGACTATTTAAAAACTTTTGCGCAATTGACGCAGAAAGATGGTAGCTTTATTGTCGCTAGAGAAAAAAACGACAATTTTTCGCTAAATGATTTAAAAGGAAAATATATCATCGGTGGACGAGAAGGTGATCGCTAAATTAGTGATGACTATAATTTAATAAGAGTTCTATTTCTCCAGATTCTGCTAAGTATATTTTACTAATCATTTTAAGATGTAATTCTTTATTAGATAACAATTGCTTTCGTTTTTGATTGATAGCTATTTTATTTTTTAACTCTTTCAAAGTTTTTGAAAGTTCTTCATAAATAGACTTTATCTCTTTTTCTTTATTAATTCGGTCATAATGATATTGTTTTTGACTGATGATGTTATTCTTTAATTTGATGTATTGTTCTAAAAAATAATCTTCTGCTGTCATTATTCTATTTTCAAGAAGTTTTTTTCTTGCGATTAAAGATCTAATACTTTCTACATCTATTTTAGTAATTACTCTTATTTCGTCATTCAATTCATTCATTATCACTTTTCTTAGTTCTTGATAATTAAAGGTATGTGGTGTACAACTCTTATTACGATAATTTTTTTTATAATTGTTACAGACACAATAACAATTGTCCTTGCGATAATTCAAACCGATTTTTGAACCACATTCTTTACAATACATCATATTTATGAGTTCTTGATTTTTAATTCTATTATTTTTAATATTTGGATATTTCGCTAATTTTTTTTGAACAATAGAAAAGACTTCTTTCGTTATTATCGGTTCATGCGTATTTTCTTTGATGATCCATTGTTCAGGTGGTATTGAAATACTCTTTTTTATTTTATGATTGATCTTTTTTCTCTTACCTTGAGCCATATTTCCAATATAAGTAGGATTTTGTAAAATGTCCTTAACTGTTTTAGTCGTCCATTTACTATTTCTTAACCCAGCATAGACAGCAGGTGAAGCGATTCTTTTCTCATTTAAGATTTTAGCGATGGCACTAGGCGTGTTATCATTAGTAGCTAAACTAAAAATCATCTCAATCGTTTTTCGAACCTTTTCATCCACGACTAGTTCATGATAATCACGTGCACTTCGCAGGTATCCATAGGGAGCCTTCCAACCAGTGAACTTACCTTCAATCTTTTTGATGTACAAACTAGATTTAATCTTTTTTGATATGTCTTTGCAGTAATAATCATTAAACATGCTTTTAAAAGTTAACATTTCTGAAGATAGAGAATCATTAGCAAAAGAATCATAATTATCATCAATCGCGATATATCTTATTTTTTTACTGGGAAAATATTCTTCAACGTAAAAAGTTACCCAACTTATATTTCTTCCTAAACGTGAAGAATCCTTAGTTATGATGGTATCAATCTTCTGTTTTTCGATATCATTGAGTAACTTTTTAAAAGATGGACGATTAAAATTAGTACCACTATATCCATCATCGACATATTCATAGACGTTATCATAATTAAAACGTTTTATGTAATCATTGAGATACATTTTTTGACTCGTGATACTTTTACTATCAGATAGTTCGTTATCTTCTTTCGATAATCTCATGTAAAGAGCGATATTCATTTAGATTTCTCTTTCAGATAATCATTTATCAGTCTTTGAAGGGAATAATTATCAGCACTATATCTCTTGATTATTTTTAGATTTTTCATTTCATCCTCCCAAGACATAGTATTCCTAACTCCGAAAAAAAGACTAAAAAAAAGAAGCATAGCTTCTCATTTAGTTCCAAATATGCGATCTCCAGCATCACCTAAACCAGGAACGATGTATTTGTTAGCGTTTAATTTTTCATCAATGTGACCACAATATATTTGAACATCAGGATATTTTTCTGAAACTTTTTTGATTCCTTCTTTGGCAGCGATGATACAGAGAAATTTCATTTTTTTAACGCCTTTAGACTTCAATAACTCGATTGCATCGATTGCTGAACCACCAGTCGCTAACATCGGATCTAAAATTATTACTTCTTTTTTCTCAATTCCTTTTGGTACTTTAAAAAAGTAATTGACGGGTTCATAAGTCTCTTCATCACGATACATTCCAATATGACCAATTTTAGCATTAGGAATGACACTGACAATTCCTTCAAGCATTCCAAGACCAGCTCTCAAAATTGGAACAAAGGCATAATTGTCTTCATTTAAACGATGGGTTTTCATCTTTTGAATTGGCGTTTCAATCTCAACACTCTCAAGTTTAGCATCTTTCATGGCTTCATAACATAGAACGGTTGATATTTCACGAATCAATTCACGAAATTCTTTAGTACCAGTTTTTTTATCACGAAGAATAGATAGTTTATGTTCGATTAAAGGATGTTGTAATTCTGTTACTGACATTTACTTAACCTTCTTTCTACTTTTTTTCATTGGAGCTGGTGTAACTATCTCTTTTTCTTCTGGTAAAACTAAGTTTAATATTATTCCAACGATGGCAGCTAAACTCATTCCAGATATCGTTATTGATAAATCACCACTAGTAATAGCGATAGCTGCTCCGCCCAAACCTAATACTAACATAGCTGATGCGACAATGATGTTTTTAGGTTTTTCGAAATCGACTTGATTCTTTATTAAAACTTTTAGACCATTGACAGATATAAATCCATATAACAATAGTGATACACCACCTAAAACGGCATTTGGAATGGTTGAAACTAACGCTGTAAATTTTCCTAAGAAACCAATTATGATGGCGAAGATAGCCGCAAGACCAATTACCCAAACAGAAGCAACTTTGGTCATTCCGACAACTGATGTATTTTCACCATATGTAGTATTAGCAGGTCCCCCTAGAGCACCAGCTACAAAAGTAGCAATACCATCACCCATTAAAGTGTGATCAAGACCTGGATCTTTAAGTAAATCTTTACCGATGATATTACTTAGAGAAGTGTGATCCCCAATATGTTCACACATTGTAACGAGCGCAATTGGAGCTATAGTCACAAGTGATGCAAAGTTAATTTTATAATCGACAAAAGGAATGACGAAGGCTGGCATACTGAAGAAACTAGCATCTCCAACAGCACCAAAGTCAACTATTCCCAAGATTACAGCAGCGATGTAACCGGTTATAATTCCAACTAGGAATGGAATTATTTTAAAGAATCCCTTAGCTCTAGTCATGACTAAAGCGGTAACAATGAAGGAAATTAGAGCAACTAACACAATTTTCCATTCAAAAGTACTTCCACTAGCTATCCCGATTTGCCCAATGGCAGATGGTGCTAATCCCAAACCAATTATCATGATCATTGGTCCGATGACAACTGGTGGTAATAATTTGTTCAACCAATTTGATCCAACAAATTTAATGATTATGGCAACGATGACGTATATCAAACCAACGGCCATAATTCCAGTCATTGCTCCTGATATTCCTCCTTTTAAATAAGCAGCAGCAATAGGCGCAATAAAGGCGAATGAACTTCCCAAATAAACTGGTGATCGACCCTTAGTGCACAAAATATAAATTAATGTTCCAATACCTGATGTAACTAGCGCAACTGGAATAGTTAGAACAGTTTCTCCCGCAGCACTATTTACTAAAATTGGGACTAATATCGTAGCTCCAAACATAGCAAATACGTGTTGTAGTGATAAAATTATCCACTTTCCAATTGGCGGTTTTTCATTAATGTCTAATGTCATTTTCTTTTCTTTCATAAATCCTCCTTCACATTGACTTTAAGATTGATTTAGGCAAAAAAAGAGATATCAATTAAAATTGATATCTCTTAATAAAAATAGTAGAAAGTAAAGTTGAAATGACTAAAACAGAAAGCATTGGGACAAATTCCATTTTTTTCATAGCACTTCTCACTCTCATACTATTCACCTCTACTTCAATCCTTATCAGAAATTTTAATATATCTTTATAAAAAAATCAATATATAAATTTTATTTATTTATACTTTTTAAAATATGAAGCATGATCTTATATTCTTCTTTAGTAAAGGTTTCTTCTTTTTCTTTATAGATTATTTTTTCTACTGGGACTTCTTTAATGACTTCCACAGGTACATTTTTAATAACTTCTTTTGGAACGTACTTAGTGATAATACGTGGACGTTCTGGGAATAATTTACTCTTGATTTTTAATCCTTTTACCTCTAATACATCCAATAACTTGTTAATTATTGCAAGTAACATCCAAATGATGAAAATAGTATTACTAAGTTCCACTAGCGCTAAAACATTACTGTTTTGATATAGAGAAACTTGATCATATACATTTAATGTTTCAGTACTGATAATAGAAATAGTTAATAACATCAAATACATTATAGTACTATACATCGCTATATTTAATGTTCTAGATACCTTATCACTATCTTTAAAGATAGTTCGTAACATTATGATATTACTTATTAAGATCATGGCCATATAGATAGCCAAGTTTGGAAAATAGAACACGACAGCAATATTATCAATCAAGTAATCAAGTAAAGATAGGAAAGATGAATGATACTTGATAATAGCGGCGATGAAAACTAAAACATAGATACCGATTATGTATTCTTTTACTAATTTCTTATCATAGTACTTAGTATCTTGTAAGATTAAGAATACTAAAATTGCAAAGATGAACAAAAAGATAAAAAATGGGGATGCTAATATTAAATCGAACAATATTTTAAGTTTTTCAAATAATGTTAATTGTAACATTAACTCACCCCCTTTTTAATAACTTTCTTTATTTATCAACTCTGCTATATATACAGTTTGTTTCGTCTTATCATTTTTTGTACATGTAACTAGAGTTAGCGTAGTCTTGCTATAATCTCGATATATGGCAACACTACCATCTTTTGCTTGTGTATAAATATTTACAATTTTATAAGTGTATTTAACATTTTTGTAATAGACATAAGCATTATCATTTTTTGATAATTTATATAGATTTTTAAAATATGAATGTACTCCTGTTCCTGAATGTCCAGCTATGATAAAGTTTCCTCGATCAACATTTGGATATTTGGAACCAGAAATAATTGTGATATTTTTACCTACTTTGTTATCTTGTGAGTTAATATCGACAAACCCCTTTTTAAAATTTATCTTTGGTATTTCTAAGTACCCAATGTAATAATAACTATTCTTTGTCGATGTACTTTTATTAGTATTATTGTTATTATTTGTATTTTCGCTTATTTCTTCAACAGTGAGATCCTCGTCATAAGTATCTTCATCTGTCGTAACCCCTTCTTCTTCCTCTTCTTCCAAATATTCTGGAATTTCATTAGAAGATAGATACAATTTATTATTCATATACTCAAAAGCATAAGCTTTCTTTGCTAATAAGTAATCGTATGAAAATAGTGAAATTCCTAATATTAATATGATTATTCCTAATAGAATTGATTTTCTTCTATTGAAATTAGGCTTCTTTTTTAACATTTTTATAAACGATTGCTCCACCAAGCACCATAGTTACGGCACCAATTATGATAGCCATCTTGGAAATACTTGAATCAGTATTAGGAACTTCAACTTCTGGAATATTATAGAACGTTACGATTTGTGTATCACCATTTTCATTAATTTCTATTTCCACAACTTCAGTTGATAAAACGTATCCTGTAGGAGCAGATTCTTCTGATAAATAATATTTACCAGGTTTTAATTTTTCAATTATGTATGCTTCATCTGTCGTAGTCCATCTAGCAACTTCTTCACCATTAGCATCTTTTAAGACAAGGACAGCTCCAGCTAATCTTTCACCAGTCTCACCATCGACTTTAGTAATGGCGATGTCACCTTTTATCTCTTGATCATAGAATGTAACAGTGACTGTTTTACCAGATTCTAGAACGACTTTTTTCTCAGTCTCAGATATTAGATATCCTTTTGGTGCACTTATCTCTTCAATTATGTATTCACCTTCTGGTAGTCCAGAGATGTAATGACCATTTTTAGTTGATGTCCAAGTAGTGATCACTTTACCATTCATATCTTTGATGGCAAAGGTTGCACCTTCTAGTGTCTCATTAGTTTCAGCATCTCTTTTGATGATTACGACATTGGTTGGTTCTTTCTTCGTATTGTAGAAAGTTACATTAGTGACAACTCCAGCTGTTAAAACGACATCTAACTCAGAAGTGTTCAACTTATATCCTTTTGGAGCTTCAACTTCTGACAATTTATAATTACCAGCAGGTAAATTTTTAATTTCATAAGCTTTACTGGTAGTAGTCCACTCGGCTACAACTTTACCACTAGAATTTTTCAATTGCATTTTAGCACCAGCTAAAGCTTTACCAGTTTCTGAATCAGTTTTTAAAATAGAAACTTTAGTAGCTTTTAGAGTAAAATTCTTAGATGTTTTGACAGCGCTAGTCTCATCATACAAAACACCAATAACGACTGGTTGATATCTACTATCAGCTGGTTTATACAAGTAAGCTTTTGATACACTACCAGTTGCTGATGCTGAAAGAGTTATCGCATATTGTAGAGAACTTACAGCACTAGCTGGTACTCTTATTCTAAATTTTTCACCAGAAGCAAAACTCGTTTTAGCACTACCATTTGTATCTACTAAAACAGAACCACTTGGTGCTCCTGATATAGAAACAGGTATCTTACCAGCAGTTGATTTACCAGTTACTGTAACATAATCAGAATAATAATATTTTCCATCTGATGATATAGTCAATGATGCAGATGAACTTGATAAGCTGACACTTGGTTTAGTATAACCAGCACTTCTAGCACTCTTAGCAGCATTTACTAATGCTTTGATATGCTTACGCAAACCATATGGATCTGAACCATTTGTCTTGAAGCTATTAGACAAGTTAGTTCCACCAGCAGTGTCATCCAAATACCACCATAGAGCTGTTTGCGTTATGTAATAGTCATAATTATTGTTACCTGTAAAATGTTTAGCAGGAAAACCATTTTTAATTATATAGGCTATACCAGCATCTTTTGACTCTACTAAAGTCATTTTCATATTGTTTGGCGTACTCAAATGAATATTAGTACAGTAAGCATATTTTCCATCGGAAGTTACTTTGGTAGAGAAATATGTTCCTGCTACATAACCTCCTAAAGATTTACCTTGTCCCATTGTAAGTGTTGATGGTGCCGTTGTAGCAGCTTCAACGCCAACTATGGAAGTAATACCAACAATTGCAATGATTGCTAGTAAAAATAATTTTATTTTCTTTTTCAAATCTAACCTTTTCATAAATTACCCCCTACTCGATTAGTTGCTTGTTATTCTAACACAAAATCTTTAAAAAGTCAAACAAAAAATCGAACAAATGAGCAAAAGATGATTTATTTTAATCATTATTAAAAATCATCACTTTTTTCGCGAACAGGTGGTATGCCAGAGATGACACTTGAATGGCTATTGCGTGAAAACGGAATCGATCCAGAAAAAGACGTGACGATTGATACGAGCATCAGCTTTGCTGCCATGGGTGGATCATTTGTTTCTGGAATTGGTGACTACGTGTCATTATTTGATATTGAAGTTACAAAAAAAAAGCATTTAATCATGCTTTATTCTTTATTTTAATAGCTCCTTTATCACATTTATTACCCCAGGCATCAATCAAAACGCCATCTTTATAAATGCAAATTCGCTCACAGTTATTAGCGCATCCCTTACATTCAAGTCCTTTAGTCTCAAAGACGATGTCTTCAATATTGAAGTCGAATTCCACTTCTTTTTCGCGCTTGGACAAAATGGCAACACCTAGAGCGCCCATCAAATGCGAGTTGGGATCAACTATAATTTTTTCACCAGTTGCTTCTTCAAAAGCTCTAATGACACCGACATTTTTGGATACTCCACCTTGGAAGACAATTGGAGCATTTATCTTTTTACCCTTACCGACATTGTTTAAATAATTGGTGACGACAGCCTTACAAAGACCCGCTACAATGTCTTCTTTCTTATGACCGATTTGAGCTTTGTGAACTAGATCACTCTCTGCAAAAACAGTACATCTAGCGGCAATATTAGTCGGATTTTTACTCTTTAGAGCAAGTGGTCCAAACTCTTCTACTTCAAGTCCCAATCTTCGCGATTGACTCGATAGAAAGGAACCCGTTCCCGCAGCACACAAAGTATTCATGGCATAATCGACAACTATACCATTATCGATGATGATTATTTTTGAATCTTGACCACCTATTTCAAAAATAGTTCGAACATCAGGATATAGTGAAAGAGTCCCAATGGCATGAGCTGTTATTTCGTTTTTGACGATGTTAGCACCTAGTATTACACCGATTAATTTTCTTGCTGAACCAGTTGTTCCAACACCAACAACACGATATTTCTTATGATCAAATTGCTTTTTTAAAGTAGCTATTAAGCGTTTGACTGCTCCAATTGGATCTCCTTCTGTCCAAATGTATTCACTAGCTAATATCGTATTTTTTTCATCAATGATGACTCCTTTAGTTGAAATAGAACCAATATCTACTCCCAAATAAGCTTTTTTCATTACTTCTTCCCTTCCTTTCGCATCATGATCATGTCATAAAAAGCTTCAACACGCGTATTGATACCGACATCACTCGTCTGACTATCAAAACTGAAATATATTATTGGTATTTTAAAATCTTCAGAAATTCTTTGCAGTACTGGCATCGTATCAATTTCAGGCGTACACCCAAAACTCTTAACGTGAATGATACCATCACATCCATCTTTAGCATAGTCAATAGCTTTTTTAATGGTGAACATGGCTGTTGCTCCCATGTCATATTTAGCATAGTTTTTAATACTCTGTTTAACTTCTTTGACATGGGGATTCAAAATACTATTAGTCAGATTCATCCATCTATAGATGACAATTCCCTTTTTGGCAAGTTCTTTTTCCATATAGTGATTACTATATTGATCCATTATCGTATAATATTCCCCAACAAAACCGACCTTTAAAGGGTTTTTAGGTTTATCTATTTCAATCTTTTTGAATTTTTTCATGTACAATTTATACAATAGATTTAATTCTTTTTTATCATTGACATCACGTAAATCATCTAAAAATTCATGATGTAATTTATCAAATGATCCTTCTTCTTTTTCAAAACCGACATTCTGTCTTATGAAATCTTCAACTTTATCGATTACTTCAACCATGTGGACCGCTAACATACAAGCACTCGTAATTTTCTTTAAATTTAGATTAGGATTTACTTTTTTAAACTCTTCATAAAAAGTTATAGGTTTTCTAAAATTGGCATTAGCCATATTGATGAATTTAACATCGTAACCCAAATCTTTTAAAATTTGTTTTTGTAATTCTCCGTAGTAACCGAGACGACATACACCCCCAATTTGAATTAGGGTATTGGCACCCGCTTCAATTGATTCGATATAGCCACCGAGATTGTATTTAAATGGTGTGCAGACAAAATCTGGTGAATATTTACTACCAATTTCCAAAGTTTTTTTCGTAATTGGGGGAGTGTTCACATATTCACAGTCTAAACCAGCACGAATGATGTGTTCAACAGCGACGTCATAAGAACCGAAACGTGGAAAATTAACTCTAGTCTTGTTCATACTCTTTCTCCTTTCGAAGTCTAATGATATCAACAAAGCTCTCAACGCGGGTCTCCATACCAGCTGTTCCCTCTTGGGCATCAAGAATCAAATTGATAATAGGTTTTTCTTTGAAACGCCTAATGATCATCTCATTGACTAATGAATCTGGTCCACAAGGGAAAGAAGAGACGAGAATGATGCCATCTATTTTATCTTTATAAATGGCAATTGAGCCAACTAACTCTTTGTTGAATGTCCATGGCAATGTCGAACTGATGAGTTTAGCTTTATCATGAGCTTGTTTTTCGTCGACGACACAACCGAGAATCGGTACACAATCTAAGTCTTTAAGAGCATTTATAATCGGTTCACCTACATACTTATCATAAATGTTATAGGGATGGGACACGATTAAGATTTTTAATTTATCACTCTCAAGCAGTCTTTTCTGATCATTTATTTCAAGCATTTTACTAGTCTTTTCAGCTTGTTTAGCAATGTAGTAAGCTTTTAAAACTTGGGCTTTATTCTTTCCTAAAAATTTCCCCATCTTTAAAAAAGCCTTCAACTCTGTCTCTTTGTTATGAACATCAATACTATAGTATAAAATCTTTAATTTTTTCTCGCGATAAGTATTATTTATCACATCGTAAATAGCTTGGAATTTTGAACAGACAGTCTCTTTGCGATCACCAAAACTAGCTACTCTAGGAATGAATATATAATCACATTTATCAATTAGATAATCAACGTGTCCAGTGTATATCTTACTCGATAAACACGACTCATCAATCGCATGAGTCGTACCCCTTTTTACAATATCTTTATTTGTCTCTGGGCTAACGATATATTCAATACCCAATTCTTCAAAGAAGGTCTCCCATAAAACGTGATACCTATAATATAAAAATGCTCGTGGTATTCCTACTTTCATATACTACACCTCTCATACAAATAATTAATATTATAAATAGATTAATTTTTATTTATTCTCTTTCTCTAATTGACGATAGTCAACTTTACCAATTAGTGTTTTAGGAAGAGATTCTCTAAATTCATATTCTTTTGGCAACATGTACTTAGCTAAATTTTTTTCACAGTGTTCTTTGATGTCACGTTTGATCTTACTAGTAACTTTTACACCATTTTTTAAAACGATGTAAGCTTTAGGAACTTGAACCTTATAAGGATGAGGTACTCCTATGACACCACAGTTTAACACTGCTTCATGTTCCATTATAACATCTTCGATGTGAGATGGATAAACATTATAACCAGATACGATTAACATTCTCTTCAAACGTTGAGCAAAGAATAGTACACCATCTTCGTTCATGTAACCCAAATCACCAGTGTGAACCCATACTTTTCCGCGTTTATCGACCTCTAATATTTCATTGGTCTCTTTTTCATTATCCAAGTAACCGACCATGACAGTTGGTCCAGAAATGCATATTTCACCCGTTTCACCAAGTGGAACTTCTTCACGGGTATCAACACTAACTATTTTTACTTCGTTGCTCGGAAGAGGAATACCGACACTACCTAAGACGTCTGAACCAAGTGCACCAAAAGTGACAGGACCAGTTGTCTCAGTCATACCATATCCTTGAATGATGTGACTGCGGCATCCGTGTTGTCTTAAGAATTTATTAACTTCCTCATTTTTTGCTACAGATAGTGTATCACCACCAGAAATGGCATATTTTACATATGACAAATCGACGTTATCCATGTACTTATTAGTTATCAATGCTTCAAATAGCGTTGGAACACCTGGTACTAAAGTTGGATGATACTTGCTCAACAATTTATCAAATCTCTTGGCATCAAACTGCGGTATTAGAATGACACTAGCACCTAAACATAGTGGTGCATGAACACCAACTACCAATCCGAAACAGTGAAATAATGGCAAGATAGTCAACATGGAATCGCGATTGTTGATTTCAGGCAAAATGATTTTAGCTTGTTCAACAATGGCATTGATATTACCATTGGTCAAAACGATATTCTTAGGAACACCCGTCGTACCACCACTGTGCAAAATGACAGCGTGTTGGTCTTTAGTCGTCTTAGCCAAAACTTTTTCCGTATAGTTTTTACCCTTCATCATGAAGTCATTCCAAAAGACATTAGCTTCACTCTTTTTAGGAACTTCTATCTTTCTTCCAGCGGTCAAATAGTAACCAACTTTCAAATATAGAGGCATTGAGTCACTTGGCGATACGATGATCGTCTTATAAACATTAGTCTTATCGACAACCTCTTTTATTTTAGCATAACTTAGATTAATTGCGACTAACATGACACTATTCGTTGCAATAAGTGATGCCTTAATCTCTTCTTCGGCAGATAAGGGATGAATCATGTTCGCAATAGCACCTATTTTATTGACAGCATAAAAGGATATGACAGCTTCGGGAGTATTGGCCATACAGATAGTTACGACATCTCCTGGTCTTATTCCTTGACTGCGCATAGCTTTCGCACACTGATTAATCTCATTGAACAATTGTCTAAAAGTCCATTTTTTATTGAAATAATTAACGGCTATGGAATCTAGATTATCTTTATTCTGTTCACGTAAAAGTTCATATAAAGACATATTGGGAACTTCAATCGTTCTTTCATCACGTTGATAAAACTTATCCCATGGATGTTTATATTTTAATTTTTGAATGACATTTTTTATTGATTTCATATATTTACCTCCCAAAAATATTAAACATCTGTTGCACAACTTACAAATGTATTATATTATATTTATAACTGGTATACAACCATCAATATAAATACAAAGTGATATATTTTAAACAAATATTTAAAATGTGTTTAATAAAGGAGAATTATGGATAGAAGAATTAAATATACGAAAAAAATAATTAAAGATACTTTGATCGATTTACTTTCTAAAAAAGATTTGAAAAAGATAACAGTCAGTGAAATATGTAAAGAAGCTGATATCAATCGTGCCACCTTTTATCGCTATTATTTAGATGTTTATGATTTACTAGATAAGATTGAAGAAGAATTTGTAAATGATTTAAAAAATGCGACTAATGTTACTAATAGTGATACCAAATACTCTGTCTTCAGTTTCTCGAAAGAGTTATTAAATGTCTTTTTAGAAAATAGGGATTTAGCTAAAATATTGTTCAATACTAATAACAATGTCTACTTCTTAAATGATATTTTGGAAATTGCTTATGAAAAGTGTCGTGATAAGTGGCAACATGACTTACCAAACATTTCTAAAGAAGATATCGACTACGCTTCTGTCTTCATCTTTAATGGAGCTTTAGGAGCCGTCAATTACTGGGTTAAAAATGACTTTGATAAAGGAGTCGATGAAATGGCTGAAATAATTGAGCGTTTGAGTTACTATGGTACGGAAAACTTCATATATAAAAAATATAAAAAAAATAGCTGAAATTTTTCAGCTATTTTTATAATTCGTATGTAATACCGTATTCATCATATTCCCTACTACCGATTTTAGCGCGTTTCGTCTTTTCCTTTTTACCACCTAATTTATCATAAAAATTTAGGGCATTAACATTTTCTTTGATGCACCAAAGAATCATCTTCTTTTTCCCTAAAGATTGCAAATGTTCGACCGTTTTAGCAAATAGTAGTCTTCCAAGACCATAATGTTTATAATCCGGTTTTATGTAGAGACTTACCAGTTCACAATCACAGTCATTTTGGCTTGTGACGTCAAAGCAGGAATAGCCAAGTATCTCTTTAGTAATCTTGTTTTCAACGACAAAAACGCGATTTGCATATTCATCAAAACTATCTATATAACGTTTAGTCTGAATATCATAATCAAGACTATCTAAATAATCTTCATCAATTATTCCTTGGTAAGCACTACGCCAACCATCAACTTTGATCCTAGCCATCTGTTCTTGGTCTTCAACAGTATTAAATCTGACATCGTAGTCATTTTCCATAACAATCTTTTGAAGAGAGTCATTCATCAATTTGAAACAATCAATCAATTTATCAACTTCAAAAGCAAAAGTGACACGACCGATTAATTCATCACGATTAGGCCAGCTGATAGATTGACCAATTAGAAAACGGAGACGACTTGTGTAGTAGAAGAATTCAAGCAGTTCTCTTTCAGTTTGAATCGCTTTACCTCTAAACTTCTTTCCTTTTAACTCTGTAAAATCTAAGATGGCAAAGAAACCAGCTTCTGGTTCTAGATTTTGAGGTATTTTAACATATGGTAAACCCTTTAATAAACGGTTTCTGATATCAGCATCAGGAACATGAGTTTCAATAGCTTTTAACACTCTTTTTTTCATCTTTTGATCAGAAAGACTATCAATTCCTTCGACTAAGGCTTTTAAGACGTTATATCTATATACGTACTCATTACGAAGTTTGGTGAAGTATTCATCATAGATTCGATTGCGTTCAGAAGTTGCGTTAAAAGCTCCTTTTAAAGCACGTCCAACGATGTCAGGAGAAGAATCCATCTCTTGGAAGATGCGGTTGATAACTTCACGCACAATAATTTCATCAGCGATTAGAAACCCAGCTCGCAAGCTAGCCATTCCATAACTTTTAGACAAGCCAAATAATGTTATAGTATTGCGAAACATACCAGGTATGGTCGCTAGCGGTTTAGCGATATTATTCTCATCAAAAGTGATGTCACGATAGACCATATCATCGATTACAAAAACACCACGTTCCAAACAAACTTCACCGATAGCTTTCAAAAGATCTTTCTGTTTTTCACCCATGACTTTACCAGTTGGGTTATTAGGATTAGCGTTTAAGAAAGCGACAACACGGGGAACGTATCCCTTTCTACGGTTGTACACCCTTTGAAGAGAATAATTAATTTCATCGATCATAGCGGCTAATTTTTGAGGATTGACTAAATAGTCATCTTCACTTTCCAAAGGAATTATTTCAACTTCAGCTCCTGCTCTTTCAGCGCGAATCGTAAATAGACCGTAACTAGGACCAGGTATTAAAATGACATCACCAGGTTTAGCTATGATATTGACGATTATATTAAATGTAATAGATGTCGATGGTAAAAAAGTCAAATTGTGAATTGAGAGACCCTTTTCATCAATGTCGTCGTAGTTATAGGGTTCAGTATTAATAAATCCTTCCTGTTCAATATATTCGAGTAATACTTTTCTAATGTTGTCATCACCCTCGGTATAAGGATATTTATACATATCTGTAGTGGATAGAGAAGCAATCATCTCTTTAATAGATAGGGGAAAAGGTTCATACTTCATCGGATTTCCACCACCTAAATCGATATCAGGTCGATTGACAATATCTTTATCACGCACTTCAAAACCGTAGAAATTTATCGCATCAGCGATATCTTGGACAGTTGGATTAAACTCTTCACGGTCAACTCTCTTACCGATGGCAGGAAGACCAAATCGTCTTTCTTTCAACTCAGGATTTTCACGCAATAGACGATCAATCGCAATGGACTTTTTCAACATGTTAACACCTCTTTTATTTGTCTTTTATTATAACATCTTTAATTTCAAAAAAAAAGAAACTACTTCAGTTTCTCATCCCATTACTTGACCACCATTATTGTGGATTACTTGTCCAGTCATATAACTGGAATCATCACTAGCTAAAAAGACAAAAGTAGGAGCTAGTTCATAAGGCATGCCACCTCTTGCCATCGCTGCATCAGCGCCAAGTGACGGAATCTTTTCTTTAACCCAACAGGCAGGTTGCAGAGGTGTCCAAAAGAAACCAGGAGCAATGGCATTAACTCTAATACCTTTCAAAGCCAAATTTCTAGCAAGAGCTCGCGTGAAACCGACGATGGCACCTTTGGTCGTCACGTAATCAATTAGTTGAGGATCGCCATAAAAAGTCGTAACCGAAGTCAAATTGATTATGGAAGAACCCTTTTTCAAATGAGGTAAAACTTCTTTGGTCAAATAAAACATGCCATAGACATTGACTTTCATCGTCTGATCAAACTGTTCATCACTAATATCTTCCAATTTATTCTGTTGATATTGAACACCAGCATTATTGACTAAAATATCTATTTTGCCAAATCGCTCTAGGGTTTTTTCAACGATGCATTTCGAAAAACTTTTCTCCATGATATTACCAGCTAATAAAAGACATTCACCACCGAGTTTTTCAATATATGCTTTAGTCTCTTCAGCATCTTGATGTTCATCATAATATGGTATTACAACTTTAGCCCCCTCTTTAGCAAAGATAACGGCAGCGGCTCTACCCAAACCACTATCACCACCAGTTATGATAGCAACTTTATCTTTTAACTTACCACTTCCAACATAATTGGAATCATCAAATATCGGTCTTGGATTCATCAAGTATTCCATGCCCGGTTGTTTTCTTTGTGATTGTTCAGGAGCCATTATTTCATACTCCGTACTCTCTATCCCTTTTGGATAATAATAATTATAAAACTTATTTCCAAATTTATAATCAAAATTCATGAGTTTCCCTCCATTAAACTATATGATTAGGACTTAGGCTTTTATACTATTATTTTTTAAACATCACTCTGATAAATAAACTTGACTATGTATCTAATAGTAGTAATACCACGATTAAAGAAATAATCTCTTTTTCTACCAATACCTCTTTTATTGATATATATTGTTAATTCAATAGAATCATTTTCTTTTTTAGCTATGATTTTATCTATTAATAAATCTTTAATTTTATTATCTATTTTAGAAGAATAAACCTTTTTTCTAAGCATTTCTTCAAAGTTAAGAGAATGAAATTCTTTTTTACTTTTGATGAGGTCTTGTTCACGTTTTGATAAGTCTTCAAGACGAAGTTTTAACTCGGAAACAGTTATTATTCCATTTAGATGGAGATTGATAAGTTTTTCTCTCTTTCCTTTTAAATCATCAATCTCAACAAAAGTTTTACTAGTACTATTAACTTCATGATAAGTTTCTATTAACAAGTCAATTTCTTCTTCTTTAGAAAAAGTTTCACTAATGTCACACAAAATCACATTCAACTCTTTTTCTCTAATATTAGGGCTATTACAAGAAGTTTTACCATGTTGGAGATACATAGGACATATCCAAGTATAATCGCTTTTATTTCGCAGGAAATACCTCTTATAAAAAGCCCTATTATGAATAGAACAATATATTTTATTATTATAAATATTACTATCAGTATTCTTAGTCTTTTTCTTCTCTTTAGACTTTATCTTTTCATTAGCTCTAGCCCAAATTTCTTCATTGATAATAACAGGAATTTTTTCATCACGATAAACAATCCATTCTCTTTCTTTAAAATATTTTATCTTTTTAGTCATGTAGTCAATCACTTCTACTTTTCTTCCACAATAATAACCTTTGTATTTAGGATTTTTTATCAATCGCGATAGTGATGATGAAGACCACTTCTTATTCTTTCTAGTAAAGATGGAGTGACTATTTAAATACTTACTTATTTTAGATAAAGACATATCACTTAGTAGATACATATCGTATATCTCTCTTATCACTTTAGCTTCTTCTTTTACGACTACTAAGCAGTCATTCTTATCCTTTGTGTAACCAAACAAGGTATTATTGCCAAGAATCTTACCATTTTTTTGAGCGCGACGCATTCCGAATTTGACGCGTTCAGAAAGGCGCCTTATCTCATCTTGAGCCATACTTGCCATAATCGTTAAGCGCAACTCACTATCAGGTAAAATAGTATTGATATTGTCATTTAAAAAAAGAACAGCGACACCATAGTTCAAGAGTAAGCGCGTATATTTAATACTATCCAAGGTATTTCTTGAAAAACGAGATATCTCTTTCGTGACGATTAAATCAAACATATCTCTTCTAGCGTCATCAATCATTCGCATAAAACTATCTCTTTTTATATCACTAGTACCACTTATTCCATCATCGACATATCCTTCAACATAAGTCCAGTTTTTGTTCTGTTTAATAAATTCTTCAAAATGTTCATTCTGATTGAGCAAAGACTTTTTTTGTTCCTCATGTTCAGTAGAAACACGAGAATAAAAAGTAACACGCAAAGCTAAATCTCTTAAATTAATACCTAAATTTATCTTTTGTCTAATTAATGATAAATCCATCGCAACAAACTCTCTTCAGTTTTCAAATAAATATCATGAGGTATTAATTTTTCATCATACATCTCTTTATTTATGAATAGAGCTAATTCATAATAAATTTTTTCTTTCATCTCATCCACCCATTATAAAATATTTAATTCATGAAGAAATATGCGTTCTTTTTAAAACATTTAGAGAACCTAATGCATTGGAAATCGAGACGGAAGGATATGGATACGTCGTAGCGTCTTTAGGTGAATTAGGAGGAATTGTACCATATACTTCTTATAATGCTAGAATAAGTTATATCGAAAAAAATAGAGATGTCATTGAAAGTTTTAACAGAGCTATTCAAAAAGGATTAGATTTTGTTAATAACAATGATAGTGAAAAGATTGCCAAAGCTATTTTGAGTTTCTTTCCAGATATATCTTTAAACGATTTAACAAAAGTTGTTGAAAGATATAAAAAACAAGATAGTTGGCCTAAAACAACGCAATTTTCAGAAGAATCATTTGATCATCTTCAAGAGATCATGGCTTCAGCTGGACATTTGGACAAAAAGGTATCATATAAAGATTTGATCTATCAAATTGATGAAAAATAATATCTTAAGTATTAAAAATTTAAAAAAGATATATCATGATAAAAATGGTGAAACAATCGCTATTGATGATATATGCTTAGATGTCAAAGATAAAGATTTTATATCTATTGTTGGACCCAGTGGTTGTGGTAAATCGACACTTCTATCTATACTTGCTGGGTTAGAAGATAAATCTTTGGGAACTATAATTAAAAATGATAATTTAAGAATTGGTTATATGTTACAAAGTGATTCTTTATTTCCATGGAGAACTGTTTATGAAAACTGTTTAATTGGATTAGAAATAAATAAAGAATTAAATGAAAATAGTAAAAATAGAGTTCTTGATCTATTAAAAGCTTATGGACTATATGAATTTAAAGATAAATATCCAAGAAACTTATCAGGAGGAATGCGTCAAAGAGTACCTTGAATACTGTATACACACATTTCATAAAAAAAATCCTAGTTTTAAACTAGGACTTTTATATATTAACTTTTTTCTAATGTATATGGATTTTCTTTACTTCCATCTCCTCCAGATATTGTAAAGATATCTTTTAAGACAATGGCTGGACGAATACCATATGAACTTGCTGAGTATACATCATCAAGACTTCCATCTACATCTATTGCAAACATTCTTACATGGTCATCACTTATGTAATATGCCGACATTAAAAACGTTTCGGTCGCTGCTGTTAAATAAGTATTCGTCGGTTTACCAAAAATGGCACCAGCCAAGACCGCTTCATCGGCATCTAGTAAAGCAATTGGATATGTTAATTTTTGATTTCCAGCTGAATTAGCAACTGTAAAAGCATCATTTTTAATATCACAGCTCAATCTAGGTCGAGAAGGTAAAATTGTTCCTTCACCAACTACTCGTTTAAAAGCATCAAAATGTAAGTATTTATTATGGCTATCATGATTATCTGCATCTTTGTCCCAACCATGATAACCAGCTATTGTTCTATCATTACAGAAAACAGCATCTTCTAATTCTTCAAGATGGTCGATTAAAGGGTCGCCTCCTTTTTTAAAATCACTTCCTAGACCTTGAAACCATTCATCTATATATGCTTTTGCGTGAGAATTATTAATATTGGTCGAACCATATAGAAGAGCATCAAGGGTTTCTGTTACATTTTTTCCGTCCTCCATTTTAATTCCGAATAAACCACCTGAATCTGATGCGGGATCATCAGTAATATCTCCATAGTTATTATAATAAATATAATAAACATTTTCACATGTAGCACTATCAGTAAGACAAGTATAGTGGAAGGCATCTGGAGTTTTCTTTCCATAATAAGTACTACTTGTTCCTCCTCTTATATCATCCTCTAATTCGTCTAAATCACTAACTTCTATAGTGTCTTTTAAAGTATATTGTTTTGTTGTTTCATCATAGGTAACATCATTTCCAAAAACGGTTCCAATTTTTATCGTTTTTCCTTCAATGATTGATTCATAGCTAGTTTCTCCATTCTTCAAAATTATAGCATATACAGTCTCTGAATTTCTTTTATAGAGGTAATACACTGTGTCACAAGTATTTGAGGAACTAATACAAGTGTAACGATTATTATCACCTTCGTCTTCAATAGCTTT
>CANREL010000006.1 GCA_947629655.1 uncultured Bacilli bacterium
CTAAATTTTTAGTCCTCTACACAGTTCATTTATCATTAGTTTTTGGTTCCACCAACACTACTTGACATTGAACCTTTCTTTTTAATTTATTAAATTATTCAATGATGTTGCTAACGTTACCAGCACCAACTGTTCTTCCACCTTCACGGATAGAGAACTTAGTACCATTTTCGATAGCAATTGGGTGAATTAATTCAACAGTAATTTCTACGTTATCACCTGGCATAACCATATCTACACCACTTGGTAATTCAATAACTCCAGTTACATCAGTAGTTCTGAAGTAGAATTGTGGTCTGTAGTTTGCAAAGAATGGAGTATGACGTCCACCTTCTTCTTTAGATAAAACGTATACTTGAGCTGTAAATTTCTTATGTGGAGTAACTGATCCTGGTTTAGCTAAAACTTGTCCACGTTCAACTTCTTCACGAGAAATACCACGTAATAATACACCAGCATTGTCTCCTGCTTCAGCATAGTCAAGTTGTTTTCTAAACATTTCGATTCCAGTTACAACAGTTGATTTTGTAGGTCTAATTCCAACGATTTCAACTGTGTCATTAAGATTTAATCTACCTCTTTCAACACGTCCAGTAACAACTGTTCCACGTCCAGTAATTGTGAATACGTCTTCAATGCTCATTAAGAAAGGTTTGTCAGTATCACGTTCTGGAGTTGGAATCCATTCATCAACTGCATCCATTAATTTGTCGATAGCAGCAACTGCATCTGGATCTCCTTCAAGAGCTTTTAATGCAGATCCTCTGATGATTGGAGTGTTGTCTCCATCATAGTCATATTCATCTAATAGACTACGGATTTCCATTTCAACTAAGTCTAATAATTCTTCATCATCAACTTGGTCACATTTGTTCATGAATACTACCATCTTAGGTACACCAACTTGGCGAGATAGTAAGATGTGCTCACGAGTTTGTGCCATTGGTCCGTCAGTAGCAGCAATAACTAGGATTGCTCCATCCATTTGAGCAGCACCAGTGATCATGTTCTTAACATAGTCAGCATGACCTGGGCAGTCAACGTGTGCATAGTGACGAGTAGCAGTTTGATATTCTACGTGTGCAGTATTGATTGTAATACCACGTTCTCTTTCTTCTGGAGCTTTGTCGATGTTAGCATAATCAACGAATTCTCCACCAAATTTTTCAGCTTGTCTTTTAGTAATAGCAGCAGTTAATGTTGTTTTACCATGGTCAACGTGTCCGATAGTACCAATATTAACATGTGGTTTACTTCTGTCAAATTTTTCTTTTGCCATTTTATTTTCCTCCTTTTTTCAATTACTACTTTATTTTATCTAATAATTGAAATTTTATCAACTATTTTATATATAATAATCAAGGTTTTATACACTTGTTATTATTAAAAATTTTAATTACCGCTTTTCTTTATAATTTCTTCTGCGATATTCTTAGGTACTTCTTCATAATGATCAAATGTCATGACGAAGTTACCACGTCCTTGGCTGTTACTTCTTAATGAAGTAGCATAACCAAACATTTCAGCTAGAGGTACCATTGCTGATAATTGTACAGCATTTCCTCTTTGCTCTTGTCCAAGTGGACGTCCACGTCTACTTGTCAAATCACCCATAACGTTACCAAAATATTCATCTGGTACTGTTACATCAACTTTCATTATAGGTTCTAGTAATACTGGATTACATTTTTTCTTAGCTTCTTTCAAAGCAAGAGATGCAGCAATCTTAAATGCCATTTCACTAGAGTCAACGTCATGGTAAGAACCATCAAATAATGTTGCCTTAACATCGATCATTGGATATCCAGCTAAAATACCACTTTCCATTGCTTCTTGTAATCCTTTATCAGTTACTGGAATGTATTCACGAGGAACAACTCCACCAACGATAGCATCAACGAATTCATATCCCTTATCTGGATTTGGTTCAAATTTAACCCAAACATGTCCATATTGTCCACGTCCACCAGTTTGTTTAATGTACTTACCTTCACAATCTCCTGCTTGTTTGATAGTCTCACGATAAGCAACTTGAGGTTGTCCGATATTAGCTTCAACATTGAATTCTCTTCTCATTCTATCAACAAGTACGTCTAAGTGTAACTCACCCATACCAGCGATAACTGTTTGACCAGTTTCATGATCAGTATGAACTCTGAATGTTGGATCTTCTTCAGCAAGTTTTTGTAAAGCAAGTCCCATCTTATCTTGATCAGCTTTTGATTTAGGTTCAACAGCTAATTGAATAACTGGTTCTGGGAATTCCATAGATTCAAGAATGATTTGTTTCTTTTCATCACATAGAGTATCACCAGTAGTAGTATTTTTCAAACCAACAGCAGCAGCTATATCACCAGTATAGACATCAGAAATCTCTGTACGGTTATTAGCATGCATCAAAAGGATACGACCAATTCTTTCTTTTTCTTCCTTAGTTGAGTTCATTACATAAGAACCACTACTCAAATGTCCAGAATATACACGGAAGAATGTCAAACGTCCAACGAATGGATCAGTCATAACTTTAAATGCTAAAGCACTGAATGGTTCATCGTCAGATGGATGTCTAACTAGTTCATTTCCTGTTCTAGGTTCAGTTCCTTTAATTGATTCAACATCAGTTGGAGCTGGTAAATAATCAATTACAGCATCAAGTAATAACTTGATTCCCATGTTACCAAGAGCAGTTCCACACATAACTGGGAAGAAATCTACATCAAGTGTTCCTTTTCTTATAGCTTTCTTCAATAAATCAACTGGAATTTCATCTCCTTCAAGATATTTTTCCATTAATTCATCATCATAAACAGCAACAGTCTCAATTAGATCTGCACGTTTTTCTTCAGCTATAGCTTTTAAATCTTCTGGTATTTCAATTTCTGTTGCATTTTCTTCTTCTTTACCATCATAATGGTAAGCTTTCATTGTAACTAAATCGATAACACCATTGAATTCACTCTCAGCACCAATTGGCCATTCAATAGGTTTAGCATTAACACCAAGTCTTGAATCAATTGTACTTAAAGTGTATTCAAAATTAGCACCCATTTTATCCATTTTATTAGCAAATATTAATCTAGGTACTTTAAATTCAGTAGCTTGACGCCAAACTGTTTCAGTTTGAGGTTCAACACCTGCTTGTGCATCCAAAAGTGCAACAGCACCATCAAGTACTCTTAAACTACGACTAACTTCAACAGTAAAATCTACGTGTCCTGGAGTATCGATAATATTTAAACGATACTTTTTCCAGTAAGCAGTTGTAGCAGCAGAAGTGATAGTTATACCACGTTCTTTTTCTTGCTCCATCCAGTCCATTTGTGACTCACCTTCATGAGTTTCACCTATTTTATGGATCTTCTTTGTATGGAATAGCACACGTTCTGTACAAGTAGTTTTACCTGCATCGATATGTGCCATGATACCAATATTTCTTGTCATCAATAATGATGTTTCACGTGCCATACTATTTCTCCTTTCTACCAACGATAATGAGCAAATGCCTTATTAGCTTCTGCCATTCTATGTGTATCTTCACGTTTCTTAACTGCAGCTCCTGTACCATTAGAAGCATCAATTATCTCACTAGCTAAATTTTCAGCCATACCATGACCTCCTCTAGCTCTTGAGAATTTTACTAACCAACGAATTGCTAATGCTTGTCCACGAGTAGCACTAACTTCAATTGGTACTTGGTAATTTGAACCACCAACTCTACGAGATTTAACTTCAAGTTGTGGAGTAATATTTTCCATAGCTTTATTGAAAACTTCCATTGGATCTTGTCCAGTTCTCTCTTTAACTAAATCAAATGCTTCGTATAAAATAGTTTGAGCGATTCCTTTTTTACCATCTAACATAATAGTATTAATTAACTTTGTAATTACTTTTGAATTATATATTGGATCTGGTAAAACATCTCTTTTTACCGCACGTCTTTTACGCATATCATTTTCCTCCCTTCATGTATTTTAATAATTATTCAAATTTTATTTTTTAGGTTTTTTAGCACCGTATTTACTACGACCTTGTTTTCTATCTTTAACACCAGCAGTATCTAATGTACCACGAATGATGTGATAACGTACACCGATTAAGTCTTTAACACGTCCACCACGAATTAAAACAACACTGTGCTCTTGTAAGTTATGTCCAATACCAGGTATATAGCATGTTACTTCCATACCATTACTTAGACGAACACGAGCATATTTACGAAGTGCAGAGTTAGGCTTCTTTGGTGTCATTGTACCAACACGAGTACATACTCCACGTTTTTGAGGTGAATTTTGATCAGTTTTCTTCTTTTGAATACTGTTTAATCCAACTCTTAAAACTGGTGATTTTGGTTTTCTAACTTTGTTACCTCTACCTTTTTTAACTAATTGGTTAATTGTAGTCATATAAAATAAGTCTCCTTTCTTTACACATACCCAGGTGTGTCATATTTAACCTTAAATATAAGTTTTGCCACAGCAAAACCCAATTTAATAAGCAAAAATAATATAACACTATAACAAATATAAGTCAATATAATAAATCAATAAATTTAAAAATTATTACACTTTTATGTTATAATTAATGACGAGGTGTATTTATGAAAAAAATTGAAATAGACACAGAACAGATGAAAGAAGAATCACGCAGTTTATTAAAAGAATTTAAAGAATTCATATCACGTGGTAATGTCATGGATTTAGCTGTTGGTGTCATCATAGGTAGTGCTTTTAGTAATATTGTAACTTCTTTTACTTCTATCTTAACTGATTTAATTGGTACCATCTTAGGAGGAATTGATTTCAAAGGATTAAAATATAGTGTTGGTGATCTAACTGTTCAATATGGAACTTTTCTACAAGCTGTATTTGATTTCTTAATCACTGCTATATGTATATTCATAATGATTAAAATAGTTAACAAAATATTGCGAAAAGAAGAGAAGAAAAAAGAAGAGATTAAAGAAGAACCAAAGAAACCTGATGATGTCTTATTACTAGAAGAAATTAGAGACCTATTAAAAGAAAATGATAAAAAAATGAAAAAAGCAAAATAACATTTTGCTTTTTATTTGTCGATTTTTTCTATTGAATATGAATAATCATTTATAAAAGTTTTACCAAACTTATCATTATACCTATTTATTAAGAAAGCCAATAATAAAAGAGTTAAGAAAAACATACCTAAGAATATCAAAAATGTAACTAAACCCCATCCTTTATTATTTAATTTCATAATCATCACCACATAATATAATTCTACTATAATTAGTGAATAAAATCAATCAAACAAAAGAGGTAAAGAAATCTTTACCTCTTTTTTTAATCCATAAATTGTTCTTCTAATTTATCTAAAGGTTCTTCATCAATAAACTGTGATGATAACTCATAATCAACATTTCTATAAGTTCTAACACCAGTACCAGCAGGAATTAATTTACCAATGATAACATTTTCTTTTAATCCTTCTAGTTTATCAACTTTACCCTTAATAGCAGCATCAGTTAAAATTCTTGTTGTCTCTTGGAATGAAGCAGCTGCTAAGAAAGAATCAGTTTCTAGTGAAGCTTTAGTTATACCCAACAATACTGGTTTACCAGTAGCTGGTTTTTTACCTTGAATAATGACTTCTTTATTACCTTCAGTAAATTCTCTAAAGTTAACCAAAAGTCCTGGTAAGAATAACGTATCTCCTGATTCAACGATTCGCATCTTAGAAATCATGCGTCGAGCAATAATTTCAACGTGCTTATCAGAGATATCAACACCTTGTCCACGATATACACTTTGAACTTCTTTCAAAATGTATTCTTGAGTTGTCAACGGATCAGTAACAGCAAGTAATTCTTTAGGGCTTATAGCACCTTCAGTCAATTTATCTCCAGCTTCTACTTGATCACCAACAGCAACTCTTAATTTAACACCATAATTAGATACGTGTTCTTTAGTTTCAAGTTCATTTTTAACACTTATCTTGAATTTACCATGATCTTCATCTATTTTCGTAACTTTACCATTAATTTCAGCAATTGTTGCTTTTCCTTTAGGAATTCTTGCTTCAAATAATTCTTGAATACGAGGAAGACCTTGAGTTATATCGTCTCCACCAGCAACTCCACCATTGTGGAATGTACGCATTGTCAATTGTGTACCTGGTTCACCAATTGCTTGAGCAGCCATAATACCAATAGCTTCACCAATTTCAACCAAGTTACCAGTAGCTAAGTTACGACCATAACACTTCTTACATACACCATTAACTGTATTACAAGTTAGACATGTTCTGATTTCAACTTCAGTAATTCCAGCATCAACAATTCTTTCAGCAATTGATTCAGTAATTAAATCAAGTTTTTCACATATAACAGCTTTTGTCGTCGGATTGATAATCTTCTTATTAGCAAATCTACCAACGATACGGTCATATAGTTTTTCAATAACTTCACCAGTCTTATCATTGACAAATTCTTTAACGACAACACCATTTTCTGTACCACAATCTTCTTCTCTAACAATGATGTTTTGTGATACATCAACTAGACGTCTCGTCAAGTAACCAGAGTCAGCTGTCTTCAAAGCAGTATCAGCAGATCCTTTACGAGCACCATGTGTTGACAAGAAGAACTCAGCAACTGATAGACCTTCTCTAAAGTTAGATGTTATAGGTATTTCAACTGGAGTACCATCTGGCTTAGCCATGATACCACGCATACCTGCAACTTGTGTAAAGTTAGAAATTGAACCACGGGCCTTAGAATGCATCATCATGAAGATTGGGTTATCAACATCGGCATCAGCTTTTTGTTGAAGTTCTTTTTGAACTTCGTTTTTAGCATTATCCCAAGTAGAAATAACTTTTTCAAATCTTTCATCTTCAGTGATCAATCCACGATTATATTGTTTATTGATCTTATCTACCATCTTATTAGCTTCAGCTATTACATCGTTCTTAGTATCACTTATTACAATGTCACTAATAGATACTGTAATACCAGCAATAGTAGAATATTTAAATCCTAAATCTTTCATCTTATCCAACATTATAGATGTTTCAGTAGTTCTATAACGTTTGAAAATTTGAGCAATGATACTTTCCAAAGTTCCTTTAGCAAAGGCTTTGACAAGTGGCATTTCTTTAATTTTTTCAACGATATCTACACCTTTTTCAATGAAATATTTATTAGGTGTAATATTTTGAATATTATCATTAGTTGGTTCATTGATATAAGCAAATGAATCAGGTAAGATTTCATTAAACTTAATTTTACCAACTGTTGTAACTAAATATTTACCCTTTTGACCTTCAGTAAATAATTTATGTTTAAATGAATCGACAGGAACAGCAATTCTTGTATGAAGAGTAATTTCTCTTCTCTCATATGCCATTAATGCCTCATTAGTATTTTTGAATACTCGTCCTTCACCAGGAAGTCCAGCTTTTTCCATCGTTAGATAATAGTTACCAAGAACCATATCTTGTGATGGTGTAACAATTGGACTACCATCTTTTGGACTTAAGATGTTATTAGCACCAAGCATCAATAATCTAGCTTCAGCTTGTGCCTCTTCAGAAAGAGGTACGTGTACAGCCATTTGGTCACCATCGAAGTCTGCATTAAATGCTGGACATACTAATGGGTGAAGACGAATAGCTTTACCACCAATTAGAATTGGTTCAAATGCTTGAATACCAAGTCTATGAAGTGTAGGAGCACGGTTCAACATAACTGGATGTTCTTTTATAACCTCTTCAACTACATCCCATACTTGTGGATCTCTATTTTCAATTAAGCGCTTTGCAGCTTTAATATTATGAGCTATGTCTTTTTCAACTAGACCATGAATGACATGCGGTTTGAATAGTTCTAGAGCCATTTCTTTTGGAATACCACATTGATACATTTTCAAACTTGGTCCAACGACGATAACACTACGTCCAGAGTAGTCAACACGCTTACCTAGTAGGTTTTGACGGAAACGACCTTGTTTACCTTTTAACATACTAGAAAGTGACTTCAAAGGACGATTTCCTGCACCTGTGACACTTCTTCCACGTCTTCCGTTGTCAAATAAAGCGTCAACTGCTTCTTGTAACATACGTTTTTCGTTTTGAATAATGATACCAGGAGCATTTAAATCTAATAATTTCTTTAAACGATTATTACGGTTGATAACACGTCTATATAAATCGTTCAAATCACTAGTAGCAAATCTACCACCATCAAGTTGAATCATTGGTCTTAGTTCTGGTGGAATGACTGGAATGACATCAAGAATCATCCATTCAGGTCTTTGTCCAGATTGATAGAAAGCATTTAAAACATCAAGTCTTTTAACAAGTCTTGTTCTCTTTTGACCTTGAGCTGTTTTTAACTCTTCAGAAATCTCATCAATTTCTTTCTTTAGATCAACTTTCTTAAGTAGTTCTTTAATTGCTTCAGCACCCATTCCTACTTTGAAACCATTACCATATTTTTCATAGTATTGGCGATATTCTTTTTCAGATAATGTCTGCTTATCTTCTAGAGGAGCAATACCTTTATCAATTACGACATAACTGACAAAGTATAATACTTCTTCCAAATCTCTTGGACTCATGTCAAGAACAAGTCCCATGCGTGATGGAACACCCTTGAAGAACCAAATGTGGGAAACTGGACTAGCAAGTTCAATATGTCCCATTCTCTCACGTCTTACTTTAGCGCGAGTAACTTCAACACCACATCTATCACAGACGATGTTCTTATATCTAACTCTCTTGTACTTTCCACAAGCACATTCGAAATCCTTTGTAGGTCCAAAAATCTTTTCACAGAACAATCCATCTCTTTCAGGACGTAGAGTTCTATAGTTTATTGTCTCAGGTTTTTTAACTTCACCATAAGACCATTCACGAATTTTTTCAGGAGAAGCAATTCCGACTTTTAAAGCTTCAAACTCATTTACTGCTATCATTATGCTTCATCCCCTTTCATTATTTCATTTTCAAATTCGCTTTCCAACTCTTCATCAAAATCATCATCATTCATTGAATCAAAGTCATCACCAAATTCATCTTCTGATTCCTCATCATCATATTCATCAGAACCATCTTGATTATCTTCATCTACTTGATGAGCTGGAATTTCAATATTATCTATATTTGGATCAATATCTTCTTTATATTCATCCTCTTCAATCTCTTTCAACTGAAGAACTTCATTTTTATCATTAACAATACTTATGTCTAATCCTAGAGCTTGGAACTCTTTCATGAGAACTCTGAATGACTCTGGTACACCAGCTTGATTTATATCTTCGCCTTTAACAATTGATTCATAAACTTTGACACGACCGACAACATCGTCAGACTTAACTGTCAAAATTTCTTGTAAGATATGAGAAGCACCATAAGCTTCTAGAGCCCAAACTTCCATTTCACCAAATCTTTGTCCACCAAATTGTGCTTTACCACCAAGTGGTTGTTGTGTAACTAAAGAATATGGTCCAGTAGAACGAGCATGTAATTTATCATCTACCATGTGATGTAACTTAATCATGTACATGACACCAACTGAAACTCTATTATCAAATTTTTCTCCAGTACGACCATCATATAGAACAGTCTTACCATCTGGATCCATTCCAGCTTCGGCCATCATCTCAGCTATATCCTCTGTCTTAGCACCATCAAATACTGGTGTTGCTACGTGAACTCCTAGTTTCTTAGCAGCCATACCTAAGTGCAACTCTAAGATTTGTCCAAGGTTCATACGTGATGGAACACCTTGTGGGTTAAGCATGATATCAACAGGAGTACCATCTGGTAAATAAGGCATATCTTCTTGTGGAAGAATTAATGAAATAACACCTTTGTTACCATGACGTCCACTCATCTTATCTCCTACTTGAATCTTTCTCTTTTGAGCTATGTATACACGAATTACCTTACTTACACCAGCTGGCAATTCATCATTTTCTTTACGAGAGAAAATCTTAACGTCGTGAACGATACCATCACCACCATGTGGAACACGTAATGAAGTATCTCTAACTTCACGAGTTTTCTCACCAAAGATGGCATGTAATAATTTTTCTTCAGAAGTCAACTCAGCCATACCTTTTGGTGTAACTTTACCAACTAAGATATCTCCTTCTTTAACTTCTGTACCAACGATGACAATACCATTTTCATCAAGATTCTTTCTTGCTTCGTAACTGACATTAGGAATATCACGAGTAATCTCTTCTGGTCCTAATTTAGTCTCACGACATTGCATTTCAAAGTCTTCCAAATGAATTCCTGTATATACGTCATCCTTAACTAAATTTTCATTTAATATTACAGCGTCCTCGTAGTTATAACCATTGAAAGTCATGAAAGCTACAACGACGTTCTTACCTAGAGCAAGTTCTCCCTTATCAGTACTTGGACCATCAGCAATGACAGATCCACGTTTAACCTTTTCACCAACTTTAACAATAGGTCTTTGATGTTGACAAGTACCAGCATTAGATAATTCAAAGTTAGCTAAATAGTAATCATCTTTACCACCAGCTGTTTTAACTGTAATCTTTCTAGCATCTACGTATTCAACAACACCATCAGCTTTACAAACGACAACAGCACCACTATCACGAGCTGCAACATACTCAACACCTGTACCAACAAGTGGAGCTTCAGCTTTTAACAATGGAACAGATTGACGTTGCATGTTAGCACCCATCAAAGCACGAGTAGCATCATCGTGTTCTAGGAATGGGATACAACTTGTCGTAACCGCAACAACTTGTTGAGGTGATACGTCAACGTAATCAACTTGTTCTGGTTTAACTAAAATGTTTTCACCACGATATCTAGCTGGAACTAAATCTTCAGTCATGACATTATTTTCATCTACTTTAACAGTAGCAAGAGAAATAATGATATCTGCTTCTTCATCAGCAGTTAAATATTCAACTTCATCAGTTAATTGTTTATTAACAACCTTACGATAAGGAGTCATAATAAATCCATAATCATCAATCTTAGCATAACTTGCCAAAGATGTAATTAGACCAATGTTTTGTCCTTCTGGTGACTCAATTGGACAAATACGACCATAGTGTGAAGCATTTACGTCACGTACTTCCGTACCTGCTCTATCTCTTGATAATCCACCTGGTCCTAATGCAGATAGACGTCTCTTATTAGTAAGTTCAGCGATAGGGTTTGTTTGGTCCATGAATTGTGACAATTGGCTACTACCAAAGAACTCTTTCATAGCTGCTGTAATAGGTCTAATATTAATTAAAGTTTTAGGTGTTACTTCTTCCATCTCTTGAGTAGTCATTCTTTCACGAATAACTCTTTCCATACGAGATACACCAATTCTGAATTGGTTTTGTAAAAGTTCACCAACTTGACGAATACGACGATTTCCTAAATGGTCAATTTCATCAATATTTCCAAATCCTTTTAATAAGTTTAAGTAATATGAAACAGAAGCATACACGTCAGGTATAGTAAGTCTCTTAACTTCCGTAGTTTGATCATTACCAATTAGAGTAAGAACATTCTTCTTATCAGCAGGATCATATACTTTAATAGTTTGAATCTTATTAAAAGTATCTAATTCATCATTTATTTTTACTTCACTGACATTATATCCATCAGCAAAAATAGGTTTTAATTTATCTAGTACTTCTTTATTGATAACTGTACCTTTTTCAACTACAACTTCTTTATCAACTTTAATATCTTCAGCTATGGTTAAACCAAGTACTCTATCAAGTACATTTAATTTACGATTGAACTTATATCTACCTACTTTAGCTAAATCATATCTAAATTCATCAAAGAATCTAGTAATGATTTGGTTTTTAGATGAATCTAAAGTAGCTGGTTCTCCTGGTCGCAATTTTTCATAAATCTCGATTAGAGCTTCATCAGTATTACGAGTTGAATCCTTAGCTAAAGTATTTTCTAAGTATTCATCTTTACCAAATACTTTGATAATTTCTTCATCACTTGATAGACCAAAAGCTCTTAAAAGTGTCGTAATTGGAACTTTTCTCGTTCTATCAATTCTGACATACAAAACATCCCTGGCATCTGTTTCAAACTCAAGCCAAGTTCCACGCGTAGGGATAATTTGGGAAGTTATTGATTGTCTTCCATTTTTATCAATCTCTCTATTGAAATATACACTTGGAGATCTGACTAATTGTGATACAATTACACGTTCTGCACCATTGATGACAAATGTTCCACTATCTGTCATGACAGGCATATCTCCTAAAAATATTTCTTGTTCTTTTACTTCCCCAGTTTCATGGTTAAAAAGACGCACTTCAACTTTTAAAGGCGCAGCAAAAGTTGTCTCTCTATCCTTACTCTGTTTAATTGAGTATCTTGGTTCATCAAAATGATATTCACCAAACTCAAGTGATAAAGTACCTGAGAAATTCTCAACGGGGAATAAATCTTCAAAAACCTCTTTAATTCCTGTATCAATAAACCATTGATATGATTTCTTTTGGATTTCTAATAAATCCTTTAATTCATAAGTATTTTTTATTCTAGAAAAACTTCTTCTTTGTCGGTGGTCACCACAATTAATCATCCTATATGCCACTAAATTTCACCCCTAACAGTATATTTAATCAAAGAACATAATTATTAATAAATAACACGTTGCCAATTTATATTATTAACACAATTCAAGCAATAAGTCAATCTAAATCGCACTTAATTACAAAAAAACCTTTTATTTTATCTAGCACTTCAACTCTATATATTTTTTCTAAATCTCTAATCATTGATTTAGCACCCTGTTCCTTTCGAACAACGATGAACAAACTACCATTTTCAAGCAAATAATCTTTAGCATTCATCACGATGTCATAAACAATTTTCTTACCAGCTCTAATTGGCGGATTGGTAATGATGTAGTTATATTTACGAGAAACATTTTGATAACAATCACTTTCAGCAAAATCGACATTGTTAACATGATTTTCTTTTTTATTCATCTCTGCTAGATGAAGAGCTCGTCTATTGACATCAACTCCCAAAAAATTAGCATCTACTATCTTACCCAAAATAATATCGATAACTCCATATCCACATCCGACATCTAATATATCACCATGAAGGATATCTAAAGGAATCGTCTCTAATAAAACTCTCGTTCCAAAATCTAATTTCTCTTTTGAAAAGACCCCATTATCCGTATAAAAAGAGTAATGGTTATTTAAAATATCAACATCGTATTTTTGAATATTGCTTTTCAAATCTTCATTAGAAAAGTATTGTCCCATATTCACCTCAAAATTAAAAAGAGTTAACTAAAATAATCTATATAGTTAACTCTCCCTTCGTAATATATATAATATCGCAAATTTTCTAGTTTTTCAAACACTTTTATAAAGTTGTCAATACGTTTTTTAACTTTTTGACATTTATTTACACAAAAAAAGAATCACTATGTGATTCTTAAAGCTCTAACAGAACTATTTAACTTCTACTTCTGCTCCAGCTTCTTCTAATTTAGCTTTGATTTCATTTGCTTCATCTACAGAAATACCTTCTTTAACAGCACCACCATTATCAGCGATATCCTTAGATTCTTTTAATCCTAATCCAGTAATTTCTTTAATTACTTTGATAACGTTGATCTTAGCAGCTCCAGCATTAACTAAGTTAACACTTACAACACTTGGAGTGTCATCACTAGCAGCAGCTCCAGCAGCTGGTGCAGCAACAGCAACAGCACTTGGATCTACTCCAAATTCTTCTTTCATTGCATCTACTAATTCTTTAATTTCTAAAAGGTTCATTTCTTTTAAAGCACTTATAAATTCATCTCTTGTTAATTTAGCCATTTTCTTTTCCTCCCTATTTCTATTTAAATTTTTCCTTTATTATTCTTCTTTTTGTTTAGCATATAAGTCTAAGCAGATTGATAAATCTCTTGCGATACCCATCATTCCACCAGCAAGCATAGTAAGTAATCCCTCTCTTGAAGGAATTGTTGCCAAAGCATCCAATTTAGATTTATCAGACACCTCACCATCAATAATACCAACTTTTAAAACTAATGCTTGGTTTGTCTTAGCAAAATCTGATAAAACTTTAACTGCTGCAACTTGATCCTTACCAAATGCCATTGCACTAGGTCCAACTAAACTTGCATCAATATCAATATTCAAATCAGATAGAGCTCTAGCCATTAAAGTATTTTTGTATACTTTGTAATCAGAGTTATTCTCTCTCAACTTAACTCTTAACTCTTTAGCTTCATTATCAGTGATACCACGATAATCGAATAAAATTACTGAAGCGCTATTTTGAACGCGATCTTTTATTTCATCAATAATTTCTTGCTTCTTAGCTAGAATCTTTTCATTTGCCATCTCTACACCTCCTATTATATTTAAAAGTGCCACAAAAAAGGTCTTCACATCATAGACATAAAGACCCAAAAGCTTTTTTAATCAAGTCCTCGGTAGGATTTACTTTTATACCTACTGTCTATGGCACCAAAATCAATTAATATTATATATTACCCAATACTATTTGTCAAAAGAATTTACACTAACTTTAATTCCAGGACCCATAGTACTAGCAATAGAAATGTTTTTAATATATTCACCTTTTACTGAAGCTGGTTTTAACTTTAATAAGTTTGCAACGAATGCATCCATATTTTCAACAAGCTTTTCAGCATCAAAATCAGTATTACCAATAATTCCGTGAACATTACCGAAAGTGTCAGTTCTATATTCAACACGTCCAGCTTTAACTTCGTTAACAGCTTTCTCTACGTCTACTGTAACTGTTCCTGTCTTAGGATTTGGCATTAATCCACGAGGTCCTAATACTCTACCTAATTTACCAAGAAGTGGCATCATATCTGGTGTAGCTATCATTACATCAAAACCGAACCAGTTCTCTTTTTCTATCTTTTCTAGTATGTCAACATCACCAACAAAATCAGCACCAGCTGCTTCTGCTTTCTTAGCATTGTCTCCTCTTGCTACTACTAAAACTTTTTTGTCTTTACCAGTACCATTAGGAAGTACAATTGCACCTCTTAATTGTTGATCAGCTTTCTTTGTATCCAAATTAAGTCTAACAGCAATCTCAACAGATGAAACAAATTTGCTAACAGAAGTCTCTTTAACTAACTTTGCAGCTTCTTCTTTTGTATAAGCTTTACCTTTTTCAATTTTAGATGCAGCTTCTACATACTTCTTTCCTCTATTTTTCATTTCATTTCCTCCTTATGTGGTTAAGCGGATTATCCTCCCACATAGGTATAAACCTATATGTATATTAATAAATTACTTTTATTCTTTGATGGCAATACCCATATTACGAGCAGTACCTTCAACTATTTTTATAGCTTCTTCAACTGTATAAGCATTTAAATCTGGTAATTTAATTTCTGCAATTTCTCTAATTTGATCTTTAGTCAAAGTTGCAACAGTTTCACTAGATCCTTTAACAGATCCCTTATCGATTTTAGCTGCTTTCTTCAATAAGAATGCAGTTGGTGGAGTCTTAATTACGAAATCAAAACTTCTATCTTCATAGATTGAAATTTCAACTGGTAATACATCACCCATTTTGTCTCTAGTTGCGTCATTATATTTTGTACAAAATTCTTGTAAGTTAATTCCGGCTGGTCCTAAAACTGTTCCGACTGGTGGAGCAGGTGTAGCTTTTCCAGCTTGAATTTGTAATTTAATCTTTTTAACAACTTCTTTTGCCACGAAAAACACCTCCTATATATTTTATTTCGTTTTCGCGAGTGGTCCAAATAGCCAAGATCCGCGCTTCCCACTTATTTCTTTTCTATATAATTCAATATAGCGCTTCAATAATACCATATTAAATTTTAAAAATCAAGCAATTTCTCAAAATTAATCAACAGCGATTTCGATTTGTGATAATTCTACTTCAACAGAAGTCTCTTGACCGAACAAATCTACATTTAAAACCAACTTTTGATTTGGAAGATCAATACTGTCGACAACACCATACATGTTGACAAAAGGTCCAGCAATAATCTTAACTTTAGCTCCAACTTCAAGTTCTTTATCGACATCAAATCTACTGATTCCCATATTGTTCAAAATATTATCAACTTCATATGGTTGTAATGGTGTAGGTTTAGCTCCTTTACCACTTGATCCAATAAATCCTGTAACACCTGGTGTATTTCTAACTACATACCAAGCTTCATCACTCATCACCATTTCAATCAACACATAACCAGGGAACATTTTCTTAATTTTTTCTTTAGTGACACCATCTTTTACTTCAATCTCTTTTTGTTCTGGAATGATTACACGATAAATATAATCTTTCATATCCATAGATTGAGCACGCATTTCTAATTTTTCTTTAACTTTACTCTCATGTCCAGAATAAGTATTAACTACATACCATTGTTTTTCCATAACTAATTCTCCTATACAAATACTATGATTGACTTCAACCAAGCCATTAACGTCTCTATTCCATAAAAGTATATGGCAAATAACACTATGAATAGAATAGTTGCAATTGAATATTTAGCCATATCTCTCTTATTAGGCCAAACGACCTTAGACATTTCATCTTTAACACCTTTAAAGAAATTAAAAATACTTTTGAATATGCCAACTTTCTTTTTCTTCTCTTTTTTGTCTTTTTTCTTATCTTCTTTTTTCTCTTCTTTAACTACTTTTTCTTTTGTTTCAATCTTCTCTACTTTTTTTGTTGATTTCTTTTTCTCTGTCAAATTTTTTTCTTTAGCATTTTCTTTTTTCTTAGTCTTTTTTGTCTTCTCTTTCTCCATATTAATCCCTACCTATATTTTACCAAAATAAAAACACTTATACGTGTCACATATAAAGTAACACAAAAGTGTTTATAAGTCAATCTTTTTGTTCAACAGCATTGTACTGATCATCAAATCGTGATTTCTTTAATTTATACACAAATAGCACTAAACCAGCAACAGCCATCACAATTGATACTAACTGTGCCATTCTTAAACTTCCAAGCATCAAACTATCAGTTCGCAATCCTTCAATGAAGAAACGCCCAATGCCATACCAAATCATATATAACGCTGTCGGTTGACCGACATGAATGTATCTAAATCTTCTAGCTATCAGTAACATGACAAAGCCAACTAGATTCCACAAACTCTCATAGAGGAAAGTTGGATGATAGTAGTTAGCACCAATCTTCATGCCATCAATGATGAAATCTGGAAGATGAAGACTCTTTAAATAAGATAGGCTGACAACACCACCATATGCTTCTTGATTGAAGAAATTACCCCATCTACCAATGACTTGACCAATTATTAATCCTACGACGATGATATCAATAATTTTTAAAGTGCGAACATGCTCTTTACGGCAGTAGTAGATGACAAATAATCCTCCAGCTATGATTGATCCATGAATAGCCATACCACCATTCCATATTTCAAAGATTTCCATTAAATGTGTACTGTAATATGACCAATTAAAGATTACGTAATAAGCTCTAGCTCCCAATATGGCAAATATAGTGCCATAAAAGATCAAATTTATAAAAAAGTCTTCTGATATTTTTTGCCTTTTAGCTTCTCTTAAAATTATCGTTATACCTACTAATAATCCAAAAGCTATTAATAAAGAATACCAATATAGTTGGAAAAATCCAAAATCAATCGCAACTCTACTCATATCTCTTCACCTTCTTTATGAAAGGTTTAATGACAACACTTTCTACTAATAAATTAAATAAAGACAATATAATTGATATAAAGAATAAAATTGGTAAACTAGTAAATTCAATCTTATTATTCATGATGAATTCAACTAATTTTAAAATGATCATATTATTGACAAAATAAAATAGTCCAAGTGTAAGTCCCGTAATCGGTAAAGTCAAATGAAAAAGAATTGGTTTGACCGTCTTATTCAATATATAGATCAGTACTACCGCAATGAATGAATACAAATACAAATGTGTTTGATCAATTTTAAACGTATCAAATATGTAATCGACAACAATGAATACAACTGTATATGCTAACATGTATAATAACCATTCCAATACAGAATGAATCATTGTTACTACTTTGTTTTTCTTTAACTTTTGACTCATTAGTACCACCTTACATTATCTTCTTCAAAAATTGACCAGTATAAGAAGTTGGGCACTTTATAACTTCTTCAGGTGTTCCAGTGACGACAATATTACCACCAGCTTCTCCACCTTCAGGTCCTAAATCGATTATATAATCAGCGGTTTTAATCATATCTAAATTGTGCTCAATTACTATTACTGTATCTTTATTATCTACTATTTTCTGAATAATTGCAAGAAGTCTTTTGATATCATGAATGTGCAATCCTGTCGTAGGTTCATCCATGATAAACAATGTTTTACCAGTGGCCTTTTTCTGCAATTCTTTAGCGAGTTTGACACGAGCTGCTTCACCACCTGATAGAGTTGTCGCACTCTGTCCCAATTTGATATAACCTAGTCCGACATCATCTAAAACTTGAAGTTTATTTTTTATTTTCGGAATGTTTTCAAAAAACTTCAAAGCTTCACTGACACGCATGTCTAAAACTTCAGCAATATTCTTTCCTTTATATTTTATGTTTAAAGTCTCCGTATTATATCTACTACCATGACAAACTTCACAAGGTATGTAAACATCAGGTAAGAAATGCATTTCAATCTTCTTTACACCATCACCACGACAAGCTTCACATCTTCCACCTTTTACATTGAATGAAAATCTATTCTTACCAAAGCCATACATTTTGGCTTCTTTCGTAGTAGTGAACAAATCACGAATGTCATCGAAAACACCCGTATAAGTAGCTGGATTACTTCGTGGTGTACGTCCAATTGGATTTTGTGTGATTTCGACAACTTTATCGATGTTTTCTAAACCAATTATTTTTTTATGTTTACCAGGCTTTTCCTTGATCTTATAAATCGCATCTCTTGCTGCTGTCGATAAAATAGACATGACAAGACTACTCTTACCACTACCACTGACACCACAGACACAAGTAAATGTTCCAAGTGGGAATTTGACATCAATATCTTTAAGATTATTTTGTTTAGCGCCTTTAACTTCGATGAACTTTCCATTTCCTTTTCTTCTCTTTTTAGGAACGTCAATACCTAATTCCCCACTCAAATATCTACCAGTTAAACTATTTTTGTTCTTCATGACTTCTTCAGGTGTTCCACAAGCCATGATTTCTCCACCTTGATCACCAGCATAAGGACCAATGTCAACGAGATAATCACACGCTAACATCGTATCAGTATCATGTTCAACAACGATCAAAGTATTACCCAAATCACGCATTTCTTTTAAAGTATTGATAAGTTTTTCATTATCTCTTTGATGTAGACCAATACTAGGTTCATCTAAGACATACAAAACACCGGTCAATCTTGAACCGATTTGTGTTGCCAATCTAATTCTTTGGTTTTCACCACCAGAAAGAGTACTAGCCATTCTGTTCAAAGTCAAATATTCTAATCCAACATTTTTTAAGAACAACAATCGATTCTTTATCTCTACCAATAATAACTTAGCAATCTGTTCTTGTGAAGGAGTCAACTTCAATTTATCAAGAAATTCAAGCATGTCTTTAATACTCATACAAGTCATCTCATAAATGTTTTTCTTACCAATTTTAACTGACAAAACCCAATCAGCTAAACGAGCTCCATGACAAGTTTCACACTCTGATTCAACCATGTAATTTTCTAACCAATCTCTAATCCATGTACTAGAAGTCTCCATATATCTTCTCTGAAGATTGTTTAAAACTCCTTCGTAATAGTCTCTTTGATTGTACTGATTACCACTACGTGTCGAATATTTAAATTGAATGATATCTGGACTACCATATAGAACAATGTCTTGTAGTTTCTTCGTCAATTTTCCAAATGGTTTATCCATATCAATCGCATAATGCTTACAAACGCATTCCAACTTTTTATAATCGACACTATCTTGATCATCATTAGATGTGACAATGCATCCCTCATTAATTGATTTTGTGCGATCAGGAATGACTAAATCACCATCAATATTCAACTTTATACCAAGACCATTACAATCAGGACAAGCCCCAAAAGGAGCATTGAAACTGAACATTCTAGGCTCCAATTCAGGAATTGAAAAATCACAATATGGACAAGCAAAAGACTCTGAGAACAATATCTCTTTTTGTCCCATCACATCGACAATAACTTTACCATTCGCAAGTTTAGTCGCTGCTTCAACTGATTCAAAAAGACGACTTCTAATCCCATCTTTTAAAACCAATCTATCAATTACGACATCAATATTATCCTTGATATTTTTTTCTAGAGTTATATCCTCTGTCAAATCATGTATCTCACCATTTACACGAACACGCGCATATCCATCACTTCTAAGTTTATCAAATAAATCCTTATGCGTTCCTTTTTCCCCATGAACAACTGGTGCCATAATGACGATCTTCGTACCTTCTTCATATTCTAAAATGCGATTGACGATCTCATCAACACTTTGACTAGATATTGGAATGTTATGATTAGGACAATAAGGAACCCCAATACGAGCATATAAAAGACGTAAATAATCATATATCTCAGTTACCGTTCCCACTGTTGAACGAGGATTCTTACTAGTTGTCTTCTGATCAATACTAATAGCTGGTGATAATCCTTCAATCGAATCAACATCCGGTTTTTCTGTTCCTCCTAAAAATTGTCTAGCATAAGCACTCAAAGATTCAACATATCTTCTCTGTCCTTCTGCATAAATAGTATCAAAAGCAAGACTACTCTTACCACTACCACTAACACCAGTCATGACAATAAATTTATCTTTTGGAAGCGTCAAATTAATATTTTTTAAATTGTTTTCTCTCGCTCCCTTGATGACAATCTCATTCATAATTACACCTCATTCAAATCTATCTTTAAAAGTACACTTTTTACATAACTTTTCTACACAAATATTGTTTTCAAAATTATTTTTCATATTCAAAAAACGTTCTGAATTAATAATATCCACAAAACTTGTTGATAAAACATTTCCTAAGTTGATAACTCCTTCTCCATCTAAACAACAAGGAACAACAGTACCATCAACCAAAATACCTACATGATCAATTGTACCATGACAATAACCATCAGTAGCATGTCTACTCTTCATATTTGGCCATTCAAACATATTAGCTTTGTTGATAAAAATATTATTTGTTATTTTGACATTATCTTCAAACAATATCTTCTTAATAACATCTTCTTCTAAATTGTAATGTTTAATGATTTTAGCTACAATTTTCTCAGCTTTAGAATCGAGAACATTATCATGTAAAGTCCATAACCTATAACATATATAAATATTGTCTTTCAAATAATCACAAGCACTAAACACCATCTCAAAATAATCCTCTTCATCATTTTCTGAATGGAGAGAAACATTTATTTGTCTAACGCATTTATGTCTCTTTAATACGTCTTTATTTTTATTCAAAAGAGTTCCATTAGTAGTAATGTTAACCGCAATATTGGAATTGTCACAAATATCGAGAAAGACATTGAGATTGGGATTCAACAATGGTTCTCCTTTGACGTGCAAATATATGTAATCGGTATAAGGCTTAATTTCATCAATGATATGAGAAAAATCAGATACGTTCATGAACTTTTTCTCTCTTTTATTATTGAGACAAAAACTACAAGATAAATTACATATATTTGTTATCTCTACATAAATTTTTTTAAACTTCTTCATACTTACTCACTTTTCATTTCAAATAATATATCTCTAAGTTCCATAGCTCTTTCAAAGTCGAGGTTCTTAGCAGCTTCACGCATCTCTTGCTCAATCTTTTCAATCGTCTTATCGCGTTCAAGTCTAGTTTGTTTCTTATTAGCTTTACCAGTTTTCTTTTCATTTTCATCGACATTAGAAATCAATTCTCTTATCTCTTTCGTAATAGTTTGTGGTACGATACCATGTTCTTTATTATATTCTTCTTGAATGCTACGACGACGAGCTGTTTCTTTCATCGCATAATCCATTGAATCAGTGATGTGATCAGCATACATTATACAACGACCATTACTATTACGAGCACATCTTCCCATCGTTTGAATCAAACTGCGACTACTTCTTAAGAATCCCTCTTTATCAGCATCTAATATCGCTATTAAACTGACTTCTGGTATGTCAATTCCTTCACGAAGCAAGTTTATACCAACGACACAATCATATTTGCCAAGACGCAAATCACGAATGATGCGCATGCGTTCAAGAGTCTTAATCTCAGTGTGAAGATAAGCTACTTTAATATCTATCTCTTTCAAATAGTTAGATAGTTCTTCAGCCATGCGAATCGTCAAAGTCGTTATCAAAACACGTTCATTTTTTTCAATGCGATCTCTTATTTCTCCAACTAAATCATCAATCTGTCCTTCAGTTGGTCGCACTTCAACAATGGGATCCAATAGACCCGTAGGTCTAATTATCTGCTCAACAAATTTGTTATTTACGTGTTCTAATTCGTAATCTCCAGGTGTTGCTGAAACATAGATAGCTTGATTGATTTTACTCTCAAATTCCTCATATTTAAGAGGACGATTATCCAAAGCACTAGGAAGACGAAAACCGTATTCAACAAGATTCATCTTACGTGCTCTATCACCATTATACATACCACGAACTTGAGGAAGTGTAACATGTGACTCATCAACTACTAACAAAAAATCTTTAGGGAAGAAATCCATTAAAGTAGTTGGAGTCTCCCCTTCTTTTCTTCCTGCCATTGGTCGTGAATAGTTCTCAATTCCCGTACAAAAACCTGTCTCACGAAGCATTTCCATATCATAATTAGTTCGTTGTTCAATTCTCTGAGCTTCAATCAATTTATTTTCACTTTTGAAATATGCAATGCGCTCTTTCAATTCCTCTTCAATACGTCCAATTGCGGCTTCTAACTTCTCATCACTGATTACGAAGTGACTGGCAGGGAATAAAGAAATAGTCTTCTTATTGACAAGTATTGCTCCTGTCAAAGTATCTATTTCACTGATGCGATCTATTTCATCACCAAAGAATTCAATGCGATATCCATTAGTGCGTTCACTAGCAGGAATTATCTCAAGAACATCACCTCTGACTCTAAAAGTACCTCTTTTAAAGTCATAATCATTTCTTTCAAAAAGCATTTCCACTAATTTGTTTAAAACATAATCGCGATCAACTTTTTCACCAACACTCAAAGTCAACATCTTATTGCGATATTCATCAACTTCTCCAATACCATAAATGCAAGAGACAGAAGCAACGACAATGACATCATCACTAGAGATCAATGAACTAGTCGCATAATGACGTAACTCATCAATTTCATCATTGATAGATGAATCTTTTTCAATATATGTATCAGTAGATGGAACATATGCTTCTGGTTGATAATAATCGTAATATGATACAAAATAACATACATGATTATCAGGAAATAGTTCTTTAAGTTCACCATATAATTGTCCAGCAAGTGTCTTATTATGAGCTAAAACAAGAGTTGGTTTATTAACCTCTTTAATGACATTAGCAATAGTAAATGTTTTACCAGTTCCCGTTGCTCCTAATAAAACTTGTTCTTTCTTACCGGCTTTGATACCAGCAACTAACTCTTTAATAGCTTCTGGTTGGTCCCCACTAGGTTTAAATTTTGATACCAAATTGAACATATTTCCATCTCCCTAAAAAGTCACTCATATTTTACCACTTTTGTTTTATTTTAACAACTTACAATTTTTACCAAAAATTAAGTACCTAACAATACACTTTACAAAGAAATGTTAATCAAAAAATATTAGTTAGTAAAAGTATAAATATTTATGTTATATTATATATAGGTGTTTATATGGATAATAATCAAAATATTAATGAAATTTCACTTCAATATTTAGAAAATATCCGTCAAGAAATACAACGAGAAAAAAGAACAACAAAAGTAATTGGATTTTCTATAAGTATTGTTTCAATGCTGCTATTAAAGAATATAGTTGCACTTATGATTGGATTTACAATCACTTTAGCCTTCGAAACTTGCTTTACGTATAAAAAAGTTAATGACTACAAAATACAATATAAAAAATTAGTAGTTGTCGATGTATTTAAGAGACTGTTCACAAACATAACATACATTCCTGAAAAAGGTATCAGTTATAATGAAATTAAATCTACTAATATGGTCGATATGGGTAATCGCTTTTATTCAAATGATTACTTATCAGCAACGTATAATAACATCCACTTTGAAACATCAGATGTCAATATTGAAGAAGAACATACTGATAGTGAAGGTCATACTCATACAGTAACCCTATTTAGAGGACAATGGTATATATTTGACTTCAATAAAATGTTTAAATCAAATATTGAAGTATGTAGTAAATATTTTACCGCTAATAAAGCAAAAGGATTATTCAGTTCCTCCAATCTACACAAAATTGAATTAGAAGACGTTGATTTCAATAATAATTTTGTCGCTTATTCAGATAATGATTTAGAAGCTTTCTATATATTGACACCAAGTTTAATTCAAAGAATAAAAGATCTAAAAAATAGAATAAATGCCCAAATCATCCTTTGCTTTGTTGACAATAAATTACATCTAGGCGTTAACACTGGAAAAGATCTATTTGAACCAAAGATAAGTGAACCAGTAAACGCTGAAAAATATGGAAATGAAACAATGCAATCTACGCGTAACATAATAAATTTTATTAATGATTTACAATTAGATAATGATTTGTTTAGAAGGGAGGTGTAGTATGGAGATCGTTATTGCAATAATCATAATAGTTATTGTTGCTATTTTGATTTGGTACATATCTGTATCCAATAAACTTAATAGAGCATTGGTTAAAATAGATGAAGCCAACTCTGGTATCGATGTAGCTCTAACTAAAAGATATGATGTTTTGACAAAAATGATGGATGTCGTAAAAGCATACGCTAAGCATGAAAAAGAAGTATTATTTGAAGTAGTACAATTGCGAAGCAATATGACAATGGAAGAGAAGAAAACAGAAAATGAAAAAATGAATCACAATTTTGATCAAATAAAATTATTAGCAGAAAATTATCCAGAATTGCGATCAAATGAAAATTACAACACATTGCAACTAGCAATATCAGATGTTGAAGAACATTTACAAGCAGCAAGAAGAATGTACAATTCAAACGTATCTATTCTAAATCAAGCATTAGTAACTTTCCCAACTAGTATCGTTGCTAATTCCAAAGGAATCACTAAAAGAGAATTCTTTGAGGCAGAAGAGAAAAAAAGAGAAGATGTAAAAATTGATCTATAAGAAAAGATTTCAAATTTAAATTGAAATCTTTTTTATTTACTTATTTAACTTTTTTAATTGGAGTAGAAGTAAACTTATATGTATCATTAAATTCATCTTCACCTATTGCATAGACATCAGTTGGATTAGCAGGATCCATTAATAAATAACCACCAGCATTAACTCTTTGAATATCTCCTCCCCACATAGGTGGAGCAAATTCTAAATCATCACCAATTTGAGCAGCAAGCATAGGACCTTCCTTTGGCTTATACACACCTTCTTGAAGAGAATCAACTTCATACTTTTTCTTAAATACTGAATCCGTAACAACCCATCTTTCTGGTCCATTTACATTTTGAACGATCCAATTAGGTTGACCAGTTTTTTCATCAATACCTACAACACGTTCTTCAGTTTCAACTGTTCCATCAGCTAAAACAGTTTGTATTTTGCTTTCAGGATTTCCTTGAACAGCTATTACTCTTTTAAACTTGATAGCTTCAGCGAAAGATAAGCTCCCATCTTTTATTTTTTTAGATACATAACTTAAAATATCCACTTTTTCATAATTTCTTTCTGTCATTTTATTTTCCTCCTCATTTATAATTTCATCAAAGAAAATAAAAACTTCACATTTAGTGAAGTCAAATAAATAACAGAAACAAAAAAAACAAGACTTCACTAATGCAAAGTCTTGTCACAACCAAATGGTTGATATGATGCGGATACAAAGTATCGAAATGACGCATCACATATATAAATCAAAGATTTATATCAACTACTCCCCTTGATGCTGTTAATTATATCATGATATTATCATTTTGTCAATAACAAACAAAAAAAGAAAAGATATCAATCTTTTCCTAAATATTTTTTACATATAGATACATATTTATCAATCTTAACTAACAATGAATCATAATTATTATTAACAAAGTCAACATCATTAGCTTTACTCTTCAATTCATGTTCATAACAAGTATCTGCTAAAGACATAATTCCCAAATATTTACAATCACTTTTTATCGCATGAACAATGATAGCATAATTAGGCATATCACTCTTCTCTTTAAAATCCTTCAATTTTGGTAAACGTTCATCTATCTCTTTAACAAACTCTTCCATAGTTTCATCATACAATTCCATATCACCAAGAAGTTCAAGTCCATGATTTACATCAATGTTATTTGACTCTAGGAATTCTTTAGTATGATTATTTTCAGTTGTTAAAGCTGGATTAGGAGTTGGTTTTACTTCAACAGGTGTCGTCTCTTCAATAACTTTTTTCTCATTTGTATTATCATTATATGTAACATTAATTTCTAAACTTGTTTTTTCATCACGCTTAGCTGTAACAGGAGTTGACTTTTTAAAGACAAGATTAAATGATTTAATCATTGCTTCTTTTTCAATTGGTTTAGATAAGTAATCGGTAAAGCCTTCACCAAGATATTTTTCGCGCATACCTGTTATAGCATTAGCTGTTAAAACAATAACTGGCATGTTGAAAGAAGATATTTCTTTTAATTTTTTAAAAGCCTCTGTACCACTCATTTTAGGCATCATATCATCCATTAGAATTAGATCAAACTTTTCACCAGCTTGTACTTTATCTATACAAGAGAATCCACTATCACAGCATTCAACAAGAGCATTATATCTTTGAAGTAATTTAGTTGCAACTTTAAGATTTAATGGATTATCATCAACAACAAGAATACGTTTATTACTTAAATCAATTGTATCAGGAACACTGACTTCTTCTTTTATATCAATATTATCTATTCTTTGATCAAGAGTTGCCGTAAATTTAGAACCTTCACCATAAACAGTATGAACAATAATATTTCCACCCATTAGTTCAAGTAATTGTTTAGTTAATGCAAGTCCTAAACCAGTTCCTTCAATAGTAGTATTTCGATCTTCATCAATTCTTTGGAACTTAGTAAATAACTTATCTACATTTTCAGGTTTCATTCCACGACCAGAATCTTCTACTGAAATGATTAAGCGACAATTATTATCTTTTTTAACGCAACTAACAGTATATTTTACAAAACCTTTATCAGTATATTTATAGGCATTACTAAGTAAATTAGTAACAACTTTCTTAATATTAGCTTTATCTCCATATAAAGTCTTAGGTAAATCTTCAGCTATTGATACTTGGAAATCAAGAGCTTTTTCATTCATCTTAGGAGTAATCAATTTACCAAGATCAGTAAATAATTCTTTTGGATTATAATCAGAATTAATAATTTCTAATTTACCAGCTTCAATCTTTGAAATATCAAGAATACTATTAACTATTTCCAATAAAGTATTAGAAGCACTAATAATATCTTTAGCATTTTCTTTAGCATCTTCCAAAGTAGATGATTGTTCTATTTCATCACTAAATCCAACAATAGCATTCAATGGAGTACGAATTTCATGTGACATATTACTCAAGAAATCTGTTTTAGCAGCATTAGCCTTATCAGCAGTATCTTTAGCAATCTCTAATTGTTGAATCATTTTAACGTCAGGATTTTCTATAGTGAAATACATAACAAAAGTTGTCAAGACTAATAATGGAGTCAATAAAAAATATTCTGGATTTAAACTTTGAAAAACAAGAACAAATATCCCAATAACAAACAATACGGCGACAGGAATATATTTTTTATCTAATATATTTTTGTGATTTTTTATTAAGACAAATATTATAACCAAATCTACTACAGCAGAAACAGCATAAACAATGCTAGTTGGAATTCCAGCAGGTATATAAAGACTTTTCTTAACAGTATAACTCATTGGGAAAATAAAGACTAAAAAAGATAAAATCAAATAAATATAAAAACCTATTTTAATCTTTTTATTTTTAGAATCAGTAACATTATAGGAAACAGCCATTACATATAAGAAAAATAATGCAATCCATGTCAAATATAAAAACAAAATAAATTTCATAAAAATAGAATAAGAAAGTGAGGTATAAGAAATATTAAACTTCAGCAATACATAGCTAAAGATCTCAACTATGACATTAAAAAAATTAGTAATTATAATAGAAGCATATATATTATTTTCAAACGTCATAATCCTTTTTTTTGAAAAATAAACAACTACCAACAATGATATATTAACAAGGCAGCATATAGAAACAATAATATTACCACTCATATATTTTCACCTACGATAATTATACACTAATTAAAAAAAAAGAAAAAGAAGCTATTCTACTTTTTCTTAATTTTTGATTTTTCTCTTTCATCTATAACTTTAGAATCATCATCAATGTAATTCAAAGCGTCACTCTCTAAAGTTCTAAAATCAATTTTATTAATTGTTGTAAGAGGTAAATCATTTCTAATTATATACTTATATGGGATGTTAAATTCTGGTAATTTTGCACTGATAATATCATCAATATGCTTTGAATCAAATTTAGAATCTGATTTAAGAACAATAAATGCTACAGGAACACTTTTTTCATCCTTATTTGGCATAGAAACAATGGCACAATTAGATATTGACTCATCTGTTAGTATTAAATCTTCTACATTAGAAGGGAAAAGTTTATTACCATTTCTAACAATCATCCTTTTCATTCTTCCTTCAACAAATACATTACCATTCTCAGTTATTGTACCTACATCACCAGTATGAACCCAGTATTTACCATCATCATGCAATCTAATGACATCTTTCGTTGCTTCGTCGTTATTATAATATTTTAACATCATAGTTGGTGTAGATATACATATTTCACCTTTCTCTCCATATCTTAATTCTTTTCCAGTATCAGGATCAAATATAGAAATATTATTTTTTACATAAGGAATTCCAACACTACCAACAACTTGGCTTTCTTCACTTGAGTAGCAAGCAGCCGCAGATACTTCAGTCATACCATATCCTTGTATTACATTATATTTGCAATTATGATGATGAAAAAAATCGTTTACCTTTTCTTCTAATTCTACAGATAATTTATCTCCACCAGAAATAGGTGACTTTAAGAAACTTAAATCTAAATTTTGAGTTAAATCACTATCAATGAAAAAATTCCATAAAATTGGCCCTGCTAAAACATGATTTGGTTTATGATCAACCATCAATTTTGGAAAATCTTTAGCATCAAAAGTTGGTATTAATGTAATATCACATCCTAAGAAAAGAGGATCATGAATTGCATTTACTAAACAATAAGCAATAAATGGAGGAAGAAAGTTTAAAAAACTATCTCCTTTATCTATATTATAACCAGAAATAACTTGAGTAACTGCCATTGTATTAAAATTATCATTTGTCAAAACAACACCTTTAGGATTTCCTGTAGTACCACCAGTATACAATATGGCTACTGGCTTGTTAGTATAATATTTATCGTCTTCAAAATATTTTACATTTTTTCCTTCTTTTAAAAACTTACTCCAATAAACAAAATCATTATCATTTTCTGCTTTAAAATTGTTTTTAAACTTTGCAAGCATTCTTATTGGAAGTGGTAATGATTCTACTGGCGAAACAGATAAAATCTTTTTTACTTTTGTTTCTTTCTTTATTGAATCTAATATTGGATTACACATATCCAATGAAACTACATATTTAGATTCAGTATTATTTAAAATATCCCTTATTTGTTCACGCTTTAATCTAGGATCAACAACATTTACAATAGCACCCAATCTATTCAATGCATAAAAACAATAAATAGCTTCTGGCGTATTAGGCATTAGCATTGTAACAATATCATTTGATTTAACTCCCATATTAACAAATCCTTTTGCTGCCTTCTCAATACTATCAAACAATTCTCCATAAGTAATTTTATTATTAAAATATCTCAATGCTACTGAAGATAAATTTGACAAATTACTATCGTGAATTAAATCATAAATACTCTTATTAGGAATATCATATGTAATCGCTTCTTCAGGATAATACTTTAGCCAAGGCTTATCCAAACTTGCATATCCTGTTGGTGGACCTTGTACTTTTCCTAAAGCCAAATCTCTTAAATACAAATCTCTTAATTTTTGCTCATTAATCGATAAATTTGCTACTTTCTTTCTATATTCTTCTAATTCCATATTTTTCCTCCCAAAACCACGTCATTATGTTAATAAAAAATAGAAATAGTGTTGTTGCAGCAAAAAAATGTTTTTATAAGTGTTTGTTATCATCATTAATCAAACTATTTCCCTTTTTTTCTTTTTAACCATATCGCTAGTATACATTATTTTGTCAATTAATTCAATATAAACTTTATTTTCCATAAAAAAACAGAGTTCAAGACTCTGTTAATTATTTATCTCTATCTAGTTGTCCATCTATTATATAGACCAGATGGAAACTTAATTAATCCTCTTGGTCCTTTATAACCACTGTTGTACTGCTTTTTAGCAAAAGATACGTATTTACTCCAAGTACTACAATTCTTATCACTAAGATTATACAATCGACAAGGGAATATTTCCAAATGTAAATGTGGCCCAGTTGCATGACCAGTCATTCCCATATATCCAATCCATGTATTAGAAGTAACTTTCATACCTTCATAAATAGCTGGATTGTATTTACTCATATGACAATAATTAGATGTATAATACTTTCCTGCTTTAGCATCATAGTGTTCAATAAGAACGACTAATGCACCATAAGTATCTTTATAAATAGATGTAATTGTTCCACTCGCAACAGCATAGATTTTTGTACTATAAGGATTTTGTCCATACATACTATTTCCTATGTCAACTGCTCTATGTAAACTACCACTACGTATTTTAAACTCACTAGTTATATAACCAGATGTCGTTGGTCTACGCCAAGTACCAGCACTTACAGTTGTAGCACAATCAACACCAATTACATCATTATCTTTACAACCTAAATCTTTATATGTTTTTATCTGATCTTTATATATCTTAATTTGTTTACTAATAGTTACTCCTGACTCTGATAATGAATCTTTATCTTCATTCAAAGAACTGACTAAACTCTCTAATCTTTCTTGTTTACTCTTTAGTTCTTTTTCTTTTTGATTAATTTCTTTTTCTCGCTCTTGACTCTTTTTAATCAAACCAGTCAATTCGTCAATAACTTCATTATTATAATCTGTCATCTGTTCAACAACTGACATACGATATATTAAATCTGTTATATTTTCAGCTCCAAAAGCATATTCCAAATATAGATTTTCACCACTAGATAATTGAGCATATTCAATCAATTTCTTTATTTGTAATTCTTTTTTATTTATTTCTTCTTTATAGAGAACGACATCTTCCTGTAATTGACCAATCTCAGCAGCCATACTAATCATTTCTTTTTTTATGTTATTTATTTCATTATTAGTACTAGTTATTTCTGATTGAGTCTTATTTATCTCAGCTTGATTCTTTTCATAATCAGCTATGTATTGATCAACTTTCTTTTGATATTCAGCTAAAGTTACTCCTTTAGTTGGCATTGGTATAAAACTTAAAAATATCGTAAAGATTAAAATTAAACTTATTAACTTTTTCATATTATACCTTTAAATACTTTCTAACAGCTCTACTACTACCAATCATACCAACTACCATACCAATTCCTAAAATGATCAAGGACACTAAATATACAAAAGGTTGTGGTTTAATGAGTTTGATCAAAGATGAGAACAATACCCCATCAAAATATGTATATAAATATGTATATCCATATATTACTATCAATATAGGAACAATAGATCCAATCATACCAATGACCATTCCTTCAATGACAAATGGATATTTTATTGAAAAGTTTGATGCTCCTACTAATCTCATTATAGATATTTCTCTCTTTCTTGAGAAAATAGTTAATTTAATAGTATTAACTATTAAGAATACATTGACTAATATCAATGCTACAACGACTACAATAGTAACATTGCGCACTACTTTGAAAGCATCTAACATCTTTTCAACCATGCTTTCACCATAATTAACAGTATATACTAAATCGATTTTTTTAATCTTCTTAACAGTATCTTTAATTTCTTCTAGATTAGTCACTTTAATTAAAAAACTATCTTTTAATGGTGATTCATCTTCATCCCAATCTCCCATTATACTTTCAAAGACTTCAGATTCTTCCATGAACTCTTTCTTTTCCTGTTCCTTAGTCTTCAAAGTAATAGATTCAATATTTTCTATTTTCCTTAAATCAGCATCTATTTGTTCCAAATCCAAGTCAGATGCTTTTGAATCAATAAATACTACTATAGTTACATCTTTTTTTATATTTTCAGTAAAATTATTAACATTCCATGAAGCAACTAAAGATATCGCTATAACTACTAAAGTAATACTTATACATGATACTGATGCTATTGATAAAGAAAAATTTCTAAAAACACTTTTAAAGGCATCTCTAATACCTCTAGACAACATTCTAATTAGCTTCATCATAATATTTTCCTTTCTCATAGTCTTTAATTAAATTACCATCACTTAGAACGATAACTCTCTTTTTCATCTTATTAACTATTTCTCTATCATGTGTAGCCATAATTATTGTTGTACCAATGGTTTTATTAATACTTTCCAATAACTTAACAATTTCCATACTCATATCTGGATCCAAATTACCTGTAGGTTCATCACAAATTAAAAGTTTGGGATTATTTACAATAGCACGTGCTATCGCAACACGTTGTTGTTCTCCACCTGATAATTGATCAGGATAAGACCTCGTTTTTGATTTGAGACCAACGAGTTCGATTGCTTTTAAAGTCTTAACTCTTATCTCAGATTTTTTAGCACCTATACACTCAAGGGCAAAAGCCACATTTTCATATACAGTTAGCTTGGGTAGTAACCTATAATCTTGAAACACAATTCCAAGTTTACGGCGTAACTTATAAACTTTACTATCACGTAATTTAGCAACGTTTAATCCACCCAAAATTATCTCACCCGTATTAGGTTTAATCTCTCTATACAACATCTTTATAAAAGTAGATTTTCCGCTTCCGCTCCCACCAATTACAAAGACAAAATCTCCTTTTTTAATTTTAATAGATAGATCGTGAATAGCATTAACTCCATTCTTATACCTAACATTAACATTACTTATACTAATTAATTCCATTTTTCACCACCTATATTCTATTTGTTTTCATTATAACACACCTAAAAACTAAAATCCACCTTCTAATTGATAGGAATCTGTTACCACAAAAAACACATCTTTATCTATTTTCTTAACGCCATCTACCAACTTGTAATAATCCCTAGTCGGAATTACTGTCATAATAGCTCTTCTCTCACCATTACCACTATTGTCATTGACATAGAAAATACTAGTACCATGTCCCAATTTTTTATTGATATATTCTTTTACTTTATCTTCTTTAGTAGTGATTATTAAAAACGACTTATTCGATGAAATACCTAATAAAATTCTATCAACGATTAAACTGCTTATGAATAATACTACTATTCCTAAAAGAGCAGAAGATAATCCAAAAACAAACACTCCACAAATGAGTATGAAAGCATTTATTACAAAATTGACTTTCGCAATAGGAAATTTAAATATTTTATTAATTATTTGACTGATTTGAATAATGCCACCCTGACTAAATCCAATTTTACATATCGTTCCAAGAACTACTCCTGATATGATACCAGCAAATATTCCAACTAATAACTTATCATCAGTTTGAAGATAACTAATAGTTGTTATTCCCGATGTAATTGATACAAAAAAAGGATAGATTAAAATTGCTACTATAGAACTGGATGACATTTCTATTCCCAATATCAAAAAACTGAATATTAAAACAATTGCTGAAAAAATTAATATGAAAATTGCTGGATCAATTCCAAAAACTTCTTGAACAATAATGGAAAGTCCATTAGTACCACCAGATACTATATTATTTGGATTTAAAAATAAATTGTAACTTATTGCTGAAACAAACATCATAACTACTAAAGTAATATATCTTAAAACATTTTTTAAAAAAGTCTTTTTCTCTTTTTTCTTTGACATATTAAAATCCTCCCATAGTTTCATAAGTATTTGTTACTGATAGAAAACATTCATTATCAATCTTCTTGATTTCATCATATACGATCTTATAATCTTTATTATGAACGACACAATATATTACATCTTTATTATCTTCAGTTATGAGTGATACATTTTTTACAAAAGATAAACTATCTATATATTCTTTAACTAAATCAACATTTTTAGGCATTACTGATATCAATTTACAATCGGAAATACCAATGACAATTCTATCGCTGACATTGCTCATTATATAGAGAATAATTAGAGAGTACATCAACTTTTGAAATCCAAAGGAAACAGCTCCAATCAAGATTATTATTCCTTCAACTATTACCATTAATTGACCAGTGCTCTTTCGAATATATTTATCTAATATCCAATAAATTATTTCTGTTCCACCAGTTGATAATCCAACTTTATATACCATTCCCAATCCAACTCCAACTATGAATGCACAATAAATGCCAGATAGTAACAAAGACAAATTTAAATCAAAATATTGTGATATTGGTAAAGTTAACTTTATGAATAATGGTAATAGAATAGATGAAGCAACCGAACTGTACATGCGATCTTTGTCGCAAAAAATAAACCCAATAATCGTTAAAAATATCGAAAGGATTAAAACTGTTAAAGAGGTATCAAAAGAAAACAATTTATATAAAATTATTGATATTCCACTAACTCCTCCAACGACAAAATCATTAGGTACCATAAACATGTTAAACGCTAATGCATAAAGGAAAAGTCCAATACATAAAAAACTGTATTTATGAATAAACTTAATTATTTTCTTTCGTCTAAACTTCATATTATCTCCTCTTTAAATATGCATTTATGTACATATCGATATCTCCATCCAATATCTTATCAACATTACTACTTTCGACATTGGTACGATGATCTTTAATCATTGAATATGGATGAAGAACATAACTTCTTATCTGTGAGCCAAATTCAATATTTTTTTGTTCACCTCTAACTTCCTGTAATTCATTATTCTGTTTTTCTATTTCTAATAACTTCAATTTACTCTTTAAAACCGTCATGGCTTCTTCTTTATTTTGAATTTGACTTCTTCCATTTTGACAAGTAACTACGATATTAGTAGGAATATGAGTAATTCTAACAGCACTATCCGTAGTATTAACACCCTGTCCTCCATGACCACTTGATCGATACACATCTACTCTTATATCTTTTTCATCGATGACAATATCAATATTCTTCTTAATTTCTGGAATGACTTCAACTGATGCAAAAGAAGTATGCCTTTTATGATTAGTATCAAATGGTGATAATCTGACTAAGCGATGAACACCTTTTTCACCCTTTAGATAACCATAAGCATTTAATCCCTTAATACTCATCGTCACACTCTTTATTCCAGTTTCTTCACCAGCTAAATAATCAATGACTTCAACTTTATAATTATGTCTTTCACACCATCTCGTATACATTCTATAAAGCATATTAGCCCAATCACAAGCTTCCGTACCTCCAGCCCCAGAATGAACTTCTAAAATGCAATTAGAATCATCATATTCTCCATCTAATAATAATTGAACTTCTAATTCATCAATCTTATCTGCATAGGAAGATATATCATTATTTAATAATTCTCTAATTTCTGAATTATCTTCTTCTCTTAACATATCAACCATCTCTAATGATGAACAAACAGAATCTTTCAAAGCTTTTATTTCGGAAACTTTACTCTTTAAATCATTCAATTTAGATATAACTTCATCAGCATGATCTTTATCATTCCAAAAATCAACTTGATTCATCTCTTTTTCTAAAGATTTAATCTCATCATTTTTAGAATCTATGTCAAAGAGACCTCCATAAATCATTTATTTTATCTAAATAATTATTTAAACTTCTATTCATTTCATTTATATCCATATAATCATCCCCATAATAATTATAACATTAAAAAGAAACTATACCTTGATAGTTTCCTTTTTTTCATTGAAATTACCTAAATTTGACATTTCTTTTCTAATAAAAAACTCAATATTTGATAAATTATCCCTATCAACCATTATTTTATCAAAGATCTTAGTAATTACTTCATTAGAAAAAGTATAATTATTTCTTATAAAAATATTCTTTATTCTTTTCTTTAACTTATTAGGAGATATGTCATCTATATCAATAATTTCATCATCTTTTATACCATTATTATTAAAACCAATTTTTTCATTTAATAAAAGATTATATATGAAAAGAGTATTAGAAAAATCTATTTTCTCATCATCACGACTTATATAATAACCATATCTATTTATCTTATCAAAAAAGTCTTTTATGCTGTAATCAGCATTATTGATATTAGTTATTACTACTATTGAAAAAGAATTGTTTTTAATCTTCTCAATAAAACTACTATTTTTATTATAGATATCATTACTCTTCAACAAATCATCAACATTTCTAAAATTATCGATATCGATATGAATCAAATTACTCTTTGGGAAAAAGATATTTATATATTCATCAATAAAATAGTCATTTAAACCATATTTATTAGATCTTACATAAAGAGTATTAGTAAATGAATTATTGACTAAACTGGAATATATATCCGTAGTAAAGGAAATTATTTTTTTCGTCAACTCATTAGAAAATATCGAATTACTCATATATTTATTAATCTTTTTCAAGATCTTATTTCTATCATTATTAATCGTATGAAAAGGAATGTTTGTCTTTCTTTCCATCACTTTTAATAACGCACTTTCTTTAACCTCAACTATTTTGCGATTACTAAATATATTTCTTTTAATCTTTCCCATTTTATTTTGAATACTTTTTTCATCATGACTATATTTTATAGCTTCTTTATAATCACCATCAATAATAGATTTATTCTTAAGTTTTATTATTTTATTCATCTCTTTATCCAAATTGATCATTGAACTGTATTCTTTATTATAAACTATTGAAGATAAGACACATACTTCATCTAATATATCAATAGCTTTATCGGGAAATTTTCTATTTTTTACATATTTATCAGCATAATATATTATTTTATCTATCAATTGATCAGATATCTTAACATTGTGAAAATCTTCATAAGAATCTCTTATTCCCAACAAAATATTTCTTACTTTTTGAGTGTTAGGCTCATCAATATTAACAACTTGAAATCTTCGACTCAAAGCTTTATCATTAGCAAAATAATTATTGTATTCATCATTAGTAGTCGCACCAATTATTTTTATATTTCCTCTTGCCAAATATGGTTTTAAAATATTGGAAGCATCTATAGCTCCATCAGCACCACCAGCACCAACAAGTGTATGAATTTCATCGATGAAAAGAATGATATCATCACTATTTTCTACTTCTTCTATCAACTTATTAATCTTATCTTCAAATTCTCCGCGATACTTAGTTCCCGCAACTAGAGAAGCCATAGCAATCGAATATATTTTTTTATTTCGCAATTGATATGGAACATCATGATTATTTATTCGTCTTGCCAATTCTTCAACAATAGCTGTTTTTCCAACTCCAGCATCACCTATTAAAATAGGATTATTCTTATTTTTACAACAGAGAACTTCAATGATCATATCAATTTCTTCTTCTCTTTCTAAAACTACTTCTTTACTATTTGAAAACTTTTCATTTAAATTGACTCCTAATTCATTTATAATTCCCTTCTTGTAATTCTTTTTCTTACTCGATACATTTAAACTCTTGTATAACTTTTTAATATCAATATCCATTTTTTTTAAAATTAATAGAGCTTTAGAATTGACATGATTCAATATTTCTACAATTATTTCACTACAAGTTACATCACTATTCTTCTTATTGCGATTACTCGATAAATCATTGAATATATCATTCATAAGTGGTGTAAAAATGTAATAATTAGATTTATTAGAAAGCTCCTTTTTCTTAAAAAAACTTATAAATTTATCATAAAAAATATCATTATCATTTAATACTTTAACAATATTACTATTATTCATAGATAGAGCTGCTAAAAAGACGTGTTCAGTTCCAATAAAAGCATCATTTAACTTATTTTTTTCTTTTAAAGACAATAACAACAATTTCTGTGCTTCATCACTAAATTTAAAAAACATTAAAACAACCCCTTTCAAATAATTCTATGAATATGATGATGTATTTTTCAAAAATATATACAAAAAAAAGAACTTTGAATTCAAAGTTCTTTTAAATCATTAATATTATTAAGAATACTATTAATAATACAACTAGTAATTGCAATAACAATTTCCAAATTGCTTTTAACCATTTAAAGTAAGATACATTTAAATAAGATAGAGAAGCAACTAAAATAACACTAGTTGGTACAAATAACATTGTCAAACCATAAGTTCCTTGCCAAACAAGTGCAATTACATTATATATGCTTGAATCAGTGAATACAGAAGTCATATAAGGTAATACACTAGTAGCAGAATAGTACATTTCAACATTGAATAAATGAGCGATGATTCCGGCAAATGAAGCAGTTACAACATTGAAAGAATCAGTTAACTCAACTATTGGCTTTATAATTGTCAAAGTTAATGGATGATATGCAGATATAAATACAATTAGATATACAATTGTAGCAACGAATGCTGGTCTTAAGAATCTTTTAGCACCAGAACCGAAACCTTTAACCATATCATCAAATTTAACTTTGCATAGTAGTGCAATAAATCCAGCAGCTACAACAACTAAAGTGATTAGATCAGTAACTTGCCAATTTCCAAATGTAGCAACTTGTCCTAATAACTTTTCAAATAATGGGAAACCACCAATTTTGAAACTTTGAATAGATTCTAATGCTTTATCAAATATATCTACAGAGAAAACACCTGTCCAAGAAATAAATGATAAAATCATGATGATTAACACTAGATCAAAGACTAAAGCTATTGGCCAAGATTTACTCTTAGCATTTATAGATTCAGGATAAAGGAATCCCTTTCTTGGAGTACTAATTCTATGTTTTTTAGCATATAACAAAGTATTTACTACTAGAATTATGATTCCTATTACTAAGATTATTATTTTAGTAATGATTTCACTAGATGCAGGTAATGATAATGTTTCACTGATAATACCCATTTCAGAAGCTGAATAAGTAGTACCAAGTAGACCAACACATACACTACCAACAGTAGTAAGTAATGCTGTTACCTTACTATATCCCATTAAAAGAATTGCCGTGATAACAAATGGGAATAAGAAAAATAATCCTAAAGATAATCCAGAAACAGAAGTAACGACTGCGAATACAATCATCACAAGTGTTAAGAATATCCATTCATTACCCTTATACTTTTTAACAATCTTGTCTAATAAGTTTCTATATCCACTAGTTTGATATAAAACACCATAGAAACCACCAACTGCTAAAATATACAATGGTACATATCCAAAATAAGATAAAAGCGCTGTTAAATAACTGAATAGATCAAATATTCCAATTTGCATTCTACCATTATCAATAACTCCTTGACTGTAATAAGTAGATGGAAGAATCCAAGTTAAAACAACAGCAATCAATATTGTAATGCACACTACTTTAAAAATATTATGTTTCTTCATTTCTATACCCTCCCATCTAAATTATACACAAGATTTTGGGCTAAGTATATATTTTTTAATGAATTTTTGGTGAAAATAACCAAAAAAAAGAAACCTGTGTTTCTTATTTTTTATTCTTCATATGTGGAAATAATAATACGTCACGAATTGAATCTAAACCAGTTATGAGCATGCACAATCTATCAATTCCATAACCGATACCACCAGCTGGAGGCATTCCATATTCTAGAGCTTCAACGAAATCGTAATCGATATCATTAGCTTCTTCATTTCCAAGCTCTCTCTCTTTTAATTGTTCTTGGAATCTTTCTAATTGATCAATTGGATCATTCAATTCAGTATAAGCATTAGCGAATTCTTTTCCATCGATGAATAGTTCAAATCTATCAACAAATCTTGGATCATCCTTATTCTTTTTAGTAAGAGGTGAAATCTCTACTGGATGACCATATAAGAATGTAGGTTGAATCAATGTCTCTTCAACATATTCTTCAAAGAATAAATTGATGATATGCCCAACTGTCGTGAAATGATCTTCTAATTGTAAATGATGTTCCAAAGCTAGTTTCTTTGCTTCTTCAAAAGTCATTTCTTTCCAAAAATCAATTCCTGTAACTTCTTTTATGGCATCAACCATGTGAACTCTCTTCCAAGGTCCAGCTAAATTAATAGTTTTCCCATTCCATTCAAGTTCTAATGTACCACGAACTTCTTGTGCAACTTTTTGAAACATACCTTCAGTCAAATCCATCATTCCATCTAAATCAGAATAAGCAAGATATGCTTCCATCAAAGTAAATTCTGGATTGTGACGCGGATCTACTCCTTCATTTCTAAAAGTTCTTCCAATTTCATAAACAGCTTCTAGTCCACCTACCAACAATCTCTTTAGTGGCAATTCTAGTGCAATACGCAAATAGAAAGGCATATCTAAAGCATTGTGATAAGTAGTGAAAGGACGAGCACTTGCTCCTGTTAAAACAGGTTGTAAAATAGGTGTTTCCACTTCAACGAATCCTTGATTATCCATATAATTTTGAATTGTTCTAATTATTTTAGGACGCATCAAAGCAACATTTTTAGATTCTTCATTAACAATTAAATCGACATAACGACGACGATATCTCTCTTCAATATCTGTCAAACCATGAAATTTTTCAGGTAGCGGTCGCAAAGCTTTAACTAAATGGATATATTTACTAGCTTTTACTGACAACTCTCCTGTATGAGTAACGAATAAAGTTCCTTCAATACCAACTATGTCTCCAATGTCAGCCTTACTAAATAATTCATAATTTTCTTCGCCAACATTATCTAACTTCATATATATTTGAATCTGACCATCACGATCTTGAATATGCATGAACCCAGCTTTTCCCTTTCCTCTTTTAGTCATAATTCTTCCAGCAACTTTTACAAAGACAGGATCAGCTTCCAATTCTTCATTTGTCTTGTCATGATAAGCATTTTTTATATCACTAGATCGATGTGTCCTATCAAATCTTTGACCAAATGGATCCATACCTTTAGCACGAATCTCTTCCATTTTATTTCTTCTAACTAATTCTTGTTCTGTTAATTCATCCATTTTATCATCCCTTTCTCTTACCACTAGTGTGATTATAACTCTTTACTTTTTTCTCTTTTTCTGTCGTCTTCTTCCACTTAGTAGCATTACCATCTTCTATCTCAACTTCTTCGCGTTCTGATATAACATCCGTATTAGCTATGCGATCATGTAATCCTCTACCACTGAAAAGAGTCACAAAACATGCAAACAACAATCCATATTTAAACATTTCAACAAATGATATAACATTTCCATATGTGTCTTTATTCAAAATGAATAAAAGAATTAATGAAATCGTATTTAAAACTATTGGATATAAAATAATTCCTCTTATCAACATCTGTTTAAAACTCAATTCTTTACCATCATTACTAGTAACTTCAATCTTTAATAATTTTTTACCAATGGTTTGCCCATTATTATAACTTTGAAATAGGATAAAGTAAAGAAAATATAATACTATTCCAATGATGCTATTAAAGACTGATGCTTTAGCTGAATAATAACTCAAATCACTAATTTCTTTTGAAAGTTCATCTAACTTCTTCTCAGTCTCTTCCGAATTGATATCCTCACTAGAAAATATTTCCATATACTCATTAAAAGTATTATTAGCATCTTCACTATAACTCAAAATCTTATCACGATTTGGTAAAACGGTACTCAATAGATTACTCAATATCACTACTATTAAAAAGTCTATTAAATACGCAATTATTCTTTTTCCTACCATAATTAATCCTCCAAAAATTCTTTCTTATACTCTTCCAATATCAAAATTATATCATTTATAGAAGAAGTAAGATATACTCTATTCTTAATTTCATTAGAATTTTTTAATCCCTTTAAATACCAAGCTATATGATTTCTAATTTCTAAACAGACCAATTTTTCAACTTTAATTTCACTTAAATACTGAATATGTTTCAAACACATATCTATTCTTTCGATTGGCGTTGGTTTAGGAATAATTTCACCAGTTTCTAAGTATTTAGATATTTCTTTGAAAATCCATGGATTACCCAAACTAGCTCTTCCTATCATGATGGCATCAACTGAAGTTTCATCAAGCATCTTTTTAGCTGTAAAAATATCTACTACATCACCATTACCAATTACGGGAATTGAAACACTTTCTTTAACCTTTTTAATGATGTCCCAATCAGCTTTTCCACTATATCCCTGACTTCTCGTACGCCCATGAACACATATGGCACTAGCACCTGCTTCTTCACAAATCTTTGCTACTTCAACAGCATTAATACTATTACTATCCCAACCACTTCTAATTTTGACAGTTACGGGTATGGGAACAGCTCCGACAACAGCTTCGACGATTTCTTTTATTTTATCTGGATTTTTCAAAAGTGCTGAACCAGCTTGAGCACGAATTGCTACTTTGGGAACAGGACATCCCATATTTATATCAATGATATCTGGCTTCATATTTTCATATACATATTTGGCAGCGGCCACAAAACTCTCTTTATCACTACCAAATATCTGTTGCGCAATAGGTCTTTCTTCCTCTGTCATTTTAAGCATTTCCAACGTTTTACCATTTTTATAAAAAATAGCTTTGTCACTAACCATTTCCGCATAGATAAGACCACATCCCATTTCCTTAACTATTCTTCGAAAACTAGAATTGCCAACTCCAGCCATTGGTGCAAGAACTAATCTATTAGCTATTTCAACATTTCCTATTTTCCACATAGAAATCACCCAAGTAATATTATAAAATAAAAAAATAAATAATTCACTAATGAATTATCTATTTTATCTAACCATCTATTCCACGACAACTCGCAACACATGCATATATCACTAATATAAAGGAAATAAAACAAAAAATGAATAATCCTACCATGATATTAAAAACAAGCGATACTGATTTATTTTTAGGAAATTTAACTTTACTAACAATAACTGTTATGACTGATAAAGGCGAAGCAATAGATGCTGCCAACTGTAATAGAAAAGTAAGAGAAGGTGTAATAATATTGAAAAGATTCTTTAACGATTCATTATGTAATGATTTATTAATTGAATCAATAGAAAGTGACATAGGTGTAGCAACACAACCAATAATGAATAAAATTAGCGCTAATTTTAAATACTTACGAGCCTCGTCTTCTTCATTATAAACCTGAATTTCCTTTCCACTTTCTTTTTCGCACTCATCACACAAAATTTTACCATCTTCAATTTTTTTACCACATTTATTACAATACATAAATATCACCTACTAACTTTTTTCTTGTTATAAAACCACATATATATACCAATTAACATAAAAGAAATACATAATATTTGATTGGAAGAAAAGATTGAATTGACATGTTCCATTCTAAAATAGTAAAGAATAAATTTAGAAAGAGAACATGAAAAAAAGATAAATCCTATATTTCGCAAATTATATCCATATTTCTTATATCGATATAAAACACATATAAATATTATCAAAAACACTATTGATTCAACTAATTGAACAGGAAATAGATGCATGCCATTAATACTTTCAGAAGCATAGTTATAAACTATATTTCCAAAGCCATGATACTCTATTCCTTGACAGCATCCAGTAAAAAAACATCCCATTTTTCCCAAAGAATAAATGAGTGAAACAGACGGCATCGTTATACAAATCAAGTCTTTAATAGGGAATTTAAAAAGTCGTGAAAATAAAAATGACATCAAAATAGCTCCCAAAAGGCCTCCAAATGCAGATACTCCAACTTTAAATAAATTGAACTTACCATTGTATAAATCATATTCTTGAAAAAATGCCAATATCTTTGCTCCATAAATAATACCAATATTTTCAAATATTAACAACGATGTGACGATATAATTTGGATAATTATACTTCTTAGCTAACAAGATTACTATGAAAATATTTAATATTAAACCACTCAATAAACAAATCCCATATAAAGGAATTTCCGTATTAAACATCTAATCACCTATCATGAATATAATATCACACTATTGACAAAAAAAGAAAGAGATTACTCTCCTTCCTCATCTTGTTCTTTATCTAAATTATCTAAAACATCAACAAGTTCATCCTTAGTCATTTTGGCATAACCTTTAACACCAGCTGCCTTTGCTCTAGATTTTAACTCAGTTATGTTAAAGTCACTCAAAGATTCAATTTCAGGCATATGTCCATGTTCAACTAAGTATTCAATTTGCTCTTTAGTAAGAGTTTCATACTCTAATAGTGCTTCTGCTATCAATTTGACTAAATCTTTTTCTTTACTTAAAATCTCTTTAGCTTTCTTATAGCATTCATCCATTATCTTACGCATCTCTAAATCAATTTCATGAGCTATTTCATTAGAGAAGTTACGACTCTTATTATAATCTCTTCCTAAGAATACGCCACCTTCTTGTTGTTCCAATTGAACAGGTCCTAAATCACTCATACCATATTCTGTAACCATAGCTCTTGCAATTTTAGTAGCCTTTTCAAAATCGTTATGAGCTCCTGTTGTAATTTCACCAAAATTTAATTCTTCAGATACACGACCACCAAGTAATCCTGTAATTTGTTCAAGTAATTCCTTTTTAGTAGAAGTATATCTTTCTTCTTTAGGTACCATCATTGCATATCCACCAGCATAACTTCTTGGAATAATAGTAACTTTTTGAACATCGTTAGCATCATCTAACTTAAGACCAAGTACGACGTGTCCTGCTTCATGATATGCGACAACTTTCTTTTCTTGTTCAGTATATTTTTTACTCTTCTTAGCAGGTCCCATTAGAACTCTATCAGTAGCTTCATCAATTTCACTCATCGTAATGCTTTCTTTATTTCTTCTTACCGCTAAAAGAGCAGCTTCATTTAATAAGTTTTCCAAATCAGCACCACTAAATCCAGGTGTTCTCTTAGCTAAGTTCTTCAATGTCACACCGTCACCTAAAACTTTATTTCTAGCATGTACTGCTAAAATCTCTTCACGAGCTTTGATATCAGGCAAATTAACTGTAACTTGTCTATCAAAACGACCAGGTCGCAACAATGCTGGATCAAGAACATCAGCACGGTTTGTAGCAGCAATAATAATTATTCCTTCATTTGCACCAAAACCATCCATTTCAGTTAACAATTGGTTAAGTGTTTGTTCACGTTCATCATGTCCGCCACCTAATCCAGTTCCTCTTTGACGACCAACAGCATCTATTTCATCAATAAATATTAAACATGGAGCATTTTGTTTAGCTTGTTTGAACATATCTCTTACACGACTAGCACCAATACCAACAAACAACTCTACAAAATCAGAACCACTTATGTAATAGAAAGGAACATTTGCTTCTCCAGCTACCGCTTTAGCAAGTAAAGTTTTACCTGTACCTGGAGGTCCAACTAACAATACTCCTTTAGGAATTCTAGCTCCCATTTGTTGAAATCTCTTTGGATTTTTTAAGAAATCTATAAGTTCACTAACTTCTTCTTTCTCTTCTTTTAATCCCGCTACATCTTTGAATGTTACACCACTTTCACCATTACTAAGTCTTGCTTTACTTCTTCCAAAATCCATTGATTTAGAATTAGTACTAACTTGTTTTGAAAAGAACCATAAAGCAACTCCTATTAGTAAGGCAAAAGGTAACACATCTACTAAAATTAATAATAGCGTACTAGATTCAGGATCACTATTAGCTGTCAACTTAAATCCTAACTTTCCTTCTTCATCAGTTTTAATAATTTCTTTCATAACTTCATCTGACAAAGGAACGTTTAAACTAAATATTTCTCCTTCTTTATATCCTTTTAATTTACCCTCTAAAGCATATACAACTGATCTCTCTCGAGGTGTAACTTCTAATTCTGTAATATTACCAGAATTTAATTCTTTAACGAATTCATCATAAGTCATCTTATTAACTTTTTGATTCATCATACTAAATATTAAATAAACACCAATGACAAATATTATCAAAAACACATAAGGCATAAACCCGCGTTTGATACTCTTTTTATTCATATAAAATCCTCCTTGTTAATCATATCTTAGTATTATATCATAAGATTCATTTTTTTGTTTAGTAAATTTAGATTTTTTTATACCTGGAATCCAAATAATTTTATCACAAGAATCAACGACAATTGGCCAAGTATCTCTCTCTGATAGAGGAATTTTAGCGTCAATGAAAATATCTTTAATACGACGACTACCATTAACTCTTTTAAGTTTCATTCTATCCCCATATTTTCTCGTTCTCACATAAAGGGGATAAACGATATCACTATTGGCAATACGACATATATTATTATCATTTGTCAAAGCATCATCAACCTTTTCAATTGAATGCCCATTAGGTAAATTGACATAATCTAACAACTCGATTTCATAATTGACTGATTCTTTAACACTATCAGATATAGTAATTATATCATAAGTCTTAACTGCTTTAATATTATGTGGTAAATAAATATAAGCATTTGCTTTTTTACTTTTGATAAGCATCTTCATTAGTTTGACATGATTGTCATTAATAATCATTAAATCATCTTTATAAATATCTTCAAGAATTGAATAAATGATCTTTTTTTGAATTAGTGGATCTAGTTCTAAATATTTAGATATCTCTATTTTCTTATCATTATAAACTTTAGAAATACTTCTCTTTATCTCTTTATTAATGTATTCATCATACTCTTGTAAAGTCTTACTAAACTTAATAAATTTTTCATGAACTTTAGGATCCTCTTTTTTCAAAAATGGAAGTACGACATGGCGATATCTATTCCTTGTATGTTTGTCTTTTAAATTAGTCTTATCAATCGCATAAGGAATATTATTCTTATCATCATACATGACGATATCATCCTTAGTTACCCCTAACAATGGTCTAACTATTTTATAATTGTTCATATCGACTATTTGACTAAAACCACTATATCCTTTCAAAGTTGATCCTCGCACAATTCTCATGATGATAGTTTCAATCAAATCATCACCATGATGCGCAGTGAATAAATAATTGGCATTATATTTTCTAACTAAATCTTCAAAAAAGTTATAACGAATATTTCTTGCTTCATTTTCAAAATTATCATCGCCATATTGTTCAATGATCATCGATTCAAAAACGACATTTTTTCCACTACAAAAAGCCTCTAAGTCTTCTTTTTCCTTAGCGCTTTCTCTTCTAACATTATGATTTACATGTGCCACAATAATAGATATGTCTATCTTCTTTTTAATTTTTAATAAAATGTCTAATAATGCCATTGAATCAGGTCCATATGAATTACCTAATACAATGACATCACCATCTTTTAAACATAATTCTCTTTCCAAAAAATCGAATACTTTCTGCATTTTCATCACCATTATTTTTGAGAATCAGATTGTGGTATCCTTATAATGTATTCTCCATCCCCAGAATAAAAATATTTCTCTTTTAAATATCGTGATACATATTCTGGATCTTGTAACTTTTCTACATCTATTGATAAAGATTCTCCATTTTCTTTCAATTCAACCAATTTTGCTTCCAATTCTTCTTTTTCTCTATATTTTTCATATATATTAATCCAAACTTTACTAAGTGAGCCCAAAACAGCAGCTATAATAACAATCGAAATTACACCAAAGGAAAAGAACAAAAATTTAAAAGTAAATTTTCGCGGTTTTCTTTTTACTACTTTTACTGCCATATTATCACCCACTTTTTCACTATAATTATAACACTATTAACATGTCTTCTTAATGAAAAGTGTAAATATTTACAAGTCTTTACACAAATTTTATGTAAATTAAATTTGAAATGTCGAAACAGATAAAAAAAAGATACAAATTGTATCTATTTTGTATATGGTAATAAAGCAATAGCTCTTGCTCTTTTTACTTGTTTAGCTATATGTCTTTGATGCTCAGCACAAGCACCAGTAATTCTTCTTGGTAATATTTTACCTCTTTCATTGACATATCTCTTTAGAGTATCAACATCTTTATAATCTATATTCTTACCAGTACACATATAACAAACTTTTTTCTTTTTTCTAAAAAATTCTGCCATAATTAATCCTCCTTATCTTAAAATGGTAACTCATCATCATTAATTTCAATACTAGCACCAAAATCTGCAAAAGGATCATTTTTAACATCAGTTGTTGGCATTTGACTAGAGAAATCACTTGGAGCAACATCATTAAATCCACCGAAATTGTCATTGCTACTACTATTACTATTCTTAGTATCTAAGAATTGAACATTATCAGCAACTACTTCCGTAACATAACGTTTTTGTCCATCTTTCTCATAATTTCTTGTTTGAATTCTTCCGTCGATAGCTACCTGACTACCTTTTTTAATATAATTTTTTATATTTTCAGCTTGTTTTCTCCAAACAATAATATTGATAAAGTCAGCTTCCCTTTCACCAGATTGGTTAGTAAAATTACGATTTACAGCAATACTAAATGTAGCAACAGCAACATTAGAATCTGTATATCTAAGTTCAGGATCACGAGTTAATCTTCCTATTAAAAATACTTTATTCATATAGTATTCCTCTTTTCTTAATCTTCAACTTTTACAACTAAATGACGAATAATATCTTCATTAATCAATGCTACACGATCAAACTCTTTAACAGCTTCATCGTTTTCTGTTTCAGCAACTATTAAGAAATAATATCCATTTTTATAGTTTTTAATAGTATATGCTAATTCTCTTTGACCCATTTCCTTGTAATCAACTACTTTAGCACCTTTTTCTGTAACTAAAGTCTTCATAGATTCACCAACTTTTTTAATATTAGCTTCCTCTAAATCAGGTCTAACGATAAACATCATTTCATATTTTAACATTATCTACACCTCCCTTTGGACTTATGGCCTATCTCTAGGCAAGGAGTACCTAAATACTCGCTAGTAGTATAACAAATTATATTATTTTTGTCCACACCTTTTTACTTTTATAAAGTTTTATAAAAATATTTATTGATTATTAATTTTTTTATATAAAAACAGCTAATGCAAATCATTAACTGCTTTTAGTATTAATCTTCATAATTTGGTAATACAACTTTATCTAAATACATACCTAATAATTCTTTAAAATTTAATAAATCTTCATAAAATCCTGTTAAATAATCTGACTCACTAGATTCACCATCGAATAAATTATTAAAATCCTCCAAATTAGATATATTTACACCAGCAATAGTATCACTAATAAGTTTTTGAATAACTATTATCATTTCGGCTACTTCTCTGCCTAATTCTTTTCTTTTTTCACTAATAGACAAACTATCATACTTTTCTATTAAATTTTCAACTGTTACACTATCATTAACATTTTCATTCATAATTAAGCTTTTACCTTCTTCCATACCTTTCTTCTCTTTTTGTCTCATTTTCTTCCATTTGTTTACCAGAATGTAAGCTACTTAATGATCTTAAATCTGTGACAAAATTACGCCATTGTTTTCTCTTAATCTCTTTATAAACATCACTATATTTTATTTGCCCTTTAGCAGCACTATCATTAACAGTCTTTTCAACTTTTTTCTGTTCATGAGTTTGATTTAATGCTTGTTTTCTCAAAAAAGCCATATCTTCAGCATCATATTTTGCAACTTCTTTCCATTTTGGTGCCTTACCACTTATTCTAGCAACAAATCTAGAAAAAGCATTAGTTCTTCTCATATACTCTAGTTGAATTGTATGAAAATCACTATTACGTTTACTATCTACGACTGGTCCTTCTTTTTGTTTTTCTTTATGACTTTTATTTAATTCTTCATATGCCTCTTTTTTTTCTCCTGCAACTTTTTTAATTTCTTCATCGCTCATAGCACTGGAATTAATTGCACTTTGCACTTTTTTTGCATGTTCCAATTCATACTTCGCCCTTTCTATTTCTGCAGCAGTTCCTACAGTACTTGGACCATAATGTTCAGTTTTCGTATCATGTAATAATTCATCATAGCGATCTTCACTATGACCAGGAACAACTCTTTCTAAATGCGATAGTTTAGTTTTTGCTGACATCACATCGTCATTAGCCATACTCTTACTTGCATCTCTTTCCCTAGTTGCTGTTTCTTCATATTTGTCAGCAACTCTCTTATCAGTTACTAACTTTTCTCCTTCCTTTCGCATTTTGCTATAAAAATCTTTTTTTTCTTCATCATTTACTTTAGCATCTCTTATTCTCATATTTATACCTCCCTTAAACTTAAGTATCATATTTATAAATTAAGATTAACACTTAAAATAGCAGCATTCAACAATATTTTAGATTTGATAAAAAAAAAGACAAAACTTTACATTTTGTCTAAACATTAAATCTAAATAGGCAAATATCTCCATCTTGCATGACGTAATCTTTTCCTTCAAGACGATAACGTCCAGCTTCTCTAACTTTTAATTCATCGCCACACTTGACTAAATCTTCATAAGACATGACTTCAGCTTTAATAAATCCCTTTTCAAAATCTGTATGAATTATACCAGCACATTTTTTAGCATTAGTACCTTTCTTATAAGTCCAAGCACGAACTTCATCCTTACCAACTGTAAAAAATGTTTCAAGTCCCAATAAGTCATAAGTAGCTTTGATCAATTGTTGTAGACCACTAGTCTCAACACCAACTGCATTCAACATCTCTAATTTTTCATCATCTGGTAGATCACATAAATCACATTCTAGTTTAGCACAAATCTTAATCGTCTTAGCGTTTTCCTTCTCTGCATACTTTCGTACTTCTTCAACATATTTATTATCGCCAGATAGCTCATCCTCACTGACATTAGCCAAATAAATAATTGGTTTTATCGTCAAAAGACTAAAATTTTTAATGAAACTCATCTCATCTTCTGTAAATACGACATTTCTAAGTGCCACATTCTTTTCAAGAGCATCTTTAGCTTTCTTCAAGACTTCTACCTCAACTAAGGCCTCTTTATCACGATTAGTCTCAGCTTTTTTCTTTATTTTATCAATGCGATTATTTATTATTTCAAGATCAGATATTGCAAGTTCCAAATTGATTATTTCAATATCTCTTATTGGATCAATACCTTCTTCAACATTAATGATATTACTATCTTCAAAACATCTCACAACTTCACAAATGGCATCTACTTCTCTAATATGTGATAAAAACTTATTACCTAATCCTTCGCCCTGACTAGCTCCTTTGACAAGACCAGCGATGTCCGTAAATTCAAAACTTGTTGGAATCAAACGAGCAGGATTATACATTTCATTCAATTTATCCAATCTCTCATCAGGTACAATTACAACTCCAACATTGGGATCAATAGTAGCGAAAGGATAATTAGCCGCTAAAATATTTTGTTTCGTTATCGCATTGAACAAAGTAGATTTTCCAACATTTGGCAATCCAACAATTCCCGCTTTTAAACTCATAATAAGACCTCCATTCACCAATATATTTTAACACACAAAATAACAATAACCAAGAAATAAAAATATAAATAAAAAGTTAGTAACAAAGTACTAACTATTTTAAACTTATAATGTTGGTAATGAATGTGGTCCTAATGGTAATCCAATGACATACCAACCAAGAACTATGACAATCCATGCTAGAGCTATTAAACTGAAATATGGCATGACAAACGAAATAGCTTTTCTGATCGTAATTGGTTCCTTATTATCATTATAAATATTTAAATATCCTAAATATATTATGAAATAAGCCAAGAAAGGTGTAATTCCTTTAGTCATTGAATCAGCAGCTCTTAAAACGAATTGAGCAAATTCTGGAGCAATATTAGATTGCATCATCATTGGTACAACTACTGGTGAGAAAATCAACCATTTACTAGTAGCTGAAGTCACAAATATACCTGATATAGCCATTATCAAGAAAGAAACAATTATTAATACTATTCCTGATAATGATAAATTACTGATGAAATCAGCTCCCATACAAGCAATTACAACACCAATATTTGACTTTCTAAACACTGTTATGAATTGAACGAAGAAAAACATCGTAACGACCAATCCACCAATATCTTTAAAGAAAACTGACACTTTCTCTATCAATTCCTTATCATTTTTAATCGTTTTAGCTCCTAAAGCATATGCAATACCAACTATTAAAAACCAAATTGAAGTTAAAAAAGTAAATCCTGATTGAAAATATGAATTACTACCAAATAACTGTTTTACATAAGTAGATTCACTCATATCTAACAATAATCCAGAATTTGGCAATCCAGGAATTAACATATATATGTATAGAATAATCATAAATATTCCTACTATATAAGCATTTCTAAGTCCTTTTTTATTCAAATATTCTTGTTCAATTTTTTCTTTATCATCTAAGACAACTAGATTAGCAACATCCATCGTATCTTCTAATTCTTCACTATTTTTATATTTTCCAACTCTCTTTACTAAAATTGTTTCAACAGCTATTGTACCAACTATCGCTAAAATAATTGAAGTAGCTATCATCGCAAAAATATTGGAAAGCAAAGCTACGTGATAACTAGAGTCAACCAAATGAGATGCAAGTTCTGTCTGACTTACCAAAGCAACATCTAAACTACCAGTAAATAACGATATTGCATGACCAAATGATACACCACAGAACGCTGTCGTTATTCCCAGTAATGGACTTCTTTTATTAGCAGCAAATATAAGAGCAGCTAATGGTATTAATACGACATAACCGACATCATTGACAAGACTTGAAAAAATACCCAACAAAATTATGATAAATGTTATTACTTTATTATTCAAATTCAAAGTATTTTTTCTAATGAATGCCTTTATAAATCCTGATGCATGAGCAACTGATAAACCGATAAGGGCAACCATTAATGTTATAAATGCTGAAAATGAAGCAAAATTGTTTGCCGCATTACCAACAACTAATTTAAATCCAGACGTCGTAAAAAGATTCTCTACTTTGACAATGACTGTCTCCAAATCTAAAGTATCTGGATTTATTGTACTATAAGAAGATTGTATATTTAAACTCGATAAAACCCAACTCAAGATAATAACCAACAAAGTTAATAATATAAAAGTTGTCGTTGGATGAAAATTGAACTTTTTCAATCTTCTTTTTCTCTTCTCTTTCATAAACACTCCTACTTTAATATTTTCTTTATTTTCTTATTGAATTCAATTCTAGGAATCATTACTACTCGACCACAATTAACACATTTTATTTTTATGTCCGCACCAAGTCTAATAATTTCCCATTCATTTCCACCACAAGGATGTCCTTTTTTCATTTCTACAATATTACCTAAACCATACTCTTTATTTTCCATTATGAACCTCAATTTGGGTATAAGGAATTTTTATACCTTTTTTATCAAATTCTTTTTTAACTGCTTTGATGATTTTTCTTTGAATGTCAAAATGTTCCAACGCATCAGTCTTAACAGCTGCTTTTATTATGATAGAAGAATCATCTAAACGATCAACTCCCCATATTTTTATCTCTTCTTTTAAATGTGGAAGTTCTTTTGACAACTTGCTAAAAAGTTTTAACAACACGTCTTCAACTTTATCAATGTCTTCTTCATAAGCTACTGGTATTTCAACAATAGCCATGGAATTAGTATCCGTATAATTTATAACTTTGTCAATATTTCTATTTGATATTACCATTATAGGACCATCAAATCTCTTAATTTTAGTACTTTTTATACCAATATGTAATACTTCTCCTTTAAAACCAGCAACTTCGATTGTATCACCAACAGAAAAATAATCCTCTACTATTATTGAAAATCCAACTATTACATCTTTAAATAAATCTTGGAAAGCTAAACCGATTAAAACAGAAACAATTCCAAGTCCAGCTAAAGCGGCTTTGACATCAACACCATAAACAGTAAAAATAGATAATGCTACTAAACCGATTACACAAATCTTTATGAAATCTATTATTACTTGAACAAGGGTATTATATCTTTTTAAATTTCTATGACTCAAAGTCTTCTTTCTACTAAAGATTGTAATAATAATTTTTTTAATAATTGAAAAAACAATCATCCCAATAATGATATAAATTATTGGTAAATATATCTTTTCATTTAAAATTATTTTTAAAAACGTTTCCAAAATATTCATTTACTACACTCCTAATCACTTAAATTCATTATTTCAAGAATTCTATTTAAATCACTATTATTAGTAAATGTTATCTCTACTCTATTCTTCTTTACCTTTACTCTAGTTCCCAATTTTTCAGATAATTCATCCTCTAAATAACTATATTCATTTTCAACATTTTTTCTATTGACTTTATGTACTTTTTCAACTGTATCATTTCTAGCTAATTCTTCCATTTGTCGAACATTGATATTATCATTCAATATCATATCAACAAATTCATCAATCTTTTCTTTATCTTCTATCTTACTTAGAATACGTGCATGACTCATTGAAATTTTATCTTCATTGATCAAATTTTTTACTTCATCAGGTAAATTTAACAATCCAATCATATTAGTTATATGACTTCTACTCTTACCAAGTCTCTTAGCTAATTCCTCTTGTGTAACATTTAAAGTATCCAATAATTTTTTATAAGCTGTTGCTTCTTCGATAGAATTTAAATTTTCTCTTTGTAAATTCTCTAAAAGAGCAATCTCCATCATTTCTGAATCTGAGAAATCTCTAACGATAGCTGGAATAGTTTCTAAACCGGCCATTTGACTAGCTTTTACTCTTCTCTCACCAGCAATTATCTCATATCCTTTAATACTTCTCTTAACTATTATTGGTTGAAAAACACCATGTTCTTTAATTGAATCAGACAATTCTTTTAATTTTTCTTCATCAAATACTTTTCGTGGTTGATATGGATTACTTCTAAGTTCATTTAAATTAATCTCGATAATCTCTTCTTTTGGTGTAGTATTAACTATCGTTTCTTCCATTTTATTAAAATCTAATTGCTCATTATTGAACAATTCTTCAAGTCCTTTACCCAAAGCTCTTCTTTTAGTTGTGTCCATTTCTCTCAATCACTTCCTTAGCTAAATTTAAATATGCTTCAGTACCTTTACTCTTAGGATCATAAGCAACAATAGGCTTACCATGAGATGGAGCCTCAGTTAATCTTATTAATCTAGGAATAATAGTATTATAAACTCTTTCTTTAAAATATTTTCTAATATCTTCAACTACTTCAAATCCAAGATTAGTTCTTGAATCTAACATCGTCAAAAGAACACCTTCAATATCTAAATTGGGATTTAAATTTTTTTGAGCCATCATGATACTGTTCAAAAGTTGCATGATTCCTTCCAAAGCAAAAAATTCACATTGAACAGGAATTATGACAGAATCTGATGCCGTCAAAGCATTTGTCGTAATAAGTCCCAAAGAAGGAGGACAATCCATGATCACATAATCAAATTCTGATTTGATGCGATCTAATTTATTCTTCAACTGTGCTCCTTTTGAAAAAGTAGGTTCAGCATTACTCTTTTCCATTAATTCAATATCAATACCTGCTAAATTAATCGTTGCTGGTATGACATATAATCTTTTATATTTGCTAGCTAAAATTGCACTTTCAATACTACAATTATCAATTAATACATCATATATACTATTCTCAATTTCACCTTTTATAATTCCAATACCAGTAGTTGCATTTCCTTGAGGATCTAAGTCAATTAATAATACTTTTTTTCCTAATACAGCTAAAGATGCTGAAAGATTTATACTAGTAGTAGTCTTTCCAACTCCACCTTTTTGATTAACTAAAGATATTACCTTTCCCATCCTATCACCTTCTAAATATAACTATATATATAATAACAAAAAAAGGCATTTTAGAAAATAGTTTTTAATAAAAAAAGACAGATGTTCTGTCTTTAATTTTTATTGAATTTTACAATCAATTGAATTTCATTATCTAAATTTAATTCTTCAACTGAAACATTGTATCCTTTATCCTGATATGATTTAATGACATTTTTAACATCTTCAACCGCAACTTGAACATTGTTATTAGATGTTACTACGTTATCAGTAGCTACAGCTGTCTGATTATTGTTACCAAATAAATCATTATTAGTTGCTGGAGGAGTCATTGGTGATGGTGTTCCAAACAAACCATTCATATCATTGTTAGAACTATTATTATTCATATTATTATCTAGTGTTGAAGCACTTCCAAACAATCCATCATTACTTGGAACATTTTGACTATTTCCAAATATGTCATTAGTATTAGCATTTAGAGTAGGTGTTGCTCCAAATAGACTACCATTATCAGGTTGAGTTGGTGCTGTCATACTACCAAAATCATTATTGACTGGTGCTGGATTATTATTGTTATTATCATTACCATTTTGATTATCAACTGGCTTAATGACAGGCATTCCAGCAAGTAGACCATTACCTATTACTTCATTTCCATCTTCCGTCTTCTCAATAGTATTATCTTCGAAATTAGGAACAAATCTACTCAAATTATCTTCTTGTTGACCTTCAGGTTTTAATAACCCTTTGATGTCATCAGCTGACTTACTTTGCGTTGGAACATTCATAGTTATATCACTAGATTGTTCTCTAATCTTATTTATATCAACTGTCGTAGGATCATTAGTAGTATCTCTAGGACCAAATAAACTATTGTTCTGTTCAGGAACAGAGTTCATATTATTATTTTGCATTGCACCACTATTATCCATCATTGGTGGATTTCCACCAAATAAACCATTATTATTCATATTACCATCAGCTCCCATATTATTAATTTCAGTAGCATTTCCCATACCATTAGTTGAAACATTACTATTATCAACACTATTACCAAATAAACTATTTTGATTATTGATAGGAGGAGCCATATTATTTAACTCTTCTGTTCCAAATAGACTCTCTGGTTCATTATTAGCAGAATTGTTATTATTATTTACTACACCATTTGTCGTACCACCACTAGTAGTAGTATCATTACTTTCATTGCCACTCAAATTCTTAATCTTTGAATCTAACTCTCTAACCGTCATCTTATTACTAATAATTTCTTTTAACAATTCAATTTGAGTATTTTTATCATTAACATTTAAAAGACTACGAGCATGTCGTTCAGATATCTCTTCTTTTAACAAAGCTTCTTGAATCTCATCTGGTAATGACAAAAGACGTAATTTATTAGAAACAGCTGATTGACTTTTTCCCATTGTCTTAGCAAGTTGTTCCTGTGTCATTTCATCCAAGTCAAGAATTTTTTGATAAGTTCTAGCTTCTTCAATAGGAGTTAAATCTCTTCTTTGTAAGTTCTCTATCAAAGCTACTTTAGAAGATTCTTTATCATCTAAATTTCTAACAATTGCTGGTATTTTAGTAAGTCCAGCCATCGTTGAAGCTTTATATCTTCTCTCACCAGCAATAATTTCGTATTTATCTCCAAATTTTCTAACTATTATTGGTTGAATAACTCCATGTTCTCTAATTGAAACAGCCAATTCTTTTAAAGCTTGATCATTAAATACTTCCCTTGGTTGAAATCTATTAGGAATTATGTCATCAAGATATAATTCTACTACTTCATTTTCCATAATCAACCCTCCGTTTATTCTCTATTCTATCTAAAATTATATAATATAAAAACCCATTTTACAATGGATTTTTTTTAATTTTATCAATACTTCGAGGATATATTTTATCCGTTTTATCTTTTTTCTCTATTTTTATGATTGAACGATTACTATTTTCAATAGGCAAAACAAATTTATCTATCGCATCCATTCTCAAATTTAGTTTTGATAACTTACTATCTATATTAATGATTTCTTCATCACAATTAGCTTTCATAAAAACTAAATTTCCCTTTATTTTTAAAGATTTTACACATATTTCACAAAGAATTGGTAAAGATGCCACAGCACGTGCTGTAATAACGTCATATTCTTCGACATGAATTTTTGAAAAATCTTCCATTCGTGAATGAACTGTTTCAATATTTGATAACGCTAATTTAGATATGACATCATTCAAATAAATGATTCGTTTATTCAAAGAATCAACTAAAGTCATCTCTAAATTGGGAAAGAATATTTTTAAGACTATACCTGGAAAACCAGCTCCACTACCCACATCACAAATCTTAATATTTTTATTCAAATCGACGTCTCTATAAAGTGTTAAGCTGTCGTAAAAATGTTTTAAGTAAACATCTTCTTCTCTAATGATCGTAGTCAAGTTTATCTTTTCATTCCAATCTATTAATAATTTGTAAAACTGCTCCAATTTAGCCATCTTTTCAGGAGTTACTTCAATACCCAATTTAGTAACTTCTTCTACAAATAAATCCTTATTCATTTCTTCCCTTTCTAAGATGCATTAAAAGCATTGTTATATCACTCGGATTAACACCACTTATACGCATTGCTTGACCAATTGAAATTGGTCTAACTTCTGACAATTTTTGTCTTGCTTCACTAGCTAGATTAATAACCTTACTATAATCCATATCATCAGGCAATTTGATATTTTCGTATTCTAACATCTTTTCCGCATCTTGATTAGCTTTTCTTATATATCCTTCATATTTAATATTGATTTCAACTTGTTCTTTAACTTCGTCATCATAATCATGATTTAGAAATTTTATGACATCATCAATTTTAATCTCTGGTCTTTTAACTAAATTGTACAAAGTAATACTATCTAATAATTCCGCTGAATCAAGACTCTTCAAATATTCATTTATTTCTTTTTTAGGAGTTATCTTCGTATTTTTCAAAGATTCCTCTAATTCTGCCATCTCTTTTAATTTGTTTTGGAATTTGTTATATTCTTGATCACTTACTAATCCAATATCATGACCATATTTTCGAAGTCGCATATCCGCATTGTCATGTCTTAACAATAAGCGATATTCAGCACGCGATGTCAATAAGCGATATGGATCAATAACTCCTTTTACGACCAAATCATCAATTAATACGCCAATATATGCTTCATTTCTTTTTAATATCAAAGGATCTTTCCCATCTATTTTTAAACTAGCATTAATTCCAGCAATCAAACCTTGACCAGCTGCTTCCTCATAACCACTAGTTCCATTTATTTGTCCAGCAGTGAACAAATTTTCTACTACTTTCGTCTCAAGACTAGGTTTCAATTGCAAAGAATCAATAGCATCGTATTCGATTGCATAAGCATATTTATTGATAACAGCGTTTTCAAGTCCTGGTAGACTGTGAACCATTTTTTCTTGAACGTCATGAGGCATACTAGTAGAAAAACCTTGAATATAAATATCATCATAATAAATACTCTCTGGTTCTAAGAACAATTGATGTCTCTCTTTATCAGCAAAACGGACAATTTTATCTTCAATACTTGGACAATATCTTGGTCCAACTCCCTCGACATAACCTCCATACATGCTTGATTTATCAAGATTTGCTTTAATTATTTCATGAGTTTCTTTAGTCGTATAGATCAAATGACAAGGAATTTGTTCAGATACGTCATACTTCAATCGATTTGCAAAAGAGAAATTGTGACATTCATCATCACCTGGTTCTAAAGAAGCCTTTGTAAAGTCAATACTACTCTTCTCTATTCTTGGAGGTGTTCCTGTTTTCAATCTCTTGATATTAAAACCTAAGTCACGCAATTTATCACTGAGATGAAGGGATGGTTTTTCATCATGTGGTCCACTACTAATCTTTGTTGATCCATATAAAACTTTTCCCTTTAAATAAGTTCCCGTTGTCAAAATGACCATTTCTGAATATATTTTTTCATCATTTGCTAAAACTATTCCCAAAACTTTACCATTTTCTACTATTAAATTTTCAACCATTCCCTCAAGAATAGTTAAATTTTCTTGATTTTTTAAAGTTTTTAACATCTCTTGGCGATAAGTTATTTTATCTGCTTGGGCACGTAATGCTCTAACTGCTGGACCCTTTTTTGTATTTAACATCTTCATCTGTAGAAAACTCTTATCAGTGTTCTTACCCATTTCTCCACCAAGCGCATCTATTTCACGAACAACTATTCCTTTCGCTGGTCCTCCAATTGAAGGATTACAAGGCATATCAGCAATATTGTTTATATTTCCTGTAACTAAAAGAGTTTTTTTATCCAAACGACTACTCGCAAGACATGCTTCACATCCCGCATGTCCTCCACCGACAACAATTATATCGTATTTCACACTATCACTTCCTATTTACCTAAACAAAATTGACTAAATAATTGATCAATTAATTCATCTTGATACGTATCACCAATTATTTCACCCAATTTAGTCCAAATTCTCTTTATATCAATTTCTATTAAATCAACTGGATCATTTCGTGATATTTCTTCTTCAACTTCTCCTAGAATAGAAAGACTCTCTTTAGCTAAAGTTATCTGTCTAACATTACTTAAATAATTATAATCTCCCTGTTCTATTTCATCCAAATTGAACATATCTTTAATCTTATTCTTTAATATATCTATTTTATCTAATTCAATAGTGTTAATCTCAATGAAATTGTAATCATCTATCGCTTGCAAATCAATCTTTCTATCAAGATCACACTTATTTACTACGACAATAGAATTCTTATTCTTAATTTTTTCTAATAGATCTCTATCAGATTCAGTCAATTCTTCATTATTATTTAAAACCATGATGATTAAATCAGCATTATCCAACTCTTCATAACTGCGATTAACTCCTATTTTTTCAACTATATCTTCTGTTTCTCTAATTCCTGCTGTGTCGACAAGCTTTAAAAGAATTCCATCGAGATTGATCTCCCCTTCAACAACATCCCTAGTCGTTCCAGCAACATCAGTGACAATGGCTTTATCATAATCTAGTAATCTGTTTAAAATACTACTTTTTCCAACATTGGGACGCCCTACTATAACTGTCTTTATACCATCTTTAATAATTCGTCCATTTTCACTTTCTTTTACTATTTTTTCTAATTTTTCTCTGATGTTTTTCATCTCTTTTTTTATGTTATCAACTGTCATCACTTCTATATCTTCATATTCTGGATAATCGATATTGACTTCAATACTTGCTAGTAATTCTAACAATTCTTGTCTAAAACTACGAATGATTTGACTTACTCTACCCTCTAATTGATTAATTGACAATTTTCTTGCTTTATCAGTTTTCGCATTGATGACATCCATTACTGATTCAGCTTCTACCAAATCAATTCGCCCATTCAAAAAAGCTCTTTTCGTAAATTCACCTGCTTCAGCAAGACGCGCACCTTTTAATATTACCAATTCCAATACTTTATTAGTCGTCGCAATACCACCATGACAATTGATCTCTACTACATCTTCCATCGTAAAAGTTTTTGGTGCTTTCATAACTGATACTAAAACTTCATCTATTACTTCATCTTCATTGACAATATGACCATAATTAATAGTATGACTATCTACTTCTTCTAAATTTTTACCACGAAAAATAGAATTAACTATTTTTATAGCATCTTTTCCACTTATTCTAACTATTGAAATAGCACCTACACCAAGAGTTGTAGAAATGCTAGCAATTGTATCATTCATGAGATCACCACCAATTAAACATATAAATCTAGCATATTATAACACTAAAATAAAAAAAAGAGAATAACTATTTATTCTCTCGACATTTTATAACGACATAACGATTAGGTTCTTCTCCTTCACTTTCAGTATAAACATACTTATCATCATTAAGGACATTGTGAACAATTCGTCTTTCATATGAATTCATTGGATCCAACTTCGCATCTATTTTCGTCTTAGCTACTTCTCTTGCTGTTCTCTTTACTAAATGTTCTAATCTTTTTTGTTGTTTCAATTTATATTCAGCAACGTCTAGATTAAATCTAAAAGGACTACCTACTTCATTTTGAATCATCTGTTTGATTACTAAAGAAAGTGCATCAATGGTACGACCATTTTTACCAATCAATATATTGTTATTATCACTGTATAGAACTATATTTAAAACATCATCCCTAACTTTAACTTCAATATTAGAATTAACTCCCATTGATTTAGTCAAATTTAATAATGATTCTTTAATAAATTCGATTACATCAGTATTTTTTACAACCTCTATTACTACTTTCTTACTTTTGAACAATCCACCCTTTTGTTCTTTCTCATTAATGATTAAATCTTTTTCTTCACAATTTAATTCACTAGTAGCTAATTCAATAGCTTCTTCTTTATTTTTTCCAATAAACTCATACTTTTTCATTCGCTATCTTACTCCTTTTAATTAATAGATTTTGACCAATAGTAAACAAGTTACTAGTCAACCAATATATATCTAATGCTGTCGTCATGAAGATTGACATGACAACAATCATTATAACCATTGTTCTATTCATCATTTTCGTCTGATCATTTTGTACACTTGATACGTTGAGTTTAAATGAAAAATATGTAATTAAACCAAGGATGACAACAATCGCAAGATATTGCCAATTTCCATTTTGCAATCCCGTTAGCGGTGTTGTTCCCAATTTAAAAATCCAAAGTTCATCTTCAAAAATAGCTGGTACCCTATTTATTGCTTCAAAGAAAGCAATGAATAAAGGCAATTGTAAAAATGCATATATACATCCAGATGCTGGTGAAATATTATATTTCTTATAAATCATACTAATTTCTTGAGTTTTCTTAAACATAGATTCTTGATCAGTTTTATTTTCATATTTCTTTTCAATGCGATCAAGTTCTGGTTTTGCCTTCTGAATTAGTTCTGACTGCATAGCTGTCTTTTTAGTAATTGGAAAAGCAATTAATCTAATCGCTAAACTCGTTATTATCAATGATAAACCATAATTTTTAACAAAGTTACCAATTTTAATAATAATCCAAGCTAATGGTTTTACAAAGACATTAGTCCATAATCCTTCATCTTTTCCAGAATTTATTTTAAAATCCTTACATTCCGGTATTTTATCTAATTGAACCTTCTTTTCATATTTTTTATATATTTCTAGTGATTCTTTATCAGTTGGTTTACATAAAATATTTTGTGTTAAGCTCTGACCTGTTACAGGATTTTTAACTGGAGATCCATCTTTTCCTTCCAAAGTCTTTGTACATCCTGATAGAACTAATACAAAAACTATTAATAGAGACAATATTTTTATCTTTTTATTCACTTTCATTCTTTTTCTCCTCATTATCTATATTTCTATTCATCTTATCAATTATATTTTTAAATGCCTTTTTTATTTCATCAAAAGAACTAGAAATATAATTACACTTAATTATTATAATATAATCCATTCCATTTTGATAGTATTTTTTATAACTATCAATAATCATCCTCATTTGTCGTTTTATTTTATTTCTGACGACCGCATTACCTACTTTTTTGCTGACAGATATTCCAAAACGATAATGATCTAAATTATTATCCTTAATATATATGACAAAATTTTTATCTTTGTAATATTTACCTTTTTTTATAATATTAGTAAAATCCATGTGTTCTTTGACTATATACTTTTTTTTCATAAAACACCTCATGTCATAATTATATATTAAAAAAACCACTGTTACCAGTAGTTTATTTAACTAATTCTTTACGACCCTTTTTTCTACGTTTATTTAATACGTTTGTTTTGATACGAGCGAAAAATCCATGTTTCTTAGCTTTTTTTCTATTATTTGGTTGATAAGTACGTTTCATATAATTCCACCTCCAAACTAAAATCTACATTATTATAATAGGAAAAATAGATATTTGTCAACCAAAATTGGTTAACTATTAAAATAAATAAGCAAAGATAGAAAATTTAATATTGTGAATAAATATAGATGAATAATTAAAAAAATAGGGCAGCTTAACAATTATTATTAACATTTTCAACAGCCTGTTAATAAGTAAAAATAAACTTGTGCTAAAAAATTTGTGGAAAATGTGGAAAAATCACTTTTAATCATATACAATATAGTGAAAAAGTGTGGATAAATTTGTTAATAGTTTGTTGAAAACTTTTTCTTCAATTTTTCTATTTATTTTTTTAAACATTTAAGTTACAATATTTTTGAAATTAATTCTTATAAATCCGGGGGGAGTGGTAGAATGGATAAAGATAATTTATGGTCTAACATCTTAGATAAGATTAAAAGTGAACTTAATTCATTAGCCTATGACACTTGGTTTTCTGAAACTGAAATTTACAAATTGGATAACGGAGTCGCTAAAATAATAGTACCCTATGGTATTCATAAACAACACATTATGAATAACTATAAAGATTTAATAGTGAAGTACTTATATGAAGAGACTAATAATAACTATGAAATAGAGTTGTTATTGAAAGAAGAAATTGAAGAAGAAGAAAGTCCACAACTAATTGAAAATTTCGAAAATGAAGAGAGTAAAGAAGTATATCAAATCAGTAATAACTTATTACCAAAATATACTTTTGATAACTTCGTAGTAGGTAATAGTAATCGTTTCGCTCATGCGGCTGCTCTTGCTGTTGCTGAAGATCCTGGGCGCATCTATAATCCATTATTCATCTATGGTAATAGTGGATTGGGAAAGACTCATCTGATGCATGCCATTGGAAATTATATAGTTCAACATAGTAACAAAAAAGTTTTATACATAACAAGTGAACAATTTGTTAACGATTTTGTCTCATCAAATAGAAAAGATGATAGCGGATCAAATTTCAATTATGTTGAATTTTTTAAACAGAAGTATCGAACTATTGATGTTTTGATCATCGATGACATCCAATTCCTAGGTGGAGCAACTGAAACACAGAAAGAATTCTTTCATACATTCAATACTTTATATGAGGGAAATAAACAAATAATAATATCTTCTGATTCATCACCAGATGATTTAAAAAGACTAGAAGATCGTTTAAAAACAAGATTTGGTTGGGGATTAGCTGTTGATATTTTTCCTCCAGATTTAGAACTTAGAACAGCAATTATTAGAAGAAAGATAATAGGGGAAGAAATAACAAAACCAATTCCTGAAGAAGTAATAGAGTACATGGCATCCACAATAAGTGGGGATATTCGAAATTTGGAAGGTGCTCTTACTAGATTGATAGCTTATTCAGCAACTTGGAGTACTGATATAACATTACCACTTGCTGAAGAAGCATTAAAGGATTACGTTAATAAAGGTTTGATTAGCGAAAAAAATGATGTAGCTAGAATTCAAAAAATAGTATCTGATTACTTTCAGATATCAGTCGATGATTTAAGGGGAAAGAAAAGAAGTGCTAATATCGCATTTCCTCGTCAAATAGCTATGTATCTGTGTCGTAAATTAACAGATGAATCATTTCCTAAAATTGGAATTGAATTTGGTGGTAAAGATCATTCTACAGTAATGCATTCGTGTGATAAAATAGAAAAAGAGATGAAGAATAATAAAGAGCTTGCTAAAACTATTGATAAACTCGAAAAAGAAATACATTGATGTGAATAAAAAATTATTTTCCACAAATTATTAACAATAAAAATTATTAAAAAATCTTATGAAATAAGAAAAAAATATAGTTATCAACAGTTTCAACTGTAATAATACAAATAATATATAAATAATAAAAGAAAGAAGGAATTAAAAATGAAATTAACAATTAAAAAAGATCTATTACTAGATAACTTAAATAAAGTATCAAAAGCTATATCTACTAAAAATTTAATACCTATTTTAGCAGGAATAAAATTTGAATTAAAAGAAGAAGGCTTAACACTAACAGCATCAGATAATGATATAACTATTCAAACATTTATACCTGTTAATAAAGATGATATGACTATTGAAAAAGAAGGTATTATAATAATCCAAGGTAAATATATATTAGATATAGTAAGAAAATTACCTGATGAATATATTAATATTGAAGTAATTGATGATTTAAAAATACTTATTTCTACCAAAAATAGTGAATTTAATTTAAATGGTATTAGTCAAAATGAATATCCAAAGATAAATCTTGAATTAAAAGAAAATTATGTACTAATCAATAATAGAGTATTTAAAAACATCATTAATCAAACTTCTTTTGCTACTTCTAACGATGAATCAAGACAGATCTTAACAGGTATTAATTTTAAGATAAATGGTAATATAATGGAGTGTAATGCGACTGATTCTTATCGTTTAGCACGCAAAGTAATAACATTAAAAGAACCTTCAGAAGAAAACTATAATGTTGTCATTCCTAGTAAAAATGTCATTGAATTTTCAAGAATATTGAATGATAACGATAATGATATTGAAATTCATATCTTTAATAATAAGATATTATTTAAATATGACAACATAATATTCCAATCTAGATTGATAAGTGGAAGTTATCCAAATACAACTAATTTATTCCCAAATGATTCGATTTTAAAAATAACAGTTGATTTAAATGATTTATATAATGTAATAGATCGTGCTAGTATTTTAACATCTGATAAAGAAAAGAATATTGTTACCCTTGAAACTAATGATAATACTCTAATTATGCGTTCTTCATCAGCTGAAATAGGGCGTGTTGAAGAAAAAATGGATATTGAAAAAGATAATGATGAAAATATAAAGATTTCTTTCAGTGCTAGATATATGATGGAAGCTTTAAAATCATTTACTGGAACAAAAGTGGAATTGAGTTTCGTTGGTGAAGTAAAACCAATTATCATTAAAGATAAAGATGATGAGGAATTGACGCAATTAGTTTTACCAATAAGAACTTACTAAATTCGACAAAAAAGGAAAAATTTCGACAAAGAGTTATGATATATATATGTCATAACTTTTTTAGTTATGAATTTATAGGGGGAAAAAAATGAAAGAATATGAAATAAATGAACAGACGATGGCAATAATACCTATCAATTACTATCAAACATTGGTAAAAGAGAGTGAGAATGAATATGTAATTGATGAAAATGCTTATCAAATTATGGAAAATAGTTGTGAATATTATGGAAGTACATATAAAGGGCGCTTATCAGCTGCTAAAAAAATATTGAATAGTAGTTATAAAATACCAATCATGATTGAAGAAAGTGAAAATATAATATTTTTTCCGACAAAATCAAGTCTTTTAGATGACTGTTGTTGGATAAATTATAATTTTATAAAAAAATATGAATCAAATGGTAATAAAACTAGATTAATTTTTACTAATAATGAAGAAATTGAAGTAGAAATATCAAAATTATCATTAGAAAATCAAATATCTAGATCGACTATGTTAGAACTGATTTCAAGAAAGAGAAAGATAAATAATAAATAAAAAAAATATCCACAAAAATTGTTAAAAAAAAGAGCCCTAAAAAGGCTTTTTTTCTTTAATTAAAGGGGTATTTATGGTATAATATTAATGTATGTATAGGACTAGTAGTGTAGGGTTAAGGTGAAAATATGAGCATTTATGATACTTTAAAATGATTTTAAGAAAAATTAAGTTAGTAAATTTTAGAAATTATAAAAACTTTGGTATAAATTTTCAAAAAAATATAAATATCATCATTGGAGATAATGCTCAAGGAAAGACAAATATCTTAGAGAGTATCTATACTTTAGCTCTTACGAAATCTTATCGTACAACGCTTGATTCCAATTTGATTAGAAAAGATCAAGAAAAATTTATAATTACTGGTGAAATAAGAGATGATAAAATTTTTAAAAAATTATCTTTAGAATTATATAAGAATAATAAAACAGCTAAGATAAATGATAATGTCATAAATAAAATTTCTGATTATATAGGTAATTTATACGTAATTTTATCATCACCAGACGATTTACAAATAATAAAAGGATCGCCTTCAGATCGAAGAAATTTTTTAAATATTGAAATAAGTCAATTATCTAGTAATTATATAAAAAAATATAATGAATTTAATAAAATTCTAAAAATGCGTAATGATTATTTAAAATTGTTATATACGAATAGTTTAGGAGATTATAATTACCTCGATATATTGACTAATAATCTCATTAATCGTGAAGTTGATATTTATATTGAAAGATATAATTTCATTAGTAAAATAAATGAATATATCTCAGAAATATATCAAAATATTACCGAAATAGATAATTTGAAGATAGTTTATCAACCAAACGTAGAATTTAAAGATTATGAAAGAGAAACAATAGTCAAAGCTTTATCAGATAAATATCGTATGAATCAAAAAAGAGAAATAATGATGGGAATGACTTTATATGGACCACATCGTGATGATTTTTCATTTACTTTTGATGAAAATGATATAAAAATATATGGTTCTCAAGGACAACAAAAATTAGCCTTTATAGCGTTAAAATTTGCTGAAATACCAATATTTGAGGAAAAGACTAATACAAAACCAATAATATTATTAGATGATATATTTAGTGAATTGGATAAGACAAAGAAAAATAAATTAATTAAATATATAGATAATGATTATCAAGTGATAATAACTTCTAATGATACTAAAGATATAAGTAAAAAGATTTTAAATAATGCCAATATTTATAGAATTAAAGATGGTAAATTGATAGAAAAAGGTGGAGAGAGTAATGGAAGAACAAAATAAAAATGTTTATGATTCATCATCAATACAAGTATTAGAAGGGCTAGAAGCTGTAAGAAAAAGACCAGGTATGTATATAGGTACAACTAGTGAGAGAGGATTACATCATTTAGTTTGGGAAATAGTTGATAATTCTATTGATGAAGCTTTAGCTGGTTATGCTAATAACATTGATGTCATAATTGGTAAAGAAAACACAATAACAGTTATTGATAATGGACGTGGAGTTCCTGTTGGAATTCATCCTAAGACTGGAAAATCAACTGTCGAAACTATTTATACAGTATTACATGCTGGTGGTAAATTTGGTGGTGGAGGATATAAAGTATCCGGTGGACTTCATGGTGTTGGTGCCAGTGTTGTTAATGCCTTGAGTGAATGGTTAGAAGTTAAAGTTTATCGTGATGGAAATGTTTATTATCAAAAGTTCGTCAATGGAGGACATCCTGTTGAAGATTTAAAAATAATAGATCAATGTCCAGAAGAGAGAACAGGAACATCAGTAAGATTTAAACCTGATAAAGAAATATTTACAGAGACGATAGTGTTTAACTATGATATTTTAAAAAATAGATTACGTGAACTAGCATTCTTGAATAAAGGTTTAAAAATTAATCTTTTAGATGAAAGAGAGACAGATAAAAAAGATAGTTTCATGTATGAAGGTGGATTAGTTGAATACGTTCAAATGTTAAATGAAAATAAAACACCAATTCATGAGACAATAGTTGATGTATCTGGTGAGGAAAATGATATATCTATTGAGGTAGCTTTACAATATAATGAAAGCTATAATTCAAGTATTTATTCGTTTGTAAACAATATAACTACTCCAGAAGGTGGAACTCATGAAGATGGTGTTCGTAGAGCTCTAACACGAGTTATTAATAAATATGCTACTAGTAATAATCTTTTAAAAGATAAAGATGAACCATTATCAGGTGAAGATGTCAGAGAAGGAATTACAATGATCATTTCTTGTAAACATCCAAATCCTCAATTTGAAGGACAAACTAAGACAAAACTTGGTAATGCAGAAGTTCGAAGTATAGCTGATAAAATCTTTGCTGAGACATTTGAAAGATTTTTATTAGAAAATCCTGAACAAGCTAAGACAATTGTTGAAAAGTCAATGACCGCTTCCCGTGCAAGAATTGCTGCTAAAAGAGCAAGAGAATTGACGAGAAGAAAAAGTGATTTAGATGTCGTCAATTTTGGTGGAAAATTAGTTGATTGTAAAGATAAAAATCCTGATGTTTGTGAAATATTCTTAGTCGAGGGTGATTCAGCTGGAGGAAGTGCTATTAAAGGTAGAAATTCAATGACACAAGCTATTTTACCATTGCGAGGAAAGATATTAAATGTTGAAAAAGCTAGACTTGATCGTGCTTTGAGTAATGAAGAAATAAGAACGATTATAACAGCATTTGGAACAGGAATAGGTGAAGATTTTGATCTATCTAAATTGAGATATCACAAAATTATAATAATGACTGATGCTGATGTTGATGGATCCCACATAAGAGTTTTATTATTAACTTTATTCTATCGTTTCTTTAGACCAATCGTTGAAGCAGGGCATGTATATGCTGCTCAACCACCACTTTTCTGTATCAAACATGGTAAGACGATTAAATATGTCTTAAATGAACAAGAACGTGATGAATATTTGGCAAGTTTATCTCCTAATACAAAGTATGATATCATGCGTATGAAAGGTTTAGGAGAGATGGACGCAGAAGAATTAAATGAAACGACAATGGATATAAATAAAAGAATTTTGCGAAAGATCACTGTTGAAGATACAATGGCTGCTGATACAGTATTTGAAAAATTGATGGGTGAAGAAGTTGAACCTAGGCGTAAGTTTATTGAAGAAAATGCTGTATATGTCGAGAATTTGGATATTTAGGAGGTTTTAGAAATGGATCATAATAGAGATAGATTAGAAGAAAATAACATAGTAAGCGAAGTTGAAACATCATTTCTTGAATATTCAATGAGTGTCATTGTCCAACGTGCATTACCAGATTTAAGAGATGGATTAAAGCCAGTTCACAGAAGAATTTTATATTCAATGTATGATACTGGATATACTCCAGATAAACCTCACCGTAAGAGTGCAAGAATAGTCGGGGAGGTAATGGGAAAATATCATCCCCATGGAGATAGTTCAATTTATGAAGCTATGGTTCGTATGGCTCAAGATTTTAGTTATCGTTACATGTTAGTTGATGGACATGGTAACTTTGGTAATATTGAAGGTTATGGTGCTGCTGCCATGCGTTATACCGAGTCAAAATTATCAAGAATATCCCTTGAATTATTGAGAGATATTAATAAAGATACAGTTAACTTTGTACCAAACTTTGATGAAAGTGAGAAAGAACCAGAAATTTTACCATCAAGATTTCCAAATATCTTAGTCAATGGTACGATGGGAATCGCAGTTGGTATGGCAACTAATATACCTCCACATAACTTAGGAGAAGTAATAGATGGATGTGTTGCTTATATAGATAATCCTGATATTGATACTCTAGGATTGATGCAATACGTCAAAGGACCTGATTTTCCAACTGGTGGTATCATTTTAGGAAATTCAGGTATTAGACAAGCATATGAGACTGGTCGTGGATCAATAACAATTCGTAGTAGAGCTAGAATTGAGGAAAGTAATGGTCATAATGCCATTATTATCGACGAAGTACCATATGGAGTAAATACATCTGAATTGAAGAAAAAAGTTGCTGATTTAGTTCATAACAAGGTAATAGAAGGTATTTCTGATTATCATACTGATCTAAAAGATGGTATAAAAATAACTATAAGTTTAAAAAGAGATGCAAATCCTCAAGTAGTATTAAATAATTTATATAAACATACGGCATTTCAAACAAACTTTGGTATCATATTTTTAATGCTTGATAATGGAACACCAAAAACTTTAGGACTAAAGGAAATAATTGCTAAATACATAGATTATCAAAAAGAAGTAATAATAAGAAGAACGCAATTTGAATTGAAGAAAGCAGAAGCTAGAGTTCATATATTAGAAGGATTTAAGATAGCTCTAGATAACATCGATAAAGTAATAAAAATAATAAGAGAAGCTGAAAGCGATGAAATTGCTAAAGCTGGATTACAGAGTAACTTCAATTTAGATGAAGTACAAGCTGATGCAATATTAGAGATGAAATTGCGTCGTTTAACTGGATTAGAGAGATCAAAAATAGAGAATGAATTAGCTGATTTAATTAAAGAAATTGATCGATTACGCTTAATATTATCTAGTGATCAAAACATTTTAAATGTTATCAAAGAAGAATTGATTGATATTAAAAATAAATATTCTGATGAAAGAAGAACAACTATTGATATGACAGCTATTGATTACATTGAAGATGAGTCATTAATACCAGTAGATGATGTCATAATTACCTTGACAAATAAGGGTTATATTAAACGTGTACTAAATGACACATTTAAAGTTCAAAATAGAGGAGGAGTTGGAATAAAAGGAATGGGAACTAACGAAGAAGATTTCCCAGAAAAATTAATTTCAATGAAAACTCATGATTACATATTAATGTTTAGTAACTTAGGAAAAGTATATAGAATGAAAGGTTATGAAATACCAGAATTTAGTCGCCAATCAAAAGGCTTACCAATTGTAAATCTATTACCATTAGAAAAAGATGAAAAAATAACTTCAATGGTAATGGTTAAAGCTGAAGAAGAGGAAAATAAATATCTAGTATTTGTAACTAAAAAAGGAATAATTAAACGAACAGCGTTAGAAGAATTTGAAAGTATTAGAAATAATGGTAAGAAAGCCATTGTTCTAAAAGAAGGCGATGAATTAATTTCTGTTAAAAAATCAGATGGAAATAAAGAAATAGCTGTCGGTGCTAACAACGGAAGAATGGTAAGATTCAACGAATCTGAAGTAAGAATTATGGGAAGAAGTAGTACTGGAGTAAAAGCTATTGAATTTGAAGATGAATATTCAGTAGTTGGTGCTGAAGTTGTTACTAGTGATAAACAGATATTAATCGTTACTGAAAATGGTTATGGTAAAAAGACAAGTGTTGATCAATATCGTTTAACACATCGTGGAAGTAAAGGAGTAAAAGCTATAAATACAACTGATAAAACGGGAAATATGGTTTCATTAAGATGTGTTGAAGGAAATGAAGATCTAGTATTAATAACTGATAGTGGAATAATTATAAGAATCCCAATAGAACAAGTTTCTTCATTAGGAAGAAATACGCAAGGTGTAAGATTAATAAATCTTAAAGATAATCAAAAAGTATCTACTGTAACAACATTAATTAAATCAGAAGAAAACGATAATCCTGAAGAATCTATAAATGATGTTAATGAAACAGAAATAAAAGAAGAGGAATAATTCAAATTTTCCTCTTTTTTTGTTGAAAAAAATTTTTAAATATAATATATTAATAGAGATGCAATATATATGTTGGGAACCAGGTCAGGATCGGAAGATAGCAGCCTTAACGAATTATATATATGTGCATCATTTTTTTTGGAGTGATTAATATGAATTATAATCAATATATGGATATAGCTATAAAGGAAGCAAAGAAAGCATTTAATAATGATGAAATACCAGTAGGTGCTGTAATTGTTAAAGATGATAAAGTAATTTCTAAAGCTTATAATCAGCGTAACAAAACAAATCAAGTAATAGATCATGCAGAAATAATAGCTATTAAAAAAGCTAATAAAAAATTGGGTAATTGGCGATTAGAAGATTGTGAAATATATATAACATTGGAACCATGTCCAATGTGTGCTAGTGCTATAGAGCAATCAAGAATAAAAAATGTTTTCACAGGAGCTGTGAATAAAAATATTGAGACTAAAAGAATAACTGATGAAATATTTAAAAATATAAAGGTAATAAGTAATATAAAAGAAAAAGAATGTTCTAATCTAATTAATAATTTTTTTAATAATAAAAGAAGTAATTAATATTATTTCCCGGGAAATAAACAGTTCTTTTGAAAATAGAACTGTTGAAAAAATGTTTCACGTGAAACAATAAGTAAAAATGTTACTTCTTTTATATTGTTTAAAATTATTTCCCGGGAAATATTTTATAATAATAAAAGAGAGTGTTTCACGTGAAACAAATTAAGCAAAATAATTCTTTTTGAAAAATAGAATTGTGTAAAATTTATTGTATTGAACACATATTTACACAAAATGTATATAATTATTACATTTATTTTTACACATATATTGTTAATAAAAATAAAAAGACAACTTAATAATTTATAAGAGATATGTGAATAAAAATATTTCCCAAAAAGAATAATTAGTAAAGTTTTTGACAACTAAAAATATATTAACGTAAAATAAAAAACTGTGAATAAAATAATGTTTCACGTGAAACTTTATTTTATTTTTAAAATACATAAAGTAAAGAATAATTTGATTCCATTTAAGATAATAAAATGTTATAATATCAATAGAAAAGGAGGTTTTGCAGATCATGAGTTATCAAGCATTATATAGAAAATACCGTCCTAAAAATTTGAATGAAGTGTATGGACAAAAGGTTGCAGTTAACATTTTAAAAAATGCTGTTGAAAATGATAAAGTAGGTCATGCCTATTTATTTACTGGATCAAGAGGTTGTGGAAAAACTAGTGTTGCTAAAATATTAGCAAGAATGGTCAATTGTGAGAATTTAGTTGATGGTGTACCTTGTGGTAAATGTAATGGCTGTATAAATAGTTCTTCTAACAACTGTGTTGATATATTAGAAATTGATGCAGCTTCAAATAATGGTGTTGATGAAATAAGAGAATTAAAAAGTAAAGTTAATTTAATACCATCTGTTCTTAATTATAAAGTTTATATTATTGATGAAGTACACATGTTAACTGAAAGTGCCTTTAATGCTTTGTTAAAAACTTTAGAGGAACCTCCAAAACACGTCATATTTATTCTTGCTACTACTGAACTACATAAAGTACCAATAACAATAATTTCTAGATGTCAAACTATTGAATTTAAAAAAATAAATAATAATGATATGTTTGCTAGATTAAAAGAAATAAGTCAATCAGAAAATATTGATATAACAGATGATGCTATTTGGGAAATAGTTAACGAATCTGATGGAGGCTTACGTGACGCTATTGGTTTACTAGATATGGCAACATCTTATTGTAATAATAAAATAACTGAAGAAGATATTTATACAATAAATGGAAATGTATCAAATAATGAAATTGAATATTTATCTGATCTAATTATCAAAAAGAATTTAAAATCAATTATAAATTTAATAAATGATTATTATGATGGCGGAAAAGACTTAGTAAAGATATTAGAGAAAATAATATTGAATTTAAAAAATAAAATGATAAAAGAAAATAATGCAAACATTTGTTCTATATTAGAACGACTTACGAATGTATTTGATAAGATGAAAGATTCTTCTATCAGCAAAATATATTTCGAATTAGAAATATTTAAATTGTGCCAAGAAGAACGACAAGAGCAGGTGCTTCCAACTGTTGAAAATGTCATTCAACAAAAAATTGAAAAAGAACAGCCTAAGAAAGAAATAGATCAACCAAAAGAAAAAATAGACATCCCTAAAGAACAACAACCGCCTAAACAAAGTGATAATAAATTAAAGAATATAAGAATTAATAACACCTTTGTTGAAGTCAATAAAAAGTCTTTATTAGATATAAAAAATGAATGGGAAAAATTAAATGATTTCACTTTTGATAAAGAATATGGTGCATTGGTTTGTGAACTGCTAGACGCTACACCTATCGCTGCCAGTAATTTATATTTAATGCTTGATTACAATTATGACTCCTTTGTCGAAAAAGGAAACATGCATCTTACCAAATATGAACAAGCTTTAAAAAATACGATTGGTCTAGATCGAAAACTCGTTTTTGTAACAAATAGTGAATGGTTAAAAATTAAAAATGAGTATATAGAAAATATAAAAAATAATGTAAAATATAATTACATTGATGAAACAATGGAAAAGACAGATAATTCTGATGATTCTTCATCTGAATCAGAAACGCCAAAGAGTGATATATTATCAAAGGCAAGTGAATTATTTGATATGGACAAAATAGAAATAAAGGAGAATTGATAATATGAATATGCAAGCAATTTTAAAACAAGCTCAAAGCTTACAAAAAGATATGATGAAAGCTCAAGAGCAAATAAATTCAACAACATTTGAGGGAGAAAACGCACTAGTAAAAGTAAAAATAAATGGTAAAAAGGAACTATTAGAAGTAAATATTGATAAATCAACAACATTAGAAAGTGATGATATTGAAGCTCTTGAGGATATGATATTAATAGCTGTTAATGATGCTATGAAAAAAGTTGATAAGATGACTGAAGAAAAAATGGGTAAATTTGCTAATGGAATGCCAGGTCTATTCTAATGTATCCTAATAGCTTAAAAAATTTAATTGAAAGTTTTAAATTATTACCTGGAATAGGTGAAAAGACTGCTGAGAGATTAGCGTTCTTCATGCTCGATTTAGACGAAGAAAAAGCTGATTTCTTTGTCGATAGTATAAAAGAAGTTAAAAGTAAAATAAAAAAATGCCCAATTTGTTCCAATATAACAGAAGATGAAATATGTTCCATTTGTGCCAATGAAAATAGAAATAAAGACTTATTATGTGTCCTAGAAGATAAAAAGAATATCTTTTTATTTGAAAAACTAGGTAGTTATAACGGTTATTATCATGTAATTGATAACTTAATAGCTCCACTTGATGGCATAAATCCTGAAGATATCGGCTTAGAAAAATTATTAAAACGAATTAAAGATGGAAATTTTAAAGAAGTGATAATTGCTGTTAAACCGAGCATAGAAGGGGAGACAACAAGTCTTTATATTAAAAAGATATTAGAAGGATTAGACATAAAAGTAACTCGTATCGCAAGTGGTATACCAATTGGTGCTGATATAGAATATATCGATTCTATAACTCTTGAAAGGGCTTTGACAGATAGAAAAGAAATAGAATAATAGATACACTTAAATTCATAAATATTATTAGGTGTATTTATGATAAAAAAAGTTATCCAAAAATTGATTTTAAGTTTCTTTCTGTTGTATTGGTTTAATAAAATAGGAATAAATTTTAACATGATTATTCCCATTAATATGATCACAATCCTAATTGTATATGTGTTAGACATACCAGGATTGGCCATGTTAATTATTTCATTGATAGTATTATTTTAGGAGGTTTTTATGTTGGAGGATTACAAAGAAGATTATCAAGAATTTTATACCATCATCAATAATGCTATCAAAGAAGATAAAATTAGCCATGCCTACATGTTTGAGATTGATGAAAATATTGATGTTGAAAAATTTATAAAAGATATGTGTAAAGCTTTAATAATCAGGGATAAAGAAAAAGATAGTAACATATCTAATTTGATTGAACATGATAATTATCCAAATATAAAAAGAATTAAAAGTGATGGAATTTGGATAAAAAAAGAACAAATTTTAGACGTTCAAAGCGATTTTAAAAAAGAATCACTTGATGATAATTTAAAGATATATATAATTGAGGATGCTACCAAATTAAACAAACATTCAGCCAATACACTATTAAAATTTTTAGAGGAACCAGAAAGAAATATAGTTGCACTTCTTCTAACTAAAAATAAGTATGCTGTTATTAATACGATAGTATCACGATGCATGAACATAAGTCTAAAAAAGAAGAACTATGCTCAAATAGATCCTGAAGATTTAAGTTATAAAATAGTTGAAATGATAGAGAAATATAAAGAGAGATCATTACCATATCTCTATCAATTAATATTGAGTAGTAACTGTGATAAAAGAGATTTAGAAGAAATATTTGCCAATCTTCAAAAAATCTATAATGATTTTTTACACATGAACAGTGACATTGATTACAAATATAATTATTATGAACCAGAATTATTGAAAAATATTGATTTTCAGAAAGATAATGCCATGATAATTAAAAAAATCGATGCCATTTCCAAAAATGCCAACTATTTAAAAGTTAATGTTAATATAAAGACAATATTAGATAAAATAATTATTGAAGTATATGGTGGTGATTGATATGTATGAAGTAGTAGGAGTAAAATTTATTAATTCTAATCGCGTCTATTATTTTTCTACGAATAAAATTGAAATTAAAAACAAAGATAAAGTAATTGTAGAAACAGAAAAGGGAATGCAATTTGGAATAGTTGTTAATGGTCCTGTTGAGTTACCAGAAGATAAATTAGTCTTTCCATTAAAAAATGTCTTGCGAGTAGCTAATAAAGAAGACTTAAAACAAGAAAAGAATAATGAAGAAAAAAGTTTAAAGGCCTTGAAAGATGCTAAAGCAATTGCTGAAAAATTGGGACTATCTATGAACTTTATCGATGCTGCTTTCACTTTTGATCGCAAGCAATTAATATTTAATTTCTTGGCTGATGAACGTATTGATTTTCGAGAACTAGCTAAAAAATTAGCCGCTATTTATAAGACAAGAATAGAACTTAGACAAGTTGGAGTACGTGATAAAGCTAAAGAAATAGGTGGTATTGGTCCTTGTGGTAGATTTTTGTGTTGTAGTACTTTTCTAAACGATTTTAATAGTGTTTCTATCAATATGGCTAAAAATCAATACATAGCTTTAAATCCAACAAAAATAAACGGTATTTGTGGAAGACTATTATGTTGCTTAAACTATGAAGATGAACAGTATAAAGAGATGAAGAAAGATTATCCACCAATTGGAACAATTATAAAGAGTGGAAATGAATCAGGAAAAGTTGTCAGTCACAATTTATTAAAAGGTACTTATACAATTGAGAAGACAGGAAAAATATTAGAGGAATTAAAATTAGATGAAAGTAGTAAATGATTTATTAGGATATGATAATTTAAAAATAGTTCAAAATCCTGATTGGTTCAGTTTTTCCCTTGATTCAGTACTATTACCCAACTTTGTTACATTGAATAAAAATGTCAAAAATATTTTAGACTTAGGAACAGGAAATGCTCCTATTCCCATGATTTTATCAACCATGACCAAAGCTAATATTTATGGTATTGAAATCCAAAAAGATATTTTTGAAATGGCTGAAGAATCAGTTAAAATGAATGGATTAGATTCACAAATAAAACTTATTAATGATGATATGAAAAAATTAGACGAATACTTCGAAGCTAATTTTTTTGACGTTATAATATCTAATCCACCATATTTTAGATTAGAAGAATTGTCTAAAAAAAATGAAGATGTCCATAAGACTATCGCTCGCCATGAAGAAAAGATAACTTTGAGTGAATTGATATCTATCGCGCGAAAATTTTTAAATAACAATGGAGTCTTTGCCATGGTTCATCGCAGTGATCGCTTTATTGAAATAATTGAAGAAATGCGTAAAAATAACATCGAACCAAAAAGAGTTCAATTCATTTATCCAAAACAAAATACTGATTCCAACATGGTTTTAATTGAGGGAAGAAAAAATGGTAAAACAGGGTTAATTATTAAGGAACCTTTATATATTCATGATGAAAATGGTGAATACTTAGAAGAGATTAATAAATTATTTTTTAGGAGGTAATTATGAGTCAAAAGAGTTATGATGGTAAAAATTCATTATATTTAATACCAACACCCATTGGTAATTTTGATGATATGACCTTGCGATCTATTGAAACTTTAAAACTCGTTGATGTTTTATTTTGTGAAGATACTAGAATAACTAAGCAAATGTTAAAAAGACTTGATATCAATAAGAAACTTATCAGTTCAAATGATCATAATGAAGAAAACACTAAATCTTTAGCTGTTCAATACTTAGAAGAAGGTAAAAATGTTGGAATTGTCACTGATCGTGGAACTCCAATTATTAGTGATCCCGGTTATAAAATAGTTGAAGAAGTTATCAAAAAGGGGTATAATGTAATACCGTTACCTGGTGCGAATGCTTTGATACCAGCTTTAATATCATCAGGAGTTAATCCATCTCCTTTCATGTTTTATGGTTTTCTAAATTCTAAGAAATCAAAACGTGAAAAAGAATTGCAAAATTTGAAAAATTATCCTGTGACAATCATCTTTTATGAAGCACCACACCGCATCATTGAAATGTTAGAGAGCCTTAGAGATATCTTTGGTAATCGAAAAATCTCTGTAGCTCGTGAAATATCTAAGCTTCATGAAGAAATTTATCGTGGTAAAGTAGAGGAAGTTATCAAAGAAATATCTAGTGAAGAGATAAGAGGCGAATTTGTCGTTGTCGTTCAAGGTAGTGATGAAGAGATATCATTTGATGATCTATCAATAAAAGAACACGTCAAAATGTACATGGAAGAAGGCCTATCTGAAAAAGAGGCTTTAAAAAAAGTCGCTAAAGATAGAAATACTTCAAAATCAGAAATATATAAAATATATCATATGGGGAAGTGATGTTATGAAATTAATCGTTGGTCTTGGAAATCCTGGAAAAGAATATGAAAATACGAGACATAATATGGGTTTCATGTTTATCGATGCCTATGCCAAAGAAAAAAGTGTCGAAATAACTAAGAAGAAATTTAATGGGTTATATGTAGAATTTGTTAATAATGGTGAAAAAACCATTCTTTTAAAGCCTCAATCATACATCAATTTATCTGGAGAAGTAGTAAAAGCATTTGTCGATTTCTACAAAATTGATATTGAAGATATTTTAATAATAAATGATGATTTGGATCTACCTATCGGTAAATATAAGCTTCGTCCAACTGGTTCAAGTGGTGGACACAATGGCTTAAAAAATATTGAATCTCACCTTCATACTCAAAATTATAAAAGAATAAAAATCGGTATTTCTAACGATAAAGAAATGGATACTAAAGACTATGTTCTAGGTAAAATATCCAAAGAAAATGCCAAAGTCATCAATGAATTAACAAAAATTGTGAATAATATTATTGATGATTTCTACAAAATAGATTTTGATGCTTTAATGGCTAAATATAATCATAAATAGAGGTAATTATGAATAGTTTTTTTGATGAATTAGTCCACATAAGAAAAGAAAAAAACATCTGCCTAACAGGAATGACAGATGAGTTTTTTTGTGTCTATTTATCCAAAAAATTCAAAGAAGAAAATAGAAATATCTTAATAGTTACTTCAACTCTATATGAAGCTAATAAATTGTTGAATTCCTTAACCAATTATACAGATAGATGTCTTTTATTTCCCATGGATGACTTTTTGACGAGTGAATCAATCGCCATCAGTCCTGATTTAAAAATAACGCGATTAGATACGATAAATCAGTTATTAGATGATGATAAACACATTGTCATCACGCATTTAAATGGATTATTGCGTTATCTTCCAACTAAAGATTTATTTAAAAAGAAGAGAATTCACTTAAAGAAAGATGAAGATTATGATCGTGAACGTTTAATTAGAGATTTGATCAATCTTGGCTATACCCGCGAAACAATAGTTAATAAAACTGGGGAATTAGGTATTCGTGGTTTTATCATTGATATTTTCCCATTTGGCGAAGAACATCCGATAAGAATTGAATATTTTGGTGATACTATTGATTCAATAAGATATTTTGATGAAGAAAATCAAAAGACTATTAACGAAATTGAAGAGATCGATATCAATCCATATACTGAATTTTTAACAGAGGAAAATCATGAAGAAATTGATGACAATCAAAAGAATCTTCCTTTGTATAATAAAGAGATTAGTAATATCAGTGATTATTTAGATGACAAAATAGTCGTTTTCAAAGATTATGCTCAAATCATGGCCAGTGTCGATACTTTACGCAATCAAATCATGGAATACAAAAGTAATCGTGATCAAGATTATAAATATAATTACATGTTCGATTTTGATGAAATTTTATATGATGAAGTAATTCACTACAATTCAATTAATAATTTAGATAATATTATCCCTAAAAATCGTACTTTTAATTATGAAGTTCATACAATTAGAAAATTTAATGAAGATATTGAAGCTATCAATGACTATTTAAATAAATCATTATACATGAATAAAACAGTCATTATATGTTTAAAAAAATATCAAATAAAAAACTTCTCTAGTTATTTGACTTGTAATTATATCATTACTAATGAATGTGAAATAGTTGAAAAAAATGTTAACTTAATTGATAAAAATATATCTGAAGGATTCGAATATCAAAATTTTGTCATTTTAACAGAAAATGAATTATTTAAAGTTGTTCAAAACAAAAAGAAATACAAAAGCAGTTTTAAATATGCCTCTAAAATTAAAAATATATCAAATATCGAAATTGGTGATTATGTCGTTCATGATGTTCATGGTATTGGTATATATAATGGTATAAAATCTCTAAAACAGGGGGATTTGATCAAAGATTATCTAGAGATTACATATAGTGGTAAAGATAAATTATATATTCCTGTTGAAAAAATTGATTTAATCAGTAAGTATACAGGTAAAGAAGGAATGGTTCCTAAAGTCAATAAACTTGGTGGAACTGAATGGCAAAAGACTAAGTTGCGCATCAAGAAGAAAGTTAAAGATATCGCTAACGACTTAATTAAACTATATGCCATGCGTGAGATGAAACAAGGTTTTAAATTCAGTCCTGATAATGAACTTCAAGAAATGTTTGAAAAAGAATTTGAACATGAAGAGACAACTGACCAATTATTAGCAACTAGTCAAATAAAACAAGATATGGAGTCAACTGTACCAATGGATCGTTTACTTTGTGGTGATGTCGGTTTTGGTAAGACTGAAGTCGCTTTTCGTGCCATGTTCAAAGCAACACTTGATTCAAAACAAGTATTATATTTATGTCCAACGACGATTCTTTCAATGCAACAATATAATAATGCCATTGAGAGATTTAAAAATTTTCCAATTAGAATTGAAGTGTTAAATCGTTTTACTTCACCAAAGGACACGAAGAGAATTGTCAATGACTTAAAAGAGGGAAAAGTCGATATTTTATTCGGTACTCATCGTCTTTTGAGTGATGACATCAAACCAAAAGATTTAGGTCTATTAGTAGTGGATGAGGAACAACGTTTTGGTGTCGTTCACAAAGAAAAAATCAAACATTATAAGGAAAATGTCGATGTTCTAACACTAACCGCAACTCCTATTCCTAGAACTCTTCAAATGTCTTTAATCGGTATAAGAAATCTATCTTTAATTGAGACACCACCAACTAATAGATATCCTGTTCAAACTTATGTCATCGAAGAAAATGATCAACTTATAAAAGATGCTATTTATAAAGAGATGTCTCGTAATGGACAAGTGTTCATCCTTTATAACAGTGTTGAAAAAATTGAACGAAAAATGTACGAAATTCAACAATTAGTTAAGGAAGCTCGAATTATTTGTGCTCATGGACAATTGACTAAGAGTCAAATCGAAGAAAGAATGGAAGCTTTTATCAATCATGAATATGACATCATGCTTTGTACGACAATAATTGAAACAGGAATTGATATTCCAAACGTCAACACTTTAATAATATTGAATGCTGATCGCTTCGGTTTAAGTCAATTGTACCAAATTCGTGGTCGTGTTGGACGTAGTGATAAGATTGCTTATGCTTACTTGATGTATGAACGTCAAAAACAATTGAATGATATCGCTATCAAAAGATTAAATGTCATCAAAGAATTTACTGAATTGGGTAGTGGTTTTGCCATCGCTACTCGTGATCTATCAATTCGTGGAGCTGGTGATATATTAGGTAGTGAACAAGCAGGATTCATTGATAGTGTCGGAATTGATTTATATCTAAAAATACTTGATGAAGAAGTTAGACGCTTAAAAGGTGAAAAAGTTGTCGATGAAGAAGAAGAACAACCAAAAGAAGAAAAACCATTTATTCAAGTATCTACCCATATCGATGACAGTTTTGTTGATGATGAAAATCTTAAAATTGAAATTCATCGCAAAATTAATGAAATTGATTCATATACTAAATTGATTGAGATAAAGACAGAACTTGAAGATCGCTTTGGAAAATTGAGTGAAGATTTAATAATCTATATGCATGAAGAATGGTTTGAAAAATTAGCTAAAAAGTTGGATATTGTTGAAGTAAATCAAACTAAGAATTCTATTTCTCTATACTTTAGTGAAGAGATGTCATCAAAAATAGATGGTGAACAATTATTCTTAGATGCCTTTAACATATCACGCATGTTTAGATTTCAATTTAAAAATAAAAATTTAATAATCGTCTTAGACACTATTAAATTAGAAAAACATTACTTGTTCTATTTACTATCTTTACTTAGTAAAATAAAGCTAAAAGAGACTGCTTAACTTGACTACCAAACATATATTTGTTAAGATTTTATAAAAGATAAGGTGAAAATATGATGGATATAAATACAATGTTCCAAACAAAAAACTACGAGATTTTAAAGAAAAAATTAGATTTGGATATAAATAATAATGCCGATTCCCTAAATCATACCATGAGTAACTTTATTGATTTAAAAGCAATTAGTTTAAATAAATATATAAGTGAAATGTATAAGGATTTAAATATTAAATATAAAGAATCTGAATTGAAAAAGATGATTAGAGAAGAATCAAATAAGTTAAAAGAGATATGTTTAAATCATATAAGAGATAGAAAAGATAAAATATCATCGTTTTTTAATAGAGAGATTGATGTTAC
>CANREL010000007.1 GCA_947629655.1 uncultured Bacilli bacterium
TTTAGGCGTTTATTTAAGTATTTTTTCTCTTCTTCAGTACGATGTTTACTCTTGATGCATTCTTGACAATTACTCTTTTTTTTCATATTCTTCACCAATGACATTATAATACCCCCTAGGGGTATTGTCAATAAATAAAAATAGTAGAGTTTTCTCTACTACAATTTCAATTATTGGATCAGTGATAATCATATTCCCATAGACTCAGTTTACCATTTATGAAAATCGGTTCTATTTCTTCAATATTTTCTATTTTAAAGCCATATCCTTGCCAATTCTTTTTATCAATTAACACTCCGCGATAGATGTTGACATCTTTTTTTCCTAATTCTTTTTTCAACTCATCATCAACTTGGACGCAATCAACAATAGTTGCTTTTGCGATAATGCACCCTTGAGGATAGTCCAAATTTAAATATTCAAAACGTTTCATAGCTTCTTTATCGATGCCCTTACCAGCATGGATTAAAATATCACCACGATAATATGTTTTCCAAGTTCGAAATTCATATTCTTTCAATCCCTTAGCAATTAGTGTCGCCCATGGCTGTTTTATTGTTATTACTTTCATAGTTACCTCTTTCACCAATTTCATTATATCACTTTTATGACAAATAAAAATTATGATAATTGGAATTATCATAATCATTCTTTTTTTGATTTCAAAGATAAAATATATTCTTTAAATTCATGATAATAAGCCTTGTATGCTAAAACATACGATAATAAAGTTAAGATCGCGGAAAAGATTAGAGGCACTATTAGGCATGACATGAAAAAAGGCATACATCCACTTGGATCAATAAAGGCATAGCAAATAATCGTTTGTATTAACAATTCAATCGTAATCAACATACCAATAAATGGGATTATAAAGTATGTACAAACAATTCTCTTACCATATGGTGTTTGATAAAAAGCTTTCTTCTTTTCCCTAAATTCTTTTTCAGATAATTTGTAAATATTCATAATAATCACCTACCTACATATACTATAATTACATAATACTACTACAAATTATTTTTGAATAGTATTATCAAACATAATCTAATTACTATACATTTTAAGTTGACAAAAATATTATTTATGATATAATTGATAATGTCTACTGATGCAGATGTAGTTTAATGGTAGAACCTCAGCCTTCCAAGCTGACTGCGTGGGTCCGATTCCCATCATCTGCTCCAAATAAAAATAAAGAGCTATCTAATTGATAGTTCTTTTTTTGTATTCAGCAGTCAGAATGGAAGTCTGAGATAAAAAATAAATATTATTTACTATATCACATACACATAATTTTAAGAAAATAATCAAATATGTTGTACCACTTTACTTGAATATATTCTCTTACAGAATTCATATTTTTAGTTGTAATTTAAATTTTTATTCCAATCTTGGATAAAAAGATTACTTACATGAATAGATGATGAAAAAAGAGGAGTTCCTTTTCTTTAACTAAGATGACTTTGCTAATTTTTTTCGATTAATTTATTTGCTTTGTCCACCTTTTTCGTTTTGGTTTAGTGTTTCTTCAATTAGAACGTTTTCTTTTATACATTTAGCAAAATCTCCATTATATCTTTCTTGACAATCAAATATAACACCTTCCATTATGAAATGGGAGGTAGGAATTTTTGCACCATTAGTTAAACATACGTAATCATTAATTGGTAAACATGGCATAACTATTTCTTCAATATATTGCTTTGCTGGAATTGATTCCCCATTAGATAATTTTAAATTTCTATCTAAAAGTTCTGATGGTATTTGTGACATTATTTCAGATTCTTTTTTTCGACGTTGAAATTTTTCCACTTCTTCATCAGTTAAACCAAACTGCCATCCTAACTCTCCTAAATCTTTAACAATATCTTTATACTCGTCTATTCCCAAACTATTATCAATAATATTAAAATAATTTTCTTTTACTTTATCAAATAAATTGCTCTGTTCATTTTTCGGTAAATTTTCATAATATCTAGGATTTGATATGAATGAATCATTTCGAGCGTCATAATAGCCAGCAATAAATTCTGGCATTACATAAGGAGAATTAGTTAATGAAAATTCTTTTCTTTTACTTTCATCCGGAATATAGTAATAAGCGGCATCCCCTTGATTATATGTTAATCCAGTATCTATTATTTTATATTGTAATGGCAAAGATACAATAACAATATTTTTTGAATCTTTATGAGGCCAGTTTTTTAACATTTCTTGTGCTGATTCTGATATTTGCGAACCAACCCCCAATGTTATGCTAGTATAATATAATGAACCATGACTACAACGTAAACCATTGTTCATTATCGATTGTACTATTTCATCATTTTCAACTCCTGTACCATGACCAAAATATATATTTTGAGTGTTATTTAATAATTTATTGATTTCCATTATTTTACTCTCTTTCTATAATAAAATTGTAATACTAATTTATAGCGTTTATAACATTGAATTATATATTTGTTGAAATTTTCTAATATTTATTGTGGTTATTTTAAGTTTTTGTCATAATTATGAATACATTTTTTATAAAAATGTCAATTTGCTATTCAATAAATATCAAAAATATACTATATAATTACTAACAATGAAATATTATATAAGTTATTTATTTGTGCATAGTTGTTGACAACTACTCTACTTAACGATTAATTATTTTCTCCTATATTTAATTTTTCTATTAATTTTTTATGGATTGGTCTAATAAAATCGCACATTGTTTCATCTGTTGTTTCATCAAAGGAAATCCATTTTACTCCTTTTGATTCATCTTCTTTATAAACTAGTGGTACATTATCATCTGCTTCTAATAAGTATACGACATCTAAATGGAGATGAGCAGAGACATATTTGCCATGTTTAATATGACCTTTAACTGGAGTTGATTGAATAGAAAAAATATTTTGATCCAAAACTTTAACATCTAGTCCCGTTTCTTCTTTAACTTCTCGAACTGCTACCGATAATAAATCATCTTCGCCATCGGCATGTCCACCTGGATACATCCAACCATCATTTATAATGTGATAAACTACGACCATTTTAGTTCTTTCATTATTAACGACAAAGGCTGAAGCAGAAAAATGGCAAAAAATATTATCTCTAGTTAAAACATCATCAAAAGTATCTATAAATTTTAAAAATTGGTTTTTGTCTTTTTCTTCTTGTTCATTAAAAGGTATATAATTAGTTATTTCATCTTTTAAATTCATAAACGCACCTCTAAGATAATTATATCATAAAGTACTATTTATTTAATTAGTCATACTTTTTATTTACATATAATATTAATAATTTTTCCTTCAATATAAATAACTTTTACAATCTCACCAAATATAAGTTCTGGATATTGTTCTTTTATTTTAGCAATCAATTTTGTCTCATCAATATTTTGATTAACGAGGATTGTTTTCTTCATCTTACCATTTATTTGAATAGGAAGATTAATTTCATCTTTCGTCAAATATTTTTCATCATAATCAACCCATTTAGCATTGATTATATCTTCACCAAATACTATTTCATACATTTCACTTGTAATATGTGGCGCAAGTGGATTAAGAAGAATTAAGAATATTCTAAGTTCTTCTTTAGTAATAAACTTATCTTCTTTAATCTTTTTAATAAATGTCATAAAAGCTGATATACAAGTATTAAGTTTTAGATTTTCTATATCCTCAGTAACTTTTTTGATCAGATTATTTATCTCATAAATGTGTTTTTCAGATATTTCATCACCATTAATCATATTTTGCAAATCCCATACTCTATCAATAAAGTTTATGATTCCATTTATTCCATCATAAGTCCATGGGGTATTATCTTCATAACCTGCTAGAAAATGGAGATGAAGTCTTGCTACATCAGTACCATATTTTTCGATGACTTCCATAGGAGAAACACCATTTGTAGAGCTCTTACTCATTTTTTTACCAGTATCATCTAGTATTAGACCACTACCCATTTTTCTAATGAAAGGATCTCTAGTAGGTACTGCTCCTATCTCATACAAGAAGTTTTGCCAAAAGAAAGCATAAAGTACGTGTCTTGTGATGTGTTCTGTTCCTCCTGTATAACAATCAACGCTTCCCCAATATTTTAGTTTTTCATAATCAGCTAAAGCTTTATCATTATGTGGATCACAATATCGCAACCAATACCAAGAAGAACCTGCCCAGTTAGGCATCGTATCGGTTTCTCTTCTTGCTGGTCCTCCACATTTAGGACATTTACAATTTACCCATTCTTCAATTTTAGAAAGTGGAGAATCGCCTTTACCACTAGGCATGTAATCATTCGTTTTTGGTAGAATAATTGGAAGTTCGTCTTCAGGTACACCGACCGTTCCACATTTATCACAGAACACTACTGGGAATGGTTCTCCCCAATATCTCTGACGATTGAAAGACCAATCTTGCATCTTATAATTTATTTGTTTTTTAGCAATACCCATGTCGATAAGTTTTTCACTTATTTTTTCTTTAGCTTCTTTCACTGTCATACCAGTAAACTCTTCAGAATTCATAAGTTTACTATTTTTCTTTAAATAGTCATATTTTTCAACAGCTTGTTTTGATACATCTCCTTCAATTACTTGGATCATAGGAATATTAAATTTTTTAGCAAATTCATAGTCTCTTTGATCATGGGTAGGCACAGCCATTACAACACCTGTACCATAATTGGCAAGGACAAAGTCAGCAAGATATATTGGCACTCTTTTATTATTAATGGGGTTTATTGCATACAAACCTTTTACGAGACAACCAGTCTTCTCTTTTTGATCAGCCATTCTATCAAGTTCACTTCTATAGGATGTCTTTTTCTTATATTCATTTATTTCATCAATATTAATAATTTTATCTTTAAACTCATTAATGAAATTATGTTCAGGAGCCATAACTAGAAAAGTTATACCATAAATAGTTTCAATACAAGTTGTAAAAATATCTACATTTGATATTTTGTTATCATTGTCATCGACGATATCAAAAGTTACTTGCATACCTTCACTTTTACCAATCCAATTTCTTTGTAGTTCTTTTAGATTTTCATTCATGTTAATTCTATCAATATTGGCAAGAAGTTTTTCCGAATAATCTTTCATTTTTAGGAACCAAACCCATCTTTCCTCTTGTACTACTTGACCATGACATCTGTCACATTCGCCACCTTGACTATCTTCATTGGAAAGAACCGTTTTACAGTTTGGACAATAATTCACTACCCCTTTTTCCTTATAAGCTTTTCCTTCTTTCAAAAATTGAAGAAATATCCATTGTGTCCATTTATAATATTCGGGATCACTAGTAGCAAAAGTTCTATCCCAATCAAAAGAGAGTCCTAGTCTTCTTGATTGTTCCATCACTCTTTGCATACCATCTTTAACAAAATCTTCGGGATTTATTCCTGTTTTAATGGCGGCATTCTCAGCTGGTAGTCCAAAAGAATCACCACCAATGGGAAACAATACATTATATCCTTGCAACCTCTTCATCCTTGCTAGAGCATCAGCGGGAATCGTCCCTTTTAGATGTCCCATGTGAAGATTTCCACTAATATTATAAAACTCATAAAGAACATAATATTTAGGCTTTGTTGGATGAAAATCAATCGCTTTAAAACTTTTTTCTGCATACCACTTATCTTGCCATTTCTTTTCTATTTCTTTAAAATTATACATTTTAATCATTCCTTTCTCATCTTAATAAAAATAGAGCCAATACTTAAATGTAGTATTGACCCTATTTAATGACAATTTTATATTTATTAATTTGCACTTAAAATAGACCCATTACTACATAATCGGTTTAATAATAAGTCTAATAATAAGTTTCTTTTAATGCTTATATTTTTCATGGGCTATTTACCTCCAACTCGTCATCATTGTACAACATTTACATTCATTTGTCAATTTCACTTAGATATGGTCTTTCTAATAAAAATATATTATATTTTTCAATCTTTAACCAAATAACCATACAAATTATTTGATTTTGTATACATTATAACAGGATAGCATAAATGCTAGAGGAAGGGGGATATAGTTTGCATAAAAATAAGATAATAATTCTTATCGTATTTCTCATAACTATTATTTTAATGGCCGTTGGTTATTCAACGTTTGCGACAGATTTTACTATTAATGGAACGGCTGAAATTACTGGTGAATGGGATGTTCGAATAACAAATATAAAAGCTACTCAAGTGCCAGATGGATGTGATGCTGGAACGCCAACTTTTACTGAAGATTCTATTAATTTTTCAGCTAAACTCAATAAGCCAGGTGATGAAATTATTTATGAAGTAACCATAAAAAATTTAGGAACTATTGATGCTAAACTACAAACGATAGTATTTACTGAAGAAATTGATGGTATTGAAGAGATTAATTATACTACTTCAGAACTAAAAAAAGATTTAAATGCAGGTGACTCAACTACTTTCAATATCATGGTGACATACGTTAAAGATACTGAAAGTATTCCCACGGTTAAAACCAAAACATTAACCGGGATAATTCAATATGTTCAAAAAGATAACTCTTAAAAAGAAAAATTTATTTTTTCTTTTAATCATTTATACACTAAGTCACATCTTCTTGTATACTAATAATTTTTATATCTATTTTCTTAATCCATTATTTTGGTTATGTTTTTTAATCATTTTTCATTACAAGGATTTAAAAGTTCTAAATAAAAAAGAAATTAATACTACTTTAGCTATATCGATTATTTTTTTAATACTTTATTTAGTTAGTGGTTTTGTTGTTGGCTTTAATAAAAATCCTCATGATCATACAGCAATTTATATTTTTAAAAGTTTGTGGAAAAATATCTTACCCATATATGGTCTTGAAATAATGCGTTATAAACTTATTAAAAGTAATAAAAAGCATTTTGTTTTAATTACTATTATCATTATCATGAGTGAAATTAATTTTAATGCTCTATTTCTTTCTCATAACATGATATTTTTTCATTATTTAGTTTCAATAATTATACCAATCATTGCTCAAAATATTTTATTTACTTATCTATCTTTAAATGCTCATTGTAATATTTCTATTATTATTAGGATTTTTGATGAAATACCTGTACTCTTTTCACCAATTATTCCTCATAGTAATTGGTTTATAGAAGGTGCTTTTACTATTATCAAAGTTTTAATTATTTACTATTTATTCAGATATTTTATTTTTAATAAGAAAAATATCCATCATTTTGAGAATTGGGAAACTCTTTATCCTTTATCAATCATTACCTCTTCTCTATTAGTATTATTTATGCTAGGAGTATTCAATTATCAACCTATAGCTATTTTATCCAACAGCATGAACCCTATTTTTAAAAGAGGTGATGTCGTCATTTATAAAAGAGAAGAAAATATTGAACCAGGAGATATTATTGTCTTCAAATATGATAGTCAAATTATTATACACCGCCTAGTGAGTATAAATGAATATTATATCACCAAAGGGGACGCTAATAAGAGTATCGATTATATAAAGATTAAAAAAGAGGATATAAAAGGTGTTTATCAATTCCATATCAAATATTTAGGCTATCCAGCTATTTGGTTAAATGAATTTTTGACTGAGGAGAGTTAAATATGCCAAAGAAGAAAAAGAAAATAAAGATATTAATTATTTTAAGTATTATTATTCTTTTAATTTTAGAAGTAATATACTTTAGTAAAAATATGCAAAGAAATAATATATATGAAGCAAAAAATAAAACGTACTATGAAGTTACTTTAAAACCTAATACTTATTTTATTGATAATAAAATAGAAGCTAATAATTATTACATTGCCAATTCCATTAAAACTATTGATATTTATTTTAATTACTATTTAAAAAATAAGACAAAGAAAAACATTAACTACTCTTATGATATTACAACTACTCTAAAAAGTTACGCTGATAATGGTACTAAATTAATTTGGAGTAAAGATTTCAATTTAAAAAAGACAAATAATATAAAGAAAAAAGAAATTAATATAAAAGAAAATTATAAATTAGATTATCAATATTATGTCAATTATGTTAAAGCTTTTGAAAAATACTATAATATTAAAACTGAAACTTATCTATATGTTAAACTTGATATTAAAATTAATGATCAGAATAATTCTCATGTTTTATTAACAATTCCTATTAATGAAAAAATTATCGAAATAACGATGAAAGAAGATAATACTTTTTTAAAAAATAATACTAAAAATATTGAGTTCTATGAAATATTAGTCTTTGATTTTATAGTTATATTTATTATTATCACAGCAAGTAAAATTTTATTCAGTAAAAATAATGAAGAATTTATTTTAAAAGAATATAACGATATAATTATAGCTATTAAAAATAGACCTAATATAAGTAGTAATAATATTATTTATTTAACTAATTTAAAAGATTTAATTAATATAGCCGTAAATAATAATATAAATATCTTTAATTATCAAAACGATTACTACACTATTATAAATAATACTTATTATGTTTATGTTTTAAATATAAATGAAGATCTATCTAATCGATAGTTCTTTTTTTATAATTATTTAAATCTATATTGACAATTAATTATGAGAATAATATAATTTATTTAGCACTTAGATAATTAGAGTGCTAAAGGAGAAAAGTTATATGAAAGAATTTAAAGCAGAATCTAAAAGATTAATGGAATTGATGATTAATTCGATCTATACGAATAAAGAAATATTTTTAAGGGAAATCATTTCTAATGCATCAGATGCTATTGATAAACTGCATTACAAATCTTTAACTGATAAAAAGATGAATATAAAAAAGGATGATTTTAACATAATTGTTAAAATTGATAAAGATGCTAGAACCTTAACTATTTCTGATAATGGTATAGGTATGACGAAAGATGAATTGGAAACTAATTTAGGTACAATTGCTAAAAGTGGTTCTTTTGATTTCAAAGAACAAAATAAGAAGAAGGAAAACATTGATATAATTGGACAATTTGGTGTCGGTTTCTACTCTTCTTTTATGGTATCTTCAAAAGTTGAAGTAATTTCTAAAGCTTTTGGTAGTGATGAAGCTAATTCTTGGTCTTCAACAGGAATTGAAGGTTATACGATAAAAAAAGCTAATAAAGAGAATTATGGTACTGATATAATTCTAACGATTAAAGATGATGAAGAGTACAATCGCTATTTAGATAATTATGAAATCAAAGGTCTAATAAAAAAATATTCTGATTACATCACCTATCCAATAAAAATGGAAGTTGTCGATGGTAAAAAGAAAAAATTAGAGACAATCAATAGTTTAGTTCCTTTGTGGAAACGTAATAAAAAAGATATTAGTGATGAAGAATATGATACATTCTACTCTGATAAGTTTTTTGATTATGAAAAACCTCTACGTCACATTCATACTAAAGCTGAAGGAATGCTAGAATACAACTCTTTAATTTATATTCCATCACATGCCAGTTTTGATTACTACTCTAAGGAATATGAAAAAGGTTTACAATTATACTCTAATGGAGTATTGATCATGGAAAAATGTGCTGATTTGATACCTGATTATTTCAGTTTTGTCAAAGGTGTTGTCGATTCACCAGATCTATCTCTTAACATTTCACGTGAGATGTTACAACAAAACAGAGTTTTAAAAACGATTTCGAACAATATTGAAAAACACATAAAAAATGAATTGATTGACATGCAGAAAGATAATCGTGATGACTATTTAAAATTCTGGGACGCTTTTGGTTTACAAATAAAAGCTGGTATTTATAACAGTTATGGAATGGATAAAGAAAAACTTCAAGATTTATTAATGTTTTACTCTTCTAAAGAAGATAAATTAGTCACTCTAAAAGAATATATCGAAAATAACAAAGATGAAAAAGATATATATTATGCTTGTGGATCATCAATTGATCAAATAAAGACTTTACCACAAGTAGAAGCGATGATTTCTAAAGATAAAGATATTCTTTTATGTTCTAATTATTTAGATGAATTTGTCTTTAAAGCTATGACTAAATATGAAGAAAAAGACTTTAAGAATGTTTGTTCTGATAATGTTGATTTAGATAGTGAGGAAGAAAAAGAAGAACTTAAAACTTTAAATGAAAAAGCTAAAGATTTATTAGAACTTATGAAAGATGAGATTGATGTCAAAGAAGTTAAATTTACTAGTAAACTTAAAAATCATCCAGTATGTTTGTCAACAGTTGGTGAGATATCTGTAGAAATGGAAAAGACGATTAATGCTATGCCAACTAATGAATCTATTAATGCGCAAAAGATATTAGAGATCAATTCCCATCATCCAATTGCTCAAAAACTTCAAGATTTATATGATAAAGATAAAGATGAATTGAAAAAATATAGTAAAGTATTATATGCTCAGGCACGATTAATTGAAGGTTTACCTATTGATAATCCTACTGAAATAACTGATCTCGTTTGTGAGATGCTTGTAAAATAAATATTAATAAAAAAGTAGACTATTGTTTAGTCTACTTTTATTATGTATTTTTTAGTACTCTTCTTCTTCAGACAATTTAATATTTTTAGAATTACCGTCAAACTCTGGATCAAAAGGATATATTATCTTTTTTTCAATTACTAGATCAGATTGTTTAATATCAATTACTCTTTCAATAGTTGGACTGGCATTAGCCGTGACAATTGATGACTTTACTCCATTGATAAATTTAGAAGCATTTTCAGAAGATGAAGTAAATATCGCAGCACTATATCTACTACCATTATAATTTATTTGCGTTATTGCTTCATCAATATCATTTACATGAAGAGAATTGGGATAATCTAGTTCAAGAGCATCATTGATGTATATTTGGACATTTAATCCCGTATTGATAATATCATTTATGAAAGATAGATGCGTTTTATCTTCGATATATAGATCAAAGTTTTCATAACCACTAGTAATTATTACATTTTTACTCTTTGGGATGATGGCATTTTGAAAAGAATGGTCACCGATACAAATGACTAAATCTATGTTGGCATAATTTGATAAAATTTTTTCATAATTGTCATCTATGTACATTTGAATTAAGTACTTGGAAATATTAAATTGTTCTAAAACACTTTGAGCAATTTGAAGGATGAACTGATTAGTTCCAAACATATAACCATTATTGGCAAAGATGACCGTATTACCAGCTAAAATATTTCTTAAAAGCATTTCAATGATGACATATGAATTACCATCATTGATGACGATGACGTTTCCCCTATCCATTATTTGAGTACCATAGATAATTTTATTATTTGTATCTCTTTGAACATTGGTGACGTCACCATATACTATATTCTCTTTTTCAATATTATTAAATATATTATTGATAATGGCATGATCAATTTGGAAACCATTATTATTTTTGACATCGATTTGATTTGCTTTAAGCATCATTCCTCTATTATCTTCAAAGGCAACTTTTAGTTTTTTCAATAAATTTTGCACATTTTCTCTTAAAACTTCTTTATCTACTATTAGTGCTTTGGCGATAATGTCATTCATATCATTACCTTGCATGACCAACACCTCTTTCTACATCTATCTCACTCATGGAGTCAACTGCTTTAGCATACATTTCTTTTTGTCTTTCATCAAGACGAGAGATATCTATTTGTTTTTCTTTACCGATTTGTTCTAATGCTAACCCTATTTGTTTAGTAACTGTACTTTCAATGTCTAGTGGTTGATATTTAGAGTTTATTTTTGTATTGAATAGTAAATCACCAATTCTTACTCCGTCATCAAAAGTATCATATATAATGGCAAAGTTTGGATGAACTATGACTTTAGTCGTATCAGGACTTAAATCATAATTTTTAGCTAGCTCAGTGACGAGATGTTTCTCATCGGTATCTCTTTTTATTTTTGTCTCTAAATACTGAGGATTCTCTTTTGTCACAATTTCTAATTTTTCTAATGTCAACAACTGTTTTTCACTGAAATTATTATCATCATATTCAACATATAGATCATTATGAACAGCTAAAGTATCACCACTATATGGTTTTCTATCTTCTCTTTCTTCTAATATGTATTGTCTTGTTGCTGAGTCATTCGTATAAAGACCACGTTGTAACTTAACTGGTTCTACGAATGGTAGAGGTCGATCTAAATGTATATTATTATCTAACTCTAATGTTTCAAAAGATCCTTTGATATTACTATATCCTTCACCAGTAGTAATCTTTCCCAAACGCAAGCCTTCATATTGTTCTTGTGATATTTTACCAGCATCTAAAAGGGAGCGATATACTTTTTCGTCTTCAACAATCAATTCATGAGCGGCTTGTTTATATATATCTAGTATTTCATCAGTAAAATCATTTCTAATTCCTGAATCTTCTCTACCTCGTTCTATGCCATGATTCCACATCTGTTGATCTGGAACTTCTATGTTATCAAAACATAAAACGTCTTTATTACGCCAAACCCAACTTTGCGCTACTAATTCACCATTTTCATCATAGATGACAAAGACGCGACCATTTTTATCAACCATGCTGTGTTCCATGCACAATTCTGCTGGTTCACCTAATCTTTGACAACAATCTGAAAGTTTACCAATAGCCATAGCTAAAGAATCATCAAGACGCAATAATTGATAAGTATATTGTCCACGTTTACCCTCAACTCTTGGTATTGAACTAAATGTTCGCTGCTTACCATAATTATATATTTCTTGTAAAATTTCAAAATCACTTTGACTATATTGATTAATAGCCGCTACTCTAGCAACTCCTTCATTACCAATATCAACATTTTCATAACGATTGTCATCGATAAAACTAAGAGCTAATTCTAAAGTTAAAGGAATATTACTATAAAGTGTTTTAATTTCTTCAAATCTTCTTTGGATAGGAGCAATATTTGATAAATAGTCGTTATTTTTTATAATTTTATCAAAATTAGCCAAGAAGAATTCTCTAAACTCGGAATCGTATTCCATCTTAAAACCGCCGATATAATGATGAGCTTTACTAGGTGTCAATATTGGTAATTCATCAAATTTTTCTAAAATATTACGAATGGCTTTGGAAGTTTGAGGATAACTTTGTGAATTTATTGTCAATGTATGTGAACCATCTTCATTTTTACGATAAAATTGACTAAAGATACTTTTAGAAAAATCAAGATTGACCTTTTCTTTTTGCATAGCCTCTAGAAAATTTACTAGTGTATCATTATCTATTCGATCGTAGAAAAAATTAGTTTTAACGTGTTCAATCATTTTTTCATATACTTCTTCAATATTGATATCAGGTGATTGTTGCGCGCTCATTTGTAAATTATCATCATAATCAAAAAATACATTATGATCAATTCTAAAAAAGGTAGCGTATTGACTATTATTATCGATGCTTTCATCGATTCGCTCCAATATGGATTTATATTGAGGATCAATTCTTCGTGGTAAACCCGTCAACAATTCTTGTAATTTTTTAAATCCTCTTTGATCTTGATCAAAAGCACCAAAAGAATATGCTAATTTTAACATGGCATCTCTATGATCAGGAAGATTAGCAAATCCTTTAATACGCATTAAATTACTCCAGTTTGATCCTGATATTAAAAACTTATCAGCTTCTTCCAATGGAAAATTTTGCATGACGATGTAATCGGGAATGAATTTGCCACCCGTTTTGTCATACCACTTCTTCATCAAGCTAACATTATGATTTTTTAACATCGTCGTTACTGTTTCCGTTCTATTAATTCCCAATTTAATAGCTCGCTCATCACCAAAAAGTTCTAAGAATTCAGCAATGTCTCTTTTTAAATATCGGTTATGCAATAATGAAGTAGATATGGCTTTATCTTTGAGATATGGCATCCATTCTTTATGTTCTTTTAATACTTCAAATGTCAAATAGTAATTGTTTCCAATATTATAGAAATATCTTTGCAATTCTTCAGGAGCATTTTCATCCAAGAACAATTCAGGATGATGTTCTTTTAAAAAGTCTGGAGCACTAGCCGGTTGATATTGAATATTTCCAGCTAGGCACTCTTTAGTGATGATATTTTCAATCATAGTTGATATTTCTTCAAAAGAAACATTTTTTCCTTCGCGACGAAGATCGATGTATGAACCATCAACTAAAGTTACATAATCATGTAAATAAGTACACATACCATTCATGTATTTTCCATACTTAGAGCACATTTCAAGGAAATGTTCATTGCCATAGACTTGTAATAGTTCAAGTTCACCATTACTAGTACTCATTATAATATTTAAGTTTTTATCTTTGAGAATTGATAATAATTGAGGATATTTTTTTATATCTTCTTTACTCAAACGTTTAGTATAAATTGCTTTTCTTATTTCATCTTTTTCTTTATCAGAAACATCTAAATCTTTTAAATTTACAAATATATCTGGATGTTCAAAAACAAATTCTGGGATATTCTCTAAATAAGAATAATTATAACCACTACCATCATTGACTATTTTAGCAAAAATAGAATCGCGTACAGCTCTTTCAACAGATTCTTCATTTTCAAAGAAATCACCATGGCATTCGACTTGAAGTTCTGATAAGATATCACCATATTTTACAACTAAATTCAATAGTTTTTCATTGCCATAACGCGCTACATATTCATCAATAAAATTAGTAGTCTTAATCGTATTTTCATCTTCTTTAGTGACTAATTTGATATTGGCATTCAACGTATTGTTCATATTTTTATCTACTAAAAAAGAAACGTATTCTCTATGATTATATAAAAATTTTGGTGTAATATTATTTTTGTAAAAAGCATCGCGCAATTCTTCGGGAGCTTTTGAATCAATGAATATCGCTGGATGTTCATCACGAAATTCACCTTGCATCCAGTCATAATCAGGATAGTCAGTAAATATTTTATGCTTGCGCATGACGTCGATACAATCAGCAATGGCATTGTTAAAGTCAGGATAAGATAGTATTCCATCATGGAAATTAATATCATTAAAAAAACCACTTCTCAAAGAGTAAACAAGAGCATTAAACATCAATAAATCTTGTGGATTTGATTCTGGTGAATGAGAAAAGAATCCAGTTTCACGTTCAAATCTTTTTATATTTTCTAAATTGAAGGCATCAATTAATAGTTGTTGACTACTATCTACTATGACTGTTTTATTAGTCAAATTCAACAATTCATCTTTGGTATGAATACTATCAATAAAAGTAAAATTCATTGATGATAGCCATTTCGGTATTTCATAAACAACTTGTCCATCGACATAATTTTTAATGTTATTATTCGAAACATAATTTTGAAAAACTTTTTTAACCATTTGAGAAAAGTTTTCTTCTAGAGGAAGATTAGGATTTAAATGATTTAGAAAAGAACTGGCATTCTCTCTACTCATGATGTATTCAATCACATCAGGATGCATCTTAATTATTTTTTGAAGATTGCCATAACCAAGTCCCTCATAGAGTCTCATCGTACGATAATCGTAATCCATAAAGTTCTCTACAGGCATGTTTTCAAATAATTCAATGTTTTGCATGACGTCATCCAAAGTCAATTTATGTTTATAATATCTCGTTCGCAACTCATTAGGAATAGAAGGATCAGTCAAAAATATATCAGAATTTTCTTTGACAAAAAGTTCAGGGAATAAATCTAATCTAATTTCTTGAGACCAAGAGTTTAAAATTTTATCTCTCATGTATGAATAACATATCTTTTTAACATCAGAAATATCAGCATTTTTTAACTGTTCAACATATTCATCAAAACTCATCGTATTATTTTTGGTATTTATCATGTGACGATAATAAGTATTAGCAAAAGCTAAACTCTGATTCAATAAATTATATTCCTCTTGTGAGTAATGATATAATTCAATTAATTTTTCCATGCCAAAAGTTTTAAAAATATAACTATCAAGTTTAAAATGATCAAGATGTACTTCAACATTCTTATCTTTAAGTTCTTCTAATTGAGAAGATGACAAATTCGTTAAATCTTCAATCGTTATTAAACCACTATAATATTTTTCTTTAAATTCATCAGAAAAAAGATCTGATAAAAATATTTTAGGGTTTTCTAAAATAGTCTTTTCATCAAAATCTTTAGGATTTAAAAATGATCCTAATTTGTCTAAATTTCTAACGTTACAACCACTAAAATTAGCATGACCATAATAGTCAATTAAATTGAAATCGATATTAGCTCGCGTTTTGGAAAAGTCAGCTATATGGGTATCATCTGATAATATTTCCATACCCTTCCATTCTTCAAAGGGAATGTCACTCAAATCGTGAGATAACAAGCGATTTTGAAGAGCTAGATATTGATTAATAAATTTTTCTTCATTCTCATCACTATTAAAATCAGGGTTGTCTTTGTTAAGTTCATATTCTTCATCAGCTTGACGTAACAACTCCGTAATTTCTAATCTAATACCTCTAAACTCAGATAAACTCATTTTTTCGATCATATAGCACCTTCTCTACTATTCTATCTAATTATAACATAAACAAGAGTTTTTTTACTCTATTTTAACTCTTCTACTCTTTTAAATTTAGACGCGATGTAAATAAATGGTGTATCCAAGATAGCTATGATAAATTTGAATAGAATCATTGTAAAAATTAGTTCAATCATATCGTGATTACTAATTGTTCCAAAAAAAGAAATCGTCACAAAGAGTAAAGTATCAAATATTTGACTTATAAAAGTACTGATATTATTACTAATCCAAATTCTATTATATTTTTTCTTCAAGAATTGATAAATTCTAGTATCAATATTTTGACTGATGTAATAGGCAACCATGCTTCCTATTGTAATTCTTGGAATATAATTAAAAATTGTCTCTAAAGCTTTTTGAGAGGTATCGACACTACTGGGTTCATATTTTAAAAATATCCACATGAAAAGCGTGAAGACAAGCATTGAACAAAAACTCAAATTTATGGCTTTTGTCGCTTCTTTTTCACCATATTTTTCACTTAGAATATCCGTAGTTAAAAAGATGGAACCATAAGAAATATTACCAAGAGATATCACAAATCCAAATAGTTCAGATATCTTAATAGTTTGAATGTTACAAATGATAATACTGATACACATCCATATGTATAGACCAATTTTACCAAATTTTTTATAACACAAAATGGTTAGAAAAAAAGATATTAATAAATAAGAAATGGATATTAATAAATTCATGATTCATCCTCAGTTATTAGTACTTTTCGGGGATTAATGCCATTTGCTGGACCAATGACTCCGTTAGACTCTAATTCATCAATTATGCGCATGGCACGATTATATCCAATCTTAAATTTGCGTTGTAAAAAACTGGCACTAGCTTTTCCCTGTTCAATTACATATTTTTTACTTTCTTCATATAGAGGATCTATATCTTTATAAATACTTCTTTCCATACCTATCTCCTTCTCATACATAAATTTTATCAAAAAAAGAAAAAAAGGACAATTTGTCCTCAATCATTTTTGATTTTCGTATATCATACCTTTATAGTATTTCCAAGCGATAACTCTGAAAGCAGCATGATTAATAGTATCTTCATCTAGAGTACCATCTTGAAGAGCTTTTTTTATCTCATCAAAACTCTTTTTATAATCAGTAGTAATCAATATATCATTACCAGCTTGGATGGCTTTAACAGCGACATTTTCTATTTTAGAGACCGCTCCCATATCTAAATCATCTGTAATAATTACACCTGTAAAGTCTAGTTCATCGCGTAACAAAGCATGAATAGTTCGCGAAAGAGAAGCAGCATTATCTTTGTCAATGTTAGTGACAGTGTTATGACTGACTAAAACAGCTTCAGCACCTGCATCAATTCCTGCTTCAAAAGGTGGAATATCATTTTTTAAGATACTTTCATAAGAACGATTATCAGTAGCGGCACTAGTATGGGTATCCGCATTATTTCCATAACCTGGGAAATGTTTTAAAGTGTAGGAAACGCCTTTGCCCTTACTTGCTTCAATCACGGTCTTTGCAAAGTTGGAAGTGGTATCAGTATTTTCTTGTAAACTTCGCGAATACATGTAATCACTTGGACTAGTACTGACGTCAACAACTGGGGCAAGGTTGACATTTAGTCCGAGATTGTTCAAAAATTCACTTTTTTCAATCGTATCTTTTTTTATTAAATCCAATCCCCCTTCTTTATATAAAGCACTTGGAGATTTAAATTTGGCATTTCTAAGTTTGGAGTTACTACTAGCTCTAACGACGGTTCCACCCTCTTCATCAACAGCAGTCAAAGCCGGTATTTTAGCATTCTTTTGAACGTTTTCTAGCATCGTTTTAACTTCTTGTTCCGTCTTATCTTTAAAGTCACGAGCAAATAGGACATAACCACCGAATTGATATTCTTTCATGATGCGAATAGCTTCACTATCGCTTTCAGGATATCTGACAAGTAACAATTGAGATATTTTCTCATCCATGGTCATTTCCTTTAATTTATTATAAGCGAGTGTATAATAATCACTAAATATTCCATCATCTAACCAATCAGGAGAGATGTCATCTTTTGGTTCTTCTTCTTTTATGTCTTTGGCTTCAACTAGTTTAATTTCAACTACTTTAGCACCTTCCTCTAACAAACCTGTATATTCAATTACTACTTTGGAACCGACATCAAAAGTCGTATTTATTTCATTGAATGTATAAGTCGCATCATTTTCATCTATTACAGTTATACTATTATCATTTTTAGATAAAATAGTAGCTTCAATACTACTAGTCTTTTTCAAATCGCGATTCATGTTAAAAAACGCAATTCCTCCTAATAAAATTACTATGAGAACGATAGCTATAATACATTTATTATTCATCTTTATCACCCTATTACACTACTATGATTTTAAAATCTTTTTATGTTATTTTTTTAATAAAACCTTCCCAATATGATCAGAGATTAAATAGTCACTGACATCTTCATTAGATAATTCGTCAATCACACCATCTAATTTGCCAAAAATGGAATCAATTTTTTTAGCGCGTTCTGATTTTTCTCCTCTTTTGATATCTTCAAAAGAAATCGTATCATCTTCTTTAATACTTCGCGATACAAAATAAGTGTTTTCTCTTTCATTTGAACGACCAATTTCATAAACATTACCATTATAACTGACACTATAAGAACGTCCTGATTCACTCTTTTTAGCTTTTAAATAATTCATTCTAGCATAACTATCGACAGCGTCAAATAAAACATCTAAAAAAGAAACCATTTGATGATCTTCGATTGATATCTCTTCTTTACAATCAACCCAACTATCATCACTAAAATTATTAAATTCTTCAGTAAAATTCTCAAGCCAATTCATGTAACGATCACTCTTAACTATTTCTCTAGACAATTCATCACAATCCATGAAACACATCATACCTATAAACCTCCCTATTTATATCATTATATCATAAAATAAAACTCAGAAAAATTAATTCATTTTAATTTTCTGAGTTTAAAATCATATGAATAACTCTATCAATTCAATCACGATTCCACTAAAGGCCCCAATTAGATAAATTAGAGATAGAATCATTAGATTTTCACGAATATTTCGATTAGATTTAAATAAAACTAATAGAGCAACTCCACTACCCGTCAACAATCCCGAAACAGCACTTGATAAATTGATAGCACCTCGTAAATAAAGTTCTGTCAAGATGACACTAGCACTACAATTGGGAATCAAGCCGACTACACTAGATATAAAAGGACTGAAGATACTATTTTTCATAAAGATTTTTTCAATGTATTCATTGCCTAAATACTGCATGATTGTATTTAGAACAAATGATACGATCATTATGAAGAAAATAGTTTTCAAAGTATGAGTGAGAGCTGCTTTAAAGATGTTTTCCTTTTCACAATGACAATGTTCATCATGACAAATAGAATAATCTTCTTTTTTTAATTCCTTTTTTGTTCTTTTACGAAGAACTAAATCGATTATGAACCCCGCTGTCATACCAATAAAAAACTTAATCAACAACAATTCAAAAATAACACTAAAATTAGCTTTTTGCGTTATTAGAATTGGTAACATTTCATCACTAGTAGATAGATAAATAGATATTAATGTACCAAGTGATATTATTCTAGTTATGTAGAGATTAGTTGCTAAAACAGAAAATCCACATTGGGGAAAGATACCTAATACACTTCCTAATAATGGTCCAAGTTTCCCTGACTTTTCAATAATTTTCTTACTCTTTTTATTAAGTTTATGTTCAACGTATTCAATTAGTAAAAAAGCGAGAAAAAGAAATGGCAATATTTTTAACGTATCTATTAAAGTATCTAAAATAATATCCAACATATTCTCCACCTCTTAACTTTGCATATAGATTATAGCAATTTAAAAAGATAAAAGCAATATTTAAAAAAATAAAAGATTCTTAAACACAATATACATACCATGTCTAAGAATCTTTTTTATTTACTTGGCTCATAATGGTAAAATAATAACATTATATTAGCAAGACCAGCTATACCAACTAGAATGTAGATGATTCTTTCAATCATATCTACTCCACCAGTTATCATTTCTACTAAATTGAAATCTAGTAATCCAATTAAGCCCCAATTAATTGCTCCAATAATAGTTAATACTAAAGCAACTTTTTGAAACATTTCCATTTTCTTACCTCCTACATATATATTTGGTAAAAAAACGTATTTTATTCATCTTTTAAATATTTTTTTATGTAATTTGTAAATACTATTAAATAGATTGCTGAAACTATGAATCCACACAATACATCAGTAAAGTAATGAACTCCTAAATATATTCTTGTCAATCCTATCACAAATATTAATATTGATAATGTTATCGTCAATATTCTTTTAGTATTTTTTGACAAATTACTAATTTGAATTAGAAAGATCAAGAAACCATAAAAACCGAAAGCCGCCATGGCATGACCTGATGGAAAACTAAAACCACTCTCTTGAATGAGATGTTCATATACTGGACGTGGTCTTTGAATTATATTTTTTAAAACTTGATTGATAACGACGATATTTATCATATTAGTAGTTATTAATAATGGATATATCTTTCTTTTAAAGATGATGAAAAATATTATCATCAAAAGTACTAAAAATGTTGTACTACTCAAATCAGTTATCACTTTAATAACATCGGTAAGTGTCGCATTTTTTAAACTTATCAAAACATTATAGACGATTTCGTCAATGTGAAAACCACTACAATTCTTTACAGCTAATGTCAACACTATAAAACAAAAAATTAAAATTCCTAAAACTATTTTACTAACCCTTTTCATTTTACAATCCCTCTAAATAATTAATAATCTTTCCTTCATAAATTAAATCTAATTTAGGAATACTTTTAATATCCCTCGGTTTTATCAAAGAATAGTCTTTTTTAAAATCATAAATCTTACTATCACTCAATATTTTACCAACGAATTGACTGCACACAAAGTGATGACTTCGATGATAAATTCTATTAAATTTTATATGGACTAAACCTTTGATATTATAATGATATTCGTTTTGATAATCTTTGTACTTCTTCAATTCTCGACGCAACTGATGATATTCTTTTCGCGTAATTGGCAATTCATATATTTGACAGATAGCTCCTTGAAAGAAACTAGTAATGAGCTTCATATCTTCCTTTACGAAACCACATGGAAACATGCGTTTTGGATTTTTTCTTCCAAAGCTATAAACTTCTTTTAAATTTTCATCAATTGAGATACTTACATGTACATACTTTTCACCAAGAATATATTTTAAAAATGTTGAAAAATATGTACCTGTATACGAGAATATAATATATATATTCTTCATTTTACCTCCTAATAATTTTTCTTACCGCAGTTACTACATATTGGTCCATTAAGCACATTTCCACACTGCGAACAATATCGAGGTGGAACATTCATGTTGGCATTATTACCAAAAGCGTTATATATACCACCTAAATTATTCTCATTAGGGAATAAAAGTGTCGGTATTTTAGACATTCTCTTCACTTTTGACATGGCAAAACAGAATAAGAAAATGGCAAACGCAAGGAATAATAACATTGAATAATCAAAATTGAGCATTAATAAATAATCAAAGAGAAAATGACAAGTTGCTGGTATTAAAACACTTAAGAACAGATATTTTTTACTCTTATCTTCGACTTTGTTAATTGATGTCAACTTAGCTAAACCCAAATAGTAACCCATCATCACACCGAAAAAGGCATGACCTGGAACAGAAAAGATCATTCTTATAAAAGCGGTTGAAATAGCATCACCAAAAGTTTCATTTCCCAATACGTATAAAATGTTTTCAATCGTTGCGAAACCTAAAGATACAAACGCAGAATAGACGATGGCATCATAGACGTGATTGAAAGCTGGCTCATTCCAAGCAGCGACATATGTAAAAATCCATTTTGAAATTTCTTCGATGAGAGCAATACCAAAAAAGACGTATATAGCTAAACTTAAAAAATCTAGACCTTCACCCGTTCCACTGAAAAAAGGAATTATAGCACCGAGAACAATGGTCAATATTATCGTTAAAAAAGTTGCTAAAACACCAAAAGCTAATAACTTGATCAATAATGATGCTGGTTCTTTTTCAATTTTATCGTTCTTGTAGATATAAGTTCCAAGAACAACAGTTGGTAAAATTGCTAATATCAAAAGGATAAAATCCATATCATCACCACTATAATTATATCATTTAAATGAAATAACTAAAGAATAAAATTAACATTTTGTCGAAAAATCTCTATCGACAAATAAAAAAAAGCAATTATCTTGCTTTCTTCGTTCCTATTTTAGTTCCCAATTTAACAATTGTCTCATAATTGTTTTCAGTATTTTTTAAAATTTCTTGATCGATGTCAACACGATTTTTCTCGATTAACAAGACGATGGTTGAACCACCAAACTCAAACATTCCCTTTTCTTCACCTTTGGTAAAGTTATACTCTTGATGGTAGTTTTTTATGCGACCAATCATGATAGCACCAACTTCTACTTGTACGACCTCACCAAAATTTTCAGTTTTTAGAACCGTGTATTCACGAGCATTTCGTTTATAGATGTTATAATTTTCCAAAGCGATAGGACGAACGGTATGTAAAACACCTTTGATATATTTATTCTCTTTTTTACTACCATTGTCGATATAACAATAACGATGATAATCATCAACACTCAATCGAAATATCAAACAATATCCATCTCTATACTTTTTGGCTAATTTATCATTTTTTAATAAATCTTCAACTCGATAATATGAGTCCTTTATCTTAAAAATACTTTTATCATTTATTTTATATGCAGTCAACTTAGAATCGCATGGAGCGATTAGACTATTCTTTTTCATATCGATTTTACGACTGGTATCATTTATCTTACGCGTAAAGAAATCATTATACGAAATATATTTGCGTTCTTCATACTCTGACACATCAATATTATTTTTCTTGATGAAATGTCTTATCATGACAGCAGAAATTCGACTATCCATGAACCATCCAGCCATTTTAGAAATAGCGGGATTGATCAATACTTTTAAAAACATTCTACCAACAGCAGTATGATATAGAAATACTAATGAACCATTATTAATACCATTTATAGATGACTTTTCTCTTTGTGCTACCATTTCATTAACCATATCAATAACAATATCTCAATTGCTCCAACAATTGTCATCATTATCATTCCCTTGATAGTTGGTTTCTTCACTTTAAATTTGAACAAGAATAGAAAAGATACCATCAATAGTACAAAAGCATATAAAATATGGAAATTACTTTTTATAAAGAATCTGAGAGCATACACAATGGGAATAATTAAGGCATCACTAGTAACAGGTAATCCTAAATACTCTTTTCTGGTCTCACTCGTCTTCTTTTGTCTTGCCTCTTCTAAAACGTTAAAATAAGCCAATCTTATCAAAGCTGCTAAAATGAAAATGGACATGATGGCAACTCCCCACCATTCATTTAATCCAACGTTGTAACCAATAATTGCTGGCAACACACCAAAGGCAACCAAATCACTTAGTGAATCGATTTGAATACCGAACTTTTTTTCTTCTTCCGTTCTTTTCATTGTCTTGGCAACTTTACCATCGAACATGTCACAGAATCCAGAAATCATCAAACACATTACAGCCCCAAAAATATTGTCTTGAAAAGCGAAAGTAATACCAACAACTGATGAAATTAAACTCATATAAGTTAGGATAACTGTATAATTATAAAAACCCAACATAAGTACACCTCTACAAAATATTTATCATCTTCTTAATTATACAATAAAATTACTCACAATAAAACAAAAAAATACTATGATACCATTTTCTTTTTAATTTTTTGAGATTCATCTTGTAACTTTTTAACTGATTCTTGCCACATAGTCATGTATTCACCTATCTTGTGATAATCAAAGTGACCACCATCATCATAACCATCTATGACCGCGATGGGCTCACCATAAGCAATTATTGGTTGCTCGTCTTTAGATATGACAACTGGCAAAATCCTCTTCCCCGTTTTTAAAGATATGAGAAATGGTACAATGTTTAAGTGTTCATCATTTTGATTTTCGGTCACATAATTATATCTATCTTTATCCTGTGCAAAAGTTCGGTCATAAAGAGATCGCACATTGCCAAGATTCAAAGACAAAATGCCAACAGTATGTGACTCATTACTCAAAGGACAGATTATATACGTCTCTTTTTCATCAGGTCTATTCAAAGTTATCGAATCGTGATATTTTTGAAAAATACTGAATTCAACCATTAAATTAGTAATATGTCTTATACAATTCATAAAATCCTCCTCGCGATAAAAAAAAGATAAATCAATTATCTTTCATTTATTCTTTTAAGCATGATAACCATGGCAAATCCAGAACCGACTAGTAATATTACTAAAAGAACTTTTAACCACGTCGGTGTCACGGTATCACTTTTAATACTTGCTTTTTTAACATCATTTTTAATTATTTGAAAAGTTATACCATCATCGCCAACAGCATCTTCAGTCAAATCCCAAATATATTTATTACCATCGACTCTAGTAGCGTTATGAGATACAACAGTATTATCTGTCTCTAGAGTAAAAGTACTATTTTCTAGATGAGGACATGTAAAGCCACCATATAGAGATAGATAATAAGTCTCATCTGTCTCATAATAATTAGCTAATCGAAAACATTCTGTCGTCGCTTTTAAATCTTCAAGAGTATCATTTTGTAAAACATGACTTATCTTTACATCATATCTAGTACTTGATGGATCAAGTTCAAATTTTTCATCGCCTTCGATATCAGCATATAGGCCACTATCTTTTATAGTCTGATAAGTTGGATGAGCATCATCTTCTTTGTCACCAGTAACTTCTACTGTTTCAGTAAAAGTTCCATCTTCGTATTTCAATGTATAATTAGCGGTACATCCAGTTGTCAAAAGAATTACTATTAGAATTAATAAAACGTTTTTCTTCATCATTCCCACACTCCATAACCGATGATATAACCATCATTTAAATATAATGAACGATCGCATACAGTATTACTACAATTACCGTCAATAATTAATACTTTGTCACCTGATATACCTTTGACTAGACCGATATGACTGGGAGCACCTTGACTGTGACTATTGGAGAAGAAGATGTAATCACCCATCTTTGGAACATAGCTACCACCAGCAGCTTTCGATAATTCATAACGGTTTCCCATATCTCCTGATTTGAAGTAATTTATGTACTCAGAAACAGCAGCGGTCTTCTTATTAACTTCGGATGGATAAACACCTGATTCATTAGAACAGTACCAAACAAAGGCAGCACACCAAGCATAACCGTAAGTACCACCAATAGAACCATATGCTCGCGTGATACTATTTGGTGAATCTGGTAAATGCTTATTATATTCTTGTTGTGCAACTTCAATTAAACGAGCGGCTTTTTGACTAGCCGTACCGGTAGAATTTTTACTAGCATTTTTAGCAGCTTCTTCTGCTTTTTTCTCATTTTCTTGTCGAGCCGCTTCACGAGTTGCTTCAACAATTTTACGTTCATCTTCAGCTGCTTTTTTCTCAGCATCGCGCTTTTCTTGTTCAGCTTGTTCTTCAACTTCACGGGCAGCTTTATAGGCAGCTATTGTCTCATTATTGGCATTTGTCCAACAAGATGTCGCATTGAAATTGACATTTCCCAACATATTCATCAATAAACTGACTAAGACGGGTACGAAAAAAACCGCTACAGAAGCAATCACTTTATGCACTGTTCTAGTCATGACACTCTTAATCGTTTTAGGATCAGGATTCAAAACGACTTTCCCAACTTCAATCGCAGACATTAAAATGAGCATGATTGGAACGGCAATACAGATGAATTCCAAAATTCTCTTTGCGAATAATATCGTTGATAAAAATGCATAATCATCACATGCAGCTAAAAAATTTAACATATTCAACACCTCAGTCATATTATAATATAATTTTTAATATATTAAAATATTTATTTATACAAAGGTAAAAAGATGTTGACAGTTGTTCCATCATCACGACTCGATTCATAAACTATTTTGCCATTGTGTTTAGAAATTACATTTTTAGAAAAGGATACACCGATACCCGTACCATTATATTTATTACTGATTCCTCTTTCTAAATACTCTAAATCTTTGATACCAATACCATTATCTCTTATTGAAATACATATATCATTTTTGATAATTTCATTATTAATATCGATTCTTAAATTATCATCTCGTGACTCAACACTATTCTTTAAAACATTGATAATCACTTGTTTCAATTTATTGTAATCACCTAGTACATAGATATCATCATCGATGTAATTAATACTATATTTTATCTTTTTCTTTTTAAAGATTTCTTTCAAAGTATCTGATATATCTTCTAAAAGTAAATTGATATCTAATATCTCATAATTCATTTTATCTTTTGATAAGTTCAATCCATCTTGAATCATATCAATCGAACGATTTATTTCCTTTCTAACTACTCTTAAATATTCTTCACGCTTGGATTTATTAATCTTATCATTGAGCATATCTAAATATCCTTTACTGATACTTAGTGAGTTCTTTAATTCATGAGTAATCGCACATAAATAGTTTTTGATATTATTTTGATTATCAATACTATTTTTAATATTTTTTATCTCATTAACACTTATGTTTTCATTCAATAGATAGTAATAAGTATATGACAAGATATAAGATATAAAAATTGATAAGATCAAATAGATAATATTTAGATTAAAATCATTATCATAATATAGATAAAAGACATAAAATGATAAAAAGAATGATCTTATAATAATAAATTTATTTATGAAATTAGTAATTAAAATATTCTTTTTAGATAGATATAAATAAGTCAATAAATATATTATGTATTCCAATATTAAGATAAAGATATTGATGTTGAAGAAATAGTTGTTAACTATTATTAAGAATAATGATACTAGTATCGAGAATATTTTATTTCCTTTTATATAATTGAAGAGAACTGGTACGAAGATAAAAATAGATAATTCAAAAAAACTTATATTAGAAAAAGAGAATAATAGAATGATTGATATGATACTGGTCACGATAAAATAATAATTTTCTTTTTCATCTTTTTCTAAGAAATAGATTTTTAAAATAAAATAGACTAGTATTGGGAATAGAACTAATATAAAATTTAAAATCATGTTATATAAAAAACTCATATAATACCCTTCTTTCAAGATAATTATATGAGTTTATTTTGTCGAACTTTGTCGAATTATGTCTCTTTTTAGATTATTTTAATTCATCTATATATTTTTTTAACTGTTTAGATTCACTACCTAAAATTATTTTTAATTGATTATCTATTTCGACAATTCCCTTAGCTCCCAATTTTTGAATGGCCTCTTTATCGACAACAGATACGTCTTTAAGAGTCACTTTGAAACGGGACATATTAGTCTCAGTCGCAATAATATTATCTTTTCCTCCTAAATAATCAACTAATTTATTCAACTCTAAATGAGCATCTTTTTTACCTGCTTTTAAAACAGCTAATAAAATTATTAAAATTATTATACCTATAATAACATAATATTGAAATGGCATTCTCATCACTCTTTCTTATTTCTTTTATAATTATACTATAAAATTGAAATTTTTCAAACTTTTATAAATTTATATTCACCATTCTTCTAAAAATTAATGATTTGAATAATATTTATTATGGGTGTTAATACGACACCAAGATTTATTTTATGAATATCTTATATTAGAAATATGAAGAAAGGAGAATATTTATGTGTGGTAATAACAACAACAATTGTTCATCATGTTTTTCTAGTATTGTAGAAAGAATTATTTCTTTACAACAACAAGGAGATACTTGTGGAGACTTCGGTGGTTGTGATAAACCTTTTTTAGGTAATTTAGCGAATGTCGTATGTTTAAATACTAGACCTATTACTTTTTATGGTAGTAATGGTGGACAATTCGAATTTCCTTATACATTGAATGGAACTCAGGGTACTAGTGGGGTATTTAGAATAGAAAACTTAGACGAATGTTGTTGTAAGTGTAGAATTCTTGCACCTAATCCTGATACTACTACTGTTTCAACATTCCCTTATGTTGCGACTGATGACTTTTTCACTATCAACCTAAATTGTGTTTGCGCAATTAAGTGTCTTGGAGATACCTTTATCTCTGGAGTATAAAAAAAATTGACCACTAAAAGTGGTCTTTTCTTTTGATTGATTTTATATCTTTTAAATAAATGATATCTTTACTAGAAGTCAAAATATGATCATTTAATTTAGAGACAATTCTCGTTTCATAAGTATTATCAACAGTTTTTATGATGACAATGTCATTAAAAATGATATCATCTTTATTAAATGTTCGCTCATCACTGTCTTTTTCAAAAGAATAAAAGACATTTTTATTAGTACTAGTAACTTTAGTATTTTTATAAATGTCAGGAAGTTTTTTCATAAATCACACTCTTTCATTTAATATTATGATAAATATTTAAAAAAATGCTTGTAAAAATCTTCTTTTTTTCCATACTAATAATGGTGAACTTTATGAAAAAGAGTTTAAGTATCGATAAATTTATCACAGTTTCAATAATTATCTTTTACATAATAAGTGTCTTTTCAATTAAATCAGCTTCGATGTATATGTCAACTAATCTTGGTAATTTAGTTTTAAAGCAAAGTATTTGGTATTTATTGGGAATCATTTTTATAATCAATATTTTAAAATTCGATAACAATTTTTTCTATAAATGGTCTTATTTGATATATGGCGTCAATTGTCTTTTATTATTTGGATTATTGTTCTTTGCGCCTTCAATCAATGGTAGTAAGTGTTGGTACAACATTTTAGGATTCAGTTTTCAACCAAGTGAATTCATGAAAATATCACTAATTTTGGTCTATAGTCGAATCTTAGGTGAATTCAATCGAAAGAGAAAGATTGATTTAAAAAAAGAAATAAATTTAATATTTAAGATTTTTATCATTTTATTAATACCTAGTATATTGACATTTTTAGAACCTGATACCGGTTCAGTATTAATCTATTTCATCATAACGTTCTTTTGTCTCTTCGTCAGTAAATTACGCTTGCGTTGGTTTGTCATTCTCTTGACGAGTATTATAGTTTTCTTAGCAGTGTTTTTCTATTTTTATTTTTATCAACAAGATTTGTTCATAAATATTTTGGGCAATGATTTCTTCTATCGAATGGATCGCATCATCAATTGGCAAAATGGTAGTGGAATGCAGCTAGAAAACAGTATGGCAGCGATCAGTGCTAGTGGTATCTTGGGCTTTGGTTTTAACAAGACACCAATTTATTTTCCAGAAGCTGGTACTGATTTCATCTTTGGTGTTTTTGCTTCTAATTTTGGTTTTTTAGGAAGCAGTATCTTAATCATTTTTCTCGTTCTATTCAATATCTATTTGATAAATCTCACTAATTTAAAATTAAATTATAGCGATAAAACTTTAATCATTGGAGTAATTGGAATCATTTTTTATCAAGAGATACAAAACATTGCAATGACGATTGGTCTATTACCCATAACGGGTATCACATTACCATTTATCAGCTATGGTGGTTCCAGTCTCATCTCTTATCTAATTTTAATGGGTTTAATTTTAAACATAACAAAAAAGAGAGTTTAACTCTCTTCATAAATTGATTCATATACTTCACGAAGTTGTTTACCAATATACTTCAAATCGCGTTCTTTAGCTATTTGGTAAGAATTTTTAGCAACTGATTTCAATTTACCATTAAAGAAATCTTTAATCTTTTTTTCAAACTCATCGACATCTTTAGCTTTATAGACATTCTTACCATCTTCTAACCATCCTTCAAAGATAGGTATATCTCTTATGATGGCATCAGTTTCACAAGCACAGGCTTCAACAATTGGAATTCCTTCAGTTTCTTCAAGCGTTGGAAAAAGATATAGATCACAACCATTCATTGCGCCACGAATAACTTCGCGTTCAACATATCCAGCAAATAGTAGATTGTCAAGCTTAGTGTTCACTGCATCCCTTACCGGTTTAGTCGCAGCGGCTAGTGGTGAATAACCGAACCAAATGAATTTGTACTCAGGTAATCTTTTGGCCAATTCAACAAAGTCAACGATTCCCTTTCTTTCGATATACAGTCCTATTCCAATAATTACTTTTTCATCTTTTTTGATATTATAATCTTTTCTAAATTTTTCACCCAATTTTTTATCTTTCTTAAAAAACTCTATTTCAATACCATTAGATATCGCATAAATTTTTTTATTTTCTAATCCTTTATAACCCTCTAATAATCTCTTAGAATATGGTGTTGGTGTAACAATGACATCGCCTAAGCTATAACACTTGATTAACCATTTTTTGAAAAGTGGCGATATTTGACGACAAAAAATGAATCCATCTTTAAAATCTTCTTCCGTGGAATGAGCGTGATAAACGATCTTTTTTCCCTTCTTTTTAGCTCTTTTAGCAAGCAAATAAGACTTGGGAAAATAAGTGTTGATGTGGAGAATATCATAATCATCTTTAGGATTTAAAGTGTAATCGATATGTTCGTATTCTAAAGCTTTCTGTTGATGTTTTATAGCTTTACCAAGCCCACTTTTTCCAACAGTTTTCATTCCTTCGGTATACAAGAGTACTTTCATATTATCAACTTCCTTTAATTAATTATATCATAAAATAAAAAGAACCTATATTCTAGATTCTCAATTAGATAAATTATCTTTTATTTTAGAAATACTGTTCTTTTCGATTCGTGATATCTGAGCTTGACTTATGCCCAGTTCCTCAGCTATTTCCATTTGGGTTTTACCCATGACAAAGCGTTGATCAAGAATATATTTCTCACGTTCTTCTAACTTGAAGATGGCATTTTCAACAGCCATTTTTGTCGTTATATCACGATTATTTTTTTTATCTTCAATTTGGTCACACAAATAGATCGTATCACCACCATCATTGTAAATAGCTTCGAAAATACTGACGGGATCACGCATGGAATCAATGGCGTTAATTATGTCAATTTTGTCAACTTTCAATGTATCAGCTAGGTATTCAACACTCGGTTCTTTACCAAAGTTTAAAAGATAATCGTCTTTTAATTTCATTATCTTATAAGATAAATCTTTTATTGAACGACTTATGCGCAGTGAAGAGTTGTCACGGAGATAACGCTTTATTTCCCCTTGAATCATGGGAACACAATACGTTGAAAATTTGACTCCATATGACAGATCAAAATTATCAATGGCTTTTAAAAGTCCAACGCAGCCAATTTGAAATAAATCATCCATGTTCTCATTCTTTTTATTGAATCCTTTTAAAAGAGATAAGACTAATTTTAAATTACCTCGCACTAACTCTTCTCTAGCGAAGGGATCACCATCTTTCATCCTCATGAACAGTTTTTCCATTTCTTCAAAAGATAATGCTTTAATATTTGCTGTATTCACGCCACTTATTTCTACTTTATGACGTGCCATAAATTCTCCTTTCACATCCGTTATGATACGAAAGGAACATTTTTACACACAAAAAAATACATTAAAACTAATGTACTTTTTCATATGGTCTTTTTTTGTTATTTATGATCGACTATTTTTTTTAACATATCATGTGATATTTGTACTAAAAAATTACTTTCATCAAGACCTAAATTATATTTTTTTAAGTTATTGATCATTTCTTGGATATCGTTACCGTTATTTTGATTAATTCTTATATTATTTTGTTTCATTTCAATATATATTCCTAAGTCTTCAACTTCTTGAACACATATTTCATGTCTACCATTGGAGAATAATAGATTATGATTATTTAAATTTAGCAATTTTTTATACCCTAGAGCTTTCATGAATTCATAAGCATCACGACAAGAAACAATTGGACATCTTCTCGTACATTTAATTGGTTCCCCTTTTTCATCTCGCTCTTCATTATGAAACTCTAAAGTTATTTTTTTACCTACATTTTCACTTATCAAAATATAATTTGAAAATAATTCATTTAGATTATCATATGATACATCTACATTTTCCTTTACCATATATATGTCGTGAAGGAGAAATTCTTCTTGAATTACGAAACCTTTTTTTAACAAACTATCTTTAATTGTTTCAAGAGATGCGATTGACTTGACACAAATTAGTAGTTCCTCATCCATAAAGATTCCCCTTCCCACCATATATCGATAAAGTTCCCCTTTAAATTCTTGGTTTATATTTTAATACAAAATCAAGAATTATCATAATAATAAAAATTTATACAGCTATAACTTTAAATTATTACTTAAAAAAAGTAGTATTTCTACTACTTCTCTAAAAAATCATTTATAAATTTTAAAGGGGCTTCAGTTAAATTCTTTTCGCGATAAATCAAGTTTAATGATACTTCTGGAAGATGTTCTCTAACTTTTATTTCTTTCATTTTTCCTTTTTCAATATCATCTTTGACCATATCGTATAAGATATATCCAACACCTAATCCCTGTTTTACCATGTTGTAAACAAGTTCACTAGTTTCAATTGATAAAACATTTCCCAATTTGACATTATTCTCTTTAGCCAAAGCATTTAAATGTTGACGATGAGAACTGTGAAATACTGGTAAAATAAGTGGTACATCACTCAAATCTTTTAAACTATAAATGTCTTTGTCCTCTAAATAATTACTATCTTTCAATGTCACGAAACAATGAGAAAAGTTTTTCAATTTCTTGACGTTAAAACAGTCTAATTCATCTTTAAAAGACATCGTATCAATGACAAAATCTATTTCATTGTTTTCAAGTAACTTTAACAATTCACGACTTGGTCTATTGACGACTGTTATGTCAATTTTAGAATACTTTTTATGAAACTCAACGATTTTATCCATCAAATAGAAAGAAGCAATATGGGATGGAACACCAACTGATAAAGAACCCTTTTCTAAATTTTTATTTTCATTCATCTTCTTTTCAGCAATTCTGAAACTGTTAAAAGCTTCTTCGACGTACTCAAATAATTCTTGACCTTTCTCAGTTAGAACTGTTCCATTTAGAGTACGATAGAAAAGAACTACTCCTAAATCTGTCTCTAAATTCTTGATGGCCTTACTAATAGCTGGTTGAGATATATACATATTTTTAGAAGCAGCAGAAATACTTTTGTTTTTAGCAACTTCATAGAATATCTTATACAGATTTAAATTTAAATCACTATTCATATATCTCACCCCCCTATATCAATTTATCGTCAGATTCTATATCTTCTCCACCTTCGCTGTAAACTAATTTTCCTGAACTCAATACGATAATATGACGTTCCTTCATTTCTTTTAAACCGTGAATTACTATTTCAAAATTTTGTTTACGGTCTTTAAAATTAGCTATTACTTTTCGAAACTCATCATCGGTAACAGCTAAATTATTATCTTCGAGAGACTTTCCTCTAATGGGAAAGAATCTAATCAATTTCCAACAATCGATATCATAATTCAATAATTCATTATACAAATCTTCTAATTTATCAATATTTCCTCTAAAAACAACAGTATTTATTTTTATTTCTATTTCTGGTTTTATTTTCTTAACTAATTTTAAAATCTTTTTGACGTGTTCAAAATAATTTTCACCAATTTCATATTGGGAATTCAAATCTTCATCAATGAAATCAAGAGAAATTATTAAACGGTCAACATATTGGATATTCTCTTTTAAATTATCAGCATTTAACAATGTAGCATTGGTATTGACATAGTTTAAAATATTGTGTTCTTTACTAATCTTTAACAATTCTTTTAAGTCTTTGTAAAGATATGGTTCACCACCTGACCACGCAATTCTTTCAACATCACGTTCGATTAAACTATTTAATATTTTTTTATTTTCTTCTAAAGATAGATCTTCTTTGTTAAATTTAAAACAATACTGACAATTTTTATTACATCTGCTTGTGATGTTCCAACATACTTTCATCTCTATTCCCCTCAAATTTTAATTCTTTTATTGCTAATATATCAATACCATATATTTTATTATATATAGATTCGACATCTAGAGTCGTAACTTTATCTTTTGATACACCAACCATTTGTAAGACTTCTTGAACATCTTCATTAGTCTTACCTTCAACTTCGGCATAAGTTGGTATTAAAGGCCATGAATCTATGGAAATTTCGGTACCTTTTAACAGATATATGCGTCGATAATTCTCTTGATAATTACGAGCTACATAACCCAATTGATTCAATAATTCATTAGTTTTGTCGAAATCATCAACATCGATTTCTAATTCATTAGTTCCATCAATGGCATTTCTGTCAACAATCTCTTTGACGGTAAGAGTTGTCTTTGTCCCATTTGTTCGCAAACGAACCCATTTGTTAGGATTTACAGGTTGGAGATCAAAAACGTAACGTCTTTGAAGAAATTCACCTTTTTTCTCAGCTCCTAAAGATTCAATTTTTTTTATGAAATCATCTGTATCAATATCAAGAATTGTAACTTCTCGTTCTTTTTCCATAGTCACCCCTCCAATTTGCAACATATTATACACTAAAAATCGTTATTTGAAAAGAATTTTTTGCACAATAAGAAAAAAATCTTTAATTATTAAAGATCTTTTCCGTTTCTATAATTTCAAAGCACTTTCTAAAGCTAATTGCATCATCACTGAAAATGATTTTTCACGTTCTTCAGATGGCAATTCTTCACCAGTTCTTATGTGATCAGAAACAGTGGCAATGCATGATGCTTTTTTACCACAAACATGAGCATTGTGAAATAGTGCAAAGGCTTCCATTTCTGTTCCTAAACATTGCATGTCATGATTGATGAAATCGATATCTGGGTTTTCGCGATAAAAAGCATCTGATGAACAAACTCTTCCTTCATGAACAGGAATATTTAACTCTTCAGCAGTCTTTTTTATGACGTCATTTACTTCTTTTGTTGAAGCCATCACATTGCCTTCAGTTCCATTTTGAACACGAGCATAACTACTTTCAGAATATGATTCATCGGCTAAAATGATGTCATATAGTTTAAGTGATTCATCAAGAGCACCAATACTACCAATTCTGATAATAGTGTCAACATCATAAAATTTAAACAACTCATAAGAATATATTCCCATACTAGGAATGCCCATACCACTAGCCATGACCGTTATTCGTTTATTTTTATAATAGCCGGTAAAAGCATACATTCCTCTGACTTCATTAACTAATTTATAATCTGTCAAATAATTCTCGGCGATATATTTCGCTCTTTTAGGATCACCTGGCATTAAGACAACACTGGCGATATCCTCTTTTTTTGCTTCATTATGTGGGGTCATACAATCCTCCTAATATAATTTTAAATAAATTTTTTTATCTCTTTTAATTTGTCTTTAGCATCTTTTCGACCAAGTTCATACATTTTAACAATAGTTTTCATATTTTTTTCAAGACGCCCTATTTTGATTTTTTGTGATGGCCTGATGCGCACAATCTTTTTATTTTTTTCCATATCATCAATAGTTGCAAGAGTCTTGTTGTAATTGATATGGCGATTTTTCATAGAATTCAAAAGTTCAGGATAATTTTTATATAATCTCTTCTCAATCATATATATCTTATCCTTACCCTTTTTGTATCCTTCTGGTCGCGTTTGAACAACAATACATTTGTTGTAACCTAGCTCTTGCATCTTCTCGATGGGAATACTATCAGCAATTCCACCATCTAGATATTTTTTACCATCGATATCGACAATTTGGGATACGACTTGCATAGAAGCCGAAGCTCTAATATAGTCTATCTCTTTTTTTAAATCAGTACATAAAATGTATTCGGCTTTTCCCGTTTCAACATTCGTCACCGTTACATAAAATTTCGTTTTACTCTTCTTAAAAGCATCGTGATCAAATGGAAACAATTTATCTGGTACTTCGTGATAGCCGAATTCTGTATCGACAATATTTCCCGTTTTAAAGAAAGATTTAAAACTCAAAAAGCGATAATCATTACGACAAGCTTTATAGTATTTGATACTTCTTTTTATCTGTTTAGAAACATAGCTACATCCGTGAATAGCACCTGCTGATACGCCTATGACAGCATCTACTTCAATATTGTTTTCAAGAAGGACATCTAAGACACCAGCCGTATAGATGCCGCGCATAGCTCCACCTTCTAGAACTAGTGCTGTTTTATCTTTTTTCATTATTTTGATGATTCTTCAACAGCTACAGCAACAGCAACAGTTGCTCCGACCATTGGGTTATTTCCCATTCCGATTAATCCCATCATTTCAACATGAGCAGGAACTGATGATGAACCAGCAAATTGGGCATCACTATGCATTCTTCCCATCGTGTCAGTCATACCATATGAAGCAGGACCGGCAGCCATGTTATCTGGGTGAAGAGTTCTTCCCGTTCCACCACCTGATGCAACTGAGAAATATTTCTTTCCCATTTCCGTACATTCTTTCTTATAAGTTCCAGCAACCGGATGTTGGAATCTCGTTGGATTAGTTGAGTTACCAGTAATTGATACATCAACACCTTCAAGATGCATGATAGCAACACCTTCTCTTACATCGTTAGCACCATAACATCTAACTTTGCTTCGCTCACCATCAGAATACTTGATCTCTTCTACTACTTTTACTTTTCCCGTGAAGAAATCAAAATCTGTTTTAACATAAGTAAATCCATTAATACGAGATATTACTTGAGCAGCATCTTTTCCAAGACCATTTAAAATTACTTTTAATGGTTCTTTTCTAACTTTATTAGCACTCTTAGCAATACCAATTGCTCCTTCAGCAGCGGCAAATGATTCATGTCCAGCTAAAAAGGCAAAGCACTTCGTATCTTCAGATAATAACATTGAAGCAAGATTTCCATGACCTAATCCTACTTTACGGTCATCGGCAACACTTCCTGGAATACAGAAAGCTTGTAATCCTTCACCAATAGCTTTAGCAGCTTCACTAGCTTTAGTACGTCCTGATTTAATCGCAATCGCAGCTCCTAAAGTATAAGCCCAACAAGCATTTTCAAAACAGATTGGTTGAACTCCCTTAACTATTTCATAAGGATCAAAACCTTTTTCTTTACAAATGTTTCGTGCATCATCAAAATCTTTAATGCCATATTTTTCCATTACTGGTTTAATTTGATCTATTCTTCTCTCATAACTTTCAAATAATGCCATAATACCCTCCTACTCACATCTTGGGTCAATTTTCTTAACCGCTTCATCGAATCGACCATATGTACCGCTGGCTTTTTCAATAGCTTCCATAGGTTCAATTCCCTTTTTAATATTTTCCATCATCTTACCTAAATTAACATATTTATAACCAATGATTTGATTATCTTTATCAAGACCAATCTCAACGATATAACCTTCAGCTAATTCTAGGTAACGTGGTCCTTTTTTCAAAGTTGAATAAATTGTTCCAACTTGACTACGCGTACCTTTTCCTAAGTCTTCTAGTCCAGCTCCAATAGCAAGTCCTCCTTCGGAGAATGCTGATTGACTACGACCATAGACAATTTGTAAGAATAACTCACGCATGGCTGTATTGATTGCATCACAGACCAAGTCTGTATTCAAAGCTTCAAGAATTGTCTTACCGACAAGAATTTCTCCAGCCATTGCAGCACTATGTGTCATACCACTACATCCAATAGTTTCAACTAGAGCTTCTTGAATAATTCCATCTTTGATATTTAATGTCAATTTACAAGCTCCTTGTTGTGGTGCACACCAACCGATACCATGAGTCAATCCTGATATATCCTTTATCTCTTTTGCTTTAACCCATTTACCTTCTTCAGGTATTGGTGCTGGTCCATGATCAACACCCTTTGCTACTGGGCACATTTCTTCTACTTCTTTTGTATAAATCATTTTTTACCTCCTATATTTACAATTAAATTATATCATAAAGTAACTGTAAAAATACATAGAAAAAGAACTAGTTATATAGTTCTATTCGCTCTTTAATTATCCTTTATGCTGTTTGACAAAATTGTAACTATCTTTACACATCTCATCAATTTCTTTTTCAGCTTCCCAACCCAACTTTTCTTTAGCATAACTAGGGTCAGCATAACAAGCCGCAATATCGCCTGGACGACGACCAACTATTTTATATGGTACATCGATATTATTTACTCTTTTGAAAGTCTCAACTATCTCTAAAACACTATAACCATGTCCCGTTCCTAAATTATAGGCATCTACTCCTCGATCTTTTAGGACTTTTTCAATAGCTTTAACATGGGCTTTAGCTAAATCGACAACGTGGATATAGTCTCTTACACCAGTTCCATCTTTAGTGTCATAGTCATTACCATAAACACTTAATATTTCTAATTCTTTAGTCGCTACCTTGACGATGTAAGGCATTAAGTTATTAGGAATATCATTAGGATTTTCACCAATAAGTCCTGATTTATGAGCTCCAATTGGATTGAAATAACGAAGTAGAGCTATGCTCCAATCATTATTAGAAGTATACAAATCTCTTAATATTCCTTCGATGTACAATTTCGTTGAACCATATGGATTGGTCGTTGAAAGAGGGAAATCCTCTTTGATTGGTAAACTCTTAGGTGAACCATAGACCGTTGCACTTGATGAGAAAACAATTTTTCGACATCCAACTTCATCCATGACTTCACATAGAGTTAATGTTGAATCAATGTTATTGCGATAATACATAAGTGGTTTTTGAACGCTTTCACCAACAGCTTTCAATCCGGCAAAATGTATGACAGCATCAATTGCATTCTCTTTAAATATTTTGCGCATCAACTCTTTGTCACAGACATCACCTTCATAGAAAGTAACATCTTTATTAGTTATCTCTTTGATATAGTCAACTACTTCTCTTTTAGAATTGACAAGGTTATCAACAATGACTACTTCATACCCATTTTCCAATAACTCTACACAAGTATGACTACCAATATATCCAGTTCCTCCCGTTACTAATATTTTCATAAATCCTCCTTTAATAATTCTTCAACTTTTTCTTTTATTTTATCATATAATTCATTATTTTGGAATTCTCCAATACATCCTTCTAAACGAATTATTTCCGCACTTCTATCTTCTTTATCCAAATCATCACGATAGTTATTACCAACGATATTTAAATCATCTTTTAAATATTTTTCAATTTTTTTCAAATCTATCTTTTTTGTTCCTAAATATAAGGAATTACTAGTATTAAAACTATTACTATTCTTATTAAAAGAAATCTTCCATTCATATTTATAAACATCTAGACTCTCATCAATTAAAATACCTAAACCATGAAAATCATTTTCTTTATAGATATCAATTATAGATTTATTTCTCTTACTATTGAGAATATTTGCAATTTCATTTTCTTCGACACTTATTTTTTTCATTCAATCACCAAGATAATTATACAATAAAAAGAAGAAATCTAATTATTTTCTTCTTTTTTCTTCTTTGTCTTTTTAGTTTTCTTCTTCTTTTTAGCTTTTGTTTCAGCTTCTTCGCGACTATTTATCTCTTGAACTACAGCTTCACTATTATAATCATCAAAAACAGTATCTAGAGTTGTAACACCACGGCGATGAGATATCAAAATAGATAAATGTTTAACGATATAGTAGAATAATCCATCGAAAATAGCTAGTAATAAGAACACCATGAAATACTTAAATGATAAGATACCAACTTTATCGATTATGAAATTGATGATACTAGCAGTGAAACTTCCACTGAAGTTGATGAATGATGATGCAAAATACAACAATATGAAGATTATTGAAGCGATGATGAGAGGTGCTATTGAATAAGCAAAAAGTGAAGCTATATTGAAGTTGATCAAAGCAATTAATAATAGTGATCCTACCATTATAGCAATGGCTAACATTTGATTTTGACCATCAATTAATACTTCTATTATTTCAAAAGCAAAACTGTCTTCGCGCACGTCAGCAATGACATCATCAGCATATTTATAGATGGCTTCCAAATCTTTTTCTTTAACTATTTCATTATTAGTTAAATCGATGGAAGTATTATTTTCAATATATTCTTTAACTTTATCTTCAAGGCCTAAATCAATACCAGCGTCTTTTAAAAGACTACTTATTCCACCTGTGTATTTATTGATCTTTTCATCGATATATTTCTCTAAACCATTACCTAATCGTTCGTTTAAAAGTTTACGATCAATTGTTGATTCTTCACTAATTACTTTAGCTTCGAATAGAAATTTATCAGTTACATAATTGTAGACGATATCATCGATTTCGACATAGTCTAATAATTCTTCAGGAATATGAGCATTTTTTAAAGTCTCATTATTCTTTAAAGCTTCTTCTAGTAGACCACTCTCTTCCAAAGCATTATAGACAGTATTATGATTTAACACTTCTTTAGAGATGATCGTCACAGATAAAAACATCACAGCTACAAAAAATATTATTGATAAGATATGTGATAAAAAACTTTTTACTATTTCCATATTAACACTCCTTTTTTAATTTATTATTCAATATTTTGAAAAATAATTTTTTGAAATATTTAAATTCTTCTTTTTTGTGTAAGACTAGATAGAAAATAAAATTAGGTATTACTAGCGATATTCCAATATTAACAGTCATTTTGATAACGGAATTATCAATCGTTATGATATTACAAACAAAATATGTAATAATTGCTGTTACAACAAATAGTATAAAATATTTAGCTATAGATTTAAAGTAGTCTCCTACATTTTTATCAAATAATGGTTTAAAGACATATTTAGGATAACTGTATAGATGTAACAATAAGTTACTAGTAATCGTTCCTAAGAAAACTCCTGCTAAACCAAAAAATTTTAAAAATATTAATGATGCTAAAATATTAGTAATCGATTCAATTATAGGAATGTAACGATCTTCGTGGAAAATTCCAGCTGCTTCTTTAAAAATACTTACGTTGAAACGCATGACAGTCAAATAGTAATTTAGTACTAGAGTTATCAAAACAGCTGTCGGTAATAAATATTCTTTACCATACCAACTTGAGATAAAGCTCTCCATGACGACTAAGATACTGATTGCAGTATATGCAGATACCCAGAAATTGAGAAATCTTATTCTTTTAAAAACTCTATAAGTTCGCTCTTTTGATTCTAAAGTTAAGAGATTACCAACACTGGCCGTAAAAGATGTAAATCCTTGAGATATTAAAGTATTTAAGGCATAGATAACTAAATAATAGTTATTATAAAGACCGACTACTGATACTCCTAAAAACATGGATATGATGATGTTATCCGTTCCGAGTACGAAGAAAGATCCTAGTTTATGAAAGACTAAACCCTTTACTTTTAAGACGATGTCATTGATAGTTGCCTTAGATAATTTTTTTACTTCTCTATCTTTTAAATATGGATATTTTTTATCAGCGATAATACTTATTACAACGTTTTCTAAAATACGCATTATTATTTTGATAATTAAAAATAAATAGAAATTAGAAGTTAGAACTAAAGATATTACCAATAAAGAATTCATGATGACTAAATAGCCCAAATGCACAATTGATGTGATGTATATCTTTTGGTCAGCATATAATAAACTTCTTTTATAGCTCAAGAGATATGAAGCAACGGTATCTATCAAAAATAAGATGAAGAACGCTACTAACTCAATGTATGGAATGGTCGTCTTACCAACTATTATAGGTAAGAAAGGAATTATTACCAAACCGATTAAGAATATTACTAGAGCAATAACGCGATATGTATTGCGATAAAAACGCATTAAAGATTTAATTTTATTCTTATTATTTTTAGCAACTGGTTCATATAAGTTGTAAATGATAGCTGTACCGATTCCCAAATCAGCGATTGCTAACATACTGACAATGTTACTATATAGACTATTGACTCCTAAATACTCTGTTCCTAAAATATCGAGAAAGAATTTTTGAACGACGAAGCCAATAATAATGGTTAAGGCATTAGATAATACTGAAAAAATCATATTTTTAATTGAATTATATGTTCTCATAATATCTTCACCTACCTTTTTCATTATATCATACAATAATAAAATCTACTAAACATAAAAAAAACTAAATAAATTTAGTTTTTTCTAACATTTTCTTTGGTCTTTACTAAAACTTTTGGTTTTTCGCGATATCCTTTTTTGAAGGCACGACGCAAAGAGTTTTCTTGAACATCAATTTCTTCATATGGATTTACTTGAACGACTTCACCAACTTTAGCTTTAGGAATGCCAAATTCTTTTTCCATCTCTTTATAAAAATCTAAATCATGTCTAACTTCTTGTTTTAGATCAATAGCTCTTTTTATTTCACTTTTGTACCCTTTAATTCGCTTAACTGAATCTTTTTGGACATGACGACCATAGGCACATGATAAAAGAGCAACTGTAGACCATCCTAAAAACAAGGTCAAACCACTTAAAAAGCCTAGAGTTATTGGCGCAGCTATAAGAACACCAACACTGACACCAGCCATGACTTTATACCATTTATCAATTATTTTAATAGATGCTTTTTCAAGAGCAATTCCATCTCTTGAAGATTTGATTCGTTCATTTAAAATTTTCATTTTATCTTCAGATACTAAGACATCACGCATATCGCCTTGATTCTTACGAATAGTAATTTTACCATCTTCATCACTGACAGCGACTGTTTCATCATTTATATATACAAACTCTTTATTCATAAAAACACTCCTTTTGTAAAAGTATTATAATACAATGAAAAGATATTTTACAATATTTTTATCACAATATTTGTTCTTTAATCATGTCAGAAACAAGATCACATATTTTAGATATTTCGACATCTTTACTAGTGTTTTCTTGACGAAGTTTTAATTCGACTAGACCATCACTTATCTTCTTACCAATAGTGATTCTAATTGGGATGCCTATCAAATCCATATCTTTAAATTTAACTCCTGGTCTCTCATCACGATCATCTAAAATTACTTCAACGTTTTTAGAATTCAATTTTTCATAAATGTCATTAGCTATTTGGACTTGTTCACTATCTTTATTGCTTATCAAGACAATAGCTACTTGATAAGGAGCAATGTTCATTGGTAAAACGATTCCATTCTCATCATGCTTTTGTTCAACAATAGATGCTAAAATTCTTCCAACACCAATACCATAACTTCCCATCACTACTGGTTTAGCATTATTCTGTTCATCCAAATAAGTCAAACCAAGGCTTTCAGAGTATTTAGTTCCAAGTTTAAAAGTATTTCCTATTTCAATACCTTTTTTAAAGTATAGATGTCCACCACATACTGGACAGATATCTCCTTCTAAAACATTGGCAATATCAGCTTTAAGATCATATTTAAAATCTTTCATGTTGACATTTATATAGTGATAATCACTCTTATTAGCTCCGACTAAGAAATTTTGCATTTCAGCGATTTCATTATCAATAATTATTGGTATTTCTAAACCGATTGGTCCTGCAAATCCGACTTTAGCATGAGTAATTCTTTCGACATCAATTGCTTCAGCTAGTGATATTTCCTTAGCTTTTAGTAACTTTTGTAATTTGTATTCATTAACTTCACGACTAGCTTTAACCATGCAGGCATAGAATTTATCATCAACTTTATAGATGAGTGTTTTAGCCATTTTCTCTACTGGAATGTGATAATTATTAACTAAATCATCAATCGTACCTATATTTGGCGTCTTTATCATCTCTAGTTTTTGTTCTTTTTCTCTTTTGTTTTTTCTTGGTATCAATTCAGTTATTTCAATATTTGAAGAATAATCACATTTATCACAAAGGACGACAACATCTTCCCCAATATCAGTTATAGCTTGAAACTCTTCAGATAATAAACCACCCATGACACCCGTTGATGCTTTTACTATTTTGTAATCGATATCCATGCGATCAAATATTTTTTTATAAGCATCGAACATCTTTTTATAAGCCAAGTCTAACCCTTCTAAATCGCGATCAAAAGAATAAGCGTCTTTCATGATGAATTCACGAACTCTTATCAAACCGTAACGAGGACGAGGTTCATCACGATATTTATTAGCTATTTGATATAAATTGATTGGCATATCTTTATAAGATTTGACAAAATCACGGGCTACCTCAACAAACATTTCTTCATGAGTTGGACCAAGGACGTAATTTCTGCCATAACGATCTTTTAACCCAAACATATCGTTACCAAAATTATCACGACGTCCACTTTTGACATAGACATCTTCAGGAAGTAGTGACGGCATTATCAATTCTTGAGCTCCTGTTTTGTTCATCTCTTCACGAACAATCTTTTCGATTTTCTTTATTACTCTCAAGCCCAATGGCAAGTAATAATAAATACCGCTACCAGCTTTTTTAATCATACCACTTCGAACTAGTAAATTTCCACTGATTGTTTCTTCATCTTTTGAGTTTTCTCTCATAGTGAAAAAATAATTTTCTTTTAATTTCATAATTCTACCTCCTAAAAATATATATAAAAAAAGAATGGTACATAAGGAGTGCAAAGCACGGTACCATCCTCTTTTTAACTTAATTTCTATAACGGAAAATTTCCGAAAACTATTAATTTCTCTCACAGGTAGGAATGAATATAGATAATAATTAGGTTCCCACTATCCCTAAATCACTTCTATTAGAGCTATAGACATCATGTCCTGGTCATCGATTTGAAATATTAGTAGTAATTTTAATGTATAAATTTATAATTGTCAACTATTTTTCTCGTAAACTTGAAGCAATCTTATCATATTCTTCAGCAACAACTTTTTCATTATCAGCAACTGTCCACATCACTAATTGAGAGAAATAATTATCACTTTCGACGACATAGACTCTTATATAAATGTTGATACCAGTTGAATTAGTATAGTATATTTCACCATATTCAGCATCATGATTATCAATTGTAATTTTTTCATAATTAGTTATCTTTGTCTTATAAAAACTCTCTTTTTGAGCAAAAGATTCTGTCTTGAAAGTATTAAAGTCTTTATTCAAATTAACTTTACTAGTAGTCACTAATAAAATATAAGAAGATTTATCAGGATCATTTAGTTCAATGATACCCTTTTTGTTCAAAGAATTTTTTTCTTCTACTTGGACATAAGTATCAGGTGCATCAATGGTAAACTTTTCATCATAACTAGTATTAGTTTTATATTTGATTTCGGTCGTTTCTTTTTCTTCTTCTTGTTCTTTTTTATCTTCAGTAACTTTAGTCAAGATAAAGATGCTCAAAACTATTACCAAAGCAACACATAACCATATTAAGATATATTTCAATTTATTCTTATCCATAATGATTTCCTTCCCTAACTATTCTTTATTTTCTCTATTATACCATAAACCATCGAAATTCTCGTTGGAATTATGTATTTTGCTTCTACTGCACGGGCGATAGAAGTGACACAAATGCGCATGCCACGCGTTCCACCACTCCACCATTCACGTGAAGAAAAATTTTCATTTTGAATTTCGAGTAATGATTTATGATAGAAAAAATCATCATCGTAGTTTAGCATTGACAAATAATCAATGACCCAAGGTTGTTTTTCATCGTAATAAAATTTATTACGATTCATGGGATATTTTAAAGTCTCATAAAATTTTAAGTAGTCGCCACCAGCTAAAACTAAGATATCAGCTTTGTTATCCGGTATTTTAGTCATTCCCAAAGTATCTTCGACCATGTCTTCATATAAACTAGTAGCTGTATCCTCATTTATATCAGGGAATCTATCACAGACATCCATGGCACCATAATTGTTATTAGCGATTTCAATTATTTTTTTATTTTCGACGATTGATAGTTCTGTTGATGCTCCACCACCAATCATGATAGCAATACGACCATCATAATTGATATTGGCAATCACACCATATACAGTCAATTCATTCTCCATCTCTTGTGTTACAATGGTAAACTCTAAAGTCGTGTTATCTTTAAAATCTTTCAAGAATTTACCACGTTCTTCAGCTTCGAGATTGCGAAAGACACTAGTACCAAAAATATGAATGGGACAATTGTACTTTTTCAATTCTTCGATGTGATCATATAATTTTTGAAGATCGCTTTCCACAATTCTTTTATTCAATTTATAATTATTTTTAAATTCGATTGTTATAAGTCCTAAATCGGTCAATTTATCTTCATATAAATAAGTTTTAGTATTAGTTGAACCAACTTCAACAATGATGAATTTACTCATTTAAATCACTCCATTACAATTATAACACACAATTTAAAAATACAGAAATTAACAATTATTTAAAATAAAAGATCTATAAAATAAATTATTTCATAGATCATTAATACTTTTATTTTAGAGGTAATATTTTTTCTTTACCACCCATGTATGGTTGTAATACTTTTGGAACTTTAATACTTCCATCTTCTTGATAATTATTTTCTATTAGGGCGATTAAACCTCTTGGAGAAGCTAAAACGGTATTGTTTAGAGTGTGGACGTAATAAGTACCATCTTCTCCTTTAGCACGAATTCCTAGACGACGAGCTTGAGCGTCTCCCAATGTTGAACAGCTTCCAACTTCAAAGTATTTTTGTTGACGAGGACTCCATGCTTCAATATCACATGACTTAACTTTTAAATCAGCTAAATCACCACTACAACATTCAAGTTGACGAACAGGAATGTCTAAGTTTCTGAACACTTCAACTGTAAAGCGCCACATCTTTTCATACCAAGCCATAGAATCTTCAGGATTACAGATGACGATCATCTCTTGCTTTTCAAATTGATGAACACGATATAGACCACGTTCCTCTAAACCATGAGATCCACCTTCTTTTCTAAAACATGGAGAATAAGAAGTCATAGTGATTGGAAGTTCACTAGTCTTAATGATTTGGTCTTTAAATTTACCAATCATTGAATGTTCACTAGTTCCAATCAAGTACAAGTCTTCGCCTTCAATTTTATACATCATAGCTTGCATTTCAGGGAAAGACATAACACCTTCAACGACAGCAGCATGAATCATGAAGGGTGGAATGGCATATGTAAAACCTTTATCAATCATGAAATCTTTGGCATACGCGATCATGGCTTCATGAAGACGAGCAATATCACCCATTAAATAGTAGAATCCTTCACCACTAGTACGACCAGCGGCTTCTTTGTCCAAACCATTAAATCTATCAATTATATCAGCATGATATGGTATTTCGTATTTTGGAACAACTGGATCACCAAATTTTTCGACTTCGACATTTTCCGTATCATCTTTTCCGATTGGTACGCTATCATCTATAATATTAGGAATTACCATCATACGTTTCTTAACTTCATTTGACAATTCCTCTTCTTCTTTTTCCAAACTAGTCAACTTTTCATTGATTTCTTTAACTCTATCTTTCATCGCATTAGCTTCATCGATTTTCTTTTCACGCATCAAAGCACCAATTGAATTACTGATATTATTTCTCTCACTGCGAAGATTATCACCTTCTAATTTTAACTTTCGCGTCTTTTCATCAAGTTCAATAACTTCATCTACTAAAGGAAGTTTTTCATCTTGAAATTTTTTCTTAATATTTTCTTTAACCTTTTCAGGATTTTCTCTAACAAATTTTATATCTAACATAATTATTTTTCCTTTCCTATTTCCATAAAACGATATTTTTGGCCAGTTACGTTATCACTTCTAGCTGATACATCCTCATCGGATAAGAAACTGGATATGGGGCGAGCCCACAGCTCACCTCTATGATTATAGATAATCATCTCTTCTAAGTTTTCCGAGTGTTTAGCAATATTTACGATTTCCATGACATCACCTTTAAAGTGCTGCCACTTACTACCTATTTTGACGATTTCTTTGCGCATAGTAACCTCCTATAAAACAAAAAGAGAATGGTATAAGGAGTGCAAATGCACGGTACCATCCTCTTTTTAACTCTCTTTGATAACGGAAAACAATCCGAAAATTATTAATTTCTCTCCTGAGTAGATTTCCGTAACAACTACAATTCATTTTCACCAACCATGAACTCTCTATGTATAATTAATCACGTACTTATCTCAATCAACGATTTCTCAATTAGAATAACACAAAATTTATTTAAAGTAAAGAGTCTTCACATCATGAAAACTCTTTCATCATATTATCAATCTCTTCTTGTTCTTCAGAAGTTAACTCTGAAGCATCAACTTCTTTATCAAACCAACTAGGTAATTTTTCACTTTTATTTGGTAAAGATTTGGATTTATTTTTACTCTCTTGCATCTTTTTGATGCGCCTATGTTCTTTTTCAGCTATCGCTACAGCTTCTTCAACTGTTTCAATTTTTAATCTACTCCATTGTGAAGCGATGGCATCGACATAATTCTTAGTCAAGCGCTGATTATTCATTCGTAAAACATAAGATATCAAAACGTTTATTACGCCTGGTTTTATTTTATATTCCTTCATGATATCTTCAATCATCTTGAGTTCACGATCACTAGGTTCACCATTCTTATTCTTACTTTTCAAATAGTCATATGGGGAAGTGTTCTCAAGACTATAGATCATTTTAGCACGATTGGAATTATCACCTCGTGGTGACTTCAAATACTCAGGTTGTTTCGTATAGACAAGTGTCGGTAATGATCCACTATTTTCAAATTGATAGAAGTTGCGACAATTGTTTCGGAATTCATTTTTATCAAGCATACCTTTTTCATTGATACTATTTCTAACTAACATCTGTAAATTCAAATTATCAATGCCATATATGTAGGACAAATTCTCAATCAATTCTCGGGTACTGTCATTAAAGCATTTATCATTTATCATATCTTTTGGAATACTTGAAATCAACAGGTTGAAATCGACGTGATGTTCCAAAGTAATAGGACTCTGGTTCTTATCAATGATATTGTCATTCTCATTGAAAACATTTCCTCTAACACTTGAAAAAACACTGTTGAAATTAGCAGTTACATCTTCATATTCTCGCAAATTAATCTTTGGGACGCGATAGTAATTCAGAATCTTATCATACTCTTTTTTACCAATATTATTATAGAGAACAACATTTAAAATGGGATGACTTAAAAATTCAGCAGCTGATAATGGCGAATACAAGACATAGACATAATTATTGACATCGGCTTTTTTCAAATACGTCTTTAAAAGACCAACAGCTTCTAATTTTTCACGAGCTATGATCAAGTTTTCCAACTTCAATTGCATGGTTGACATCAAATGATGATGAGTCTCTTCATTTGACATTATTTCACGTTTTAATAAATCATCAATAAGTGTAAAGTATAGACTGACAGCAGTATGACCAATTATCGGTTGATAAAGAGTTGTAACAATTTTTTTATCCGTTTCAGTGATGATAGTCTTATTTACAACAATATATGTATCAGCTGGTAATATTGTATTAGCCATATCAATCACTCTCCATCAATTTAATTATATGAAATTATTTTTTTATTTACAAGAAGTTAATTATTTTTCTTAGTTAGTTGGTGCTGTTTTGAAGTTTGATAATCTTTGACAATATTTTGACAAGTATAGTCAAGTTCTGAAACATTGATTGGAATTCTCTTTAAAATTTCATCTCTATTCTCAGTGACAAAACTAGCTAAAGTCTTGCGCTTATACCATTCGCGATGATACATGTTTTCTCTATCTTCATCAGCACTTATTTTTAAATCGATGTCGATACGACCATAAGTATCATATTTAAAAGTCATGTCAAGAAAAGAATCCGAAAATACTAGTGACTTACTACCTCCATTTAAACCAATACTATTTTGATACAATTTTTGAAATTCTTCTAAAGTAGAAAAGATGTCCATCAAACGATCATAATATTTTTCAACAAATTCGCGATTGCTTTTATAACTTCCAAAATATATCTCGTCACTATCAATGTCTTTGTTTATTTCTAAAAATTCATCAAACCTACTATTGGGAGAATCAAAACTTAGAGTAATCTTTCCTGTTTTACCATCGTGTTCAGCTCTTTCGTGATTACATTTATGTCCTTGAATTTGAGCACTTCGTTTAAAAATTCTACCAATTTTTCGAGTGATGATACTATCGCGATTTATATCATCTTTAAAAGTTGAATCAAATTCGATCGCACGCAACTGTTGTAATTTGTCATCAACGATGCGATATAAGTCATAGCCACTGATAACATCATCAGTCATTTCGACATCAGGCATTGTTAAATATTCGCCCAATCTTGTCAATAATCGTGTATATTCATCCATAAAATCACCTATCTTATTCTTTTAAAAGTATTTGATTGATTATTTTTAACTAAGGTTTTTGCTTCTGGAATGGCAGTTGTTATTTCCTGCATTTTTTCAGTTGCTTCTCTCAATAATTCATCAACACTTTCTTCAGTAGTCTCGCGATCTAAAAACTCTTCAAAACTTTTGAATTCTGTAAAATCAAAACTTTCTTGACTAGGTATTTCCATAACGGTTTGATTTTGTAAATTTCTAATTCCAAAGTTAGCATTAGCTCTTTTCAATATTTCAAAACATTCTTTTTGGTCATGTCTTTTAGCACTCATGAGAGCTGTATCACCATCTAAACATTGGGCATTGATATCTGCTTTTAAAGCGACTAAAATCTCTAACATTTCCCTGTTGCCATGACGAGCACTAGTCATAGTCGGAGTTGTTTTATACAAACTGCCATGGTTGATATCAGCACCAGCTCTTGCTAGTAAAACAAATGAATTGATATAACCACGTCTTGAACATAATAGGAGCAGTGTATCACCTTTTTTAGGAGTTTGATATTCGAGATTTGCCCCTTCTAATATTAATTTATCCACTTCTTCTGTTGCGCTATCTGAATATGTTTTTTTACTGATGTAGTCATATAGTTGTTTACCAATTTTATCAGCTTCTTCTGGTTCAACAACTTTTCTTTTTTGTTGATAAGCTTCTCTTTCTAGATCACTCAATCCATACTTTTCTAAAAATGTCATTCGCGCTTTTTCAATTTCTAATATACTGGCATTATTCATTAGTTAAAACCTTCTTTTTATTAGACATTATTTTTTCAGATACATCTTTTGCTTTTCTTAAGTCTTTGCAAGTTAAAGCTTTGATATTTTTACGAGCATCAACACTATCATTTCCATCAAAAATGACATTGTAAACATTTTCTTCAACTCTATCAAAATTAATTCGCGAATCATTTTTTTCTAAGTATGGATCATCATCACTATAGACTAAAGCATTATAAGAATAACTATATTTCTCAGTACCAATTACTTGATCAACTATTTGACCAGAAGTTTTTGGTTGATCTTTTTCTACTTCAATCATGACATTGAGAAGATTTGATACATCTTCTAAAAAAGGTGCCGGTATGACAGGCTGTGATGACATTATGCGATATCTAGATTTTCCATCTTTATCACAATCATTAATAACGATCATTTTGATGTCATCTTCATCCCTTAACACAATCCCATTTTCATAAATTCTGACATCCAATTCTTTGGCATTTTCAAGCAACTTAGCAATAAAATTGTCATGAGCTAGTGTTGGAAAATATATTTCAGCGACATCAGTCCACTCACCAGATGAAGTTTGAAAAATATCCATTCCTCTTTTGACATAGAAAGATTCATCACCAAAATTTCTTTGAACATTAGGAATCTTCATAGTCGATACTAGATTACCATTCTCTAACATTATTTTTTTCACTTCACGTTCAATTGTCTCTCTTCGTTTTTCTTCCATAGTTTTAAATTTTTCACGATAATCAGCAATCAATGACTGCATTTCATCAACTTTATCAGTTAGTTTTTGACTCTCTTGTTTAAAAATAGTTCTAGCTATCATACCATTTAAATCTATTTTATCTTCAGAGACCAATTCACTATCAGTTTTCATCTCTGTTATCAATTCTTTTAAATCTTCATTACCTTTTTTATCAAGACTAGATTCAAAACTTTTAACATCATCTTCAATTTTCAACATGTTCTCAATAATGTTGTGATAGATATCATTTTTCGAAAAACCACCGACTTGAAGTAAGAGATAAGAATCCATTATCGCTTGTTGACATTCTGAACAAGATGGAAGTTTCGTATACAATTCTCTATTCTTATATATTTGTTGATACATCAAAGTTACAAGATTTAACAAACCTTCATCAAGATGATTATCTTTAGTAAACTTTTGAAGAATAGTAAACATGCGCTCAGGTGTCATATAATCAAGTCTGATGATACGATTACGACGCATCATCGGTTCAGATAGATCAACGCGCATATCATTTTTACATAAAAATACTTGTAATTTACCATAGTTTTGAGGATTGATTCTAACGTCACCATGTTGAATGGTGTTAACGATTCCCTCTTGTAAAAAATTATTGAAAAAAGTATCAGTTGAATCACGCGCTTTATCATATTCATCCATTTTTAAAATGACATAATTACCTTTATTTACCAATTCAATAGCTTTGAGAATTGTTCCTGGTATTCTAATTTTTGATGTATCATTTTCAAAAGTTGCGACGACATCGACATCTTCATATAAATCACTTTTACCAGTTTCAGCATCCAATTGGAAATTGATGAAATGAACTTCCTCACCGAGTAGTTCTGATGCAACTTTGGTATAAGCTTCAACAAAACTCGTCTTTCCAGCTCCACTAGGTCCATCTAAACACAAAGAAAATACTTCTTGTCCAACTGTTTTTTTATTCAATAAATAGTAAAGTGATAAATAAGCTTTTGATAAAATATAGTCTTCCATGTAATAACCATATTTTTCAAATAAATCATTTAAATCTTGTTTCGTCATACTCATCTCTTACCACTACTCCTTTTCAATACTTTATCATTATCGACATAACACAATGTTTCAAAACGTTTTTCATTTACTTTGACAAGTCCATCTAAAATATCTAAGGCATTATTTACTTGATATATAAAGCCATTAAAATTATTCAAATCACCACTCGTAAAATATCTTTCAAAACAAAACCAATAGACTTGGGCTTTTTGGGATAACTTTATGACTTCACTTTTGGGATCAAAGTCAGAAAAAACAACACATTTTTCACATCGCTTGTCAATTAAATAATCATCTATATTTCTTTCAACCATTTTATATCTAACATGAGAATCTTTTATGAAATCTCTTTTTGCATGACCATAACCATAATTACTATAGCTAGCACTATTCAATATTTTAGATAGTTCACTGATTTCAATATTGGAATCAATACTTTCTATTTGAACATTTACTCGTTCATTAAAACCAATTAAAACTTTGACATCTTTTTTTAACAGTTCAATCGCAATCGTCGCTAACATATTAGTGTAATTACTCATACTGCCAGACATGTCAAAATAGAAAGATAATGGTACATTTTCACTACGTCCCTGTTCATAATCATAAGAATATTTATCTTGTAATACTTTGGTAACTTGATGAGTTTTATAATGAACTATGACATCTTTTACTTCCCATTTATAAAAACCTCTACTTTTCTCTAAAGAATTAGAACGATGATTTAATTCACTCTCGCGTTTACAAAAACGTTGATTTAAAAATTTAGTTATTAAAGTTCTAATGATACTCTCAGGTAATTCACTACTACCATTGGTATCAATCGCATAACCATCTTGTCTTTGACGTTTTTCAAAAGATGGTAACTCATTTAATTTATTTAAAAATTCATTTGACTTTTGAGGTAGTTTTTTATTTGGTTCTTCTTTAGTTTCTTCTTCTTCAGCTTCAATATTCTCATCACTTGAAATTTCTTCAGATTGATCAATTTGGTCTTTATCATCTTTAGAATCTTGATTATTACTATTCTCACTACTCTCTTCACTTTGATTTTGTCCTTCTCTTTGATCTTTTTTTTCTTCTTGAGTAGTTGATAATTGACCATTATCATTTTCACCGGTTTGACCTTCAGTTAGGGATTCATCTTCTAGTTCTTGACTACTAGATGAAGTTTCATTACTACTTTCTTCACTTGGTTTTTGTTCTTCTCTTTGATCTTTTTTTTCTTCTTGAGTAGTTGATGATTGACCATTATCATTTTCACCAGTTTGACCTTCAGTTAGGAATTTATCTTCAGATTCTTGACTACTAGATGAAGTTTCATTACTACTTTCTTCACCTTGATTTTGTCCTTCTATTTGGTCTTTATTTTCTTCTTGATTAGTTGATGATTGAACATTATCTTTTTCACCAGTTTGACCTTCAGTTAGGGATTCATCTTCTAGTTCTTGACTACTAGATGAAGTTTCATTACTACTTTCTTCACTTTGATCTTCTATTTCTTCTTCCTCTTCCTCGTTTGGAATACTTGGTGTTTGGTCATTACCATTTTCATTTTCTTCGAATTGGGACTTATCATCAATTGTATCCATTTGGGAAGAGTTTTCTCTTTCATCATTTTCAGATCCTTGATTTTCTTCTTTGGAAGAAATATCTTCACTTAATTGTTTTATAAATTTCCAAAAACGCATAAATATTTCCTCCTTTTTATGGTTATTTATTATATTTGTAAATAGTTTTTTAGTCAATCCAATTTTAAGTTAAATTCCTTGATATTAAAGATAGAAAATGTTATAATAACGAACTATTAAGAGGGGGATTTCTAATGGAGATAGTAAATGGTATTTTAAAAGGCATTGATGAAGAAGATATCCATGATGGTCAAATCGTCATTCCTAATAATGTTACTGTCATTGGCAAAGAAGCTTTTTTAAATAATCATTCCGTTGAAACAATCATTCTTCCCGATGCCATAACAGAATTTGAGGATAGTGCTTTTTATGGATGTCGAAATCTAAAAAATATTATTTATAATGGTAATAATAAAGTACATATAGGTAGAAAGTGTTTTAGCAATTGTCACAGTCTTACGAAAGTACCTAGTTTTATTGCTGATTATAATGATTTTGCTTTTAACAATTGTCTTTCTTTAGAAGAAATCGATGTCATTTCTAACGTCATTCCTCTTGGATGTTTTAAAGGATGTAAAAATTTAGTTACTATCAATAACCAAGATAAAATATTTAATTTAGGAGCATTTGCTTTTTCCGGTTGTGAAAGTTTAAATGAGATTAATTTAAGATATATTACTGATATTGCTTCTGAAGCATTTAGTAATTGTAAAAAACTTACTAAAGTTAGATTAAATATAGGAACTAAAAAAATTGGCACAAGATCTTTTTATAATTGTAAAAATTTAAAAGATATCAATTTACCTGATACGATTGAAAGAATTGAAGCTGAAGCTTTTAAAAACTGCCATTCAATCAATTCTATAATGATACCTGCTAATCTTACATCTTTTGGAGATGGAGCATTTTCTTATATGGATTCTCTTGAAAGAATAGAAGTATCTCCACATAATAAAACGTTTATAACTCCTGATAATAAGATACTTATTCATGAAATGTACCAAAAATTAATGTTGTATGCTAGTGGATGCAAAGATAAATCTTATTCTTTAAAAGATTATAACTTAGAACTTGATACGTTTGACCGTGTCCTTGTAAGACCAATTACAGGAATAGGTAAATATGCTTTTGCTGGGGCTAAAAATCTTGAAGAATTAAATTTATGTTGTTGTACAACTGATATAGAACATACCGCATTTTATGATTGTCCAAAACTTAAAACTTTAAAAATTCACCCTATTACCTTTTACACTCTTGGAGGATTTAATTTAAGAGCAGATGGTAGATACTATTTTGAAGAAGGTGTAAAAACAAAACCGCAACTTCCATTTGAAGTAATTGAATTTTGTGAGGATTCTGATGGAGAAGATAATTTAACTTGGATAAATCAAAATGCTTTTTCTAAGTTTAAAAATGTAACTAAAATAATTTTACCTAAAGCTGGTAGGTATTTTATAGGTGATATGGCTTTTTGTGATTGTGAAAAACTAAAAGAAGTTGAAATTCCAAACAATGTTACAAATATTGGAAAAGGTGCCTTCCCTACTTCTACAAAATTAAAATTTGAAAATGGATTACAACTAAAAGAAATGATAGAGTTAATCCATAACAATCAATATATAGGTGATTATAAATTATATGTTTTAAAAGATGGAACTTATTATATAGAACAAGATGGTAAAATCAAAACGTTATCAAAACAATACATTGATGAAGTATGTTCCCGTTCAATGGAAATAAGAGATAATCCTATTCTATTTATCGATTTTATGAATGACTTATTAAACCATGATTTAGGTATTAAGTTTTTATTTAATGGAATTTTATTTTCAAAGATGAGTTTAGAAAATAGAAAAATTCTTTTCGATAACTTGAATAAAAATGATGAGTTTTTTATAAATGTTCTTAAAAATAGTAAATTACTTGATGATATAGATGACAATACTGACTTATTATTATCTAAAACAAATTTTCAAATGGTAGTTGATTTTGTCGAATTATTAAGAAAGTATAATATTGAACATCCTCTTATGCACAATAAATTTTTAATGGCTAATTATGATATAAAAAGTTTAGAAAGAATAATAAATTTAGATTTACCATTATTAATTAAAACACTAGAATACAGTAAATTATTTGATAGTGATTATGGAGAAAATCTTGAAAAGACAAGAAATAGTTATTATTTAACCCATGAGATATTAAAAAATAATACTTTAGAAAAGTTTATCAGACTAGCCAAAAAATATGATATTAAAGATAAATATCTATTTACAAAACCATTTATAGCCATAGCTGATAATCCTTTAACAGATCAATTATTTAAAGTATATGATGCAAATACTAAAAGATTATTAAAGGCTAGTTTAACTACTGAAACTAATGTTAATGCTAAAGTCAATTTAAGTGATTTGATGATACTGATGAAAATTACTGGAGCTTTAGAAGATGATCCAATTATTAGACAACGAGCAAGTACATTTATAGTAGAAAAGTTATTTGAAGAAAAACTTCCTAATGGAGAAAATAATAATTATAGAATTGTTGGAAATGATATCCATAGAATTTTTGATTTTTATGATTTAAGAGAAGAATTTGATGAAGAATTTGCGCAATTCTTTTTGGATAATTATAAAAGTTTAATAGATGAAGAAAAACAAAAATCAGGGTTTATTCAAAGAGTTTATTTAAATTTTAGAGAAATATCAAAGACTTCTACTTCAAATAAAGGATCTCAAAGGCACTTAAAAGTTACTATTGATAAATGTAAAAATTATTTGTCGAATACTAAATTTGATGGTGTTACAGAAGAAAATAAAGATTTTGCTGAATTGATTGGTGCGTGGTATGACACTAATACAACTTGGATTAATGCTCAAAAAATTTATAAAGAATCATTAAAAGCACCTAGAAATATATTTACTGAGGAAACTAGTGATGAAGAAGGAAACACTATATATGATTATGATCCATCAAAAGATTTAAAAGAAGATATAAATCCAAACTTTTCTTATGAATGGTTACCTAAACAAGATTATGATAACTTGATACTTGGAAAATATTGTAGTTGTTGTGCGCACATAGAAGGTGCTGGTCAAGGTATTATGATAGCTAGTATGACTCTTGATTGTTGTCAAAACCTTGTCATTAGGAATAACTTTGGACAAATAATTGCTAAATCAACGATATTTGTTAATAAAGAACAAGGATATGCGGTATTTAATAATGTCGAAACATCTTTAAATTACAGAGATAAAGTAGAACTTGGTAAAATATATAAGGCTTTTTTAAGAGGAGCTAATGCCTTTGTAGTCACATATAATAAAAATCACAAAGATGCACCATTACAAAACATTTCTATTGGAGCAAATAGAAATACAATTTTAGATTATTTAACAGATGATAAACATCCAGTTGTTAAAGTTCAACAAGCACTTGATTATGGTTCTTATTCACTTAATGGATCTGGTTATAATGGAGATTGGGGAAGTAAACAACGCTTAGTTTTAAAAAGATAGGTGGTGATAAAATGTTAAATTATGATAAGAATAGTAAAAAAATAGTTATTCCAGAAGGAACTAAATATATTCCAGATTCTGCTTTTCAAGATTTTAAAGATTTGGAAGAAGTCATTTTACCAAGTTCTATTGAACAAATTGGTAAAGCGGCTTTTAGTGGTTGTTCTTCTCTAAAGAAAATAAATTTACCGGAAGGATTAAAAATAGTTGAACAACAAGCTTTTGCTAATTGTAAATCTTTAGAAGAAGTAACTATTCCTAGTACTTTAGAATATTTTTCTTATGGATTATTCAGCTATTGTCACAATCTAAAAACGATTAACTGCCATGACTCTATCAATTATATTGATGATTTTGCTCTCTATAATTGTCGTAATTTAACTAATTTTTCTCTTCCTAAAAAGATTAAAAGTATTGGTATTAAAGCTATGATGGGATGTAATAGTATCAAAGAGATTGACATTCCAAAATCATTGGATAACATCGAACTTTCTTCTTTTGCACTAATGTCTTCACTTGAAAAGATCATTGTCGAAGAAGGAAATCCCAGATATGTTGATGATGATGAACTTGCCCTATTCGATTATAAAGATGGTTATTTTGTTCAATATGCTATCAATAATAAAAATGAAGAATATATTTTAGGGTACTACCCTGTAAGTTATGGAAAAGAAACTGATCCTGACACTTTAGAAGAACATGATTTAATATCATATGAACCTATTTATAATGTCGGTGACTATGCTTTTGCTGGAAGTAAGTATCTAAAGAAAATAGAAATGTCCTCTGTTGTGGAAAGTGTTGGTCCAAAAACTTTTTTAAATTGTCCACAACTCAAAACATTAGATATTTATCATGCTCCATATGGCGAAATATTGATATTAAACATTCATGGTAGTCCTTTTAAAAAGAAATCTTTTCCTTTTGAGAAGATAACGATTGGTGAAGGAGTCACAGCTATAACGGATAATACGAGTGATATTTTTAAAAATGCCCGTGAAATCAGTCTACCTAGTACTGTTACTGAGATTGGTTCTAACTCTTTTAACCGTTCTAAACATTTAAAAGAAATAGTTATTCCAGAAGGCATTAGAATGATTGGTCCATTAGCTTTTCATCCCAATACGATGATTTGTTTTAGTGGTTTCATAAATCTTTTAGGTAAAGATTTTAATATGTTGGAGACTAAGACTAGTGACAATTATTACGTTCAGTGTTTACAAAAAGATAATATTAAAATTTTTTCTTTTAGTGATGGTACTTATTACGTAACAATTGATGACTATGAACCGATTAAAATAAATCGTAATGATATCAATAGTCTTTCTGATACTTCTTACATCTTAAAAGATGAACCAGATAAATTCATAAATTATTTATATGATCTATTATCATTAAATGCTGACTATAACAATATGATTTTAAAAACTTTACACAATCAAAATTTAAAACGTAAATTTGAAGCATTTATTTCAGATATTGACTATGTCACAGATATTGCTGTCAAAAAGAATCAAAGAGCTATTAATGATATTTTAGAAGAACATGATTTAGATGATGAAATTCTTTTCAATGGTATTTTAATGCGTAAATTATCCCGTGAAGAATTAACTAAATTAATCGAAAATATGAATTTATCACTAGATCGATTTTTCAAATTATCCCATTACTTTGATCCAGAACAATTGAATGGCCATTATGAATATTCTGATTATGTTCTATCAAAATTAACTAAAGATTCTTATCTATTTGATTATTGTAATCTATTAGAAAAGTATGAAGTCTATGATCGAGCCTTATATGAACCTAAATTCGTTCTTTCATTGACTTTAGAACAACAAGAGAAGATGATAAGAGTATTCGATTCTAATATTAAGAGATTATTCATGGAAAGTGGTATTTTAAAAGAAAAAGATATCATTAACAGCAATTTAAAAGACTTGTTTAAATTTGCTGAAATTATGGGTACTTTTAGTGAAGATGAAAGATTGAGACAAAAAGCATGTAATTTTATAGTAGAAAAAATATTTAGTCCTACTCTTGGCAATGGAGAAGAAAATAATTATCAAATAATTGGAGATAATATTCATAGAATTTTTGATGAGATAAAGCCACGTAAAGAATTAGATCCTGAATTCATATTATTCTTCATTGAAAATTATAAAGAACTAATCGATATTGAAAAGACAACTTCTGGTTTTATTTCGAGAGTTTATAATTCTTTTAGAGAAATATCACAAAGTAATAGTTCTAATCGTGGTAGTCAAAAACATTTAAAAGTGACGATTAAAAAGTGTAAAGATTTCTTTTTGATGAATGAATTCAGTTCAGTTTCAGATGATGATAAAGAATTGGCAGAATTACTAGGAAAATATTATTCTAATATTGAAGTCTTAAAAATAGCAAAAACGATATTGGAAAAAGCTAGTCATTCGCCAAGAAATATCTTTACAGATAGTGATGATGCAAGTGAAGATATTAAGGGATTTTGTGATTCAGGATTCTTCTATGAATGGTTACCAAAGCAATCTTTGGACAATTTAATTCTCGGTAAATATTGTGGTTGTTGTGCACATTTGACAGGAGCAGGTGCTGGTATCATGCAAGCTAGTATGGTTTTAGATAATTGTCAAAATTTGGTCATTAGAAATGAACTTGGAAAAATAATTGCTAAAGCTACATTATCACTAAATCGTGAACAGGGTTATGGCGTATTTAACACCATTGAAGCTAGTTTGAATTATCATAGTGATAAACAACTCAACAAAATATATGATGCTTTTATGAGTGGAAGTAAAAAATTTATTGAAAGTTATAATAATAATCATCCCGATAAACAAATTGATACTTTGACTATTGGTAGTCATCGAAATATCATTGCTGATATTTTAGAAGAAAATGGTCATGGTGAAACAACTCCTCTTTCCTCTACTGATTATTCTAAATATGGTTATGCACTTGGTGATGAGATGGTTGGTGGTTATGGTGGCGATCATACAGAAGGGCAAAAATTGTTATATAAAAGACCTATTAAAGAATAGGTCTTATATTTTTTTTATTTGTCTTTTTTCATTGTTCCATTCCAAGACGATCTCATCATATCCAGCAATTTGTCTAAGTCTAGTTAACTCAGGTTTTAAAATGTCTTGATAGGGACTACTCTTTAATTTCTTTTCCATCATGGGGATGTAACCAACTAACATGAATTCCCCTGATATGCGTGAAAAATCATCTTCTTCGTGAGATGGATGAGATTCAATTAAAGATTTAGGAATAATTCTTCTAATTTCTGGATGTTCTAATTGATAATATAAATCTTTATCATATTTTAAAAGCGAAAATAAGTCATATACAAAAGTTTTGTTTCCCCTTTTCACTTCAATCCAAGAATTATAATCTAAATGTTCTTGATGATAACTATTAAAATTTATTTGACGAGTTGAATCAGTATCACCATGCACTATTTGATAGTCATCATTTACTAAGGCATTACAAAGCAGTTGAACTTTATTACCAATAGTTGCGAAAGTCGTATCCTCACCATATAGATATAACAAACCAGTTGTATAACCGAAGTAACTCCTACGCAGTCTCGTCATGATGGATGATGGAAACTCTTCAATATGTCCTCTTTGGAAATTGTGTTCAAATAATTCTTTCTTTTCTCTATCTTTAACTAAATGTTGATAAAAAGTTGTATTTCGCATAGTACCATTTCCTTTTGAGGTATATTAACACAATTATTTATAAAAAGCAAAAAAGATATGAAATTCATATCTTTTTATTCATCTATTTAGTTTTTCTTTCAACATCTAATTTAACTTCAATACCGTTTAAATTATAATCTTCTTTTAGATCATTCTTTGCAACAAAGTTATCACATAGAGTCTCTTTCTTAATAAATGCTTCATGTTTATCTAATACTTTTTCTAGTTCAGTATTAGGACTATAATAAATATCAATGCGATCAACGATATCAAAGTCTTTATTCTTTCTTAGTTGTTGAACTTTACTAACTAATTCTCTAGCGATTCCTTCTTCAAGTAAATCATCAGTTAATGTCGTATTGATGATGATGAAGTTATTATTTTCCATAGCAGCATTAAATCCTTCTTTAGAAGAAATTCTTATATCAACCATGTCTTTAGTAACCTTATAATTACCTAAAACTACTTCTTCATCATTTTCTAATTTTGCTATATCTTCATTGCTCAAATTAACTAATTCTTTAGAGAAAGCACCAATCTCTTTTCCAAGAATTGGTCCACATACTTTGAAGTTTGGTTTTACTTCAAAGTTCATGTATTCTGATAAGTCATCAGCAAATTCTACTTCTTTGACATTTAATTCTTCTTTGATCAAATCGACTAAGTCAGAAATGACATCTCTATTCTTACCATCAAGTATTACTTCACTGATTGGTTGACGAACTTTGATCTTAGCTTCTTCACGAGCATTTCTTCCTAGAGAAATTATATCTCTAATCAAATCCATTCTCTTCTCGATTTTTTCATTGATCAACTTCTCATCACACTTAGGATAAGTAGCTAGATGAACGCTTTCTTCATCAGTTAAATTGGTATATATCTCATCAGTTGTAAATGGTACCATTGGAGCTGCTAATTTACATAGACCAATCAATACTTCATAAGTAGTTTGATAAACAGCTTTTTTACTATTATCAAGTTCACTAGCCCAGAATCTTCTTCTATTTCTTCTTATGTACCAGTTTGACAATTCTTCATTGACAAATTCATTTAGATATTTAACTGCTTTATTTAAATCGTATTCATCCATGGCAGATGTAACATTTTTAACTAATTTATTATATTTAGAAAGTAACCATTTATCGATTTCTTCTAAGTCTTTATATTCAACTTTGAAATCTCTTGGATCAAGATTATCAGTATTGGCATACATTTGGAAGAATGTATAAGTATTTTTCAAAGTGTTGAAGAACTTAGAATTGATCTCTTTAATTCCATCTTCATCAAATTTTAATGGAGTCCATACAGGAGAAGAATGTAACATGTAGAATCTAGTAGCATCAGCACCATATTTTTCAAGAATTGAGAATGGTTCAACAGCATTTCCTTTAGACTTATGCATTTTTTGACCAAATTTATCTAATAATAAGTCATTGACTAAAACATTCTTATATGGAGAACATCCTTTGACAAATGTAGATATTACTAATAATGAATAGAACCATCCACGCGTTTGATCTATTCCTTCAGAGATGAAATCAGCTGGGAATTGAGTTTCAAATAATTTCTCATTTTCAAATGGATAATGATATTGGGCAAATGGCATTGCACCACTATCGAACCAACAGTCCATTACTTCTTTGACACGACTCATCTCTTTACCACATTCTGGACATTTGATGTGAACATCATCAACGTATGGGCGGTGTAAATCAATTGATTCATCAATCTTTTCAATAGCTTTTTCAACTAATTCTTGACGTGAACCAATCATCTCGTCATGTCCACAACTACATCTCCATAGAGGAATTGGTGTACCCCAATATCTATTTCTAGAAATAGCCCAATCATTCATGTTTTCAAGCCAATTTCCAAAACGTTTTTC
>CANREL010000008.1 GCA_947629655.1 uncultured Bacilli bacterium
CCTGTTGCTCCTGTTGCTCCTGTTGCTCCTGTTGCTCCTGTTGCTCCTGTTGCTCCTGTTGCTCCTGTTGCTCCTGTTGCTCCTGTGCTTCCAGTCGCACCGGCTGGTATAGTAAATGTTAATAGAGCATCATTTATAGTTCCAGTGTTTTCAACATTTGCATCTGTCCCAGGTGCGCCTGTTATCGTTGTTCCAACGGTTATGGTAGCAGGTCCTTGTGGACCTGTTGGGCCTTGAGGTCCCGTTGGTCCAATCAAAAAACAACTATTACAATTTGGTACTGGTTTATTATTTCCACCATTGCAATTGTTTCCAAACATTTTATCCCTCCTCTATCTTAATATATGAGAAGGACTTTTTTTGATATAGTTAATTCACATAAAAAAAGAAAATGCTTTTTTTGCATTTCCTATTATTCGTTATTTGATGGTACGTCTTGAGTAAGTGTCTTGACTTTTTCTCTTACTTCTTCCATCTTACTCGTTACTTTAATTTCACCATTTTTATCTATTTCACAATTCATCAATGTTAGAGTTTTTAAAGAATTAATTCCTTTTTTAATGTCATCATTTCTCTTTCCATCATATGAAGTACCTGTATCTGTTTGATTAGCTGATTTTGTTTGCCAATCATAAATACTTTCAATGACATCATGAACATAACCAGTTGAACTAAAAGGATTACTATCGTGAGCTTTTATGATGTACTCCTTATCAGTTTCTGTATCATTAAATGTTATTAGATATGAATTATTACCAGCACCAATTCGCATATTACTTATTTCGCCAGCTGCGAAACCACAAGCATCTAATACTTTTGATTTAACACATGGAATACCATAATTTACTAGTGTTTGATAAGCATCATTACTCAAAGTTCCATTAACACTTCTCTCGTATGCTTCCAAAGTTAAAGTCAATTTAGTAAATTCTCTATCTTCTTCACTTAAAACACCATTTTTAACATTTTCTTGTTGAGCTAGTTCTTGATATTGGTCAATTAAGGCATTAACATCATCAACTGAAAATTCACTTGGCATTTCGTAATGTGCTAAATTGCCGATTTTTTTATTCAAATCTAACGAATGCAATCTCTCTGATAATTCAACTATTTCTCCTAAACTATCAAGTTCATCGATAGCTTCAGCATTAACTATTTCAATAGCTTCATCAAATACTGTAGAGTCACTAATAGAACTTACTATTTGATGAGCTGGAACCGTAAAATTAGGTGTTTTATTATCCATGTTGAAATAAACTAAAGTTCCAGATACGCCAACACCTACCACTACTACTCCAGCAATGATTGCATTTCTCAATTTATGTCCTTTTCTTACTCTTTTTCTTGAGTGTTCTTCTCTAACATTACTTTGTTCTTGTTCCATATATTCATCCATCACAGAATCCCCCTTTTTTTCAAGACAGGAGCTATTATATCACATTTCATGATAAAAAGCAAATTTTAGACACCTTCAATATTAAAATCTGGTATAAAACTATCACTTTGTGTATTTCCTTCTTGAATAAATGCCTTTTCGATTCCTAAATCGCAAGCATAATTAACTACTTCATCATATTCTTCTTCTGTCAATTTTCTATTCAAGTTATCATACTTTTTAAATTTGAACAATGGTGTATACTGATTCATTATACTTATGTATATATTATTATCGTATTCTTCATAGAGATATTTTAGAATTTTTTTAGCGTCATCAATATGTCCAGGCATTACTAAGATGCGAACGATTACTCCTTTAATCATCATTCCACGATTATCAAATACTGGTTTTCCAACTTGAGAATACATCGCTTTTATATTTTCAGTCGCTATTTCAAAATAATTTTCTACATGCGAGTACTTCACTCCCAAAGAATTATCATAATACTTTAAATCAGGAAGATAGACATCTACTATTCCATCAAGACTTTTTATAGTTTTTATGTTTTCGTATGAACTCGTATTATAAACGATGGGAATATTGAGTCCTTTTTTTCTAGCCAGTTCTATTCCTTTGACAATACTTGGAACGTAATGCGTTGGTGTGACAAGATTGATATTATTAGCTTTTTGTTTTTGAAGTTCAAGACAGATATCACTGAAACGTTCAATAGTTACTTCTTTACCATAACCTTCGGTACTAATATTATGATTTTGACAAAAAATGCATTTTAAACTGCAATTGGAAAAAAAGATAGCTCCACTTCCTTCTTCCCCCGAAATACATGGTTCTTCCCAAAAGTGAAGAGCTGCCCTTGCCAAACACAATTCATTACTAGCCCCACACACACCTTTTTCTTGATAACGATTGATATGACAATTTCTTCGACATAAATCGCAATTTTTGTAAACGTTTAACAAATTATTCACATTCTTTCTAAAATTTCTTTTAGGACGACATCTTTATCAACAAAATATGTGTTTTGCATATAAAATTTTTGTCTAAAATTGAAGAAATATCTAGCAAAGTATATTTTATTAATACTATAATTTTTTCCCTTGAGACGAAGATATGGACATGTGAAAGTTTTACAAGCAATATTTTTAATAGAGCATCGACCATTTTTTAAATGTTCACAATCATTACTATGTTTATAACTGTGACAACAACCATTGATATATGAATCTTTCTTTATTCCTTTTTCAATCATATATCTTCTTTTAGAACATAAATCATTTTGAAAACCACAAACATTTTTATTGATGAATTCATTATCTAAATAATCACATATCATATCATATAATTTAGAATATCTCTTTTCAATATTTTTTTCTTTTAAAATATTTTCTACGACTTTGATTCTTTTTTTCTTCTCTTTTTCCGTTATATTTTTATCTCTATTTATTCTATTTATCGAACTTCGTAAGATTCTTTTATCACTGCGCATAGGTAAGCTCCTTTTCATAACTATTGTATCACATTAATTGATTTTTGCGATAGCTTATGATATAAGATACATATATTTAAAAGTGATGGAGGCTTTATGAATATCAATTTTGAACTATATAGAATATTTTATACAGTTGCGTCATGTGGAAATATTACAAAAGCTAGTAAAGAGTTGATGATCAGTCAACCAGCAGTTACTAAACAGATCAAAACATTAGAAAATCAATTGGGTGGAGAGTTGTTCATCCGTACTAAAAAAGGTGTCATTTTGACAGATAATGGTCGAGAAATATTCAATTATGTAAAACAAGCTATTGACTGTTTTCAAAATGCTGAAATGCAGTTTTCCAACTTAAAGAGTTTAGAAAAAGGAACTGTTAAAATCGGAGTATCAACTACTCTAGCTAAATTATATTTAATTGATCGTCTCAAAATATTTCATAAAGAACATCCAAATATCGGCATAGAAATATCTACTGATCCATCAAGTGTAATGCGTAAGAAGTTGAAAGATGGAAGACTTGATATCGTCATTGCGAAGTTTTGGGAAAAAGAAAATAATGACTTGACTACTATTGAACTAGGTACTATTCATGACTGTTTTATAGCTGGAAATGAATATATCGATTTAAAAGATCGCGAAATAAAGTTTGAAGAATTAGATCAATTTCCAATTCTTCTTCAGAAATACCCTTCAACTTCTCGTGAAGCTTTAGATCGTTTTTGTCAAGAAAACAATTTTGAATTGACTACTAAAATGGAAATTGGTTCAGCTAGTCTCTTAGAAGAATTTGTGAAAATTGGTTTAGGAATTGGACTAGTTACTAAAGAATACGTTCAAAATGATTTAAATGGTAGTGATCTTTTTGAAATAAAGACAGTTCCTCAACTCAAAGAGAAAAAGTTTGGCATTATTCTATTAAAGGGAAGCATGCACAGTTTTGGGACTAATGAACTAATCAAATTATTATTGGAAACTAAAAATAGAGATCTTTAAATCTCTATTTTTTATCGTTCTTTTTATAAAAAGGTTTCTTTTCCTTCAACATGCCACTAATTATTTTATCATTTGATGGTAAGATATCAAGATTTATTTCTTTTATAGATTTCTTTATTTCATCTGCGATGTCATCAAATAATTTTTCCACATTCTTTGTCTTAGTATCAACAATTAATAAATATCCAGGAATATTATTTTTCTTAATATTCATCAAATAAGCTTCATTAACTTTATCCATCTCTTTTAAAATATTCTTTATTTTATTTTTTATATCTTTTGGACAATCGCTTACTTCATCTATATATACTTTATCCATATTAAAAATATCATCTAAAGTCTTTTTATCTAAAACAATATTTTCCGTAAATGGATTTAATACTAAGCCTTTAACTTCTTCTTCAGAATTTATTACGATATTAGCATATTCATCAAATGTTAGAACGAAGTATCTTGAGTTACTGGCATCACTCCATTTATTGTATTCATCCATATCTGTATAAGCTTGAAAATAATTATTATTGTTTTGATCTTCTAAAAGCATAAAAGTCAATTCATCTCGTTTACCATCGTCAACAGATGGTATTAAAAAATAAGCTTTGCGCAATTCAGTTATGAAGTTATCTTCACTATCTTGATTTTGATTTAACTTCAAAGTAATCATGGCCATCTTTAATTCATCATTGCGAATTTCTTTATTACTCTCTATTTTTTCTTTCATAAATTTCACCTGGTTAAATTATATCATAACTTGACAACATTTAATATTTTTATATCTTTTTCCTTTTATATGATGAATATTTTTGTTATATTTATTTAGGAAGAAGGGATAATATGCCATCATCAATCATACATTACTCAGTGGGAAAATTGGTATTAGAAAAGACTGATATTTTCAAAGATGAACATGACATTTTTCTCTATAGTGTTGGGTTAATAGCTCCTGATAGTTGGAGAAATTGTCAAAGATTTAAAGATTCACCTCTACCCAAAATAGAAAAGAGAAAGTTTTCACATTTTTCTAATGATGGAACTTGGAGTGAAAATTATGACTTATTTTATAAAAAGTATAAAGATTATTTAGACAATCCTTTCATGGTCGGTTACTTTGTCCATTTGATTACTGATCGCAATTGGCGAAATGATATGTTTTATAATTGTTTTTGTGAAGATGGTTCAATCAAATTATTAAATGGTACGACTATCAATGGTGTTAAGGGAGTAAGAAAACAATTACTGCAAAGTGAAAGTGTAAAAATGGCCGTACTTCTAGCTAAAAAGTTTAAATTACAAGAATTACAAACTTTAACTGATGAAGAAATAAAATCTTTACCTAAAATGGATGAATTAGAATTTGATGGTCTAAATAAAACGATATCTTATCACAATAGTGAGATAAACTTAAAAATTGATGAAAAACTGGAAGTATATAAATTAGAAGATTTTGTCTTGGGAATAGATAATTGTAGTAATTTCATCATCGAAGAATTAAAAAAGTACAACATATTAAAAAAAGAAGTAGATTTTTTCTAAACATTTTCTACTTCAATATCATTTTTTAGTAATAGATCGGTCGTCACACCATTACCTTTAGTAAGGTTATTGGAAAACGTACCATCATATATTTCATCAAGTCCACAAGATGGACTTTTTTTCTTTAAAATAGCTTTCTTTATTTTTAATTCTTGGGCTATTCTCAATACTTCTTGAGCGCCTTTTTGATAATTTTCAGTGACGTCTCGACCATCTTTAGTCACAACTCTTTTTTCACCATCAACAATTTTTATTTCAGCGGGTGTTCGGGGAGTTGGTAATCCACCTAATTGTTCAGGACACACTGGTATAGCAAGTCCACCTCTCACCATTTGTAAGACTTTTTCATCAATATTATTACCACCATTATATTTACAATTAATTCCACATAGACAAGCACTTACTAATATCATTTTTACCTCCTAATCCAAAATGTATTTCAAATCTTCTATCACTTTATCGATGTTATGCATCCCATTACCAACGGGATAAAAAACAGGATATACTTCATATTCTCTTTTATTGATAACTTTTTTAAAAACTTTTTTACGACATTTTGAAACACATATCTTTTCATCTAAAAAAATACTGCTGACTTGATTGCCAAAGACAATTATTTTTTTAGGTTTGATAATATCTATCTCTTTAAATAACAATTCTAAATATTCTCTATATACCGAGTCTGGTAATGGTCTGGCATCTATTTGTGTACACTTCCCTAAATTAGTTATGAAATATTTATTATTTTTTACGTTTTCATAGACTAAATCAGAAAATTCTTCATCCCAATCTTTAGATTTTCGCTTTTGAATATCATCATATATTTTTTCATCTAAAAGACCGACATTATAAAATAGTTTCCATATATTTTTAGTTCCAAGCCAAGGAGAACGTCTCCCTTTCCAATTCTTTTCTGAAGCAATGTTCTTACCTGTTGGATTCATGAAGATGAAACAGACATCTGGATTTTCTTCACATCCACCATTATAAATTGAAGCAAGAGATGGATCACCATATATTTTTTGTAACATATCATATTTTTTATTTAAATCTTTTATTTTCATAATTATCACTACCAATATATCTATTATAACAAAAAGAGTTAGAATTTCTAACTCTTTATATTTTAGTATTGATCTCTTTTATTTTTTCACTGACCTTTTTTAGACTTTCAACGACTTTAGGATTAAATTTTGTACCAGCTTTCTTAGATATTTCATCGATGATAGATGATTCATTCATAACTTTTAACAATTCATTGTATTCAATGGCCACAGAAGCGATTTGAACAGCGATAGGAATGTCATCACCTTTCGCACCAGTTGGATAACCTGTTCCGTCATAATTTTCTTCATGGTACTCAATTATATCTTTGGCATAATGGTTGAAAATGCGATCAGTAATGCGATATAAGACACTGTCAAAAATAGATAAACCAATCATTGGGTGACTCTTTATTATTTTTATTTCATCATCATTAAAGTTTTGCTTATTAAACATTTTATGTGGCAATGTATATAGTCCAATATTGTAGTATTTAGAAGCTTCAGTCAATTTGGCAATTCTATTACCATCAAATTTATATTCAGCATAGTCTTCAGATACTTGATGTGCTAAAACATTGACATAGCTACTAACTCTTTTGACATCAGTAGCATAATCATACAAGTAAGATTTTACAATCATGCGCAAGACATTTTTTATTTCTTCATGTTGAGTTAAAACAATTTCATTTAAGGAATTATTAGATTTATATAATTTGATCAAATTGCCAATGCGGTGTTTTACGATTTGGACATTAAAAGGTTTTTCTAAGACATCCGCAATTGGATAAGTGTAAGCTTTTTCTTTAGTAGCTTGATCATAATCACCACTAATTATTACCACTGGCATTTTCGTCAATAAATTTTTAGAACTCATGTAGTCAAGAACACCAAAGCCATCAATACCAGGCATGTTTAAATCTAAGAACATACCTATTATCTTGTCTTTCTCTTCAATGTTATTGATGTCACTATTCTTTTCTAAAATGTCAATTGCTTCTTGTCCATCATGCGCTACTAAAACTTTATAAATGTCATCAAAAGTCTTACTCAACAAGTTACATGTAACATTGTCATCATCAACAATGATAATTGTCTTCGTATTACCTTGATTAACAGCACTGATCATATTCTCAGTCATAGCTTTACTAAGATCTGGAACAGAATTGGTCAAATCAGCTAAAACATTATTGACATAACCAGTTAAACTTTTTATTTCTGGATTGTTAGTAGTACAATTGATATTCATGACACCATTCAATTTTACAATGGCATCAGTTACAGCATCAAAAAGAATTTTTTGTTTCGTCTCTAAAGTATCAATAGATGATTTACTCTCCAATTTTATATTTTCATTTATGTTCTCGACTAAAACTAAAGCTACTTTTTTATCATCTGTTTCAATTAACTTTATGACATTACTATACCAATCATAATTATTATCTGATATTTTCTTACGATATTCATAACGCGAACACTTAATTCCTTGTTCCATCTTTTCTCTTAGATTATCAGCTGAAATACTTTTAACATAACCATCTAAATCATCAGGATGAACTATGTTTTGTAATTCAGAAAAGAAATTGACAAAAGGAAGAGTATTCTTACAAATAAATTTCTTGTTTTCAAAAGCATATTCAGAGACTAAATCTGACATCATATCAATGATATATATATTACTAAATGTCTCCGGAATTAAATCTTCAATGTATCCACTATATAGGTTATTGTCCATAACACACCACTCCTATTCTATACAATTATAACACATTATTTTTTACATTAAATAAAAAAGACTTATAAAAGTCTATTTTACACATTATTTATTGATGTTATACTGATTGTCTTCTCCACTATTTTTTTAACATTATCAATCGTAAAAGGTTTCTTTAAAACATCAATGATATTATATTCGAAAGCTTTATCAATAACATCCATATCATCATCACCAGTTATTATTGATACTGGTACTTGGGAAAACAAATTGTTCTGTTTTAAATACTCTAAGACAGCAAAACCATCTACTTCTGGCATATTTAAATCTAATAACATTCCTACAATATCATCCAAATTATTATTCTTTATCACATCAATAGCTACTTGACCATTTTCAGCACTTAAGATATTGTATTGTCCCTCAAAAGCCTTTCTAACTATATTGACAATAATATTAGAATCATCAGCAACGATAATTGATTTCATAAATTCACACCTCTTAGTATAAGTTTAACACAAAAATATTTTTTTTGATAAATATTTGTACATGTTTACATCTTTTTTTACTCTATTTATTATTAGATTCATATATTAGTGATTCATATAATAAATCGACTATGTAATTAGATTTTTCTAAATGATATTTTTCTATTAACTCATTAAAAACATCATCATAAAAACAAGTATTCAAGTATTTAAAAACTGATTCTTTAGCATTTTTATATACACTTAAATAATCTTTAGTATAATCATTATCAATTATTAACAATAGATCTCTATTAATAAATTTTTTAAAGTCTTTAATTATTTCTTCACTAGAGTCTTTATAAGTAAAACTATCTTTGTCATAATCAATCATTTCGCGAATATAAATATTTTCAATTAAATCTTCTCGTAAGCGATAATCAAATCTATCTATCAAAGTCAATCCTTTAAGTTTTAAAGCTGATAACTGAGCGATTTGACCTCTTTTAGGATCGGGATGCGTAGGAATTATTTCGACTATGACATATTCTTTTTTTTCTAAATCTTTAATCATGAAATCACTTCTTTCTCAAAATATACTATATATTTTTAGTTAAAAAATCAAGAAGGAAAGTACAACCTTCTAATATGTCATCGTAAGCTTTATCGAAGTCATTAGTATACCAAGGATCAGATATGTCACGGGGATTATTAGAGAAATCTAAAAGGCGATAAACTTTGTCATTACTATCTTCAAAAAGGAAATTGATGTTTCGGATATTTGCCTTTTCCATACCAATGATATAGTCATACTTGTCATAATCACTTTTTTTAAGTTGCGTTGACTTTTTAGAATGATCAAAAGTTATCCCTTTTTCTAAAAGTTTCTTTTGAGCTGGTGGATAGATACCATTACCATTTTCTTCATTACTAGTTGCGCGTGACTCAATAAAAAACTCATTTGTCAAATTCTTTTTAGTTACTAAATCTTTCATGATGAATTCAGCCATTGGCGAACGGCAAATATTACCAAGACAGACAAAACATATTTTTATCATTTCTTCACCTTCCTTTTAAATTATAAACCAACTATAAAAAATAAGAAAGTTCGCAATCAAACTCTCTTATCAGTTTTTACTTTAGATGGACTCTTCGTTTTAGGGTTTTCTAATAACTCATCAATTAGATCCTCATCACTTATTTTTTCTAACATTTTTGATAGTTTTTGTTCTACACTATCACTATTAGTATTTATCTCTTGAAAAGCATTAGCGATATCTAAATTATCATTTTGTCTCTTTCCAAATACTATTACGTAATTTAACATATCAGTTTGATAAGTATCAGGAATAGAACGCAATTCATCAGTTTGAACTTCAGCATTTTTAACTATCGCTTTCAAATACGACTTAGTAAGACGATTTTCTAATCGTTCAAGATCTTTTAATTTTAGATTCTCACTACAATCATCTATTGATGATGCAATACTATTTAAAATTTCCAATGAAGAAGAAGTTGTTGTTATTGGAAACAATTCTTCAACACGAGTTATTGTATCGTTTATGATATCTATTAAATCACTATTTTTATTAGCAATGATATTTTTAGTCAATTCTGATAATCTGTTATATATTTCAGCATCTTTTGTTACTTTAGAGATAGTTGATAAGTTATCAACATCATCATAAGCATTTATTATTTGTAGCAATTGACAATTATAAAAACTAGCTTTATCCAAGTCAACTTCCGCAATCAATTTTTTAACATCGCGAGCGAAATCCAGTGGATTAGAACTCTTCGTCCTATCTTCTAAAGCAGGATTTTTCTTGGCTTTTGAACGTTTTTGAGCTTCGTGGCGTTTTTCCAATTTTTCAATATTTAAATTAGAGGCCTTGCGCAATAAACCATAAAGCTCTAACTTGGACATTTCTATTTTGGAACTCTTATTTTCAGCTTTTCTAATATTGGAAAATCCTTTCGCACAAAAAAGAGAAGAAACGACTATCGGTGTACCAATACTAATTGAAGCAGCTATAGCTGTTGGTAAAACGACCCCAATAAGCATCGTTCCAAATATACCACAAGCGAATGCCCCAATCATTCCTCCAAAAATAGAACCCATAATGACATTTTCTCTATAAGCAGTACTTTGATAATACTCTTTTTTCTCTTCGGTCAATTTTGGATAAGTCGACTTTTCAATATTTTTTTTACGATAGAACAATTCTTGATAATATTCATCAGATAGATTGGCATAGGCAAGAACAGGTATATCTCGTTCGTTGACTGATAGACTCTCTAAATATTTTTTTACTTGATCAACACGGACGTACTGAATACTTCCATCACTCAAATTTTTTTCATTGTCATCATCGCGTTCATGATAGACGAGAATGGCTTTATCTCCATCGACATAATTACCAATTTTTAATGCTAGATAAGGATTCTTAGAAAGGATTAATTCTCTATTCTCAGAAAAAAAAGACACTTCAGCATTCATGCGCATAGACTCCAAAGTATCAATACTTGGATTATTAAGTCTAGTGATGGCTTCTTCAGCTTCTTTTTTCTTATTCGGATTGGCAATAAAATTAGTATCACCATTACTTGCAAATTCAATATCCGCAATGATTTCATGTTGATTGTTTTTTATGACATAATGAACTTTACCATCTTTGACATCAGGCACTTTTTTTTGACAATAATAATAATCATCAATACTTTCAGCAAAATCTTTTACTTCACGCAAAGAAGAAGTATTGACATATCTATAAGTTCTCTCAAGAGCTTTAGCAACCGTTAATAAATCGATCTGATGATCATCTTCACTACCATTGACATTTGTAATAATCTTTTGTAAATCATCGCTTAATTTCATCCCAATCCCCCTCAAACTAATTTTTTATAATATCAAGATCTATTTCACTATCAAGATCTTTTATTTCAATTACTGCATACCAGTTTTTCTTCTTGGTAGGTTGAACATCTTTCATCGTCTTCAATATTTCAACAGTTATGACATCATTAGTTTTATAAATATCACTTACTCGCGTAGTCAAAACATTATCTTCAACGACTAAACTTATAACGACTAAGTTTTTTTCTTTAAAGAATTCTTCATCATAATTTTGTAATTTATTATCTAACCATTTCACATCTTCACCGATGACTTTTAACATTTCTTTAAAATATTCTAAATCATCTTTATTTCTCATGACGGTCATATCTTTTAAAAACTCCATGCGCTTACCATTGACATTACTATAAACTTGATATTCGACAACATTATGAGTATTAGCTAAATTATTTATCTGTTCTCCAAAAGCTTCTTTGACATCAAACAAAATCTTACCTAGAAATACTGCTATCGTTATGATAAAAAATAAACATAAAACTTCGCCAGAAAATCTAAATTTTTTCATATTAATCACTACTCCAATCATAGTATAAAACATTAATCTAAAATAAACAATTACAAAGTTAACTTATTTCAATAATTTTTTTAGAGATTGCAACACATTTATTTTTAAACTTTCTAAGTGCGGATAATCAATAATTGAATTGAGGTAATAAATGATATCGTAGATAGCTAAACGTTCATCTAAATAGCTAACTGAAAAGATTTCTGGATAATACTTTTTTAACCATGTTTCAATTTGAGAATAATTCTTTTTTTGAACATATTTTTCTGCTTCTTCACTTGCAAATTTTTGAGGATTGTTGACCATTCTTAGAAAAATATCTAATTCGAAATCTATTGGGGCATAGATACTTCGCTCAAAATCAATTATTTTAATTTGACCAGCATTATAAATAATATTATCAAAATGAATATCATTATGAACTAAGTAACTCTTTTCAACTTTTAAATATTTATCAAATTCATCATATGCTTTATCTAATAGTTTTATTTCTTCTGAAGAAAAGACATTTAATTTTTTGACTTGATGCAAATTGTCTAAATATAACTCTTTTAAATATTTATTCCAATCTATTTTGTCTCCTTCAACTCTATGAAACATGCGCATGACATCACATATTTGCGCAATTATATTCTCTCTCTCACCATCAGAAAAAGTATGCCATAAATCATAGAGAGATGATCCTGGTAACTTCTCAATTATCTCATAGTAAAAGGGAATGATATTCTTACTCAAATCATATCGATACAGCTTAGGAATTAAAGAATTATTTTCATTTTTTAAGTAAAAGTTTATTTCTTTTTCCATATTTTTTTCATTATTTAAATCTGTACATATCTTAATTATAAATTGATCATTTACTGAATAGATAGTATTAGTAAAACCGACATTGATATGATTGATATTTTTATCTACTAATATATCACTATTAGCAGTTAGTACTTTTTTTAATTCTTCATCCATATCCATCACCACTTTTTGGTATATTATAACATATAAACAAATGAAAAAACTATCATTATTGATAGTTTATCTAATGTCTTTTTTCTTACCTATTCCCATTTTTTTATAGTCATCATATAATTCTTTAAATCTTTGGAAATGAACTATTTCTCTTTGTCTTAACCAAAGAAGTACACCAGTTACATCAGGGTCATCACTTAAATCGATTAAATTTTCATAAACAGCACGAGCTTTTTCTTCAGCTGCCATGTCCTCACTAAGATCAGCTAAAGGGTCACCAGTTGCGGCAAAATAGGCAGCTGTATATGGAACTCCATTAGAGTTTACTGCATATAAGTCTTTACCATTTTCAGTGTAATTAGTATCAAATCCTGCTTGTTTTATCTCATCAATAGTTGCATCTTTAGTAAGTTGATATACCAAAGTAGAAATCATTTCCACATGAGCTAGTTCTTCTGTTCATACACGATAGTCAAAAAGGAGATTATTTATGAATTGTATTTATTTAAAACAAAAACTAAACAGAGAACTAGAATGTAAAAAAGATAACAAAAGAAAAATACCTAAAAATTGTTTTAATTGTCCTTATAAAAAGTACAAAAAAAGTAATGATACTATTATTAAAAATAAATCCTCTAAATTAAGAAAATTAGAAAATAAAAGAGAAAGTCTTTTTACCGAGGATTTAGATCATTGTTTTTTGTGTCATTCTAAAAAAATGATTTACATGAAATTTTTAGTGGAAGAAATAGAATTAATTCAATGAAGTATGGGCTTATCTTGCCACTTTGTAGGAACTGTCATAGTAGATATCAAAATGATAAGAAATTTAATGATTATTGGCATAAAAAAGGACAAGCTGCTTTTGAAACTTATCCTAATTTAAAGTTTATAGATATATTTAAGAAAAATTACTTTTAACTATTTTTTCTTTTTTTTATTTTATCAATTTTTTCTTTATTTTGTGGGTAGAAAGTAGATACATAAATTTCTTTTTTGTCTAATTTTACAACTACACAAACATATTGATTAGTTCTTCCGTAATATTTTAAACTATTTTTCTTCTCATCATATTCAACATAATATGGTTTCTTAATAACTTTATCTATATTTATTAAAGTTTCGTGATAACTATCTATACTAAAAAAGTCGTTCGCATGCTTATTAGTGTGTATATCAAGTTTTAGCGATTGTACAATATCTTTATTAGCATATTGTGGGATACCATTAGAATTAGCAATATCTTCTGAAATAGTACCAACAATTTTTAAAGTTTTCTTCAACGTTATCACTTCCTTTATTTCAAAGAAAAAGCCCACATTCATAGAATGCAGGCTTTGAGTAATACGGTAGGTCTCCCAGTCCCTACTTGTATTCTTTCGGCATAAGCCTACTCTGACTTACTAGCAAGTAGTAAGCGTCAGTGCAAGAAGAAATATTTACACCCTCAATATTACTCGCTTATAATTATAAGAGTATCTAATATCAACATATGTCGAAAAAGATACCATAATTATTTGTTTGTAAAAAACAAACTCACATAATCACTTATGTGCCGTGTATTATAACATAAAAAAATTTTTATGTCAATAATACAATAAGTTGGTTGTCAACTTATACATTTATCATACTATAAAATTAGCACTAATTCAATATCGTTTTTTTACAAAAATTGTATATTTTTGTACATTTTGATATATTTTTTTAACAAAAATTGTATATTTTTATGTATTTTTATATATTTCTATACATTCTTTTGTATAGTTGTTCATTCGAAATTAACCCGATCTACTATCATCTTTTTCACCTCCTGTTAAATATAATTACACTTAAATTTTCATTTTCCTAATTTTTTGCATAAAAAAAGAAGCTAGTCACAATTGACTAGCTATTTTATTTTTTAATTAAATCAATTATTTTTTTTATAAAATTAAGAATCTTTTGCAAAATTGATAATACCTCTTCTTTGTCTTCAGAATCGTCCTTATTTTCGTCTTTATGCTCTTCTTGATTAATTGCATCATCTTTATTACTTTCATTATTATTTGGCTCATTTTCTGTTATTGGTGGGACAATTTCTTCTGGTTGTTCTTCTTTTTCATAAATAGTACACCAAGAATTTGTAAATGCAATCCAACCGACACTGACATTATACCAAGTATAATTATCAGCTTGTTTACTTTCAATAAAATTATAGATGCCTTTATTTATATATCCTAATATTTTAGCAGCTGTAGATGGACTTTCTCTAAGTCTTAAATTAGTAACTAGAACTTCTATCTGATTAATATTTTTATCTCTTGTAACAGGTGTTCCTATTTTGCTCATTTCTTCTTTTGGTACCTCTTTAAATGAATAATTTCTGGCATTTTTTATAGTTGTATATGATTTATCTAAATAAAAAGCTTCATTTGGCAATAAAGATTTTTCGTAAGTAAAACACCATTTACCATTATTGTTTTTTAATAGACCATAATATTTACCAAAATTCGCTGTTACGTGAAAATGATTTCCTGTTGCTTGTCCATCAGTACCTTCAAGTAAGATCTTACTACCAGCTTTGAGAACTTGTCCTTTTTTTACTTGTTTTAAGTTACTCTCGTTCATATGTGTTAAAGTAACATACAAGTAATCTTCGCCGCAAGGACAAGTTAACTTATTAACTGACTTCAAACGAACAGCGTTCGTATAAGCTTTCGTACTTGACGTATCAAGTCCAATAACTTCCTCTACTATGAAATCATTTTTAGGCTCAAAATAAGACTGTCCAGTATCCTTACAAGCTTCATCCCAAGGCTTATCGCTATGATTAGTAACGTTTTTCCAATGTGAGGTATGATTTCCTTGATCGTGACGTTGAGTGATATTCATATACTTAAAAGGATATATTGCGTATTCTTTACTCATATTTACCAGTCCTCCTCATCATCAATGTCATAAATATTTTCCGTGTAATTTTTCAATTTTTTTACAATTGGCATTAAGAATTTTGGTATTGGTACTCCTATATCAACCAGATTTTCTAAAATAGATATAAATTCGTTGGCCACTAACCATACTGTAGTTACACATGCTATCAACATTGGCCATTCAAATGAAAAACCTAAATTTACAACTGAATAGTTAATTAATACGTCAATCATAGCTGATACCAAAATTAATACATAGTGCATTATTTTCTTTATAATACCTTTAAAAGACTTATAAGAAGATATCTTCTCTTTTCTATTTGATGATGCAACTAAACCTGTTATGTAATCTGTTATGTTTGCTCCTACAAGTAATAAAATTGGGATTGCAAGCAATCCAAAAAAACTAAAAAAAGCACCAATTAAAGTGCTTACAAAATTTTTAATATTATTCATTTTTAATCCTCCTATTTTTCTACATATTCGATAACTAAACAACAATTAGTGAAGTTTGTAGCAGTATTTTTTACCCAGTCTCCATACCCTAATTGAATATAAGTATCTGTTACTGCATATGGTGATATTGTATATCTTGCATCCATTGAATAATGAATTTCTGGTATAAATCGTCTATCATGTTGCTCATTATAGTTATTTGTGAACCAACCATAAACTTTTAAAGCAAAATCAAGATTCGCTATATTATGAAGAATTTGTATTTCGTTTGCTGTATTACTAAACTGAAAAGATATTATTTTTCTATAAATTGGCCTGCCATCTTCATAATAACCAATAATCACCGCTTTTGAAGAATAATTCTCCCTTTTTAAAATTTCACTTAATTTTCTATTATTAAAATAAACTAAAGAACTATCTATAGTATTGATAATTGGAATATTAATATCTTTATCATTTCTACCATCAAAATCAACAATATTAGAATTTTTAATAATTTTTATATATTTATATGCTTCTGAATTTGTGTTTATTTCAATTACATCTTCAATATTTGAAGGCATCTTAAATGATGAAATCATAGTTTGAACATAGTTATTCATTTCATAAAGAACAGTTTCAACCCCATTATTGTAAAAATAAACTTTTTCTTGTTGATCAAGTTCTGTATTTTTTTCAAATTTAAAATACACAGAATCTGAAATTTTTATAAATATACCAACATTCTCAACTGAATCACATATTTTTTCTTTTGGAAATGTTATAAATAATGTTTTTTCTGATAAGTTATCACCTAAAATAATGTTTTCTAATGTGCCAGTTTTTATTTTTAAACTTTTCTTAGGGATGTCTAACGAATTAATATCTTCTTCAGTAAAATAATCTACTCCTTTTTTTGGTGTTTCTCCAGGATCTCCTTGTGGACCAGTTTCACCTTTATCGCCTTGCAATCCCTGTGGTCCTGGTGGACCTTGTGGACCTATTAATTGGTTTAATTGTTCTTCTGTAAAATCTTCATATTTAAACGGATCTCCTTTTTCACCTTGTTGACCAGTTTCACCTTTATCGCCTTGCAATCCCTGTGGTCCTGATGGACCTTGTGGACCTATTAATTGTTTTAATTGTTCTTCTGTAAAATCTTCATATTTAAATGGATCTCCTTTTTCTCCTTGTGGACCAGGATTTCCTTTAATAGCCGGAACATCAACAAATTTATCATTTTTATCTCTTATTTTCAAAATCATGATTTCACCTCCAAATTATTTGAAATATACTTTTTTATATTCAATGCATATTTAAATTTAAATTTTGTATTTAGACTTGTTTCTATATCAATATAATTTGTTTTTTTCAAAATAATAGGACTTATTGTACCTAAATCTATCTCTTCTTCGTCTGCCAAAATGTATTGTATTTTTACTGGATTACCATTGTTGTATTGGTCTTTTAGCCATTGCTTAAAGTTATCGATATCACCAATGCCATCATCAAAGTTAAAATTCAAATTTTTGTTTCCAACTCTCATTTCTCCAATTTTATTTGTTGATGTCCTAACTACCTTAAAATGCGTACATAAAAGATTTGTTGTATTATAAGCTAAATTTGAATTTAGTATATTACTTTTTGATAATGTATAATATTTGTCTTGATCAATACTGATACTTTCATCACCAGTTAAGACATACTCATCGATTCGTTTTGTTAAGACTACTTTATTGTCTTTGATACTTATTTCGTCATAGGCTTCGTCTTGCGAACATAATTTGTAACTATCTACAATATTTTCATTTTCATCATATTTGTTCAAATTAATATATAATGTTTCATCATTTTGCTTAATTGGTAACCATGTACCAAAAGGAACAAAAGTATCATCATTTTCTTTTCTAATTACAAAATCCTCTAGTACAATTTGTTCTGTTTCACCATCAGCAAAATTATTTCCATACAGCGCAACAGTACTATCTAAATCATCTTGAGTTATGGTCTTGATCTCATTAACTCTCCAAACGACTTCTGTTTTATCTAAGTAAATTCTTTTACCATTTTCACCATAATTTCGTTTAAAAAATAGATATACAGTGTCACTAGCTTTTAAATCAGGACATAATTCTTTTAAAGTAGAATTTGTCATTGAATAGCCATTTCCACTCGTGGCAATTGGCATTTCAATTTTTCTACCATTTTCTTTTACAGCTATATGAGTACTTTTTATGTTGTAAGCATTGAATAAATTCACTTTTCCTTGAACATTTTTAATTTTACTAGGATAATCAGGTGATGGACTTATACCAAATTGTTCATAGGTATAATCTTTATCAGTATAATCTCCCTCTAAGACTGAAATTCGGTATTCATAGCTAAATTTATCACCAGCTGTAATAGGATTAAAATTACGCAAAGCAATTATCCCTGTCATTATTTCATCAGGATATGTTTTTGCTAATACTTTTTTTAAACCATTCTTAATATCATCTTCATAAAGAATTATATTTTGGTTAAAAACCAAATCATTACTTCCTGCTGTCCTAATTAAATATAAAGGATTACTCATATTTGTTATATTAACATTTCTAAATTCAAATACGATTGTGTATTGCGTATTTGGTTTTAAATTAGGTAATTTATCAACTTTAATAAAGGAGTTGACATAATTAGTAACATTAAGACTTGGCACATCACATTCCATTTTTATCCAGTTATCTGACATGGGTGAGCTTTTGAAAGTGTTTTCGCCAATTATGCTATCACTCAAACCATAAAACCAACTTCTATCTCCTTCTTCAAAAGACATTAATTGGTTCATTCCACTTCTTGTCTCTTGTTGACTATATCCTAAAACATTACATTCTAATAATTTATAACAAATTGAATCATCTATCGTAGATAAAGTATTTGTTTGAAATTCTCTTTCTATCGCTAGAAAATCCTCATACTTTTTTTGCAATATTTTAATTTTTTCAGCATAAACATTAAAAGGCATAGAATCATCTATTTTTTCTAACAAACTATCGTTAATAGCAGACTTAATATTTGCTTTTATTTTTAACAAATGATTTAATTTATCAACTGTTGACATTTAAATCACCTCGCCATTGATGAAGTCAAGATAATGATCAATTTCACCTATTTTTTGATTTACAAATTCAATAGTAGCAAAATCGGATAAATTGCTGCCATCAGTAGGATCAATCCAAACTTTTATATCAGTATCATGGGGTTCATCTTCACCTAAATAAATACCACTATTTCCTTGTAAACCAGGATCTCCTTTTTCGCCTTTAGGTCCACGCAAAGATTCTAATTCTTCTTGCGTAAAGTCTTCATACTTAAATGGATCTCCTTTTTCTCCTTTTGGACCTCTTTCACCACGTTGAGTTAAATTACCAAATAAAGTCGGTTTTGTACTTACGCTTCCAAGTAAAGTTTTCTTTTCAACTATATTAGACATCATTTGATCCCTCTGGATATAGAATAAAATATTTAGGCCCACTTTCATCATCATAACCTATTATTGTATTATCCTCATTTATTGAAATATCATATTGATATGTAACAGGTTTAGAAATTAATTCGCCTATTGTTGTGTCTTTTTTAGTTAATGAAAAAGTAATTGTATCAGTATCTTCTGGAACAATTACTTCTTTTCTAATAACAACATCAGCATTTCCAAAGTTTTCTTTTACAGAGAAAATAACTTTGTCATCTTTAAAAAATTTTTCATACCCTGTTATAACACCTGCTTCATCTTTTATTGGTATTTTAACATCGAAAATTAATTTATCACCACGTGTGCATTTAATTGTAGAATCATCAATTTTATACATTTTATTCTCCTTTCTAAATTTCATCGAACTTCATATATCCAGTTATAAATAAATCAGCTCTGGCCATTCCAGTTTTTTGACAAATTATATTATCACTAATATTATTTTCTGGTATTGGATCACTAGTTTTTATTACCAATTTATTGTGACCTGTTAACAAAAAATCTTTAAGATTGATACTAGTTTTTTTCTCAATTGCTGTTCCACTATGATTTTCTGGTGTATACGAAATACTACCAAATGCATTTGGTATTTCAGTTAATTTTAAATTTGCTGTATCATATTCATACTCCGAATCCAAGCCCATAACATATTTAAAATTATTATCTTGATCAGTGTTGTATAATTTTATATTTCGAGCATAACCATTAACAGCAGAATTATTATTATCATAAAATTGAATAGGCGTGTGATACAAGATAACCTGTGCTGATTTAATTACGAAATTTTCTGGAATGGTAAAATCTAAAGTTACAAATGAATAACAAAAAATATATTTATTGTTATTATCAATTCCACCAATGTTATATCCCAAAAAATCAAAATTTTGATATCTACCAATTGAAGAAAATTGCAAATTTGTAATTAATCCTTTATCACTAACAAGTGAAGCCCCATTTGATAATTTTATTCCATCTTTATTAATGATAACGTTACCATTTGCAATTGTAACATTTCCTTCTTCGTCAACAGCAAAAGTTCCATTTATAGTAGTATATCCTTCCAAAGCAAGTCTTGAAGCCATAATTTGAATAGACTCTGCAGTTTGGTTTATTTTTGAAATTATCTCGTCATCACCAACTTTTTTTGCAACAATAGATGTTATATTTGCCAAATCAAGAGTTAACGCAGCTAAACTTTTAAAAGGAATTTCCTCACTTGTCTCACCAAGAATCGAAGAAATAACATTTCCATTAGCATCAACTTTTTCAGTTAATTCTTGTGTTGTCTTTTTTGTTGTATAAGTTTGTTCTACGAATAATGTCATAGCATTTTTTGTTTCTTTTATATCTTTTCTTATTATTTCATTAAGATTTTCTATTTCTTTTTTTACTTCTGTTATTCTTAAATAGTAACTTTCAACTGACTTTAATGACAATTCATCATTCAATTTTTGCCAATCAGCAACATCAAATTTTTCATTATCTTTAATACAAATTAAAAAATCACCAACTTCGACATTTTCGAATAATGAACTTTGTTCTTCAGTTGATATTTTTAAAAGATCATTCTTCTTATAATTAATTGGTAGTTCTAAAAATATTGTTTTTTTATTAGTGATAGTATTATAAACAATAATAGGCAAATTCGTTTCTATCCAGTTGTACGATACAGGATTTGTAGCTATTTGTGTATAAATATAATCCGTCAGCATAGAGTCTTCCTCTTTTCGCCAAAAATCACCAACGTGAAGAGATTTATCTGTTGTAAGTGGCCAATCATTACTAGGATCATCAGTCATATAGTATGACTCAATCTTTCCATCAATTTGTTCTTTTAAATCAACTTCTGATAAAAACAAAAAATTATCACTCATAAGATCATTTCTTTTTTTATCGTATATAATAACCCAGTCAGACATATTAAAAGAGCCGATGTCTCGGCTCTTTATACATCTATATATATAATTTACAGTTGTCCAAGTATCTCCTTCTTTATAAGGTGGAATTGGTTGTCGTCCATAATTTTTATTCATTTCTTTCTCGATACTTTCTTTTAAAATATCAGCATTTTCATTTAAACTATTAAGGACTTTTCTTAAATATCCTAAAGTTACTTCATCAGTATCATATTTAGGTTCACTTTTGATCATATCATCATCCTCCTAATATAAATAATTCCATAGACTATCTTTTTCGTATTTTGATAAATTCATTGAATTAATATAATTGAACATAGAAGATTTATAATTAGATAATGAATAACCTGATAATCTAAACAAAACAACTTTTTGTGGTGTTGATAAATTCAAAGAATTAATATAATCAAATATTTTATTTTTTCTATAATCTGAATATGAACTTCCACTAAACTCATCTTTTATATTATTTACATAATTAATAGTATTTAAGAAACTTGTGCTGTCTATATTAAAATTTTGAATGATATGGCTTTGTTCTTCAGAACCATAATTCTTAAAGTATAAATGAAGTTTTTGATCACTAGTTAAATTAGAGTTTTGAATATAGTCAATAACTTGTTGTTTAGCTATAACATTAACATATTTATCTTCCATTTGCTTTTTATAAATATTGTAATCATATAATTGTCTTGAAGTAAAATTGTTGTTTTTTATTTCATCTAAAAATTCCCTTTTTTTATCATTATTCAAACTATAAAAATATTTAAATATATCTTCATTATTTTCTAAATTATTTAAATCATCAACTGTTATTCCTGAATTTTTTGATATTACATCTAATAAATAATTTTTTTGATCTTTAGAATAGCTTTTATTATTTATAATTGAATATGCTTTTTTCCCAGACGCACTTCCAGGTATACTATCTCCATTTGAATTTTTATCAGCTTTTATTTTGTTTAAATTAGAATAAGCACTTCTATATTCGCGATATTCATTGACTGAAATACCAAGTTTTTTTATTTCTTCTTGTTGTTCTTTAGTAAGTGGTGCATAACCATTATCAAAATACTCTTTCGCATTCTTTGAAGCATATTGCCCAAAAGCTAGACTTTTTACTACACCTATTGCTGACTTGTCAGCCTCAAATCTTAATTTTCCATTTGAAGTATAACTTCCTGGTAAATCGTGAGAATACATTGAAGCACCTTCAATTGTTTTCTTTATTTGTCCACCGCCGAATGGCATAGCAACATAAAACACAGGTTTCATAAGCTCGGATTTTAATGTTTTTAGTGAGTTAACACGTTTATCTTTATCAGATAAATTAAATAATGCTTCTGTAGTATTAGCTAAATCCGGTAATGCTGAAGAAATAGGTAATCTTCCACCACCTACTAGTCCTCCGATAAATGGTACTTCACCAGCTACATCTTCCATGATAGTGTTAAATTTATCATATCCACTCATATTTTCATTTTGGACAGTATTAACAGCATCGACAACAATATCTATAGGTGAGAAAGCACTTTTTCTTCCTGTTACACTTTCGGAGAATTTATTATATAGCCAAGCACCTAAGAACATTTTTGCAAAAGCACCTATTAGTTTATTTAACTCTTCGTCTTTCAAATCTCTAGGCATATCTTTTAGCATATATCCATATTGATTATTAACTTCCAATTGAAATGCCGTAAAGAGTTTCATTAAAGGATTTTTTCTATTCATAATAGTTGGCATAGATCCTTTATCTCTTCCGGCCATAATGTCTTTAGCAAATTCATCTGCATTTCTTAAAGCTTCAATATCAGACATTCCTTTTTCTAAATTTTCATAATATTTACCTCTAACAATAACATTTGAAGTAAAATCATCAATTGACTCAAATAAAAGAGATGCCTTTTGATTCAAGGTATCTAATTTTGTTTTGTATAATCTTTCAGCTTGATTATTTCGATTTGTAAGAAATGTAGAAGCATTAGATAAATTATCAGTTTTATGTTGTGATGAAATAGTTTCTCTTATTGCTTTGGCCATATTCTTTGTACTTATTTGTGAATATGCTTGTGTAATAGGTATGAAGTTAGTTAATGCTGAAGAAATGTTTAATCCTACCATATTAGCGCTTACTCTAGATTGAATATTTGTCATTGTCGAGTAAATTTCTCTTCCTAACGAGTGCTCAAGTGATCTATCACCAATTGCCTTTTTATTTGCTAAAGAATCAGTATAATCTTTGATTACAGTTGCAAAGTTACCTAATGGATTTACAACTTTAGCTTTTAATTCATCAACTTGTCGTTGTTTTTCATCAGCATCTATACTAATATCTTTGTATATCTTATCTAGTTCTTCAGCAAATGAAGAATCTGTATACTGATAACGAATAACACTTTCTAATGCTCTCAATTTTTGTATATCTTCTGTATGAAAAATTATTTCTGCAGCTCCTCTTATATAATTATCATATCCTTTTAAAGCATTAAAATCTGTATATTTACCTTTCCTTTGTTGAGCATTTCTAAACCATACTTTTCCAGGTTTAAACATATCAGTTATACCGGCAATATCAGTAGGTAATTTATCATCATTTACTTTAAAATCTAATTTTTCAGCAATTTTTCCAAATCTGGTAACTGGACTTTGATCAACAAAGTGTGGAAAATATCCTTTTCTATATTCTATCGTTTTCATACCTTGTTCTGCTAAAATTTTGTTTGTCTTAACAATTATTTCGTCATAGATATTCCTAAATACTTCAACGGCATTTTCAACTTTTTTATAATCAAGTTTATTTTTTGTCATAAATTCATCTACTTGGCCGCCTGTTACCAATGTTTCTTTATTATACTTATATTCACCTAACATTTGAACAGCGATGGCTTCTTTTTGACTTAAATTTAACTTGTTTATTCTTTCATTATATGAATTAATATATTTTTCCATCTTAGCATTATTATCAGTTATTGTCCTAAAATATGTTTCATATATTTTAGTTGCTTCTTCATTAGACATAATGGCGTATAAGTTTCGTTTCATAGTGTTTATTTCGTAGGATATTCCTCTTAATTTGTCTTTCCATTCGACCATATTTTCAGTCATTTTAAATGCTAATTCACGATACTCATCTTGTTTTAAAGCTCTTTGCTCTTGTCTTTTAAATTCAGTTGAATTATCTTTTTCATTTAAACTTTTATTTCTTTCTGTTAATCTTTTTATTCTATCTTCATATTCTAACTTTCGATTTGCTTGTTGATTCTTTAACATTTCTATTTGTTGTAAAATCTCAGATGCCTTTTTAGTGTCTTTGTTTTTTAATTGATCATATAAATTTTGCTTTTGAGATATCCTATTATCCATTCTTTCAATCACATCTTGCTGCTCTACTTTAAGTTTAGAAATAGTAAATTCATTTTCAAAAATTTTCTTTTGATTCTTACTTATACCTTTTTTTTCGTATTCTTGTGTATATTTTTCAAAATCAATTTCGAATTTATTCCTAATTAATTTTTCTAATTTTGACATATTTTTGGGCTCATGAATAATATTTCGTTCAATATTATTTAAAGTAGACTCTATATCTTGTACTGAATATCCGCTGTCAAATAATGGTTTTAAATTTTCGGATACTTTTTTACTTTTTAAATTTTTTAAATCGCTCCTTAAACTATTAATTTTATCTTGCGAAAATTCATAATAACTCTTTTCTTCACCTACAACTGATTTAGTATTAATATAAGGCAAAGTATTTTTCTTAGTGCTTTTAATACCCTTTAGAACTGTTCTTGTACCTGAAGATTTATAATTTTTTTCTAGATGTTGTTGCCAGTTTTTATCTGTAAGAGAATTCTGTGTATTATCTTCTTTTAAATTAGAATAATTATTTTTTTCTAGTTTTTGTATATTGTTTACGTTTTCTTGCATAGAATATTTAGTAGGCAATTTGACATTCTCTTCAGATTGTGCTATATTGTCTATATGAGAAGTCAACTGCGAAGTTATATTCGTACTTGGCTTCTTTTTTTGTTCATAAATTTTTTTTAACTTATTTGCATTAATATTATCCTTTATATATTTGTTTAGATTTGGAGAAACTCTATCATAACCATATATCGATTTTACTCTATTAATATCAATTGTTAAATTATTAACATTTGTTGTTGTTTCTATTTCTATCGGAATTATTATATTGTTATTATTATTATCTTTAATTGTTGTTAAAATTAAGTAATTATCACTATTGTTTTTATTTTGAAAAATAACTCTCGGATTATCTAAACTATCTATTGCTTTAATAAATATATCTTTCCCTAAACCGTGATAATGGTCTTTAGGCGTAACAGATAATCCCAAATTTTGAGCTTCTTTAGCCGTTAAAATATTTTTTCTAATGTGCGATGGATTTTCATACATAGGGAGATTTTTTATTCCATTTTGTACTAAAACATCTGGGGTATAATCTCTCAATCTTACAGGATTTCTTTCTTTTATATTACTTAATATATTATTAATATCATTACTCAAATTAGCACTTACATGATATTTTGTGTTGTTTAAATTATTAACTACTTGTTCTTGTGTAGTATTTCTATAAGCTGTTTCCCATTTATTTTTTAAATCTTTAATAAATAAAGCTTCATTAGAATTACCTGTTATTTTATTAGCTATAGATATTATAGAGTTGTATATTCTTCTAAATAAACTTGGTTTTTTTGTTGATAAATTATTAATAAATTCTTGATTACCAAACAATTGGCCTGAAATATCAGCTAAAACCTCATCTGAAATATCAGTCGTGCCATACGTTTCTTCTAAACTTTTTATAGCATCTGCAAAATCCTTGTTTTTACTAGCGTAATCATTAACAAAACTTCTTAAATCATCATTAGATATAGAATGAGTTATTTCGTGAACTAATAAGAATTCTCCTGCACGATCAGAATTAGGATTCAATCTTATTTCTACTTCACCATTGTCTAGAGTTTTTATTTGTGCATTTACACTAACACCTTTATCGTTGGTTATTGTAGGATCGAAGAAAACATTATAATTCTTATCTTCAATTACTTTTTCAATAGTATTAACCAATTGTGTTGTTCTTTCTGATCTTTCTAAATTTTCTGATGCACTTTTTCTTAAATTATCAATTTTTGTATTATCAGATTTTACATATTCATATTGTGTATTTTGAATATTATCTATATTGCTATCATTTGTGGCCGTATTTTGATTAGTTTGTTGGCTTTGAGTATTTATATTACTTAAATCTAATTCGCTTGAATTAGGCTCATTAGCTATGCTTATATCATTGTTTTCAGATTCATTTAATGATGTTGAATTAACTTTTTGATTTTCTCTTACAACATTTGAAACATCATGTACTGTACCAGGAAGATTTAAAAAGCCACCTGTTATACCACCAATTATAGCAGCTGAAACTACGTCATCCCAATTAATTTTTTCTCCTTCAGAGTAAGTCGCATTCTTAATTATTGGTGAAAGGATCTCAGATAAACCTTCTTCTGTTGCTTCGCCAATCATTTCATAGCCAGCATGTGAAAGTGTTTTTATTAGGCCTTTTACAGCTTCATTTTTGATTTTGCCTGTTGCTTTATCAATTAAGAAATCAGCGCCTTTGTCTAATAAACCAGTGCCTTCTAACCCTGGAATACCACCTGTTATCCATTCAGTTGCAATTTCTGTTGCTGATTGCATTATAGCGTATTTAGCTGCTTCACTATCTGTTGCTCCATTTGCATATGCTTCTTCCAAAGAATTACCATATACACCTCCGGCCAAAGAAAGATTTGATGGTAGATTATATAATGTTGCCTTACCAAAATTTGTTGCTCCTGTTAAAATTTTTTGACTAGTACTAAGACCTTTTAAACTCTTATAACTACCAGCTCCGTCACCTAATCCAACTGATTGCCCTACTAATAAATTAGGAACCATTCCACCGACAGCTTCAGAAAATTGGCCAAGCATGTTATTTCTTTTTGAGAATGAACCATCTTCAAATTGATTCCACATTTGCTCATCCCAACCCAACGCCTTCATTCCTTCTTCCACACTATCGACAGCAATGTTTTGTTTTACTTTTTCTCTTCTTCTCTTATATTCTTCATCAGATATTATTCCTAGATTATGAGCCAGTCCGTCATTAATTCTACTATCCCAATCGTTTAGTGTATCGTACCAACCTTCGATTGTTTTAGCAGCACCTTTAGTAGTAGATACTGACATATTAGCAGCTGTTTTTAAAATATTGTCAAATGTATTATGTTTTATTAATGAACCTTCATCTAATTTTTCTAACTTGTTGGAAGTTAGACCTATACTATCCATTAATTCTTTTGTCTTATTTCTACCTATTTCTATATCAATAGCATCTCTGTTTTTTCTATATTCATCAGCATCAATAAGACCTAATCTGCTTTTAATATTATTAATTCCATGTCCAGTAGTAAAAGTTAGCGCATCATCTGCTATTTCTACTGCTTTTGCAGCATAAGTACCTGCATTAATAGCAAGATTAGAACCTGTTTTTAAAACATTTTTAGATAGAGTCCCAATGTCTTTAAGTTGAAAACCATCATTTAATGGTGCAAAAAAACTATCATTTTTCTTTTTTTCTTCTCGCTTTTTCTGATCTTTTAACTGCTGTTGATAAGAATTAAATTCATTTTGAGTGGTATAAACACCTCTAGATGGGTCCCACACTGCAACTTCATTTTCATCTTCTTCTTCCCACGAAGCGGTTGTTGGATTCCAAACTCGAGCCATAATATCACCCCTTTATTTATTTTTTTGGCACTTGTTCATATCTATTTATAGAACCATTCCAGATGTAATATTTTCCTTGGCATTCCCAAACAGTTTGATTTGAGATATTAACACCACTACTATTTGTTACATTTTTGCCATATAGATCTTTAGCCTTTTTCCCTGTAGATTTAACTTTAACACCACCTATATTGTTAGGTTGATAATAAACTCCATTTTTGTCAGTGGTCTTAAATGTGCCATACTTGGTATCTGGATTTATATCGCCAGAATAATAATTTGTATTAATTTGTTGAACTTTTTGACTATCACTAAATTGTTTTTGTTGTAGTGCAAGATTTGTATTATATTGTCTAACGCTTTCTCTATATTGTTTCTCTTGCATCTCTTTTTCCCATGCTGCTTGTTGAGCATTATAATAATTTTGATAAGCTTGTAATCCTGCCTGTCTAGCTTGCTCTTCTAGTTGAGCTCGTGTATTAGCAAGATTTGAATCATACTGAGCATTAGTATTAGATATATTAGTATCAAATTGAAGATTTGTATCACCAATTTGTGAATCAATATTTTGTAATTCATCTGCTTTTCTGTTTAATATATCATTTAAATTTCTTCCATAAGAGTTATTGATTGAATTTACTTGTGAACCAACTATACCTTGTGTCCCTAACCCAGCTCTATTTAAGGCGCTTTGATTATCTCGCAATGAAAGCAATCTATTTATATTAGCCTGTCTAGCATCGGTTGCAGCTGTTTCTGATGCTGCCTCTTTACTTTTATTTAACTGATCAATAGCTGATTGTCTTTGAGCATTTAATTCATTTAATGCAGCATCACGTTGTTGATTTAATGCGTCTAATACGTATTGATTCTTTTTCAAGTAATCTTGTTCTGTTTGTGTTTGTTTCTTTTCTGCTGCTTTTTGCCAATCACTCACTGATGCCATTTTTTAATCACCTCTCTAATCTCCTCTATATTTTCCAGAATTTACATATTCTAAAAAGAGACGCTCAAATGTTAATCGAGTGTCTTTATTGTTTTTAAAAAATATTTTAACGAACATAAATTTTTGTATTTTTTCTTTTTCTTGAATTACTTTTGGGAAATTGTCTTTTAATTCCTTATACTCTTTGTGAACAATTTCAACAGTACCATCATCTAATTCATATCCTAAAATCAAATCTGAATCAACAATTGGATTTAAAACAACTGTTAAATTCTTTATTGTTTTTGCAACTGTATTTGAATTTAATTCTAAAAATGGAGTTTCCCAATATACATCAATAGGTTTATCAATATCTAAGTAAGTATTATTAAACTTACATATTTTTCCATCAGCTGTACCGAAATACAATTCGTCATTCCAACTAAATAGTACCCTTGCTGGTACATCATCCCAATACCACCATTCATATTGATATTGTTCAGTTTTAGAATTTTTTGGATAACTTAAATATCTAGAATCAGCAATGTAAATATGGTTATTAACACATAAGTAATACTTGCCTTGAAACGAATACGAAAAAGCTTCTTCTAAATTTTGTTCTTTCATTAATCTTCCATTTATATAATAACTTCTAGACTGAAAAGCTTTTTCACCATTATTTTGTCCAATGATAGAAAATACTCCTTGATTTGTTAAAGTTAAAGGATCATTAAGTAAGTTAGTATTAGCATATTTAGATATACATCCTATGTTTTTAATTCCATCTCTTAATGGAAAAACCTCAGTATTGTCTAATAAATTAGAACTTCTATAATATAAAGTACAATCTGTATCAGATTGTTTCTTTTGAATTGCAAGAGTTCCATCGTTTAATCTAGAGTATGAAATTATAGGCTCAGTACCAATTTTAGTAAAGTTTTGATCTGGCCAATATGTAGGATCATCTTGTGCTGAATAAAAATCGTAATTAGGTAAATCAGGATTTCCTGATACAAATATGCGATTATTGTTTCCTTCATATCCGAATAAAGTTGCAATGTCACATTTATTGATTTTATCTGGATTTTCTTTTGAAACTTTGCTATAACGAATACTAACATTATCTCTTCCTAAAACTGGACTTTCACCTGGAGCTTTTGTAAGTTCAACTATTCCTTTTTCTTTATCTACTTTATAATCAGTTACTACTTCCCAATCACCAGTATCTTTTAACACTTGAACTAAATCAACATCTGTGATATTAGAATCATCTAATTTAAATTTAGTTTGTTCTCTTTCTTTAATACTTCCATTTTCTTCTTTTTTTATTACTTCTGTTAAGAAAGTATTTATTCGATATGGTGACATAAGATTAATTAATTCATAATCTTCACCACCACCAGATGCATCTCTTGAAATTGAAGTTGTTGGTATATAACCACATTCGTCTAAAAACCTTGCTTCATATCCGTTTTCAAATTGTCCATAACAAACAGCACGCGTTCCATCGAAAATGATTAATTTATCTTCTATATATATTCCTGTAGATCTACTATCAGTCATTCCTGTTAGTATAACTGTTTTTGTTTTAAAATTATCTGTTACTTCATACAATTTATCACCAGAATGAATTAAAAATAATTCTTTTGTTTTTGTATCAAAATTCCAACATCCATTAATTTGGCCATCAAACTCTAATATCTTTTCATAGCCATTTCTAGTCTCATTAAATCCATCATTATTAATTAAATTTTTTGCATTTGGACTTCTTCTTTTGTCAACTTCAATAGGAGAAGATGTAAAATCAACTCCCATAAAGTTTTCAATTGTATATATATTTTTTGATTTTGCAGCTGGTACATTATACATTAATAATCACCGCTATAAATGGTTTGAATGTTATTAGGAATTGGATTATAATTATGGTCCTGGAAATTTTGAATTGTTTGATAAAATTCGTTCATATAAATTGTTGATAGTTGGACATCATCATCTTTATATAGTTCACCAGCGATATAAAGTGGAATCGCTACTGTAAGTGGTGTTGGAATTTCTAAATCTGTACTAGAAGATGAAGATGAAGTTAATAAATCAGGATATGATTCATAATAAACTATAATTTGTCCACTACTCCAATTTTTAATAACTAGCTGATTGTTTCCTTCTAATTCATATCCCTCATAAGTACCTCCATCATTGACGATTTGATAGACTTTTTTAAAGTTAGACAACTTATTCAAATCATATCTTTCAGTATCTTCTTTCTTTTTTAATACATATTTTTTTATTAGAGGTTGAACATTTTCTAATATTATATTAATCGCTTCGTTAGCTGCCTGTGGCATTGCAAATAAATATGTTTTATATTTTTTATCTTGTTTATATTCATTTAAGTTATTAATTGTTAATTCTTCTTTGTTTAAAAACATTTTTTTTAATGATTCGATTTGAATTTGACCCCAATTCATAAAATCACTCCTTCTTACAAGTTTGCAAGAGTTGCACTTGCTTTTACTACTAACTTGATGAAAAAAAGCAATAAATGCTTTTTATTTTTATTACCCAAGATATCCTGCATTTTTTAAAATGTTATAAACTTCTTGTGGAACAGAAACATCTTCACCACGTTTTAAATTATATGTATAACCTCCAATAGTAACTGGAACATTTAAATCAGTTGGATTCAACTCGCTCTTTGGAATTCTTACAGTTACTTTTTTTTGTTGATTTAATTTATCTCTAATAGATAAACTTTCTTGTTTTAGTTTTGCTTCAGTAAATTTTGCTTCTGTTCTTTTTAATTCTTCTTCTGCTCTTTTAATTGCTTCTTGAGATTTGTTTAATTCGTCTTCTTTTGAAGATAATATTTTTTGTTTTTCTTCTAACTCTTTCTGTAAAGAAAGAAGTTCTTCTTGTGTTAAAACTTTATTTTCATCTTTATTATTAGCCATTTTTTCCTCCTAAAAAATTAAGAGCAAGTGATTATTCTTCACTTGCTCCTGTTTCGATTCTTACAATTCCAAGTTCATTTAAACGCACTGATGTAAAGAAAGCTTTCCATCCAATAGTGCCTCTTTGATCAAGCGGATCATTGTTTCCAGAGCTACCAATTGGTTTAACTATAATTTTTGCTTTACCTTTACCTTTTTCAATATCAACAACACCGTATGAATGACGACCATAAACTAATGCTTTATGAACATTAACTTCTTCTGAATTTTGCTCTGTTGCAACTTCTGTAGATACTCTTATTCTTACACCATCATATTCACCAATTTCACCAGTTAACAATGCACGTGCATTGGCGTATTTAGCAACTTCAATAAATCCGTGTCCATCTGTATCTTTCTTAAAGTCATATTCTTGATCTGGATCAATGATTGCATGAAAGCATCCATCTTCATAAGGTCTAATATTCGCATTTTTTAATCTTCTTCTTGCTTTTCTTATTTCATCACCTGTTAATACATCTGTTTTTGTTACTTCATCTCTTGCTGCTTTTGAACCAGCATATTGAACAGTAGTACCAGCTGAAACAATATCATTAATTCTTGTATTAATCGTTTGAGCTGATTGTTCTCCGAACATCTCAGAAGTTTCGGTGATTATTGGATCTTTTCCTTGCATATCAAGAACATCTGTAACAGTTACATAGTCACCTTCTTGTTTGATAGTCGCTTTAACTGAAGAGATTTCTAGTTTACTGCCTTTTGGTGTAACTCCTTCCTCTAATGAATTCTTTGGAACTGGTAAACATCCCATCTTTCTAAACTCTACTGTTGTTCCTTTTCCTTTTGGAATAGGTTTTTTGTCAGCATCATCGTATAAATATAAATCTGGTTTTTCTCTTTCAAGCATTGTTCTATCATAAAATTCTTGATTCTCAACTGATAGACTCGCAATACTATTTAAATTTTCATCCATATTTTCCCTCCTTGTTCGCCATTAAATGCCTGATTTTACTTTTTCAACCTCTTTTAGGAATTCTTCACGAGACATTTTTGAATAATCAACGTGAGTATCGTTATCACTTGACAAACCACCTGGCGAACTCAAACTATTGGCGATGGTTTGTTTAGCTGTTTCTACTCCTTTATTTCTAAATTGATTTTCCATTTTCTTGTAAGACTCATATAGTTCACATAAAGATTTGTTTTTACCATCAATGTAATCAGTGAATATCTCATCTTGTAATAATGATGTCAAATCAACATTAGGATATTTTAAGATAAACTCATCTACATCTTTTTGAGCTTTTTCTTCTGTTTCTCTTTTTGCTGTTTGCTGTTGTTCTTTTTCGCGTTGCTTTTCAGCAATATAAGAAGGATAATCAGTTATTGGATCTTTTCCATCTTGAGATAAAGCATACATATTTTCATATATTTCAATATCGTTTTCATCTTCAATAACTGTGTTAGTATAAGGATTTATTTTACCTTTTAAAGCATTTAGCCTTCCATCTTTTAATCCTTTTTCATAAGCTGTTTTACTTTTTAATTTTCCTTCTTCTTCAGCTTTTCTTCTAACCTCAGCAAATTTTGAATTTTCGTTTTGTTGTTTTTCATCTTGTTTTTCATCAGTTTGTTTTTTTTGACCTTCAGTTAAATTAGACGATGTAGTATCTAATTCTTCGTGTTGTTCATTTTCAGTAACTTGTTCAGTAGATTCGTTTTCTACTTCTGTTAGATCGGCGACATCTAACTCTTTTTCGCCAGTAATTACTTCTTCTTTTTCCATAGTTTTTCCTTTCGTTTTGGATTTTTACTCTATTCCTGAGAAATAAAAAACACTTAAAAAGTGTTTTAGTATCTTAATAGATACTATATTAATGATCATTTGATCATCAATATACTACCTATTAGGTAGTTAAATAATTTGTGGTGTTCCCACTTGTTGATCATTAGGTGGATTCATAGAAGCATTTTGTTGCATAATCGCTGCTTCTTCTGCTTTTTTTCTTCGCATTTGTTGAAGTTTTCCTTTGAACGTCATTATTGATTCTGGATATAACTCAATATACTCATCTTGGTCAATAGTTCCATCTGCTTTTAATTGATCAAGTAAACCGATTGATAATGATTCAGTCCAAGTTCCACTTTGACCAACTTCAAGAGTAAGATCAAATTGAAAATCTTTATATTGATATCCATTCATTTGCTCAACATTCATTTGACCATCTTCCTCAAAAGCAAATTCTCTACCATCGTTATAATAATATTTAAAAAACTGTTCTTCGATTTTGCCAATCTTTTCATAAGTTCTATAAAACTTTTGTTGATATATCTCAATTGGTTTTTTACTTTGATTTTGCAAAGCAATTATTGCACTTGCTGCCATATTTGCTCCTAAAACTTCACCTGTTACAACTTCTGTTGAACCTGTTGTTGTCCTAGTTAAATCCATTAATGAATTAGTTAATTGTAGAGCTTGCGGATTAAAACTTGGTGTTTGCATATATTGAACACCCCAACCATTGGTCTTAGAATAATCTGTTAAAATCTCGCCTGGAGCATTAGTGATTTGTTGTCTCGCTAAAGCACCAACTTTTTGAATTATTTTAGGCCAAGCTGTTTGTTGAACTGAAAGCAACATCATTCCTAAATTGAAATTTATTGCTTTATTATTAGGAATTGCTTGAGCAACTTCACCAATACCATAAATAGAATCTTTTCTATTTTTATGACAACCAAAAACAATTGGATATAATTGTTGATTAAAAAAAGATTCGTTTGTTTCTGCATTATCAGGCTCAGCTGTGTCATCTGAATCTATATCTTCTTCTTCTAATTTTATTTTTGATGTTTGAGGCTCCCAGAAAGTTGCTTCTTGAATCATTGCACTTTTAATTGATTTGGACCACATTACTTTTCCGTCTTTTCTAAAGTATTTAGTCAATACAGTACATACTTCATCATCTTTTGTAGCTTCGTCTTCAATTTCGTGATCTGGTTTAATTTCATCATAATTGTTCATTTTATTTTTCTTTGCTAGTTTTTTGACTGATTCTAAAGATTCAATCGATGCAATGATGATATATTTCTGTTTTTGCTCATCTCTTTCTCTAGGATTTGATAATATAACGTTTTTAGGATGAATAATCTCCCCTCTCATTCCTCCTAAATATTTTGTTTCCATACCACCTGTTATATTTTTATCCCAAAAGAAATGATAAATATATGAACCTAATTGTGTAGCATAATCTTGTGCTTGATCATCCAAATCTTGAAGCTTCATCTCCTTATTTATATTTTCTGAAAATCTAGTAAACAAATTAGCACCTTGAGTGGCCATCTCAGCATATTGTCCAAAACTTTCTGATGGCCGATATACAATTTTTAATTTACCTGACAAAATGTTGGATTTTTTATTATCAGCAATCATTGAGCATAAATTTATAACTGGTCTAGGTAAGTTTTTAGTTCTTTGTGTTGCTTTTGGCCAGTGACGACCTTCGTAGAAGTTTTCTGCATCTGCCCACTCTTTTGTTAAACCAGATCTATTGAAATAATTTAATCCGTGTTGATATTGCTGCCAAATTGTTCCAAAAGAATCACTCATCATCATTTCCTCCTTTCTTACCATTTTGCCACTCGTCTATGATTTCATTAGTTAGACTAGATGTCCCGTTAGGATTTACTGATAAATCTTTTTGCTCTTTTATATCTAATTTATCTTTTTTTAGAAATTTTAATATTTCATTTGCAGACTTACAAATAAAAAAAGGGGTTAAAACACCTAAAAAGTAAGCAATAATTATAAACATTTTATCACCACCCTAAATAATCATTAATATCTTGATTATCATAGTCATCTGATGTTTTTAATTCATCTGGCCAATCGATTGTATTTTCTTGATTAATTTTTTCTACTACATAACTTTGTTGATCACGACATTGATGAGCTATTCCAAGAGACATAACTCTATCATCGTGATATCCGTTTTCTGCTTCTTTTTTTCCGTTAGGTTTTTTAACAAACGTCAACATTTGTTTTAATGTGTTAATATCATTTATTTTATGTATTTCTTCATCCACAAATTTAACTAAATAACCTAAAAGAACTGGTCTTGTTGATGTTGAAGTCCACCACCCCAATTTATCTTGTGTTTTTACAACAATACCTTCATCAATTTCACGAATATATTGTTTAGGATATTTTAGACGATATAGTTCTTTTACTGGATAAGTAGAATAGTTAGCCTCAATTCCTATCAGAGCTTGATTATAATACATACCAAGACAATACATTTGATAAGTATATTCGATCTCATCTCTTAATATTTCTAATGTAGCTACTTGATTTGCATTTGTATTATCTATAACATCACCACAATATGAATCTGAACCTATTCCAGCTGTGTCTCCTCCAAGGACATAAGGATAACCTACTTTAACATCTTCAAATATCTTAATACATCCTTTTTCATCGTCTACCCATTTAAAATTTTTTATTTGCTCATCTAAATATTCATATTCAAAATATCCTACCTTTTTTGAATCTTTTACTCTAGGCAATACGTTTAAAATTTTTTGCTTTGGAAAAATACAAGATCCTGTTGATAAAAAAGCTTCTTCTGGACAAATTGGATATTCTTGATGAAATTGATCAATATCATTACCACAGTTGTTCTTTATTGTATATCTTCGCCAAGCAATTTGCTCATTTGATAAATTATAATTTTCTTTTAATATTTGTTCTTCTTCTGTTAATTCAAAACCATCATAGGGCATTTGATAATTACTTATCTCATTCCATCCTAGAAAAACAGGTATAAAGTCATTTTCACCATTAACAGCTTGAGTCCATAACTCTTGAAAATGCTCAAAGCCATTTGGTGTAGATTCAATTACTACCATTGTTCCTGGAATATTCGGTACAGTTTGAAGTAGTCCGTTTAATATTGTTTTTTTATCATTTGGCCAAAAGGCATATTCGGAAATATGTAAATTATGAAATGTAGATGATCTTCCTACACTTTCGGTTCCTGCAGTCATACATTTGATAGACGATTTTAATCCTGTCTTATTATCGTTATCAAATACTAATTCATTTCTTGAATTATATTCTGTTGAAGGCTTTAATTTATCTGGCATCATATCATACATTAATTTAGTCATATTGTATAAATTTCGAGTTGCTTCTCGATCGTGAGTAATTATACCTGTATTAATATTTTTTTTAGTTGTTGTGTTAACATAGTTTAAGGCTTCTATTTCGGTAGAAATACCTAATTGTCTACTTTTTAATATTATTAATCTGATTGGTTTATTTTTTAATGATTCAGATTTTATTATTTCATATATTTTTTGCTGTGCTTGATTAAATTTTAATTTTATTAAAGTACTCTCTTTTGTCTTTATATAGATAAACTCTTCAATAAACTTTTTACGATTAATATTCATCTTGATCAAGTACCTTTGATAGATATTCTTCATAAGACATATCAACATTTATATTTTCATTTTTTGTTTTTTGAGAAGCATCATAGTCAAAATTATTTTCCATTATGAATTTAGCACCTTGAAAAGTAGATTTATCATATAACAATTGTTCGTTATAGGCCTCTATTGCATCTCTTGCTCTAAGAATTATATATTTGTATTCTTCTGGCACAGACTCTTGTCTTTCATATCTTTTTAAAGTACTTCTATTTATTCCAAGATAAGAAGCCAATCCACAAATTCCCGGTCTCAATTTATGAATCTTGCAATGACGAAAATAGTCCGAAACAGCAAGTTCTAATTCTTGTGCATTTTTATATTTTAGTGGAGGTCCTAATTTGATGAATGGTACTTTTTTTCTCATTTTTTTTTACTTTCCTTTCGTACGATTCACATTCCTTGCTCCTTCTACATCCTCTGCAACCATGTCTCATAAAATATGAAATATCACATATAAAATCTTTTTTTTTGTTTTTCATGTTAATCCCTCTGAATCACAAAATCTAAAGCTAAAGCAGATACTATTCTTATGTCATTACACTTTTTATTAATCAGTTTTTCATCATATGTTTGTTTATAATATTGTAATTTATTGTCTAGTGATTCATATTTATTAATTATTAATTCTGTATCTTCTTGACCTGGAATAGTTATTTCAACGCAAATACAACATTTATTTTCTCTTGCTTCTTCAAAAACTTTTTCTAAATCTTCTAATGTCATAATTACCTCCTAATAAAAAAAGAATGATTACTCATTCTTTTCATATTCATCTAATATCGCTGTTTCTAATAGTTTTCTTGTTTCTTGATTAATAGGATGACAAATATCTCTAAAAGTACCTTCATTTGTTTTTCTACTAGGCATTGCAATAAACAAACCATTGTCTCCTTCAATAATTCTAATATCATGTACAGCAAAACTATTATCAATTAATATATTAGCTACTCCCTTTAATCTACTATTATTTTCATCGTTATCATATTTTCTAACATTTACTTGTGTTATTTTCATTTTTTCTCTCCTTATCTTAAATTTTTCATCATACCAATTATAATTGTAAAAAAACTATATGTAAACATAAGCAAAAACAACCTAAAAACAACTTTTGTCAATACCCTAATATTTCAGTTATTGTGTCATTTGGAAACAAATATGTTTTTATTTGATTAATTAATCTATTTTTGTTTTTTCTTATACTTTCAGCTGATATTGTTTCTCTATCAAGTTTTCTATAAAAATATTCAGCTACTTGTTCATGTGTATTGTGTTCAAAGTAGTACAATCTGATTACATCATAATACTTATCGTTTTTAATTTTTTCTAGAACACGATCTATGTATCTTATCACAACTTTAGTTCTATAAATGTGCTGCTTTAATGAATTAATATTATCTTCAATAATCTCATCTTCTTCTTCCCTTTTTGTGCCAATATTTATCGAAGTAATACTTTTTGATTTAGATGGAATCCCATATTTTTTCAAATCTTCTATTTGTTCTTCACGATCTTTTATTGATTCTTTTAATTTAGGATATTCATAGAGTAATTTTATAGTATTATCAAAAGAATTTAAATTTCTTTTTATTATTCCTCGATTATCCAATTCATCTATCACAAGTTTAACTATTTCTTTCTTATCTATTATTTCTTGCATTTTTTCTCCTTCTATTCTTTGTAATTTAATCCTTTATCAATTATCTTTTTTATTTCTACTTTGTAACCTTTGTAATATTCTTTGAATTTTTTAGTTGCTTCTTCTTCAGAATCAGCTCTAATTAATTTCCTTGATGAAGATTCTAAGTCTAAATATTTAAAATTAATTTGATATGTTCTCATTTTATTCCCTCCTCTTTGCTCTTTTATTAATTATTTTTGCTATCAATATTCCTGTTTTTGTTAATTCTTTTTTATCAAATAACAGATGTCTATTTTTAGCTGTTAGTTTATCAGATATTTCAACTAGTATAAGATTATCTAAATTGAAGTTTCGTTTATTTGAATCGGCAAATATGACACAACAATTGTTAGGAATTGAACCTTTATATTTTTTATAAAGATATCTATGTTTAAGTTCCCATTCATTTGGATCAGCTACTTTAATAAAAACATAGCCATTACTATTTATAAATTCGCTTCCAATTGGCTTATAGTTATGTGGTTTGTTATTTCGTTTAAATTTAGTATTTATACCACTTCTAAGTTTGTAACTCTTTTTATATTGTTTTATTTGATTTATAGTTAATTGTCTATTAAATTTTTGATTAAAAAGTATTGTCAGTTCTTCTGATGTTCTACTTTTTACTTCCTGCTTTAAAAATTCCTTTTCATTTGTAGAGAATCTAATCATTTTTTATTCTCCTTAATTGGAAATAGTGGATTATCAATTTTATAATCTTTTGATATTTTTATTGCTTTTAAACGTGTATTTAAATTATTTACAATTTGAGACGCTAATGAAGTAATAGCAAATGATTTGTTTATTTCTTGCTTTAAAGCTTCGTCTTTACTATTCGCTAATTTATCAAGTTGATCAAATAAATAATCATTAAGCTTATCTAAATTATTTTCTTTTTTGTAAACTCCCCCCCCACATCGTTAACAATTGTTCTTTTTGATGAATTGATGTCATTGTCCATTAAGTTACTCATTTTATTTCTAAATATTTCTATATTATCCATATTTTTTTTCTTCCTTTCTTTATTATTTATGTTGCACAATGTTTGAAACATTACCTAGTAATTATATTAACTTCATTATTAAATACTTTTTTTGATATCTGCTATACAAAAATTTAAGTTTTATTTGCACAAATACTTTTTAATTTTTTTTATGACTTTTTTTGCTCAAAAAATGTACTTGTTAATTAAAAAAATTATTTATTAAAATCTATATTTGCAATCATTTTTTCTTTTGTTGATCTTGTCAATTTTGTATATATTCTTGTTGTTTCTATCGAACTATGTCCTAAAATATCAGCCAACTGTGGTAAATTTCCAGGATATTGTTCTAAAAATTTTATTGCAAATAAATGCCTAAATGCATGTGCGTGAACTTTCTTTTTATTGACTCTAGCTGCACCAGCAATTTTTTGTATTCTTTTCCAAAAACAAGGAAATGTAATCATTTTACCCGTTTTTGAAGATGGAAATAAAGTTCCGGACTTGATTTTTTGATCTCTTGAATATTTTCTTAATTCTCTTAATAAAGATCGTACAATTGTTATTTCTCTAAATTTACTTTTTGAATTTATTTCTATATTTGTATTTAAATTCTCAACAGTAAAATATTTTAATTCTGAAATTCTACATCCTGTCATCGCAAGAATCTTCATCATGTAGTAACTTTGATAATCTTGTCTTTTCTTTGCATATTTTAATAATCTTTTATAATCAATAATTGATAATGACTCTTTAATTGAAAATTCTTTTTGTATTTTTTCTTTTTTTAAAATCAATTCATTTTTATTAATAAATTTTAAATATTTATTTACTACAACAATCCAAAGATTTTGTGAATTAGGACTTAATTTTTTTACTTCACTCATATATTGCTTAAAAGAATTAATTTTTATTTTAGAATAATCGCCGTTTAGAAAATTTAAAAATTCAAAAACTATATATGAATATTGCTTTATAGTATTCTTGGATAACTCTTCTTCTTGTTGCTTAATAATAAATGATTGAAAATCGTTAATAATCATTTTGTTCTACCTATTTGCTTGTACAATTTGCCAATTTTCTGGATGTTTAAATTTAAGTTTTCTCTCTTCAGCTTTTTTCTTGTTAAATCTTTCAGCACAGTTTATATCCAATAAATACCTTTTTCTTCCATATTTTTTACACAAATAAGTATGAAAAATTTTATGTTTTAAAATGTACATTGTTCAAACACTTCTTCCTTTGAAAATTTAATCTCTTTGCCTTCATATAATCTTATAGAATTTTCTAAACTATGTTTTTGCACCCCATCCGGCAATTGATCGAGCAACTTTTTTGAAAAATTCCAATAAAAATCTCCAAATTTTTTGTCAGATGCACTCATCAACTTTTCATAATCAAGTTCTCGATTAAAGTATTTCTTGGATTCTTTACATAAAAATTTAACTGATAAACAACGATTATAATGATTTGAAAACTCTAAATCGTTAATCTTTTTATTGCATAAAGGACAGCTAACAATAATTACACCCTTTTTTGTTTTTTGCTCAATTGTATTTAAAAATTTGGTCAAGTAGTATGGATCAGGAATACGATTATAATTATCAGCATTTTTTAAATACTCTTCTAACTTTTTATTTACATCTTCAAAGTCATAAGGCTCTAAAACTTTAAACCACTCTGAATAAACATTATTACCTATCATAAAATTTTGTCTATATATTTTTAATCTATCTACTATTTTAGTGCTTTCTTCTTTAGTCATTGTTATTCACCTCGCAAAAACTTTTCTCGTTCTTCGTTAATTCTTTGTTGTTCACGATCGTGCCAACTCGTTGAAGAACTAGAATCTTTTTTTACTTTTTCAACTACCCAGCTTAGGATAGCTCTATAATCACTCTTATATTGCTTTCCTTTTGATCCTTTATAGTTATCTAATATTTCAATGCTCTTTTTAGTGAATTCTTCTCCATAACTGCTAATTAATTTTTCATATTCGGCATTGGTCATAGAGACAAATTCACCATATTTTAACTTACTCTTTTCTTTCTCTTCTTCCCCTACAACCCTATTATTACTATCTTCATTAAAAGAAGAAGAAATAGAATAGTGTCTTTGATTTTTATTTGATTTTAAATTGATTTCTTGTTGATTTTCGTTTGATTTATCTTTTTTAGCATTCTTCGACTTGTTTTTACTGATAGTTAATGGTCGTTCAATTAATTGCCAAATTGCCTGAATTAGTCCAGTAAAATTAGGATTTTTATCTTCAAAAACATATTCAACTATAGCAACTAAAAAATTTTTTTTGTCTTCATCTGGCAATTCTTTAATGACCTCATAATAACTTCTAAAAAATACAAATTGACAAATACTATTTTTAATTTTTACTTTTTTCATTTTGCACCATAAATTTAATCAATCAAAACACTTAAAGCTAATAATAGAGCTATTAAAACAACTAATAGATCAATTAAAATTTTTCTTTTTAATTTTTTCTTCTGAAATTTTATAGAATCAAGATATAACATTGTCTCAATTCTTTTTTTTGCTACATAATTATCATGATTTTCATGTATCGCTTTTAACATTGCATTTGTTTCATCATTTTCGTTTAAATTTCTTACTTTTTCTTTCATTTCTAATTCCTTTCTAATAAATTAAATTTCTACTATTATTCTTTTTTAAATCATCTAATTCTTTTTTTGAATAAAACCAATCATCAACGTTGTTTCCAGCCAAACGTTGATTTTCAGCTATTTGGTTTATTGTCCCATATATATTTTTTAAATTAATTTTTCTCTCTTCTGGAGTAATATCTGAAATAATCTCAACTTTTGCTTGTCCTACTTCTAGATTCATCTTTCTCATATACTTCCTCCTCCTTTTAAAATATATTCGACAATTTTTTTAATTGTTCTTACCGTGGTATTAATTTGATTTTTCTTTATTACTTCCTTACAATATTCATTGAAGGTAGTTGATGCATTTTGGTTCAAAGAAGAACAAGCGCTAAAGCTGCTAAGGCTGCTTCTAAAGTTTTAAGAGATGGTCGCACATCTAAGGCTTCAAAAACAGCTGCTGGCTCTGCTTTATCACAAAGAGCACCTAAAAAGAAATAATCTTTTTTGGCAAGTCTTATGGCTTGTTTTTTTCTACTCATCTAAATAATTGTCTTGATACATTTGTAGCCAAAATAATAATTCATTAATTTTGGTGATTATATTTATTTTTTCAACACAATTTTTTGCATCGTGCATATAATCATTTGATTCCGATAAAAAACATGTTAATTGTTCAAAATATTCTTTGTTTATTATCATATTTCACTTCCTTTAGTTATTGTTTTGGATTGATTAATTGCATTTTATAAGACAAATAGTCTTGTTTGATTGCATTTAAAAAATATTCAAATTCTTCTTCACTAACATTTAAAGAATTTAATATTTTAAAAATTAAATCCAATTCACATTGCAATGGATTGTTTTCATAAGTACAATATGCCTGTCTCGAAACATTTAAAATATTAGAGATATCATCTTGAGTCTTTAATCTTTTTCCACGAAAACTTTTTATTGCTTCTGTTGAGTACATTTTATTTACCTCCTTACAACACCAATTTTATAAGACAATTTGTCTTGTGTCAATACTTTTTTGACATTTTGTCTTGTTTTTTTTGTCAAATTGTCATATACTAAAGAAAAGGAGGCATAAAATGGAAAATAATTTTGCACGTAATCTTCGGCATCTAAGAATTCAATCAAGTATGACACAAGAAGAATTAGCGAAAAAATTAGATAAAGATTACTCTACTATTGGCAAATGGGAACTCGGACAAAGATCGCCTATTATGACAGATGTGATTAGAATTGCTGATTTGTTTAACGTTTCATTGGAACAACTTATTGGCTCAAGTATTATATATGACAATGCAGAAATGATAAATATAGATAGCAATGTTACAAAAATACCTGTCTTTGGAACAATTAAAGCTGGAATACCGATTGAAAGTCAGTCAGATATTATAGATTATGTGGAAATACCAAAGCATTGGCTTAATGGTGGTAAAAAATTTTATGGTCTGAAAATAAGTGGCGATTCAATGCTTCCAAAATACAACGAGAACGATATCGTTATTTTTGAACAAAACGATGATAAAGAATTATATAACGGAAAAGATGTAGCTGTTATGATTAATGGAACTGAATCTACATTTAAGAAAATTCTCGTTAATGATAAAGGCATAATTTTGCAGCCTTATAATCCTGCTTATGACATTATGATGTTTTCAAAAGAACAAGTTGAACAGCTACCTATTAAAATTATAGGAATTGCAATTGAAAAAAGAACAAGATTATAAATTAGCATTTAATTTGGTGATACAATGATATTTAATAAAAAGAGACAAAGTAATAAATATAATGAAATAAGTGAAATTATTTCAAATATGAATTATACGATAAATAACATATTGAAGGAATATACAGAGAACATCGATGAAATAATGGTTATAGCTAACAACATTACAATTTTTTCAGCTTTTTTCTGTTATTATCATAGAGATGAAAAAAGCAAAAATGTAATATTTCAATACATACAAAATTTTTTAAATTTTTTAAGTACTACTCATATTAGTGAAGAAGAAATAGAAGATATAAAATTTTATATTATCAATAATAAAATGACTATAGAAGAAAAAATGATACCTAAGATAAAAGCTGAGCAAATTATAGATTTCTTAGTAGAAGAAACTTTAAAAAATTGTTCTGATTTAAAATATTCTAAGTATAGTGATGCCTCAGTTCAATTATCAATTATTCTATCAAAATCTATAACACTAGCTATAAAATGACAAAGATTAATAAAAATTTTTTTAAATACAATATATTTTAAAATCAAAAAAAATCCTGTGCTGGAACACAGGACATATACAGAAATAAAAATTCAAGATCTACCACGATAAGAATCTTTTTCTGCTACTTAATTATAGCATAGAAAAACTTTCTTATCAATAAAATTAAGAAAGGAAGTGCTATAACATGTATGCAGCTTATTTAAGAAAATCAAGAGCTGACATTGAACTTGAAAAGAATAGTGGTGTCGATACACTACAAAGACATAGAGATATAATTAAGAACACTTCTAAATATTTAAATATTAAAATTGATAAATGGTATGAAGAGGTAGTTTCAGGTGAAACTATTGCAGCTAGACCTAAAGTTCAAGAACTTCTTTTGGAAGTTGAAAAAAGTACGTATGAAGGAGTCTTTGTCGTTGATGTAGATAGACTTGCACGAGGTGATAATGCTGACCAGTCTAGAATATCAAAAGCGTTTTCATTTTCAAATACTAAAATTATAACACCTACTAAAATTTATGATCCAAATAATGAAGACGATTCGGACTATTTCGAGTTTGGCTTATTTATGTCGAGACGCGAGTACAAGATAATCAATAAAAGATTAAGTCGTGGTCGTCTTTCTTCAGTTAACGAAGGTAAATTTGTTGGATCAGTTTGTCCCTATGGATATGACAAAGAAAAATTAAAAGGACAAAAAGGATATAAATTAATAATAAATGATGATGAAGCTAAAATAGTAAGAATAATCTTTGATTTAGCCAGTAAAGGAACTGGATGTAATAATATAGCTAATCATTTAAATAAGATTGGATCTAAACCAAGAAAAAGCGAGGTTTGGGTATCAGCTAGTATTAGAGATATTATTCATAATCCTGTATATTATGGTATGATAAAATGGAATAGAAGGAAGATAGTTAAACAAATGCGAAATGGAATTGTTTACACATCAAGGCCAAAAAATAATGACTATATTTTAGTTGAAGGATTACATCAACCAATAATTGAGAAAGAAAAATGGGATTTAGCAAACATAAAATCGAAAATAAAAGAAGGTAAATCTACGAAAAAGGATTTAACACTTCAAAATCCACTTGCTGGCCTAGTTGAGTGTGGTGTTTGTGGAAGGACGATGCAAAGAAGGAATTACCGCTCTGGTCATATAGATGGATTGATTTGTCCGCTACCCCATTGTAAAAATGTTGGCTCACATCTATACTTGGTCGAAAACGCTATTATCAGCTCGTTACAAGAGTATTTGAATAACTACGAAGAAATACTCGTTTCTTACAAAGAAGAAGCTAAGAAAGAAGTTTTTGATAGTTCTAATATTGAATTAATAAATAAGGAAATAGAAAAAAACAAATCCCAACTCAATAAAACTTATGATTTATTAGAACAAAACATTTATGATACAAATACTTTTATACAAAGAAGTAATATTTTAAAAGATAATATTAAATCTTTAGAAGAAGAATTAAATAAATATACTGTAAAGAGTAAGAGAAATCAAATAGACAAAATAAAAGATGTAATTCCGAAGTTGAAAGATGTCCTAGATAACTACTCTACCTCTTTATCAGCTGAAGATAAAAACAAGCTTTTAAGTTCAGTAATTAATAAAATTTATTACATAAAAATGCTTAAAGGTCGTGGAAATGAAGATAAATTTGACTTAAAAATCAATATAAAATTATAAGAACTATCGTGTATGTACTAGTTCTTCTGTTCCAATATCAGTTAAAAGAGCTTTTCCTCTTTCATCAGGCATTCCATATCTTTGATCGAGATATCTTAAAGCAGCATTTAATTCACCAGCATATCCTCCATATTGGGAAAGAATACATTTAGCAAGACGAAGATTTTTTCTTTTGATATTGATTGGATATTGTAACTTTTTTTGATATGCCCACATTAGTTATCACTTCCTTCCCAAGGCCAAGGACGATTATCCCATTGCCATGGCGTTTTGTTTAAACTGTCACTATAGATAACAATTGGACCATATCTCTTTTCATAATCAGCTAATATTTGATTATACATTTCTCTATTTCTATTAAATTCTTGAATCATTGATCCATTGTTTGGATAATTATCCAAATATAAATGGATATCATGCATAGCAAATTGAACTTGATCTAAATCAAGTAGATATTGTTCTTTCTCATTTTGAGGATTTATCATAGCAGGTTGATAATTCTTATATTGGTCATATAAGGAAGGGAACATATTACCTCTGATAAACCCTGTATATAGACCTGATAAATTATTATTGTTATTTAAATTTATCATTTGTCTATCATCATAATAATTATTCATTAAATCACATCCTAAAATAAAGTATGTGTTTTTATAATATGGGTATGGGAAAATGTCCTATTTTTGATAAAATACTTGATTTTTATCATTATTTATAATAGAATAAAGAAGTCTTGTAAAAGATGGCGGTATTGGTGAAGTGGTTAACACGCCGGATTGTGGCTCCGGTATGCATGGGTTCGATCCCCATATTCCGCCCCATATAAAAATAAAAAGAGATATTTCGATATCTCTTTTTTGTATTTAATTTGGATATTTTCCCAAAGTTTTCATCTTTTCAGATATTTTTGTACCACGATCTTGAAGAGGTCTTATTGATTCTTTTTCATAAATAGCATTTATTATTTTAGCTAAATACTTTGAACAATCAACTTCTTTAAACCAAGCTTTATCTTTTATTTCTTGAGGTACATAAGTGAGATTAGTAGTATATAGTTTGTGGAAAACATCATCGCGATATGCCTCATCAAATTTGCTAATACTTTTGTCTCCTTCGGTAAATAGAGGGAAAGTCGCAACTAAATATATTTTTCTAGCTCCTCTTTTCTTCATATCTGTTGCTACTTCTAAAATAGAAGAACCACTAGCAATCATATCATCAGTTATAATTAGATCTTTACCTTTGACATCATCACCTAAAAAGCGATGTTCAACGATAGGATTTTTACCATCAACGACTTTAGAAAAATCTCTTCTCTTATAGAAAGCTCCGACATCGACACCTAAGGCATTAGCATAGTATATGGCGCGATCCATCGCTCCTGTGTCGGGTGCGACAACCATTAAATTATTGGGATCATATTCTTCATCTTCGACGAAACGACTCAAGATGGAATACGTTGGATAAATATTGTCAAAAGAACAATTTTGTAAGGCATTTTCAATACCTGGATTGTGAACATCAAAGGTTATGATACCATCGACACCACGACTTTCTAACTCACGAAGAGCTTCAGCACAATCAAGAGATTCACACCCCTTTCGTTTGTCTTGTCGCGATTGGTACAAAAGTGGCATGACGACGTGTAAACTATTTTCTTTACCATTCATTGCTGAAATGATCCTCTTTATATCTTGAAAGTGATCATCAGGACTTTTTAAATAGATGTTGTTTCTAACTTTATAAAATGATTCTTCACCATAATTACCAACATCAGATAAAAGAAAGACATCTTTTCCTCTAATGGAATCAATTATTGTTGCCTTACCTTCACCATTAGAAAAACGATCTAATTTGATAGATACAATATTTGAATTTTCTTCATTTCTTATCAGTTTTAATTTCTCATCAACCAGATTGCCAAAAGTTATGATATTTGGCATTAAAATTAATCGCAAATTGCTCTCTTGACTACTCATATTACTCTCCTACTATCACATTACACCAATATTCTAGCATTTAAAAAATGGCTTTTCAACCATTTATTAGTCAATATTAACTATTTCAATATTCATGGGAAAGAAATTATTAAAACAGTGAAATAAATTAGGAGCAGAATAAGATAATTTAGTAATTCCACCACTAATGATTAAGGTTTTATCATTCTTTTTTAAAATGCCACGCGTAACTCTTTTGGAAAATAATTTTTTACCTGGTGTGATGATGCCACGATTACCCTTCCAAACTTTTTCTAAGATGGGATGAACCATACCATTATGCATGTGTCCAGATAGAAATAAATCGACTTCTTTAGTAAATTTTACTTCATTTAATAATTTATCATTCAAAAGATGAATTGGTGAATGACATAGTAATACATTATATTTGAAGTCATCAATAGCAAAGATACAATCATTCATCTCTTTGATTAAAATATCGATATCTTCATCGTTCTTTTTATAATATTCAAAACTTGGAGTAAAACAGATAAAACGAATATTTTTATCTTCATAAGTATCGTTATCTAATAGTTCAACATTTTTTATCGTGCGCATTTGATTGAAGAACTCATCATTTCTTTCACTTTTCCATTTAGTATGAAAAGTATTACTCAACAATCGAGAAATATCGTGGTTACCAATCGATATGATAACTTTCGCAATAGCTGATAACTTTTTTAGAAATGTTAATATTACTTCGACATTATCTTTTTCTTCTAAGATGTTAACACCATCAATTAAATCCCCTGGTATACATATATAATTAGGTTTCTCTTTAGTTATTATTTGAATGATCTCATTTAATTTATCCTTTTTAAAAATACTACTGATATGAACATCACTAATTAGAACTATCTTTGTATTTGTAATCTTTTTATCAGTTTTTAGATGATATCTCTTAATCAAGATTTCATTTCGCATATTATCACCTACTTAATTATATCAAATTAGATATTTACTTTATATCAATTTTTTGTTATATTATATATGAACAATTGCTCATATATTTATATGAAGGAGGTATTATGAATTACGAAGAATGTGAAGAAGATGTCATTCATGACGACAAAATCGCTATGGCTAAAGCGGAAATGTTGAGTGAAGATCTAATCTTTGAAGTATCAAATCTATATAAAGTGTTTAGTGATGAGACGAGATTGCGAATTCTTGATGCCCTATTGATATCAGAATTATGTGTCTGTGACATAAGTGAATTGTTAAATATGACGCACTCATCTATCTCCCATCAATTAAAAGTACTTAGAGATATGCGTCTTGTCAAAGCTAAAAAAGTTGGTAAGAGTGTGTATTATTCCTTAAAGGATGACCACATTCAAAAAATTATAGAGATTGGAGTTGAACACGTAAATGAAAAATAAAATAAGAGAACATTTAGATTTTATAAAACTCATCATTGCTGCTGTACTATTTATAATCAGTTTCTTTTTCCCAAGATGTAGCTTAATTTTTATCTTTGTTGCCTACATAATAATAAGTTTTGAATTAATTATTGAAGTTGCTTGTAACATCGTAAAAGGAGAAATATTCGATGAAAAGTTTCTGATGTTGATTGCTACTTTTGGAGCTTTTATAATTGGTGAATACAACGAAGGACTAGCTGTTATGCTATTCTACCAATTTGGTGAATTGATAAGTGATAAAGCAGTTGATAACAGTCGTGATGACATAATAAAACTTATGAATTTGCGAAGTGATAAAGCTACTCTACTAGTCAATGATAAAGAAAAAGAAGTAGATCCGAGTAAAGTTAAAGTTGATGATTTAATACTTGTCAAACCTGGAGAAAAAATACCATTAGATGGGGTTGTTTTAGATGGTGTATCTTCAATTGATACTTCTAGTATTACTGGTGAGAGTAAACCGCGATCAGTAGAAATTAATAATAAAGTCATCAGTGGAACTATAAACATGAGTGGGACTTTAATAATTAGAGTTACTTCAGAATATAAAGATTCGACAGTTAGCAAGATACTAAATTTAATTGAAAATTCAGATAAAGAAAAATCAAATACAGAACGTTTCATAACAAAATTTGCTAAAATATATACACCTATTGTCGTCTTCTTAGCTTTAGGAATATTTATAATTCCATCAATCGTCACAAAAGACTTTTCAACTTGGGGATATAGAAGTTTAGTATTCTTAGTAACTTCTTGTCCTTGTGCTTTAGTTCTATCAATACCACTCGCCTATTTTTCAGGAATTGGAACTTGTAGTAGAAATGGTGTTCTCGTAAAAAATAGTGTTTACTTAGATAAGCTTTTAAACATTCAAGAAATAATATTTGATAAAACAGGAACGATTACCGAAGGAGTTTTTGAAGTTGTCAAAGTAAAAGGAAATGGTATTAAAGCAAAAGAACTATTAGAGATAGCTGCTATGTGTGAATGTCATAGTTCACATCCGATAGCTGTATCAATAAAAAATAGATATGGTAAGGAAATAGATCAGAAAAAAGTTAAAAATTACAAAGTTGTCGATGGTGGTATAACTGTTACTATAAATAAAGATAAATACATAGTTGGTAACTATAATCTTTTAAAGAAAAACAATGTTGATTTTGAAAAGACTAAAGATATTGGAACTGTTGTATACGTTAGTAAAAATGGTAAATATCTAGGATATATCTTGATCAGTGATAAGATTAAAGCAAGTAGTAAGAAAACGGTTTCTGAGTTGAAAAAACGTGGCATTAGAGATTTAGTTGTCCTTTCTGGAGATAATGAAGACATTGTTAAAAACGTTTGTAAGAGTGTTGGAATTCAAAGATATAGTGCTGAATTGTTACCACAAGATAAAGTCACGTATTTGAATGAAGCTAAAAAAGAGAAAGTCAATGTCATGTTTGTTGGGGATGGTATTAATGATGCCCCTGCTCTATTAATCAGTGATTTAGGTGTTTCGATGGGTGGTATTGGTAGTGATGCTTCAATTGAAGCTAGTGATCTCGTCATCATGAATGATGATTTGTCAAGGATTAATAAAGCAATTGACATAGCTAAACAAACGAAAAAAATTGTCTGGCAAAACATCTCATTCGTCTTAATTATCAAAGCTATCGTTCTCATTACTGCCGCTTTAGGTTATAGCAATATAATAAGTGCTGTATTTGCGGATGTCGGTGTAACTTTGATAACAGTCATCAACACCCTTAGAATATTTAGAAAAAAATATTAAAAGAGATACATTCATAATCGAATGTATCTCTTTTTTATTCAACAGTAACTGATTTAGCCAAATTTCTTGGTTTATCAATATCGCACTTGCGCAATTTAGCTACTTGGTATGCAATCAATTGCAATGGAATGATAGCTAATATTGGAATTAAGTAAGAATCAACTTTAGGTAAAGTAACTTTCTCATTGACAAATTCAAAATCGCTATCCAATTTTTCAGTAGTGATTAGGATGACATCAGCACCACGGGCTTTAACTTCTTTGATATTACTAATAGTTTTTAAAGCTAAGTCTTCATCAGTCATCAAAGCTATAACTTTAGTGTGATTTTCAATTAGGGAAATAGTTCCGTGTTTCAATTCCCCAGCTTGATAAGCTTCACTATGGATGTAGGATACTTCTTTTAATTTTAAGCTTCCTTCCATACTCATCGCATAATCAATTCCTCTACCGATAAAGAATATGTCTTCATCTTTGTAAATTTTTTCAGCAATTTTAAAATATTTCTTTTCATCAGCTAAAACTTTTTCAACATATTCTGGGGATGATTTTAACAATTTTAAAATTTCTTTTAGTTTAGAACTATCTATTTTTTCTCTTTCAACCATCAATTTTAAATTTATTAACATCAACATGGCAACTTGTAATAAGTAAGCCTTAGTTGTCGCAACAGCTATTTCAACTCCTGCTCTTATGTACAAGACTTGGTCAGCTTCACGAGCTATAGTTGATGAGACGACATTGACAATTGCTAAAGTGTCAATATGATCTTCCTTAGCTTTACGCAATGAAGCAATAGTGTCAGCTGTTTCACCAGATTGAGATATCAAAATGACAAGTGTTTTGTCATCATAGAAAACCTTCTTATAACGATATTCACTAGCTACTTCTACTGTTGTCTCAATCTCAGGATAATTTTCAAATAAATACTTACCAATTAAGCCAGCGTGCATAGCAGAACCACAAGCAACGATGTGAATTTTGTCATATTTTCGCATGTCTGGCATCTTATCGACAAAAGAATCTAAATTCTCGACATATTCATTAATCGTATCCTTTAATACTTTGGCTTCTTCATGGATTTCTTTCAACATGAAATGATCATATCCATTTTTTTCAGCCTGTTCAACATTCCAATTAACCTCTAATTGTTCTTTACAAACACTTTTCAAATCTTTATTGTAAATTTGCACTTTTTCTTTTGTCAATTTTACAATATCATAATTGTCTAATAAGCAATACTTTTTTGTAAACTTGAGAACAGCTGAAACGTCAGAAGCAATTAAATTTTCATCTTTTCCTAACCCGATTATCAAAGGACTATCTTTTCTCGTCGCATATAACGTATCAAGATCATCATCAAAAATGATACCTAAAGCATAAGAACCCTTTATGTAACCAGCAAACTCTCTTATAACTTCTAAGTTATTCCAAATGTTTTTACTCTTTAAATAATCTAGTAACGCACAAGCTACTTCAGTATCTGTTTCCGTTTTAAATTTGTAACCTTCTTTTTCAAGAAGACTCTTTATCTCCATATAATTTTCGATTATTCCGTTGTGAACAATTGTCACTTTTCCAACACGATGAGGATGGGAATTGTTATCGCTAGCTCCTCCATGAGTGGCCCAACGCGTATGAGCAATTCCTAAACATCCCTGTTCTTCTCTATCAATCTTTTCTTCAAGGTTAGCTATCTTTCCTTTTGATTTAATAATATTTACCTTATCAGTTACGTACGCAATTCCAGCTGAATCATAACCGCGGTATTCCAAAGTCTTAAGACTATCTATTAATTGTTTTTGGATATTAGTTTTTTTACCAATATATCCGATTATTCCACACATTTATTTTCCTCCACGACAAAAATATTAGTGTGATATATTTTTTGTTGTAATGTTGATTTTACTTTTTATTACATATCTAACGATTCACCAACCGTAGTAGTACCCGCCGAAAACTTCGATAATCTACTAACCTCGTCATCTATTTAAAGATCTGGCGCTCAGTATAAAAATACAACCTTTC
>CANREL010000009.1 GCA_947629655.1 uncultured Bacilli bacterium
GCGCTGCAAAGCGTGCAGTTGCAGACAGCCTTATAGGCTTGGGAGAAAATCTACCAGCTAAGCCGGTAGATTTTTATCCATATCATTGACGACGTCTTGAATACTAGGACCTATGTCAGAATAGGCATCAATCAAGTCTAATATTTCACCATAGTCAAATTTATTATTTTTTAAATTTAAAACATTGTTCTGATTAGTATCAGGATCAACTAATCCAAAGTCACTCAAAAGAGTACTGTTATCGAAAGCATCAATTACTTCTAATTTACTCATTTCTTCTAATTCTTTTCTACGTTCTTCTTCTTTAGCTCTTTCAATCTCTAGTAGACGTTGTCTTTCTTTTTCAACATCTTCGACCATGATCTTATTATCTTCTAAAAGGAAGAACTTAAGGAATTCTGGATCACTTGGTTGAAGATTTTTATTAAAGGCATATCGGAATTGATCGACATCGATAATTGAATTATCAACTGTTGGTAATGTATCTTCATCATCTGATATATCGATGAGATCAAGTTCATCATCAAAGACACCATCGAAATTATTCCAATCGATTTCGTCTTCTTCTGAATCACTTTCAATTTCTTCATCGACATAACCCATATCAGCTTTAATAGCATTTTCAAGATCGACATCGATATCAACTTCACGATAAATTTCTTGGAATGTAGTATATCCTAATAAGACTTTCTCTAAAGCATCTTGAAGTAGGGTAACTGTCTCACCAGCTCCATAAACTTCAGCACGCAACTCTTCTTTTTCGATTCGCTCATCAGCAATCAAATCACGTAAATGTTCAGAAATGTACAATACTTCGTGAATAGCAATACGTCCTTTAAAACCTTGATGACATTCATCACATCCGACTGGTTCATAAACTTCTTTAACTTTTTTATGTAAAACGCGGGCGAACATGTATCGCTCATATTTTGTCGTTGGACGTAATCTCTTACATTTATTACATAGAGTTCTTGCCAATCTTTGAGAGACGATACCTGTAACTGAAGTAGCTAACATGTATCTTTGAACACCCATGTCGATTAGACGCTCGATTGTTGCAAGAGCATTATTAGTATGGATAGTAGATAGAACTAAGTGTCCAGTAATAGATGCACGAACGGCAATTTGGGCTGTCTCTTCATCACGCATTTCTCCAATTAGAATAATGTTTGGGTCTTGACGAAGAATAGATCTCAAAGCCGCTGCAAAAGTCATTCCAATCTCACTATTAACTTGAACTTGGTTGACACCTTCAATGTTCATCTCTATCGGATCTTCAACGGTTATAATGTTAGTATCTTCTTTGTTCAAAGCTTGTAACATTGAATAAGTGGTAGTAGATTTACCAGTACCAGTAGCACCAGTAACAAGAATAATTCCACTTGGAACAGATAACATTTTTTGAATTTTTTTATAGTTTTTAGGAGAGAAACCTAATTCATCAATTCCGTCTAAACCTTTTTGAAAGTCTAGGATACGGATAACGCATTTTTCTCCTTCATTAGTTGGAAGAACAGAAACACGCATGTCCAAATCTCTTCCGCCAATGCGTCCTTTAATAGCACCATCTTGAGGAAGACGCGTCTCTGTTATGTTCATTGATGCGACAAGTTTAATTCTTGTAATCAAATTTCTTTCATATATTTTAGGAACGACAGAGTGGTTATGTAATGAACCATCTATTCTTATCCTAATCATCAGTGCATCTTCTAAGGGGTCAAAGTGAATATCACTTGCCCTATGTTGAGCAGCATATAAAATTATCTGATTGACAATATCAACTATCGGTACTTTCACGAAATCATATTCTACCATATTTTTTTGCCCCTTTTTAAACTTCCGTCTAGTATTTTACTCTAATTTATTATATAATACTTTTGTAATATAATCAATAAAGGTAAGTGATTTTTTTATGAAAAAAAGTAATGAAAAGGGATTCCTTCTAGCAGAAGCTATAGTTGTCGGTGTTTTTGTTCTATCTCTTTTTACATTTTTATTTGTAAATGTTGTTCCTTTAGTCGGAAGATATGAATCAGAAGAAAAGTATGATGACATCGAAAGTGTCTATAATGCTAATTTGATCAGAACTATGATAATGGAAGATGACAATTTAGCAAGTGTCATCAAATTGGGAAGTAAGCCTTATTTGAAATATAGTCCAAGTGCTTTGTGTAATGCTTTGAAAAAGAAAAATTATTGTACAGCACTATTGGGAGAAAGTTTTTTAAATGTTAAAAATGTCTATGTCACATGGTATCGAACGAGTAATATTAAAAATAGTGCTAAAACGAGTGCCGATTTTGATCGTGCTAGTCGTGATTACATCGACAGTATTGATGGTTTCACCCAACCAGCTGGAACTACTTATGCTAAGTTTCATCGCTTGATTATATATTATAATGATGGCCGTTTCGCCAATGTTGAGATCAAAGTTAGTGAGTAGGAGGTAAATATGAAAAAGTTAAATAATAAAGGTATGACTATTATTGAATTGACATTAAGCTTTATATTTGTTTTCACTCTAGCTTTCTCAATGTATCAATTGCTATTTAATTATCGTGTAAAACAAAATGAAGAATCAATCAAAGCTCAGATGTTAGATTATAAGAATCAAGTTACTTTAGCAATTCAAAATGACATCAGTGAAAAGAGTTTGAAATCGATTGATTACTGTACTAATGGAGGTAAAGTTGTCGATCGTTGTCTAATTCTATACTTTAATGATGGTACGACTAAGCAGTTAGCTGTTGAAAAAGGAACCAAAGAGTATGATGGTGATGAATATGAGATCGATTACATAACTTATGGTGGTATCATTTATGAATCAGCTGATGCTCTTCTTTTAGAGTATCGTCCTAATTACATGCTGTATCACACGTATGAAACTAATAATCTTGAAGATGATAACGTGACGATTTATCGTATTTCAATTCCCATTTATCACAATGATTTGGAAGGTAATTACGGAATCGAAATAGTTGCTATTGGTTATGATTACAATTATGAAGAAACGAGTGAGGTCGTAACTGGTGGAACTGTCCAAACCCCATCTTCCAGTTTGGAGACAGCTGAAGGAAGAACATATAATGGTTATGTGACAACGACTAATCAAACTATTAATGCCGATAGTAATAACTTATCAGTCGTAGCCCGTGTTAAATTTAGTAAAGTTAGTAGCTTTCAACAGTTCTTTGGCAATTGGCAATTAGGTGGTAGTGGTCTATCTCTAAGTTCTAAAACTAGTACTTCAAATAATAAAGCTTGTTTTGGAGCTCAAGTTTCTAATTCCAATGATTACTCTAGTGAGTATGCTGAAGTTTGTAGTAGTAATACTTTGACGACTGGCCGCTTTTATACTATTGTTGGAACGTTTGACAGCAGTGCTAAAGTTATGAAGATTTATGTCGATGGTGTTGAAAGGGGTAGTAAGAGTCTTGCTGCTAATTCAAAAATTGATCGTTCACAACTAGCTTTTGCCATCGGTGGTAATCCAGGATATGTAAACAATAGCAATTTGTTTTATGGGACGATTTCTCATGCCATTGTCTATAATCGAACTCTTCCATCTAGTACTATTAGCAGTTGCCTAGCGAGTGGTGTTAACACTTCCTGCATAACGAGTAGTGGTATTCCTGATAGTAGTAGATTAATTTATGAAAATTTAACTAAATGATAAAAATATTAAATAGAATAGATACAAGAATTACAGATATGATTGCGTGAATGATGCGCGCAATTAAGAAATTCTTGTATTTTATTTTGCTGCCATTTATGATACTTCCAACCTGCATGTGAACGCTAAATCCCCCAAAAGATAAGAAAAACGTGATGAACATTGTCTTTGTTAGTAGTGAGAGATTACTGCTAGCTGCATATTTTACCCCTTGCGTCATTTCCAAAATTCCTTTAATTAGTATCATCGTCTTTTCATCAAATAAAAATAGACGATTGATACAATTAGTAAATATTAAGAAAATGATGATAATGCCCAATAATAATATGAGTACATCAATACTACTATAGATCGCGTCACTTAATATCTTAATGAAATTCTTATCATTATTTATTCTCTTTTTATTCATGTCATTAATCGCTTTTCTAAATGATATCTTATTAATTGATTGCTTCTTTTTCTTTCTAAAGACTATCCCAATTATGAAATTTCCTAAAAAATGGGCACTTAAGATGATCATTCCTAAGGTTTTATTCTTTAAAAGGACCATTCCAATTGTTCCCATGATGAATAAAGGATTAGAAAAATGTGTAAACATTATTAAAAAGTTGGCTTCATCAACACTTATACTTCCATTATCTAATAGTTGCCTCGTATATTTTGGTCCACTGGGAAAACCAGATACTAAGCTGCCTAAAAGCGGAAAACTACATTCGCCCGATAATCCAAAAACAGTCATGACATTTTTAAATATTTCACTTAAAAACTCGATAAACCCATAATTTACTAAGAGATCTGATAAAACGAAAAAGGGAAATAATGAAGGAAAGACATTATAGGCCCAAATATTTACTCCAAATAAAACACTATCAATTGTCTCTTTGGGATACCCAAGAATTGATAGTAAGATGAGAACTAAAAAAAGGATGATTGTAATACTTTTTAATTTTGTTTTCATAAATGACCACCTTTTTGGTATAATTGTTTTAGGATGTGATAATTGTGCTTAAGAAAGTATATGAAAATATTAAAGGATATATAAAAGAAAATCATCGTGAGTTGATATTAATATTGAGTTTTTATGTCGCAATGACTTATCCTCTTCCTTATTTCATCTTGGTATCAGGTGGGACAATTGACGTGAGTGATCGTGTCGAAATTGAGAATTCATATGAACAAAAAGGAAGTTTTAACTTAGCTTATGTCAATGAACTTCGTGGAACCTTACCAACAGTTCTATTGAGTTATGTCATTCCTAACTGGACTTTATATGAAGAGTCAGACTATGTCATTGATGAGACGGAAGACGTCCATGACATCGCTGAACGCGATCGCTTATCACTGATTGAATCACAACAGAATTCCGCTAAAGTTGCTTATCTTGCTGCTAAAAAAGATTTCACCATCAAAGAGAGTGGTTACTATGTCTTCTACATTTATGATTTCGTTAAGGAATATTCTGATTTACGCGTTGGTGATAGACTATTATCCTATGACGGAAACCAAATTTCTGACATTGAGAAATATCGTGAATACATAAATACTAAAAATGTTGATGACGAGATAGAACTTGTTTATAAAAGAGGCGATAAAGAGAAAAAGACGAAGTTAAGAGTTTATGAAGAAGATGGTTCTAAATACACAGGAATAATGATAACGACCATTTATGATTATGTCACGACACCCCCAATAAAGTTTAACTTTAGTAAAAATGAGAGTGGATCGAGTGGTGGATTAACGCTTGCTCTTGCCATTTATAACAAATTGACAGCTACTGACATAACGCGTGGTTTAAAAATAGTCGGAACAGGAACGATTGAACAAGATGGTACCGTTGGTGAAATTGGTGGTGTTGAATACAAATTGAAAGGCGCTGTCAAATCTAAAGCTGATGTCTTCATCGTCCCAACTGGTGACAATTATAAAGAAGCTAAAAAACTAAAAGAAAAATATAATTATAAAATTGATTTAATCGAAGCGACAACTTTTGAAGAAACTTTAGTAAAACTCGATAATTATACTAAAAATCATCAAAAGTCCAATTGATTTGGATTTTTTCTTTTGAATAGATATTTTCTTGTCGAATAAAAACAATTCTATAAATTTATTAACCTTAATATTATTTTCTAGGAGGCTATTATGAATAGAAAAAATATTAGGGGATTAACTGAACAAGAAGTACTAAAAAATCGTGAAAAATATGGATCAAATGACATTACTAGTAATACTAATAATACCTTTATGAGTTTATTGATAAATGCCTTGAAAGATCCGATTATTAAAATACTTTTAATTGCTTTAGGGATAAAAATAATCTTTTTATTTAAAGATTTTGACTGGTATGAGACCGTTGGTATAATGCTAGCTATTTTTATCGCGACAACTATTTCGACACTATCGGAGTATGGCAGTGAAAAAGCTTTTGCTAAAATCCAAGAAGAAGCGAGTAAGATCAAATGTCGTGTCATTCGAAATTATAAGACCATTGAAATAAAGATAGATGAAGTAGTAGTCGATGATATCGTCTTATTATCGTCAGGCGATAAAGTTCCCGCGGATGGCATTATTTTACATGGCGAAGTTAGTGTTGATGAGTCAAGTTTAAATGGTGAATCAAAAGAGATATATAAAGAGGAAATGTCTAATTTAAACAATGTACCAACTGAAAAGAATAAATTGTATCGCGGTACGACTATTTATTCTAAAGAAGCCATTATGAAAGTTGTCAGTGTTGGTGAAAAGACTATCTATGGCAGTTTAGCTAAAGAATTACAAGAAGCAAAACCAGAAAGTCCTCTCAAAATTCGTTTGACGAAATTGGCCTCTATCATTAGTAAAATTGGTTATATTGCTTCTTTCTTAGTATCTTTTTCTTATCTCTTTTCCGTAATTGTTCTAAATAATAATTTTAATATTGATGCCATAATTTTGACATTGCAAGATTTTCCAACACTGATTAATCATTTGCTGTATGCTTTGACACTAAGTGTTACTATTATCGTCGTTGCTGTTCCAGAAGGTCTTCCCATGATGATCACTTTAGTTTTGTCATCAAATATGAAACGCATGTTAAAAAATAATGTTTTAGTGCGCAAATTGACAGGAATCGAAACCGCTGGCAGTATTAATATTCTTTTTACGGATAAAACAGGAACGCTCACTTATGGCAATTTAGAAGTTACTAGTTTTATTAATGGTGATTTAAAAGAATATAAGACCATTGCTGATTTCTCTAATAACAAATACCTAGATATTGTCAAAAAATCAATTATTTATAATAATTCATCTACTTATGATCGTGAAAGAGATGAAATAATTGGTGGTAATGCTACTGATAAGAGCTTGATCAAATTTGTCAAAGAAGAAAAAAAGAGTGATATCAAGATTGAAAAAAGTATTCCTTTCGATAGTAAGAATAAATATTCTTTGACTAGAATATGTGAAAATAATAAAAAGATTAATCTCATCAAAGGTGCACCAGAGAAATTGTTAGATAGATGTGATTATTACTTTGATGCTTTAGGTAATAGAGTTAAATTTAATAATCGTCTAAAGATTGAAAATGAGATTAATAAAGCTACTAAAAAAGGGATTAGAGTATTATTATTAGGTGTTAATGAGAGTGAATTTTTAGAAAAAATTGAGAGTTTGACACTAGTTGGCATTGTTTTTATCAAAGATGAAGTGCGAAAAGAGACCAAAGAGGGAATTGAACTAGTAAGAGGTGCGCACATTCAAACGGTAATGATAACTGGTGATAATAGAGAAACAGCTCTATCGATTGCTAAAGAGATAAATTTAATTGATAAAGAAACCGATTTAGTATTGACTAGTAGTGAATTATCACAAATGACTGATGAAGAAGTAAGAGAAATATTGCCTCGCTTAAGAGTAGTAGCGCGCAGCCTACCGAGTGATAAGAGTCGCTTAGTCAAAATTGCTCAGAGTATGAATCTCGTCGTCGGCATGACTGGTGATGGGGTGAATGATGCACCGGCCTTAAAAAAAGCTGATGTCGGGTTTGCCATGGGAAGTGGTACTGAAGTTTCAAAAGAAGCAAGTGACGTCGTCATATTAGATGACAATTTTTTATCGATATCCAAAGCCATTCTCTTTGGAAGAACTATTTTTAAAAGTATTAGAAAATTCATCATCGTCCAACTGACTATCAATATGTGTGCCATATCATTATCAATCATTGGACCTTTCATCGGTATCGAAACTCCCGTGACCGTCATTCAAATGCTTTGGGTAAATATGGTCATGGATACTTTAGCTGGTCTTGCTTTTGCCTATGAACCACCAATTGTCGAATACATGAAAGAACTTCCCAAAAAGAAAGATGAATCGATAATTAATCCTTACATGATATCAGAAATTCTCTTTACAGGAATTTATTCCGCTATTCTTTGTCTTTGTTTCTTAAAACTGCCCTTAATTAGAAATTTATTTAGAAAAAGTATTGATGATATCTATTTGATGACTGCCTTCTTTGGCCTTTTCATATTCATTGATATTTTTAACAGTTTAAACGCAAGAACTAGTCGCTTAAATTTATTAGCTAATATCACTCAAAACAAAGTCTTCATCATCATCATGTTTTTCATAACGACCGTTCAAATCATTTTGATCTATTATGGCGGTAGTCTTTTCAGAACGAGTGGTCTAACTTTAAAAGAATTTTTAATCATGTTATTCTTCGCTAGTACAGTCATACCCGTTGATTTTCTACGCAAATTTTTATATAAGCAAAAAAATCCTAAAATGGGAGTTTAAAGTAAAAAAATAAATGTCTTTTTCCATTTAAAGTGATATAATAATTGACATGGTGGTAAATATGAATAGACATGATATAGATCGAGACAAAATTAGTCCAATGATGAAACAGTATTTAGAAGTTAAAGATAAATATAATGATACGATTATTTTTTATCGTTTAGGAGACTTCTATGAAATGTTTTTCGAAGATGCCATAATCGGTAGTCGTGAATTAGAACTAACTTTGACGGGGAGAAACGCTGGTTTAGATGAACGCGTTCCCATGTGTGGTGTTCCTCATCATGCCTATTTGTCATATTTGGATAAATTGGTTGAAAAAGGTTATAAAGTTGCCATATGTGAACAGATGCAAGATCCGAAGACGACAAAGGGCATGGTTGAAAGAGAAGTTATTCAAGTCGTCACTAAAGGAACGAGACTTGATGCTTTTTTAAATGAAAAAGATAGTAATTACTTAGGTAGTGTTTATGATTTTGAATATTGCTACGGCATCAGTTTTGCTGATATCACAACGGGATACTTCTATACTTTGATCGTTGATCACGATGAGAACAAAGTCATTAAAGAAATAATTAAGAGAAATATAAGTGAGATCATCGTCAATGACAAAATAAGTCGTGAAGTCATTAATACCTTGCGTGGCAATTATAATATTTTAGTTACGATTGTCGATGATTTATACGAAGAAGATGATTATAAATTTGTCTATAAAAACATATCTGACATAAGAAGTATTACGAGTATTAAACATTTACTTGCCTATATCATAAATACTAAAAAAGGTGATTTATCACATTTACAAGAAGCCGAAGTTATCAATAGTGAGAACTACTTATCATTTGATGTTCACACCAAACGCAATTTGGAACTTACAGAGACTATCAGAACTAAAGATCGAACTTATTCTCTTCTTTGGATTCTCGATAAGACTAAGACTGCTATGGGAAGTAGATTCTTGAAATATAATATTGAAAACCCTCTAACAGATATTGAAGAGATTAATCGTCGTTATGGAATAATTGAAAAGTTATTGAATGAATTCATTTTAAAAGAAGATTTGCAAAGAGAATTGGATGAAGTATATGACCTAGAACGTCTAGCGGGACGTATTGCTTATGGTAATTTAAATGCTCGTGATCTAATTCAATTGAAAAACTCTCTAAAAGTTCTTCCTAATATTAGTAAAATTTTAGAAGAATTGGATTATTCTAAAAAGATTGAAACTCTAGATGAGTTGTATGAGTTATTAGAAAAATCAATCAATGAAGATGCTCCTGTTACAGTAAAAGAAGGTGGCTTAATCAAACCTGGTTACAGTGCTGAACTCGATGAGATAAAGTCGCTTGCTAGTGGTTCTAAAGACTTTATTTTGAATTTTGAACGTGAAGAAAAAGAACGTACAGGAATTAAAAACTTAAAAGTTGGTTTTAACAAAGTATTTGGTTATTACATTGAAATAAGTAAAGGAAATATTCCCAATGTCAAAGAAGAGTGGGGGTATGATCGCAAACAGACTCTTGCTAATTGTGAACGCTTTACGACTCCTATTTTAAAAGAGAAAGAAAACATCATTTTAGGTGCTGAAGAGCGCATTATCAATCTTGAGTATCGCTTGTTCATGGAGATAAGAGATGAAGTTAAAAAATATATCGGTCGTCTTCAAAAAATAAGTCGTGTTCTTGCGGAAGTAGATATGATGGCATCTCTTACTACTGTTGCTGAAGAAAATGGTTATGTCAAACCAAATATAACTTTGACTAGAAATATAAACATTAAAGATGGTCGCCATCCTGTCGTTGAAAAAGTGATTAAAGACGATTATGTTCCAAATGACATCATCATGGGTGATGATACTGATATTCTTTTGATAACTGGTCCTAATATGGCTGGTAAATCAACTTATATGCGCCAACTTGCCATCATCGTCATCATGGCTCAAATCGGTTCTTTTGTTCCTGCTAAGAAATGTTCTATTCCCATCTTTGATAAAATCTTTACGAGAATTGGAGCTAGTGATGATTTAGTAAGTGGTGATTCAACTTTCATGGTTGAGATGAAAGAAGCTAATAACGCCATTAGTGAAGCAACTGAAAACAGCTTAATCCTTTTTGATGAGTTGGGACGTGGTACGGCAACTTATGATGGAATGAGTCTTGCTCAAGCTATCCTTGAGTACATTCATGACAAGATCAAAGCTAAAACTCTTTTTTCTACGCATTATCATGAGTTGACTTCTTTAGCTGCTGATTTGCCAAGATTAAAGAATGTTCATGTCAGTGCTATTGAAGAACAGGGTGAAATAACTTTTCTTCATCGCATCAAAAATGGCGCAGTTGACAAGAGTTATGGAATCCATGTCGCATCCCTTGCCAAACTTCCTAAATCTTTAATTGAACGCGCTAATGAAATTCTTAATGTCTATGAGAATAAAGGTGACAAAAAAGAGACTTTCACTCAGACCAGTTTATTCTTAAGCTTTGATGAACAACCCGAAGAGAAAAAGGATGTCATCGGTGATCGTCTAAATGAAATTGATCCTCTTCAAACAACTCCTATTGAAGCTTTAAACATTTTATATGAATTGAAAGAGTTATATAAAAATAATCATTCTAAGTAAATTGACAAAATAAAAAGGTAAATATTTTATTTTTTTATTTTTATTTACTATGAATTGATGCTATACTTAAAATATGATTAGGAGGTAAAAAAATGGATATATTTAGTTTAAATGTAATTGATGTCGTCATCGTATTATTTATTTTATGTGGTGGCGTTGTTGGAATGAAACGTGGTGTTTTTAAAGAATTAGTTATGACTGTGGGATATTTAATATTGATCATTTTATCATTAATGTTGAAAAATCCTCTTGCTGAATTCTTATCTTTACATCTACCATTCTTCAATTTTGGAGGTGTTTTCGAAGGAACAGCTGTCTTAAACATCATCTTATATCAAATATTGTCATTCATCATTGTCTTTGCTGTCTTAAGTATTATTTTCAACATTGTTTTAGCCGTTACTAAAGTCTTTGAAAAGATATTGGACATTACCATCATTGGTGGAATATTATCAAAATTATTAGGACTATTTGTCGGATTGATTGAAGGATATATCTTAGTGTTCTTCATGTGTGTAGTTTTATCATATCCCGTTTTCAATCAATCAGTAGTTGCTACATCATCCCTAAAAGCACGAATTTTAAATTCGACACCAGTTTTGAGTAATATAGTTAAAGGGATGACTGATACTGTTGATGAAGTCATAGAACTATCAAAATCTGACATCAAAGATAATAAAGAAGAAATTGATCGCCAATCTATTGAAATTATGTTAAAACACAAATTTGTAAAACCTAGTTACATCGAAAAATTGATTGAAGCTGGAAAAATAACGACACCAGGAATGAATGATATCGTTAACAAGTACAAATAAAAAGGAGCACGCTCCTTTTTATTTTGTCTCAATATCTTTTTCTGCAATGATTTCATAATTGATATTATCGAGTAATGATAAATTATCTTTAGGAATTAGAACGGTGTATTTAATCGTATTTAGATATTCTTTTTTTATTATGTAATTTTTTAGTGTATAATCGATATTTTTTTGATTTTCGTAACTACTTTCAAAACTGATTAAAAGACCAGGAACTAAATTGACGATATCAACTTTTTCAAGAGAAGTAGTCACCGCTTTCGAATAAGCTCGTACGAGACCACCAGCTCCCAATTTTATGCCCCCAAAATATCTGACGACGACGCATAAGACGTAATTCAAATCATTTTTTAAAAGAACTTCCATGATAGGAACCCCAGCTGTACCTCCTGGTTCTCCGTCATCACTGGATTTGCTTTTATCATCAATTACATAGGCATAACAGTAATGTGTCGCATCCTTATAATTTCTTTTTACTTCCTCAATTCTTTCTTTTACTTCACTAATGGAATGTACTTTGTACAAAAGAGCAATAAATCGCGACTTATTTATTTCTATTTCTGATTTAACATCTTCAATAATTGTTTTCATCAAATCACCATGACTAAATTTTATCAAATAAAATTAAAACTGTAAAATTAAGAATTGAGAAATAACTATAAAAGTAATAAAATAATATTAGTCAACGGGAGGAATTATGAAGAAGAGTGCTGGTATTTTAATGTATAAAAGAGAAAACGATAAAATTAAAGTCTTGTTATGTCATCCAGGGGGACCTTATTGGGAAGGAACTAACTTACACAGTTGGGGTATTCCTAAAGGAGAACTTGATGGAGACGAACGAGTAATCGATGCTGCTATTAGGGAATTTAAAGAGGAGACAAATTTAAAAGTTACTAAAGATGGCATCAACTTTTTAGCATCTAAAAAAGTCTCTAACAATAAATTAGTAATTATCTTTATGAAAGAACAAGATTATGATTTAGCCAATTGTCATAGTAATACTTTTCCTTTAGAATGGCCAAAAAATTCAGGAATTGTTAAAGATTATCCAGAAAATGATAAGTATGAATGGATCGATTTAGAAGAAGCTAAAGAATTGATCTTTGATAAACAACAAAGTTTTTTAGATAAACTAGCTGAGAAGTTAAAGAGCTAGAAAGAGGGTGAAGAAGTTGACTGAAGAAGTTAAAAACTATATTAAAGAAAAGTTGAAATTAGTTCCAGAATTACCTGGTTCATACCAAATGAAAAATAGCGATGGTTTGATAATTTATGTCGGTAAAGCTAAAAATTTAAAACGTCGTGTTTCTAGCTATTTCAATAAGACCCAAACTGGTAAAACTTTAATGCTTGTCAACGATATAACTGATTTTGAATACATCGTTACCTCTACGGAATTAGAGTCATTAATTCTTGAAATAACGCTGATTAAAAAATATAATCCTAAATACAATATTTTGTTAAAAGATGATAAGAGTTATCCCTATATTGAGTTTACTAAAGAGAAATATCCACGATTAAAGATAGTTCGCAATATCAATCGTAAAAAGAATAAAAATCGTTTGTATGGACCATATCCTAACGTTTCGGCTGCCCGAAAGACTGTCAATATCATCAATCGTGTCTATCCGTTGCGCAAATGTGACAATTTGAAAAAAGAAGTTTGTCTCTACTATCACATTGGTGAGTGCTTAGGTTATTGTCAAAAAGAAATAGATGAGGGATGTTTAAATAACATGTGTGATGAGATCATTGCCTTTTTAAACGGTAATAGTGATATCATTAAAGCTAAACTAGAAAGCCAAATGGAGCGAGCAAGTCAAGATATGAATTATGAACGCGCGATGGAGATAAGAGACATGTTAAATGATATCGACATAACTCTAGCTAAACAGAAGATATCTATAAACACTAAGTATAATTTTGATATTTTCAATTGTTATCGCCATAATAATTATTTATCAGTTGAAGTATTCTTCATAAGAGAAGGTTTGTTGTTCGGTCGTCACGATAAAATTTTATCAGTCGTTGATAGTGACGAAGAAGCTCTAATGGAATACATCATCAAATTCTATGAAAAAAATAATGTCATGCCTAAAGAAATAATCGTTCCTAGTTATATCGATCGCGATATTTTGAGTGAATTTTTAAATATAAAAGTATCAAGTCCAACTCGTGGAGATATCAAAAAACTTCTTGAATTAGCTAGTGAAAATGCCAAAATTAAACTTGAAGAAAAAGAAGAGACTTTATCCAATAGTGAAAAAGCTCGTTTACAGGCTGTTGAAGATTTGAAAAAAATTCTTAAAACTGATCATGTCAGTCGCATTGAAGCTTTTGATAACTCCCATCTATTTGGAACATTTTATGTCGGGGGTATGGTCGTTTTTGATGACTTTCTTCCAAATAAAAACGAATATCGCAAATTCAAGATTGATGCAAGCGTCAAAGATGATTTAGGGGCTATGCGAGAAGTCCTTTATCGTCGTTACTATCGCGTTTTGATGAATGAAGAAAAAAAGTGTGATCTGATCGTCGTCGATGGTGGTGAGACCCAAGTTAACGTTTGTAAAAAGATAATTGAAGATTTTAAATTGGACATTAAGATAATTGGTTTGAAAAAAGATGATAAACATCGCACCAGTTCTTTAATTGATGAGAATTTGAATGAAATTCCTCTCGACCGTCATAGTAACTTATTCATCTTTTTGAGTAAGATTCAAGAAGAAGTTCACAACTATGCCATCAGTTATCATCGCAACATCAAGAGTAAAGGAACACTATCTAGTCTTTTAGATATGGTTGATGGAATTGGTGAAAAGAGAAAAAAAGAACTGCTTCGTAAATTTGGATCATTAAAGAAAATGAAAGAAGCTTCAGAGGAAGAACTTGAAACTGTTTTGAATAAAGATATTGCCAATAATTTGTATAACTATTTAAAATCTCTTTAAAATAAATTCTTATTTTGTTATAATGATTTTAGAATAAGAAAGGAGATTAATATGAAAAATAAAAAGACTTTGATTATTGTTGGTAGTGTTTTAGTAGTCATAATAGTTGCAGTGGTATTGATTTTGGCAATTAGTAATAAAGACCCTGATAGTAATGAAAAAGAAAATAAAAAACCAAATGCAAATGGTGAAATAGTGTCAGATGAAGAAACTGTTACTGAGGAGTATGGTTTCTCTAAAGAAGATGCTATTGCTGTCGCAAAAGAGATATTCCAAAGCGACAACTATGAATTTGATGCTAAAGTTAGAGAAGATAATATGTGGGTTGTAACTGTTAAGAATACTGATAACGATGAAACATATACAATAATAGTTAATCCAAATGATGGAACCCATGAATTTGTGACAGAATAGAGAAAGTGATAGCGTATGAGTAAAGTTTTAGTTATGGACGCTGATCTAGCTAATAAAATTGCAGCTGGTGAAGTGGTTGAAAAAGTTGTTAGTGTCGTTAAAGAATTAGTTGAAAATTCTATTGATGCTGGTGCTAAAGAAATTAAAATTGAGCTTATAGATAGCGGTGTTAAAGAAATAACAGTGACAGATGACGGCGTTGGAATGGATGAAGAAGATGCCGTTTTATGTTTTTCAAGACATGCTACTAGTAAATTGCGAAACCTAGACGATTTGTTCAATATCGAAAGTCTAGGTTTTCGTGGTGAAGCTCTACCTTCAATCGCATCAGTAAGTAATACGACTCTACAAACTAATAATGGTACTTGTAGTACCGAAGTAATCGTCAATGGGGGAAAAGTTGACAGTATCAAATCGATTGATTGCCCTAAAGGTACAAAGATAAAAGTTAGAAATCTTTTCTATAACACTCCTGTTCGATTGAAATATTTAAAAAATCTATATATTGAACTAGCTAATGTCGTTGAATATGTCGATAAGATGGCTTTGTCTTATCCCAACATTCGATTTAATCTATTGAATAATGGTAAATCGATTTTATTCACAGATGGTAGTGGCAATTTGTTAAAAGTAATATCACGAATTTATGGAATCGATGTCGCTAAAAAAATGATTCCTATTAATGGTAGTAATGGTGATTACACGATTAAGGGCTTGATTTCTTATCCTGAAAAAGCTCGTTCGGGACGTAACTGTATGACGACTTTCGTCAATAATCGTCTAATTAAAAATAATGAATTGAATAAGATTATAACGGATGCTTATCATACTTATATTCCGTCATCTCGTTTTCCAATCGTCATCATCAATATTGAAGTTGATCCAATTTTGATCGATATCAACATTCATCCGACTAAGATGGATATCAAATTTTCAAAAATGGATACTTTAAAAGAATTATTGATGAAACTCATTACTGAGCAGTTGGAGTCCCGTAACTTGATACCAACTCTTAGAAGTCAAGAGGAAAAACAAAAGATGGATATGGCTAATGCCGTTGAAGGAGTCAAAGAAATTGTCATTAGTAATGAAAAAAGTGAAGAATCTAATGATTACCAATCTCTTGAAGAGATGCAACTAGATTTAGATGTCAAAGAAGAAGAAGTTCCTCTTTATGATCCAAATTCCAAAGTTGAAGAACCAAAAGAAGAAAAGAAAGACCGCATTAAGAAAATGTATCCAGTCGGTTTAGTTCATGGTACTTATATCGTTGCTGAAAATGAAGATGGTATGTACTTGATTGATCAACATGCCGCTGCCGAACGAATCAACTATGAGAAGTATATGAAAAAGATGGGAACCCATGACAATCACATGCAAGATTTATTGATACCTTTAAAAATTGAATTATCGAATAATGATTATTTGATTTTGAAAGAAAAAATGGATAAGTTAAAAGATTTGAATTTTGAAGTTGAAGAATTTGGTATTAATACCATTCTCATCAGAAGTCATCCATATTGGTTACCAGAATATGCTCTTGAAGAAGCTATTCGTAAAATTATCGATATCGTCATTAGTGAAAAAGAATTTGATCCTTATAAGTTTACTGAAAAGATTGCGATAACACTCGCTTGTAAAATGAGTATCAAAGCTAATGATCACCTCGAAATGCCAGCGATGGAAGATTTGCTTGATCGTCTTCGTGATACTGATAATCCATTTACTTGTCCTCATGGTCGCCCAACCATCATTACTTATTCCAAATACGAATTGGAAAAAATGTTTATGAGGAGCATGGAAAAATAATATGAAAATATTAGAGTGTCATAATTTAAAGAAAAAATTTGGAAAGAAAGAAGTCATCAAAGGTGTCAGTTTTGACGTTGAAGAAGGTGACATCTTAGGTTTTATCGGACCAAATGGTGCTGGTAAGACGACGACGATTAAACTCATCTTAGGTTTACAAAAATATGATGCAGGTGAAGTAAAAATTAATTCTTATGACGTCAAAAAGAACTTTGTCAAAGCCATTGAAAGAGTTGGAACCATTGTCGAAAATCCTGATATGTACATGTATCTAAGTGGTCGCAAAAATCTTGAATTGTGTTCACATCTCTATAAAAATGTTGATAAAGAACGAATTGAAGAAGTTATCAATGTCGTTGGATTGAAAAATCGCATTGATGACAAAGTCAGCAAATATTCTCTAGGTATGCGTCAACGCTTGGGAATCGCTCAAGCCATTCTTCATCATCCCAATCTCTTAGTGTTAGATGAACCGACCAATGGATTAGATCCAGAAGGTATCATGGAACTTCGTGAACTTTTGAAAAAATTGGCCAAAGAAGAAAAAATGGGCATATTGATATCCAGTCATAATTTAGCTGAATTAGAAAGCTTTTGTAATAAAGTATGCATCATTCAAAATGGTGAAATAATTGAAGAGGGTGGCATTAAAGAACTCAAAAAGAAAATGAGTAATTCCATCTATCACTTCGAAGTTGATGATACTAAAAAAATAAATAAATTATATAAAGATGCGACTGTTTTAAATAATACTAGTTTTGAAATTAGTACGAATAGAGAAGAAGTAGCCAGTATTATTTCTAACTTAGTAAAAGAAAATATTTTAATATATGAAGTATATCAAAAGAGTGTATCTCTCGAAGAAGTATTCATTCAAAAGACGGGAGGTAATATCATTGATTAAACTGATTAGAAATGAATTATATAAAATCTTTCATAAGAAAAATATTTATATCACATTAATAATTACCATTTTATTTGGTCTATTGCTCAACTTCATTTATGATAACGATTTTGATGTTGAAGATTTATATGAGACTAATTATAAAATGGATAAAGATATCGTCGCTGATTACGAAAAAGAACATGATACTAAAAATGATGACTATGTAAGTAGTAAATCATATGTCTTACTATATGAAAGTGCCATGGAGTTTGGTAAAGATTCATGGCAAAGATACATCTTGTTAAATGATGGTAAATACAATTATGACCTAATGAGTGCTTTCAACGAGATTTTGAGTTATGAAAATGGTCTCAGCTTTGATAAAAATTCTTATGCTAAAGCTTTAAAAGAACGTGATGAACTACTTAATAAATTAAAAGACATCTCTTGGAAAGATTACGCTTTAGAAGAAAAAGAAGAATTGACGAGCCTTTCGTTGGAAGATCCAAGTTCTAGTCCTTACTATCAAGCTTCAATTGAAGCTTTAGATTTGCGCTTAAAATATGACATCATCTATAAAGATGACCAATTAAACCAATATTTGTCTGATTATGAATCCAGTCGTAGTGTGGAATTGCAGTACTCAGTCATGGATGAAAAAGACATGACAGAATACCAAAAGACAAACTTGGAACAATCGCATGCCGACGTAGAAATTCTCAAGTATCAGATTGAGAATGGTATCGTTGATAGTTCCCAAGCATCATTACAGTACATCCTAGGAAATTACCTCGATGAATATTTCATCATGATAGTGGTCATAATTATCTTAATTTCTGGAAGTATCATAAGTGAAGAATTTTCTAAGGGAACAATAAAATTATTATTAGTTAAACCATATTCTCGTACGGAAATATTGATGAGTAAATATATCACATCTCTAATAATGGTCTTGTTTGCCATTGGCTCAACTTTCTTAATCCAATTCATATTAGGTGGTCTTTTCTTTGGTTTTGACAGTTTAAATATTCCCGTCATCATCTATGATTATGGTAAAGAAATGGTTGTGGAGATGAGTGTTTTTAAATCACTAGCTTCATCACTATTATGTCTATTGCCAGAACTTATTTTGATTGCGACAATTGCTTTTACTTGCAGTACGATATTTGTCAGTAATAATCTTGCTAGTACCTTATCTTACATCATCGTCTTTGGAAGTAATATCATCAATTCAATCGCCCAAGTTTATGAAATAGATATCCTTAAATATTTCGTGACGTTAAATTGGGATTTCCGCTGTTATTTATATGGTGGAAGTTCTCCATACAAAGGCTTGACTTTACCATTTTCCATGGTTGTTTGTCTCGTTTATGTAGTACTGTTAATAGTTTTAGCTATTTTCATCTTTAATAAGCGAAATATTAAAAATATTTAAAAGAGTTAATTGCTCTTTTTTTTTGACTGTGGTAGTATAAACTTTAAGAGGATGATAATATGATTGTAGTAATTGTTGGGCCAACGGGAGTTGGAAAGACGAAACTGAGTGTGGAACTAGCTAAGAGAATTGATGCTGAGATAATAAATTGTGATTCCATGCAAGTTTATCGCACCTTGAATATAGGAACTGCTAAAGCAACTGAAGAAGAAAAAGAAAACATTCCTCATCATCTTTTAGATATTGTCGATCCTAAAGAATTATATACAGTTTATGATTATCAAAGAGATTGTCGTCAGAAAATAGAAGAATTGCAAAAGAAAAAGAAAAATATTATTATTGTCGGTGGTACGGGCTTATATGTCAAAGCAGCTTTATACGATTATCGTTTTGAAAAAGAGACAGAACATAAAAGCTATAAAGATTTGACAAATGATGAATTGTTAGAAAAGATCAAAATTAGAGATAAGAGTATTGATATTCATGTAAATAATCGTAAACGCCTCGAACGAGCTTTGAACAAACTTGATAATAATGGCAGTTATGATCACAATGGCAATACTAAACTGTATGACTTCTATACCATCGGTTTGACGACGAATCGTGAAAAACTATATGAAATTATAAATAATCGTGTCGATGTCATGATAAAAGACGGCTTAATCGATGAAGTTCGTCATTTATATGATCAACATTTACACAGTAAAGCTATCAATACAGGAATTGGTTATAAGGAATTATATGCTTATTTTGATGGTGAAGTATCTTTAGAAGAAGCTATTGAAAACATCAAAAAAAATTCCCGCCGTTATGCTAAACGCCAGTACACATTCTTTAATAATCAAATGGATGTTAAATGGTTTAATACTAATTATGAAGATTTTTCTAAGACTGTTGAAGAAGTCTATGAATATATAAAGGATTGATGAGATGCAAAGATATTTTTCCAAGGCCCAAGAAGATGAGTTTTTACTATCAAAAGATGATTCATATCACGTCATCAAAGTCATGCGAAATAAAATAGGTGATTTTGTCGAAGTAGTTATGGATGAAGAGGTATACATCTGTGAGATAGTCGCTATTAATAATGATGATGTTACCCTAATCAAAAGAGAGAAAATAGATAGTGATAGTGAACTTCCTTGTCAAGTCACCATTGCTCAAAGCTTGGTCAAAGAACAGAAGATGGATTACATCTTACAAAAGAGTTGTGAACTAGGGGTTTATAAAATAATTCCTCTAAACACGACGCGAAGTGTTGTCAAGTTAGACAAAAAAGAAACAAAAAAATTAGATCGTTGGCATAAGATTTTAAAGGAAGCTAGTGAACAGTCCAAAAGAGTAGTAATACCAACGATTGAACCAGTATCTAGCGTTGCTGATTTGACTAAATTATCATACGATTTGAAGATACTTTGTACGGTTAATGAATTGTCAACCACACTTAAAAGGGTCTTATCAAAAGACCTAAATGGTGCTAGAATAATATTAGTAATAGGTCCAGAGGGCGGTTTTACTAAAGAAGAAGAAAAAATATTGATAGATAATGGTTATATATCAACATCATTTGGAAATCGCATCTTGCGAACTGAGACAGCATCTTTATATGCTTTAAGTATTATTAACTATGTATTAATGAGGTGAACTTATGGGAAATTTAACATCGACTGACATGGCTATAATTTTTATATTAATTGGTGTTATTGTCATATTAGTAGGAATAATTATAATATTGGATGTCATGAATAAGAAGAAAAAACAAGAAACGATCAGTGCAGACGTTTTACCATCTAAGAAAGAAGATGTCTTACCAGTTAATTCTGTCAATGATGTTATTACGACTGAAGAAGTAAAAGTTGAAGAACCTCTATCTATGGTTGAACCAATTAGTGAACAACCGGTAGTGAAAGAAAATCGTAATCGCGTCGAGGAGATTAAATATGTCGAAGAAGATGCTGAACTTGAAAAGACCAATGCCAAAATGGAACTTGAACAATTAAAAGAGGAGTTGCGTCGTCAAGAAGAAAATAAAAAAATGATGGAAAGTGCTCAGATGAAAGAAGAACATCCTGAAGAATTAGTTGCTAAACCAGAATATCAACCTGACCAATTACTCGCTAGTGAAGAACCTGAGCCTGTAGTTGTTCAACCAATTGCTCCTGAAGAGAAAAAAGAAGAAGTTTCTACCATTGCCAATGCTATTAATGAACAATTGACTAAGGAAGAAAAAGAAGCTGATTTAGCAAGAGCTAATAAAGTTCAAGAAGACCTAAATGAATTACTTGAAATGGGTATTGATGAAAAGATTGCCCTTCACGAAGATGAACAGGAGAAAAAAGCCATCATCAGTGTTGATGAGTTTAACAAGATTAGTGATGAGCTATACGATAGTAATGAAGTCGTTCAAAATGCTTATCAAGATGAGGGCGATGAACCTATAACTATTGAAGAATTATATAATACTAGAGAGATGAAAGCTATCAAGTTAGATGATTTTGATACTATCAAAGATGAAGAAAAAGAAGCTCTAATCAATAGTGCTGATATTAAAACAATGGATGATTTACCACCAATTGCTATGGACAAGAAGTTTAAATCATCACCATTCATCTCACCCGTTTATGGTATTAGTGAGACAAAGGAAAGCTTAGAACTTGAACAGACTGCTAATCTTGATAAATTAAATGATGAGATCAAGAAGACGAATGAGTTCTTAAAAGCTCTAAAAGAATTACAAAAAAATTTAGACTAATTGAAATAAAAATGCTATAATACGTATAGCTTTTTTTTATGGAGGTCTTTTTATGAAAGTAGGAATATATACTCTTGGCTGCAAAGTTAATACTTATGAGAGTGAATACGTAATAAAATGTTTAGAAGAAAACGGTTATGAAATAGGTAATTTTGATGATGTGTGTGATGTCTATATCATCAATACGTGTACTGTTACTAATACTAGTGATATCAAAAGTCGTAAAATAATTCGTCAAGCTAAGAGAAGAAATAGGGATGCTTGTGTTATCGCCATGGGATGTTTCATTCAAAAATCCAAAGATGATTTACCAGAAGAAATAGATATCGCTATCGGTAATCGCGATAAGAGTAAAATCGTTCAACTACTTGATGAATATTTTAAAAAGCATCAAAAAATGGTCGACGTTCCCAAAACAACAGAATTAAACGAATTTGACAATATGCATCTCGATAAATATCTATCTCGTACTCGTGCCTTTGTCAAAATCCAAGATGGATGTGAAAATTTCTGCAGTTACTGTATCATTCCTCATGTTCGTGGTAAATGTCGCAGTAAAGATTTTAATACTTGTTTAGAAGAAATAAATGACTTAGTCAAAAACGGTTTTAAAGAAATCGTCTTAACAGGAATTCACACAGGTAATTATGGCCGTGATCTAAATACTGATTTTGCTAGTTTATTACGAGAAATTGTTAAGATAAAAGGTTTGAAAAGAATAAGAATATCATCTATTGAAGCAACTGAATTGAATGAAGACGTTTTAAATATAATAAGAGATAATGACAGCATCGCCAATCACTTACACATTCCTATTCAAGCTGCTAGTGATGAAGTTTTAAAAATAATGAATCGTAAGTATGATTTGGACTTTTTCATTAAAAAGATTGAAGAGATAAGATCGATTAGACCAGATATCTCTATAACTACTGATATCATTGTTGGTCATCCAGGTGAAACTGATGAAGTGTTTGAAAAAAGCATTGACGTCTTAAAAAAGATCAATTTTTCTAAACTTCATGTCTTTCCATACTCTAAAAGAGATGGAACTAAATCAGCGACGATGACACAAATTGATGAACAGACTAAAAAAGAAAGAGTTCATCGCTTACTTGCTCTTTCTCGTGAATTAGAAATTGCTTATTTTGAAAAATTTCTTGGTAAAGACCTAGATGTTTTATTTGAACGAAATCGTGATGGTTATTCTATTGGTCATACTTCTAATTACTTACAAGTAAAAGTCTTTGAATCAATCGAAAGTGGTACAGAAAAGAAAATAAGACTTGAAAAAATCGATTATCCGTATATAATAGGTAAAATGATTTAAATGAGAGGGGAAAACATCATGAATTTGACCTATGTATTTATCTTTTTTATCGCAGCAACAATAATAATTGATTTTTTGACATATAAGAAAGATATTGATGAGATTGATGAAAAAAGAACCAATAGAATTATTAGTAATCATATCAGTACCATATTTACCTATGTTTTATTGACTTTCACTTTTTCTCTAGTATTTAGATATTTTCTAGTTGGAAAAGAATATTTATCTTGTACTAGTGATTGTAGCGTCATCATTACTAATACTCTTGTTGGTGTCATAGTATCGATAATTCAAATTATAAACATATATAATTTTTATGACAATTACATATATTCATATCGCTTTTTAGATAAATATTCTAATTTTATTGATAAATTCTTAATAGCGTTAATGACTTTAACTGCCATTCTTTTTAATGAGTTCATCTTATCATTCATCAGATTAAACGTTTTGACGTTTGATACATCTATACTAAATTTCTTAATTCGTATCATCATCTCATCTACTTATATATTCATGCCACTATTAATAATAATTCGTGAACTATTTAATTTTTGGCACATGCGTGAAAAAGACGATTAATAAAAAGGTACTAAGTACCTTTTTTAATTTTTTTATAGATATTATCGATTATTTTATTTCTTTCTTCTTCAGTTGATTCTTCCCAATTGAGTAAGAAAAATATCCCTAATCCTGGTAATGCTACTTCATCGTTATCATTAATTGAATCCTCAATGGCACTTCTAATCGTATCTTTTTCATCATCTTTAAAATTATTAATTATATAATCTCTAATTTCACTATTCATCGAATCATCTCCATCCTTAGTATTTCCATTGTTATATTTTTTATGCTTTCAAAGTTGGAAAATAAATATTATAATATACCTAAGGAAGTGATTAGATGAAATATTTAATGATATTAATAGTCATCATCTTGATACTTTTAATAGGGTATTCAATCTTTATTTATAAGAAATTAAAAAGTTTAAAAAACGCGATTGATGATGAATATTATGATATTGATATCAATCTTAAAAAACGAAATGATTTAATTCCTAAACTTATTGAAAAAGTTAAAACACTAGTTAAGAAAAAAGATTTGATTAATGCTGTCATGGAAAATAAGAATAAGATTATTGAACTTGATAATCGCTCTGAATTATTGAAGTGTGATATTTTAATCAGTAATGATTTAGATGCTATGACAAAACTAGTTGAAAAGAATAAAAGTATTATAAAGGATATGGATTATCAAGCTTTAAAACAAGAGATTAATACTATTGAGAAAGATTTAATAGATAGTCGTAATTCCTATAATAAAGCGGTCAATATTTATAATGTCGAATTATCGAAGAAAACAGTAAAAGTCTTTGGTTTTATCTTTGGTTTTAAAGAAGAACCATTATCCAAAGATGAAATTTAATTGGTGAAGTTATGTATTTTAAAATAAGAGATGAATTATACGAAGTTGAAATAGTAAAAAAATTATCTACTAGAAATACTTATATTAGAGTAAAAGATGATTTTACTATATATGTGACTACAAATTTATTAGTATCTGATCGTGAAATAGAAAAATTATTGAAAAAGAGTGAATCTTCTATCATCAAGATGCTTGAAGCTAAAAAGAAAAAAGAAGAATTTACTAACAATTTTTATTTTTTAGGAAAAAAATATGATATAGTATATACAAATGATGGCATGGTGACGCTTGGTAATGACAAAGTCTACATCGATCGTGGTGTCGATCTTGATAAATGGTATAAAAAAGAAGCCAGTCGTCTTTTTAAAGAGAGATTTGATTACAATTATCAAAAATTTTCAAGACGTATTCCATATCCCAAACTAGTCATAAGAAAGATGAAAACGCGTTGGGGAGTATGTAATACTAAAGATATAAAGGTAACTTTAAATTTAGAATTGATTAAGAAAGATATCGATTGTTTAGATTATGTCATAAATCATGAATTGTCACATTTAATTGAAGCTAATCATTCAAAAAGATTTTGGAAAGTAGTTGAAGAAAACTATCCAAAATATCGCGAAATTCGCAAAGTTTTAAAAGATTATTAATTTAGGAGGGTATTGTATGGAAAAATATGTAAATTATTATAATGGTGATAATACTAATATCACATTTGAATTTGAAGAAATGACTAAAGAGGAAGCTGAAAGAATTCAAGCTTATATGCTTCAAGATAGTCATTTAATTATTTATGATGAAGATGTTTTGAGTAAAATATCTGAAGAGAGTGAAGAAGTTGTTCCAACTAGATCTTACATGCGTGGAACATTAGTTTTTAGAAGAGATCCTGAAGATAAAGGACATATCAGTTTTACGGGAACTAGTGAAAACACGGATTATAGTGGAGAAGTTAGTTCTTACAAATATCGTGGAAATATTTTTGAAGGATTGAACTTTGTAGCTGTTTTAGGTATTCGTGAAGATACTAAAACAAATTATTGTAAGTTCTCATCAATCAATTGGTTCCATGATAAAGTTTATAATCCTAATGTCATCGTTCGTTCTAATATAAGAACTGAATCTATAGGTGACAATCCTGATAAATGGGACTTGGAAAAAGAAGATTTGGAATATGCTGTCGCTGATGGTTTTGATGTGACTAAGAATCCAACTTCTGAATTCATAAAAGGTAAAAAGTCTGTCAAAGTAAAAAAGAAATAAAGGTTGTGGTAAAGTGTTAATCACTAGTTTGGAAAATGAGCGCATCAAGAACTACATCAAGTTAAAAGATCGCAAATATCGTAAAAAAACTAATACTTTTATCGTCGAAGGACGACATCTCGTCTTAGAAGCTTATAAAGCTGGAAAAATAATTGAATTAATTCTTGAAAAAGATGAGGTCTTACCACTTGATTTGCCAACGGTCTATGTGACTAATGAGATAATTAATCGCATATCAGAAATGGATAATCCCAGTCCTGTCATGGCTTTGTGTAAAATGGATGATAGTGATGAAATAATTGGTAAGAAAATCGTTTTGTTAGATGGTGTTCAAGATCCTGGAAATTTGGGAACTATTATTAGAAGCAGTTTAGCTTTCAATGTCGATACAATCGTTTTGAGCCCTGAATGTGTCGATTTATACAATCCCAAAGTTCTTCGTTCAACACAAGGAATGCTCTTTGGTGTGAACATCATTAGAAAAGACTTGATTGAAGTCATAGATGAATTGAAACACAAAGAGATACCTGTCTATGGCACGCGTGTCGAATATGGCGAAGATGTGACCAATTTAAAAGAAAAGGATCGTCAAGCCTTTGCCATCGTCATGGGAAATGAAGGCCAAGGAGTGCGTGAAGAAGTTTTAGATATGTGTGATAAATTTATATATATTGATATGAATGACCGCGTTGAGAGTTTAAACGTGGCTGTCGCTACTTCTATATTGTTATATGAACTAAACAAGTAGGTGAAATATGGAATATATCTTAATAGGTAAAATTGTTGATACCCATGGAATTAAAGGTGAACTTCGCATCAAAAGTAATTTTGAGTACAAAGATCGCATTTTTAAACCGGGATTTAACTTATATATAGGAAAAGATCGAAAAAAAGAAGAGATATGTACTTATCGTCATCATAAAGATTTTGAAATGGTAACTTTTCCAAAGTACAACAATATTAATCAAGTATTAAAATATTTAAAAGAAGATGTCTATGTTTTAAAAAGTGATCTCGAATTAAAACCCGATGAGTACTTAGATAGTGATTTAATCGGTATCGATGTCGTGTGTGATGGTGAAGTAATTGGGACTTTAAAAAAAATAACATTCAACTCGCTTACTAATAAAACGATGGAGATCGATTGTCATGGTAAAAAACTATTGATTCCGTATCATCGTGATTTTATCTTGAATATAGATTTACAAAATAACAAAATGGAAGTAAAATTAATAGAGGGAATGATATGATGAATATTGATATTTTAACATTATTTCCAAATATGTTTGATGGTTTTTTAAATGAGTCAATCATCAAAAGAGCGATTGATAAAAAAGCTGTTACCATCAATGTCGTCAACTTTCGAAAATATTCTAAATTGAACAATAGTCAAGTTGATGATACTCCTTATGGTGGTGGTAGTGGCATGGTTTTGATGTGTGAACCTATCGTTGATGCCATTGAAGATTTGAAAGATGATGATACGACAGTCATTCTCTTAACACCACAGGGTTTGCCATATAAACAAAAAATAGCTCATGAATTAAAAACTAAAAAACATCTGATTCTCGTCTGTGGTCATTACGAAGGCTTTGATGAGCGAATTAGAAGTTTTGTCGATATGGAGATAAGTATTGGTGATTACGTCTTAACTGGTGGTGAAATACCTGCCATGGCAGTGTGTGACAGCGTCATAAGATTATTAGATGGTGTCATTAAAGAAGATTCATATTTAGAAGACTCTTTTACCGAAAATCTTCTCGATTATCCAACTTATACTAAACCATATGATTTTCGAGGAATGAAAGTGCCAGATGTATTGATATCTGGTAATCATCAAAAGATAGATGAATATCGAAAAGAAGAGAGTTTAAAACGCACCCAAGAGAGAAGACCAGATTTATTGAAGTAGAAAGATGGTGAAATTTATGCCAATTAACCAAAGATTTTTAGTTGTTAAAACAAAAGATTCCAAACAGATAACGTACATGGAATATGACAAGATAAGCGGTTATCCAATTAAACCTAAAAATAATATTAAATTTCAAGATGCGATCAATGTCAAAAGTATGATTTTAATAAATCCGACTCTCATTGAAAAAATGGTTGATATCAAAGCTCGTAAGAGATTTAATCATCTCATAAACCTATTAGCTATCATCTATGAAGACGATGATACTTCTGGTGAGGGATTACGCCTTGCTCACAATGAGGCTGAAAAATTCCGTATGGAGATCATCAATAAGTACAAAAAGTATATCAGTGATGAAAAACTCGAGCTTTTAGAAAATAAATTAGCTATTCTAGAAGATGAAATAAACTTGCGAATGGAATATCTTCTAGCCGCAAATGAGGAATTATCTCGTGATGGTAAGAGCAGATAAAACTGCTCTTTATTCGTTAAAAAATAATAGTTGCAAAGCTAAAGACGTTATGTTATAATTAAATGCAGTGATCCGCTGGATGGATATTTATGATCATTTGAAATAGAAAGGAAGAGATATCATGGCAAATGTAATTGATAAGATTACAGAAAAACAATTAAACCCTAATATTCCTGAATTCCGAGTTGGGGACATCGTTAGAGTAGATGTAAAAATCATCGAGGGAAAAAGAGAGAGAATTCAAGCATTCGAAGGTACAGTTATCGCACGTAAAGGTGGCGGAATAAGTGAAACTTTTACTGTTAGAAAAGTATCTTATGGAGTAGGAGTAGAAAGAATATTCCCAATGCATTCACCAAAGATTGCTAATATTACAGTTGTTAAGAAAGGTAAAGTAAGAAGAGCTAAATTAAATTTCTTAAGAAATGTTGTTGGTCAATACAGAATAAAGGAAAGAGGACAAAAATAAGGCAACATGCCTTATTTTTTTATTAGTTTATGAAATTGATTAGTAAAATTTTAAGAGAATATGGAATGTATATTGCTGTAATAATAGCGGTCATAATAATAAAGACATATATGATTTCACCAATTATTGTCAATGGTGATTCTATGTATTCGACACTATATGATGGTGATATCATGATACTTAATAAAATGGCTTATTCTAAAAGAGATATAAATCGCTTTGACATCGTTGTCATCAAGTATAATGGTCGTCACATCATCAAAAGAGTAATTGGTTTACCAGGTGATACTGTTAAATGTGAAGACAATACTCTATACATAAATGGTGTTAAATACGAAGAAGATTACTTGGATCCAAATACTAATACGAGTGATTTTGAAATTGAAGAAATAAAAGATGGTTATTACTTCGTATTGGGAGATAATCGTGAAGTTTCTATGGATAGTCGTGAAATTGGTCTCATAAAAGCTTCAGCTATTGAAGGACAGGCAAAAGTTACCTTGTTTCCATTCAATCGTATCGGTTTAAAAGAATAAAATAATGGATAACTAGAGAAGAATAACTTTCTTCTCTTTTCTTTTTTCTTACTTTTTAAAATATTGATTAATATAAAAATGATATGTTAATATAATTATAGTGCTTAAAAACTGATTATACGGGTGAGACTATGAAAAAGAAAAGAGTTGTCATATTAGCTGGATGCTTTTTAGTTTCTGTCATTTTTTTCATGACTCTTTTCATCATGCGAAAAATTACCTTTAATATTGAAAGAGATAGTGCTGAACAAATATTATTAGAACTAGATAAATATATCAAAAAAGATAAAAATAATGATTTGTTTGATGGTACTACTGATGTTTTACCACAATTAAAAATTGAAGATGGAAAACTGCACAATGGACGCATCGTCGTAACTGAACATGGTGCTACTTCTCTATGTCTACATTATGATAAGACTTGTATTTATAAAGATTTTAATGATCAAAATATTATTCAGACTACTGATCAAAAAAAATGTGATAATTATGCCTTAGGTTATCGTCAAACGAAAAGTATGTATTCTTGGAATGCTGAAGCTCTCAGTAATTCAAAAGAGATATTAAATATTTTAAAAGAATTAAAAGTCAATGCTCTATATCAAAATATTGATAGTGATAATCTTCAAGAAAAGTACATTGCTAACATCATCAAGAATTATAACGATGAAGGAATAGCGGTTTATCGCTTAATTGGTGATGAAGATTGGACTTATGACATCACAAAACCTAAAGAAATGATTGAAGAAATCATTGAATATAATAAAAATGTGAATAGTCGTGCTGCAATCAAAGGTGTCGTAATTGATATTGAACCACATGGTACTGAAAAGTGGAAAGATGGAGACGATGCTGACAAACAAAAAATATTTAAAAATTATGTCTCTAACATGATTACTTTATATGAATTAGCTCATGATGCTAATTTAGAAGTCGTTTTATGTACGAATAATTGGTTCAGTAACTATGATGACTTTGAAAGACTATATGCTCAAGCTGCTGATGTTTTTTCAATCATGAATTATGACCGAAGATATAGTATTGATAACATAAAAGAAGAACTAGAAATAGCTAAAAAATATCATAAAAGAGTCGAGACGATTGCTCATAGTGGGGCAAAGACTGAAGATAATAGTGACTTTGAGAGTTATCACAATTCTTCTTTTGAAACATTGGTAAATGATCAAAATAAAATTTTAAAAGAATACCCATATGAATATTTTAGAGCTTCATATCACTATTTACCAAGTATCAATTATTTAAAAAACAAAACAGTCTTTTTATCTATTTACTTTGAAACAGATGATGGTAAAACTCCTCATGATTTATATTTGACTTATGAAAATGGCAAACGCCAAAGAGGAACTTTAGTATCACTAGCTAATGCTCAATTTTTCTTCTTTGCAAATATCATTGAGAATCATCAATACCAAGTATCTTCTTCTAATTATGATGTCGTTAGTGCTTCAAACATCACAATCGAAGAAATTGGTAATGGTCGTAAAACTATCCAAGTGATTTTGGGGCGTGATCACAAAAAACCTCAGGTGGGAGATTACGTAGCATATCCATATCCTTACCAAAATGTCGAAGACGATTGGAACAGCATTTCCTCTTTGGAGGGATGGCGAATTTTATCCATCGAAGGTGATAAAGTAAAATTAATCAGTGCTGGAACGCCAGAATTGTATGTCTTTGAAAGTGATCCTTCAGAAGCCATTTCTCAAATTGAAAAGAAAATGGATAAATATTTTCTTGATGATTATGCATTAAAAGTAGAAAGTCTTGACAAAGATATGATTGATCAATTTTGTAATTGTGATTCTGAAAATAGTTCTAAAATCAAAAAATCAATCATTAATAATGGTAGTAATGTCTTGTTGACGACTGAATACAACGATAAAAAAATATATTTATTAGAAAACACTGGTGATGTATATGGCATTAGTAAGTCTTCAAAACGATTTGGTCTTCGTCCAGTCATCACCATTAGTAAAAAACAATTATTAAAACAAAACGCTAATCATCAGTGGCTTTTATCTAAATTGTCATAAAAGTCGTGATTTCAAGTTATTGTTAATGCCTTTAAAAAGTGATATACTTTAACTGCGTTTATAGTAAAATTTATAATAATCAACGTTAGGAGTAGGAGTAGTACGTATGAAAAAACATTTAAAGTTATTTCCTTGTAATATTTTTTTAGTTCTTATTGTAACAATTATCTTTACTATATGTATAACTAGTTATTTAAAAATTACTAATTTAAAAACATATGAAAAAAATCTATTAGAAATAGGTCTTCAAAATGAAGAGTTATTGAATGATTTTTTAAATCAAAAAAGAGACTCATTACAAAAAGAAATAGAAAGAATTAAAAGTATTGATAACAGTTCTTCCTTTCGCAAAGAAATATCTAATTTTTATAAAAATAACAATTTAGTAAAAGTATATGGAATATATCGCAACACACCTTTTATCATCGATAAAGATGGTGTTGAATGGAATGTTATGTATGATATATCAAGTCTTGCTAAGATTGATAACAATGGTGTTTGGACGGAGAAAATAGATGATTTTTATTTAGAGTTCAGTTTAAAAGATTTACTCTTTACTAAAGGTGGTGAAAACAATTATATCGTCGCTAGTAATGGTGATATTAAATATTCCTTTTTGAATGATTATTCTAAAGAAATACCTATCAACTTAAATTCAACTGATCAAAAGATAATGCAAAGTGCTGATAATCTTTATTACTATTTGTCAGAAATCCCTAATAGTGATTATTATTTACTTTCTACTTTCACTAAAGAAACCGTTACGAGATATAATCAAAATATTACTATTTTTACCGATATTTTCATTATATATACTATTATTATCGCCATATATTTATATTGTCGAGATAAAAAATGGTATAGACGTATTTATGTTGATTCCATTACTGGTGGATATTCATATGAAAGATTTAGAGAAGAGTATGAAAAGATGGAAAATCCAAAAGCTCTAATCGTTTTAGATATTCATAATTTTGATTTGATGAATAAATATTATAGTAATGATTTTTGTCTTGATTTATTAAAAAAACTATATGGTATCTTAATGAATAATCTAGCTGAAAAAGGTTGTTGTACCCGTAAATTTGATGATTGCTTCATCGTTTGTTTGAATTATGACCATGAAAGAGAAATCCTTTCTTACATCAAAAAAGTTGATCACCAATTTAAAGATAGTGTCAAAGTTGATTTCAATATCAGTCTAGATTATGGTATTTATAAGTGTGGTGATGAAGAGTTATCAGCTGCTGAAACAAAAGCTGTCGTCACTTGGAAAAACGTTAAAAAAATGCCTAATAATTATTATGCCTTCTACGAAGAAGAAAAACTTAATACTATTCTTGAGAACAATATCTTGTTAACTAAGTTAGAAAAAGCCTTAGCTGACAGTAAGTTAGATATTTATTTTCAAGCGAAATATGATGTTAAAACTAAAAAAATCATTGGTAGTGAAGCTTTGTTGCGTTGGCGTGATGACGATGGTAGTTTCATATCACCACAACGCTTTATCCCCATTGCTGAAGAAACTGGTTTTGTCACTAAAATAGATTCTTATGTTTTGAATAAAGTTTGTTCCATTCTCGCTAGTTTAAAAAAGGAAGGTCTAAAACCAGGTACTGTTTCTATTAATGTATCGCGCAATAAACTTGGTGAAGAGGGAATGGTTCACGAATATGCTTCCATCTTTAAGAAATATAACATTTCTAAAGAAGAGATTGAACTAGAGATAACAGAAGGAACTGTCCTTGCTGATGATGAAGTCGTACATCGCGTTATCCAAGAATTGATTCAAAAGAATTTCAGTATTTTAATTGATGATTTTGGTACGGGTTATTCTTCAATTTCCATGTTAAAAAATCTCCAGATGAAAGGAATTAAAATTGATCGTGCTTTTGTCATCGATGAGACTAAAAAAGGTAAAGAGATATTAAAATATGTCGTAACTCTTGCTAAAGGTTTAAATTTGGAAACTATTGCTGAAGGAGTAGAAGAGGAGTCTCAATACAAATATTTAAAAGAGTTGGGATGTGATGGTATCCAAGGGTATTATTTTTCTAAGCCAATGCCTTTAGAAGAATACAAAAAATTATTAAAAAAATAAAAAATACTTGCAATTATTTTAATATGCCTTATATTATAAGGTTAGAAAAGAGGTGGTGAATAGTGCGACAAGTTCTTCGCCAAGAGAAAAAGTTCTTAATCGACACCTTTACCTATTTACAAAACGCTCATGTATTTGAACAAATATTGATTCCTGATGAACATAATGGAAACGATGGTTATATGGTGCGCAGTCTGTATTTTGATACCCTTGGCGATATTGATTTCCATGAAAAGATGGATGGCGTTAAAAATCGTAAAAAGATTAGACTTCGAGTGTATGATCCGCATGCTTCTGTTGCCTATCTCGAAATAAAACAAAAAGATGGTCAATATCAATCGAAACGAAGTTTGGAAATGAAACGAGAAGATGCTTTAGAACTGATTAATAAAAACTATGATGTGCTACTAAAGTATGATGATGATTTTGCTCGCCTTTGTTACAGTGTGATGAAAAGCGAGAATTACATTCCTAAAACCGTTGTTGAGTATAAACGCAAAGCCTATATTGCTAAAGAAAACAATATTCGTCTAACTTTTGATTCCGACATCGTTGCTAGTGAGATGAATTTTAACATCTTTGATGACAAATTGTTGTTATATCCTGTTTTTCCAAAAGAAAACGTCGTCTTTGAAGTTAAATATAATGGGTTCTTGCTAAGTTATATCAAAGATTTGATTAATAATATTAATCGCAGTGAATTGTCCGTTAGTAAATATTGTCTAGCGCGACAAATAAGTTTAAATTATGTATTTTAAAGGAGTGAAAAATATATGAAAAAAGCTTTATTAGAAATTCAAGAACAAACTGGTTCTCTTACAACTAATGAAATTATCATGCACATATTAGTTGCTACCTTCATCGGATTTTGTATTTATGTGTCATATCACATAAGTCACAGTGGAACTATTTATAGTAAAAAATTTAATGTTTCATTAGTGATGTTAACTATTTTAACTGCTACAGTTATGACTGTTATTGGAAATAATGTTGCCTTGTCTTTAGGTATGGTCGGTGCGTTATCTATCGTTCGTTTCCGTACAGCTATTAAAGATTCAAGAGATACAGCATACATCTTTTGGACTGTCATTGTCGGTATCTGTTGTGGTGTTGGTGACTATGTCGTAGCGGGTGTTGGTTCTGCTATAACTTTTATCGTAATGTTGATTTTAGGAAATGTTAAAAATGATAATCGCATTTTATTAGTAATTCGCGGTTCCCGTGTTGAAGATTTAAAAATTGAAGGAACTATTTTTGAATATTACAAACATAAAGCTAATTTAAAAGCTAAGAACACTTCAAAGAATAGTGTTGAATACATTTATGAGTTGACTAAGAAAGTATATAATAAAGCTCAAAAAGATAACGATAGTATTACTGAAGCTCTTTATAAGATTAAAAATGTTGATTACGTAAATATTGTTGTACAAAATGATGAAATAAGTGGCTAGTTATGAAGTATAAGTTGATAACTATTGCACTAGTACTTATCGTTATAACAATTGGTTTTGTCGCCCAAAGTCGTTTTTTCATCGATGGGCCTCAAAAAGAAGAATATGTCTTTTATCATGAAGATAATAAATGTTCTTCTAAAGAAAGTGAATTTTGTACGCATTTACCACTTGTCAGTATTGATACTGATGGTCAAGAAATACCTGGTTCTGATTATGAAGATGGAAGCATTTTGAGTTCTGTCAAAATTGTTGATAATGCCAAAGGTGGTAATCATTTAAAAGATAAAGCGGATCTCAAGACTGACGCCAATATTCACGTTCGTGGTTTCAGTTCTAGAGAATTCGATAAAAAAGGTTATTTGTTAAAGTTTGTCAATGATGATGGCAGTGAGAATAAACAAAAAGTGATGGGCATGGAAAAACATGATGAATGGGTTTTACATGGACCATTTATCGATAAAACTTTAATGCGTAATTACCTATGGTATCACATCGCTGGTGAAATCATGGATGATGCTCCAAAGTCAAGATTCTGTGAAGTATTTATCAATGGTGAATACAAAGGTGTATATTTGATGGTAGAAGCTGCTAGTCGTGGTGATTCTAGCCGCATGCAAATAAAAAAATATAAAGATGGTGATCCATATACTAGTTATATCGTCCGCCTAGATCGAACTGATCCGACAGAGTGGGGAAATTTAAATAATTTTACGCGCTATACTTATCGTATTGGAAATGTAAAAATCAATTATTCTATCGTCTATCCAGGTCAAGATAAGATAACTGATGAACTTAAAAATTATATTGAAAAAGATATGACTAAGTTTGAAAAGAGATTGTATTCCTACGATTATGATTCGCATCTTTATGGCTATGAAACATTCCTCAATGTCGATTCCTTTGTCGACTATTTCATCATCAATGAATTTACTCAAAACTATGATGCTGGTAACTTGTCGACTTATCTATATAAAGATGTCAAAGGCAAGTATGGAATATACGTATGGGATTTTAACTCAGCTAATGATAATTATGAACAAGCTACTCCTACTGATACCTTCTCTCTATATGGTACTAACTGGTTTTTCATGATTATGAAGGATGAAGATTTTACTAATAAGATTATTCAAAAATATAAGTATTTGCGAAATCATGCTTTAAATGAAAAGTACTTATTGAACTATATCGATGCCATTGTTGACTACTTAGGTCCAGCAATTGATCGAAATTTTGAAGTTTGGGGTTATACTTTTGAAGGATTTGATGTTTTCTTAACTGATCCTAAACGCAATCTTGCTTCATACGACGAAGCCATCGATCAATTAAAAAATCACATTATTGACCGTGGTCGCTTTTTAGATAAATATATGGTAACTGTTAAACAGTTCTCAGCTGAAGCTAAAGTAAAGAGATACAATCATTAAAAGGAGGGATGAACGATGAAAAAGTTCCTTATTTCTGTCATATTTATAATGACAGTATTGTTTATATTTGAATATACATATTACGAACTTGGTATTTTTATTGATTTTCATCCCAATAGAGAAGTAACTACTTTTGTTAAAACTGAAGGTAAAAAAATTTTAATGGATAGTGGTAATGGTTATGAAGAATTCATGATTAAAGGTGTTGACTTAGGTTCTGGAATTCCTGGTAAATTTGCCACTGAATATGCTATTGATGAAGACACTTATTTGCGTTGGTTCAAATACATAAAAGAAATGGGAGCTAATACAATCCGTGTTTATACGATGTTAAATGATGATTTTTACAATGCTTTTTATAAATATAATAAAGATAATGATGATCCCTTATATTTGATTCAAGGTTTATGGGTCAATGACTATACGCAATATTCGCGAATTGATGGTTATGATGCTAAATTTTTAGGTCAAATGCTAAAAGATAGTAAAAAAATCGTTGATATTATTCATGGTAAGCGTCAAATTACCATTGGAGCTGAAGCTGGAACTGGTTTCTATTTCCACGATATATCTAAGTGGGTCATCGGTTATATTCTAGGAGTAGAATGGGAAGATACGACAGTTGCTTATACTGATGATGTCCAAAGTGATAAGAACTCTTATCAAGGTAAATATATGTATACATCAGAAGATGCTAGTCCTTTTGAAGCTCTATTAGCCCAAGTCGGAGATAAGATTATTGAATATGAATCTTCAAGATACAAACAACAGCGCTTAGTAGCTTTTTCTAACTGGCCAACTACTGACCCTTTTGAATACTCTGATGAGTTTAGAAATTTTGTCATAAAGTTTGCATCAGTCGATGTTGAACACATCAAAGGTAAAAAAGCCTTTAAATCTGGACAGATCGCTTCTTATCACATCTATCCATATTTCCCAGATTACTTAAATTATGATGAAGAATACAAAGATTATGAAGATGAGAATGGTGTGAAAAACACCTATCGTGCTTATTTGGAAAAGATAAATGAACATCATTCGATGCCAGTTGTCATCAGTGAATTTGGAGTTCCTTCTTCTCGTGGTATGGCATCGCGTGATAATAACACGGGTCGTAATCAAGGACGTATGGATGAGAACGCTCAAGGTGAAGCTCTAGTTCAAAGTTATGAAGACATTCGAGCTGCTGGAATTAAAAATGCCATCATTTTCTCTTGGCAAGATGAGTGGTTTAAGAGAACTTGGAATACGATGCATAACGTCAATTTGACCAAGACGCCATACTGGAGTGATTATCAGACTAATGAACAATTCTTTGGTTTATTGACTTTTGATCCAGGTAAAGAAAAAAGTATTAGTTACGTTGATGGCAACGTCAAAGAATGGGATAAAGACGATGTCGTCTATAGTGATAAAAACATGTCCATATCACATAAATATGATGAAAAATTCATGTATTTCTATGTCCATAAAAAAAATTATAAGGGCGAAAAACTTTATATTCCTATCGACATAACACCAAAGAGTGGGGCATATGAAAGTGAAGAACACAAAGTCAAATTCTCACGTGCAACCGATTTCTTAATCGTCATTGATGGAGAAGAAAACAGTCGTATCTTAGTACAAGCGCGCTATAACACTATTGAGGCGTTGTTTAGCTTTGAATTATATAATCGAAACAGTTACATCGATGTCCCAGCTGCTGACAGTCCTAAATTCCAAAAGATTAACTTGTTGTTGCAATATGTCAGTGATTCACGCTTGTCAACTAAGTATCTCGAACCTTATGAAACAGGATTGTTGATGCATGGTAACGCTAACCCGGATAGTAAAGATTTTAATTCTCTAGCTGATTTCTATATCAATGGTGATGATATTGAGATTCGTATTCCTTATGAATTGTTAAACTTTTCAGACCCATCAAATATGAAGATTCATGATGATTATTATAAACATTATGGAATTGAAGAGTTAGGAATTAACAAGATGTATATAGGTGTTGGTGATGGTAGTAAAAAGATAGTTATGAATAAAGTTCCATTAAAGGGATGGAAAAAGAAAGTGACATATCACGAGCGATTAAAAAAATCTTATTATTATATACAAGATATTTGGAAAGGTAGTAATGACTGATGTACATGTATGAATTTACCAATATCATTTACCTTTATCTAATTGTCACTGTATGTTTAATTGGTTTTAATATATGGTATGTGTGGCATGAAAAGTTAAATGAGAAAAAAGGTGAAAAAAAGAAAAAGAAATATCGTGAAATTATTCTCGATGCGATGAACGATGAAGTTCTCAGTAAAAAAGAACAGAACTATTATTATCGCCAATTGAAGAACGTCAATAAGTTCCTTTGGTTTGATGCTGTCGTCGAAGATTTGCGTCGTGAAAACAGTCAAGATGTTGAAAAATTCATAATTAAATTGACGCCGGTCTTTCAAAAATTAGCTGTTCACTATCGCAGTCGTGATTCCATCCAAAAAGCTTTTTTCGCGCATATATTATCTATTTATCCCAACATGAGTAACAATAGTACTGATCGTATTTTTCAAAGCATGATGGAATTCACGCATGACGATTCCATTTATTGCCGTGAAAATTCGATGACGTATTTCTATAATAATGGTACAGTTGAAAATATTGTTCATGCTCTAAGAACGATTAATGACAATGGACTATTTTACAGCCAAAAACTTTTGACTGATGATTTGTTAAAGTTCCATGGTGATAAAGAAGAACTTGCCGATAGTCTCTTAACTGTTTTTGATGATTTCAATGTTGAATTTCAAGTTTCTATCATCAATTTTCTTCGCATGTTAAAGCCAGGACGTGAAAAGAAAATATATGAATTGTATAGTAAACACAAATATGATAAAGAAGTAGAACTTGCCATGATTCGTTATTTTGGTCGTCATAAATATGAATTGCTCATTGATGACTTTGTCAAACTGATGAAGAATAAAGATGAGGATAATGATGAATATCGTATCATAACTGCTAGTACTTTAGCTTCTTACGACAGTGCGATGATTCGTCATGTCTTGATTGAGGCTCTATCAGATACCAATTGGTATGTCAGAAAAAACAGTGCTACTTCGCTTGCTCGCATGCACATTACCGATAAAGAGATAAAGACAATTGAAAATAGTAAAGATCGCTATGCTAAAGAAATGGTTTCATACGTATGGGGAGATTTAGATATGAAAGATAAAATTAGTAAGAAAAAAGAGAAGAAAGGAAATAAAAAACATGTATCAGTTCATTGAATTTGCTAAAGTTTTTTTAGCCATTGTAAATTTTTTCTTTGTCATTTATCTAATTGGTTATTCTACTTATCTCTTCTTGTGTGCAACAGTTGGAAGTTATGTTTTATACAAATATCGTAATTATCGAAAATTGAGTAATAGATTGAGTCATGAATATTATGTACCAGTTTCAATTTTAGTACCTGCTTATAATGAAGAATTGAACATAGTTGAAACGATCTATTCTTTACTAGATTTGAATTATAAATTATATGAAATAATTGTAATAGATGATGGTTCTACTGATGATACGTCTAAAAAATTGATCAAATATTTTAAGATGACTAAAGTTGATCGTCCAATTCATCGTCAATTGAAATGTGCCAATATAAAAGAAATCTATGAAGCAAACGATAAAAAAGTAAAAATAACGTTATTAGTAAAAGAAAATGGTGGTAAAGCTGATGCTTTAAATGCTGGAATCAATGCTTCTAACTTCCCATATTTTACGTGTATGGATGCCGACTCAATGCTTCAAAAGGATGCTTTAGAAAATGTTGTTCGTCCCATTTTGAGTGATGACCGCGTCGTTGCTTGTGGTGGTATTGTCCGCATATCTAATGGTTTAAAATTGGAAGATGGTTACATCAATGAATATCATTTACCTAAAGGTATTTTGACGAGTATGCAAGTACTAGAATATGATCGTTCCTTTTTAGCATCCCGTATCTTGTTTGATCAATTCAATGGTAATTTGATCATCTCAGGAGCTTTTGGTCTATTTAAAAAGGACATTGTCATTGCAGCCGGCGGATATGATGCTGATACGGTTGGTGAAGATTTTGAACTAGTCATAAAACTTCACGTCTTCTGTCGTATGCACAACATTGACTACATCATCAAATACATTCCGGAAGCTATTTGTTGGTCACAAGCTCCAAGTAATTTTAGAAGTTTGTTCAAACAGCGAAGAAGATGGAATAAAGGACTTCTTCAAGGAATGTTAAAATATAAAGAATTATTTATTAATCCTAAATATGGTTTAATAAGTATGATTTCTTTCTTATATTTTCTAATTTATGAGTTGTTGTCACCATTTATTGAAATATTTGGAATCCTAACGATGATCTTGGCATATTTCCTCGATTTGTTAAATGTGCCATTCATGTTAATGTTCATGTTGATATATATATTATTTGGTGCCATTCTCTCACTTTGTACTTTTTTCGCAAGAGTCCATGTTGAAAATATCAAATTATCATTCCGTGATGTAGTAAAAGCTATTTTACTATGTGGGCTTGAAATAACTGTGTTACGTTTCTTCATCTTAATCGCTCGTTTTTCCGCTTTCATCGGTTATAAGAAAAAGAGAAAAGTATGGGACCATGTTGATCGAACAAAGATAGATTATAATATAGACATAAATACCGCCGAAGAAGAGACATAGAATTAAATTTCTATGTCCTTTTTTTGATATTTTTAATAAAAAATAATGAGGCGTAACGATTGACAACATACCTTTAAAATGTTATAACACCACTATAAGGAGGATATGTATGAAAAAGAAAATAATTACAATAATAATTGCTCTTGTCTTAATATTTACAGGTCTTAATATATATGCGCAGAGTAGTGGATTAAATAGTACTGGTGATTATGTCGTATCATTGGGAAGTGGTGAAAATATCCAAGCTGCTATTAATGGCTTAGACATGAATAAAGATGAGATAAAAAATGCTAAAAGTATCATCATTGAACTTGATGGTAATTTTTCCAATCAGACAATTGATTTAAAAATTGATAAGGAAGTTACGATAAAAGGTAAAAGTTCTGGTTCAATGGCTTATATGGGTTGGGGTAAAATAACTATCAGTGAAGGATCAAAAGCTGTCAATCTAGAGAATTTACAATTCTTTGGTATGTCTGGTTCTAGTGCCCATGAATTCATCGTTGTTGACACACCAGTCAATTTAAAGATTGATAATGTCACTATTGAACATGCATCTCGTCCACCAGATGGAGCAAGCTATGATCAATTGACAATGTTGAGATTTACAGAAAAAGCTGCTAACTCAACCGCTAACATTTCTAATTCTAAATTTAGTAGTATCTATCAATCTGTCAGTGTAACTGGTTCTGGTTACAATTTAACATTCGATAATACTTACTTAGAAGGTACGCCAGCTTTTGCTATAAAAGATGGTGAAAATAATCATATTACATTTAAAAACAATTCCAGAATCGTTGCTGGTTCAAGCTGGACTAACACTGCAAGTATTGAAGGTGTATCAATTAAGAATCAAAAGAACATGCAGTTTGACTTCGTTGATTCAAGCGCTTTGAATCAAGATCGAACAAGAGATAATCATCTATTCTCATTTGATGATGCTAACAACCAAAATTGTACTATCAGCATAACTGGAAATTCTACTATTAATGATGAAAACAATAAGAAAAATAGTAAAATATTTGACTTTGAATTGGATGTTCCATCTAATAATAATAAGATTTATGTTGGTAAAGATGTTGTGATAACACCAAGTGATGTCGCTGAAAAATATTCAACTTCAAGTAGTAGTTATGCCGTTGGTATACATGATGAAGATGGCAATGCGACAATCAGAATTTACAATGGAGTTATTCCTAGTAATCAATTAAAATTAAAACATGATAATTACACATTAAAAGGTTGGTATAAAAACAAAGAGTTAACTGAAGAATTCACAACTACTTCTGCTGTTTCAGAAAATATGGATTTATATCCAAAATATACTTATCCTGTTTCTGTTAAAGTAAAAGGTCTAAGTAAAGAGTTCACTATGCAGTCTGATGAGACTTTAGAAACTCTAGAGAGTAGACATGAAAGCGACTTAGACTCAATAAAAAATCCTAGTAATAAAACCTTTAGTCATTTTACTGATGAAGAAGGAAATAAAATTGATAGTAGCCATGTCTTTATTAAAGATATTACGTTAATTCCTATTTATAACGTAACCGTTACTTATAAAGGTGATGTCTATACATTGGAATCAGGTCAAACCCTAAAAGATTTAGATACTTCAAATCGCAATAAATTAACTAAAGCTACTGAAGTAGAAGGTAAAGACTTTGATCATTTTGTCATAAAGGATTCTACTACTTTAGTAGATGACAGTTATAAGTTTGAAGAGAATACCATTCTTGATGCTAAATACACAATAACTATAACAATCGGTTCTGAAACGTTTAAAATGGCTGATGGCTCTAAACTTTCTAGTTTAGAAGGTGCTGATTTAACTAGATTCAACAGTTTCAAAAACGTTGATAATAAGATTTTTAAGCATTTTGAAATTAAAGGTGATGGAACCGTTGTTGATGAGAATGCTACAACATTTAATAAACACACTGAATTAGTTGCAAAATATAGTGTTAAGATAACATTTAAAGGAAAAAGTGGTAAAGAAATAGTAATAGATGAAGGTCAAACCCTAAAAGATTTAAAAGACAATCATCAAGAAGAATTAGACGAAATTACCAAAGCTGAAAATAAAAAGTTCGCATACTTTACTTTAAATGGTGTTAAAGTTGAAGATGATCATCAGTTTAATTCTAATACGGAGTTAGAACTTAGATACACTGTTAAAGTAAAGATTAATACTTCAAAAGAAGGTTCAATTACTTTCTCTGATGTCGAAGAAAAGACGACATTAAAAGATTTGTTAAGTGCTCATGAAAGTGAATTACAAGACGTTATTAATAATAAAAAGAAAAATTTCAAGGCATTCTATATCGATGATCAAGCATTAAATGAAGATTATCAATTTAATGCTGATACTGAAATGACAGCTAAGTATACAGTTGATGTTACATTCAATGATGAATTTACTATCACTGTTGATGAAGGTACGACAATCGATAGTTTAACCGGTGATAATAAAGCTAAACTAGATGCTTTGAAAGAAAAAGTAAAAGAAAATTTTGATCATTATGAAAAAGATGATGGTACTTTATTTGGTACTGATGATCCGATTGAAGAACATACAAAATTATATTTAAAGTATCAATTAACTATTAAAATTGGTAGTGAAACATTGACATTACCTCTAGGTAAAACTATTGAAGATTTATCTGTAGAAGATCGTGCTAAACTAGAAAATATTATTAACCCACTTGATAAGACTTTTGTAAAATTCCAATCTAGTGATGGTAAGACTATTTCTAAAGATGATTTGAATACTTATGTTTTCAACAGTAGTATGGAACTTACTCCTATCTATAATGTTGAAATAAAAATAGGAACTTTAAGTTTTACTCTTGCTGAAAATCAAACTTTGAACGATTTGACAAAAGAACAAAAAGACCAAATCCAAGATTTGATCAATTCATCTAAAAAGACATTTAAAAATTATCAGATTAAAGATGGTGAAGTAATCGATAATAATTATAAATTTACTCACAATACTGAATTAGTGATCAATTATCAAATAACTGTTAAAGTAAAAGATCAAACTTTCATAGTCGATGATAATGCTAAATTATCAAGTCTTACTAGAGAAGAACAAGAACGTCTAAACAGTTTAGTTACGATGACTAATAAGAATTTTAAAAATTTCAAAGATAGTGAAAACAAAGTTGTTGATGATGATTATGTATTCACTTATAATACGACTTTGACAGCAACTTATGAGATAACGGTAAAAATAGGTGAAGAAGAATTTACTCTTGATGAAGGTCAAACTTTGAATGACTTAACACCTGAAGGGCAAGAAGCTTTAAATGAATTGAAAAACAATGATACAAAAACATTTAATAGATTTACTAATCAATCAGGTCTTCGTCTTGAATTAAATACTGAATTACATGAAAACACGACTGTTATTGCTAAATTTAATATCATTATTACTGTTGGTGATGAAGAATTTGTTCTTGGTGAAGATGAGAGCTTAAATGATTTATCTAGTGCTGATAAAGAAAGATTACAAGGTCTTATCAATCCAAAAGAAAATCAAGAATTTGATACATATATAAATAGTGAAACTGGTGAAAAAGTAGATTATAAAACAAAATTTACTAAAGATACGACATTAGAAATTGCTTATCGTGATAAAAAAGTCGATGTACTGAGTACTCCAAAGACTTATGATAATGTCTTTGTCTATATCATAGGCGCTATAATAGGTCTAGTTGGTATTGTTGGTAGTAGCTATACAATTAAGAAAATGTCTAAAAATTAATTCATATATAATTTATTGAAATTAGGAGTTAAAAGATGATAGGTATTAGTGTAGCAGAATCAAATGAATGGAATTCTACTTTAGAATACTTTAATAAAAAGAGCGAAGAATGTTCTAAATCGCCTTATGGTGAATATTTTATAACTAATTATAAAAATCAAGAAATATTAGTCTACAGATGTTATGTCAGAAAGGTTGCATCAGCTGCTTCTACTCAATACATGATTGATAAATTTAATTTAAAAAAAGTTATCGTCATTGGAACGTGTGCTGGTGTTGATCGCACCCTTCAACAATATGATATCGTCATTCCTCATAAAGCTGTTCAATACGATTGTACTGTTAGGGAAACAGAACCTTTAATAAAAGAAAAGTTTAATGTCGATATTGATTTATCACATCTAAATTTTGAATATGCTACCGGTATTATAGGAACTGCTGATAAACCTTTAGTGATGTGGAATGATTATCTAATCGTCAAAGAAAACGGTATTACTATTGTTGATACAGAAGCTGCCGGTATTGCTTATGTATGTAAAATGAATGGTGTTGACATATTGATAATTAAAGGTATAAGTGATTTTCCAACTGATGAAAATGCTTCTTCAAGTGTGTTGTCGCATCAAGAGCAATATGAAATTTTTATAAAAAATATTCCTATTGTTATGAAAAAAATATTTGAAGAATATTTACCAAAGGTAATCTAAAATGAGCGTATTAAATAGGTTCACTAAATTATAAAGGATTAAAACAGGAATTTTTCCTGTTTTTTTATGTTATAATATATGCGAAAGTATTAAAAAAATATGAAATTTATGAGGAAAAATGACAAGAACAGATTATAAATTATATAGATAAAACTATGTAAAGGAGATGAGAAAGTGGCAAAGCTAGAAGAACAAAATAATTTATTAATATATAAAAATAAAGATAGTAATATGTTAGAAAAAATAAAAGCTTCATGTGACTATGTTTCTATAAATAGTAGATATGTATTAATTGATTATGAAAAATTGGATGAATATATCAAGACAATTGATTTAAAAAATATTAAATTTTGGTTAAGTAGTAACCCATATAATTTATTTGATATGGGAATTGATAAAATAATTAATTTTATGTTACTGTTTGATTCAATAAATTATTGCTTCTGGGGTCAACCTAAATGGACTATAGATACTGTAGAAGGAGAAAAGGATGGTTCAGATGCTTTATTATATGCCTTATTAAATTATGTAAAAAAATTGGATAGAATAGATTTTACAAATGTTACTTTTGAAGAATTCTCTAATATATTAAAAGGAAATGTTGACATTCCATTTTTGCAAGAAAGATATAATACTGTTATAACAATATGCAATGTGGTTAATAAAAAAATGAATGGTAATTTTTACGATTATATTAAAGATATTAATAAAGATTCAGAATTATTTAATTTTATTATTAGCAATTTTAAAGACTTTTGTGATGAGAGAAAATATGATGGTAAAAATGTGTATTTTTATAAATTAGCGCAATTATTAACTTCTGATATTTTACACATAAAAGAATTAATTAATGGTACAAAAGTCGATTATAGCAATCTAGTAGGATGTGCGGATTATAAAATACCACAAACTTTAAGAGCATTAGGAATATTGAAATTCAATAATGACTTATCAAAGATTGTTGATAATAAACAACTAATATCTGAAAATTCTAAATATGAAGTTGAAATAAGAGCCAATACAATAGCTGTTATTAGTTATATTAATTCAAAACTGGAAAATTGTTGCTCTATTGATATAAATGATTATTTGTTTTTATCATCTAAAACTGTTAAACATATAGCTAAACCATATCATTTATGTAAAAATAAAAATTATTAAGAATATAAACTATAACAATATTAAATAAATAATAATTTAAAAGATAACTTATAAAAAGTTAGAATTATAGAGATAAAGGAGTAATGATTTTAGATGGATATAATTACAAGTGCCAGTGGTTCATCATGTTGGAGAGGATTAGACTACCATAAAAGTAAAAAAGTTAAAAATATAAAAAAAATAAATAATAATGAATATACAAGTATCGTTACAGGGAATAAAGATTATAATGTTTATCTTAATTTAGAACATCCTAGAAAATCAACATGCAATTGTCCTTTGGCTAATGGAAAACGTATTATTTGTAAACATATTGTTGCAACTTATTTTAGTGTTGTTCCAAATAGTGCTAAAAATTTTGAAGAAGAGCAGGAAAGATTACAACAAGAATATGAAGAATATGAAGAAAGACAATACAAAAATGCCATAAACTATTTACATAAAATGACTAAAAAAGAATTAATTGAAGAACTTGTTTATATTTTTGATTATGCTCCAGAATGGATTTATACTGATTTTGTTAGAAGAAATGATATAGAAGGATGAATTTGCAAATTTTATGTAAAAAATTATGAAAGTAAGTGACTTGTATGGTAAATAAACGAGAAAATAAGATAGTAAATAAAGGAAATTAACTAATTTTGATCTTACACATTTTTATTAAAAAAAGCTAAAATTACTAAAAATTGATAAAAATACTTTAAATTTCGTTAAATTTATGTGATGAATTGAATGAATCTTCAACTAGTAAGAAATTCTTACTAGTTCAAAACGAAGGAAATAGAAAAGTAAAAAGAAATATTCAATATTATAATTTAGATGCTATAACATTTTCGAAAAAATGTTATATTCCAAATATGTTTGATTGAAATTAGGAGGTGAATATATGTCTAATAAAATTTTAGAAGTCCAAAATATTAAAATAAATGTTACAAATATAGATGATAATGATTATATTTGCATTTCTGATTTTGGTAAATTTAAAGAAGGAAAATCAAAAGCTGATGATGTGATTAGAAATTGGTTAAGGAATAGAATTACTCTAGAGTTTTTAGGAACATGGGAATCTATTTATAATCCAAATTTTAATTCCGTCGAATTCGACGGGTTTAGAAAAAGTGCTGGACTTCATACATTTACTTTAAGTGTTACTGAATGGTGTGAAAAAACAAATGCTACTGGTATATATTCAAAACGTGGAAAATATGGTGGAACATATGCACATAAAGATATTGCATTTGAATTTGCATCTGCAATAAGTCCAGTTTTTAAATTATATTTAATAAAAGAATTTGAAAGATTAAAAGAGTTAGAAAATCAAAATAGAGAGTGGGATGTAAAAAGAATACTTACAAAGAATAATTATTTAATTCATACAGATGCAATTAAAAATTACATATTACCTGATAATGATTTTTATAAAAATAAAGAATGGTTAAAATATGCTGAAGAAGCAGATATCCTTAATGTAATATTATTTCATACTACTGCTAAAAAATGGAGAGAATTAAATCCAGAGTTAGCTAAAAATTCAAATGTGAGAGATTATGCAACAATTAATGAATTAACTGTTTTATCTAATTTAGAATCACATAATGCTGAGTTAATTAAAGAAGGAAAAGCAAAAGAAGAGAGATTCGAAATATTAAGTGATATATGTAAATATCAATTGGATATTCTAAATAATGCAGAAAAAATTAAATTTTTAAATGAAAAAGGTAGTGATTCAAATGTCAAATGAAGAAAAAAGTTTCCAAAAAACGAGTATTAATTGTGCGATACGGATTTATGGAAACACCTTAATAAACCCTTATAGATAAAGGAAACTATTGAAAAAGATTTTTGCATTTTTGGATAAATATGCAAAGGAGATGAAGAAATGGCAAAAGATTTAATGATAAGAAGTAGTGCTGAAGAGTTTATTACTTTTAAAGTACAAGAAAAAGATAAAGGTATTCAAGTAAGATATGAAAATGAAACTCTTTGGATGACTCAAAAGGCAATCGCAGAACTTTTTGATGTTCAAAGACCAGCTATTACAAAACATTTGAATAATATTTTTAATGAAAATGAATTGGATAGAAAATCAGTATGTTCCAAAATGGAACATACTGCTGAAGATGGTAAAAAATATCAAACAGAATATTATAATTTAGATGCAATTATTTCTGTAGGATACCGAGTTAATTCAATTAGAGCAACTCAATTTAGAAGATGGGCTACTAGTGTTTTAAAGACTTTTACGATTCAAGGTTATGTATTAGATAAAGAAAGAATGAAAAACGGATCTTTTATTGATAAAGATTATTTTGAAAAGTTACTTGAAGAAATAAGAGAAATAAGATTATCTGAAAGAAGATTTTATCA
>CANREL010000010.1 GCA_947629655.1 uncultured Bacilli bacterium
AACTAAATTTTTAGTCCTCTACACAGTTCATTTATCATTAGTTTTTGGTTCCACCAACACTACTTGACATTGAACCAATCAATAGTCTCATTTTATTCTTCAACTAACTCTAAAATTACCATTAGAGCGTCATCTCCACGTCTTTCTGATAATTTTATAATTCTAGTATAACCACCATTTCTAGTAGCATACTTAGGAGCTAACTCATCAAATACTTTTTTAACTGCAGCTTCATCGTTTTGAAGGAAAGCAAGAGCCTTTCTTCTAGAAACTAAACTACCATTTTTTCCGTAAGTAATCATCTTATCTACAAATTTACGAACTTCCTTAGCTCTAGTTTCAGTAGTTTGAACTTTTCCATTCATGATGACATCTTTTGTCATGTTAGCAAGCATGCTTCTTCTATGTTTGTTATCAACACCTAATTTTCTATATGCCATTGTTGTTTTCCCTCCTCACTAGTCTTCATCACGTAATACTAATCCAAGATCTCTAACTTTATCCAATACTTCTTTTAAAGATTTCTTACCTAGATTACGAATCTTCATCATATCATTTTCACTCTTATTAACTAAATCTTGTAAAGTATGAATTCCAGCTCTCTTCAAGCAGTTATATGCACGAACTGAGAAATCTAAATCTTCGATTGTAGTTTCTAATGCTTTTACTTTAGGATCTTCAGTTTTTTCAATCATCATTCCTGTCATATCAGCAATATTACTCAAGTTAGTTAAAATATTGAAATGTTCAATTAAAATTCTTGAAGCAAGTGCAATAGCTTCTTCTGGTCTCAAAGACCCATTAGTCCAAACTTGTAGAACTAATTTGTCATAACTTTCATCTTGTCCAACACGAGCACTTTCAATATCGTAAGATACTCTTTCAATTGGTGAGAACAAAGAATCTATTGGTATTACTCCAACCTTTTTGATATCTAATAATCTCTTATTATCTTCACTTCTAACATATCCACGACCATTAGATACAGTCATTTCCATAACTAAGTTTCCACCTTTAGCAACATTTGCAATTACTAAATCTGGATTTAAAATTTCGATATCACTATCATGATCAATGTCACCAGCAGTAACTGGTCCTTCTTCAGAAACATTGATTCTAATTGTTTTCATATCATTAGAATGATTTTTAATGACAACTTTCTTTAAATTCAAAATAATAGTTGTAACATCTTCTACTACACCTTCAATAGTTTGAAATTCATGTAGTGCCCCTTCAATCTTAACGCTACTAATAGCTGATCCAGGCAATGAAGATAACATTACACGTCTTAAAGCATTACCTAAAGTTGTTCCGAACCCTCTTTCAAGTGGTTCAATTTCAAACTTACCATAGAAATTACTTTCTACATAGTCTGTTATTTTATAATTTGGTTTTTCAAATTCAATCATGAAACTACCTCCCTTTTATTAATTAACCACGTGGACGTTTTGGTGGACGGCATCCATTATGTGGAATTGGTGTCACGTCATTGATAGCAGTTACTTCTAACCCTGCTGTTTGAAGTGATCTAATAGCTGTTTCACGTCCTGGTCCTAGACCCTTAACAAAAACTTCAACTTTTCTCATTCCGATATCATATGCAGCTTTACCAGCAGCTTCTGCAGCCATACCTGCTGCAAAAGGAGTTGATTTTTTACTACCTTTGAAACCTATAGCTCCACTACTTGCCCAAGCAATTGCGTTACCTTCCTTGTCAGTAATAGTAGTGATAGTATTATTAAATGTTGCATGAATGTGTGCTACACCTTCAGGTACATTCTTTTTAACTTTTCTTTTTCTAGTTTTATAAGCCATATACGTTGACCTCCTTTTTAACTATATTATTTTAACGATTATTATTTTTTCTTATTAGCTACAGTCTTACCTTTACCCTTACGAGTACGAGCATTACTTCTAGTTGATTGACCTCTTACAGGTAATCCTCTTTTATGACGAACTCCTTGATAGCAGTTGATTTCCATTTTAGTTTTGATGTTCATATTTACATCTCTTCTCAAATCACCTTCAACTACATATTTAGAAATCTCATCACGAATCTTATCCAAATCTTCATTAGAAAGATCTTTTACTCTCTTTGTTGCATCAACTTTTACTGCTTCTAAGACTTTTTTAGCAGTAGCATTTCCAATACCATAAATATAAGTTAGTGATACTCCAACTTGTTTATCATTAGGTATATCTACACCTTTAATACGAGCCATAAATCACACATCCTTTCATTAACCTTGTACTTGTTTGTGTTTTGGATTTTCACAAATAATTTTTACTTTTCCACCACGCTTAATAACTTTACATTTAGCGCAAATTGGTTTAACTGATGATCTTACTTTCATAATTTTCCCTCCTATTATTTCCTATAGGTTATTCGCCCACGTGTTAAATCATAAGGCGATAGTTCTAACATTACGGTATCCCCTGGTAAGATGCGAATGTAATTCATTCGGATTTTACCAGAAACGTGGGCTTCCACAATGTGACCATTTTCAAGTTCTACCTTAAACTTACCACCTGGTAATATTTCAAGAACTTTACCTTCTATTTCAATTGTATCATCTTTTGCCATATTCTCTTCACTCTCCCGTTAAGATTTCACAACCATCGTTACGAACAACAACAGTGTGTTCAAAATGACCAGATAAACTACCATCGTCTGTTTTAATTGTCCAATCATCATCTTCCATGTATATATCAGGACTTCCTATTGTTAGCATTGGTTCTATTGCTATAACCATACCTTCTTTTAAAATTGGTCCTGTTCCCGCTTTTCCATAATTTGGAACATTAGGTTCTTCATGTAAATGATTTCCGACACCGTGACCAGTTAACTCTTTTATTACACCAAGATGATATTTGTTAGCATATTCTTCAATAGCATGTGATATATCTCCAACTCTACATCCAGCTTTGACAACTTTCAATCCTTCATACAAAGCTTTTTCTGTATGTTCCAAGATATATTTAGCATCACTAGAAACATTTCCAACAGGATAACTCCATGCTGAATCACCATGATATCCTTTATAACATGCACAAATATCTAAAGTAACTATATCACCATTTTTTAATTTTCTTCTTCCAGCTATTCCATGAACAACTTCATCATTTATGCTTATGCAAATATTAGCTGGATAACCTTGATAACCTTTACAAGAAGGAGTAGCACCACATTTTTTTATAAACTCAGCTGCTAAATCATCAATCTCTTTAGTAGTGATTCCTTCTTTCAAAAAAGGTTTTAAATACTGATGAGTCTCATAAACAATATGACCAGCTTGTCTTAATAACTCAATTTCCCTCTCACTCTTAATATTAATCAATTTTATCTCCTAAAGATTTTAAGATGTTTTCAACATCAACTAAAGTCTTATCAACATCAATTGATTCTACTTCATATAAAATACCTTTGTCTTTATAATAATCAATTATTGGCGCTGTAACTTTGTAATAAGTTTCAATTCTTGTCTTCATGGCTTCTTCATTGTCATCATCTCTTTGATACAATTCTCCACCACACTTATCACATACACCATCAACTTTAGGTTTCATTGCTTCATTATATATGTTATATATAGTTCCACAATCCCTACACATTCTTCTACCAATAATTCTTTGCGTAAGCATCTCCTCAGGTAAAACTAAATTGATGACAATTCCGATATCTTTATTTAGTTTCTTTAATAATTCATCGTAACCCTGAGCTTGTTCTATATTTCTAGGGAAACCATCTAATATATAACCATTAACACATTCTGGTCCATTGATTTTATATTCTATAGCTTCAAAGATGACATCATTAGGAACAAAAATTCCATTATCAATCATATTTTTTATCTTGTTACCTAATTCATCATCAACTGATGCTCTCTCGCGTAAGATATCACCCATTGAAATATGAGCATATCCATATTTATCTTTTAATTTCTTAGCAAGAGTACCTTTACCAGCCCCTTGCACAGCTAGTAAAATTAAATTTTTCATCTTCTACTATATCCTTTTTTATAATTTCTTGATACTAAACTTCCTTCTAATTGTTTATAAGTTTCAAGTGCAACACCAACAACGATTAATAAACTTGTACCACCAATAGAAGCAGCTGTTGACAAACCATTTATTGAACTGAAAATTATAGGTATAGCAGCAATACCTGCTATGAATAAACCACCAACTAAAGTAAGTCTAGTTAAAATTCTACTAATATATTTCTCTGTATCCTTACCAGGTCTAATACCAGGTATGAAACCACCAGCTTCATTTAGATTCTTAGCCAGTTCTTCAGGTTTAATTTGAATAAATGTATATATGTAAGAGAAGAAATATATTAATAACATGTATATAACAAATCCAATTGGTTTAGTATAAGTTAAATAGTTATTAACAAAACTTACAAATCCTGCATTTTTCCAAAATTGAGCAATTGTTGCTGGAATGGCAAGTAAACTAGATGCAAAGATTACTGGAATAACTCCAGCTGAGTTAATCTTAATTGGCATATAAGAACGATTACCAGAAACAATTGTACTCTTATTAGCATATTGAATCTGAACCTTTCTCTCTGCTTCTTGTACAAATATAACACCTATTATTATTAGTAAATATATCAATACAAATCCTGCATATAATAAACTTCCTTGCCAAGTTACGTAATCACCACTTAGAACTAATTCTTGAAAAGTGTTTATGAACGTACTAGGCATTGTAACTATGATACCAGCCATGATCAATAGTGAAGTACCATTACCAAGTCCCTTTTGTGTAACTTGATCTCCTAACCATAATAGGAATGATGTACCAGCTGTTAATATTAAAGCAATATATAAATATTCAAAAGCTGTTTTTCCACTACCAATCATCATGAATGAATAAGCAAATCCTTGAATAAAAGCAAATGCAATACCCATATATCTAGTAATCTTATTTATTTTTTGACGACCAACAGGTCCTTGTTTTTTTAATTCACTAAAATATGGAAAAATATCCATTTGTAACAATTGCATAATGATTGATGCACTTATGTATGGCATGACACCTAGAGCAAATATTGAAAAATTTCTAAGTGCTCCACCACTCATTGCATTGACAATCTCTAAAAAACCCAAAGTCCCCGTATAATCTGTTGTACCTGGAACTCTTACATTAACACCAACTACAAAGATTAATAGAACTAATAAAGTAAAGTAAATTCTTTGTCTTAAATCTTTATTAGTTGGTGATGCTAATTGTTTCAATACTCGAAACATACTAGATCACCTCGATTTTACTTCCTGATGCATTGATTTTTTCTATTGCTTCTTTAGAGAATTTATTAGCTTGAACAGTTAATTTCTTTTCTAAAGTTCCATTTCCTAAAACTTTAACTCCATCAAGTTGTTTCTTTAATAATCCACATTCTTTTAATAATGCTGGAGTTACTAAAGTTCCATCTTTAAATCTATTTAAATCGCTAACATTTATTACTGAGTAAGTAGTTTTGAAATTAGCATTTGTAAAACCTCTCTTAGGAAGACGTCTATATAAAGGTAGTTGTCCACCTTCGAAGTTAGCTCTAACTCCTCCACCACTTCTTGAATTTTGACCTTTTTGTCCTCTACCACTTGTTTTTCCGTTTCCAGAACCTCTACCAATACCTTTTCTTTTTGCTCTATGAGTAGCACCGATATTTTTTTCTAATTCATGTAATTTCATTATCCTAAAATCTCCTCTACTGTTTTTCCTCTTAATTCAGCAACATGTTCAGGTGTCTTTAATTGTTTTAATGCCTTTAATGTTGCATTAGCCATATTGTATTTTGTTCTAGATCCAAGTGATTTTGATAAAATGTCACGGATTCCTGCAAGTTCAAGAACTGAACGAACAGCACCACCAGCAATTACTCCAGTACCAGCTGATGCTGGTTTTAATACTACTTTAGCAGCTCCTGCTTCACCAAGTAATTCATGAGCAATTGTTCTATCATCTGTTAGAGGTATTCTAACAATGTTTTTGTTAGCAGCTTGAATAGCTTTTTTAATTGCATCAGGTACTTCGTTAGCTTTACCAATACCTAATCCAACTTGACCTTTTCTATCCCCAACAACAACAGTAGCAGAAAATCTTCTTTGTCTACCACCTTTATTAACTTTAACGACACTCTTTATTTCGATAACTTGTTCTTCTAAAGTCTTTGCTTTTGGGTCATTATTTCTCTTTTGCATAAATTACCCTCCTTTTAGAATTCTAATCCTTTTTCACGTGCAGCTTCAGCTAAAGCTTTAACACGTCCATGATAAAGATATCCACCTCTATCAAATACAACTTTTTTAATGTTTGCTTTTAATGCTTTTTCAGCAATGGCAGAACCAACTTTAGTAGCTGCTTCAACATTACTTCCATTAGCAATTTTCAAATCCTTATCAAGTGAAGATGCACTTACTAAAGTTACACCATTTTCATCATCAATAATTTGTGCAAAAATATTTGAATTTGATCTAAACACGTTTAATCTTGGAACTGCTGTTGTTCCATGGATTGAGCTTCTTACTCTTTCGTGTCTAGCTTGACGCATAACATTTCTTGATTCTTTTTTAATCATAAGTAACTTCTCCTTATCTCATATTTTAAGCAGCTTTTTTACCTTCCTTACGACGGATATGTTCATCTTTGTAACGAATACCTTTTCCTTTGTAAGGTTCTGGTTGTCTTACTTTTCTTATATTTGCTGCAAATTCACCTACTAATACTTTATCTATACCTTTTACAGTAAGTTCAGTATTACTTGGAACTTCAACAGTAATTCCTTTTGGAATTTCCATTTCTACAGGATGTGAATAACCAGCATTAATTACTAAATTATTTCCCTTTAATTGGAAACGGTAACCAACACCAATGATCTCCAATCCCTTTTCAAATCCTTTTGTAACACCAATGATCATATTGTTAATATTAGCATTAACAGTACCATGCATTGTTTTTAAATTGTCATTACTTCTTAAAACTTCTAAAGTGTTTCCTTCTACTTTAGTTGAAATACCATCAACTAGATGAGTAGTAAGTTCTCCCTTAGGTCCTTTAACAGTAACAACGTTGTTTTCTACAGTAACAGTAACTCCATCAGGAATTACTAACTTTCTATTTCCTATACGACTCATATTAGGCCTCCTTACACTTTAGTCATCTTACCAAATATACGCAAGAACTTCTCCACCAAGATTTTGTTTACGAGCTTCTTTATCAGTCATAATTCCTTTAGATGTTGAAACAATAGCAATACCTAAACCATTTAATACTTTAGGAATTTCACTACTCTTTGCATATACTCTTAATCCTGGTTTAGAAATACGTTTTAATCCAGTAATTACTCTTTCTTTATTTACATATTTTAATGTTATGACAATGCTACCTTGAGCATCATCTTTAACAACTTTATATCCTTTTATAAATCCTTCTTCTTTTAAAATTCTAGCAAGTTCTATTTTTAATTTAGAAGCAGGCACTGAAACTTCATTATAACGCATTGCGTTAGCGTTTCTAATACGTGTTAGCATATCTGCAATTGTATCAGTTACTACAGCCATTTTTAATTCCTCCTTCCCAAACTACCAGCTTGATTTTTTAACACCTGGTATTTGTCCTTTATACGCTAATTCTCTAAAGCAAATACGGCAGATTCCAAATTTACTCATAACAGCATGAGGTCTTCCACATCTCTTACAACGAGTGTATTCTCTAACCTTAAATTTTTGCTTTTTATTAGCTTTAACAATCATACTTTTTTTTGCCATTATTTACCCTCCAATTACTTTCTAAATGGAATTCCAAGTTCATCTAATAAATCATAAGCTTCTTCGTTAGATTTAGCAGTTGTTACAAGAACAATATCCATTCCTCTAACTTTAACGACGTTATCATATTCGATTTCACCGAAAATTAATTGTTCTTTAATTCCTAGAGTATAGTTTCCACGTCCATCAAATGCTTTTGGAGAAACTCCTCTAAAGTCACGTACACGAGGTAGTGAAATACTGATTAACTTATCTAAAAAGTTATACATGTTTTCCCCTCTTAGAGTAACTTTGCATCCGATAGCTTGACCTTCTCTTACTTTGAATCCAGCTATAGATTTTTTTGCTTTTGTAATAACTGGTTTTTGTCCAGAAATTAATTCTAGTTCACTACAAGCAGCATCTAATAATTTAGAGTTACCAGTAGCATCTCCTACACCGATGTTAATAACGATCTTTTCTAGTTTAGGAACTTCCATAACTGACTTATAATTATATTTTTTTTGTAAACTTGGTACTATTTCCTTTAAGTACTTTTCTTTTAGGCGGTTCATATATTTATACCCTCCTTCTATTAATCAAGTTTTTCGCCAGATTTTTTAGCGATTCTTACTTTTTTATTATTTTTGTCGATTGTATGACCGATTCTAGTAGGTTTTTTTGTCTTTGGATCTATTATCATGACATTAGAAGCATTGATAGGAGCTTCAACTTCAAGAATTCCACCTGTTTGTTGACCATTTCCTTTATTATGTTTCTTAACGATATTACATCCTTCAACAATAACTCTATTTTCATTTCTTAAAACTTTAGTTATCTTACCTTGTTTACCTTTACTAGATCCAGCAATAACCTCAACTTTATCTCCTACTTTAAAGTTCATAATTTCCTCCTTTATAGCACTTCTTTAGCTAAAGATACTATTTTCATAAAATCTTTATCACGTAATTCACGTGCAACAGGTCCGAAAATACGAGTTCCTACTGGACTCTTATCATCTCTTATAATAACACAAGCATTGTCATCAAATTTAATGTAAGATCCATCTTCTCTTCTTACACCAAATGTAGTTCTAACAACAACAGCTTTAACTACTTTCCCTTTTGCTACAGTTCCATTAGGTGTGGCTTTTTTAATTGTACCAACAACTATGTCACCGATATTACCTGTTTTAACTTTGCTTCCACCAAGTACCTTAATTACTAAAAGTTCTTTAGCACCTGAGTTATCAGCAACTTTTAAACGACTTTCTTGTTGAATCATAATTAATCCTCCTTCACCTAATCTCTATAAAATAACTGCTTCTTTTACAATCTCTGCTAAATAGAATCTCTTAGTAGCAGATAGTGGTCTAGTTTCAACTATTCTTACTACGTCTCCTTCTTTAGCTTTGTTAGTTTCATCATGTACAGCATATTTTTTAGAATATTTTACTCTTTTTCCATATTTTGGATGCTTCTTATAAGTTTCAACTAAAACTGTAATAGTTTTATTATTTTTTGCACTTACTACTGTTCCAACTAATTCTTTTCTTACTTTTTCCATAATGACCCTCCTTACTCACCTAACTCACGTTCGCGAAGAACTGTTTTAAGTCTTGCTACTTGATGTCTTAATTCTCTGATTCTTGAAGGTTTTTCTAAATTACCAGTTGCTTGTTGGAAACGCAAATTGAATAATTCTTCTTTAGATTCTTTAATTTTAGCTTGTATTTCTTCAGTGGATAAATTTCTTATTTCATTAACCTTCATTTATATCACCACCATCTTCTTTTGTTACAAATTTAGTTTGAATTGGTAACTTATGAGATGCAAGTCTTAAAGCTTCTCTAGCTGTTGCTTCATCAACACCAGAAATTTCAAATAAAATCTTTCCTTCTTTAACAACTGCAACCCATGCTTCAACATTACCTTTACCTTTTCCCATACGTGTTCCTAATGGTTTTTTAGTTAAAGGCATGTGTGGAAAAATGTTTATAAATACTTTTCCACCACGTTTCATATAACGAGTCATAGCTACACGAGCTGCTTCGATTTGATTTGCTGTAATCCAAGCACCTTGTTTAGCCATTAAACCAAATTCACCTTGAGTTACTTTAGTATTACCCTTTGAACGACCTTCGTAAGGTAATCTATGTACACGACGATATTTAGTTCTTGATGGTATTAACATAATTAATTACCTCCTTTAGCCTTTTTATTATCTTCTAGTATTTCTCCTTTATAGATCCATACTTTAACTCCGATTTTACCGAAAGTAGTATCTGCTTCATCTTGAGCAAAATCAATATCAGCTCTCAAAGTATGAAGAGGAATTGTTCCTTCCGTATAACCTTCGCTACGCGCAATGTCAGCTCCACCTAAACGACCAGAGACTAATGTCTTAATTCCTTTAGCTCCAGCTTTCATTGCATTTCTAATAGCTCTCTTTTGAGCTACTCTAAATGATGCTCTATTTTCAATTTGGCTAGCAATACTTCTAGCAACTAATGAAGCATCAGTATCAATCTTTTTAACATCAACGATAGAAATTTGAACATTTTCTAAAGCAATTTTAGAAATTTCATTTTTAATCTTTTCAATACCTTCTCCACCTTTACCAATGATAACACCAGGTTTAGAAGTATGAATAATTACTTCACATCTTTTATTATTTCTTTCAATTTCGACTTTGCTAATTCCAGCTTCATCTAAATTTTTTTCAATATATTTACGAATTTTTAAATCTTTTTGTAAATAATCAGAAAATTGAGAATTGTTAGCATACCATTTAGCTTCCCAGTCTTTATTGATTCCTAATCTAAGTCCGATTGGACTAACCTTTTGACCCATACTATCCTCCTTATCAGATTATTTGCTAGCCACTGTGATAACGATGTGACTAGTTCTCTTATCATTATGTCCTATATGACTTCTTGAATCAAACATATGTCTCTTCATAACAGGACCTGCGTCAACTCTAGCTTCTTTTACATATAGAGTATTAACATCTAAGTTTAGATTATTTACTGCATTAGCGATAGCAGAATCTAAAACTTTTTTTGTAAGCCTAGCTGGCTTTTTATTCATATTATTTAAGATGTTTAAGGCATCTTTAACATCTTTACCACGAATCATATCAACTACTAATCTAGCTTTGATAGGTGATACTCTAAGAGTTTTTGCGATTGCTCTTGCTTCCATATTCATTCCCTCCTAGTCATTATTTTTTCTTGTTATCGCCATGACCACCAAATTTACGAGTTAAAGCGAATTCTCCAAGTTTGTGTCCTACCATATCTTCAGTAACATATACTGGAATGAATTCTTTTCCATTATGTACTGCAAAAGTGTGTCCAATAAAATCAGGATAAATTGTAGAACGGCGTGACCATGTCTTAATGACTTCTTTTTTACCATTTTTATTTAGTTCTTTAACCTTATCTAGTAATCTAGCAAATACATAAGGTCCTTTTTTTAAACTTCTTGCCATAATAATCCTCCTTATTTACTACGACGACGTACGATAAATTTATCAGACGCTTTTTTCTTTCTTGTTTTAACTCCAAGTGCTGGTTTACCCCAAGGTGTCATTGGTGACTTACGTCCAACTGGAGCTCTACCTTCACCACCACCATGTGGGTGATCATTAGGGTTCATAACAGAACCACGAACAGTAGGTTTGATTCCTAAATGACGAGTACGTCCAGCTTTTCCAAGTTTTACTAATGAATAGTCTTCATTACCAACTTCACCAACAGTTGCATAACAAGTTCCAAGAACTTTTCTTTGTTCTCCACTAGAAAGGCGAATCATTACATATTCTCCTTCTCTACCAAGAATTTGAGCAGAAGCTCCTGCACTTCTTGCCAATTCTCCACCTTTACCAGGTCTAAGTTCAACATTGTGAATTACAGTACCAACTGGAATGTTAGCAATTGGAAGAGCGTTACCAACTTTGATATCAGCATTTTCTCCAGCAACGATCTTGCTTCCTACTTCAATTCCCTTTGGAGCTATAATATATCTTTTTTCTCCATCAACATAATTGATTAAAGCTATATTAGCACTTCTATTTGGATCGTATTCAACAGTAGCTACAGTACCAGGAATATCTCTTTTGTTTCTTTTGAAATCAATTACACGATATTTTCTCTTTTCACCACCACCGTGATGTCTTACTGTAATCTTACCTGAATTATTTCTTCCACCATTTTTACTCTTGCTAACTAATAAGCTCTTTTCTGGAGTACTACAAGTAATTTCTTCATTAATCAAAGTACTCATTTTACGTCTACCAGGAGTAATTGATTTATAATTTCTAATTGCCATAAGTAATCCTCCTTCTAACCAAGATCAATAGTTTGACCTTCAGCAAGTTTAACCATAGCCTTTTTACTACGATTAGTTAACCCACTATAACGACCAACTCTTCTTTTCTTTGGTACTACGTTTATTGTTGAAATCTCTTCAACTTTAACATTGAATAATTTTTCAATAGCATTTTTTATTTCTGTTTTATTAGCTTTAGGATCAACTTTAAATACATATTGTCCTTGTTGTGCCATAGCAGAACTCTTTTCAGTAATAACTGGTGCTTTAATGATTTCTAAATATTTAGTATTCATACTATGCTAGCACCTCCTCAATTTTCTTAAGTGCTTCTTCAGTTGTTAAAATTTTATCAGCAGCTATTAAATCAAGTACATTGATTTCACTTGCTTCAATTAATACAACATTTTCTAAATTTCTAGAAGCTAAAATGATATTTTCATCTAATTCTTTAACAATGATTAAAGTATTAGTATTTTCTAATTTTAATCCAGTAAGAATTTTAACCATATCTTTTGTCTTTGGAGTTGCAAGTTTTAATTCTTCAACAACTACCATGTCACTAGCCTTAGTACTCAATGCACTAAGTAGTGCTAAACGACGTTCCTTACGGTTCATCTTTTTACTGTAATCTCTTGGAGTAGGTCCGAAAGCAATTCCTCCACCTCTCCATTGAACAGCTCTAATAGATCCTTGTCTAGCATGACCTGTTCCTTTTTGACGCCATGGTTTTCTACCACCACCGCGAACTTCAGCACGATTCTTTGTATCATGAGTTCCTTGTCTTAAAGATGCTCTTGATAAAACGATTGCATCATATAAAACATTTTTGTTTGGTTCAATACCAAATATATTTTCATTTAATTTAATGTCCTTAACCTTTTCACCTTTTAAGTTTAAAAGAGCGATTTTTTCCATCTCTAATTCCTCCTTTCATCACATGTTCAAATAATAGAATACAAAATTATCTTTCTGTGATGATTATTCAGTAACTTCTGTATTTTCTTCAGTAACTGCTTCTTCTACTGTTTGATTTTCAGCAGTTTCAACAGGTGTCTCTTCAACTACTTCATAAGTAATTAACTCTTCTGTTTCGTTTACTTGTTCACCTTTTTTAACTGAAGTTTTAATCATGACTAAAGATTTTTTTGGACCTGGAACATTACCTTTAACTAAGATAACGTTATTTTCTAAATCAACTGTAACAACCTCAAGATTTTGAATAGTTGTCTTTTCATTACCCATATGACCTGGCATTTTTTTACCTTTTAAAACGTGCATTGGTAACAATGTACCTAAAGAACCAACACCTCTATGGTATTGAGAACCATGACCCATTGGTCCACGAGATTGATTCCAACGTTTGATTACACCTTGGTAACCTTTACCTTTACTAGTTCCAGTTACATCAACTACTTCTCCTTCTTTGAAGATACTAGCATCAATAACTTGACCTAAAGTATAATCTTCAACATTTACTCCCCTAATCTCTCTCAAGAAGCGCTTAGGAGTTGTATTAGCTTTTGCAGTATGACCTGTTTTTGCTTTATTAGAACTTTTTTCCTTAATAGAAACAGCACCAAGTTGAACAGCATTATAACCGTCTTTTTCAACAGTTTTAATTTGAGTTACAACATTAGGTTCTACTTCAATAACAGTTACAGGAATTAGTTTTCCACTTTTAGTAAAAACTTGAGTCATTCCAACTTTTTTACCTAAGATTCCTTTCATTTTTATTTCCTCCTATAATTATAATTTGATTTGAATATCTACACCACTAGGTATATCTAAATGAGTTAATGCATCAACTGTCTCCTTACTAGGATTTTTGATGTCGATTAATCTCTTATGTGTACGCATTTCAAATTGCTCACGACTATCTTTATACTTGTGAACAGCTCTCAAAATAGTGTACTTTTGAACTTCTGTTGGAAGTGGTACTGGTCCACTTATTTCCCCTCCAGTTCTCTTAACAGTCTCAACTATCTTTGTTGCAGCATTATCAAGTACTCTGTGGTCGTATGCTTTCAATTTTATACGAACTATGTTTGACATTTAAAGTCCTCCCTTCGCCTATATCTTAGTATAGACTTGCTCCGTGTAAATAACCTGATTTTTACCAGCAACTTTACCTGGTGTATCAGCAACCTCACACATCTAAGCAGCCACACATAAGGAGATTATAGCATACAAAAGCCTTTAAAATCAAGGACTTTTTTCAAAAAAAAATTTATATTTGGAAAAAGCATTTTTTTCACATAATATAAATTTTCATCTTTTTTTCTAAAATTTTTTATTACTTTTGTAAAATTATTTACTTAAAACCTCTATAGCCTTTGTCAACTGATTATCCATAGGTACACTAGGATTTTCATAATAAGCCTCATCCATGACCACTTCAACCGTTGGTGTAAGACCAATCTTATTAACCCTATTTCCCTTTGGAGTATACCATTCTTGTACCGTATATTTAATCATTGCACCACTAGATAATTCCTTTTTCTTTTGGACAGTACCCTTACCAAAAGTCTTTTGACCAACGAGTGGAGCATCCAAATTTTCATTCAAAGCAGCCGCTAAAATTTCTGATGCTGATGCACTATTACCATTTATTAAAACGGCAACTGGTAAATCATACTCTTTCTTTCCAACTGATTTAATATTTTCAATCTTACCCTTAGTATCTAATTGATATATGATTTTATCTTTATCCAAAAACATTGAAGCAATCTCTTCTGCAACGTTTAGATATCCACCAGTGTTGTCACGAACGTCAAGAATGATTGACTCAACTCCCTCTTTTGATAACGCTTTCATTGCTTTACGCAATTGATCAGGAGTATTTTTAGCAAAGATACTAATCTTTATATAACCGACTTTTTCATTCTCGGTAACAAAATAATCAACAGACGTCAATTCAATCTTTCCACGGGTCAAAGTTAGAGTCATCTCTTTTTCTTCACGCATAATTCCAATCTTTACTTTAGTACCCTCTTTACCTTTTATCAAATATGAAACTTCAGCTGTACTAAGACCAACGACATTTTTATCATCGACACTCTTTATTACGTCGCCAACCTTAAACCCAGCTTTAGAAGCAGGACTATCATCCATGATATCATAGATATATATGTTACCACTATCATCAAGTGAAACAGTAGCACCCATTCCAACAAATTCTCCCTCAAGTTCCTCATTCAAACTATAAGTTTCATCATAATCTAAATATGAAGAATAAGGATCACCTAAGTATTGCACCATTCCCTTAATACCAGCTTCAAGTAATTTATCTCTATCGACATCGTTATAGAATTCACTACTTATATCATCATAGACATCCATGAATTCTTCCAATTCATATGGAACATTATTATCGATGACATTATCTTTGAAATAGACAACACAACTTCCTATCAAGATTCCAAACACAGCTGTAATAATCATAATAATTATTACTTCTATTAAATTAAAAGTTGTTGGTGAAGATTCTTCTTTTTTAACCTTTTTTTCTTCTTCAATAACTCTTTTCTTTTCAATTTGTTTTTCTTTTCCCTTATTATAGTTAATTCTATTAGTCGTTTTCTTCTTAGTAGCAGTTTTTTTCTTCTTTACTTCACTTTTTTCATTCACTTCAAATCACCTCTACTATACATCATAACTATATTAACATATTTTTATTTTTTTTAGAATACTAAATCTCATATTTAAACTTATGTAATAAAAATTTATTTATTAAAAAAATCATTACAAATGTAATGATTTAAATCAAAATGGCGCCTCAACTAGGACTTGAACCTAGGACCCCCTGATTAACAGTCAGGTGCTCTAACCAACTGAGCTATTGAGGCATGAAACTCCTCATCGGAGTTACATCACTATTATATTATATTTTATGTAGATATGTCCACATTATTCTTCTTCATCTTCTGAAGAGTGTTCTTTGATGATTTCTGACAATACATCAGCTACTTCATCATTTTCCCAATAATCGACGTTTTTACCTTTTTTAATATGAATAAGTGTAGGACTCTTAATCTTCAAATCTTCATATTCTTGAGCATCACTATTTGATTCTTCATCATCTTCTGCAATGACATCTTCATTAAATGAATCATCTAAATCTACCCAAAACAATGGTAATACATCATCATCTTCAATTGAAGCATAATTTGAAAATATCAAAGCAAAGTAATCAGCCCAAGAACTATCACTATCATAAGCTAATACATAATATTCTTTATCTTTTTTATTAAAAATTGATGAAGCTAATATTTTTTCATTCTGTATAGTTGTTACTTCTTCATCATCTTCATCCATCTTCTTATCAGATTTAAATTCACCATTTAACAATGCAACGATGAAATAAGCAATTCCAACTAATAGTATTACAACAATAATTATTTTTACGAAATTGAATAGATCAGCATTTTGTTCAAAGAAAGAATCACCAGTGACATTTTGTTTCTTTTTCTTCTTAGGCTTTTTCTCTTCCTTTTCTTCAACTACTTCTTCTTTTTCTTTTTTTACTTTTTTTGGTTTTACTACTTCTTCAATTTCATCTTCATCATCATATTCTTCAAAGTCGTCATCATCATCATCTTCATCATAGACAATTTTCTTTTCTTCAACTACTTCTTCTTTAACTTTAACATTCTTTTTTGTTGCTACTTCTTCTTTTTTAGGAGCAGTTTTTTTCTTTGTACTACTCTTTTTAGCAACCTTTTTTTCTTCTACCTTTTCTTTTGATACATTTGTCTTTTTCTTAGATTTTTCTTCAACCTTTTTTGTTGCCATTATAACACCACCTAAATAAATTATAGCACATAAACATCAAAAATAAACAAAAACTTAATTTATTAACAAATATGAAAAAAACCAATTGCAAAGAATTAGTTTTATTTACTTTCATCTATATGTGTAACTGAATTAGCTATTTCGACGAGTTCAATTTGACTCATCACATCAGAAACCAAATAATATTCAATACCATCACTAGCCCAACTTATTGAATTGTTCGAAAGAGCAGCAACGGAATCTGTTAATAAATAAGGTTCTCCATAAGTTGGAACGACTGAAAACTCTTCTTCAATATTTGCTGTCTCCTCAACTAAAATGAATGGTTTTTCCCCGTCAAATGTCAATATGACTCTTTCCCCTGTCGTCTTCGCAACTTTTTCTTCATCAGTTAAAACAGTTCCACTCGGTATGTACAAAGGATAAATTATGTCATCAATCGATGCAACATTTTCTTCTTTTCCTGTTTCGTCATCATCACTCTTATTCAAATTACTAATGATATTATCTAGTTTAAAGATATCATCATCTATATCTTTATTGATATCAATATTGTTGAATTTCATACTCATCTGTAAATTATTATTGTCATTATAGACAGAAACACTTTTAACATTTAAATCTTTATCAAATACAATTGTCTGTTTGACCAAGTTACTATTATTTGGATAATTAGCTTCGATATTGAATTTATATTCTTCGCCATCTTTTTCAAAACCTCTTTCTTTGCTATTAAATATATCTTTGTATAGAGATTGAATTAAATAGATTTGAGAACTGTCATTTGGCCAATTGCTTTGAAATTTAAAACTCTTATTCAACGAAGGAGTTACGACATATACTTCATTATTACTCTTCAAAATTATTTGTTCATGATCATTGACTTTATTGACTAGATTAACGCGATAATTATCATCAGCTTTATAATAGACTTCAACGCGATAATTGTATTCATCATCACTATTGTGAATAGTCAAATCACCATCTAAATAATAAGAATCGATAGTGTCTAAATTACCATTTATTTTCTTAACTATACTAGTTTCACTATCTTTACTACAACCAAATAAAAAAGATACCACTAACATCATAAAGATAAATAAATAAACCTTTCTCATTTTTCACCTCTTTATTATCTTAATAAATTATATGGTTAACTTTTTTTAATATTCAAAATAAAAAGACAAATCCGAAGATTTGTCCATAATTTATTTTTTAGAAATTATTACTCTTACTTTTTGAGTTCTTGATGTATACACAAGTCGATTATCATCACCAGTTACTTTAACCTCAACTTCGTGTTCACCAGCCGTCAAACCACTAAGATCAACTGAGGCAACTATCGATGAATTCTCAAGCGTTTCGATAACTGACTGACTACCTTTAACAATGACAGTAACTGAACTAGAGTTTTCATCGGCTGCTTGAGCTGTATAACCATCAGCCAAATTAGTAATATTAATTCTTACATTACTTACGTCAACTGAAACAACTTCATCAACGACAAGTCTAACTGTTATCGTCTTAACGCTAATTTCTCTAACGCCAGCTGGATTGATCAAATTAACTGTGTAATTCTTATCAGAATTAATTCCTGAAATATCTATGGATACTGGTAAATACTCAATCTTATCAAGAGCTTCTTGACTACCATAAAGAGTTACTTCTTCAACACTAGAAGTCAAAGACTTAATAGCTTTTCCATCCAATTCTCCTTCTGTCTCAATCTTGACAGGAACAGTCTTATGTGGACTAGAAACAACTACTTCAGCTTCTAGAGTATCTGGAACTATTTCTACATCAACGATGTTACCAGTATTGTCATAAGCAACTAGTTGAACATCACTAAGAGTCTGTGTTCCAACTTCTTTACTAGATAAATTTTCAACATCGATTAAGGCCTTAACAGAAGCAACTTGACTCAATTTGTATTCAGGTCCTTTTATCGTAACAGTATCTTTATTAAGAGATACACTTTCAATATTCAATTTAGTATTGAGTTTATCTTTATGAATGACATCAGCCGAAATCTCACGTGTCTCAGACATCTTTTTATAGACGACAACTGTTACCATCGAAGGATCAACTTTATAAGTGACCGATGAGACATTCTGTTTATAATTCAAAGATACCTTATGCGTACCAGGTGTCAAATCACTCAAATCAACTGTAATCTCTTCAACAGGATATTGTTTAGCTAAATAAACATTCCACTTCTTACCAATTAGAGTGACATCAACTGTTTCCGGTAACCCCTCAATTACATAAGCTTCCTCATTATAAACTGGTGTTACTGGAATACCATAAAGCATTTCAGCATTGTCATCAACAAGTGACACTCCCTCTTTATCAATTGCATAAAATGCTATTAACGCAAACAACAAAGATAATATTACAAGAGCTTGTCTATTATTGAGAATTCTTTCTATTCCCTTATCATTATTTTTAAAATAATCTGAAATGTATAATATGAACTTAGTTATAGGTGAAATAACCCATTTATCGAAGAACTTTAATATCGGACTAAATATATTTTTACTATGATTACTTATTCTCTTCATATATCTCTTCCTCATCTACTTCCTCTTCAAAGTCTAATTCTTGTTTTGGTCTAAGTTCATCTATTAAAGTCATTCTTACATCGTCAATTGATAAGTTATAGAATAGTTCTCCTTTTAATGCGATTGATAGACGTCCTGTCTCTTCAGATACGACTAAGACGATGGCATCAGTTTCTTCACTTATTCCTAATGCCGCTCTATGTCTAGTACCCAAACGCTTATTACCTTTTAAATTATTACTAGTTGGGAAAACAGCCCCAGCACAGCTTATTCTATCTCCCTGAATAATTACACCACCATCATGTAATGGGTTATTAGGGAAGAATAGTGATACTAACAAATCTGCTGATAGATCACCATATATTTTTTTAGCTTTTTCAATGTAATCCAACAAGCTGATATCCCTTTCAATGACTATCAAAGCTCCAATTCGTGCCTTTCTAAGTTGATCCATCGCATTTACTATTTCGTAAACTAAACGTTCTCTTTCATCAACCGTCAAAATTTTATGACGACCGAGCAATTGACTTCTACCCAATTGTTCAAGAGCCGCTCTAATTTCTGGTTGGAAGATGACGATTATCGCAAGAGGTCCCCACATTGCAACATATTCAAGTAACATTCCAACTGTTGTAAAGTTAAAGATATCAGAAATTACCTTTAAAATTACTAAGAACAACACACCTTTAAAAATAAGTGTTAACTTGACATTGTCCTTTATAACTTTCAATATATAATAAAATATTAGCCATACTAATAAAATATCAATTGTCTTATTTAAAATAGTAAAAATTCCATCTATAGAAATACTCATTAATATACCTCCATTTTTACGTAACTATTAAATTATACAAGATATAGGAAAAATAGTAAAGTAAAACTACGTATTACTAGTTCCATCTTCGTTGATGACCAAAACTGCTGGAACATCAGTTTTAATAGAATCGGCATTGGTATTATCAACGATAGGTGAAGTGTTATCAACAACTGGTACTGCACTATCAGTGCTTGGTGTAACATTATCAACTATAGGTGCTGTGTTATCAACTGGAGTTTCTGTTTGTTCCGTCTTAGGTTCATCTAATACTATGACATTCTCTTCTTTTTTCTTCTCTTCTTCGACGACAGGTTCTTTAACTTCTGGAACTGTTGGTTCACTAACTTCACTAACAACTGGTGCAGTCGGATCTAAAACAGTTCCAACACCCGCATTTTGTGTTTGTTTTTCAATCGTTTCTTGAGCTTTCTTATATTCATCTTCAGCTGCTTTTTCACGCAACACTTTAAGTTCAGCTAATCTCTTCTTAGAAACTTTATCACCGACAACCCCTAGACAAGCTAAAGAGAAAATAATCATTAAAACGAACCAAATAATATAAACCCAACCACTTAACGTATATTCAAAAAAATTAACGATTAGTTCCACTAAATCACCCTCTATTCTATGTATATGATAACATTTATTATTATCTTTTTCAATCACAAATCAAAATAAAAAAGCATTGTTTTAATACTTTTATTTGTCATTTAAAAGTTTAATGCATTAATCATAAACAATGTTTTTTGTAATTACATACCAATTTTAATAACCAATTATTGCTTAGTTAAAATTTTAACCCGATGACTAATTCCATCTTTATCTAAGAATTCCCCAATCATTTGACTATACTTTGGACTGTAAACGACCGTTATCTTGTCACTGCCAAAAGCCTTTTGTAACTCGTCGTGATCAACTGATGAAAGAAAAGCGGGATGTTGTCCATGAGAGTGATAAGTTCCAATCAAATTTTCAAAACCATCTCTATTTTCTTTAGCTAAAGCGCGAATGATATAAGCATAATAAAACTTAAAATCGTGATCAGTTCCCAACTTATCTTCATAATATATATCATTGACATCACAAATTGTCACATCTGAACTGATATCCAAATTTCCATACAAAAAACCACCACATTCTCTAAAAGGATCCTTAAACGTGTGATCTATTAACATTCTCTTAACTCTTTCTGAAAACCTCACCAAATACTTCATACATACCTCTAATACCATAGTAACTACCAAATCATTTTTTTATCAAGGTCTTTTTATGCAAATATTCATTTTTATACCAATTTATGAATTCCTCTGTAGCTGATGTATGTCCATCTTGACGATTGAATCTCTCTTCTTCAGTCATTTCCGCTAAAGTCTTAGAACAATTTTTAGGAATGAATAAATACCATAGATTAGATTTCGCATCAGAATTGTGTACACCTCTTTTCTCCATGGCTAACTCTCCTTCGCTCTTTCCATAAAAAGTGTAATAGTTATCGCCATCAAAAAAAGTCAAACAATCGAGAAAATGACAAGCACGATTCACGACATTTTTCATATCATCAAGTAATTTTTCAATATTAGAAGACACCCCACTTCTCTTAACAAAAGCACCAGGGTAACCGGGATTATTTGGAAAGTCATCGATATAGAAACCTGAGTCAGCAACAAAACAAGGCCTTTGTAAGAGATCATAGGCTTCTTTGGCTTTCATGCGTGATATGAATTCAATATCATTTACATCAGGTTCATCTAAATCATATTTATAAAAATCGATATCTAAGTCATTCATTTCAAAATATTTTTTAACCGAACGATATTTTCCATAATTTCCGGTCACATATACGATATTTTTCACATTACATCTCTCCCTTATATTTATACAATTTTTTAACAACTGGTGAATAATTAACCTTTGATAAATCGACATCTATTTGTTCAGCCATATCTTTCGTAAGTAACATACATTTATAAGTCAAATAAAAATCATTTACTATTTTATCAGGATATTTATAATCAAGTCTATAAACTTCTTCATAATATTGCCTAAGTTCTGAAAGCATCAACTCATCTAACTCAGTATTACTATTAAAATATATCAAAGAATTGTCATTGTGAAATCCTGTCGTACTCCTTCCATGACAAAATCCATATTTATCATGGACAAGAGGAACAGCTACTCCTGATTCTGTTAGAGTTGACTCCAAATAAGTAGCGGCTGAACTAGTCTCATATCCACTCATTATTTCAAATAATGGTTTCCATTTTATCGGATTGATTTTTCTATCACCAAGTATTTCATAAATCAAAGTCTTATCTCCATCTAAATAATAGTTTAACAAAATCGCCATCGGTATTAAGGTAGCAGCTAAAGATATAAAACTCTTCTCAATTTCACCACTATCATAATTGATATTATTTACTCCGTCTCTTTGACATCCAGAAAAAAGAAATTTATTCAAATCATTAGCAAAAGAAACATCAACACCATAGTTTTTACCACCATAACTGGAACAGATGACATTCTTAAATGGCTCTTTATTACAATATAATAAATCTCTAGGTTCAAGATTAATTGCAATGATTCCATTTTTTTCACTCAATAACTTACTCATGAAATTACTGACGACAAAACTGCCACCAACTCCTGTACATATCGTCGCATCTTTAATATTTTTTAAATAATAATTTATCTTCTCTAAATCAGACTTATCCAAACTAGAAATGACACGATCAACTAATAAATTAAAATTTTCATCCATAAAAAATCACCTCTCAAGATATATATATCACTAGAGTAGGCGATATTTAGTCTATATAAATTTTTCTTTCAATAATTCGAATTCACTTATTCTCTTTAATTCAAAATGCCTCATATCCTGACGAAGTTCACAGAAAGCAGCACAATACCAACCATCTTGAAACAAGAACATCTCAGCTGGACATATTACTCTCTCTGTCTCACCATATTTATAAGAATAATATTTGATTTTTACTTTTCTCTTTTCCTTAATAGCACGCATCAAAACATTATATCTATCTAAAATATCTTCTTTCAATTCTCTTTCTTCATCTTTACTACCAATATAAATCCCTTTAATTTTATCTTGTAATAGAATTAATTCACTTTTCTTTTTAACGTCATTTTCCTTTTTGATAATCTCATCTAATAATTTAACATCTTTAGAGTTGAATTTTCTAATTGGCACCCTTATCGTTCGATTTAATACATATCCACCATATGGTCCCATTATCGTATCGATATAGATACCAGCTTTATCCAAGTCTTCTTTGTATTGTCTTACCATTCTCTCACTAATTTCTAATTTTGTAGCTAATTCATTTATGCTGTACTTTCGACCTGTTTGTAAGAGTTGAAGCATTGTAATAACATTAGATATTTTAGACATATATTTCACCACCAATAATTCAATTAAACAGTTTCTCTATCAATCCATCGCAAATAATCATGATTACAACTGGACATATCAAAAACAGCAAATTCAAAGCACTCATAACTGTGAATCTTTTTAACAACTTCATATATTTTAGAAATTAAACTTTTTTCAGTCTTAACAAATAATAAATATTCTAAAGACTTTTCAATCTCCCCATTCCAACGCCATTTACTATTACTATTAACTACTTGGCATCCACTTACTAATCTTTTGTCTAATAACATATCGACAACAGCATTTAATTCATCTTCATCTGAAAAAGCTATCTCAATCATACAATATTCTTTTTTACTGTTATCGATCATATCGCGCAACAATTGAATAACTTTCTCATCTTTTTTTCGTTTTAATGCTATCTTCTCTTCCAAAATTCGATTGATATTGATAACTTTATATCCATCAATCACTTCATATTCATTTTCAAAATAGAGATTATAACCAATCTCAAAACAATCTTCACACTTTATTTCAAGTCCAAAGTGACCCATTTTAGTTGGCCAATCGACTTTATCATAATAAGCATGTGATGTTGCTAAATCAATATCTTGCGTATTTTCTACAATATTTCTAAGAACTAGAGCAGCACCACCAATGACGATATACTTATCTCTATCAAGATCTAAATGGGAAAGTTTTTCTAATATTTCTAATTTATTCATCAACACTCACCTTTTCTAAGTATTCAACTGGACAATAACCATCAACAAAAGCAATTGAAATATGATTTAGACTGGAAAAATTCATTGGTAAATCGTCATCGTATTTAGAAAAGTATTCTTCTTCCGTCACCTTTTTATAATATCCTAAGTCTAATTTATCATTATCACTATTACTCATATCATATCCATAAAAAATATCTTTTATCTTTCTTTGAACCAATTCAGAATTTATATCAATGCGATATATATCTTTTTCATCCAATAATTCAGATATTCTCTTGCCCAATTCTCTCTTTAAAGGATATCTAAAAAAATATATATAACTAGATCCATATTCACCTCTAAAAATATTCAAAGCGTCTAATATTTCTTCACGAGTCAATTCATCTTCACTTTTATTTTCATATTTAGCAATGTGCCAATCTTTAACGATTCTCTTTTTATATTTTGAAACATAATTATCAAATAAATCAAACATCTCATGATCATACATGTATTGCAAACTCAAAAGACCTATACTCATATCAGCACTTTTAGATACGACATGATAAAAATATAGAGGTTCATTCAAATTTAACAATTCTCCTTTTTGAACATGTTCATAAAACTTAGAACAACTAATACCATAATCAGGTTTATCATACTTAAAGACGAAGACGTAATCATTATCGCTCTTAGCATTTTCTATAACAAATTTATTTTTGACATCTAATAATAACTCTCTAATATTAGAGTATTCATGGATACCACCATACTTTTCCCAAGAGTGTTCAAACCAATAAAACTTATCTTGGATGTGATAAGTCAAAAAAGCATGTGATGGTAAACTTTGACCATCGTCAAGATAGATGAAATAAGTATCACTATCAATTTTATTATCATTGAACAACTTTCTCTCTAGTTCAACTTGATCCCAACAGACACCTTTTTTCTTCTTCAAAAGTTCATCTGGACTCAATAGGTAGTAATGCTCATCAAAAGATACATTATCACTTGCAATATCTAAACCATTTTCATCTAAAAAACCATAATCTATTTTATTCATTATCTCAAAAAATTCTTCTATCATAATCCATTACTCCAATCTTCATCTGGATCAAAACCTTTTTCTCGCTCCCAATTGATATGATTATCCCTAGCTACTTTAACAGCTTCACACACATCGTTCTCAGTTGCACTTGCTCCATCAGTCACAACAAAAAAAGGTAAATCATACTTTTTAGCTAAAATCCTAACTTCTTGACAAAACTTTCTTGCTCTTTCTAACTTTTCCATAGTACCACCATCTTTAATTAATTATATTATAAAATATTATTGTTTTAAAAGCACTTAAATTATAAAATAACTATATGAATAGGAGTAAATATGGAAACGATTGAAAAGAGATTAAAATATTATGAATTATTAATGACTTATGATGATACTAGTAAAGTTATCAACTATGAATTACCAGATCAGTATTCTTTTGAATTCTATCAAAAAGGAGATATGGACGATTGGATTGATATTCACATAAAAAGTGGTGAATTTGCTAACTATGAAAAAGGAAGAGAAATATTTAATGCCTTCTTCAATGAATTTTTAGATGAATTACCCCAAAGATGTCTTTTCATTGTAAATGATAAAAAGGAAAAAATAGGAACAGCTACAATATCACCATTAAAAGAAAAAGAATACGGATATGATGCCGCAGTTGATTGGGTTGCCATAAAAAGAGAATATCAAGGAAAACATCTATCTAAACCCCTAATATCAAGATTTGTTCAATTAGCCCATGAATTAGGTCATGAAAAACTAATTCTTCATACGCAGACTCATACTTGGTTAGCTGCTAAAATATATTTAGACTTTGGATTTATGCCCTATAGAATAGATGATGACTATGAGGGATGGAGAATATTAAAAACAATAACTGATCATCCCAAGTTGAAAGATATAAAAGAAATTTCTGAAAAAGAAATATATTCCAAAACAGCACAAATGATTTATGAAAAAATATCTAAAATCCATAGAGGTAATTTTAATTATGAAATTTGGTATAAAAATGATTTAAATACCATCTATGTCTATGATTATGAATACTACTATGAATATAAATATTATCTAAATGATGATGTCGAAATAGAACTAATAAAAAAGAAAAAAGCTCAATGATTGAGCCTTATATTTAATTACTTTATCTTACCTTTATACATGTCTTGAAATATTCCTTCAGTATTTTTGAGTTCTTCATATTTACCAGTTTGCACAATCTTACCCTTATCAAAAACTAAGATTTTATCACAGTTTTCTAGTGTTGTTAAACGATGGGCAATTGAAATAATTGTCACATTGTTTTCTTTTTGAAGTTTTTCTATCTCTTTTTGAATATATTTTTCTGATGTGTTATCTAAGGCACTTGTCGCTTCATCTAAAATTAATATTTTAGGTTTGCGCAAAAAGATTCTAGCAATCGCCAAACGCTGTTTTTGACCACCGGATAAATTACTTCCACCCTCGGAAATGATAGTGTCATACTTATCAGGTAAATTCTCAATAAAATCTTTTATATATGCCTTTTTAGCTGCTTCTATCACTTCTTCATCACTAACTTTAGTATGCATTCCATAACAAATATTTTCTCTAATTGTTCCCGCTATCAAGAAAGGGTTTTGTGGAACGAGAGCAATCATCTTAGCAATTTCACGTCGTGATAAAGATTGCAAATCACAATTGTCTATAAATATTTTTCCAGATGTATTCTCTTCAAGTTTAGCGATAACTTTTATAAATGAAGATTTACCACAACCACTAGGTCCCGCTATTCCAATAAATTGTCCTTCACCAATATCTAAATTTAACTGATCAATTATCTTTTTATTACTATTTTTATAAGAGAAATCCAAGTCTTCAATATGAATTATATTTTTGTATGAACTTTTCTCTAAACTTTTAACATATTTATAAGAGAAATCTTTTTCCAGGTCAATGATATTAAAATATTCTCTAGCTAAAATAGTTGATTCTGATAACTCATCAAAAATTCTATGTAATTCACGAAGAGGTGTCGTAAGTTGTGTAAAACATAAATAAGCTGTCAAAACAGTACCGACACTAATTATTCCTTCACCAGCTAAATAGGAAGACATTCCAATAACTAAGACTGTGAAAAGAGCTTCATTGATAAATTTTAAACAATCATAAAACGCCATTGCTTTGTGATGTTTCATTTCTTTATTTCGCAAATATTCTGATTTATCAGTAAACCTATCAACTTCTATCTCCGCATTATTTGTAACTCTAATGACTTCAATTCCATTTATCAATTCGACCATCGTTCCATCCATTGAAACTTTTTCTTTCATCAAATCTACTCTAATGCCCTTTTGCGTTGATATCTGTCTAAAAACAATCAAAACACCAATGGGAATGACGAACAACATCATGACTGACAAATATAGGGGTAACTTACTGAAAATGACAATTATAGCAGCTAATCCACTAAATATAGCTGGAGCAAAATCCATGAATAAGAGTTTCAACAATCTGATAGTACCATCTAAACTTCTATTCAATCTTCCATGAATATTACCAACCATATTATCTTTAAAATAAGATAGTGGCGCATGTAAAAGAGCACTAACCGCATTTGATCTAGCATCCTTTTCACATCTAGTACAAGTATCTTCAACAATAACCCTTCGCACTACCTTTATTATCTCATTAACTACAGTGACGATGAGAATAAATACTAAAAAAGGAATGATACTAAAGAAAGACAAATTTTCTTGATTTAGGACATCATCTGTTAATTTACCAATTGATAAAGGTAATAATTGACTTAAAAAAGCTGATAATATCATAATAAAAATAATGACTATAAAATTAAATTTTTGTCTTCTATTAAGCATTCCATAAATTCTTTTAATTAAACTCTGTCTCTTCTTCATAAATTACTCCTAATACCAATTATAATTTATCAACACGTTTTAAAAACTCATTTAAACTGTAATACCAATTAAACATTCCCAGTTTTTTATTCGCATATTTTTGATAGTCTTCAACCTGGTAATTACCCATCATTACTTTCCATCTATCCAAGCATCGCTCATAACACTTTTCAACACTAGTACGCATGACAATGACTTTCCCTTTGAGTAATGAATAATCCTTCATATTCCTATATTGAGCAGAATCGATAACAATAATTTTATCTCTATCTTCAAAATAATCTAATATTTTCTCATAACAATTATCAAAATCATTGATTAAATCACTACTCGTTTTATCTTTAAATATCTCTCTTACTTTTAAACTTTCTTCATCAAGCGAAGATTTATTACTAAAAACAACATCTGTATCAATGACAATATATCTATCATCATTGCGATATTTATTACTATAATACGATTTACCACTACCAGATTCACCCGTTAAATTGATAATTCTATCCGAAGTTATATCTTTTATATATGGATCTTTATCAATAAATCTACTTATCAATAAATTTGACTTTATTTCATTCAAATACTTCATGACTTTATCATATACCATCGTCTCTGAAGAATTATCATCATGAGAAGAAACAAAGTCAGCAATTTCTGATAAAACTAGATCGATATTTTCATTATTGACATGATCTCTAATTATTTCTAAACACGTCTTTTCATATCCTCTTACCGCACAACCAGCTAAAGCTTTGTAATAAGATAGTTCCGGCAAATTAGATTTTTTATATAGATCTAATACCATATCATCAGTCACAGATTTAGGATTGTGAAGAATTATTTTATTACTTCTAAAAACGCCATGTGGTGCCGATTCACTAGGACAATCAATAACTTCAGCATCATTAGGTATTTCAACCTCATAAATGGTATCACCCCTAACTAACCATCGCAAAATTTTATCTTCAGTACTAAAATTAAATCCACCCATACTCTTTGGGTCATCTGCACAAGGATTCCAATTGTCAGCTACATTAACTTCATCTATTCTATATTTCAAACTGTTATCAGCACTAGAGGAATTGCCAAACATAACCTTCAAATATTTACTCATAAAACATCACCATTTTTCAAAATTGTATCCTATCTACTTCATAGCAGCTCCCTTATATTCTACACTTGGTTGTTCCTGCATCAACTTTTCAACAGTTTGTACTACTGATTGCGTTACAGGTTTACGACTTATGGCAAAATTATTTCTTTTTTCTACATCAAGTCTATAATCAACCATCATATCAACACTATTCTTTATTATTTCAGCATCATATCTATCCTTAGGTCTAGAATTTTTCTTAGAATTATAAATACTTTCTAAACTCATCATTCTATATGGTATGCCATTATGTTCTCTTATCTGATTCGAGAAAGCCATATCTGTATAATCTTTAGAAAAATGTTGTTCATCAACGAGTAATTGACCATTTGGATCACGATTTTCAAAATAATATTTCTTAGTAGTTATACTATTATCAGGTAATCTTTCAAACAAAAATATTCCAACACTCATAGATGTACCTTTATATACAACTTTATATTCATGATCATTGACATCTTTATGACTCATATCACTAACAAAATCAAAATCTTGACTGGCATCCACTAAATCTTTTAAAGCGATTAACTGTTGTTCATTTAAAAATAGATCTAAATCACTATGATATCTTTCCAATTCATGATTAGTTGCTAAATATCCCATTAAACCACCCGTATAATAACAATCAAAATCACCATTTAACAACTCATTAAATCTATCAAAAGCTTCCACAACTAATTGATGATTTTCCGTTAAAGGCATACTAGTATGTTCCATATTCATACTTCTAATCCAATTCAATCTATCAATTAAATCATTAACTGATGAATATTTATCAGGATTTAGACTTATGATAGAATCAACATTATTAAAAACATCTTCTTGTGTTATCAATTTCCTATTTAATAAATCATTTAATGAAACTAAAATATTATCGATTGAATCATCAATGTTCATTGAACACAATCTATTAAAAGTATGATCAATATCATCTTGGTTAGTAATATTTGCTTTTTCAGCAAAAGTATGAACTAATTGAAAAATTGTTTTCTTTTGATCTTCACTCATATTATAAAACCTACTCTCTATCCAAATTATATCATATTTATACTTTTAAATTTATTTTTATAAAAAATAATACTTCTAATCCAATAAAAAAACGACCTTTAAAAGTCGTCTTTATCATACTCGAAAAATCGAGTTTTTATCAATCTGGTGCTGAAAACAGGACTTGAACCTGCGACCTACTCTTTACGAGGGAGTTGCTCTACCAACTGAGCTATTTCAGCATGTAACTATTATAACACAAAAAAAGAATAATAACCAAATAATAATTATTATTCTACAAAATCTTCTGATTTAACAATTTTGAAATAATACCTAGTTATATTTCCATCTTCAGCTGTAACTTTAATATTATATGATACTTCTTCATCTTCAACAGAGACACTATTAGAACATCCTTCTACCTTAGCTTTATCACTAGATGCTTTACAATCAAATGAAATATCAGGACTAGTAGCAATAATGTCATACTTAATGATCTCAGGTGAGAAAGAAGGATCAAGTTCACCACCAAACACTTCTAATTCAGACAGAGTACTATCTCTATCTAAAGTGTTATAATTCCTTGGAGAACCCTTGCCAGTAAATAAAAATATGACAATTAATATTACAATAGCTATAGCTAAACAAATTAGAATTAAAACTGTATTATTCTTAAAAAAATTATTAGAACCATCACCAGAGTCACCATAACCATTTCCATTATTAAAGTTATAGTCATCAGGTGCTGGAGTTCCAGAATAGTAATCCATATCATCACCCCAACCTATTATAAGTATAACATTTTTTTATTTAAAATCAATAATTACCAATATATTATTATTATGAAAAGATTCCATGATCCTATTCTTCGTCATCATCATCTTCATCATCATTTAACATATCCATCAATTGATCAACATTAAACCCATAATCTTTAAGTTCTTCTAATTGATCATCCAAATCTTCTTCTTTTTGAAATTTTTCCATATTATTTTTCTCCTTTTACTATTTCTTCAAAACATTTACCCTTTTCTTCAAAATTTTTAAAATATTCATAACTAGAAGCCGCTGGTGAAAGTAAACATATTTTTCCTCTTTCAGTATTTTTCTTACTTACGTCATATGCTTCTTGAAGAGTTTCGACAAAGAAAATATTTTTATCAGTTTTACCTTTCAATAATTTTCCAATATTATGTCCAGTTGTTGGCATACAAACTAAGTTTCGCACATCACATTTCTTTAAATAATCAATTAAACTTTGATATTCAATACCACGATCCATTCCACCAAAAATCAATGTATCAACTTCTTTTAAAGCTTTAATAGCGTTGATAGTAGCTTCAGGGATTGTCGCAATTGTATCATTGTAATAAGTTACACCATCATATGTACCTATTTTCTCCATGCGATATTTTAATCCTTTAAAGTTCTTTATCGTTTCACTAGCTTTTTCTAAATCTAAATTTTTTAACTTGCAAACCATCAATACAAACATAATGTTATTTAAATTGTGATCTCCAACTAATTCTCTTTCAGCATCTTCATATAAAAGTTCGTCATTGTAATAAACCTTACCATCACGGACTCTAACCGAATTTCCCTTTGACCTGGTATCATCAAATCTGACATCATATAATTTACTCTTGAAATTACTTGAAACCATTCTATCATGAAGATATTTATTATCATCACCATATATCGCAATATCTGACTCATCTTGATACTTAAACATATTCATCTTATTGTTGTGATAATGTTCTAAGTCTCCATCATGATCCAAATGATCTTGAAATAGATTTAATATAATTCCAATATGTGGTGACACTTTAATGAATTCAAGTTGGTGAGAAGACATTTCAATTATTAAAGTCGTATCTTTTTTATAATCTTCTATCTTATCGAGAACAGGAACACCAATATTACCTAAAAGATATACATCTTTTCCTTGTTCTTTAAACACTTGATATAAAAGACTAGTAGTTGTACTCTTCCCCTTAGTACCAGTAATACCTATGATATTTTGACGATCAACTTCTAGTAATAATTCTAATTGAGAAGTTATCTTTTCTCTAATAGAGACATCTTTTAAATCTTTTAGACTGATACCAGGTGCTTTAATTATCAAATCATATTCATCTAAATTAGATAAATATTCTTTTCCACAAATCAACTTTAAATTCTTATCGTTATCTAATAGACTATTATCACTTACATCATTTAAATCCAATATAGTAATAAACTGTTTCTTTAAATATTTTCTAATAAATTTATAAGTGGATTGTCCTTCTTTACCAAATCCTAAAATAGCTATTTTTTTATTCTTTAACTTATCAACAATTTTTTTATACATATTTCATCAATTCTTTCTTAACTAAATCTTCATAGTAATGACTGACATTATTCTCTTCATTATACTTAAGTATATCTTCACCATCTAATTCCAAGTCATAATGTTCATCATAATATTTGAGTAAATATGGTAACTCATCTTTATTTAGTTTACTAATCAATAAACTGACCGCATATCGAGCTTCTTCATAAGTTCCAACACATTCAAAAGGTTTCGTATCACCATATCCCAAAATCTCAATAAAAGTATCTAATAGATCTTCACGTTCATATAAATCTTGCCCAAAGATATCAACTAGCTCATCTTTGTACAAAAAAGGGCTTAATATCATGTATACAAACAAACACTTAGAACAATTACAACACCAATTCCATTCTTTTTCTTTACTACCTAAATTACAACTTTTAAATATTTTGTGATATTTCTTATAATTAGAAAACAATCTACCTATTTGAAACTCACTTATTCCACGTAATAAACTGAAATAATTGATATCCAATTTAAAATACTTAGATACGTAATTATTAAAATCTCTTTCAAATTCAAAACTCTTAGAATATTGATGATTAATATTAGTACCTATGACTGTTGCTTCATTAGCACTCGATTCATTTGATAAAATAATATTCTTTTTATTTTGTAAATAGCATACCAAATATGAAATAAACGCAACTACTGAACTGAAAGGAGTGTGTCCATTTAAATAACCCATATTATTTAATTCAACTATTTTACGATCAAGAATTCTTTCTACACAAACGACTTTTTCATCACTATAACCAGCTACTTCAGAACATTTCAAAGATGGAAGTTTGGGATTTATTATGAAACATGAATTATCTTTTTCATCTTTCAATATCTCAAGGCTGACACAAGAATCTTTTCCTCCCCCAACTGATATCAAATTACCCATTCCTACATAATCAATACTAGGTAATAAACGTTTTTCACCTTCACAAGTTATATTCATCAATTCTTCTTCTGAAACTTCAATGTTATTAGTGTACAAAAATTCTCCTAATCCATTGTAGTACAATTTTTTAAACCATTTTATTTGTTCTTGATCTAAGTATCCACATTTGATAATGACATTAGGACTACAAGTACATTTAAAATAACTGATCAATTCTATCAATCCGATATGAAAAACTAAATCATTCAAATAATCATCATTGATATTTTTATTGAGAATATACTTTTTAGCAATTTTAATCTCTGGATAAAACCATGTCAAAGAAGGAATATTAAAATAGAATTTAATCTTCATATTTTCTTCATCAGTAGTTATCTCATATCTATCATAAATAAAAGTATCATACTTTTCTCTAAGTTCTTTAAATTTATTCGAGTTATTCATAAATTACCCTCCTAATAACATTATACACTATTACAAAAGAAAAAAGTAATATTACATTACTTCTTATACACTTTATTTTTATCTATTTCTCTTGTCTTTTCATCTTCTGATAAAAGTTGAGAAAGAATCATAGTACTAACACTAGAATTAGATTTTTTATTTTCAAAATAATTAGGATAACACTTTAAATCTCTACTACCACCATTTTCTAAATAATGACATATTAAATCATAGTGATTAGCTCCATACTGCATTCCTAAATCTAATGATCGATCAAATTCTTTAGCGAACAACATCCCTCTTTTAGGACCATAGTAATCGCCTCCTCTATGAATTATGTGGCAAATTATCGCATCTAGTAAGCCATTAAAAACACTGAGTTTATCATCCATAGAAGAAACAACTTTTCTAACGTTTTCCAACTCAAATCTCGCCAAGTTGTTCTCATTGACAATCCTTTCAACTTCTCTTATGTGATGCCCTTCAAATAAACTTTTACAATCAGTTACATTATGAGATATGACATATATATCATCAGCATCTGTTATCATACCATCTTTCGCTAGATGAAAATGTTGGGAGGATTCATCTGATAGATTTACAATACTAGGAAAAATAGGCTTTTTTAACAATTGTTTTTCTTCGCTAGTCAACAAGGCATAAAAATGGTCATAATCCATTAATTGTATCCAATAGTCTTGACCATAATTTTCACCAAAAGCATTATTAGGACCGATGCTAGCATTTGGATAACGCATTTCATACCACACTGCAACTTTTTCAATAATATTTCTAATTTGCGAAGCATCACCTTTACCATTCTTTTCACACCAAGAAACATAGTAATTAACTTTGTTATTTAAATCAGCAATATCTTTAATTCTTTCACCATCATATCTTTTTAATCTATAAAAATTTATCATATTTACCTCTAAATATCTACTTTTATATGTTCTATCTTTTCTAATGCATGATCATTAAAGATCAATTTAAACCCATCTGGAGCACTCCAAACAAAGTCTTTATCCATTATTAATTCATCATTAAAATATAATTGACCATCACTGTATTTACCAAAACTCATCAATAGAAAAGTAATAGCTGTCGCATGTGATATAATAACTATCTTTTTACCAATATGTTCTTGTAATATTTCATCTATAGCTAATTTAAATCTTTTAACTACTTCACTTCTACTTTCACCATCATTCATTTTAAAGTTTTCATCTTCTAATTGTTTCTTTTCAAAACCATCTGGCAATTGATCATAAGAAGAAACACCATGAACTCTTTCACCCAAACGATAATCAACATTAACTTTCAAATGGTTTTTAAGAGCTACGTACTTAGCTGTTCCCATAGTTCTAGCATAATCAGAAGAGTAGACCAAATCGATATTCTCTAATTCCTCTAATTGACTTAGAGATAATGCTCTTTCTTCACCTCTAACACTCAACGGAGCTTTTTTATTCTCTATTAATAAATCATCAACTAATAATTCTATCCCACGATGTTCATTATATGGAACAGAATGTCTAAATAGATATATTATCGTTTTCATTGTACCTCCTAGAATTTAAATCAATCATTAAATATATTTTATCAAAAAAATAAAAAGTAGCAATTATTTCGGTTCTATAATAAATAGTGTTGGTGAGTAAAAATCACTAACACTATTTTTAGTTAATAAAAAGAGTCATTATCAGAA
>CANREL010000011.1 GCA_947629655.1 uncultured Bacilli bacterium
GGAAATAGTACAGATCCAAAAGGCATGTTAGATGATTTATTAAAATATATTCAAAATGAAGATATTAAATCAGAAGACGATGTAAGAATATTTATGGTGTTAGATACAGACTTAGATGATAGAAGAATAAATGAGATAAAAGAAATACAAGGAAAATGTTTAGAAAACAATATTGAAATAATTACATCAGCTCCAACATTTGAAATATGGTATTTATTACACTATAGAAAAAATAAATTAAAATTTAATAATAGCCAAGATGTTAAAAAAGAAATAGGGAAGGTAAACGGAGCATATTCAGAGACTATGAATATGTATAGTATTATAAAAAACTATACTAGTGAAGCTAGAACAATTGCTAAATCTTTAGAACAAAGAGCTATTAGTGATGGTGATGAATTAATAAAGGCGAATCCGCATACTAGTGTACACAGAATCTTAGATGCAATAGATGAGTTTAATAAATCAAATGATTAAGGAAGTGATAAAATTATGAATAGAAAGCAAATTATTGAAGAAATAGATTTAATTATTAAACTTATTAATGAAAATTATACATCTACTAAAGCAAAACCAAATGTAAATGTTTTAATAAAACTAAAAGAGTGCATTATTAATAATTCTAAACAGGTCCCTGTGAAAAAAAAACAATTGAGCAAATTAATAGATATTGTCGAAGAATTAACAGTTAAGTTTTCTAAAACTGAAAATGAAAAATCATTAAATCACGTTAAAGCATTCATTTGTAGAGACATTTTAGATAAGATTAAATAATAATTATTTAAATGATTTGATATAAAGATAATTGTATGGTACTATGATTATTCGAGAAAAAATGGTAATACATTTTTGCATGGGTACTATCTTAAGTAATGGATCCACATTTTTCTTTTTAATAGAAAATAACTAGAATCTTATTTTAAACTCTAGTTATTTTTTTTATATTATTGTCCATCTATTATGATAAAAAATATAGTTGTATTTGTTTTTTCATTTGTGTTTCTCTTGAAGAATAGATATATAGTTATTATCATAATAGTCATTTTTCTTAATTATTGCTATAAGACTTATTTCTAACCTTAAATGTTAAGTTTTTAAAGTTTTCATTTTTTGTCTCATCGGTAACTAAGTCGTTTTGTCTTATGGAAGAATTAATTGATAATACCAAGTAGTGCGAGGCGGCGAGGGGGCCGAAATTGTATATCCTTTACGCACATCCGAAGAATTGCCTAAATCTATTCTTGAAGCAATAGGGGAAGAAGGTCAAATCATGCGTAAGGTTTACCAAAGAGTTTTACCAGAAAATCCTTCACAAGATTATTACTATATCATGCGTGAGACACCTAATACAACGGCTTTATTAATTGAATATGGTTTTATTGATAATCCTAATGATATTGTTAAATTACAGAATAACTTAACTGATTATGCTGAAGCTGTTGTTCGTGCTGTTACAAATTACATTGGTGTACAATATGTGGCACCTGATGGTACTGTAGGTGAAGGTAATACATATACAGTTAAAGCAGGTGATACTTTATATGGTATTGCTAATCGATATGGCATAACAGTTGACGAATTAAAGTCATATAACAATTTAACTTCTAATAATCTTCGCATAGGACAAGTACTCAGAATTCCAACTGATAATTCTGATAACAATAACAACAATACCGGTGATACTACTAATCCTAACAATCCTGGTAATAATGGTAACATTGAGTACATTGTTGTAGCAGGGGATAACTTATATACCATTGCCCAAAGATATGGTGTAGATGTTGTTGACATCATTAATTTAAATAATTTATCAAGTACAGTTTTAACGCCTGGACAGGTTTTACTAATACCTTCTCCTTCATCATCACTTCCAACGTATACGACATATGTTGTCAAACCTGGTGATACTTTATATGCGATAGCTAATAGTTACGGTGTTACAGTCGATGAGATAAAGAGTTTAAATAATTTAACTTCTGATATTTTAAGTATTGGTCAAACTCTTCAAATTCCAACTGATAAAACCATAACTGAAACTAATTACGAAGTTTATACTGTTAAACCAGGTGATACTTTGTATGCGATAGCTAATCGTTATGGTGTCACAGTTGATGAAATAAAGAGATTGAATAATTTGACTTCTAATCTTTTAAGTGTTGGCCAACGTCTTCAAATACCACTTGATTCAACGACTTCATCGACATTTGTCTACACTGTTAAAAGAGGAGACACTTTATACAATATTGCCAACAGTTTTAATGTTACTGTTGATGAGATTAGAGCATTGAACAACTTGACAAGTACACTTTTGACAATTGGTCAAGAACTTTTCATACCACAAAAATAACAACCTTATGGTTGTTTTCTTTTTTCACACTATTTTCACAAAAGACATTTATAATTCATTATAGTTGTGCTATAATATTGGCATTTATTAAGTATTTATTGTTGTTGATGTGATTTCTGTGGTATACTTTGATAGGAGGGTAAAGATATGAAGAAGTTATGGAGTAAATTATTTATTTTATTATTAGCATTTACTATTGCTGTTCCAACTCTTGCATTTGCTGAAGATGAGGAAGAGGTAACAGATGAAGAAAATGTTGAAGAAACTGAAGAAACTGTAACGAAAGATCCAGTCACAATTTATTTTTTTAGAGGAGAAGGATGTCCTCATTGTGCTGAAGCAGAAGAATGGTTTGAATCAATTGAAGAAGAGTATGGTGATTATTTCGACATTCAAGACTATGAAGTTTGGTATGATGAATCTAATAAAGAATTAATGAATTCCGTTGCTGAATACATGGGTAGAAATACTGATAATCTTGGAGTTCCATACATGATTATCGGTGAACATGATTACTCTGGATTTGATGCTAAAGACACAGATACAATTCTTAATTACATAAAAGAAGAGTATGAAAAAAATCCATCAGATAGAGCCCAAATCGTTCCAACTGTCATTGAAGAAACGGGTTGGGGTGAAGAAGAAGATACTAAAATGAGAGATTTAATCGTCGGTTTAGTATTAGTTGCTATTATTGTTGGACTTGTCGTTGTCATAATTAAAGCACGAAAAGAAGATTAATATTGTTTTGGAGATGATGTTGATGAAGAAACTCGGATTTATATTATTGACATCATTATTACTTCCTACTCTTTATGAAGGTAGAAAGTATTATGTTTATGCTAAGATGGTCAATAAGTATGAAAGAGATAATTGTAATATGAAAGAAAATCTTTTCCATAAAATAAGTAATTTAATATAAAGATATCAAAATTTTTAATTGATATCTTTTTTGTGTTATTATATATAGTAGAGTAGAGTGTGATATCATGAAGAAGAAAAAGATTAATGAAAATGTTACAGAGATAGATGTGGATAAAGGTCTTAGTACTCAACAAGTAAATAGTCGTATTAAAAGGGGATTGGTAAATAAGAGTAGTACATCAACGACTAAAACTATTCCTCAGATTATTAAGACTAATTTATTTACTTTGTTCAATTTGATCAATTTTGTTTTAGCTCTGTTGTTAATATGGGTTAAATCATATGAAAATACTATTTTTGTAGTGGTTGCCATCATCAATTTAATAATTGGAATAGTTAATGAGATACGTGCTAAAATCGTTGTTGATAAATTGTCATTATTGGTATCTAGTAAAGCTTTAGTTGTTCGTAATGGAAAAGAAGTTGAAATCGATATGAATGATGTCGTCTTAGATGATATCATAATTTTAAATTCGGGTTGTCAGGTCGTCGTTGACAGTGCAGTTTTAGAAGGAGAAGTTGAAGTTAATCAATCTTTTGTAACTGGCGAAGAAAAAGCTGTTTTTAAACAGGTTGGTGATACGATTCTTTCTGGTAGTTTTATCATTAGTGGTAGATGTAAGAGTCAAGCTATCAAAGTAGGAGATGAGAGTTATACTTCTAAAATATCTACAGATGTCAAGTTCATAAAGAAAATCAATTCAGAGATACTCAGATCATTTAATTTAATCATTAAAATAATTACTTTTATCATCATTCCTTTTGGACTTATCACTTTTTATAAACATTTGAATATACTAAATATAAATTTAAAAGATACAGTTATTGCGACAGTGGCATCAATAGATGGAATGATACCTAATGGTTTAATTCTTTTAACTAGTACAGTCATGGCAGTTAGTGTCATAAAGCTTCATAAATATAATGTATTAGTTCAAGAGTTGTATTGCCTTGAAACATTAGCTAGAGTAGATGTCATTTGTCTTGATAAAACAGGGACTTTGACTGAGGGAAAGATGGAAGTTTATGATGTCATACCATATCGTAAACATTCTGTTAATGAAATTGAAAACGCTACTAGTAATGTCATGGATTACTTAAAGGATGATAATGCGACGAGTGTGGCTTTGCGACATAAATTTGATAGTAAAAGTGAATGGAAGGGTGTCGAAAAAATTCATTTTTCATCGAAGAGAAAGTTTTCAGGTGCAACTTTTGAAAATGAAGGTACTTATTTGATAGGAGCTTCTGAGTATTTATTGAAAACGCAATATAATAGTGTCAAGAAGATAATAGATAAATACGCTAATAATTATCGCGTTTTATTAGTTGTTCATACTGATAAAAAAATAATAGATGATGAAGTTCCTGAAAAGGTACAAATTTTAGGTTTTATTCTCTTACAAGATAAAGTTAGAAAGAGTGCTAAAAAGACTTTGAACTATTTTGAGAACCAAGGAGTAAAAGTTAAAATCGTATCAGGAGATAGTATAGTAACGATTACAAATATTGCTAATCGTTTGGAAATAGATGATATTAAAGCTATTGATATGACAGATGTCAAAGATGAAGAGATAGCTAAATTAGTTGATGAATATAATGTTTTTGGACGCGTTAGACCAGAACAGAAGAAAATTATTATTCAAGAGTTACAGAAGATGGGACATACTGTAGCGATGACGGGTGATGGAGTCAATGATGTTTTAGCTCTTCGTGAAGCTGATTGTAGTATTGCCATAGCTAGTGGTAGTGATGCTGCTAAGAATGTCAGTCAATTAGTACTTTTGGATTCCAATTTTGATTCTTTACCAAAAGTTGTTTTGGAAGGAAGAAAGACGATTAATAATATTGAAAAGTCATCATCTCTGTTCTTGACAAAGACGATTTATGCAGTAGCGCTAGTTGTACTTTTTCTATTTCTTCCATATGTATATCCATTTTCGTCAATTCAATTAACGCTCATAAGTCTTTTAACAATTGGTATTCCATCTTTTTACTTAGGGTTACAACCCAATGATGACATCGTCAAGAAAGGCTTTTTTAAAAATATCATCAGTAATAGTTTACCAGGTGGTTTGACCATGATTTTTAACGTCATAGCTATTGTCATCGTATCTTCAATATTGGGTGTTGACAGTTCATTAGTTTCAACTATGTGTGTGTTCATGGCTGGTACAGTTGGTTTTGTCTTGTTATATAAGTTGTCATTACCATTCAATTTGGGAAGAAAAATTTTATTTGGTAGTATGTTAACTCTATTCATAATTTCAGTAATATTCTTTAGAAATGTTTTTGACATTGCATTATTAACACCATATTTTATGATTTTGTACGTCACTTTAGCTATTTTATCAATCATTTCGTTTAAATATTTAACGATGGGCATAGATAAATTGTTGCATAAAAAAGATTCAAGGTAATTACTTGAATCTTTTATATTACATCGAGGCTTTCAATGTCGTTTTTATTTTTGTCATCTTTGTTATCTTTATTATCTTCGTTACTTTCCTTTGTCTTTTCATCAGTAGAAGTCAAAGTATTGTTAGCGCTTCCACTCGCTTGATCAACTTTTGATGCATGAATAGTTCTATCTTTTGCCCATTCTCTAATACTTTCAATTTTTTCTTTGTTAGTTGAATACATTGAAATACTCTTTTTAAAGGCATCATATACAACTTCTTCAGATAGTTCCAAAACACCAGCGATGTTACGATAAGCGATATCACGAATGATTGACTCAATATCAGAACCACTGAAGTTTTCTGTTATTTGAACTATTTTATCAATAAATTCTTCTTTGGCTTCGACACCTAAGTATCTGGCAAGATATAGAGTAATTATTTCTTTTCGTTCCTCTTTATTTGGTAGATCGACAAAGAACATTTCATCAAATCTTCCTTTTCTCAACAATTCAGCTGGTAATTCTTTGACATTGTTAGCTGTCGCTACGACGAAGACATCTTTTGGACATTCTTGAAGCCAGAAGAGGAATTGACCAATCAAGCGGGTCGTAACACCACTGGAATCACTTCCACCACCAGATAGACCTTTTTCAATTTCATCAATCCAAAGAATACAAGGTGATACGTGTTCTGCTGTTTCGAAAGCTTCTTTTAATTGTTGTTCACTTTGACCGACATATCTTCCTTGAATAGTTGCGAAATCTAGTCGGTATAGTGGTCTTTTCCAACGGACGGCGATGGCTTTAGCAGATAAACTTTTTCCACAACCAGGAACACCCATCAATAGAATTCCACGTGGAGGTCTGATACCTCTTTTTTTCATCTCTTCACGTTTTTCAGGATTTAATAATTTTTCTTTTTCATCAAGCCAGGTCTTTAATCCCTCTAAACCACCATAGGCGATATCTTCTTCTACTTGAATTTTTTCAAGACCATTTATATTAGAGAATAAACTATCTTTAGCAAATTTTAAATCGATTAAATCTTCTTTTAAAAGACTTCCTTTAGCTATTAAAGAAGATATGACATTTTTTACTTCGATCTTACTAATTCCTAAAAGAATATTAGCAGCTTCTTTGACGTCGTTGACGTCCCAACCGATTTGAATTTGATTTTGATATGGTCTAATGTTTTCAATAATTATATTGAATAGTTCTTCTTCATTTGGTAAGTCTAAGTCAATGACCATTCCTTGTCTTTGTAGTTGAATCCAGATAGGAGCAGCGGTAATTATGATAATACTTGAGGATTTTTGTTCAGCTAAGCTAGTTATGTCAACTAGATATCTAGCTGTAAAAGTTTCACTATCAAGTTCAGATACATCACTTAAAACATAGATTTGGTTCTCACTCGTTTTCAATTCTTCAACGATGAAATCTAAAGCCCCCATCATAAGTTTTTCATTACTATAAACTTCACCAGTATTTATATTGGTAAATCCTTTAGACATAGAGTGAACTTTTATGTTCATATTAGTCTCTTTTGATATCTCTGATAATAATTCTAAAGATCGACCCTTTTCAATAGTATGTATTCCAATTAAAGGAATTCTAGCTAGTAAGTATTGGGTTAATAATTTTTTGGTATCATTATAATTCATAAAATCCTCCTAAGCATTAAAATCTATATTTTGAACAATCATCAATATTTCATTATTGTTACAATTAGCATAACTATTTCTTATCGATTGATTCATCTCATTACCAAATGCTTTAATATTGGTTAATAATTGTTCTTTGACATTGTCATCGAAATGTTTAACTGATGCTAGTTTTTTAGCAAAGACAATTTCTTTTTTTAGATCATTTAATTCAATGGCAATACTATCTTTATTTTGATTTATAGTTTTACTCTTTAAAAGAAAGTTATCTAAAGAGTTATTTAGTCGATAATTTATTACTTTTACAATATGATTTAAATATCTAACTTTCATATTTCCTTGATAATCAATATTACTATTATTGATCATGTTAATGGGTTCATCAGAAATGGGCATTGTCTTCAATTTATCAAAATATTCTATCCATTGGTAATAGGTCATTGGCGGGTCACTCTCCTAACTTTTTCATATAGGGGAGGTAAGTCCCAATCAGGTAAACTTTTTATGAATTCATCACTATTAATATCAGGATTGTTTTCTTGTTCACGTCTTTTATTTTCTGCATCTACTTGTTTAAATAAATCTTGATTATTGTTGTTATTTAGAAAATCTAAATTTTGTTCATTATCCATTTTGACCTCCTATAGCAATGTTTCTTCTCTCTTCATTACCTTTGATGTAGTTGCGGTAATCTAGAGAATTCAAGAAAATATTTATTTGATCATGAGTATTACGACTATCTTTACATATGAAATAGAAGTCGACTACTTCAGCAATAGTATTTTGAAGAATGTATTTAGAATATTCTTTGCGCTCTTCACGTTTTTTGATTTTATTTTGGCGATCAGTATAATTTAAGTAAAAGTCATAACCATCTAATATTAGAACACCAATGATGATAACTACAGCTAAGAAGGGTTGATGAATCATAAAACTTAGAACCATTATGATGATACCGATTATAGTTATCGCTAACATTTTGGCATCAAATAATTTTTTTCCATAAATTTCACTATTAGTTTCATTATCGATATGATTGTACAAATCTTGAATCAATTCTTTTTCATTTTGACCATTTGTTGTAGCACCATGCCAACTATCAATTTTTATGTCGATGTTCAAATTATTAGTTTCAAAATTTTTACTGATGTCATTATAGGCACTATTTATCCAATCTTTAGATAGAGCCATTGCCATTTTTCGAGTATTAATTGTCGGTTTAGTACTTTTATATTCTATAGTTATGTTAGTTAGTTGCGAATAGAAATCAGTAGCTTTTTGAAAGGCAAATTCTGTTTCTTTGAATCTTTCATTAGCTTTAGTGACATTACCATTTTCTTCGATTATCAATCTGTTTTTAGCAATATCTTTTTTTAGATCTAGTTCTTCATTTTCATAATTGAATACTAACATATTTATCAATTTATCGATTTGAGCTATTGTTGATACGTTCATAGTCTGTTCTTCTTTGATGATGTTTTTAAGAGTTATTAAGATATTTTCTTCAGAGTTGGATATTGATAATATATTTTTAACTTTATCGTAATCGTTGGTATATTTTTTTATGAATTCAAAGTCATCTTCAGCATCGTGTTCAATTAAACTATTGATATAATTGGTCCATCTTTCAATTTGAATTTTACGATATCCAGGTTGAGAAGATAATTCTTTGATCCATTCATCTATTTTGGTAAGGCATAATTCTTTGGCGTCAACTCCAAAGCTTCCGTTGGTGATGGCATCGAGAACGGTTACAATTTTACTTTCCATCTTGGCAGGATCTTGCATTTCTAAATATCTTCGTAACCATTTTAGAGCTGTTTCATAACGATTGGCACGTAAATGAATTAGGCAGAATAGTAAACTTGTCTTTTCATCATCTCTTGTCATGGCTTCTTTTAAAGCACGATTAGCTAGGTCTTTATCATTAGTAAGCCAAGCACATAGACTGACTAGGGCAGGAGCTAACCAATAATTTGGCGTATCGATAATGACTTGTTCACTGATGTTTTCAATAGTTGATTTGCGAACGGCATTCATGTCGGTTGCTTGGAAGATACCATTTATTTTACGACGGACGTTATCGTAATGACCATATTGTTTGTTCAATTCTTCTTGACTCATCATTATTGATTGTTTAGCATTTGATACGATTGTACTACCACGAATCTCAACCATGAAATTTTTTATTTCGTCTTCGATCGTTTTAACACTGTTGGTTACTTTGTTAACCTTGGTGTCAACTTCACCGACATTGACAGATACGTCACCAATATTTTTAGCAAGCTGGCCTAGATTGTTTTCAATTATATCTAAGTTAGCTGCACTCATGACAACTGCGCCATTATTTGCCATAAACAACACCTCATCTATTATCTTCATTATATCATTAAATGTAAAATTATTGTCTTAATAATATATATTTTTGTGTAAATTTACTTCTTTGATGTAAATAAAATATTTAGTTGGTTTTATGGCTATTTTTGTGTATAATTTAATTGGGTGATAATATGAGTGATATTGAAATAGCAAGATCTTGTGTAAAAAAGGATATTAGGGATATCTGTCATGATTTAGAACTTGATGATGATTTATTAGAATTATATGGTAGATATAAGGCTAAGATAAGATACAATGACATCATAAATAGTAAGAATGGAAAACTTATTTTGGTAACCGCAATCAATCCAACACCATATGGTGAAGGAAAGACGACTGTCAGTATTGGTCTTTTAGATGGACTTTGCTCAATTAAAAAGAAAGCGATAGGTGTTTTACGTGAACCTTCTCTTGGGCCAGTTTTCGGTTTTAAAGGTGGCGCAGCTGGAGGAGGATATTCGCAAATCGTACCAATGGAAGACATAAATTTGCATTTTACGGGTGATTTGCATGCGATAACGAGTGCTAATAATTTGATATCAGCCGCTGTAGATAATCATATCTATCAAGGTAATGAATTAGGTATTGATCCAAATCAAATCATTTTTAAGAGATGTTTAGATGTCAATGATAGAGCTTTGCGTGATAAATTTAACATTACGGCAGCTAGTGAAGTCATGAGTGTCTTTTGTCTTGCCAATGACATTGTTGAATTGCGTGAAAAACTTGGAAATATCATGATCGGTTACAAGTTTAATGGGGAACCGGTTTATGCTAGAGATTTGCATCTCGAAGGTAGTCTTACAGTTTTATTAAAAGATGCCATCAATCCGAATATTGTTCAAACACTTGAAAACAATCCGGTATTAGTACATGGTGGGCCTTTCGCTAACATAGCCCATGGTTGTAATAGTATCATTGCTACTAAATTAGGTATAAAACTAGCTGATTACGTCGTTACTGAAGCTGGATTCGGTTCTGATTTGGGAGCTGAGAAATTTTTTGATATCAAGTGTCGCAAAGCCAATATAAAACCTGATTGTGTCGTTTTAGTAGTTACGATTAAAGCTTTGAAATATAATGGTGGTATTACTAAAGAACACGTCATGGAAGAGAATGTTGATGCTGTTCACAAGGGATTACCTAATTTGAATGTCCATATCGAAAACATGCTTAAATTCAATTCTAATTTAATTGTTTGTTTGAATAAATACGATAGTGATACAGCTGATGAAATAGATGTCGTAAGACAGTGTTGTAATTGTTATAATGTGCCTTTTGTCATTAGTGATAGTTATACTAAAGGTGGAATTGGATCAGTTGTCTTAGCTAAAGAAGTATGTGATATTTGTGAGAAAGAGAATGAATTTAAATTTTTATATGATGAATTTATTTCGCCAGAAGAGAAAATAGAGAAGATTTGTAAAGAGATATATCATGCTGGAAGTGTTGTCTATAGTGACATTGCCAAAGCAAAGCTAGAACAGATAAAGAAGTTGGAACTGTCCCATTTACCAATTTGTATTTCAAAGACGCAATATTCAATTACGGATGATCCAAAAGTATTGGGATATCCAACGGGACATGAGATGCATGTTCGTGATATAGAACTTTATAATGGAGCAGGATTCATAACGGTCTTAATGGGAAGTACGATAAAGATGCCAGGTTTACCAAAAGTTCCAAATTATGAAAAAATAGATTTAAATGATGAAAATGAAATAATAGGTTTAAGTTAATGAGAAATGTTCATAATATTATTGGTGATATTATGAACTTTTTAACTGTTTTATGGAAATCGATTCTCTCAATAATAATTTTGTTCTTTTTGACAAAATTGACGGGAAGAAAACAGATTAGTCAACTGAGTTTATACGATTATGTCTTAGGAATAACAATTGGTAGTGTTGCAGCAGAGATATCAACTAATATGGATGCTGATTTTTGGGGTGGAATTCTCGTCATGGTCGTATATTCTTCGGTCTCTTTTTTAGCGTCAATATTAACGGAGAAGAGTATTGTTTTGCGAAGATTCATCATCGGTAGTCCGATTGTGGTGATGGAAAAAGGTAAAATATTGGAGTCTTCTCTCAAAAAAGCTAAGTTTGATGTCAATGAACTCTTACAAGAAGCCCGCATCAGTGGGTATTACGATTTGAGTCAAATTGAATACGCTGTCATGGAAGCTAATGGGAAAATGAGTTTTTTACCAAAGAGTAAGTATGTTCCAGTGACACCATCAGATATGAAACTAAAAGTTGATCGCAGTGGACTAGTTGCCAATTTAATAATCGATGGAAAAGTCATGCCAAACAATTTAAAGACAATTGGCAAAGATGAGAAATGGTTACTTAAAAGACTTTCTAGCCTAGGATATGATGACTTAGAAAAGGTCTTTTTAGTAACTTGTGATAATAAAGAAAAGTTAACTGTTTTTGAAAAGAATTATGGTGTCGTAGAAGAACAAGTCCTTGAATGATTGAATTTTTCAGACTTTTGTGTTATAATTAGTGTGCTTTGTGAAGGGGGAATTGTTAATGGATGGCAAAAAAGCACAAAGTTGTTTAAAGACATTTTTAGAAGTTAGTAAGATTGTAATTGATGAAAGAAATAGAGAAATAAGAGGATTGGAAAGACAAAAAGCTGTGTCTGAATCAGGACGTAAGTCGATTTTGAATGAACGCATTTCAGTAATCGTTCGTGAAAGAGAAAAGGTTCAGGGAAGACTTGACTCTGTTAGATTAGAGATGCTTGATATGATTTTGGACGATCCAAGTTTGATAAGTCCTAGAACTATTGCTAAAAAGGGATGTGATTCTGTCGCTTCATTTGTTAAAAAAGAAAAGGAATCTATTGAACTACGCGGTTCATATCGTGAAAATCCTTATAGCATTTCTGATGTTTTGAGTATTGCACTTGCTAATGAAAAGGAAAAGATGAGTTTTTCACTATTTGATGAAGGTCAAAAAGAAGTTACAAAAGATGATATAAAAAGTGCTGTAAATAGTGAAAAAGTTGTTAAAACGATGATTAAAACGCTATAAATGTTACATAATATAAATATCAGACGGGATGTTTGATTAATTTGGGAAAGATTTTATCTTTTCTTTTTTTGTGTTTATTTGTGTATAATTGCTAGGAAAATAATATAAAATTTGGTATAATTAATAGGAATTAATTTGTTTACAGGAGGAATTTATGAAAGATAAATTGACAAGAGAAGAAGTATTGCATGTAGCAAGACTAGCAAGAATTAATTTGACCGATGAAGAGATAGAAAAGTATCAAGTTCAATTGAAGAAGTTATTAGACGATGTCGATAAAATAAAAGAAGTTGATTTGGCAAGTGATGAAGAGTTGATCACACCAATTGATGAAGAGACTGTTTTACGTGAAGATGAAGCAGGTGAAATGTTAGATCCTGAAGAAATTATGAAAAATGTTCCTGTTAGTAATGGAAATTTTGTGGAAGTTCCGGTGATGATTAATGAGTAAATATTTAGATTTGAGCGTTGAAGAAATAAATGGTTTGTTGAAAGAAAAAAAGATTAAACCAATTGATTTAGTAGAAGAAGCTCTTGAGAGAATTGAAAATGATAAAGATTTAAATGCTTTTATTACAGTTGATAGTGAAGGAGCTAGAAAAAGAGCTTTAGAACTAGAGAATGAGGAAGTTGATAACGTTTTATTCGGTATTCCTATTGCCGTTAAAGATAACATTGTTACGAAGGATTTGCGCACTACTTGTGCATCTCATATCTTGGACAATTTTATTCCTTTGTATGACGCTACTGTCGTTGAAAAGATTAAAGCTAAAAACATGATTATCATAGGTAAGACGAACATGGATGAATTTGCTATGGGTTCAACTAGTCAGACGAGTTATTTTGGTGCGCCTCATAATCCATGGGATCGAAAAAGAGTAGCGGGAGGTTCTAGTGGCGGAAGTGCAGCTTGTATCAGTGCTCGCTTAGTTCCTTTTGCTCTTGGTAGTGATACTGGTGGAAGTATTAGACAACCATCAAGTTATTGTGGAATTGTTGGAATGAAACCTACTTATGGGCGTGTTTCTCGTTATGGACTTGTAGCTTTTGGTTCAAGTCTAGATCAAATTGGTCCAATGGCGCGAAATGTCTATGAGAATGCGTTACTTTTAAACATTTTATGTGGAAGAGATGATCGTGATTTAACTAGTAGTCATAAGAAGACGGAAGACTTTACGAGAATGATTGGGGAAGATATCAAAGGAATGAAGATTGCAATTCCAAATTTCTTTGTCAGTGATATCGTCAGTCCTGAAGTTTTATCAAAGTTAAATGAAGTCGTTGAACTTTTAAAAGATAGTGGTGCGACAGTTGATTATATCGATATTGACTATATTGAGAATGCGGTTACTTTATATCAAATCATTGCCATGGGTGAAGCAAGTAGTAATCTAGCGCGATTCGATGGTGTCCGTTATGGATATTCAATCGAAGATCCAGTTGGAATAGATGAGTTATATTCTCTTACACGTGGTGAAGGATTTGGTGAAGAGGTTAAACGCCGTATCATGGTTGGATCTTATTTGTTGAGTGGTGAAAATGCTAAGATTTATTATTCTAAAGCTTTACAAATAAGGAATGCTATTCGTAAATCCTTTTTGAAAGCATTTGAAAAATATGATTTGATCATCGGTCCAAATGCGACGACGACAGCTTATAATTTGGGGGAGGGATTAGATGATCCACTTAAGACTTTCTTAGATGACATCTTAGTAATTCCTGTCAACATGGCTGGTCTTCCTGGCATGAATGTACCAATGGGATTTGGTGAAGGTAATTTACCAATCGGTTTACAAATAATTGGTAATAGTTTTGATGAAGCAACTATGTATAAATTAGCTTCTTTTGTCGAGAGAAAACTCGATTTAAACAATGATCCAAAAGAGGTGAAATAATGGCAGATTATAAGAAGACAATCGGTATTGAAATTCATACTGAATTGAAGACTAAAACAAAAATATTTTCTAATAGTGTCAATGGTTATGGTAAGACAGCTAACAGCAATGTCAACGTTGTCGATTTAGGATATCCAGGAACGCTTCCAACTCTAAATGTTGAAGTTATTCGCTTAGCTTTAAAAGCAGCATTGATACTAAATTGTGAAATAAATAAAGAAATGCATTTTGATAGAAAAAATTATTTCTACCCAGATAATCCTAAAAACTATCAAATTACACAAGCTGAGACGCCAATTGGAGTCAATGGTTATGTCGAAATAGAAGTAAATGGTGAAAAGAAGAAAGTTCGAATTCACGACATTCATATCGAAGAGGATACTTGTAAGAGTATTCACTACAAACATCATTCATTCTTAGACTTTAATCGTGCTGGTGTACCACTTGTGGAAATTGTAACAGAAGCTGATATGCATTCTAGTGAAGAAGCTATGGCATATGTGGAAAAGTTGCGTGAATTGTTCCTCTATGCTGATATTTCTGATTGTAAAATTGAAGAGGGGAGCATGCGCTGTGATGTAAATATTTCTGTAAGTAAGACGGATGAACTTGGTACGCGTGCTGAAATTAAAAACATTGGTTCAATTAGCAATGTGGGACGCGCTATTGAAAAAGAAGCTCTTCGTCAGATTGATTTGTTAGAGAAGGGTGAAGAAGTAGCTTTCGCAACTTATCGATATGATGAAAAAAGTGATCAGACAATAATCATGCGTGTCAAAGAAGCTGGAAATGATTATCGTTATTTCCCAGAACCAGATATTCCATTTGTCGTAATTGATGATGAATTCATTGAAGAAGTTCGTTCATCCATTCCGATGCTTGCTAGTGAAAGACGTGAAAAATATGTTGAAGCTGGCATCAGTTTATTAAATGCTAATAAGATTATTCAAAATAGAAGTCTTTCTAATTATTTAAATAAATTCTTAGATGGTGGAATAAACTTAGTTGTAGCAAGTAATATTTTATTGGGTGATATCTCAGCTTATTTGAACAAGACGGGATTAGATATCGAAAATACTAAATTGACTGATGATAAGTTTAGAGATGTCGTCAATAAATTAAATAGTGGTGATATCAATAGTAAAGTCTTTAAAGATATTTTAGATGATTTGATGGAAAAAGATTCATCTGTTGATGAGATAATTGCAAGTAAAGGTATTAAAATAATTAGTGATCCAGAAGAACTTAAGAAAATTGTCAACGATGTCTTATCAAGTAATGAGAGTAGTGTCAACGATTACAAGAATGGTAATACGCGTGCGATTAAGTTCTTAATGGGACAAATCATGAAAGAGACTAAGGGTAGTGCTAACCCAGAGTTAGTTAATAAATTATTGGAAGAAGAATTAAATAAGTAACTTTATATTTTTGTAATACTATTGTATAATTATTATACTAAGGAGTGATTTAATGAAACCAACGCTAAAATTATTAAAAAATAATATATTTACAATTTTTGTTATTATTGTCTTTGTCATAGGAATGTTTGGATTATCATATGTCAAAAAGATTTATTGGGATAACAATGGAGAAGCTGGCTATGGTGATAGAACAGTAGGAGTTAAAAATAATGAAATTACTAAAGAAGAACAAAAAGAGATAGTTAGTAAGATTAAAGATAATGAAAATGTGACGAAAGTTGAATATGAATTACAGGGTAGAACTATCAATTTGATCATTACGGTTAAAGATGATTTAAGTGTCAGTGATGCTAAGAAAATGGGTGGCGATTTCGCAAAGAATTTTACAGAGGACCAATTATCTTATTATGCACTTCAAATCTATTTTCGCAAAGATAATGGAAAAAATGATTTTCCAATTGTAGGATATAAGCATTATTCTAGTAGTGAAATATCTTGGACAAAAGATAGGGAGGCTACTACTGATGAAAATAAATAAAAAATTATTATTCATACCTGTAATTATTGCAGTATTAGTATTTGTTGGGGTTTATTACTATTACTACCGTGAAGATGGAAATTCTTTAAATGTTACGGAAAAGAATTGGATTGAAGAAAATGTTACATCACTTGTCGATATTGAAGTGATGAGTGACTATCCAATTTATGGTGATTCTGAAGGAGTTTTTAACGATTTCATTGAAGGTTTTTCTGATGCTACTGGAGTTGAATTTAATCAAATATCTTATTTGAAAGATAGTACTCCTAATACTAAAGGTTATCGCTTTAGAACAGTATCTAGTAGTGAAGAGTTAAAAGAAAATGATTTATTGATCAATGAAGATGTTTACATATTAGTTGGAAAACAAAGAGCAACTTTTGATAACGTTTCAGATATTTCTAATTTAGTTCTTGGAGTTTTAGCAAATGATGCAGGAGACGTCAGTTACTATTTAAATAGTGGAACTAATTTGACGTATAAGAGTTATGATGACGCTAATAGTTTATTTAAAGCATTGAACTCTGGTGACGTCGATATGGTTGTCGTTCCACACATAATGTATTTGAATAATGTCTTAAATGGTGATATTGATTATTCTATAAATTTCACTCTATCAGAAATGAGTAAGAGAATAGTTCTCACTTTGAGTGATAAAGATACGAGACTTAATGACATCATGAAAAAGTATTTCAATTCTTGGAAAAATAATGATTTTGTTGAAACTTATAATTTGAAGTTATTTGATTATTACATTGATAGTAAAGATATATCTGATAGTGATACTAAAAAGTTACAAGCTAAGACTTATACTTATGGATATGTAGAAAATTATCCATATGAAGTTGAAAAAGATGGTAAACTTTTAGGTATTTGTGGTGAATACATAAGTAGAATTAGTCGTTTGACGGGAATCGATTTTGAATTTAAAAAATATGATTCAGTTGAAGATTTATTAAAAGCTATTGAGAAAAAAGAAGTTGATATCTACTTTAACTATTATGATGTAGCTGGGGAAGAATACAATGAAGTAAATTCTACTTTTGTCGAAGAGTATGTCGTTTTAGCTAGAACTAAAGATTCACATATAGTGACATCTTTTGAGGGATTAAAAGGGCAAAATGTCAGCATGATTGGGAAAACATCACTTTTCAATTATTTTAAAGATAATAGTAAAGCTAATATAAGTGAATTTGATACTTATGATAAGATGATTTCTAAGAGTGATGATAATATTTTAGTAGTAGATAGAGAAGTTTATAATTATTATCGTGATTCTAAGTTTAAAAATTATGAAGTTATTTATAATAATAGAATTACTAAAGATTATTCATTCATGGTTGTTGATGGAGAAGATTATTTCTTTGACATATTTAATTACATAGTTAGTACTAACTCATATTATCGTTATCGCAACGTTGGATTGATTGATCTTAAAGATAGTAATGCATTTAAAGCTAATAGTTTTGAAGAGATATATATCGTAATTTTGATATTGATTTTAGTACCTGTCATATTCTTGATAGCGTTATATGTTCTATTGAAACGTAAGAGTGTTGTTAAGAAAGTTAAGAAAGAAGAGAGAAGAAAATATACTGATAATCTTACTTCTTTGAAGAATCGTAGTTATTTAAATTTAAATATGGAAGCTTGGAATAAGAGTGAAAAATATCCACAAGCGGTAGTGATGATTGATTTGAACAATGTCAAATATGTCAATGATAATTATGGACATGAATCAGGTGATAATTTAATCATTCAAGCAGCTTCTACGCTTGTCAATACGCAACTTGAAAACAGTGAAATAATAAGAACTGATGGTAATGAATTCTTGATATATTTGGTCGGATATAGTGAAAAGCAGATAGATACTTATACGAAGAAACTTACTAAAGAATTTAAAGAATTACCATATGGCTTTGGTGCAGCGGTTGGTTATAGTATGATTACTGATGGCATGAAAACGATTGATGATGCCATTAATGAAGCAACGTTAGAGATGCGTACCGATAAAGAGGATTATAAATAATAATGGCAAAGCGAGTTACTACTCTAATACAGAGATTAAAGAAAAATATTCAATTACCGGAAATGAAAATTCTTCCCGGTCAACTCGCTTTTTTCTTTATTTTAACTTTGATTCCAATCATTGCTTTGGTACTTGTAATAGCAAGTGATTTACACATATCAACTGATTTCTTAAACGTGCTTGCTGAAACGCAATTTCCTGATGCCATTGTAGCTATTGTCAAAGCGGTTTCAAATAGTAATGGAGCTCATGCCAATTTCATCATATTTTTTGTATCAGCTTTGATACTTGCTAGTAATGGGACACATTCAATGATTATAGCATCAAATCAAATTTATAAAATAAAGAATAAAGGTGCTATTTATGATCGCGTTAAGGCCATATTCATGTTAGTAGTATTAATATTTTTATTGATATTTATAATGATTGTACCAGTTTTTGGTAATTTCATAATTAAGACGATAAGTGTATCTGTTAATAATTCAACTTTTAGTAATTATTTATATACTATTTATCAAATATTGAATTTGCCAATATCATGGTTTTTCATCTTTTTATCTATTAAACTTTTATATACGATGGCTCCTGATAACAAAATTCCTAGTAAAAATGTTACATATGGGGCTTTGTTCACTAGTATTTCTTGGGTTGTTTTTACTAAGTTATACTCTTTGTACATAAATATATTTGGTAATTATACAACTCTATATGGAAGTATTTCTAGTTTAATAGTTTTGATGTGGTGGATATATTTTTTATCTTTCCTATTCGTTATGGGAATGGCACTTAATGTATCAAAATATGAATTGAAAGAGGAATGAAAAGTTCCTTTTTTTTATTTGTTTAAATATCAGTAGTAATGTGTTATAATTGTCATGTAGTAATAATTGTTATTAGAGGTGACTCATGAAAAAATTAAAGAGTAAAAAATCTAGTCTAAAAAATAGAAGTATTGATTTTTTAAAAGATATATATCACAATCCTTTAAAGATGATAGGTGAACTTTTTAAACATATAAAACTATATTTGACAACAAATGTGTTCTTTTGTCTTTTTGTTGTCTTTAATGTCGTCAATGGAGTGATGTTAAGGTATTTTACCACAGGAAGTGTGGATAATTTATTGGCATTTCAACCTTTACTTGCTGACATTGCTGTAATTGTTTGCCTTGGGGCTTTGGGTTATTTCATGCATCATAAAGTGCGTTCTTGTTATTGGTTCATATTGACATTGGTTTGTAGTGTCGTGTGTATCATCAATTCAATTTATTACACTTTTTATTCATCATATGTATCAGTTTCTTTAATATCTACCGCTAAGTATGGTGAAGATGTAAGTGATGCCATTATCGATATAATTACTTTTAAAGATTTCATTTATGTAATTTTACCAATTTGTTTGGTATTCATATATTTTAAGTTGTTAAAGAAAAAATATTTTGTAGAGAGAGAAACTAAGAATGAAGAACCTAAAAAAGCTTTTAGTACTTTAGTGTGTGGAGCTTTAATCGGATTTGTTTTCGTCTCTACTTTGAATGGAACTGACATAAGTCGAATTGCTAAACAGTGGAATAGGGAATATGTCGTTGTTAAATATGGTGTTTATGTATATCAGATCAATGATGTCATCAAGAGTATTGAACCTAAGATTTCAGCTCTATTTGGTTATGATGAAGCATTACGAAAATTCAATGAGTATTTCATCGATAAGAGTGAGGTTCCTGAAACTAATAAATATACTAATGTTTTGGAAGGTAAAAACGTTTTAGTAATACATGCTGAAAGTATTCAAAATTTTGTAATTGGTTTGGAAATAAATGGTGAGTTGGTCGCACCTAATTTGACAAAACTTGCTAATAGTGGTCTATATTTTAGTAATTTTTATACTCAAGTTAGTGTAGGTACTAGTAGTGATAGTGAATTTACATTTAATACAGGATTGATGCCTGCTAATAGTGGTACAGCTTTTGTAAGTTATTTTGATCGTCATTATATCAGTGTTCCTTCACTATTAAAAGAAAAGGGTTATTATGCTGCATCAATGCATGGTAATGTCGCTTCTTATTGGAATAGAAGTGTGATGCATAAGAGCCTTGGATATGATGAAGTTATCGGTAAGAGTAAGTATGACATAGATGAAGTAATTGGTCTTGGTCTATCAGATAAATCTTTCTTTAGACAATCAGTGCAAAAGTTAAAAAAGATTAGTGATAAACATGATAAGTTCTATGTAACGATGATCATGCTTACTAACCATACACCTTTCTATGTCGATGATGGATTTGATGTAACTTTAAAAGTAGAAGAGCAAGATGAAAATGGTAATGATGTTGTCAATACTTATCCTTATATGGAAGGAACTAAGTTAGGAAAATATTTAAAATCAGTTCATTATGCGGATGAAGCTATAGGTGAATTGATGGCACAATTAGAAGAAGAGGGATTACTTGAAAATACCGCAATTGTTCTTTATGGAGATCATGATGCTAGACTTCCTAAGAAAGAGTATCAACTTTTCTATAACTATGATTATGCCAATGATGCTATTCTTCCAAAAGATGATCCTAACTATAAAGTATTTGAAAGTTATGAATATGAATTGAATAGAAGTACACCATTTATCATTTGGACAAAAGATAAAAAGATAAAGGGCGCTAATATGAATAGAGAGATTACGACAGTCATGGGAATGTATGACGTCATGCCTACTCTTGGCAATATGCTCGGTTTCTATAACAAATATACTTTTGGACATGATATGTTCAGTTTAAAAGAAGATGATAATATCGTCATTTTCCCTACTGGTAACTGGCTTACTAATAAAGTTTATTACAATGCTCAAAAGGTTGAAACTTACATGATTGGTGATAGCATTTTACCAGAAAATTACATTCAAGATAATAATAAATATGCTGAAGAAGTATTAAGTGTTTCCAATAGTATCATCGTATATAATTTATTAGATACTGTTGATAAAGAGGAAAAAGATGAAATAGATGAATCTGTCATCGTTGAAGGAGCTGGATAGAATGAAAAGGGCAATAAAGATAATTTTAATAATAGTAGTCTTAGTTTTAATAGTAGTTGCGGGTATTTTTGGTTATAAGAAGTTCTTTAAAGAGAAACCTGTTTCCAATGCCCCTGTTTCAGAATCAAAGAAAGTTGATACTATTAAGGGATATGATTATGTTTTATATGATCGTAGTACCGATTTATATAAAGATTTATATTATGAGTTAAAAGAAGTTTTGGAACAAGAAGAAGTAGATTATTCTAAATATGCTGAAATCGTTTCAAAGATGTTCATTGCTGATTTTTATAACTTAGATAATAAAATTACTAATCAAGATGTTGGTGGACTTGATTTCATCTATTCAAAGAGTAGGGATAATTTTAGAATAAAAGCTAGTGATACTCTCTATAAAAATATTGAGAGTAATGTCTATGGTGATAGAGAACAGTCTTTACCAGAAGTTGCTTCTTTTAGTGAAGCGACAGTGACCAAAGAAAGTTATAATTACAATTCTTCTGATGATGATGAAGTTAAAGTATCTATAACTGATCCCGAGAGTTATGTTGTCAAAATAAGTTGGCAATATACTAGAACTTCTAATTATCAAACGCGAGCTACAATAAGACTTGTCCATGAGGATAAAGTATTATCAATAATTAGTGTAGAATAGTTAAAAGACTAATATCAATTTATGATATTAGTTTTTTTATTGACAAATGTTATATAGTGTTATATGTGAGGTGATATTATGCGAATGATCATCAGTAATAGTAGTCCAGTTCCCATTTATGAACAGATTAAAAATAATATTATTGATCAAATAATAAGTGGTGAGTTAAATGAAAATGATTCTCTTCCATCAATTAGAATGCTTGCTCAAGATATAAAAATTAGTATTATGACAATTAAAAAAGCTTATGATGAGTTAGAGAGTGAAGGATATATCAAATCAATTCAGGGAAAAGGAACTTTTGTAGCTCCTAAAAACAGTTCCCTTGCAAGAGAAAATGTCCAAAAAGAAATAGAAAAGAATATTTCTAATGCTATTGAACTTGCTAATAAATATGAAATATCTAAAAAAGAAATATTAGAACTTGTAGATATTTTTTATGGAGATGATAAAAGATGAAGAATGTTATTGAGGTCAAAAGATTAGTCAAAAAATATAAGAATTTTGTTTTAGGTCCAATTGATGTTAATATACCTAGTGGTTGTATCATTGGTCTAATTGGTGAGAATGGTGCTGGTAAGACAACTTTTATTAAAGCTCTTTTAAATATTATTAAAGTAGATGTCGGTAATGTCAAAATATTTGGAAAAGATTATTTAAAAGAAGAAGATAAAATTAAAGAAGATATTGGTGTTGTCTTAGATAATATGTTCTTTTCTAGTAACTTAAAAGTTAAAGAAGTAAATTCAATTATGAAAGATGTCTATAAAACTTGGGATGAAGATTTATTCTTTAACTATATGGATCAGTTTTCATTACCAATTAATAAAAAGATAAGGACTTTATCAGAAGGAATGAAGAAGAAACTAGAAATTGCGACAGCTCTATCACATCATCCTAAGTTATTAATACTTGATGAACCAACAAGTAAATTAGATCCCGTTGTTAGAAGTGAAATATTAGATATCTTTATGGAGTTCGTCAGTGATGAAAATCATTCCATTATCTTTTCAACGCACATAACTAGTGATTTAGAATATATTGCTGATAAGATTATTTTTATCAATGATGGGAAAGTCATAATGGATAAATATCGTGATGAAATACTTGATAGTTATGGCATTCTCAAATGTGATTTAGATGAATTTGAAAACATCGATAAGGAAGATATCATTTCTTATAAAAAGAATCGTTATGGATATAATATTTTAATTGAAAATAAAGATAAACTTTCTAAGAAATATAAAAAGTATATATTGGATAAAATAAGTTTAGATGAGTTGATGCTTCTCATAATAAAGGGGGTTAAATAATGTTTGGTTTAATTAAAAAAGATTTATTACTTTTAAAAGATAATATTATATTGATACTAGTATTTATTTTAATGTTATTAATGATGGTTTCTCTTGACTATACTTGTAATGTTATACCTTTTTGTGATTTTTTCTTCATTATTTTAATATTTTCACTCGTATCAACTTTTTCTCAAGACTCTAAGAGTAATTTAAATGGTTATGCATCTACTTTTTCTAAAGGAAGAAAAAATGTTGTCACAGCTAAATATTTAGTTAGTATTTTATTAATATTAATACTTGCTGGTATATCTTTTGGATTATGGTCATTAGAAGTATTAATTAATTATCGTGGATCATTTTATTATCTTCTTTTTGAATCCATAATTCCTTTTACTATTTGGACTGTCTGTGCGATGGTTGTATTTATTTCCATTTTTTATCCATTAGTTTTTAAATTTGGTGTTTCTAAAGCGACGATATTATTCGCATTTGTTACTGTATTGTCATTATCATTTCATGATATCGTTTGGCTTGAAGGAAATATTGAAACAGCTTTTAAGTTTTTTACTGATCAACCGGACTTAGGAATTCTCTTAACAATATTATCATTTGGTGGTTCTTATTTCTTATCACGAATCATTTATTCAAGAAAAGAGTTTTAATTGACTAAAATTATTTCGGGGGGGGTATAATTTATTTAATAAATAATATATAATTTAAAATAGAGGTGGCTTATGATTCTAAAAGTAGAAAATTTAGTTAAAGAATATGGTAAGGGAATGGCTCTTACTAAGGCTTTGGATAATGTCTCTTTTACAGTAGAAGAAGGAGAGTTTGTCGCAATTGTTGGAGCTAGTGGAAGTGGTAAAAGTACTTTGTTACATTTAATTGGTGGTGTTGATAAACCGACTAGTGGTAATATCATTGTTCGTGATAAAAATATTTATAAAATGAATGATAAAGAACTATCTAAATATCGTCGAAAAGATGTTGGACTAATTTATCAATTCTATAATTTAATTCCCATTTTAAATGTTGTAGAAAATATGGAACTTCCGGTTTTATTAGATAAGGGGAAAGTTGATGAACTATTTGAAAAAGAACTCATCTCGCTTTTAAAACTTGATGAATATCTAAATTATTTACCTAATCAATTATCAGGTGGTACCCAACAACGTGTTGCGATAGCAAGAGCTCTTTTAAATCATCCCGCAATCGTTCTTGCTGATGAGCCAACGGGAAACCTTGATTCTAATAACTCTAAAGAAATTATTACGTTATTGAAACTTTTAAACGAAAAATATAAACAGACAATAATTATGGTAACGCATGATTTAGAGATAGCCGATGAAGCTAAAAGAATAATAACAGTCAGTGATGGGAAAATAGTTAGTGATATACAAAAAGAAAATAATGAGGTAAATGATGAAGATATTATATAAATTTACTTTGCGAAATCTTCTTAAAAATAAAAAAAGAACAATTGTAACCATCGTTGGAACTGTTTTAGCGGTGACGCTTTTATTCGTTGTCGGTTTAGTTTCCTCTAGTATTCGTGATAATGAAATTAGAAATACTATTGAATATAGTGGTGATCATCATGTCATGATTGACAATCAAGATATGAATGATGACGTTAAAAAAGCGATTGATAACAATTCTAAAATAGATCATTATTTGACTATTGAAACTGTTGATACAATCGTTGATGAAGAAAATGAAGCAGAATATAAAATATTGAGTGCTTCTTTTGATTATTCGGATAACTTTGTTTTGACAGAAGGAAAACTTCCTACTAATAATAACGAAATAATTATTAATTTTGACTTTGCTAAATGGAGTGATGTCAAAATAGGTGATACTTATAGTAATGATGAAATAATTTATAAAGTAGTGGGAATCTATAATGAATCGAAGTTTGATCACTATGTTCATAATAGTGACTATATAATTCATACTGATACTTTTTATACAAAATCAGAGGGTAAATATCCAGAAAAGTATTACATCTATTTTAAAGACATGAAAGATACTTACAGTGAGAGTTATAAAATAGCCGAAGAAGTAGGTTTTGCTCGTCTAAAATACCCTTTGAATCGTAGTGATAATCGTTATGAAAACATATATCTAAATGCAAAATACTTATCGTGGTTTGGCATTGGTAACAAAGAGTATATGCGCATGATTAAGACTTGGATTGTTGTCATTATAAGCGTTTTAGCTATCTTCTCATCTCTTGCGATATATAATGCTTTTGCCATATCTGTATCAGAACGAAAAAAGACATTTGGTATTTTTAGAAGTTTAGGAGCAACGAAGAAAAATGTTTTTTTGAGCGTTTTATTTGAAGCTTTCTTGATTGCTATTATTGCTATTCCTCTTGGAATTATTTTAAGTGTTTTATTAGCTTTTATCGTATCTAATATAATAAGTAGTAATTTTCCTGATACTGATTTTAAAGTTGTGATGTATCCATCATTTATCTATATTTCATTATTATTTTCAGTCATCATGATCTTTTTATCCGCAATCATTCCAGCTTTTAAATCTAGTCGTGTTTCACCACTTGATGCCATACGACTAAATAATGAAACGAAGTTAAAGAAGAATAAGGTGAAAAAGAAAAAGGGTCTATTGAGCTTTTTTGGTCCTGAGGCTGTTTTAGCTCGTAATAATATTACGCGAAATAGGAAAAAGTATAGGAGTGCTAAACTATCTCTCATAATAAGTATTGTTCTTTTCATGGTCATTGGTAATATCATCAATTTAATCCTTGGAGAAATAGAAGAATATAAACCAGTAGAATACCCAATAACTCTATCAGTTGAAGATACGGGTAAAGGTGCAAATATAGTTAAAGAAATAACTTCTATAGATGAAGTTGATAAGTATTTAGTTAGACGTTCATCGTTTGGTCGTATTCCGATAGAGACAGGTTATTTCACTGATGAATATCTAAATAAAGGTAGTAGTGATTATGAAAAAATGATTGCTAGTATTACTATTCAATCATACGATAGAAGTAATTATAATGCTTTAAAGAAAAAATATGGAGTTTCTGAGGACGTCATCTTTGTCAATAAGAATTATTTTCGTTATTCAGAGTCTGCATATGTCGATGATGAAGTTATTCCAATGTGGAAAGATGGAATTGATTCTATTAATGTCTATGATGTCAAAGAAGAAGAAAATGAAAACTTTACATCATTGAAAGACCAATATAAATATACTTATGATATAAATAATCCATATTATACTTTTGATAATTTATACTTTGTCGATGATAAAGACTTTGAAGGTTATATTATCATGTCTAATGAAGAATATGATAAATATTTAGAAGTAGCTAAAGATCATTTACCATATATTCCTTCTTATGACATTGGTTTAAATTCTAAAAAGTATAAAGTTTTAGATGAAAGGATTAAAGATTTAGAAAATACTTATACAGAAATTAGTAATTATTATAATGAACTTGTCGAATACGAAGATTATTATAAGATGATTTATGGTTTAGAAGCTGGTGTTTATGCTTTCTTTGCTTTCATAATCTTGATAGCTGCTACTAATGTCATCAATACGATTAATACGAGTATGGATTTGCGCAAACGCGATTTTGCAATTTTGCGAAGTGTTGGTCTATCAAAAAATTCATTTAATAAGATGCTTTTCTATGAAGGTTTAGTACTAGGTTTTGATGCCTTAATCTTCGGTCATTTAATTTCTGGTATTCTCATCTTTTTAACGATGATGTCTAATATTTTTGGTGATGAAATGGTACCATATCCATTTACTTATTTAATTATTTCGATAATTGGAATTTATGTAATTATTTTCTTGGCTATCTATTTTGCTTCACGTAAAGCAAAGAAGGCTAATATCATTGAAACAATTAGAAATGATAATGTTTAAAATTGCTAAAAAAACTAGTTGAAAATTTAAATCTTTTAGAGTAGAATAGTAAATTACTTAGGAGATAGATGTATGAAGAAAAAAATAATATTTACAGCTTTGTTTTTTGTAACTCTATTCTTATTCGTGTTATGTTTGACAAAGTATGTATTTTCGTTTTACTACACTTTTAAGAAAGGAGATAATTATTATCACACTAGTGTCAGTGAGAACATAACGATATTCAATTATGGTAAAAAAGTAAAAAAAGTAAGTTATTGTTTTACTAAAGAAAAGACATGTAATGACTATTTAGATTATGATACAAATCTTTCAAAGAGATTGATAAATATATCAATAGATTATCCAGATTCTATAGAAAAACAACGCATTTGTGTAAAGATTACTACTGATAATGATAAAATAATTTCTTGTAATAGAAAAGGTTATGTAGTTGATTCAACTGAACCAGTGATTTCATCTTTGTATGATGAAATAATAGTTTATGATGAAAAGACTGATCCAACTACTTTCTTCAAAGCAGAAGCAGTTAGTGGTATTAAGAACTTTACTTGTAATTATGAAAAGAGCTCTATTAAATGTAAAGCTACTAGTAAAAATGGATTATCATCTACTTATGAAAAGGGTATTTCTTTGAGTGAGAAAAATATTCTTGAAGGAAAATCAGTTTTGTTTACTGGTGATAGTATTGTTGAAGCATCTAAGATATTAGATCAATATGGTGGATGGGCTAGTCGTGTCGGTTTTGCTAATGACATGGATTGGTACAATTCAGCAGTTGGTGGAGCTACGATTGCGAAGACGAAGAAGAGTCATATCTTAAATCAAATAACAGAAAGAAAAGAGAAGATATATGACTATATCATTTTACAAGGTGGATTTAATGATGCCAATATAGGAGTACCATTGGGAGAAATCTCTGATAGTTTTGATGTCAAAGATTTTGATAATAAAACTTTTGCTGGAGGTTTGGAAGAATTATTTTATTATACTAAGAAGTATAATCGAAATTCTAAAATTGGTTTCCTAATAACTTATCAAGTTCCTAATATAAAAACACCTATTGATCGTAAGAAACAGACTGAGATGATAAGACAGATATGTGATAAATGGGAAATACCATATTTGGACATGTTTGATGGAGTTATCTATGAAGATGGTAAAGTGAAAACTTATACTGAGCTTTTAAAAGTTGAAACTGGAGAGTATTTGTTCAATGGTGACCCTACTAATGTTCACATCGTTAGTAAAGGGTATGATGTTTCTTCTAAATATATAAGTGTTTGGATGAAAACTTTGTAACATTTAATATTTGTGGTATAATTTATTTGGTGATAGAAATGAAAAAAGAGAGAAGTTCTAATTTTGAATTGTTGCGCATTGTTTCAATGATTTTGATATTGGTATTTCACTCTTTTTTTCATTCTTTTTCTTATTTAAATGATTTTTGTTATAACAAAATTTTATACATTTTAATAAGTTCATGGGGATTAGTTGGTGTATGTTGTTTCGTATTTATAAGTGGTTGGTTCAATGTCAAAGAAAATTATGTATTTAACATCAAACGAATAATAAAATTGATTCTCCAAGTCATTTTCTATGGTTTATTAGTTTGTTTTTTGTGTAAAGTGACCAATTTTACAGATATTGGTTGGGCAGATATAAAGAAAAATATATTAGTTTTATTCAATAGTGAGTATTGGTTTGTAACAGCTTATATATTCTTAATTCTGTTAGTACCATTTTTAAACAAAATTATTTTTTCACTAAATAGAAATACTTTGAAAAAGTTGGTCATTTTATTAACAATTTTTAGCATATATAAGACGATATATGAATTTGGACCTCTCAGTGATATCATCTATTTCGTCTATTTATATTTATTAATCGGTTATTTAAAATTGACTCCTAATAATTTCTTTGAAAGAAATGCTAAAAAAGGTTGTGTCATGTCATTTATTTTTACAATTTCGGTTTTCTTATGGATGTTTTATATGAATACACATCATCATATTCCTTATTTATTGAATAATCCGAGTTTAGTAATTAAAAGACATTCTGTCTTCATGACTGTTTGTTCATTATTTTTGTTTTACGTATTTAAAAATATGAAGATCAGAAATAGTAAATTCATAAATTTGATATCTTCAACTACTTTAGGAATTTATTTATTACATGATAATTCACTTGTTAGAAAATGGGGTAATACTTTTTTACATTTACCTCGATATGTCCATTCTAGACGTTTTATCTTCTTGGGTGTTGGTGGATGTCTATTAATTTTTATAATTGGTATTGTCATTGATCTATTTAGACAGTACTGTTTGGAAAAACCGATAGTAGATAAAATTTTGAATAGGATAAATTTTTCTAAGATAAATAACTTTTTTAATAATTTGTTATAGGTGATGGTCATGGTTAAGGAAAGAAATTCTAATTTTGAATTATTGCGTATTATTTCAATGTTTTTAATCGTTTTTTTTCATTCATTTTTACATGCTTTTGATTACATTAATGATTTTCATTACAACAAGATATTATATTTATTGATATGTTTGTGGGGTATTTTAGGTACGTGTTGTTTTGTCTACATAATAGCGTGGTTTGGAGTTCGAGAAGATTATAAATTTAAATTTAGTAAGATTTTAAAAATAATATTAGAGACAATTTTTTATGGTCTAGTCATAGTTTTAATATTTAAAATTTTTAATTGGGAAAAAATAACAGATCAGCATATACATGATGCTATTCTTTTCTTTTTTTCAACTAATTATTGGTTTATGACAGCTTACATCTTTTTAATGTTTTTAATACCATCTCTAAATAAAATAATCTTTTCTCTTAAGAATAATGATTTGAAAAAATTAGTAATTATTTTGACGATGATAACTGGTGTTTATAAGACTTTCTTCTGGGGGGGGTCTATTGGTGATGTCTTGTATTTTATCGATTTATATCTATTGATAGGATATTTAAAATTAAATCCTGGTAATTTTTTTGAGAGAAATGCGAAAAAAGGTTTTGTTTTGATGAGTATCTTTTCCATATCGGTAGCTCTTTGGTTTTTCTATGTCAATACACATTTCGATAATAAATGGTTTATGGAGAATAGTACTTTTGTCAGTATTCGTTATTCATTCTTTATGACTTTGACTGCGATATTTTTATTTTATATATTTAAAAATTTAAAAATAAAGAATTCTAAATTTATAAATGTCATAGCTGGATCTACTCTAGGTGTTTATCTGATTCATGAAAATCCTTTAATGATCAGAATTTGGAATAAAGTTTTTTCGTTTAAGAAGTATTTACATTCTAGAAGATTTATCTTTTTAGCATTGGGTAGTTGTTTTATCGTTTATACATTATCGACAATAATTGACTTATTACGTAAATACATATTGAAAAAAATAAGAGCGGATAGAGTTTTAGAAAAGATAAATTTTTCGAAAATAGATAATTTTTTTAATAATTAGAACTTTTATGTGTTATCATATTAGCGAATAAATTTTAGAAAGTGGGAAAATATATGGATAGAGTAATAATGATTAAATATGGAGAATTGACCACTAAAAAGGGAAATAGAAAATTTTTTGTAAATACGTTGTATTCTAATATAAATAAAAAGTTAAGGGGATTAGATGTAGATATTCATAAAGATATATCTAGAATGTACATAGAGTTTTCTTTAGATCAATTAGATGAAGTTTTAAAGCGAATAAATAATATTTTTGGAATTCATGAATATGTCGTTGCGCATAAAATAGAAACAGATGTTGAAAATATTAAAAGTAATGTTTTGAAGATTATGAAGTCTTTATCATTTAAAACTTTTAAAATTGAAACTAAGAGAAGTGATAAACGTTTTCCAATTCCAAGTTTAGAATTTTCTAGACAACTAGGAGGTCTAATTTTAAAAAATATTGATGGTATAAAAGTTGATGTTCACAACCCAGATATTTTATTAAATGTGGAAATTCGTGAAAATTATACATATATTTATACTAATCATTATCGAGGACTTGGTGGTTATCCGAATGGAACTTTAGGTAGAGGAATGTTGATGTTAAGTGGAGGAATTGATTCACCTGTTGCTGGATATTTGACATTGAAACGTGGAGTTAAACTCGATTGTATCTATTTTGAAGCTATTCCGCACACTAGTATTGAAGCTAGAAATAAAGTTATAAGTTTGACGAAGAAATTAGCTAAATATACTGATAGTATAAATTTGCATATCGTTCCTTTTACGACAATTCAAGAAGCTATTTATCGTGAAGTGGAAGATGATTATTGCATTACGATAATGCGTCGCATGATGTATCGAATTACAGAAATTGTTGCTCGTAAAAATAATTGTATGATCATAACTAATGGTGAGAGTATTGGTCAAGTGGCATCACAAACTCTAACTAGTATGTCAGTTATCAATAGTGTTACTAATATGCCAGTCATAAGACCAGTTGCTTGTCTTGATAAGTTAGAAATTATTGATATTTCTAAAAAAATTGATACATATGATATAAGTATTTTACCATTTGAAGATTGTTGTACAGTATTTGTACCAAAGCATCCAGTTATCAATCCGGTTCTTGATTTATGTGTTGAATATGAAAAGAGATTTGATTATCAAAAAATGATTGAGGATGCGGTTAACAATATCAATACGATGGTAATTGATGATAGTGTTGATAAAACTTTTGAAGATATTTTATAGGTAATAATTACCATTAAAATTGGTGTATGTTTTTTTACTTTTTTCACATTCTATTAGTGTGGAGGTGAAAAAACATGAACAACAAAGATTCAATGAAAATGCATGTTCCAGGAGCTAAACAAGCTATCGAACAAATGAAATATGAAATAGCTAATGAATTTGGTGTAAACTTAGGACCAGATGCTACTAGCCGTGCTAATGGTAGAGTT
>CANREL010000012.1 GCA_947629655.1 uncultured Bacilli bacterium
ACGAAATACACATCCTATAAGTATAGATGCAAACATCCTACTAATATAGAATATAATATAGAAATTAATATAGAATATATATCATTTAAGTTTTATAAAACATTTAATCTTATTTAAATATTTTATTTGTATAAAGCATGGATTAAAAGTAAAGATTTTAATTGACAAAAATATCTTCAAAACTATAAGATTCTTCTTTTACTATTATTTAACAATTAGCAAAACGAAAGCATCATAGCAACAAAAAAGATATAGAAATAACCTTCTATATCAATGCTATTTTTTAATTTTGAATATATTAATTAATTTTGAAAAAAATCCGAATTTGTTTTTTGAAGAATAGTTGATCTGATTTACTTTAGTTTGCTCTTCTTCACTAACTGGCAAATTATTACTTGTTTGACTTTGGGATTCATTAGAAATAATAGTACATTTGGATGAGCTTAAATGTGAACTATCATTTTTAGTTATAAGATTATTAGACTTATCTATTATTGACATATCTATTTCGTCTTGAATGTTTTCATATTCAACACCAAATAGTGATGATATATCATCATTATTTATCCTTCTATTAGATTTAGAATTAATATTTTCCCAAACGAAATCGTTTTCTTTTTTAATTATTTTATCTGAAAATTCACTTAAATTAATTCCTCTTAGCTTAAAAAATATTAATGGATCCTCGTCTAATTTGTTTCCTATTGCATACAATGTTGCAGCAATATGTTTACACATATGTAAATTAGTAAAGTAATCTGGGCATGAACACTTATACTCTATTTCATCCGTTTTTGGAAATAGTCCATAATTTTCATCTGTAAAAAATTGTTGATATTCTTTTGGAAATGAACCAGACATTAATGCTTCCAAACTATCAATAGATTTTTCACAAGTTTCTAATATATTATTATATTTCGAACTATCTATGGATTTAATGTTTATGCATACCCTATATGGTTCTTTTTTTGTACCTTGAACATATGCTTCGGCACAGTTACTTGAAATTATAAGTTTTTTTACAGTATTTTGTCTAATGTAAGTTCTTCCTCTTTCAAGCCTGTTTTTTAAACTACTATAATTTTCTATATTTTTGCACCACATTTTTCCCCACCAAGACGATGAAATAATTTTACCTTCGATTAAGACTTCACCATAGTCCTTTTTATCACTATTCATTTGTCTCACCTCTATACTGAATAGCTTTTAAAAGTTCATTAGTTGATAATTTATTAAGTATATTATTATCTATATTATCTAATACTGATTTTGATAAATTTGTTTTAGTTTCCATCAATAACGCAATAATTTCTTCTATAGTATCTTTTGTTGTAAATTTAAATACATTTACGCATTTTTTTTGACCTATTCGATATGCTCTATCAGTTGCCTGATTTTCAACAGCAGGATTCCACCATCTATCAAAATGAATTACATTAGTTGCACTTGTTAAATTGAGTCCAACTCCAGCTGCTTTTAATGATAAAATCATATAAGGAATATTTCCATTTTGAAACTCATTAACATATTTGTCTCTTTGCGTTGTAGAAGTATCCCCAGTTATAATAAAACCTTCTTTGCAAAATACATTTTTTAATAATTCATTTAGTGGTTTTGTTATTTCTTTAAATTGTGTAAATACAAGAACTTTTTCTCTCTTCTCAAATATTGTTTCACATAATTCTTTTAATGCTACAAACTTCCCACTGTCTAACAAGGAAAATTCACCATCTCCCGTAAACTGAGATGGATGATTACAAATTTGTTTTAATTGTAAAATTGCAGTCAAAACAATTCTTTTTTGTGCAAATTGATTTTCTTCACTTATCTTCTTATCATCTAATTCTGATACTATTTTTTTATATAATACAACTTGTTTTTTTGTTAATTCAGTATATAATATATTTTCATTTTTTTCTGGTAAATCGTTTATTATTTTTTTATCAGTTTTTAATCGTCTTAAAATAAAAGGTTTTATCATTTTACTTAAACTAATAACATTATTAGTATTTGAGCTTTTTATATTAAAGTTATTTCTAAATTCAGATTCAGTTCCTAATAGACCTGGATTTAAAAAATCAAAAATAGACCACAAATTTAATAAATTATTTTCAATAGGAGTTCCTGTAAGTGCAATAGCAGAATCCCTATTTATTGATTTAATTTTTTTAGCAGTTTTTGTATCAGGATTTTTAATTGCTTGTGCTTCATCCAATATTGTAATTCCCCAATTAATATCATATAATGCTTTCAAATTTTGTGCTACTTGATATGTTGTTATAGTTAAAAATGAATTTTTAATTTTTATTGGATCAGAATTAATATATCTAGCAATATAGTATTTTAAAGTTGGGGTAAATTTTTGAATTTCTCTTTCCCAATTACCTAATAATGAAGCTGGAACAATAAGAAGCACAGACTTAGTTGAATACTTTTTATATGATAAAAGAAATGCTAAAATTTGAATTGTTTTTCCTAATCCCATATCATCTGCTAAGCAAACACCAAATCCATATTGTGACATACCTAATAACCATTTAAATCCATCGAATTGATATGGTCTTAAAGTTCCATTAAATTCATTGGATATTTCTGTTAATTCTGGATTGCTTTCTAAACTTTTATTTACCAAACTATGTATCCAGTCATCATTTGTAAATTCAATTTTAATTTCATCATCTTTATAAGTATGTATTTTTGCAATTTTTATAAGTTCAGAGAAACTTGAGCCATCCCCCTTTATCATTTCATATTCTTCTAGCAATTTTTTTAATTTATTTTTATCAATTTCTATCCATTTTCCTTTTATAACAGATAATCCTTCAGTTTTTATTAATAATTCTTCTATTTCATTTTTTGTGATGTCTATGCCTTGATATTTCATTTTTGGAGAAAATCCAATTAAATTACAAATATTAAAATACCCAAATCCATCTTTTTTCTTTTGTTCTATGTCAATTTCTATTGTGGTAGATTTATTTCTTTGATTCCACCAATTAGGGATGCGACATACTATACCATTTTTTTCATATATTTGAATTTCTTTTAAAAATAAATATGCTTCATCTGTATTAAGATATATTGGTGAAAATATTTCACCGCTTTGAATCAATCCATTTATAAAAGAACTTTCCTTAGCAACTTTATACAACGCTTTAGTTAAACTTCTAAATTCATTTTCCATATTGTTATATTCTTTTAATGCAGAACGTAATGGTAAATGGGTTATATTTCCTTCTTTTATTGTAGTATATGTTGCCATGAATGCAAATGGTGCATCACCATTTGGTACTTCAACCATATGAAAATATACTCGTGATGGAACAACTAATGTCTTATTTTTTTTAGCAAAATACAAGTCAACAGTTCCATCAAAATTAGATATTTCATTTTTATATATGAATAGTAAATTGTTTAAAATATTTTTTAGCCAGTCTAAATTTACATACTCATTTCCAAGGCAAAAAGGTATCTCATCAAGTAAATCATCTAAATAAATCTCATCATAATTTATCTCAATATTATCCCTAATTATTTCAAGACCTGGTGTATTTAAAATATAATTAATAAGTTTTTTAGAAATTTTTTGTAAATATTTTGTTGATTCATATTCTATATCTTTTTCATTTTCAAATGCTAAATTGTAAATAATTATATATTTATTTTTATTAATATATTCAATAGTTTCGGTGCTTAGATTTGCATAGTCAGGTTTAAAATCTAAATTATTAAAAATATAATTAGTCGTATTCAACTCTATCACCTCGTATTTAATTATAACATGAATTTATAGTATTTTTTCTATTAGATAAAATTTGATACGTATAAAATTTGATACTTATGGAATAAAATGGTATAATCAATATATCAAAAGAAAACATTTTGACTTACTTTGAATTTATATCGCTCCAGATTGTATTTTAGTCGAACTTTTTAGTTCGCTTTTTTATTGCCGAAAAGTTGCCGAAAAGTTGCTGAATAAATTGATAATTAAATAAAATAAGTATATAATAATACTAGAGGTGATAACAATGTTTGTAGAAAATGAATATATCGAATTAAAAAGTGAATTAACAAAAGATATAAAAAAAGAAATTGTAGCTTTTGCAAACTCTAAAGGTGGTACAATTTATATTGGTGTAAATGATGATGGAACGATTAAAGGACTAAAAAATGTTAGTAAAGATATTGAGGCTTTAAGTGGTATGATTCGCGAAGGAATAAAATCTGATTTATCATTATATACAAATATAGAGGCTAACAAATATGAAAATAGAGACATTATAGTGCTAAAGATAATGGATGCTCCAAATAAGCCATACTATTTAGCAGATAAAGGAATAAAATCTAGTGGTGTATTTTTTAGACATGGTAATGTTTCTGCACCTGCATCAGATGAAATGATTAAAAATTTAATAAAGGAAAATCATGATGCATTTGAGAGCGAAATATCTCATAACCAAAATTTACATTTCACATATTTAAAAAATGTATTTCAAAATAAAGATATAGTTTTTAATGAAAGTAAGTACAAAACATTAAATTTAACAAATGAAGGTAATTATTATACTAATTTAGCACTACTTTTATCGGATGAATGTCCATTTTCCATAAAATGCGCAATTTTTGAAGGAAACAATAAAATTACGTTTAAAGATAGAAAAGAATTTAATGGTTCTCTTATTAAACAACTTGAAGATACATTAGAGTACTTAAATATAGTTAATAGAATAAGCGGAAAAATCATAAATTATAAGAGAGTTGATACTCGTGATTATCCTGAATATGCCATCAGAGAAACAGTTTTAAATGCTATTATTCATAGAAATTATAATTTTTCTGGAAGCATCCTAATATCAGTTTTTGACAATAGAATAGAAGTTGTTTCTTTGGGTGGTTTAATGTCTGGAATTACAATTGGTGATATACTTTCTGGTGTTTCTCAACCTAGAAATAAAAATCTTGCCAATATTTTTTATAGATTAAAATATGTAGAAAGTTATGGAACAGGAATTGGACGTATGTTAGATATTTATAATGAATTTAATTTGAAACCAGAATTTAGTATTAGTGATAATTCATTTAAAGTAATATTACCAAATGTAAACTATAAAGAAGAAACTAATGATATATTTATAGATGATAAAACGCAAAAAGAAAAAATTATAGACTATTTAAAAGAATATGGAAAAGTAAAAAGAGAAACTATTGATAAATTATTTAATGTATCTTCTGCTAGATCAAAAGTTATTTTATCTGAATTATTAAACGAAAAAATTATAGAAAAAGTTGGTACTGGAAAAAATACATATTATGTATTAAAATAAAATTGATTGATTTACTATATATCAATCATTATGAGTGAAAGTTGTAGATATCTTCCACAATCGCTCCAAATAAAAATAAAGAGCTATCTAGTTGATAGTTCTTTTTTTGTATTCAGCAGTTAGCATGGAAGTCATATGTACATTAAACGTGCTTGATTTCTAAACTGTGGTGTCTTCTTTATACCCCTTTAAAAATTGTTCTAATTCTTTTTCATTTGAAAATATCTTTTCAAAAATATTGTACAAAGTATCAGTTGCCTCATATTCACCTATGGCATAACATTTTTTACCCATTCCATAAGCAACACCAGATTCGATATGAGCAGCTTTACCAGCAGGTAAGACTAATAATAAATTTTGAGATGCTTTTTCACCTTCCATATCTTGATTGAACAATTTTAAAACAATTTCACTTTTTAAATCTAATGCTTCAAATTCTCTTTGTCTTTCTTCTGGTGTTTGATTGCTATTACCATATTCCCATTTTTCTTCATTTTTTAAAAAACAATAATAAGATACACCATATTTATCAAATAAATTACATATCTTTAAAATATTGTCGCGATTGCGAGCTCTTCCAGCTATAAAAAAATCATATTTCATAAAATTAACTCCATCCTTTTTTTATTATATCACATATTTTTTTGACAGAAATTAGTCAATGTGTTAAAATGATGTTTGAAAGGAAGATTTATATGCTAAACAATCAAATAAAAAAATCTATAAAGAAGAACAAGAAATCAATTAACAATATTGATTGTTTTAGTATATCTTCATAATAGATTTGGTTAATTTATTATATTAAAGAATGGTGACTTAGAACAATCAATATGTTTTAGGTCACTTTTTTATTGAAAGGAATGATGGAAATGAATTGGGCAAAAGAAGTTGCTTTAAGAATTATTGAGGAAAGACCAAATGAAGAAATTTATACTGTAGCGAGTGGTGTCAGTCCAAGTGGATTTGTTCACATTGGTAATTTTAGAGAAATCGCTACTCCTTATCTCGTTGCCAAGGAATTAAAAAAATTGGGTAAAAAAGTTAGATATATATTATCTTTTGATGAATTTGATAGATTTAGAAAAGTTCCTGGTAATATCGATCCAAGTTTCGAAAAATATATAGGTATGCCTTATACAGACTTGCCAAGTCCTTTTACTGAAAATGAATCATATGCTCAGTACATGGAAAATAGATTTTTAAATGAATTAAAAGCTATGGATGTCGAAGTGGAATGCATTTATCAGACAAAAGAATATCAATCTGGTCGCTATAATAAATATATAAAAATAGCAATGGATAACAGAGAGAAAATATTTGATATCATCGATGAATTTAGAACACAAGATGCAACTGATGAAGAAAGAAAAAACTATTATCCAATCAGCATTTATTGTTCTAATTGTAAAAAGGATTCCACTAAAATATTAAGTTATGGTGCCGATACGGGTGAAGTCACCTACTCTTGTGCTTGTGGTCATCAAGATACCATAAATATCAACACTGCGACTAATGTCAAACTGCAATGGAAAGTCGATTGGCCAATGCGATGGATGGTGGAAAAAGTTACTTTTGAAACAGGTGGGATTGACCATTCAGCTGCTAATGGTAGTAAAGCGGTATCTGAAAGAGTTGCGAAAGAGATATTCAATTATGAACCACCAGTCTATATCCCTTATAATTTCATTGGAATTAAAGGTGGTGGTGCTAAAATGTCATCATCAGTTGGAAATATCTTGACGATTACTGATTTACTTAGAGTGTATGATAAAAATATTATATGGTGGTTCTATGCACGTTTTGATAATATGCATGCATTTGATATTGCTCTTGATAATGATGTCATCAGATACTATAGTGAATTTGATAGATGGGTTAAACTCTATTTCAATGGTAATATTGATGATAAAAATAAAAGTATTATAGAACTTACTGGTGTTAAAGAAGATTATTTGAAAAACCCTAATTTCAGTTATTTAGCTACTTTTTTACCAATTGTCAACTTTGATGTAAATTTACTAAAAAATCTGTTAAGGAAAGAAGATATAGATGTAAACACAAAAGAGTTTAAACAACGATTAGAACTAGCTAAAAACTGGGTAAACGATTATGGTAGTGACTATCAAGTTAACTTATTAGATACACGAAATGATGAATATTACGATAGTCTTAATGATTTAGAAAAAGAATGGCTAAATAAAACAGTACTATTATTAGATGAAGAATATGAAACTACTGATGATTTACAAACAGCATTATACGCAGTTGTCAAAGATGGCATCTTAGCTGATAAAGAATTAAAACAGACACAAAAAAGATATTTTCAAATTTTATATAATATGTTATTAGGAATGGATCAAGGTCCAAAACTAGGATTATTTTTAATGGCTATCGATAAAGAAAAAATAAAAGCTCTACTATAACAAAAAAATCACAAAATTTTGTGATTTTTTTTATTACTTTAAAAATTTATTATCTAACTCATTAGCAAAATCTAGTGATTTCATGCGAAGAATTAAATCGTTATCCGTTGCTCCTTCAATTAGATAATCTTCAAAACCATTCTTAGTTTCAAATCCTTCAGGATCAACATATATTATTTTCAATCCTTTAGCACGAGCTTGTTTTTGAATGAATCTCCTATCAGCATGAGAACCGATACAAATTAAAGATTTAGCGCGATCATCAAAAGTTACTTTAGGAAAATAATCATCAATGACATATACTCTTAAAGTCTTCTCATCGATTCCTAAAACAGAGGATAAATGGTCAAAGTTATTATTGAATAATGTTCCAACGAACAATCCTTTTTCATACATTTTTTTCAAAGCATGATGAAAAGCGGTTGGTGAAGCATTTAGACAATTTCTTATAATCTCTGAAAATTCAATATATTTATCACGATCTTTTTCGATTATCTGTAAGATTAAATCATCATCTTCAGCATAGTAGAATCTCGAATCGCTATGCCTTTGAACTTTATAAGTCTCATGTAAATGATAAAGAGGATTAATTCCAGCTTCAATAGATGGACCACATCCCAATTCTATTTGAGCTGGTAAATATTCTTTTAACTCTTCAACATCTTTTATATATTGAGGATTTCCCCTTCTATCTTTTTCTCTAATTCCCTTTACTTGTAAATTCCATACCTGTTCATAATTTTCTTTTAAATTTGTGGCATTTTTACTATAAACAGTAATATCGACGGTTTTATAACCAGTAATTAATTTCTCTTTGGGATGATGTTCAAACTCTTCTATTTTTATTCTTAAATCTTCTTTTTCATATATGTCATTTTTCAAGACATAATCATTTTTATTCAAAGCTTCTTTAATATTATTCAAGTATTTATCATATGCTTCAGTCTCTAATCTGACACTTAAATATAAATAGGATGAATCCATTATTAAATATTCATCAACGACTTTAAAACCATGTTTGAAATGGATAGTTCTACGACGATTACTATTTTCATCTTTCCAAAGTGATAAGTCTTTATTTATTTCATTTTGACTTCTAAACCATACTCCCTCGAAGACAAAAACGCCATCTTTAGCATAGTTATTGTTAAAAATATCAATTTTTCTTTTATCTAATTTACATATTTTTAATGGAAAAATCATACTCTTCCCTCTTTCTCATAAATTTACTATATTCTAGCATTCAAAATTATTTCTGTCCATAATGAAAAAATAGCTTGTGGAGCTATTCATACTTTTTTTGGTAGTTGACTACTACTAATACCGATGACATTACCACAATAATCACGGGAATATTTTTCATCAGTCTTTCTAGATAGTCCATTGTCAAGTAAAAATTTATCACTCAATCTACTAACTTTGAACATTGGATCATAGCTAGAGTTAGCATCATAAGTAGTGAAGAAATTACCATTTAATTCACTTTGATAATCGATACCATTTTTTCGCATATTATTGATGACGGCATACACTTCATTAAAAGGATATATTAAAATAGTTGGAGAAAAGCCTTGGATGCCACTATCACACAAATAATCCATGATACGCATGACATTATCATGATCCATCATCACTGGCATTATTGAGATTTGATCAGTTATCGTTTCAAAAAAACGAATGTTATCTCTCACGTTATTTTTTATTCTCGTAGCTAGGGGTATGCGGTTTTCCTCTTTTAGATCTTGTTCAGGATTTGGAGAAAAGATGCGATTACAGATGCGATTATTCTCCATTTGATTGTACATTGAAAGATAATTTTTAGAGATTTGTAATAATACTTCAGGGTGTCTTTCTACTTCTGGCAATGTTAAAATGTCATACCATTCATCAAAAGATATGCCGACGTCTGATGAGTGCTCAGTAACCATTAAATTCAAAATAATGGCGTTATTATTAATGTATTCACCAACTTGGGGAATAGATATAATTTTTTTGATTTGTTCAAGATTAAAGTTAGATGCTAAAGTCATCGGATCGATATTTTCTTTTTGACAGGTAGCAATCTGTTCCATCTTAACATCTCTAGATAGCAATGCGTATAAATTGTTAGGATTTTTGAAATCATCACGCATTTCAATCATCTCTTCTATCTCTTCAATAGAATATTTATTTGTCGTTAAAACAAACGCTAATAATTCTACTTTTGAAGATAGAACATCATTACTTAGGATCTTATCAATTTCTTCTTGAGAATGATAGTTTAATAATTCATTAAATATTTCTGGATCTTGTAATTTAGCTTTTAAATAAGCAATGTCATAGTTGATATCCAATTTATTTTCACTGACATGGATCATTTCTGAAAAGAAACGGACGAAGCAAAGGAAGTTAAATACTTCACGGAAATTGTAATTAGTCTGTTGTTGCATATTATAACGACAACTCTCATACAAACTAGTATTATTAGTGATGATACTTTCAATTTCTTGTTCTGATAGAGTTCCAAAACCATAATAAGAATATGGCGTTATCAATTTAGCTAACAATTCACTGGGAATAGAACCGTGTAATGACTTATAAAAAGATAGATCACTATTCAAACCAATTCCATAAAAAGAATTGAAAGCGGCATTAAATATTTTTTTAAAATTGGGTATTTGTTGATCAGCTTTTTCATTGATGAGATCAACCATTTTATGACCTCTAATCCACCTTCCCCACAAGTCATTAATACTGATATTGGGATTATTTTCCAATTTAGATGATAATAAAATATACTTCATATATAATTCAAAAGATTGACCTAAAGTCTGTAATCTTCGATTTTTTTCATTGTATTTAGCTTGTATTTCTTCTAAAGATAGATCTTCATCATCATTAAATAAATCATATTTACTGTTTTGTAATAATTCGATGACATCTTGAAAATAACCATTAGCTTGACGATAAGTCATTTCGACACTTTCATTAGAAGAATTTAAACGATATTCTGATTCTTTCAAAGTATCACATCCATTCAACTCTCTATCATACTATTTAGATTATAGCATAAAAAAAGTAGATTTAAAATAAATCTACTCTACTTCGATAAGTTCGTATTCTTTCGTTCCATAACCTAGTTCATTAGCAGCATCAATAGTATGTGTTCCTTGACGAGAATTAATTCTCTCTAATAGATGATCACGTCCTGGATCATCAGAACTCTTTACTAAATCGATACATGCTTGATCAATAGCTATTGGATCTAAAGAAGCCAATATTCCGATATCTTTCATACAAGGATCTTCGGCTACATTACAACAGTCACAATCAACTGACATGTTACACATGACATTTATATAGGCAATGTTTTCTTTGAAATGATCAACAACTGAAGAAGCAGCATCAGCCATAGCTTCTAAGAATTTTAATTGATCAGTACTAAACATATCTTCATATGAACCATTTTCAGCTCCAGCACAATGGATATATCTCTTTCCTTTACTAGATGCTACCCCTATTGATAACTGTTTTAGAGCTCCACCATAACCACCCATTGGATGACCTTTAAAATGGGATAATACTAACATTGAATCATAGTTTTCTAAATGTTTTCCAACATAATTCTTTTTGATGACTTTACCATTAGGTATTTCTAATACTTCATCACCTTCACTATCCATGATATCAACATTAAAATACTTACTCCATTCATGTTCTTTCATTAATTCAACATGTTTTTCAGTCGTATCTCTTGCTCCATCATAAGCCGTGTTACATTCAACAACTGTACCTTTAACATATTCAATCATTGGTTTCATAAATTCTGGTCGTAAATAATTTTGATTTCCACGTTCACCAGAATGAACTTTAACAGCGACTTTGCCAGGTAGATTTACACCTAACATTTTATACATCTTAACAACACTCTCAGGTGTTATTTCTCTTGTAAAATAAACTTTTGCTTTTTCCACATTTATCATTCCTTTCAATATTATTATAACACTATCAAAGACATTTATCGAATATCATAATATATTTTTTTAACATTTTTTTCTAAAATAGATAGATCATCATTTTCAAGGACATAGTCAAACTCATCATCAGAATAATTGTCTAAAGCTGTTTCCGTAATATGATTTTTCTCTTCTAGACTCATTGAATTAGTAAGAGATGTCATCACTTTGATCACTGTCACATTGGAATATTTTTCTCTAATTCGATCAATCTCTTCGGGGAAACGAACATCAGGTATTATAATGACGTCAAAGAAATAAGAATAGATATCAATGTCATCCATTTGACGAGTTATGAACATATCTCTTTTACTAAGTTTTTCACGAATTATTTCCACTCCTAACTGTTGAAGTAATTCACGTGGTTTATCATTTTCATCGATTTCCTTTCCAGTTATCTCTTCAATGTATCTCTTTAAATACTTAGTGTATGGACTGATGACAACTCTTTTTTGATCAGTTTCATACAGCTTTTTTAAAATATCACCAATCGTATTTTTACCACTTCGCGCTTTACCAGCTATTAAAATAATTTTAGGATTTCTATAATTTATTTCCAAAGTTATTCCTCCTATTCATTCAGTATTAGTATACCTTCTTTTCATAAATTAATAAATATGAGACTAATGGATCTTTTAATCGTACTTAAAACAAAGAGAATTGGTATTATTAACGCTATTGTAAAGATCAGATATTTAATATTGTTTTTCAAATTAAAATCTTGGTAAAAAAGCTTATTTAGGTATTTAGGTATTTTAAATATTATCATGACTATTGAAAACAATAAGGCACCACTAAAATTTAAAATGATATCATCAATATCAAATGCTCCTGCATTAGTCAAAAGTTGTAATATTTCAATTGATGAAGTCGTGATAAAGATGATGATGGCTTGAACATATATCTTTCTATATCTATCATCTTTAAGCATTAAAAGTAAGGAAAAAGGCATTAACATGATCAAATTCGTTATCAAATAATATTTAGTTATATGGGCAAATGGTTCATAGTTATTAAAATAAAACTTTAAGTCGTTGAAGAAACCATCAAAACGTAAATAGATACCATATCGTGATAGGAACATTGTAATACTGATTAAAAGAACTAGATATAAAATTAAGTAATAATTGATATTTTTTTGATAAATTTCTTTTTTATTTTCAATTAGACCATATGAATATATTAATAATGATATAGATATTATCAAGATAATCGCATCATTTCGTCGAAAATTATATCGTAACCATCCCATATCAGTTAAAGTAATAAAAAGATAAGATACTCCCGTTACTAACAAGACTAAATTTTTTACAGTTTTTATTTTATCTTTAAATAAATCTTTTTTTAATAGATGATAAACTACATAAATTGTGATTACTAAGAATAAAACGATTAAATAAAGCAATATATTTTTTAAATTGAACCTCAACATATAATCACCCATTTCCACTATATTATAACATTGAAATTAACTTTTTCTAAATTAATCACTTCTTCATCTGTAAACAATTGTCTTCTAAAAATGATAATATAAAAGATAGTTTTTTTAACTATCTCATTTCTTAAACTCCATGTATTTGAAACCTATTTCCTTATAAATATCTGACGCTCTTGGGAAATTAAACATTCTAGCTATTAATAGATTGTAAATTTCATCAATTAGAAAAAGTGCACATAGACCAATACTGATGGTTAGAAAAACTTTTCTCTTCATCTTTTTAGCTAAGTAAAAACATAATGGCACAATCAAATAAATTAATAATAGACTGGAAAGACCAAAGAACAAGACACTACGCAAGCAGACAAAACCACCAATATTACCAAAGTTTAAGATTTCGGTGTTATAGTCCCAACATCTGAAACCATTGCCTAATTCATACATTCCTAGTCCTGCTATAAACTCTAATATTCCACAGAATATCGTACTTATCAAAAATACTTTAAACGGTTTTTGACGATGGCGATATGTCAGAAAATAAATGCCAATTGAACCGATTGCATAGATGTTAATCCATGGTAAAAAGTTTCCTCCACGCCAATAGAAATATTTCATTCCACTATTGAAATAATAGAAAATAAATTCATAGATAAAACCAAATATTCCTGAAAAGACAATTATTAGGCAAAAAATACCTAACATTGTCATTTTATCAAAGGAGTTATCCTCATTCATGTAATTGTTGAACTCCTTTTTCATATCAATCTCTTTCTTTAAATGATTTTATTATTTTTCCTGTTTTAGCATTGATATAAAATTCATATTCATAACGACCACTCTTAAATTCAACTTCATAAACAGTCGTTCCATATTTATAGTCTAATTCACAATTGATGTCATAAACATCACTTTGTTTAAGATTTAAGTTTTCTAAAGCGATATCAAGAGCCTTTTGTCTCGTGATATAACCATTATTTTCTTCTTGTTGTTCGCTTTGATCTTTATCTTTATCATTATCAATTTGTTCATCATCGCGATAATAGTCGTCATAATTATACTCTCCATGACGATATTCACCTTCTAATTCATCCATTTTTTTGAATAGAGTTAAACTCATAGTAACGACGATGACCGCTAGCAAAACAATTGCTACAATTACAATTATTAAAATATTATTATTTTTTTTCATTTTATCAATTCCTCCTCTTTTTTATGCATTTCATTAATTAATTTCTGAGGCATGTACCTCGGACCACGAACTGATTTAATTCCGTAGTCAATCAATTTTTCTAGATTATATTCATTTTGATCATATTTTTTTAACAGTTCAAGACGCATCATCTTTTTAATTGATATATTTTCATCTTCATAAGTACAGGGAATGTTTACTTCTTTGGCACGACACTTATAGAGAATAGCTGAATATGGAGATGCGACATACATGTACACATTATCACCGACATGAACATCACTCGACTGTTTCCAATCGACTATGGAACTTTTATCAAAAGCACCGATGACGTCATAATATTTGGGATTAGCTGGTATTAACCACTCGGCACTCTTCTCTGTGTAACCATGGCTTTCAATGATGTGATCCATTATCACTTCGTTAGGAAGCGTCCCATCAAGAATTATGGATATCCATTTTTGCTTGTTCATGTGATAACAAGTATAATAGCCTTTTTGTTTCAATAAACTCTTTATCTTTTCTTCATCAAGTTTAACATTTAAAACTTCCACTTCACCCGTTTGTGATGTCAATTTGCTCCTATCAACATTCATGATGATACCATACCATTTTTTATTATCAGTGTTTCTAAATACCCCACTTGATAAATCATCCCATAAAAACTCTGGTTCATTATGATATTTAGCAATGACCATTTCAGAAATAGCATTTGCTTGATCAGTAACAAAGTATTTCTTAGTAAAACAATTATCAAGAATATCTTTTAAAATTTTTAGATATTCTTCTCTAATGCTATTGACGAATTCACCATTCTGATTTTCAATACGAAAATTAGTATATTCTTCAGAGATGTCCAATTCAAATATTTTTCCTTCAACGTTGCCATTTTTATCGATATAGACATCCACTCTAAAAGTATCATCTATAATTTTTTTATTGAAGATGAACTTATCATCTATTTTCTTGAAGCCATATTTCTCAAGCTTTGGGAAGTCAACTATAGCTCTTTTAAATATTTCTTTTTCAAAATTCACAGCATCACTTCCTCTTATTTCTATTTTTATTATATCACAAAAAAAGCAGATGGAATCTGCTTTGTACACATTATTCAACAATAGATATTTTTTTACTTCAATATTTCATCTAACCAAATAGTAATTGATTCTTTCACTTTTTCTAAAGGTATCTCATTAGCATCGGTAAATTCCAGTCCTTTTTTATAATTGCCATTTTTTAAAAGTTTTTGAAAATCTTTTTCATAATTTCCAGGTTTACCAATATCAGTCCAAAAAGCCGAAACAGTCTTATCAGTAAAATCCATTTCACTCAAGAAACTCATCACTGGTGTTGAAACTGTTCGCGACCATACAGGTCCACCTATTAAAATGACATCATATTTACTAATATCTGGAAGTGTTCCTTTTAAAGTTGGAAGATTGCCACTCTCCCTTTCCTCTTTAGCACGATCAGAAATTTCCGTGAAAGATTCAGGATAGTCTTTTACGGTATCAATTTCATATAAACTAGCTCCTATTTCATCTTTTAAAATTTTAGCAATTCGTGCGGTCGTATTAGAGTTGGAATAATAAGCTACCAATATTTTATAATTCTCATAGTTTTTAGTATTTACTTCGTTATTTATCATCACATCACTTTGATCATCGCTTTTTAATTTATTGAAAGTAAAGCCGGTTATAAAGATAGCTAAAACAGCAATCACTCCAATTATTATCTTTTTATTCATAACATCCTCCTAATTAATCTTATTTTAATAAACTGAAATTATTACTGGCACTTTTTATCGATTATCGATAAAAAAATATTGATTTTTGATAAAAGTGGTACTACAATTAGTTTGAGGTGTAATTATGAAAAAAAGTAAAATATTCATCATAGTGTATTATTTATTTCATTTAATTTTAATAGGAGGATTGGTTTGTAGCTTTTTCATTCCCACTCTATACGATACAGTTTCAAAAATTGATATAAAGTTTAGTGACCAGACGATTATTTACAAGATTGCTTTTTATGCATGTTATTTCTTAGCCTTAGGAATTGTAGGAATCTTGATATCTATCTTTAAAGATTTGTACAAAGATACGCCATTCAAGAAAGAAGTTGAAAATAAGTTAAAAATAATTGCTGTAATATTTGAAGTATTAGCTTTGATTGTCACAGTAAAATTCATCTTCATTCCCAATTTTTTGACCATTGCGGTCATGGCAATGTGTTTCATCGTCGGTCTTTGCTTTTACGTCTTATCACAAGTATTCAAACTTGCGATTGCGTACAAAGATGAAGTCGATTACACAGTTTAGGGGGAATGAAAATGATCATAGTTAACTTAGATGTCATGATGGCTAAAAGAAAGATGTCACTCAATGAACTCAGTGAAAAAACGGGAATTACTTTAGCTAATCTATCCATTTTGAAAAATAATAAAGCTAAGGCCATCAGATTTTCCACTTTGGAGGTCATATGTAAAGCTTTGGATTGTCAACCCAGTGACATATTAGAATATAGAGGTGATTAAGATGAAGAAGGAAGATCTATTTAACAAAAAGGCCTTGCAAACAATCACATCAACATTTGTACTCGCTGCACTTGTAATAACTATTATCAACAATAGCAATTTAGACTCTTACATCAAACTATTCATAATACCAGCTATTTTTCTAATAATCAGTTATATCTTTTTAATCAATAAATTTTCTTTACCAACTAATAAGAAATCCTATTACTTTTTAATACCTATATTTCTAATACTACTAAGTTATTTAATAATTGAGATCGATTTTAGTAATATATTTTTAAATATCATAATAATACCTATTCTATCATCGATTTTCTTTTTAAAACTGGTCAATCCAAAATATAAATTATCACGATTCTTAGAACATTTTTCGTATTTATTTCCTTATAAATTATTAGAAAATATCAAATATATAAATATTGTTTTCAAAGGAAAGAATGAAGAAAAAAATAAAAGTATTCTAAACATCTTTATCGGATGTGTCATAGGTATTCCCATCGCTTTAATAATTTTATCTCTCTTATCATCAGCTGATATGTATTTTAATGCTTTCATTGGTAAAATTAGTAATTTATTATTTAGCTTTATCAATTTTAATAATATAAAAGTTAATGTAGTAGTATTCGTCATTACTTTCATCATCATGTTTTCACCATTTATAAACATCTTACACTATCGCAATAGTGAAATTGATAATCATAAGATTAAAAAAATAGATGTTTCAATCGCTTCAACTATCTTATGGATTATCAATTCTGTATTCGTTCTTTTCTTGATTTCAGAAATATCAAAAATAACTTTTAATTTTTTACAATTGCCAATTGAATATACATATAGTGAATACGCTCGTGAAGGATTTTTTCAACTACTTGGGGTAACAATCATAAACATTTTAATAATTATCTATTTCAATTATTATACGAATACCGTTAAAGAAAATAAAAATATTAAAAATTTAATTTTAGCTCTAATTCTATTTTCAATTATTTTAACATTTAATTCTTATTATCGAATGTTTTTATACATAGGAGCTTATAAATTTACTATTTTACGTCTTCAAGTAATACTATTTCTCATGATGGAATTAATATCATTCCTATTAATTGGTAAAAGTATAATAAGTAAGATTAAACATGACGAAGCATTCATCTTCATGATAATAATAATTAGTACATATATATTAAATCTATATTTATGTAGTGAACCAGTCATCAAATTAATCAATTCAATAATATAAAAAGAACTTCATTTATTCATATGAAGTTCTTTTAATAATTTGATTTTTTTAAATTCTTTTGGACAGCACTTTGTTCTTCTTTAGCAAACTTGTCATTTTCAGACATTCTCGTTAGAATCTGTTCTTTGACAGTAGAATCCATCTGTTCAAATGGAACTTTAGATGTTTTGATGAAAAACTCTGGTCCACGTTTAGAAAATAGATAGACCATGTTTCGTTCTTGTTCATCTTCATTTGGACTTATTAATATAGATGCTTCTTCAGCACTTATGCCACTATTTAACAATAGCATGATTTGTAATGCTGAATCAATAAATGAACAATTGCCATTCTTAGTATTTTCAAATAGATAATTTAAATACTCTTGTTGACGCTCGGGATAAATAATTTCAAAGCCAATTCTGATTCTATCAGGCAATCTTTCAACATTTTTTAATACTTCAGCGATTTTTTTATCTCTTTCTATAGCTGGTGTTAACTCACTCACTCTTACCACCTCATCGAGTGGTTATTGTAGCACAAAAAAGGACAACAATCAAGTTGTCCAATTCTATTACTAATCTTTAATTTCAATATACTTTTTCTCAGATTTCTTCTCAGTTTCTTTCTTAGGAATATTGACATCTAGAACACCATTTTTAAATGAGGCTTTAATGTCGTCTTCAGTGACATCATCACCAACATAGAAACTTCTTGAAAAAGTTCCACTATAACGTTCACGACGAACATATTTACCTTTTTCTTCTTCATCTTTACTAGAGTTAGTGTTAGCTTCAATAGTTAAATATCCCTCTTCAATTGACATATCAATGTTGTCTTTATCAAATCCAGGTAATTCAACCATCAATTCATAACTATCATCATGTTCCTTAATATCTGTTTTCATAACTCTACTATTTTCTGGTTTGAAAAATGGTTCGTCAAAAAAATCTCCTAACAAATCGAAATCATTTCTTCTTGGTACTAACATCATATATATCTACTTCCTTTCTCTATGTGTTGCCACTATTTCAGGTAGCACAAAAATATAATTTAATACCATAGGACTCTTTCCGTTCCTACAATTATGATAATAGCACTATTTTTAGCACTTGTCAATAAAGAGTGCTAGTTTTTTTTATTTTTTTCTATTACCTTTACTATTATGTTCATAAAAAATTATTTTAATACAAAAAGACAAGTATTTTACTTGTCTTTCATAAATATTTCGAATGCTTTATCCATTATTTGATATTCCGTCTTATTTATCGTATGCCACTCATCAAAGAAAAATCTAATATCACAACTATTCCCAATCTCTTCTTCAAATTTCTTTAATGGATGTTGCATTTCAAAATGCTTTTTAGGATAGGATAAATTATTTACATCTATATCTCCTTTACGACGATATTTATCTTTCAAAATATTTAATTCTTTTAAGCAATCTTTTTTTTCGTCATTATAAAAAGTACTCAATAACTTTTGACACAATTCATGATGAAGTTCATCTGTATAACCGATAACTGTCCAAAAATGAACACTGTTTATCTCAGTAATGGTATCAGTTTCATACAGTTCGCGACGACGATATTTTAACTGTTCAAGAATTTCTTCAAGAAATGTTTCTCTTTCTTTCATCAATTCTTTTATGTCAAATAAGTGTTTGTGGACACCATTTTCTCCACCGACGACATTCTCATTTACTTTTAGTTCAATCAAATATAGATCAGCTGTGTTATCTTCGTGCATATCGAAGAAAATAGAATCAACACGCCCACTTTCGTTTAAGATGAAATACTCTTGTTCAAAAGGATAGAGACTAGACCAATCTTTTTCTTCAATTTTATTATAAGGAACACTTCTATTCATGATCTCATACTTAAGTTTCTTTCTCATGGTATCACTTAACATAAATTGAAATTGATAATTCTTTTCTTTTTCAAACTTGACCTTTGTTTCATAGGTTTTAGTATTCTCTTGACAAATTTTAACTATTTCATCGAGTTCTTTAGAATCATTTATACTCTTCTTCAAAAGTTCAAAAGGTGTACTCTTAGGACTTGATATTTTTACATATTTTAGATTTTCATCAAAATTTCTACATCTTCTTATCAAGTATTCCATTTCAGCAATATCTTTTCCATCAGGCTGACAACACAATATAAAATCGATGTAATCATATTTGTGAATGTGGTTTTTGATTAAATCTAAAATTTCTCTTTCATCAGTATCTAGATATTTAGTTAAAGTTGCTTTTTTATCATGAAACTTTATCATTATTTTTTTGTTCATTTTTTTCAAAGATTCAAGGATATATATAAGACTCTCTTCTGAGGCTTCTTCATGTCCACTATTTATAATTTTTTCTAATCTTATACTAGGATTATTTTTATAAGTTATTAGGCCTTTATCAAAAACTGACTTGCGCATTTTAGTTATTGCATTAACGACGTTTTCTTTTACAGCTTTATCTCTATCATTAATATTTTCATTTTCTTCTTGAAGAGCATTGTTGATAATTGCCATATTATATTTATATATATTGGGTTCTCCTATTTTAATTTGACCATTACTTATCTCGAGTATTTTTATTCCATTATAATAGATGATATCATCTTTAGCATCTTTATCTTTTTCATCTCTAATTCTTATGATTAGATCTCTTTTACCTTCAGCATCTTTATGATTGTAGAAATAATTTCGAAGTTCTTTTTTATTCATATAATACTCCTTCATATTTGAATTGTTTGACCATCGACAACATCGATAGCTGTTTTGAAGATATCCTTGGCCTTTTCTTTTTCAGTAGTATGAATTGGTATTGTAATTTTGGGATTTAAATATTTTTCAACCAATTTCATAGCTCTGGCATCAGCATGTCCTGAAGTATGTTTTTTTTCAACTTTTATTCCCATTTTTTCAATCTCGGCAATGAACTTTTTCATATCTTCTTTGTCAAGATATCCTTCCCACATCGAGTAAATGAGACAAGCATTTTTAAACTTGTGCTTCACGTTTTTAAGCATCTTTATATCACTTAGCATCGATTGTTTGACGAGAAGACAAACATTGTCTTTGAAATGATCGCTGCGCTTATAAAATTCCATGGGTTCAACATATTTTTCGTGAAAATATGAAGGTTTTTTGCGCATTTCATTGGCTCTTGATATCCAAACTGATAAATCGCGATAGTTATGTGTTGGACTAGGAATAGAGATGGGTAGCGAAGAAGCAATCCACGCCGTAAACAAATCTTCGACAAATTTCTTTTTCGTCTTTCGAGCGGCTTTATAGAAAGTCACGAGGCGATCGATATTAGTGGATGACTGAAGGACTAAAATATCATCATATTGTTCAAAAACAGTAATGACATCCTTCAAAAGTTCATCTTCCGTTTCATATTTTTCAACATCGCGACTAAAAGTTGTACCTTCAGTTATCAGACAATCGACTTGACCAATTTTCTTTAAGGTATCTTCAAAAATTACTCCCTTACGACCATGATTGCGATAATCACCAGTATGAACAATTCTTTGACCATCAGCTTCGACTAAAAACATACAAGAATTAAAAGAAGAGTGATCAACTAAATAAGGAGTTATGGTCATATCTTTTATTTTGATAGACTTGTTAAAAGCGAAGTCTTTTGTCTTTCTTTGAATGGGACCCTTACCAGTAAAATCACCTGTTAAATCAGTGATTATTTTAGAATGTTTTTCAACATATACATCAATATCGTCTTTAATGTCATCAATTAAACCGATGTGATCACCATGACTATGCGTTATAAAGACAGCATCATATAATTTTTTATCACTATCTCGTGTCAATCCTTCGATTGTTAGTGGATCATTTTTACTGTTATCTTCATCCGGCAATTCTTCTCCAAAATCAATGATGATGCGCGTTCCTTTATCGCTTTTTATTTCTGTGATACAACCACCGATTTGACCTGTACCTCGTAAAACTTTTACCTGCATATAAACCATCTACCTTTAAATTCATTGTATCATTATTAGTTCTCATAGTCATTAATAATCTTTTCAATAACGTTTTTTAAACCACGATTATTTATCTCACGCATGACCTTCTCAAGAAGATGAGGTAATCCTTCATCATCTTTCTCTTCTCTTTCTTTCAAAAGAATATCTTGGCAATTAAAATAACTTATCAAATTTTTTAAATATGATAAATAGTAAATCTCTGGATAATGATTACGATAATATGAATCCCAATAATACCTAAGACATTTAGTAAGCCATCCCGAATCAATTTGTTGACGCATATTTATCAAATCATATAAATCACGTGGTTCTTCATTATCCAAAGTGAATAACATTCTAGGGCCATAGACACTTTCGATGTCATAGTTATGCGTGTTCAAATATTCAGCACTAATTATTTCGTATGAATCTCTAAAACTTTTTTTATCATCCAAAGGAATTTCTTCAACTAATAGATTAGTCTTTTCTTCTAATTCATGTAATCTAGAGGCATCATCAGTATCACGAATGCGCAGTTTTATAAAAACATCTTTAACTAAATTTTCCAAAGTTAAAAAATAATTATTGTTGTATGGTTCAAGTGGTGTTAAAGCATTTATATCCACATCTGATGGAATTAAATACAAAGTGTTGGGAACGGGATAAAACTTATCCTTGACTTCACGCATCTCAAGTGTTAAAAATTCTTTTTGAACGTCGGATAATCCCTTTATTTTACTAAATTTTTGTAGTTTATTTGGTCTTTTTTTTGCCCATAGACCACCACTCAAATAGAGATGATTATTTCCTAGTAATCTACGAATATATTCTTTCATGCGATTGACGTATTCACTAGCTACAAAGATTTCAAAATTAATATCTTCATCTTCAATTGTTGAACCATCTAAATCTAATGGATTAATTGGTGTCAAACCCAATAGATAAGAAATTAAATACTTAGAAAATTTTCCACCTACTAGCGCATAATAACCATCTTTTTTAGCTTGATGAATGACTTTATCAATCATTGTAATCGTTCCTTCTAAATTCCTTTTAGAAACCAGAGAAAACTCATAGTTCAATCTAGTCATTACTTCTTGAGGAATATCTTCAAGATATAACAAGTTCGCAATCTCTAGAATGTTCTTATCAAATAATTCTTTATCATTTGATTCAATCACATATTTATTATTTATATTTAAATCATAATCGTCAATCTGTTGTATTAATGTATACGCATTATTGATTACAACATCAAGACTATTCTCTAAGTAAGAAAAATGATTAAGCATTTCTTGAGTCGTATAATAATAACTTTCTTCATCAATTATCATATTATCATAATGCACATATTTATTAGCTTCTTGAACGATGGTCTTTCTTTTATCTAAACGTTTTGGTCTAGATGTCGCTATTAAGAGGAGATTATTTTTTTGACAATAATCATTTATGCTTAAAACCTCTTCTCTTTTCATTTTAGGAGTCACTTCTACATAATCGTAATATTCTAAAACACTTTGATAATTCTTTTCTAAATCAAAATCTTCTATTCCCATGATAAAATCCGTTTTGTATTTATCGAGATCTTTTTCCATGATGAAATACGATTCATCTTCATTTAATAGCGTTACAATTCTATAGATATTTTCCATTCCCCTTTTATTTTTAGCAAGAATTATTGATGGAACATATAAATCCCCATATTTTATATTCAAATTTATTCCATAAATAATTTTCTTATCTATACCTTTTGCTCTTCTTAATTGTTCAATTGATGAGACTACTGCGCAAGTACAGTAGTCTACTATGCCAACAGCTGGTATATCTTCATCCACCATTTTTTCAAGCAAATCTCTAGGTGTTATGACACTTCCAATATTCTTAAATGAGTATGATGACTCAACGTGTAAATCAATGCGTTTTTTCATTTTTTCCTCCTTCGCAAGCCAATATCTCGACAATCTACTTCAAAACTACAATCTTCACCGAAGAGATTGATAGATACAAAGGCTTTTTCTCTCGTTTCATCAATAAAGGTAACTGTCCCATCTAATCCACTACAATTTCCATCCAAGATGTGAACTTTTTGACCAGGTTTAATTTTTGATAAAAGTTTTTTTCTCTTTTCCCTTTTCTTATCATGAATATCTATGTGCCAAAGCTTATATTTCATCGTTTTTACTGATGGTTTAACTTCTTCGACATCAATCCCATAAAACTTCTTCAAAATTAAATATCTGATATAAGGAATATCTCCTGTCGTAAAACTCAAGAGATATGCGACGTATCTATTAACCTCCTCTTCTTGCTTATGCTCTACTAAAATATCAATCTTTTCTTCATAAGTGTTGCCATTTTTCAACAATTTCTGAATAGAATCACTGAACCAAGGCAGTGCTGGATTATTATTGTAATAAGAAGAAAAAGGTACTTCTTCAACATTCTTCTCAAAATAATACTTATCAACACAATATCGCACATAGGGATGAAGATCAGATTTCAAAAGCTCCTCGATATATTTTTTCACCTCCAGCTTATCAGAATATAATCGCAATTTGCACAACTGATCTATTAGATTATCTTGTGAATCTAATAATAATTGTAAGTCAAACAATTTAAATCCTCCTCTCAACAGAAAAGAATATAACATAATTAAAAAAGGTTTGCTCAACACAGAACAAACCTGGACAAAATATTTTATATATTTTCCTTTATTATCAATGAAAATACACTTTTTTGTACTTATTATTTTGTATAATAATATTTCTTTTTATAAGCATCATAGCCGATATTTTGATGAATCATAAATAGATCACTCACATATCTTTCAACCCATTTATGAGACACTTTAAAATAATTCATAATATCCTCTTTAGTAGCTTCCCTTTTCATCTTCATATAAACGTTCAATCTCTCAACATTATCTCTTCGCTTTTTAGTCATTTTAGATATCATTTCATCATTTTTAATCATCAATGCATACTCTTTTTTCAAGACACGGGCATCAATATCATAAAACATCGTATAGTTACCAACAACAATTATCTTGTTCAAATAATTACTAGACATACCACGATTAATTCGATTATCTAAGATGATAACCTTTTGATATCGCTTGAAAAGATGACGATTACAACGATCATAATCACAAAAATTGATTTCTTCAAAGTTCTTTTTAAAAATCAACATGAATCCTTGATGTTTCAATCCTTCTTCTAATGTATCAACGAAGATGACATAGGGAAAACGATGAGAAAAATCATTTTTTTGCCAATTGTCCTTATCAGTTCGAACATCTTTGAAATATAATTTTGCTTTTTCATTTTCGTTGAAACCAACTATGACAATATTACGACTATATTTTTTCATAGAAAACACCTTTAGACAATTATATCATAAAAAATAACTTACTCATTTTTTAAATATTCATCATAAATAGCATAGTCTTCATTACTGAAAACACAAAAGACTATTTTGTCAAAAACATTGGGATTATCTCTTAGATAACTCTTTACTGTTTCAATAGCTATCTGACAAGCTTTATCTTTAGGAAAATGATAAATACCAGTTGAAATACAAGGAAAAGCAATTGTCTTTATCTTGTTTTTCTTAGCTATATCGAGACATGTTTTATAACATAGTTCCAATTCTTTGGTCTCTTTACTAGTCAATTTTTTTAAAACCATGGGACCAACAGCATGAATAACATATTTACTAGGTAAATTGTAAGCATCAGTCAATTCAGCTTGACCAACCTCTGCTTCATTACCATGCATGATTTGATTACAGGCAAGGCGCAATCTGATGCCAGAGTAAGTATGAATGGCATTATCGATACAACTATGATTCGGAATAAAGCAACCGATTAAGGAAGAATTGCAAGCATTAACAATGGCATCAACTCTAATCGTTGTTATATCTCCTTGCCAGAGACAGATATGATCTATAACTTCATCGATATCTTTTACATCAGTCAACTTTTTTTCTTCAAGTTCCATTTGTAAAAGACTATCTTCTAACTTTAATATTTCAATGGGAATGGCCAGTGGCATGCGCATGTTGATAATTCCTCTTAAAAAGTGTCTTTTTTCTTCATAGGTTTTAGGAATGCCATACCTCTTTAATCTTTCATCCTCTTTTTGAAAATATTTTAGTAATTCATCTACTACTGTTTCTTTATCCATATCTATCATCCTCTTAAAAATAATAGTATTTTTTCACTTAGGTCTTATTATAACACAATAAAAAACAAATCAAAGACTGATTTGTCATTTTTTTATTATTTCAAAATTTCTTCTAATTCATCTTTGGATTTGAAACCGATTACTTTTTCTTTCAATTCACCATTTTCAAAAAGTAATAGTGTTGGTATGGACATAATACCATATTTTTTACTCATATCAGGAGCATCATCAACATCAATTTTATAAAATTCATATTCTTTATTCTCATTAGCTATTTCATCAATAATTGGTGATAACATACGACAAGGTCCACACCAAGTAGCATAACAGTCAACTAAAACTTTTTTTGATTCTTTTACTTTTTCAGCAAATTCATTTTCTTTTATTTCTATAACACTCATATTTTTCTCCTATTCCATTTCATTTATTGCGATTGTTGCGGCTTGTGAACCATCAGATACAGCAGTAGTCAATTGGCGTAAGTTCTTAACACGGGTATCACCAGCAACATAGATGTGTTGCGTCTTAGTATGAACGCCATCATCAGATATGATATAACCATTTTCATCCAAATCAACAACATTTTTAAATATTTCATTTTGGGGTTTTTGACCAACAGCAATAAATAAGCCATCAATTAAAACATTTCTAATTTTATCATCATTATCTTTAATATCAATACTCGTCAAAAACTCTTCTCCATTAATTTTATCAATGACTGAGTTTAAGACAAATTCGACATTTTCTTTTTTCTTTAATTCATTTACATACTTTTCTTCACCACGGAAAGTGTCACGGCGATGAATCAGATATAACTTAGCAACTATATTAGATAAATAGATTGCATCTATTAGAGCTGTATTTCCGCCACCGACAACAGCAACAGTTTTATTTTTATAGAAATTGCCGTCACAAGTAGCACAGTAAGATATTCCGCGACCGATATAATCATCTTCTCTTGCAATATCAAGTTTTTTATGTTCAGCACCAGTTGCGATGATGACACTCTTTCCACAATAGGTGTTCTTAGAAGTCGTAACATGCAAATCAGGAGTTATTTCAATAACTCTTTCATACTTAAATTCACAGCCAAGATCTCTTACCTGTTCATAAAGATTATTGGCATAATCGAATCCTGATATTTCTTTTATACCTGGATAATTTTCAATTCTAGATGCATTGACTATTTGTCCTCCATAAGCTTTAGCTTCTAAAACAAGAACTTTTTTATTTGCTCTTAGAGCATACATGGCAGCAGTCAACCCACTAGGTCCAGCTCCAACAATAATTAAATCATACATAATATCCCTACTTCTATATCTATTATATCATCTTTATACTCATATTCTTTATTAATAAATGTGAAAATATGCATATTTAGTCAGATATTAAAACTATTTTATCTATTTTAGATAAATATTTTGAATTTTCTAAAGGAGTAATTGCAACATCAAGAGTTGTACCATTGGCGTGAATGATATAGTTTTTGTCGTTATGTTTACCAAGATATAACATGACGTGGCCCTTTTGATAAAGAAGAGACGCTGGATGGTTCTCAATCAATTTTAACTTTTCAGAAATACTTTTATCTTCTATATCTATAATTTTTCCAACACTACTATTTTGACTAGATGTATTTCTTGGGAATTGAAAGCCGAAAGTGTGAAAGACATTAGAAATAAAACCAGAACAGTCAACACCACCAGTGTAACCACCCCATTCATAAGGAATACCTTCATATTTTAAAGCTTGAATATATAGATTTTTTTTCGTATATGGAACATATCCAGGATAGACTTTTTCTTGAGAAATGCTTATTTTTTGCTTCTTTATATTTCCATTTTCATCGCTTTTAGGAAGAACGACTTCATATTCTTGAGCATTAAAACTAATAAATGGTAGTCTCGTACTCATATCTAAAGTCGTATCATCAACTTTTATTTTTTCAGCAGTTACGATTACAAAGTCATCACTATTTAAGAAATAATCCCAATCATCAAGTGTAGCGATGGCAACAGTATCCTTTCTTATCCAACCATAATAAGTACGTGAGAGAATAAAATACCACTCTTTATCTCTACTCTCATGAAGAATGATTACAGGAGTATTAACTAATAGTTCAGTCTCTTGAATATTATCTAAATATTTAGTTTGAGGACTATTGTAAAAATGAATATCAGTGGGAAAAGAACGCAGATTACTTCTTTTGACAATGAGACCTCGTGATACTTTTTCACAATCTTTAACATTTTCCAAATCACGATTTTTTAATATTGCTTGGACATCTTTGGTCGTAATTTTTTTATCATTATCATATTTGGGTAGAGATGGTACTTCATAAGAATTTATATATTTTTTAATTTTTTCGCGGTCAATTTTAGCGATTGAATAAATGTCATAAATAGCTGAAGTCTTAGTAGCGATAGTTTGATTGTATTCGTCTATTTCTTCCTTTGACATGATGATATCATCACTCAATTCATCAACATATGGTTCTAGTTTAGATGGTACTGAGAGAAATAAATTGTTATTATCTTCCTTTTTCTTTGGCACATTACCACTTTCTTTACTTGGTAAATGTCTTGTTGAAAATTTAAGCACAATTATAATTATGATAAATAAGTCCACTCCTAAAACTATCAATAATCTTTTCACATGATCACCTTCTTTAGCATAATCTTTTTATAAAGAGAAAAAGATAGAAAAATGACGATTCTATCTTACTTGTATTTGCGTAAACGTAATGAGTTTAAAACTACGGTCAAGCTACTAATCATCATAGCAAGTCCACCGAACATTGGATTCATACTTATACCTAATGGTTTAAATAAGCCAATGGCAATGGGAATCATGCAAATGTTATAAAAGAAAGCCCAAAATAGATTTTGTTTAATGTTGCGAAGAGTTCTTTTACTGATAGAAATGAGATCAGGAATTTGACTTAAATCATCGTGAATTAAAATGACATCACTAGAATCAGCGGCTATATCAGTACCACTATTTATACTAATACCAATGGTAGCACTGGCAAGAGATGGTGCATCATTAATACCGTCACCAACCATCATGACTCTTTTACCCTCTTTAATCAAGTCATTAATATGTGCTGTCTTTTCTTTTGGCAAAACATTAGCTATTACTTCTTTTATACCTAGTTCTTCGGCAATTATTGAAGCTGTCTTTTCGTTATCACCAGTTAGCATGATGACTTCTTTGCCCTGTTTATGAAGTTGATGAATGGTTTTCTTGGCATTTGATCTAACAATATCTTTTACACCGATTAACCCAATTATCTTTTGTTCTTCAATGACATAGATAATACTATTAGCATTAGCAAGTAATTTATCTTCATCAGATTTTTTCTTTTCGATGTTTACTTCTTTGAGAATTTTTTCATTTCCTAGATAATATTTTTTCTTTCTCATCGTTGCACAAAGACCAATTCCAGGAATGTTTTTAAAATTAGATATACCCATCAATTCCATCTTTTTTTCTTTGGCATAGTTAGTGAAAGCTTTACTGATGGGATGAGTTGATTTCTTTTCAATGCTAGCAGCAATCGTCATCAATTCTTCATCACTGTAATCACTATAGTTAAATATTTTAGATACTTTTAAATTACCATAAGTCAAAGTCCCTGTTTTATCAAAGACAACTGTATCAATTTGCGAAGCACTCTCTAAAATAGTACTACTTTTGACTAAAATACCATTAGTAGCACAAACTCCTTCACTGACAACAATGGCAAGTGGTGTAGCTAGGCCTAAAGCACAAGGACACGCAACGACTAAAACCGTCACAAAAGAAGTCAAACTCTCACTAAAACTGTAACCTAAAACCAAGTAACCTAAAAGTGTTAAAATGGCGATTAGGATGACTCCTGGAACGAAATAACCACTGACACGATCTGCTAAACGTTGAATTGGCGACTTAGTATTAGTTGCTTCTAGAACTAATCTGACAATTTCAGATATAGTTGAGTCTTTACCAATGCGCTCAGCTCTATATTCGATGTAACCATCTATATTAATACTACCAGCAACGACTTTGTCATTTTCTTTCTTTTTACTAGGAATTGATTCACCAGTAATAAACGCTTCATCTAAATGAGTCTCGCCTTTAATAATTGTTCCATCAACTGCTACTTTCATTCCGGGTTTACATATTAAAATATCACCTTTTTTAAGTTCATCAAGTGTTACTTCTTTCTCTGTATCACCAACTTTTAAAAGGGCTTTGTTTGGGGTTATTTGAACTAACTCTTTTAAAGCTTCCTTAGTCTTTTCTTTACTTCTACCATCAATAAAACGTCCCAACTTTATAAAAAAGATTATGATGGCGCAACTTTCAAAATATAAATTTTCAACATAATGCATAGGATGTTTACCAATTATGATCATTATCATATTAAAAAGGCTGAATATAAAACTGGAAAAGACACCTATTGATACTAAAGTATCCATATTGGGCGTTTTATGTAAAGCATTTTTAATACCGCTTTTAAAAATATCGAAACCATATATCAAAAAAGGAATGACTAATACAAATAGGCAGATAGAATAATTAAGTGGATACTTCATCATGTCCAAAAAAGGAATTACTGGTAAGTGAAGCATATCAGCCATTGATATATATAAAACAATGATAGCTAAGATTGAAAAAATAATCAGTGGCACTATTTCATTTTTACTTTTTTCTTCTTTAGCTTGATCATAGATTCCAAGTGATTCAAAACCAGCTTCTTTGACAAACCTTTCCAAATCCTTTAAAGTTAATTTATCTTCATATTCGATCATAGCTTGGGCTAAAACGAGATTGACACTAGCTGATATAACACCCTCTTGCTTATTCAAATATTTTTCAAGACCACTTGAACAAGCACTACAACTCATACCACCTATTTTTAAAATAACTTTCTTCATGACATTCACCTCAATCTAATTTTTTTATAAGTTCTATAAGTTCATCAATTACTTCTATTTTATCGTTTTTAATATCTTCTATGACACATGTTTTCAAATGACATTTCAATATTTCATTACCTAGACTCTTTAAAGATTTGTCAATGGCTGATATTTGAATTAAAATATCATTACAATAGCGATCTTCATCAATCATGTTCATAATGCCACGAACTTGACCTTCAATAGTCTTTAGGCGTTTATTTAAGTATTTTTTCTCTTCTTCAGTACGATGTTTACTCTTGATGCATTCTTGACAATTACTCTT
>CANREL010000013.1 GCA_947629655.1 uncultured Bacilli bacterium
AATGACTCTTTTTATTAACTAAAAATAGTGTTAGTGATTTTTACTCACCAACACTATTTATTATAGAACCAAAATAAAAGAGACTAATCTATCTTTTAATTTGATAAAAAAAGGGAAAAGATCATTCTTTTCTCTTTATTATTTTATCGACAATTCCATATTTTAAGGCTTCATCACTATTCATGAAGTTATCTCTTTCCGTATCATTTTCGATTGTGACTAAATCATTACCAGTGTTTTCTGACAATATCTTATTCAATTTATCTTTTAATTTTAAAATTCGTTCTGCAGCAATCTTTATTTCTGTAGCTTGACCTTGTGCACCACCAAGTGGTTGATGAATCATCACTTCAGCATTTGGTAAGATATATCTTTTTCCCTTTTGTCCACATGATAATAGAAAAGCCGCCATGCTTGCACACATCCCAAGACAAATAGTTGATACATTACTCTTTACGAACTCCATCGTATCATATATGGCCATACCACTAGTAATACTTCCACCTGGAGAATTTATGTATAGTGATATATCTTCATGATTTACTGCATCCAAATACAATAATTGTGCAATGACCGAATTAGCTAAATCATCATCTATTTCGCCAGTGATAAAAATAATTCGATCTTTTAAAAGTCGCGAATAAATGTCATAACTTCTTTCTCCAAGTCTTTCACGATCTACTACTACTGGTACTAGATTCATAATATCACCCATATAAATGATAGTCTTTAAAATGAAATATTATACATAAAAGAGTAAAAATCCAAATAAAATTTAAAAATGAGTGAATTAGTATAAGAAATATGTTAAAATGTAATTAGAATAGAAAGAGGAGATAAGATGATTGATGAAAGCTTAAAAATAACCGTTTGTGGTGAAGAAAAAAATGTAATAGCTGGTACTACTTTTGAAGATTTAGCTAAAGAATATCAATCTAAATTTCAATATCCTATTGTAGTAGCTAAAGAGAAAGGTATATATAAAGAACTATCTGAAGTTATTCAAGGAAATTCTAAAATTGAATTTTATGATTTCAGTGATTGTGAAGGAAATCGAATATATTTAAACGGTTTGATATACTTAGTAACTTATTCTATTAAAGAATTGTATGGTAAAGCGACAAAAGTATATGTTCGTTACACTATTGATAAAGGTTTATATATTGAATTGAACAAGAAAATCACTAAAGAAATGATTCGAGAAATAAAGACTAAGATGCAAGAAGTAATAGAACAAAACATGTCAATTCAAGCTAAAAATGTATCGCGTTTAGAAGCTATTGATTACTTTGATAAACTTGGTGATACCGATAAGTCATCAATGTTAAAATATAACACTAATAGTTATATAACGTTGTATAAACTTGGTAATATGTATGATTTCTATTTTAGTAAGATGCCTACTTCAACAGGTGTTCTAACAGAGTTCAATCTTGAATATTTAAGTGAAGAAGGATTTATCATGATGTATCCTGATCGTTATAATCTAGGAGAAATTAATAAATATCATCATCATCCTCAAAGATTTGAAATCTATAATGAATATCATGAATGGGTAAAAATAATGAATATTGAGACTGCTTCTGATTTAAATAAAATTGTCAGTAGCGGTAAAATAGGTAACTTGATAAGATTAGATGAAACTATTCAAGCGAATAAATTATTGACTATTGCAAAGGATATATATGAACATAAAGATCGATTAAAAATAATCTTAATAGCTGGTCCATCTTCATCAGGAAAGACTACCACATCAATAAAGTTGACCAATTATTTGACGAGTTTTGGATTAAATCCCATACCAATAGCTATGGATGATTACTTCATTTCAAGAAAGAAGACACCAAAGAATCCAGATGGCACTTATGATTATGAATGCTTAGAAGCTGTCAATATCGATTTGTTCAATGAAAACATTGATAAGTTATTGAATGGCGAAGAAATAATTGCCCCAGTGTACAATTTCATAACTGGTGAGCCAGAGTATACTAATCATATGAAACTTGATAAGAATGATATCTTAATCATAGAGGGAATTCATGGATTGAATCCAGAAATACTAAAAAATATTCCAAGAAGTCGTAAATACAAGATTTATATTTCACCATTGACTGGTATCAACATTGATAATCATAATCGTATTTCTACTTCTGATAATCGCTTATTGCGAAGAATAATTAGAGATAATCGCACGCGCGGACATGCGGTTGAAAAGACGTTAGAAGGTTGGGCATCAGTTCGTCGTGGTGAAGAAAAATATATCTTCCCATATCAAGATGAAGCAAATGTCACGTTTAATACGGCCCTTATCTATGAATTTGGAATATTGAAGACATATGCTGAACCATTATTATATTCAGTTGATCCAAAAAGTGAATATTATGATGAGGCAAAGAGATTAATTAATTTGTTAAAAACATTTTTACCAATGCCATCTGAGGATATACCAGATGATTCACTATTGCGTGAGTTCATTGGTGGAAGTTGTTTTAAAGTAAGTTAGGGAGATGAAAAAATGAAAAGAGTAGCAATTAATGGATTCGGAAGAATCGGAAGACTAGTATTTAGAATAATGGAGGAAGACCCAGATTTAGAAGTAGTAGCAATCAATGATTTAACAGATGCTGAACAACTTGCTTATCTATTGAAATATGATACAAATCATCGCAATTATCGTGTTGATGAGATTGGTTATGATGGTGATATGATCGTTGTTGGTGATAGAAAAGTTAAAGTATATGCTGAAAAAGATCCTGCTAATCTACCATGGAAAGATTTAGGAATTGATGTAGTATTTGAATGTACTGGACTATTTACTGATAAAGAAAAGGCTAGTGCTCATATCCAAGCTGGAGCTAAAAAAGTAATTATCTCAGCACCAGCTAAAGGAGACGTTAAGACAATTGTTTATAATGTTAACCATGATATTTTAGATGGAACAGAAGAAATCATTTCAGCAGCTAGTTGTACGACTAACTGTTTAGCACCAGTTCTTGCTGTCATTGATGATGCTTTTGGAATTGAAAAAGGATATATGACAACAGTTCATGCTTATACTAATGACCAAGCAACACTTGATATAGCTCACAAAAAAGGAATTAAAGCTCGTCGTGGTAGAGCAGCTGCAGCAAATATCATTCCAGCTTCAACTGGAGCAGCATCAGCAATTGGAAAAGTTCTTCCTAAATTGAATGGAAGAATGGAAGGAACAGCAATGCGTGTACCAGTTCCAACTGGATCAGTTATTGACCTAGTTCTTGAATTGAAGAAAAACACAACTGTTGAAGAGATTAATGCTGTTTTAAAGAACAATGTTAATGAAACACTTAATTACACAGACGATCCAATTGTATCAAGTGATGTCATTGGAGCTTCATGTGGAGCTTTAGTAGATGGATTATCAACAAGTGTACTAGATGTTGATGGAAAACAATTAGTTAAAGTAGTAGCTTGGTATGACAATGAAATGAGTTATTCTCATCAAATGGTTAGAACAGCTAAATATCTAGCTAATAAATAATTAGATAAAATACCGATATCGGTTTTAAAGTGTTAAATAATGTCATAAAGTAGATAGAAATATCTACTTTTTTTAGATATGTGTTATAATGGGATTAGGAAATTAAGGAGATGTTTTAATGAAGAAAAATATTAGAGATTATGATTTGAACAACAAGAGAGTAATTATTAGATGTGATTTTAATGTTCCTATGAAAGATGGACATATTACTGATGACAATCGTATTGTTACTAGTATTCCGACTATTAAGTATGCGATTGATAATAATGCTAAAGTAATTCTTTTTTCACATTTAGGTCGTGTTAAAGAGGAATCAGATCTAGCTAAAAATAATCTTGAACCAGTAGCTCGAAGATTGAGTGAACTTTTGGGTAAAGAAGTAAAATTCATTAATAAAACTCGTGGTGAGGAATTAGAAAATGCTGTTAAAAATATGAATGATGGCGATGTCCTTCTCGTTCAAAATACTCGTTATGAAGATTTAGATGGTAAAAAAGAGAGTGGAAATGATCCAGAACTTGCTAAATATTGGGCAAGTCTTGGTGACTTATTCATAAATGATGCTTTTGGAACCCTACATCGTGCTCATGCATCTAACTCTGGTATCGCTAGTAATTTACCATCTGGTATCGGTTTCTTAGTTGAAAAAGAATTGACTGAGTTATCAAGATTGGATAATCCTGAACGTCCATTTGTCTTGATCTTAGGTGGAAGTAAAGTATCAGATAAGATTGGTGTCATTGAAAATTTAGTTACAAAAGCTGATTACATCTTAATCGGTGGTGGTATGGCTAACACTTTCTTAAAAGCTAAAGGTTATAATTTGGGAAAATCTGTCATTGATGAAGAAAGTCTAGACTTTGCTAAAAAGATGATTGATACCTATTCTGAAAAAATAATTTTACCAGATGATGTCAATGCCTTTAAAGATTTTAATAATGATGCTGAAAATCGTTATGCTGATATAACAGATTTAGCTATGTATGAGATGGGATTGGATATTGGTCCTAAGACAGTTGCTAAATTCTCAAACATTATCAAAGATGCTAAAGTTGTATTTTGGAATGGACCATTAGGAGTATATGAATTCAACAAATGTACTGAAGGAAGTAGACAAATATTAGAAGCATTAGTAAATAGTGATGCTAAGACGATATTAGGTGGTGGAGATATCGTTGCTGCTGCCGGTGAATTAGGTTATAAAGAAAAAGTGACTCATGCATCGACTGGCGGTGGAGCTACTCTTGAATATATGGAAGGAAAAGTTCTTCCTGGATTAGCTTGCATTCCTGAAAAAGAATAATGAAAAATATTAAGAAACATGGAATAATACTAATATTAATAACAATAGTAGTATTATTCTTCGTCATTAAAGATGATTTTTATGCTATAGTTGATGCCTTGTCAAAAGCCAATGTATTATTTATTGCTTTAGGAATAGTTTTTACCATTTCCTATTGGTTCTTCAAGTCATTAGCTCTACACAATATCGTCAAAGAATATAAAGAAAAGACAAAAGTAAGTCAAATATTCAAGCAAATAACAATAACCCAGTTCTTTAATGGGATAACTCCTTTCGCATCAGGTGGTCAACCTATGCAAGTATATATGTTAAATAAGAGTGGAATCAAATTGACGCATAGTACTAATATCATTGTTCAAGATTTCATTCTCTATCAAATGGCCTTAATTACTCATGGCCTAATAGCTGTTTTTTTGAACTGGCGATTCCATTTTCTTCAAGATAATCCTCTGTTGCGCAATCTTACCATTTTGGGATTCGCTATTAATACTTTAGTTGGTTTAGGTCTATTATTTGTAAGTTTTTCAACTAAGTTTAACAGTTTTGTGGTCAATAAAGTAATCGGTTTATTTTCAAAGATAAAGATAATTAAGAGTAAAGAGAAAACTATTAATTCTTGGAAACGTAGATTAAATGAATTTAATGAAAGTGCTGAAATCTTGAGAAATAATAAGATTTTAGTATTAAAGGGTTACATTTTTAACATGATTGGTTTGTTGTGTTACTACTTAACACCATTATTTGTAATATATTCACTTGGCTATGGTAGCAGTATCACTTTGTTAGCTACTTATGTCTGCTGTGCTTATGTAACCATTATTGGTGCTTTTGTTCCCATTCCTGGTGGAAGTGGTGGAATTGAATATGGATTCTTACAGTTCTTCGGTAATTTTATTAAGGGGTCTGCCTTACCAGCTGTGTTAATAGTATGGCGTTCTATAACTTATTATCTAGCTATTATTGTTGGTTCAATTGTTTTCAATACGTTTAAAGGAGTTGATCAAGAATGCGAATAGGATTATTTACGGATACCTATCCTCCATACATCAATGGTGTTTCAACTAGTGTTTTGATGTTGAAACAAGCTCTTGAAAAAAAAGGACATCAGGTTTTTGTCGTAACTGTCAACAATGAAGATATGCATTATAAATTTGAAGATAATAATACAGTCATAAGAATTCCTGGTATTCCGATTGGAATCTATGATTATCGCTTGACGGGAGTCTATCCAGTTCGAGCTATAAATACGATTAGAAAATGGAATTTAGATGTCATCCATTCTCATACTGAATTCGGTATTGGTACTTTTGCGCGCATTATCGCTAAACAGTTTAACATTCCTCTAGTTCATACTTATCACACTATGTATGAAGATTATATTCACTACATAACTAAAGGATATTTTGATAAATCTAGTAAGAAAATTGTCGAATATTTAACATTGTTCTATTGTGATAAAACCGCTAATGAATTGATCGTACCAACGAAAAAGACTTATGATTTGTTCAAAGAAAAATATGAAGTAAATAAAAATATCCATATCATTCCAACGGGTATTGAGATAGAGAGATTCTATTCAGAGAATGTTGATAGACAAAAAGTAAAAGAATTAAAACAAAAATATCAAATTTTAAAAGATGAAATTACGATTGTTTTTGTAGGAAGATTAGCTCAAGAAAAAAATATTGAATTTTTAATTGAGAGTCAAAAAGAAATAGTTAAATACAATTCCGATATCAAGTTATTAATAATTGGTGATGGTCCTGATATGGAGGAATATAAAAAATTAATTGCTAAGTTAAAACTTGAAAACAATGTCATCTTGGTTGGAAAAGTACCATATGATCAAATGCCAAATTATTATCAATTAGCTGATATCTTTGTAACGGCTTCGCATACTGAAACTCAAGGTTTGACAGTAATCGAAGCTATGGCTGCTGGAATAACTCCTGTCTGCATTCGTGATGAAAGCTTTCAAGATGCGGTAATCGATGGCTTAAATGGACGTCTATTTGATACTAAGAGTCAATATATTCAGATAATAAAAGAACTTAATGAACATCCTGATAAGTTGGCCCAATACAGTAAGCAAGCTCGTTTAAACGCTGAAGCTCACAGTTCTAAATATTATGCAGAAAGAGTATTAGATGTCTATAAATTAACTCAAAATAGAAAAAAAGGATTCTTTCATAATGTGATTGATAATATAAAAAATAGAGGTGATTTAGATGAGTAAATTAATTATTGGTAATCAAAAGATGTACATGAATCGTGAAGATGTCATATCTTTTGTCGAGATGTTAAAAACGGTTTCTTGTGATGACGTCATCGTTTGTCCAAGTTTTCCTTATCTTGAATATTACAAAGATGTCGTCAAAGTAGGTGCTCAAAATGTTTCTACAGCTGACAATGGAGCCTATACTGGTGAAGTATCCTCTTCTCAATTGCAGTCTTTAAATGTTCCTTACTGCATCGTAGGGCATAGTGAACGAAGAGAGTATCAAAAAGAGACTGATGAAGAGATCAATCAAAAGATTAATAAACTTTTAGAAAAAAATATCACGCCAATTCTATGTATTGGTGAAAAAATGGAAGAACGTCAAAATAAATCCACTGAAACTGTTATTAAAAGGGAATTAGATGCTGACCTAAAAGGTTTATCAACAGAAACAGTGGAAAAAATAATAATTGCTTATGAACCTATTTGGGCAATTGGAACGGGTCTAACTCCAACTTCCGAAGAGATAGATGACGCTATGCAATTCATTAAGAATTATTTAAAAGAGCGTTTGAACGTCATGAATATCACTGTTTTATATGGTGGTAGTGTCAGTGAAAAAAATGTTGATGAACTAAATACAATCGCTTCAATTGATGGTTATTTAATCGGTGGAGCTTCATCAAAACCTGATGCTTTTAAATATATAATTGCGAGTCAATCTAAATAATATTTACAAAAAAATGTAAAAAAATCTAAAAGAACTGAAATAGTTCTTTTTTTCGACATAACTTTACATAATAAGCTAATCTTCGCTATATAAAAAGAGAAAATTTTGTTGTATAATCAATAGTGCATGAAGTAAGAAAGGATAGAAAAATGAAAAACATTAAAGTGCTTATGATTGATGACAACGTTGAGTTGATCAAAATGGTAAAGGAGTATTTTAGTGATCATGCAGTTATTGATATATCTTTAGAAGCTCATGATGGCATTGAAGGTATGAGAATGATAAAAGAAAATCAATGTGATTACGATGTTGTGCTTTTAGACTTGATTATGCCTAAAAGAGATGGAGTAAGCGTATTGGAAGAAATGAATGATTTAGAAATCAACAAGAAAGTGATCATTCTAACATCTTATAATAATGAGAGTATGATAAGAAGAGTATCAGAACTAGGAATAAATTATTTTATTCTAAAGCCTTTCGACTTAGTCGATTTAGAGAAGAGAATCATGTCTTGTTTTAATGACAAGATGGAGAAGAAAAGTATTGATCTCTTCCAAAACAATTTGCAGATATCTGTTACTAAGATTCTGCATGAATTGGGTGTTCCTTCCCATATAAAAGGTTATCAATACATCAGAGAAGGAATAATGATAATATATAAAAATCCTGATGTCATCGGTGGTATAACCAAAGAATTATATCCTGAAATCGCCAATAAATTTGATACGACAGTATCTCGTGTCGAACGCGCTATTCGTCATGCTATTGAGGTCAGTTGGAATCGTGGCAATTGGGATTTGATGGAAGATATCTTTGGACATAGTGTTGACATTGACAAAGCTAAACCGACCAATTCTGAGTTCATCGTCACTGTTGCCGATAAACTTCGACTTGAATATCATGAAATATCGTATGTATAGTTGTCTGAATGGCAACTTTTTTTCTTAACAATTTACAATATATTGACTATTAAATTAAAAAATAATATAATTAAGTTAAGATAAAAAGGATTGGAGGACATTTTATGGAGCGAAAAATTAATACATATTTAAATCGTTGGAAAAGAGATATTTCTAAAAAAGTATTAGTTATCTATGGAAATAAACAAGTCGGAAAAACTTACTCTGTCTTAAAATTCGGAGAAAAGGAATATAAGAATGTCGTTTATTTTAATGCTGACAATAATATTGAACTTCTAAATACTTTAAAAAGAGAAAAAACTGTCGATAAGATTATCATGCGTTTATCATTACTTGCTAATGAATCAATATTGACTAATGATACTTTAGTAGTAATCGATAATGTTAATGATGTTGAAATTATTAACGCAATGAAATTATTTGGTAAAGTCCAAGAGTTAAATTATCACATCATTTTAATCACCTCTCTACGTGAGAATTTAAAAAACTTCAAATGCGAAGAACTACAATTTAAGGCGATGACGGAAGTCGATTTCGAAGAATACTTAGTCGCTATCAACAACAAACAATTAATTGACTTCATCAGAACTTCTTATAAGAATAATTCACCAATGCCATTCCATTCAGTAGCTATGGATTACTATGATGATTATTTGATGACTGGTGGTCTTCCTGAAGCTGTTGAGATGAGTATTAATAATCCTAATAAACAACTTCTAAATACTGTTTATAGTAAAGTAAATGACACTTATAAAAAAGAAATAAGTACTCTTGACAATCTAATCGATATAACAAGAGGAATTGAAGTCTATGACAGTATTCCATATCAACTACAAAAACCTAATAAAAAGTTTCAATATGGTCTGATCAAACCGGGAAGTCGTTCTAAAGACTATGAGAAATCCATTAACTTTTTACACAATAATGGTTTTGCTTACAAATGTTATAAAATAAGTGATGCTAAGTCACCACTTAGTAGTTGTAAAGATCCAGAGAGTTTTAAAATGTATTTGAATGATACTGGATTGTTATTCAGTCGAATGCATTTGACTAGAAATAAATTTTTGACAGATATAAATATAAAAAATATTATTTATGAAAATAGTATTGCTATAAACTTAATAAATTTAGGTTATAACTTGTATTATTATCAATCTGAAGGAAAAGCTGAAGTAAGTTTTGTCATTCAAACTAGAAATGGAAAGATATTGCCAATTGAATTAGTTGATAAGAATCTATCAAAATCTAAATCGTTGACTCTCTTTATGAATAAGATTGGTATAAAAGAAGCCATTCGTGTTACTGATGAAAATTTCAGTATCAAAAAAGGTGTTAAATATATTCCAATATATGCATTATTTTGTTTAAATGAAGGAATTTAAAATGACTGAGTACTTGAATTACTTAAATTACAATGCTCCTGTTATTTTAAGTTTTTTCTTTATATGCTTAGGAGCATACATTTTAGGAAAAATCACTAAGGGAAAGAGTACGAATCTATTATTTTGTACTAGACATGAATCAATTCTCAATCCTCTTACTTGGATTAGGATGTTTACGCATATAATAGGACATTCTAATTGGGCTCATTTTCGCAATAACTTTTTGACGATTCTCTTAATTGGTCCCATGATTGAAGAAAAATATGGAAGTATCAATCTCTTAGTCATGATTTTGATAACAGCAGCTGTTACCGGTATACTTAATTATTTGTTTTCGAAGTATAGTTTATTAGGTGCTAGTGGAATAGTTTACATGCTGATAATATTGGGATCATTTGTCAATATTCAAGTTGGTAAAATTCCTATCACCTTAATTCTCATCTTTCTATTCTATATCGTTGATGAAGTATCTGGACTTGTATTTAAAAAACATGATGGCATCTCTCACTCAGGACACTTGATAGGGGCCATAATTGGATGTATATATGGAATATGTATTATGTGATGTGGAATATGTCAAATTTCATGTCAAAAATTATAATTTATAAAGTATTAGTTAATTCGTGTTATATAATATATTTGAAGATTTATAAAAAATTAGGAGGGTGAAATGGGACCATTATTATTATGTATTTTAGATGGATGTGGTATAAGAGATAAAGAGTATGGCAATGCTTTCATGCAAGCCAAAAAGCCAAATTATGACTACTTGTTGGAGCATTTTCCCAATTGTAAAGTAGATGCTAGTGGTCAAGCTGTTGGATTGCCTCGTGGACAAATGGGAAACAGTGAAGTAGGTCATATGAACATTGGTGCTGGCCGTATCGTTTATCAACCACTTGAGTTAATTAATAAAAGTATTGAAGATAAAGATTTTTTTAAAAATGAAGAATTGTTAAAAGTGATCGATCACGTCAAGAAAAACAATTCCAAATTACACGTCATGGGATTGATCAGTGATGGTGGAGTTCATTCTCATATCAATCACTTAATGGCTGTTTTAGGCATGTGCAAAGAAAATGATGTGAAAAATCTTTATTTGCATTTGTTTACTGATGGAAGAGATGTATCTCCAACTAGTGCTTATACTTATATAAGCCAAGTAGAGGATAAATTAAAAGAGATTGGCATTGGCAAAATAGCATCAATTTCTGGTAGATATTACGCAATGGATCGCGATAACAATTATGACCGTTTGATCAAAGCATATGACGTCATTGTTAACGACATTGGTGAAAAGAAAGATTCTATAAAAGACTTTATTGAAGATAGTTATAAAAATGGTATAACAGATGAATTTTTAATTCCAACTAAGTTTGTCGATGGTGGAAATGTTTCTGAAAATGATGGTATCATCGTATATAATTATCGCCGTGATAGATTGCGTGAACTTTTCACTGCCATAACGAATAAAGATTTCAACGATATGCCAGTGACTAGATTTGAAAATTTAGCTGTCGTTACTATGATGCCTGTCGTTGAATCAGTCAAAGCTCCATTTGCTTTTGACAATCCATCTCTTGATAATATTTTAGGAGAGTATTTAGCTAAAAAGGGTTTATCCCAATTGCGCATTGCGGAGACTGAGAAATATGCTCATGTCACTTTCTTCTTCGATGGTGGTAAAGAAGTTGATTATCCAAATGAAAAGAAGATTTTAATTCCATCTCCTAAAGTTGCGACTTATGACTTAAAACCAGAGATGAGTTCTTATGAAGTGACAGAAGCTCTACTTCCTGAAATAGGAAATTTTGACGTCATCATTTTAAACTTTGCCAATGGTGATATGTTAGGACATACGGGTGTTTTAGACGCTGCTAAAAGTGCCGTTGAAACCCTTGATAAACATTTAGGAAGAATTTATGAAAAAATTAAAGAATTGAATGGAACGATGATCATAACAGCTGATCATGGTAATTGTGAAGAGATGTTAGATGATGATGGCAATGTTGTGACATCTCATACTACTAATTTAGTTCGCCTAATAATAACTAAAGAGGGATTACAATTACATGATGGTAAACTTGGAGACATTGCTCCGACGATGTTAGAATTATTGAATTTAGAAATACCGAAAGAAATGACTGGTATATCTCTAATAGATAAATAGGAGAGAAAATGAAATATTTTTTGCTAATCTTTAGTATGTTGGTAATAATAAAAGCTGCCGATATTCTAGTTGATGCAGCTGTATCGATTGCTGAGAGATTAAAAGTACCAAAAATATTAATTGCCTTGACAATTGTGGCATTTAGTACTTGCGCACCAGAATTGGCAGTATCTTTTCAGAGTGTCGCGGAACAAAATGGAACAATTGCTTTTGCCAATGTTGTCGGTAGTTGTATTGTCAACATATTGTTAGTAATAGGTGTTTCAGCTGTGATAAAGCCGATAAGAGTAAAAGATTCTACAATCAAAAAAGAATTGCCACTTTTAATGTTGATAACCATTGCTTTTGCTGTCACGATGCTTGAAGGTATCATGTCTCCCAAAGCTGCTGGTCTTTTTTCACGTTCACGTGGCTTTTTGTTCTTATCGCTATTTTCACTATTTGTAATATATATAGTTCAACTAGTTAGAAGAAGAGTGCATACTGATGAAGAAGTAAATTCCAAATATAAAATGTTTCAAGCTATAATATATTTCATCTTAAGTGTTTTTGCTATCATCATAAGTAGTGATTTACTAGTTGATAATGCTGTTTTAATTTCTAAAGAATTGGGTGTCAGTGAGAAATTGATAACGATGGTTGTCATCGTATTGGGAACTTCTCTACCTGAATTAGTCATGACGATAACTTCATCGAAGAAGAGTGAACATGAAATGGCTATCGGTAATATAATTGGAACCAATATCTTTAACATTTGTATTGTCTTAGGACTACCAATTACACTTTTAGGTGGTATTGAGATAATCGGTTTTAACTACATAGATATCATTGTTTTAGGACTATCTTCGGTACTTCTCTTCATATTTGCTAATAATGGTAGACAAGTATCAAGAGGAGAAGGTTTAACCATGATCTTATTATTCATTGTTTATTATGTCTATTTGTTTGTATCATAAAATTTTATTAAATTAATATATTTAATCAAGTGATAAAATGGAAAAATCAAGTTTGGATATCAATCCCTATACTTTTACGGGAAGTGCTTTTTTTATCGGTTTGATTCTCGCTAATGAATTAGATTCCTTAGAACAGGCCACGATTGGAAACTGGTTACAATTAGCTGGAATGACGATTCAGACCTATGCTTCTCAAGTGGCATTAGTCGACGCTAATAAAGATAGTAATAATGATAATTCTAATGATCTCAATCAAATAAAGAGAGCTATTTCTAAAATAAATGAAGAATTGAATAATTTAAAAAAATAGAAGACTTATTAAGTCTTTTTTTGTTAAATATTATGTTCGATTGTTTTAATCGAAAATATGTTCTATAATGTAATTGGTGATATCTATGGAAAAGAAAACAATCTTTCATATTGATATTAATAATGCTTTTTTATCATGGACTGCGGTCAAGATGTTGAATGATGGATATGATGTAGATATTAGGACGATTCCATCTATTATTGGTGGTGATGAAGAGAAACGTCATGGCATCGTTTTAGCGAAATCACCTGTTGCTAAGAAATATGGTATTAAGACCGCGGAAACTATTTATGCCGCTAAGAAAAAATGTCCCAAGTTGGAAGTCTTTCCGCCAGATATGGCTTATTATAAAGAGATGTCAAAAAAGTTCATCAATCATTTGAAAAAATATAGTCCTGATGTTGAACAATTATCGGTTGATGAGTGCTTTGTCGACATGTCTAATTCCTCTTTGTTATACGATGATCTAGTCATGTTAGCTTACAAGATAAAAGATGAGATCTATAGCTTGTATGGTTTTACCGTCAACATTGGCATAGCGAGTAGTAAAATATGTGCTAAGATGGCGTCAGACATGGAAAAACCGAATAAGGTTCACACTTTATTTCCATATGAGATTGAAAGAAAGATGTGGCCATTACCTGTTGATGATTTGTACATGGTTGGTAAACATGCATCGGCTAAACTGCACAGTATCGGAATAGATACGATTGGTGCTTTGGCCAATACTGATGAAAAGACTTTAAACAAAGTTTTTGGTAAGTATGGCAGTGTGATGTGGAACTATGCCAATGGTCGCAGTGATGATTTGTCGATGAAACGTGAAGAAAAAAATAAAAGTATCAGTACTAGTGAAACTTTTTCCACTGATATTGGGGAAAAAAATAAATTGATTCAAATCCTCTATCGCCAAGTTGATAGTCTTGGTAAAGAATTGCGCAAGAAAAAACTTTATACTAATTCTATTGCCATAACTTATAAAACAGCGGATTTTATCTCTTACTCGAAACAGATGACTATTCCGACTGTGACTAATTCAACAGAATTGATATGTAAGTACGTCGTCAATATTTTAGAAAACAGTTGGAAGAATGAACCTCTTCGCAACATTGGAGTGCGTTTCTCTCATCTGACAGATAAAAAACAAAAACAGATATCCATTTTTTCTAATGAGCGTGAAGAAGATAATGATGCCACTGTTCAAGAGACGATGGATAAAATAAATGATAAGTATGGAACATCAGTCATAAGACAAGCTAATCTGTTTACTAAATGATGTCAAATAATCATTTTTTTGATAAAAATATTAATCTTGGTAAATAATATTGTTATAATTTAGATATGGTAGGTGAGTGTATGAACATAGATCAAAACAATATAAATGAACTATTGAATAAATATATAAACTTTACTAATCGCATATCAGAACAGAACAATTATCCCAATAATATCAAGCATGTATTATATTTATTAATTCCTGCTTTTATCATTAAATATGGTCTAAAATATGAAAATATGATTTTGGGATGTTTTGAAAAGATTAAAATTCATATTCGTAATAGGGACGATGACAATTGCACTGCTTATTTTACGCGTGTTATGAAAAAGAATCCTGAAGGAGTAAATCCTAAGTATTATACGTCTAAAGCGGTCGTATTAAATCAGTATCGTGAGGCATCCTTAATCGATATGCTGGACAATGTAGCTCATGAATTCAATCATGCTGTCAATTCGATGATAAATGAAATAAAGTATGATGATAAAACAGTCAGTATGCGTACTGGTCTTAGTTATATTACGTATGATGTCAATGACCTATCGCACATCAAAGGAAAGAGTAATGATATAACTCTAGAAGAAATAATTAATGTCAAACAGACTGAAGATATCATAAATATAGTCAGAGCTTTCTCTAAATATGAAGTACATAACGAAGAGTTTAATAATGCTTTTTATGCGATTGAACATTCCATTGAAGGAGAATATGTTTCCAATGCCTATTACTTACAATCATTTATTTGTAAGGAATTAGTTAAGAATAAAACTTTCATTCCCACTATTGAAAATTTGCGCCTAAATGGTAATGTCGATGACATTGCTGGTTGGTTTGACAATGTCACTGGTAACCCTGGTAGTTATGATAAATTGACCATTTTATTGGATAATATTCTCTCTGAAGAAGAGAAGTTAACTAAAGCGACATTTTTTAAAAATTATAAAATAAATAAGATTAGGGAAAAGATGAACAGGGTTATGGAAATAATTCAAGAATATGAACAGAATTGCATATTTAAATGACCACTAAATTAGTGGTCTATTTTCTTTGTCAAAAACATCTTTATTAGTAATTATTTCCTTTTTTATGACATTACTATTCTTTCGTTTAAATTCATTATTTAGATAAGCGTAATAAGTACCTGGTGTGATAAATCCATTGAGTCTTAAAATATCGCTACCAGTTGCTCCTAAGACGTTATCTACTAGTTTGACACAGTTGGTCCACAAGACGAAATAAAGTCTATAGTTGCTCTCTTTAAACTTATAGAATTTGGCACCTGTTGCGCGATATAAGCAACTGGCATAATCACCATATTCTTGTGAATCATCTTCTTCTTGGACACATTTCCAACGATAGGTGTAACTCTCAATTTTATCAAGTTCTTCTTGAACTCTTTTCTTCTGTTTTTCACTCAAAGTTAGACCAAAAGCAAAAATCGTCTTCTTTGAGTGTTCAGCACAAAATCGTAAATATTTTTTTCTATTTTTAACTTTAAACAAGACACCATCACCAATAGTATCAAACAATTTCTTTGAATCTTCATCATAATGACCATAAGAATATATTGTATTGTTAAAACATAGATCAGCATGTCCAAATTTACCAATGTTACTATCTTTAACACCAATAAATATTTCCAAATCGACATTGCCACTCGTATTTTTATCAATTTTAACTCTCGTCACTTCTCTATTTAATAATTTATTGATTTTAACATATATTATATAAGGTACAAATAGAGTGAATATATTGGGAATCGTCAATCTAAATCTTCTCTTTTTAGATCTTACATCATACTCTTCTAAGAAGTCTAAAAAGTAATTAAAAGCTACCCAAATGAAATAGAAACCTAAGACAAAAGTTAATGTTTTTAATGTCTTTAAAGGATTGAACATAATTATTGTTCCCAATACTAAATCTAAAACAGCATTGAATAGTAAACGATAAAATCCTTTGAAATGTCTCTTTTTATATACTGTGAAAGTTACAAATTTAATAACTCCACATAAAAATATATACATTCCAAAAAATAGTGGAAATATCGCTAAAAAAGTATTGGCATTGTTTAAGAAATAATTTCCGAAAATCAACATCAATAATGATATTAAGGTATCTTTAATATTTTTCTTTCTAATCGCATTAAAAATAGTTGAAATACAAGCTAAAACGATTATTGATACTGAAACTATTAAGTGAAATAGAGCAATTGAAGTCGTCGGAATTGATATTAGAATTATTCCTAGTATTAAAAACATGAACGAGTTTATTAAAATAGAAATATTTGAAATTACACGTTCTTTCATAATGCACCTCTAAATAGTATTTTAACATAAAAAGATTTATTTTGTTATTTTATTAATATTCACGAATATTTAAATGTATTTATAGTAGTACTAATTCTCATGATATAATAACCTCATTATTGCAATTTTTAAAGGTATATTTCTTGAATATCACCTTTTTTAATGGTATTATCAATATAGAGAACAATGAAATTTTTGACAAAAAATATAGAAGTAGGCGATTGTTATGAAAAGAAAATATAGATTGTTTAAAAAACATTATGAAATAATATCTAAACATTATGAATACTTAGTAAATCTTACTAAAAATCATATCTTTGTCGGTACGACTAATGAATGGATAATAGATAATTTCTACTTAATAGTAGAAACAAAAAATAATTTGAAAAGAGCATATAAAGAAACTAAAAAATTTAAATATGCCAAAGGTGATAATTTCGACATGTACAAAATAGTTGAAGATATCTTTGTATCGCATAACTATGATGTCAATTATCGCACACTCATGAGAGAGTTGAATAAATATCAAGATGAGAATAATTATTATTTCAATTATAAAAATATCGATATAATTCCTAGTATGGTTGCGATGGTCATCATCAAAAGACTTAGTGAATTGTGTATCATCAAAAGAAAGAAACAAGAGGAAAAACAAAAAGTTAGAGATTTGATGAAAGTTATCAATCATCATCGTGAGAATGGTGAAAAGATTGATTTACGAGATTACATAACTATTGATGAGAGCATCATTAATAATGAGAGTTACTTAGAGGAATTGAATTCTGAATTACAAGAATATGGTCAATTAGCTAATGAGATTTTTAAAGATTTAAATGATATTCTTAGTAAGAATAATATCAGCTTAAAAGAGATAGCTCGAAAAGAACATGCTGAGAGTATTGAAAACAATATTTTAATTTCAAATTTGTTCAATGAATTGCGCATGTTATCTAAAATCGATAATTTAACGCTAATCACTAAGATCAGTAGGACTGAACAATTATTGGAACAAGATGTCATCTATCCTAGTATGTCTGATGATACAAAAGAATTGTATCGTTCTAGAATAATAAAAAATAGTAAAGGCATGAATGAATATGATTATACTAGTGAATTGATCAATAGTTGTCTAAAAGCTGATAAACATGTTGGAGAGATATTGTTAAAAGAGCCAAATTATAATCGAAGAAGTGTTATATACATATCTTTAATTGTCATTTTTACCGTATTGATATCTTTCTTCTTATCAAACTATTTATTTGATAGTCGTCTTTTGAGCTTTTTAGTCATTTTAGTTCCTGTTAGTGAATTTGTAATTCAAGTCATTAACAAAGTATTTGGGATGTTATTTAAATGCAAACCTCTACCTAAACTTGACTATTCTAAGGAGATACCAAAAGATAAAGCTACTATGGTCGTCATTCCGACAATCGTTAAGAATAGAGAAAAGATTGATGAGATCTTTGAAAAATTAGAGAGTTATTATTTAGCTAATAGAACTAATAATTTATTCTTCAGTCTCTTGGGTGATTGCTTTGAAAATGATAAAAGTGAACATGAAAAAGACCGTGAAATAGCTGATTATGGTATTAAAAAAGCTGCCGAGTTAAATAATAAGTATAAAAAGCCATTGTTCTATTTCGTATATCGTCAAAGAGTTTATAGTGAGAGTGAAGATAAATACATTGGCTATGAACGTAAAAGAGGTGGACTTCTTCACTTCAACAAGCTTTTGTTAAATACGATGAGTCAAAGAGATAAAGAGAAATATATCTATTGTGAAACAGTGTCATCACTACCTGAAAAAATAAAATATGTAATAACTTTGGATACTGATACGGAATTAGTTTTAGGAGCTGCTCAAAAATTAGTTGGATTGATGGCTCATCCTTTGAACAAACCAGTTTTAAATAAAGAAAAAACACGTGTTATTAAGGGATATGGAATTGTTCAGCCACGAATTGGTATCGACATTGAATCAACTAATGCTTCAAGTTATTCGCAATTAATCGCAGGTATTGGTGGTTTAGATGTCTATTCGAGTATCGTTCCTAATTTATATCAAGATGCTTTTGGTGAAGGAAGCTTCTGGGGTAAGGGAATCTATGATCTAGAAGTCTATAATCAAGTTTTAGAGAATGCCTTCCCTGATAACTTAATTTTGAGTCATGATTTGATTGAGAGTAGTTATTTGCGTTGTGGTTATGCTTCTGATATCGAAGTTGTCGATGGTTTCCCAGCTGAATTCTTAGTTGATACTTCTCGTCAACACCGTTGGACACGTGGTGATATCCAAATAATTGGTTGGATTAAAAACCATGTTCGCAACAGACAAAACCGCAAAGTCAAAAACCCAATTTCCGCAATTTCTAAATTTAAAATATTTGATAATTTGCGCCGAGTTTTACTAAACCCATCACTATTATTAATAGTAATTCTATCTTTCTATTTCAGTAAGATAAAACCTATGTATTCTCTAATTATTGTAATCATCATCATCGCGTTACCAATCATCTTTTACATCCGTGAATTTTTAGATATTCAAGCTAAGAGAAGAAGCAATGTCAAATATTATGATGACTTGATCTTTGGAAATTTTGCTATCATCTCAAGAGTGATAATGTCTTTCATAACGATTCCTTATTACTCATATCTATATTTGGATGCAACTTTTAAATCTCTTTATAGAATGTTCATTTCTCATAAGAATTTATTGAATTGGATAACTTCTGAAGATGCTGCTAAAACGACTAAGAATGATTTATTGAGTTACATAAAGAATTTCAAAGCTAACTATTTGACGATTGCTGTTTTAATTCTTGCTAGCATAATATTTAAATTTAAATATATCGTATCCATTTCAATATTGTGTTTCTTGTTCTTAGTAGCGCCATTTGTCATGTGGTTAGTCAGTCAAAAACAGAAAAAACACATAATTGAATTGACTAAAAATGAAAAGAGTAATTTGCGTGAAATCGCTTTTAAAACTTGGTTGTATTTTGATACTTTATTGACGGATGATAATAATTATTTAATACCTGATAATTATCAAATAAATCGTGAAGAGAAAGAGGATACTAAAACTTCACCTACTGATATAGCCATGTCGATAACTAGTATCATTTCTGCTCATGCTTTGGAGTTTATCGATACTCGTAAAGCAGTGCGCATGCTTGAAAAGATAATTACTTCTATCGAATCATTGGAGAAGTGGAATGGGCACTTGTACAACTGGTATCGAGTAACTACTAAAGAGAAGATGTATCCTTATTACGTATCTTCTGTTGATAGTGGTAATTTAGCTATTACATTATTAACTTTAAAAGAGTTTTTAAAAGATGTTGATGCTCCAGAATTACAAGAACGTGTTGAAACATTATTCTCTAATATGAATTTCTCCGTTTTCTACACTGATCAAAACGTCTTCAGTATCGGTTATGATACGATTGAGGAGCGCTTATCACCATACAACTATAATAAATTTGCCAGTGAGAGTAGAATATTGAGTTTCATTGCCATCGTCAAAGGTGATGTCAGCAGTAAACACTGGATGTGTCTAGATAAGACTTTGACTAAATATAAAAATCACAAAGGACTAGTTTCATGGTCTGGAACTTCTTTTGAATATTTCATGCCAATGATCTTTATGAAGAGTTATAGTAATACTCTATTAGATGAATCATATCATTTCGCTTATTTCTGTCAAAAAGAGTACATGAAAGAAGTCAATGATAAGATGCCATGGGGAATATCAGAGTCAGCTTATGCCGAGTTAGATGACGGTTTGAATTATAAGTATAAAGCTTTTTCTACACCATATCTAAAAATGATCGAAGATAAGGATCAAAGAGTAGTTATATCTCCTTATTCATCAATATTAGCTCTTGATATCAATCCTAAAGAAGTTTATAAAAATCTTGATAAATTTAATGACTTAGACATGTATGGTAATTTTGGATATTATGAATCATATGACTACGATAAGGATGAGAAAGTATATTCATATTTTGCTCATCACCAAGGAATGATTCTTGCATCTATTACTAATAATTTAAAAGATGAAGTGATAAGAAATTATTTCCACAAAGATGTCCGAGTTCAATCTTTTGATATCTTGTTGAAAGAAAAAGTTCAATTGCGACCAGTCATTGATCTTAAGATGTTCGGTTATAAAAAATATAATTACGAGCGTGAAAGAGTTGAAAATGATATCCGTGAATTCAATGCCATCAATGAAATACCAGAGATATCAATATTGTCCAATTCAAAGTATTCATTGTTGATCAATGATCGCGGTAATGGTTTCAGTCGTTATAAGACTATTCAATTGAATCGTTATCGTAAAATAACAGAACAAGATTATGGTAATTATTTATATATTAAAGACTTATCAAATAATAAATTTTGGTCAAATACATATGCTCCAACTAATGTTAAACCTGATAAGTACAATGTCGTTTTCGCAACTGATAGAATTAAATTCTTGCGAATGGATGATGGTATCAGTACTAAAACAGAAATAATTGTTACGCGTGAAAAAAATGCTGAAATAAGAAAAGTAACATTTAAAAATACGACAAATGAAACTAAGAAATTGGAGTTAACTACTTATACTGAACCAATCATTGAAGAAAATATCGTTGATATAACACATAGAACTTTCAACAATTTGTTCGTCAGCAGTGAATTTGATAAAGAGACTAAGTCTTTGATCATGTGCCGTCGAAATAATAGTAAGAATACTAGAGCTTACGTCATTAGTAAATTGTTCATTCCAAATGAGGAATATGAAGTTAGTTATGAAACAGAAAGAGCGAACTTTATTGGACGTAATAACAACGTCGATGATCCAAAAGCTCTTAAGATGAAAAAATTGACTAACACAGTTGGGTCTAATATCGATCCCGTCATGAGTTTGCGAAGTAATATAACAATTGAGCCAGGTCGTAAAAAAACGGTATACTACATCTGTGGTTTTGCTAAATCTAAGGCTCAAGTTTTAGATATTGTTGAAGAGTATGATTCTAGTACTAAAATCAAGAAATCATTTGATTATGCAACTCTTGCTAATAACATAAGCACTAAACAGTTAAATATAACTGGACCAAATATGCGTACTTTCAATATCATGTTGAATTATTTATATCAAACGAGTAAACATTTCGTTAATGATGAGCGCAAAGCTCTATTGGGAATGAATAGCTTGAATCAAACTAATTTGTGGAAGTTTAGTATAACTGGTGACTTGCCAATAATTTTAGTTGAAATCAATAATACGGAGTCAACTAAATTTGTTGAAGATATCTTAAAAGCTTATGAATACTTTAAAACTAAAGCTATCTTTATGGATATCGTCATCATCAATCGTGAAAAAGAGCGATATAAAGACATCATCAATCGTAAAGTAGAACAGGAATTATACCGTATGAATACTTTGTACAATTTCTCTTCTACACCAGGTAATGTCTATGTTCTTGATGGTGATACTGTTTCAAAAGAAGAAGATATCTTGTTCAATATGGTAGCTAGATTGCGTTTTGATACTAATAAAGATAAATCATTAGAAGAGAGTATCAATGAACTACAAAGAGAAAATCGAATGGGTTCATATGCTAAAAATAAGATTGATCGTGCTACTTTTGATCCTAATTATAGTGAAGATTTAGATTTCTTCAATGGTTATGGTGGCTTTACTAAAGATGGCAAAGAATACGTAATTGTCAATCCTGATACGCCAACTCCTTGGACCAATGTAATCGCTAATGAAAAATTTGGTACTATTGTATCCAATAATGAATGTGGATTTACATATGCTTATAACAGTCAAATGTTTAAGATAACTTCTTGGACTAATGATATTGTCTTAAATGACAAATCAGAAGGTATAAAGATAAATGATGTTTTGGTAGATCCAAAGATTGCTCGTCATGGATTTGGATATTCAACTTTCATTCATGAAGGAAGAGATTATGAATTGACGACGACGCAATTTGTCGCTGTGTCAGATACTATAAAATTCTATAAATCAGTTATAAAAAATAAATCTAATAATAAGAAAAAATATAAGGTAAACTTTTGGATCAATCCAACTTTTGGTCCAAATGAAGAGAAATCTAGTCGTTATTTGCTAAGTGATTACTACAAAGAGTTAAATGCTATTACGATTAGAAATGTTTATAATATTGATTTCTCACACATAACAGCGTTCTTGACTTCAACTTTACCAATTAAGAGTTATTCTATTGATAGAGTATTAGTAAAATCTATTGATGTTGAAATTGAGTTGTTACCAGGAGAAACAAAATCGTTCTCATTCATGTTAGGTACAGAGATTGGTCCTCAAAATGTCAAAGCTTTAATTGATAAATATTCTAATGAAAAAGTAATTGATTTAGAATTGAAAGCTGTTAAAGAAAAGTGGGATAGAGAACTTTCCAAAGTAAAGGTAAAAACTAAGGATAAATCTTTTGATATCGTCATGAATGGATGGTATTTATATCAGACTTTAGCAGCAAGAATTTATGCACGAGCAGGATTCTATCAAGTTGGTGGTGCTTATGGATATCGTGATCAATTACAAGATACGACAAATATTGTAACGATTGATCAAGAAATGACTAAACAGCAGATTATCATGAATGCTTCTCATCAATTCATGGAAGGAGATGTTCTCCATTGGTGGCATGAAGATAATAGATTGGGACTTCGTACGCGATTTAAAGATGATTATCTATGGTTGGTTTATGCGACGACAGAATATTGTCGTGTGACTGGTGATTATAAATTCTTAGATGAGAAAATACCATTTGTCACAGCGCCTCTTCTAGCTGATTGGGAAGACGAACGTGGAATGACATTCAATTACACTAAAGAGAAAGCAACACTATATGAACACTGTTTGATTGCTCTAAATCGTTCGATGACACAAATGGGTAAAAATGGTTTACCACTAATGGGTGGTGGCGATTGGAACGATGGAATGAACAAAGTTGGTATCGGTGGAAAAGGAACTAGTGTTTGGTTGGGATTCTTTCAATATTGGGTTATTGATAAGTTCATAACTATGACTAAAAACTATGATAAGAAAATCGATACGAGTAAATATGTCAAAGCTTTAGAAAACTTGAAGAAAAATTTAAATACTGTCGCTTGGGAAAAAGACTATTACTTACGTGCTTTCTTTGATGATGGAACTAAACTAGGTTCTAAAGATAATGATGAGTGCAAAATTGATTTAATCTGTCAGAGTTTCTCCATTTTGACAGGAGTTGCTGAACGAGAAAACATTTCTAAAATATTGAATTCTGTCGAAGAAAAATTAGTTGATAAAAATTTAAAAATCATAAAATTGTTGACACCAGGTTTCCAAAAGACAAAACATATTCCAGGGTATATCATGGATTATCCTGAGGGAGTTCGTGAAAATGGTGGTCAATATACGCATGCTGTATCTTGGTACTTAATGGCTCTTATTAAGATGGGATATTATGATCGTGCTTATAACTATTATCAGATGATAAATCCAATAAATAGAACTTTAGATGCAAAACAGACTGATATATATAGAGTTGAACCTTATGTCATAGCTGGAGATATTTATAGTAATAAAAATAATCCAGCTCGTGGAGGATGGACTTGGTATTCTGGAAGTAGTGGTTGGTTCTATAACATTGGTTTAACAGAAATGTTAGGATTTAGACGCAATGACAAGAAGATATGGTTTGAACCACACTTGCCAAGTGGATGGAAGTCATTTGAATTTGAATATCACTACTTTGATACTACATATAAGATAAAAGTTAATGTTGGTGGAACTAAAGAAGATATCATTTTAGATGGTGAAAAATTGGATAAAAAATATGTAACAGTTAAAAATGATCGAAGAATTCATGCTGTTATAATAAATGTAAAAGGGTGATAATGTGTTGAGTTATGATTTTGAGACATATGATAAATATGTTGATAAAAATGATTTAAATTCTTATAAGTCTAAAAATGACGCGATTAGAGAAAAATTTCATGGTGGTGAATTGGCCTATTGGACGAATGTTGCAACTTATATCAAGAGTGAAGAACTGGATGAGATAAAAAGAACAGCTCAAAGTATAAGGGAGATATGCGATGTTTTTATCGTCATTGGAATCGGTGGATCATACATGGGAAGTAAAGCCGTTATTGAAGCTTTATCACCCATGTATAAGCGTCCAAAACCAGAGATAATCTTTTTGGGAAAGAACATTAATCCTAATGAATACGTCGAAGTATTAGACTATGTAAAAGATAAAGATATTGCAGTTAACGTAATTTCTAAATCAGGAACTACTCTAGAACCATCAATTGCTTTTGATTTAGTTCTAGATTTGATGAAGAATAAATATGACGAATCTGAATTGAAGAAAAGGGTTGTCATAACGACTGATGAAACATCTGGTACTTTGCGAGAGTTAGCTGATAGTGAAGGATATACATCATTTGTCGTTCCAACGGTTGTCGGTGGTCGATATTCGGTTTTTACGCCAGTTGGGTTGTTTCCTATAAGTGTTGCGGGAATTGACGTTGATAAGCTTCTAATGGGCGTTAAAAGAGCTATGGAAGAAGAACTTGATAACGCTATTACTTATGCGACAATTAGAGACATTCTATATAATAAGGATAAGTGTATTGAATCTTTTACTGTTTATGATGAACGATTAAATTATTTGGTCGAGTGGTTAAAACAGTTATTCGCTGAGAGCCACGGAAAAGATAATAAAGGTATTTTCCCCGTTGGTAATATCAATACGCGTGATCTTCATTCGATGGGACAATTTCTTCAAGAAGGGAAAGATATTCTTTTTGAAACGATCATTGGTATAAAGAATAATCGTTCAATATTCATTGAAAAATATTCTTGGGATTTGAATGATATGAACAACATGGCTTTGGAGAAAGTTTGTGAAGCTCATAGTAATGGGCATACACCAAGTTCCATCATTTGGATGGATTCATTAGATGAAGAAAACTTGGGTAGAATAATGCAATTCTTCATGTTCGCGGCTATTGTTGGTGGTATTCAATTGGGTATAAATCCTTTTGATCAACCAGGAGTTCAAGAATATAAAAGATTAGTGACAGAAGGATTGAATAAATAGTTTACTAGAAATAGTAAACTTTTTAATTTTTATTGGTATTTTTTTGACAACCTCTATTTATTGAATTATACTTTTATTATAGGAGGTTAAACATATGAATGATAATGAAGAAAGAGATGAATTAGATTTTGAATCTATTCAAAGAATGTTTGCCAAAAGAGATGCTGAATTAGCTAGAGAGCGAAAAAATGCTGAAGAAGTGCCCCAATATCAAGGACAATTGGGTTACAAAAAGGTCGATTTGCGTTCAGAACCAAAATATGAAACGATGCATGCTAAGAATATTCATATAACGGAAAAGGGAAGGAATCATGCTAAAGGCGGAAAATTAGTTTTAGTTGCCGGTGTTGTCATTGCGATAGCTATTGGTGCTATTGCATATAGTACGAGTAATGCTCCATCAAAGCCCATCGATGAGAGCGGTATTATCTACGTCGATGAAAACTATGGAAAGACTGATAGCGATGTCATAAATCCTCAAGCTGTTGATCTATCTGACTTTGCAGTAATCGTGCGCCGTTCAACGCCAAATGTTGGCCAAATTGTCGATACGACAACTCGTGAGTTAACAGAAATGGGTGTTGATAATAGATCGATTACTGATTCTGATGATTTGATCAGTACGATTGATGAGATTAAAGCTCAAACGCCTGAAAGAGAAATAATTGTTATAAACGTTGATGGTGTTGCCAATAACGGGGTTAAAGATACTGTTGTCATGACTAATTATTCCAATGACGCTAAGAGTGCTGATATGTTTGCTGTAGCAATTGATGAAGCTAATCGCGATATCTATGGAATGAGTAGTGATGTTCGCTGCGGTAAAAAGACTCCACATGGTGAAAGAGGAATGACTTCAGTTGAAGAAACTTTAGCAAATGCTGGATATGATGCTGTTGCTTGTCTAACAGTTGCGCCATCTCCTAGTTATATAAGTGATGCTGTCAATGCTAATAATGTTGCTACATCAATAGCTGAAAGTGTCATAAGAGTTGCCTCTCTTCCAAAAGAGGATAGATATAATGATGTCATTAGAAGAGTTCAATTTGGTGATACGATTAGCCAATTAGCAGTCGATAATGATGTCAGTGAAGAATATATAAGAAGTAAAAATAGTGATACTATAGCTGAAAATGGTGGATTGTTGCGTTATAACACTTCATTAGTTGTTGCACCTATCCCTAAAAATTTAACTGCTAAAGCATCTGTATCAAATTCATCAATAACTACTAATCCAAATGATGTTACGACAACTGTTTCTTATTATACTGTTCAAGAAAATGATACAGTTACTGCCATAGCTGATGAACTAAATTTAAAAATTGAAGATTTAGTCATACCAAGTGGTGACATTGACAGGATAAATGTTGGTGACAAGATAGGATATGAGACGACGAGTGGACCAGTATTGGTCAATAAAGTTGATTCAAAAACTAAATAAAAAAATAGGACTAATTTGTATAGTCCTTTTTTTATTACCATTATAATGTTTGAAAAAATAGTAAAAAGTGCTATAATTGGGGAGAAAGAGGAATTTTTATATGAAAAAGTTAGAACCAGGAGATAAGCTTATAATACACAGTTATAAACATAATGGTTGTATTCATAGGGCTTGGGACGAATCTGTTTTCATTGAAGAAACTGATGATTACTATGTCTTTGGTAACGATAAAACTAAAGTTACAGAGTCAGATGGCAGAAAATGGAGAACAAAAGAGCCTGCTATAATGTATTTTTTTAAAAATTCTTGGTTTAATATTATTGGCCAATTGAAAAAGACTGGCATTTATTATTATTGTAATATAGCTTCACCATTAATTATAGAAGATGGTGCCATAAAGTACATAGACTATGATCTAGATTTACGAGTTTTTCCAGATGGCAGCTATAAAGTATTAGATAAGGGTGAATATAAATATCATAAAGCAAAAATGAAGTATCCAGAAGAATTGGATAAAATATTAAATGAAGAGTTGAAAAAACTTATAGAACTAAATAAGAGTCAAGCAGATGTTTTCAATCATGACGTACTAGTTAGATATCATGAGAGATATGATGAATTGACTAATAAAATAACTGAAAAAATATAAGAAAAATTTCCAATGAAAAAAGATTGAAAAAAACACCAAAAAATGTGTTGACAATCTTTTTTTGTTTTGATAATATAGTGACAGTTGCTTGAAAAAAGCAATGAAAAATAGCGTTTAATAAATGATTAAAAAAATAATTCAAAATATTTAAAAATTTTTCTAATCAAGTATATCAAGGAAGTTATAAAACAACACATCGTTGTGTTTCCAAAAAAAAATAAAAAAAGTTGTTGACAATGACTTCTTTATTTGATAAATTATTAAACGTTGACACGAAAAAGTCTCAAAAAAAATTGTCAATAATTACAATTGTTGACATATAATTAATTACCATAATAATTAATAATTGAGCAATTTGGGTGTCAAAAAAAATATGTCAAAAAAAAGTTAAAAAAAGTTAAAAAAAGTATTGACTAGTAAACTTTAATTTGATATATTTAAAACGCAACTTCAAAAAGTTGTAGAAATGATCTTTGAAAACTGAGCAAAACGTCAATTTTGAGTAGCTAGGAAATTAATTGAGAAATCAAACTTAAAAAATAAATTTTTTTGGAGAGTTTGATCCTGGCTCAGGATGAACGCTGGCGGCATGCCTAAGACATGCAAGTCGAACGAAGTGGCCCGTTGAAGCGGAGTGCTTGCACAAAGTAGATTCGGATTTCCACTTAGTGGCGCAAGGGTGAGTAACACGTGGGTAATCTACCTCAGAGATCGGGATAACAGTTGGAAACGATTGCTAATACCGGATTATATGTAAGAAGATACGTTTTCTTAAATTAAAAGGGAGCCTTTAAAGCTTCGCTTTGAGATGAGCCTGCGGCGTATTAGCTAGTTGGTAGGGTAATGGCCTACCAAGGCAACGATGCGTAGCCGACCTGAGAGGGTGATCGGCCACATTGGGACTGAGACACGGCCCAAACTCCTACGGGAGACAGCAGTTAGGAATATTCGTCAATGGGGGAAACCCTGAACGAGCAATGCCGCGTGAGTGATGAAGGTCCTTTGGATTGTAAAACTCTGTTGTTAGGGAAGAACGACCTATATAGGAAATGATATAGGAGTGACGGTACCTTTCAAGAAAGCTCCGGCTAACTACGTGCCAGCAGCCGCGGTAATACGTAGGGAGCGAGCGTTATCCGGATTTATTGGGTGTAAAGGGTGCGTAGGCGGAATAATAAGTTTAAAGTTTAATCCTGGAGCTTAACTCCAGTTCGCTTTGAAAACTGTTTTTCTTGAGTATGGTAGAGGCAAGTGGAATTTCTAGTGTAGCGGTAGAATGCGTAGATATTAGAAGGAACACCAGTGGCGAAGGCGACTTGCTGGGCCATCACTGACGCTGAGGCACGAAAGCG
>CANREL010000014.1 GCA_947629655.1 uncultured Bacilli bacterium
TCTGATAATGACTCTTTTTATTAACTAAAAATAGTGTTAGTGATTTTTACTCACCAACACTATTTATTATAGAACCATCACAAGTAAGCATTATTGTTTTTTTTATATAAAAATGTTAATATTATAAAGAAAGTAGATGATATAGTGAAGGAAGCATTAATTTTAGCGGCCTTTTTAGGCACTATGAATAATACTGTGACGACTAATGGTCCAACTGAAGCAACAGTTGATTTGACGACGATGAATATTTATGAAATTCAAGAAGCTGTTGATGATGGCTATCTAACTTATGAAAAGATAATGCAAATATATTTGGAACGCATTGAAAAATATAATGATAAATATAATGCTGTTTTACACGTCAATGAAAATGCTTTAGAAGAAGCCCGTAAAGCTGATGAAGAGTATCAAAAAAATGGTAGGAAGAGCCTGATCTATGGACTGCCAATCTTAGTTAAGGATAACATTGATGTCTATGGTATGCCAACGACAGGCGGAACTAAAGCTTTAGCCGATAACTATCCCAAAGCCAATGCGCCAGCTGTTCAAAAAATAATTGATGCTGGTGGAATTATCATTGGTAAAACAAATATGAGTGAATTTGCTCTATCGGCATACAATTCTTATAGCAGTTATGGAAATGTCTACAATGCTTATAATACGACTTATTCCAGCTATGGTTCTAGTGGTGGAACCGCTGTAGGAGTATCAGCTAATTTTGCTGTTGCTGGTCTTGGAACAGATACGGGTGGAAGTGTTCGCTTACCTAGTGCTGCCAATAATTTGATCGGTTTGCGTCCTACGTGGGGCAGTGTCTCAGGAGATGGAGTCATAAAATACGATAAGACTCGTGATACCATTGGACCTATAACTAGGTTTGTTGAAGATAATGCCATTTTGATGGATATCATTTCCGAAAAGAATACTAACTTCGAAAAGTCACTCAAAAAAAGAGATAGCTTAAAAGGAGTGCGAATTGGTGTCGCTACTCAATTCATGAATTTATCTTCATCTAAAACAGGAATTGCTCAATCATCAGTTGATCCTGATATTTATAATTTGATGCAAAAGGCTATCAATAATTTAAAAAGTCTCGGTGCTGAAATAGTTTATATCAATAATTTTTACAATGGTTATTACTCTTTCAATGATATTTCATTCTGTTATGATTTCAATGAATACTTAAAGGGAACGACTGGTACGATTAGAAGTTGGAGTGCTCTAAAAGCATCTAAAAAATTTGTGAGTGATATGTCCTGGGTAAACATGAATTGGTGTAGTAAAGATTACACGCAATCAACTGAATATAAAAACAGCTTAACAGCAAGAAATAACTATAAGACTTATGTTAAAAATAGATTTACCACCAACAATGTTCAAGCTGTTATCTATCCAACTATCAGAAGTAAATTATCAACGGCTACTGCTGCTAGAACGACTTCAACTAAGACTGCCGCTTATACGATAACAGCTACTGGTTATCCATCCATGAATGTCCAAATAGGTAGTATCAACGGCTTATATTATGGTATGGAAATGGTCGGTCTAGAGAATGGTGAAGAAGATCTTTATTCCATCGCTTATCTATACCAAAATAAAACTAATTATTATAAAAATCCTAGTATCTCTAAAAACTTATATGAAATATCTAACGATTTAAAACAGATAAAGAAGAACTATGATGATACTAATAAAAATGATCGTTATAAAAAGATAGATAAGATGACAGAAATCTATTTAAAAGAATATTCTAGTAGTACAAAATCACATATAAAAGAGAGTATGATCTTGAGTTTATACAATTTATTAAATAAAAATATAAATTAGCTTGGAAATAATCCAAGCTTTTTTAATACAATTAAATAGGTGAAATAATGGTCTTAATAAATAGAATATTATGGTTATTGACAACAGTAGTCATCATTTTTTCTAGTATTTATTTTTCTTTTGAATTAAAGTTTCCCCAATTAAAGTTAAAAAAAATATTAAAAAGTCTAAAGATGAAGAGTGATAACAATATTCGTGTCATAGATACTTTGATGATGTCCTTATCTTCAAGAATTGGTGTCGGATCAATTGCTGGCATTGCTTTAGCAATCAAATATGGTGGTCTTGGCAGTATCTTTTGGATTTGGATAATTACTATTTTAATATCTAGTATTTCTTATCTAGAAAGTTTCTATGGTAATAAATACAAGACAGAAGAAGAAAATGGCAATTGTATTGGTGGACCACATCACTATATTGAAAAAGTGTTGAATAAAAGAAAACTAGCTTTAGTATATGCCTTTATCATAGTTATAGCTTATGGTATCGGTTTCATAACCATTCAAACTAATACCATCTCTACAGTTACGAGAATATCTACCAATTTGAATATTCACTTGATAAATGGCATGATTATTGCAACTTCTATCTATTGTCTATATTCTAATTCCACTAAAAAGACTAAATTGATATCTAAAATAGTTCCCATTATGACATTACTATATCTAGGATTAGGAATGTTTATAACGATTAGTGATTTATCATTAATAATAGATATGTTAAAAAATATTTTTATTGAAGCCATAAATCCTGAATCAATTGCAGGAGGAATAATCTATTCTCTAATAATAGGTATGCAACGAGCTATTTTTTCAACAGAAGTTAGTATTGGCACCTCAGCTATCGCATCATCAACAACCCAATCTGATTCAAAAAATCAAGGTTATGTTGAAATATTGGGTAACTACATAACGACATTTTTAATTTGTACGACGACAGCTATTATAATTTTATCATCAGACTTTACCAATTATATCAATAATAGTAGTAATGGTATAGAACTAGCTTATTATGCCTTTAGATATCACTTTGGTAATCTTGGTGAAATATTCATTCTTCTATTCATAATTCTTTTTGCTTACTCGACTATTCTTTCTGGCTTTTATTATGGTGAATCCAGCTTAAAATTTATGACTAAGAGTAAAATAATAAATAATTTATACAAAATAATAGTCATCATCTTCATAATGATATCAACCTATATAAGCGCTACTGACATTTGGACTCTAATCGATATTTCAGTTGCCATTCTATCATTGATCAACCTCTATTCCCTAATAAAAATATATAAATTATCTAATAATTAAGTTATAATTAAAGAGGTGATATTATGTTAGGTAATGATTGGGATGAACTATTGAGAGAAGAAACAGAAAAAGAATATTTTCAAAACTTATTTGAATTTGTCAAAGAACAGTATCAACAAAAAGATATTTATCCTAAGATGAATGAAGTATTTAATGCTTTTCGTCATACTGCTTATAAAGATGTCAAAGTTGTCATTCTAGGACAAGATCCATATCATGGTGAAAATGAAGCTGAAGGACTTTCTTTCTCGGTTAAAACTGGTATTAGAAAACCACCATCTCTAAATAATATTTTTAAAGAGTTAAAAGATGATTTAGGTTATGATTATCCCAAAAGTGGTAGTCTTTTGAAATGGGCTGATGAAGGAGTATTGTTATTGAATAGTGTCTTGACTGTTGAAAGAGATAAACCGGCATCTCATAGGGGAAGAGGTTGGGAAATATTCACTGATGCAGTCATCAAGAAAATAAATGAAAAAGATACCCCAGTAGTTTTTATTCTATGGGGAAACTATGCTCGTGCTAAGAAAGAATTAATAACTGATAAAAAACATTTAATAATCGAGTCACCTCATCCATCTCCTTATTCAGCATCAAGTGGTTTCTTTGGAAGTCGTCCTTTTTCTAAAACAAATGAATTCTTAAAAGCTAATGGAATCAAACCAATTGATTGGAATTTAAACAAATAAAAAAGAGATATTAAATTTTATCTCTTTTCTCATGCTTCTTTTTTCTTCTTATCTTTCTTAAGTATTTCAAAGAATTCAGCTTCCTCAAAAGTATATAAGAACTTAAAATCATAACCTTTTCTTCTAGCTATAATTTTAGATGGAAACTTTTCAATTAATTCATTAAAGACATTAGAATTATCATTATAAAATAATTTAGTCGCTTCAAGATCAATCTCTAACTGTTCTAATTCATCAATCTTTTCTTTTAATTCATTCTCAGGAACAAAAGATTTATTTACTAATAGATATTCTTTTAATTCATTATATACTTCTGCAAGTTCACGATCTAATTTTAAACTATCAATACTTTTCTTAGTAATTTTTTTAACTGAAGAGAAAACTTTATTATCATTTATCTCATTAATGCCATCACATACTTCATCTAAAAGTGTTCCTTTTTTATTTAAAAGTTCATCAATCGCATTTTCTCCATCATGAATCTTGACAAGTATTGAATTAAAATCTCTAGTGACGTCTTTCATCTTATATATAGAAATAATTATTAATACTACTAAAAGTAATAATATATAAGGAATCATAAAAACACCTCTTATTCTAAAAAAATTATATCAAAAAAAAGAGAATGATTCAATCATTCTTTAATTAGTATTAGGTTTCTTATCAAAAGTTGCATAATTTAGGTATATACTCCATATCAAATAATATTCACGATTATCCTCATTATAGATGAGAATGTAATCATCGCCTGCCTCTGTTAAGACTCCATAAAAGATTTTATCACGCCAATCGACTGAATCGGGAAAAGATACAAAGAAATATCCAGAAATACCAATATTTTTTTGAAGAACGTTCTGGGCATAATTACCACTAGAAGTATTGATGAGATTAGTTGATTGATAATTCATTCCATTTCCAACACCACTACTCATTCCCGAATTATTACTAGTGTTTAAGAAATCATTATAATTGTTAGAATTGGGAATCATTCCTGGAAAGCTATCTTCTCTAAAAAAAGAACCATTCATTTTATCATCCTTTCACTCTAATATATGTCAAATGTCTATAAAGTGATATAAAAAAATAAAAATTAAAAAAATAAATATGTTATATTATAGTAAGAAAGAAGGTAAAAAAATGAGTTTTATCGATTCAATAAAAGAAAGAGCTAAGAGTGCTAAAAAAACTATTGTTTTGCCAGAGACAATGGATAGAAGAGTACTAGAAGCAGCTGATGAAGTTTTACGTGAAGAGATAGCTGATGTCATTTTAATAGGAAAAGAAGAAGAAATTCGTGAAAATGGCAAAGGCTTAAACTTAGAAAGAGCGACAGTCATAAATCCTTTTACTAGTGAGCTTACCAATGATTTTATCAATGAATTATATGAACTTCGCAAAGAAAAGGGAATGACTATTGAAGAAGCAGAAAGGCTTTTAAAAGAAGATTTCATGTATTATGCCTGTATGCTTTTAAAAACTAATCATGCTGATGGAATTGTTTCAGGTGCATGTCACTCCACAGCAAATACGTTGCGACCATCTCTTCAAATAATAAAGACTAAACCGGGAACAAAGTTGGTATCAGCCTTTTTCTTAATGGTTGTACCCAATTGTGAGTATGGCGATAATGGAACTTTCGTTTTCGCTGATAGTGGTCTTGAGCAAAATCCTGATCCTGAGAAATTGGCAGCAATTGCTGCTTCTTCAGCCGAGAGTTTTAAATCGTTAGTTCAAAAAGAACCAATCGTAGCAATGTTATCACATTCGACAAAGGGAAGTGCATCCCATGCTGACGTCGACAAAGTCGTTGCAGCAACAAAAATCGCTAAAGAGACTTATCCACAGTATAAAATTGATGGCGAATTGCAATTAGATGCTGCCATCGTTCCAGAAGTAGCTCAAACGAAAGCTCCTGATAGTACAGTTGCTGGTCACGCCAACGTATTAGTCTTCCCTGATTTAGACGCTGGTAACATAGGGTATAAATTAGTTCAGAGATTAGCGAAGGCCGAGGCTTATGGACCTCTATGCCAAGGAATTGCTAAACCAGTAAATGACCTATCGCGAGGTTGTTCTAAAGACGACATCGTCGGTGTCGTCGCTATAACGGCCGTTCAAGCCCAAAACAATTGAAAAGAACACTAGAGAAATCTAGTGTTTTTAGATGTAAAAAACTATATTTATGATAAAATAAAATTATAAATAAATTTTGTTTTGAGGAGATGTATTATGAAAAAGGTTTTATTGACTGCGATTGGATATAATGATCCATACACAAAAGTTTCTTACGGAGAAGACGTCTATTACAACGATGGTCCTATCTTTCAAATTCTTAGAAAATATCATACTGAAAAAGAACCTATAGAAGCTATCTATATATATTTTTCTTATGATATGGCTATCGAAGAGACGCGAACATCAGCTTTAAGACTAGCGTTAAAGCACTTTGACCCACAAGGAAAAATAAAAATTAATGTCTTTCCTAAAAATATATTAGAAGATACAACCAAGAAAAGAGAAGAGATAAAACATTCACTAGAAGATGAAGGACTTAGTGGGGAAGAATTAAAAAGAGAGACTGAAAAGAGACTCATGGAAGAAAAAGGAATTGGAAGAGTCGATGTTAACAAGTTTGGTTCTTTTTACCCAGAGATTCAAACTATACTAAAAGAGATTGCTCTATTATCGATATCATCGCCATTTGAGGTGTTGGTAAACGTAACTTCTGGAACACCAGCGATGAAAGATGATTTAAATCTCATGGCTATAACTAATAAGAATAATTTGCGTTTCAAAATGATTCAAGTAAGTAATCCTAAACGCAACTTTAAAGAATCAGTTGTCAAGAAAAATCCCTATATGGATGATAATATCACTGACGAACAGATCATTGAAGATTTGGATCATGTAGATGAAGTAGAAAAAGGTGAAGATCGAACTAGTGCTGAAGAGATGACAAATATAAAGAGATTGCTATTAGCTGAAAGCGTTGAAGATCTATTTACCAAATATGATTATGCTGGTGCCTATGAAGCCATAAAGAAAGCCAATGATGAAGGAATTCTAGGTAATGAAACTATTCTTCACTATGCTGAAAACTTATACTATCGATATATCGGTAATGAAGATCTAGCTAAAAAAGCAGCTTCAAAATTACCCATTGATGTCTATCCTATTAAAAATGATGATTCCACTAACAACAACTATGAATTAGTGATTGAAAACTATAACATCTTAAAAATAAAATCTAAGAGAAAAGAAATAAACGATTGGTTATTATTCATTCAAGCCTTAGTTGAAGATTTGTATAAAAAGATATTGTATAAATTGACTGATGGATTTGATGTTGAAGAAATCATTAAAAGAGATAAACCTAATCGCAACATGGCTAGTCTTAAAATATTTGAAAATAAGTGTGGAAAAAAATATGGCAATACATCATTAAAAAATAAAATATTTACTAAAAGAGATGGAAAAGGATTAGATGATTATGTATCAATAACTTCTTCATTACTAAAATATATAAATACAAGTATTTTAAAAGAAAATGAATTTGCTAAAGATATGAAGTTCTATGATAAAAACAATTTAAAGAAAAATATTTATGATATCGATAAACTTCGTTCATATCGTAATGAATCAGCTCATACGATTGAACTTGTCACAGAAGATATTTTAATCAAAGGAACAGAGGAACAATATATAATATCTAAATCTGAAAAGATCGTCGGAGAGATCGTTGCTTTTTGTCTTCCTAAAGAAAAGAGAAATAAATTGGATAGTGCATGTCATATATATGAGACAATTCAAGGACAGATTACTTCGTTATTAGATGAGGAGATATTAAAGAGAGGTGAATAATTTTGAATAGAGAAGTTTTAGCTATTTATGATGTAAGAGGTATTCAAGATTATATATTTAGAACTAATGTGTTAAAAGAGATTGTTGGTGCTTCTTCAATCGTTGATAAACTTGTTCTAAAAGAGTTTGATAGCGCTGTTAAAGATAAGTATGATGATTCTAGTAAGTATATAATTGATGTTCAAAATAGAGATGATTTAAAGTTTGAGGATGATAAAAATATCGAAGTAGAATTACTATACTATGGTGGTGGTAATCTAGTCGTTCTATATCGTGATGAAGATGTTTATAAAGAGATAAGTAAGAGAATGTCTTTAGAGATATCAAAAAAAGCTTATGGATTATCTCTAAGTCATGCTTGTGTTGAAAAGACTGATGATTATAAGAAAGATTGGGAAACTTTAAAAGATAGATTAGCGAGTGTTAAAGCAACGACACCACTTAATAAACCAATTGGAATCATACCTATCGTTCAATATGATAATGTGACAGGTCTTCCTCTTTCAAAAAGGGATAAAGATACGAATAGAAGAATCACTTTTGAATCATATCAAAAATTATCTGAATTCAAACGCCTCGACAAAGGTGATGATCAAGAGATAAAGTTTACGAAAAACTTTGATGCCATGCGTACTTCAAATGACGAAGGATTAATCGCTATTGTCCATATCGATGGTAATAGTATGGGTAATAATATTGCCCAAATCATGAGAGAAGCAAACAATTATAAAGAAGCAACGCGAAGAATGCGCAAAATATCTAATGACATCCATGAAGTATTTGAAGAGAGAGCTATTAAACGTGTTAAAGACAGTTTAAAAGATATCTGTCGAAGACATGGAATAAGAGTTTATGACAATGAATATCCTTTTAGACCACTCATTCAAGCAGGAGATGATATAACTTTTGTTTGCAATGAAAGAATTAGTCTTGATGTATCAATGGAATTCATTAATGAGATTAGAAAAGGATATATGTACGAAGAAAAATATGCCTTTAGCGCTTGTGGTGGAATCGCTATTATCCACAGTCACTTCCCATTCTATAAAGGTTATAATCTAGCTGAAGAATGTTGTAGTAAAGCTAAAGAAAGAGCTAAATCAGATGAATATAAAATTGATGGAAAAATTGGTAATTATTTAGATTTTTGTTATTGTTATTCAGGAGTAATCATTGATGATATCGATGAACTTAGAAAAGATAATTATATCAATATTGAGAATAAATCACTAATTAGAAGACCTTATGCCATCTATAGTGAAGAAGAGAAGAAAAGAGCTAATGATCTTCAAAGAGAAGTGGATATCGATATCTTTAAAAATACGATTAGCAAAGTATCTAGAATATCGCGTAGTACAGCTAAAAATTTGCGCGATTTATACTATCAAAGTCAAGCTGATGTTGAACTAGAACTCACTCGTCTAAGAAATAAAAATCATGATTTCCCATTGACAACAGAATCTTTCTCCAAAGATGGTGTAGCTAAGTACTATGATGCTTTAGAGTTCTTAGATATATATAAAGAGGTGAGTAAATAATGAAATATAGATTAACGATTGATTTAAAGAGTGATTTATGTGCCTCATCAGGAACGGGTTTAGGAAGTCTAATTGATGCTGATGTATGTTACGACGAATATGGTATTCCCTATGTTCCTGCCAAAAGAATTAAAGGATTACTAAAAGAAGCCGCTATGGAGTATTGTGATTGGGATGAGAGTGCTACTGCGTATCTCGATAAAATATTTGGAGTAGAAGGAAATAACAATCCTGGTAGTATCAAGATAAGTAATGCTTATATCGATTCTCATGAAGAGATTGAAGAATCATTAAAATGTGTACCAAAAGAGTTCAAGCGATATGTCGATAAACAAAAGATGATAAATCTATTTACAAATGTCAGATATCAGACAGCTATTGATGACGAGACGGGAACTAGTAAAGATAATTCTTTGCGTTCAATAAGAGTAGTAAATAAGGGTAATCGTTTTCTTGGTGATATTGAACTAGATAGTACTGAAGAAAAAGAATTTCTAGAAAAAGTATCAAAACTAGTTACCCATATGGGACTAACGCGAACGAGAGGTTTTGGTGAAGTTGTACTAAAGTTAGAAGAACGAGAAGAAGAGATGAAACAGAGTCTCGTAATCAACTTTAATGATGAAGATGATGTTGAAATCAAATTACTATTCAAAGCGGAGTCTGATCTCATGATTGCTGGACAGGAAGCCGAGATATCTAAAAAATATATTCCTGGTAGTAACATTTTAGGTAATATCGCTAGAAGATATATCGATGATAAAAAAATCGATGTCTTTAAAGCGATGTCAAAAGAGTATATAGATCTATTCCTAAATGGAAATGTTAAGTATCATAACTGTTATATATCTAATCATGATGCTTTAGAATTCTTACCAGTACCACTCAGTTATACTAAAGTTAAGAATACTAAAGACCAATTCTATAACAAGATTAAAAGAGTAGAAGAATTAAAAGATAAGAATGTTCAATTATCTAGTCTAGGTGATAAATATGTCACGATTGATGATAACAATTATTTAACAGATGTAAAAATGTCCTTTAATTATCATCATCAAAGATCAAAGAATAAACGTCTAGGTCGAGCTTCTTCAAAAGAGGATGGAGGATCTCTATATCAATACTTAGGTATAGAGAGGGGTCAATATTTCTTAGGAAAAATAACAGGAAAAGCAAAATACTTAAAGATGATTCAAAAATATATCACAGTTGGTGATACATATCGCGTTGGTAAGAGTAAAACAGCTGAGTACGGTTTTCTAAAATTAATGGAAGCAAGTGCTGATTTGTGTTCTAATCAAGAAAAGACATATCACGATTTCGCTGTCTTGTTGATGTCTGATACGATCATCTTGGATGAAAAAGGTAATCCATCAATTGATAAAAAAGATTTTGCAAGTAAGATGAAAGAAGTCCTAGGAGAAAATATTAATCTTGATCTAAGTTTTATCAATTACGAAAGAATATCAGGATATAACATCATTTGGAATTTACCAAAAGAACAAGTCGATTCATTTAAAGCCGGAAGTATTTTCAGTTTTAAATCCGAAGATGGAATATCTTTGAGAGATGAATACATCATTGGCCAAAGAACTAATGAAGGATATGGAAAAATAAGAATTGTAGATATATCTAAATATGAAAACAATCGTAAGTTAGATCTAAATAAGTATACAGAAGATAAACCAGATGCGAACATCGATCAAATGGGAAAGAAATTTAAATCTATTCTAGTCAAAGCCATTAGGGCTACAATAAGTGATGATATCTTATATGACATAGTTAGAAAAAGACCAGAAGCAACACTCAATAATAGTACGATAGGAAGATTACTATTGATGTTAAAACAATCTAATAATTTAGATGAATTCTTAAATAATATCAGTGAAATAAAAGATCTTAAGAAAAATAAAGTAGTAAAAGAGTTATTTAGAGATGTCGTAAATAGAGTAAATGATCTAGAGAGTATAAAAGATATGAATGAATTATCTAATATTAGTGAAGAAGATATGAATAAATACTACTTAGAGTATATTAAACAAATATTGATTCAAAAGAAGATAGAAGGTGCTAGATAATGATCATAGAAAGAGTATATTACTATATAAAATTAAAAACTTTATCACCTCTATCTATCGGTAATGGGGAAGATGAATTAACGGATCACGATTTGATTAGAGATTCCCAAAATAATGTTTTCATACCAGCTACTAGTCTAACAGGTGTATTTGTTCATTCATTATCAAAAAGTGAACAAGAGATTATTTTACCTGATGTTGAGATAATGGAAACAAGTGGTAAAAAAGTTACCGATAAAGGTCAAAGTCCATTATTCGTATCTGATGCTGTCGCAACTAATGAATATAAGACTTCAATTCGTGATGGAGTTGCTTTGGATGAAGATAAAGTTAGTAAAAAGGGAGCTAAGTTCGATATTGAAATAGTTGAAAAAGGTATGGAATTAGACTTCCGCATGGAACTTACGATTAGAGAAAATGACGATGCTCAAAAGATGAAGGATATCGTTAAAAAGATTTTGAGTAATATCAACAATGGAACAATTCTCGTCGGAATGAAATCTAAAAGAGGTTTTGGTAAATTAAAAATAGTTGAAGCTTATCAAAAGAGTTTTACTAAAGATACTCTAAATGCATTATTAGAATTCGATAAATATGATTGTAGCAATTATGAGAAAGTAGAGATTGAAAGAGTTAATAATGAGAACTACGACGTCATTAAAGTCCAATTGAAACAAAAGGGTGGAATCAGTATTAGAGCGTATAGTGCTAAAGCTGGAGAAGTAGATTTTGAACACATTAAATCGAATGGAACACCAGTTATTCCAGGAAGTAGTTGGAATGGAATGATAAAGAAAGAAATATCTTACTACCATGATTTATTAGGAGCTAAAAGTTCAAGATTAATCGACGAATGGTTTGGTTATGTTGACGGTAATAAGGCCAAAGCTTCAGCTATCATCGTCAGTGAATCAACTATTAGTGGTGGTAAAGAAATGACTATCACGAGAAGTGTAACTGACCGTTTCTCAGGAGGAAGTAAAGATCGCGCACTATTCTCCGAAAGAGCGCATTTTAATGGCGATACCTATTTGACGCTTGAGATTCCTAAAAGCATTACAATAGATGATAAGAAAGTATCCAATAGTTACATTCTTGGCTTAATCGCTTTAACGATTAAAGATATCGAGAACGGTTTAGTAGCGTTAGGTGGTCAAACATCTATAAGTCGTGGCATCTTTGAAGTTAAAGAAGTAACTATGAATGATGAAAAGATTGATCTAGATGCGTTAATTCAAAATATATCTCTTAAAGATATCGAGGAGGCTGACTATGATTAATAAAGAAACAATAATCGAATTTATCAAAAAAAATAATATTGATAAAGCATATGTCTTAGGAACTTTCTACGATAAAGTATGTGTTGGTATATATGAAGATGGCGATATTCTTTTCAATCGTGAAGTTAATTATGATTTACTAACACAAATGAGGATATTCAACAGAGATATCGAGATAAAGTATGTCTTAGATGAAGAAAAACAAGAATTCATATGTAATGTCACAGTCGAAGATAATCAAAAAGAAACAGTAGATGAATACATGTATATATCAGGTAATAAGATAGTTTCTACTAATGACCGATTCACTACCATAACCCAAATTGGTCGAGAAGTAGATATACCATTTAAAGTGACAGAAGAAGAAGTTGAAAAAGGAATTCTTCTCGTCGTCAGAAACTATTTTGAAGAGAATGAAGATAATCAAATCGTCCTATCCAATTCTAGATTAGTTGGATTTGCTAAAAAAGAAGGTGAGTTATATGAGTAATTTCTATAATAGAAATAATAACCACAATCACTTCAATCGAAACAATAATCATGGTAATTTTAATAGAAAGAGTAATCCCGATTTTGACAATAAACCAGTAAAAGTTGATTCCAATGTATCTTATATCAATCCATATAACTTTATCTCTTTGAATAAAAGTGGATGTAAGAGATATGATGCTCTTGAAAGAGAGGGCAGTTTAACAGGGTATATTGAATGTGAATTGACGACCAAAACTGAGACTATTGTTCCAGATACTGAAAATGTTGATAAAGAAAAACCAGAGTTCAAGTTTTACAATTATTGTGAGACAAAAAATGGCTTTACTGTACCTGTCATTCCAGGTAGTGAAATAAGAGGAATGTTGCGTAGCGATTTTGAAGTCTTCACTGATTCTTGTCTATCGACTGTAGATGGTAAAAAATCTTTTAGTGATGAGAGTAAAAAGCATTCTCGTTCACTAAATGAACTATTAAATGTCGCCAAAGATTTAAACAAGAGTTATTCACCATGTATTGATAAAAAATCTCTATGTGAAGCTTGTAATCTCTTCGGTTTTGTCGCTGATGAAAATGCTAAAGGATCAAAGATTAGAATAAGTGATGCGCTATATGATGGTGATACTAACCCCTATGCTGAATATCGCGTCTTAAGTGATCTAGCCTCACCTCACATTTCTAATGCCACTTTCTATTCTTTATTCTTAAGCAATGCTGATCTAGCGAATATGGATGAAGGTTATTGGAATTATCTATATCAATATACATCAAAAGGAAAAGAACAGATCAATTTACCAAATATCACGATTAGAGGAAGAAAGATGTATTGGCATCATAAACCAATAATTAAGAAAGATCTAATATTAAAACCAAAAAGAAATTGTGCTGTCACACCTGTCAAAGAAGGTACTAAGTTTAAATTCAAAGTCTATTTTGAAAATATAACGAATAGAGACTTAGAACATCTAATCGCTGTCATCAACTTAGATTATGATTCTGATTTCATGTATAAAAATAAAAAGTATTATGATTTATGTCATAAGATTGGAAAAGCAAAACCACTAGGGTATGGATCTATTAAATTAGATGTCAAAGATGTCCAAGTAAGAAAAGTTGAAGTTAAGGATGGTAAAGTATCTTATCAACTGCTTCCTGGTAGTGAAGTATTAGGAAAAGATTTAAAAGATATCAATCTAAATACTTGTTTTGATACTAATACCCAAACTTTTAAAGATGCTCTTAAAATGTATAACTTTAACTATTTAGATGCTAACTATGAAAGAGTACCAGTCAATTATCCACAAGGACAACCTGAAGGAAAGAAAGAAACAGGCTTTTTCTGGTTCAATTTCAATAGTGGGGAAAACAAAGAGACAAATTCTAAATATTTCTTAATGGTTCTACCTCTAGTTAGTGAAGGAAGAGATATCGCTAATAATTATCCAGGTCTAAAAGCAACCATAAAAAGAGATGGTGTTGAAGTACCAATCGATGGTTTAAAAATACCAAAATATAACAAATAGTAGAGTGATCTACTATTTTTATTTACTTTTAAAAAGAAATATGATATTAAATATTTAGAAAAAAAAGAGGGGGTTAAACTCATGGAACTAAAAGATTTCAAAAAAGAAATTCAAGAAAAAGACTATGACAAAGTCTATGACACCATAGTTCAAAAAGACATCGAACTCATCAAGAAAATAAGTAAAATCAAAAATATTGATATAACAATGGGTAAATATGGATCACAAGATTTAGGTGCTGAACTATATCATTATTATGCTATCTTTCGCGAAGAGAGTGGAATGTTTAAGTATATACAATACGTAATATTCAAACTAGATAAATATCAATATGAACCACTAGATGAATATGATACACCACTTCAAAGAATAGAGTCATATATAAATGATTATAATAATCTTCAAAAATTAATAGATACATACGAAGAAGAAAGAGAGAATCTAAAAGGTAAATCCATCATTGATATAAGAAATGATTATAGAGATAAATATACTGAACTATTCAAGGAAATGTTAGATTACAAGAAAAAGACTTATCCTAAGAATATAACATTTAATGAATTATTAGAAAAAGTATATATATCATACTATTACTTCGCTGAAGAATTTGAAAACATTGAAAGAGCTATTGAAGAAGGATATATCCAAGATGACAGCTATGATGAAGAATATTACATAAATAAAGATGATGATCCAGTTGAAATAGTTCATTATCTATCCATGACATATAAAAATATAAAGGATAATGACTATTATAAATCAGTAGCTAATTTCTATCATGAATTTGAATTAAAAGATGGAGAGACATATGAAGATCTCTATAAAAGAGAAAAGAATAAAATAAAAGATATATTCAAAGAAATGTTAGATTACAAAAAAGTATCTTATAATGATAAAGATACTTATAATTCTCTATTTAATAAAGTAGAAGAAACATATCCCTATCTAAAAGATGTATTATATGGACTATATTCAAATTATAACGACAAAAGCTACATAACTATATTAGATAGAATGGTTAATATTGAAGAAACCCTATTAAGAAGATATAAAAACTATGATAAAGAAATGATAGAGTATCAAAAATCACAACAAGAAAAAATAGAAGAAAATGATATATAAAAAGAACACTAGTAAAAAAACTAGTGTTTTTTAATGCCCTAATAGGTAAGGTACTACATAGGATGCAAAGTACAACTTTCAAAAAGAGCAGCATAAAAGTTTCAAATCCCTAATAGGTAAGGTACTACATATACTGTTTGGAGTAAAGAAATTGCAGAGTTTCAAAGCCCTTATAGGTAAGGTACTATGGTTAGATACTATGCAAAATAGTATTCAAAATTAAGGACGTTTCAAATCCCATATAGGTAAGATCTACAGGTTAATGGTTAAAAAGAAAGGAGACAATTATGGCAAGTTTCAAAGCCCTAATAGGTAAGGTACTACACCTTCTAGGTATTGCTACTTCACTAGGCGTGTATGGCGTTTCAAATCCCTAATAGGTAAGGTAATAATTGAAGCATTAGATAGTTATTCAGCATATGTTGGAGAATTGTTTCAAATCCCTAATAGGTAAGGTACTACAAAACAAAAGACAGTCGAAAATCAAAGAAAAGCAACAGAGAGGTTTCAAATCCCTAACGGGCAAAATACTAATACATGATTAATATAGCATATTTATTTTTTAAAAACAATTAACTATTCTTCAATTATGTCAAATAGACCAAAACCTTGGGAATTCTTTCCTCCTAGACCAGTATTATATAAAAATGTTAAACTTTCTGGACTTCCTTCCAAATGATATATACCATACCATCCTGTCATTATTATTCCTTTAAAACTAGTAACGCATTTGTCTCGATAAGTTACATCTATAATATCTATATCTATGTCTTTTCCTTCATTATTATAATAGTTTTGATATTTATATGAGTAATTATTCTCTAAATAGGGAATGAATTCATTAGTCATGGGATTTATGAATTCTTTTTTATTATCATCTTTTTTTATAGCAATAATTGGGGATATCATTTTAATCGTTATACTATTACTAGTTATTATCTTATTCTCTAATTTTAAATCAGGTTTTAGAGTTCTCTCTCCAAAACTTATTCCATACTTATTCATTCCTTCATATACTAGATGGATAAAATATGGATCTATACTTCTTATTTCAAATCTAATTTCATCAAAGAAAGTTATTTTTTTATCATTTATTTCATATTTACCAAATATCTTTGAAAAAGAGAAATATTTAAAATTAATAGTATCAGTTTTTAGACCTAATCCTTTATCGTGTAAATTACTGGTGAAATTCTTATCGATCTTTGTTGCAGAATGATAAATAATACCTTGAATAATACTATTGTAACTGATTGGTAATGTTAAATTTTTATCTAATTTTATTTTCACTTTTAACTGCATATATTTTTCACCTATAGATATTATAGTTAATCTTTTTTCTTTTTTCAATTTTATTAACCATTTACTTTTTTCTAAAAATGTGTTATTTATATATTACAATGGTGCGACAGCAAATAGCCATTGATTAAAAGGGGTGTTTTTATGAAAGAAGATTTATATCTTGCAACTTCTGTTTTTAAATATTGTGGTGATGATAACAATTTTATTTTTAAAGTTATTCAACCGATGTTTGGTACTTATGATAAAGTGACGAAAAAATTTACTAATTTTAATAAGAAAGAATATTATGAGATTCTTGATAAACATATTTTAGATGGTGATGAACGTATTGGTTTTTATAACTTGACTAAGTTAAAAGATTTAGAGGAAAAGTATGATACTAATGACTTAGCTACAATTGTTGAAAAATATTTTGCTGAATATAAAAATGATGGTTATGAATATCGAGGTGTATCACTAGTAACCTTTGATTATTCAGCTGTTAAAATTTTATTAGAAGCCCGCGAAAAACAAAAAAATAATCCACAGTAATTGTGGATTTTATTTTTTCTTATCATCATATATTTCATCAAAAACGGTCTGTTCACCAGTCGGTTCAGTTCCTTTTAAATAGTATAGAACTCTCTTTTTAGAATTATTGTCTAAAACAGGATTACCAGTTATGGGATTTACTAAAACACCAACGACATTCGATGGCTTTTCATACCAAGTCTGTTCTTTATCTTTTAAATAATCTTCAATGGCATTGGCCCATATGTTTTTGCATTTGACTGAAGTACCTGCTGCCATTTCTTTACTGTCATCATACCCAATCCAAATAGATGTGATGACTTCTGGGTTATAACCGATTGTCCAACTGTCAGTTGCAGTCGTTCCTGATTTAATTGCATATTTTTTTGATAATTTAGATGCGACAGATAAAAGAGTGGGTTGATTGTAATCGATGAAAGATGCATCATATGTCGTCGTCAATAAATCATTCAAAATGTAGACGAGGCTCTGATTGAGAATTAAATCTTTTTCATCATGCCACTCATATAAGACATTGCCATCCATATCTTCTACTTTAGTAATTAGATGTGAATCGATTTTATAACCTAAATTGGCAAATGTTGCATAGGCACTTGTCATCTCCATCATGTTTATTTCATAAGTTCCAAGTGGTAGAGAAGGTACAGCTTCTAATTTTGTCGTAATTCCTAGGCGATTAGCCATACTTACTAAATTTTCTTCTCCTAAAAACATATGTGTTTTAACAGCATAGATGTTATCGGAATATGATATAGCAGCAGCTAGTGAAATTGCTTCATTGCCATAGATGTTTCCAGCATTTCTTGGTGAGTATGTACTGCCATTGGAAAATACAAAAGTTGTCTCTTCACTCGTAAAAGAAGTGCTCGCTGTAAATCCGTTTTCTAAAGCTGAATAATACAAGAATGGTTTCATTGTTGAACCGACTTGTCTTTTAGATTTAGTGACACGATTATATTGGGATGTACCATAGTCATAACCACCAACTAGAGCTATTATTGATCCATCATTTGGATTCATCATGACCCCAGCAACCTGTAATTTATCGACATCTAAATTCTTTTTAACACTGTTTTCCAAAGAAGTTTGCGCATCCATATCCAAAGTAGTATATATCTTTAAACCACCAGTTTTTAAGAAAGATGTTGGTACGCTATTAATTGTCTCTAACTCATCTATGACCGCATCTTTAAAATACATTGTTGATGATGGAATATCTTTTTCTTCTTCACCAATGATATTCAATTCTTCATTTAAAGCATTTTGATACTCTTCATAGCTTATATAATTATTTTTATACATATTGTTCAAAATAATTTTTTGTCTTTCTTTAGCATTATCAAAATTATTAATTGGTGAATAATTAGAAGGAGACTTGGGTATCGCTACTAAAAGTGCTGCTTCTGCTATATCTAATTCACTGGCACTTTTTCCAAAATAAAACTTTGATGCACTCTCAATCCCATACATGCCATGTCCATAATTGATCGTATTTAAATAACCTTCTAATATCTCATCTTTTGAATAATGGGCTTCCATATTTAATGTTAACCACATCTCATTCCATTTTCTTTCCCAAGTCTTATCAAATTCTAAAAATAAATTTTTGACGTATTGCTGCGTAATTGTTGAAGCTCCTTGTACCGTTTTACCAGCTCTTAAATTGGTGTATAGAGCTTTTCCAATTCTTAAAATATCAAATCCAAAATGTTTATAGAAGTTCTTATCTTCAGTAGATATCGTCGCATTTATTAAATTCTTTGATATTTCATCGAGTGAAACCCATTCTTTACCACCATTTCCTTGTAAAAATATATTGTTATTACTATCATAAAAAACGATGTTATTAGCTCTCTCTATCTCCAATTTTGGTGAAAATTTTGAATATCCATATATACCTAAGATACCAATTACTAAAATAATAAATATGAAACAAAATAATTTAAATATCTTTTTTAGTATTTTCATAAAATCACCATTCCAGTTTTATTATGTAGTAAAAAAATAAAAATATGTGTTAAAAATAATACTTCTATGTTATAATTCGTTGTAGAAATTGTGGTGGTATCTATGAAAAAAATAAAAATTGAAGCAACTATTATTTCACAAGATCTAAAAGTTAAAGAAAATGTTACAGGAACGATTGAAAGTGGAATAATTAATTATCAAGAGAGTAATAATACTTATGTGATATTAGATATTAATCGAAATGAAATGATTAGAGAAAATGATGCAATTCTTTTAAAGTATGTATTTAGAGAAAATCAAGAGACAATTGGTACTATTTTAGTTAAAGAATTGAATAAAGAGTTAGAAATAATTGTTAAAACTGGTACTATAGAACGCGATGATGATAAATATTGTGTTTCCTATGAAGTTGAAAATGATAGCTTTGTTTATGAAGTTAAATATGTGGAGGTATAGGTATGAGTTATATAAAGATGATTGAAAAAGATATAGTTGATATATTTAAAAGAGTTGGTTATGAAGTTGAAAGTGTTGAACTAACTACATCTAATCGTCCTGATCTCGGTGATTTTCAGTTGAATGATGCGATGAAATTAGCTAAGAGTTATCATGAAAATCCTCATGCTATAGCTGAAAAGATTAAAGAGGAATTAGAAAAAGATGATAAATTTACTAATGTTAATATTGCGGGACCTGGTTTTATCAATATTTCCATTTCTTCTAAAGCTTTGATTGAATTCTTAAACAGTTTAAATGATGATATTACTAATAGTTTTGATAAGCGAAAGAAAAAGAAAATCTTTATCGATTATGGTGGTGCTAATATTGCTAAAACACTTCATGTTGGACATTTGCGCAGTGCCAATATTGGTGAAGCTCTAAAACGTTTAGCGCGTGCTATGGGAAATGAAGTTATTGCTGATGTACACTTCGGTGATATCGGTAGACAATCAGGAATGGTCATATCTGAAATAAAGAGACTACATCCTGATCTAAAATATTTTGCTGATGACTACAATGGCGAAGAAGTCGACTTTTCGATAACCGCTGAAGAACTTGGTGAGATTTATCCAAGAGCATCTTTAGCTAGCAAAGAAGATGAAAGTCGTATGGAAGAAGTTCGTCAAATAACTGCTGATTTAGAAAATGGTCATCCTGGATATACTGCTCTTTGGAATAAGATTAAGAGTGTCTCTATTGAAGATATCAAAAAAATATATATCAAGTTGAATACTGACTTCGATTTGTGGGAAGGGGAAACTGATTGTTATCCTTATATTCCTGAGACTATTGCTAAATTAAAAGAGGGAAATTACTTATATGAGAGTGAAGGAGCTTTAGTTATTGATATCGCTGAAGATACCGATAATAGTCCAATGCCACCTCTTGTCGTCATCAAGAGTAATGGTGCTACTTTATATGCAACGAGGGAACTGGCAACAATTTATTCCCGCATGAAGAGATTTAATCCAGATGAATTGTGGTACGTTACAGATTTTCGTCAAGGATTATACTTTGAACAAGTCTTCCGTGCTAGTAAGAAGAGTGGTTTAGTAAATCCTGATACAGAATTAAAACATTTAGGATTTGGAACGATGAATGGACCAGATGGTAAGCCCTTTAAAACTCGTGATGGTGGAGTCATGGATTTAAAAACTTTGATAAATTTAGTAATAGAAGAGACGACATCAAGACTTAATCCTAATATTACTGATACCAAAGAACGTGAAGAAATAGCTGAAAAAATCGCTATAGCTGCTTTAAAATATGCTGATTTCTTACCATTCAGAACAACTGATTACATCTTTGAACCATCAAAATTTGCTGATTTAGAAGGTAAGACAGGACCATATTTACTATATTCGACTATCAGAATGAAATCATTATTGAATAAATCTGATATCAACCAATATTCAGTTAAAGAAATAGTGAATGCAACTGATCGTGCTGTAGCTATTACTTTATTAAACTTACCAAATGTCATTGATAAGTCTTATGATGTTAAATCATTGAATGACATCGCTGAATATCTATATAAATTGACTAGTACTTATAATAAATTCTATTCCGAAAATAGGGTTCTTACAGAAGAGAATCCAGCTGTTAAATCATCTTGGTTAGCACTTACTAATATTGTTAAATCAACTAATGAAATGTTATTAGATATATTAGGAATAGAAGTTCCAGAAAAAATGTAATAAAATATGTTGCTTTTCATAAGAAATAATGATATAAAAGAAAAAGGATTTATATATCCAAAAAATTGATCATTACATAAATGTTTACCGTAGGAGGAATGAAAATGAGTGTTAAGGATTTGTCTAAGGATGAATTAGAATTACTTTCACACAAAGACTTAACAAATATGCTATTAAAAGAAAGAGGAGCAATGAATACTGTTGATTTATTCAAAGAGATAACTACTCTTTTGGAGTTACCTAATAGTGTATTTGAGAATAAAATAGGGGATTATTATACGACATTGACCACTGATAAACGATTTATTATGTTAGATGATGGAAAATGGGATTTGCGAGAAAACCATACATCAGATAAAGTAGTAACTCTACATGAGAACGAAGAGGAAGAAGAAGAGGAAGAAGAAGAAGTTTCTGAATCAAAAGATGAAGAAGAGACAGAAGAAGATTCCGATGATGATTATGATTCAACAAGAAATGAAGATGAATTTGATGATTCTGATGATGATTTAAAAGATTTAGTAATTATTGATGAAGACGAATTAGAACTAGAAGAATAATTTTAGTTCTTTTATTTACTAGGAATTATTGACTATTGATGTTATAATATGCGTAGATATTTGTTGATTGAACGACAAAGGAGAGATAAATGTGATAGAAAGACTTGAAATTATAAAGGCCAAGTATGATGCGATGAATGCTGAATTGATGCGACCAGAAGTACTTAGTGATATCAATAAGACGACAGAGTTATCAAGAGAGATTGCCTCTTTAGAAGAGACTGTTAACTGTTATAAAAGATATCAAGAAGTTGAAAATCAAATTAATGATTCTAAAGAATTGATGCGCGATCCTGAACTTGGTGAAATGGCTAAATTAGAATATGATTCATTGACTGAAGAAAAAGCTGAACTTGAGAAAAAATTAGAAATTTTATTAATACCAAAAGATCCTAATGATGGTAAGAATATCATCATGGAAATACGTGGTGCTGCTGGTGGTGATGAAGCTAATATTTTTGCTGGAGACCTTTATAGAATGTATACTCGTTATGCTGAACGTCAAGGATTTAAGACAGAAGTAATCGATTTAGTTGAGGGTACTGCTGGTGGTTTTGCTCAAATCGAATTCATGATTAAAGGTGCTAATGTCTATTCAAAACTTAAATATGAAAGCGGTTCGCATCGCGTTCAAAGAGTACCTGAGACAGAATCTCAAGGACGAATTCAAACATCAACTGCCACGGTCTTAGTAATGCCAGAAGTTGAAGATGTCAGTATTGATATCAATCCTAATGATTTACGAATTGATGTTTACTGTGCTAGTGGTCATGGTGGACAAGGAGTTAATACGACGCCATCAGCTGTTCGTATTACTCATATTCCAACTAATACTGTCGTAACTTGTCAAAATGAACGAAGTCAAATTCAAAACAAAGAACAAGCTATGAAAGTTTTACGTGCTAGATTGTATGAAGCAGAACAAGCTAAACAAGATGCTGAAGTTGGAAGTGAACGTAAGAGTAAGATTGGAACAGGTGATCGTTCAGAAAAAATTCGTACTTATAACTATCCACAAAACCGCGTTACTGACCATCGCATTGGTTATACGACAAACGACTTAGATCGTGTCATGAACGGACAACTTGATAATATAATCGAAGCTTTGATAAATGAAGATCAAAAGAGAAAACTAGAAGGAAAAGAAGAATGATGAAAGTTGATGATGCCATTGTCTATGGAAAGAGTAAAGTTCATTCTGATTTAGCTAAAATGTTATTAGCTGACCTAATGGATGTCAATTCCTTAGAACTTTTAACAATGCTCGATGAAGAAGTAGAAGAAGATGTTTTCAATACTTATAAATATCGCGTTGATGAACTTCGTAAAGGACGACCTATTCAGTACATAATAGGTACTGTTAACTTTTGTGGTAATATATTAGAAGTTAATGAAAATGTTTTAATCCCACGTTTTGAAACTGAACAATTAGTTGAAAATACCATTTCCAAGATAAATGAACTATTTCCAACTGGAGAGTTTGATTTAATCGATTTAGGAACTGGTAGTGGTGCTATTGGTCTTGCCATTAAGAAAAAGATGGATCGTGCTAATGTTACTCTGTTAGATATCAGTGAACCAGCTATGGAAGTTGCTAAGAGAAACGCCAATAACTTAGGATTAAATGTCAAATATATCATAAATGACATGTTAGAGAATTTATCAAATAAGTATGACGTCATCATATCAAATCCACCTTACATAAAAAATGATGAAGAAATTGAAGATATCGTCAAAAATAATGAACCACATTTAGCTTTATATGGCGGTGTTGATGGTCTTGATTACTATGAAAAAATTCTTCGACATGTCAAAGAAAACATCAATGATCACTATTTAATAGCTTTTGAAATAGGTGATACTCAAAAAGAAGACATTTTATCTCTAATTGCTAAATATTTATCTAACTATAACGTGGAATGTCTTCAAGATTATTCTAATCGTGATCGAATGATATTTATTTATAATTAATAGATATCATTTTTTTGTATAAAAAAACTTATTTAACATCACTATTTTAATGGTGATGATATGAAAAATTTAATGTTATTTCTAGCAGTGTTGATAATTCCATTGACATTTATGAAATATAAAGAAGAAGAACAGATCGTTATACCAAATGATGCGATTAGAATTAGAATAATCGCTAATTCCAATTCTTATCAAGATCAGAGTGAAAAATTAAAAGTGCGTGATAATCTTCAATCATACTTAGAAAAAATCTTGAAAAATGCTAAGACAAAAGAAGAATCAGAAAAAATCATAAAAGAGAATATAGATACTATTGATAAAAATGTACGTGATACTTTAAAAGAAATTAAATCATCGACGAAATACGTAATTAACTATGGAAATAATTATTTTCCTAAAAAAGAGTTTAAAGGAATTACTTATAAAGAGGGTTATTACGACTCTTTAGTCATAACATTAGGAAGTGGTCGTGGTGATAATTGGTGGTGTGTTCTATTTCCTCCTCTTTGTTTAATGGAGACTGAAGAAGCTGCTATGGATGACGTCGAATATAAATTATTTGTTGATAAAATAATTTCTGACTATAAATAATGTTTTAAATACATAGAATTATTATAGGTGATTCCATGTATTTTTTTATTACTTTTTCAACAGCTGTAGCTTTGAGTTTAGATGCTTTTTCTCTTGCCATTATATATGGAACAGTAATAAATAGTAAAAAGACTTTTTTATTGATAAGTACAATCGTTGGCATATTTCACTTCTTCATGCCTCTACTGGGGTATTTGATCAGTAATCTTTTAATCGTTAAAATTATTCCCAATACTGGTATCATTTCTTTTTTTGTCTTTTTAATATTGGGATTAGAGATGATTACTAGTAAAAATGAAAATGATAATTTATTGAATCTATCGAGTATTATCAATATTTTATTATTTGCCTTCACAGTCAGTTTAGACAGTTTTAGTGTCGGTATAGCAATATCATCTAGAAATGAACCAATCATGATTCCCATCATTTTCTTTTCAGTAGTCAGTTCTCTTTTCACTTTTACAGGTCTTTCAATTGGAAAGAGAATAAATAGTCTTTTAGGAAAGTACACCAATCGCATTGGAGGATTCATTTTAATCCTTTTATCTATCTATTATTTGTTGACATGATAATAATTCTTTTTCCTTTATTTTATTGATTATATTACTGATAATTGATAAAATTAGGTTAAGAAAGAATGGTGATAATAGTGTTAGTAAATGGTAATAAAATATTACAAGATGCTAAACAGGGACATTATGCTGTTCCCCAATTTAATATTAATAATATAGAATGGACTAAGAACATATTAGAAGAGTGCCAAGAGTTGAATGTAGCTGTCATTTTAGGTGTCAGTGAAGGTGCCGCTAAATACATGGGTGGATATCGTGCCGTATCAGGAATGGTCAAAGGACTTATGGAAGATTTAAATATTACTATTCCGGTATGTTTACACTTGGATCATGGATCAAGTTTTGAAAGTTGCAAAAAAGCTGTCGATGCTGGTTTTTCATCTGTCATGATCGATGCTTCTAAACATCCTCTAGAAGAAAATATTCAAATTACTAAAGAAGTAGTTGAATATGCTCACAAGTTTGATGTCACTGTCGAAGCCGAAGTTGGTCATATCGGTGGACAAGAAGATAACGTTACTGGTAACAGTTTAAATGCAACGTTAGAAGACTGTGTAACTTTGGTAAATGGAACAGGAATTGATTCTTTAGCTCCTGCTCTTGGAAGTGTTCACGGTTTATATAAAGGAGAACCAAATCTCGATTTTGAAACGATGGCTATCATCAATCAAAACTTAACTATCCCTCTTGTTTTACATGGGGGAACAGGTATTCCTGACTATGATATTAAAAAAGCTATAAGTTGCGGAATTAGTAAGATAAATATAAATACTGAACTACAAATTGCTTGGCATGATGCTGTTAAAGAATTCGTAAATGCTAATCCAGATGTTTACGATCCAAGAAAAGTCATTGGTAGTGGAACAGCATCAATGAAAGCTAAAATTAAAGAAAAAGTTGAAATGTTCAATAACAAATAATAAAAATATAAATATTATATTGTAGTGGAGGTTTTATGAGAGTAATAGAAATAACCGGTGGAAAGGAACTAAGTGGAACAATTCGTATAAGTGGTGCAAAGAATAGTAGTGTCGCTTTGATCCCTGCTGCAATTTTAGCAGATGATGATGTTACCATTTGTAATGTTCCTGAAATTACTGATACCGATGCCCTTAGTGAGACTTTGATGTATTTGGGAGCTGAAGTGCGACGTGCTAGTGAGAGTATCGTCATCAATCCAGCTACTATTGAAAATAAAGAAATACCTGAAGAACAAGCTAAAAAATTGCGTGCTTCTTACTATTTTATGGGTGCTTTACTAGGAAAATATAATCATGTTGAAATGTATTTTCCCGGTGGATGCTCAATTGGTGAACGTCCAATCAATTTACACTTAAAAGGATTTGAAGCCTTAGGTGCAACAGTTACTAATGATGGTAATAAATACATAGTTGATGCTAAAGAGTTAAAAGGTGCTAATATCTATCTCGATATCGCATCAGTTGGTGCAACTATAAATATCATGTTGGCAGCTGTCAAAGCAAATGGTAAAACAATCATTGACAATGCTGCTAAAGAGCCAGAAATAGTTAATATTGCTACGTTTTTGAACAACATGGGTGCCAAGATAACAGGTGCCGGTACTAGTGAAATCAGAATCGAGGGTGTAAAAAAATTAAAGGGTTGCTTCCATGAAGTAATACCTGATCGCATTGAAGCAGGAACTTATACAATCATCGGTGCTTTAGTGGGAAATTATTTAAAAATCGATAACATCATCCCAGAACATATTGAAGCTCTAACGTCAAAATTGATTGAAATGGGTGTAACTTTAGAGATTGGTCCTGACTATTTAATCGTCAACAAAGCTGATAAATATAAACCAGTCAATATCAAAACTTTGGGTTATCCAGGTTTTGCTACTGATTTACAACAACCTTTTTCAGTTTTATTGACCCAGTGCAAAGGAAAGTCTTCAATAACAGAAACGATTTGGGAAAATAGATTTATGCATGTTCCATATTTGAATAAAATGGGAGCTAATATCAAAGTTGAAGGAATGACTGCAACAATCATGGGGCCAACTGTCTTAAAAGGATGTGAAGTCGAAGCCACTGACTTACGTGCTGGTGCTTCAATGGTAGCCGCTGCTCTAACAGCTGAAGGAACAACCACAATAACTAATATTAATCACATCTTGAGAGGTTATGAAAATATCGTTGAAAAATTGACTGATGTTGGTGCTAAAATAGAAATCAAAGAAATATAATAAAGTAGATTTAATCTACTTTTTTATTTTGTGTAAGAAAACTCCCAGATAGTCTGGGAGTTCGGTAGAGCTTTAGCGATGAGTCTTTAAAATAAAAACTCCT
>CANREL010000015.1 GCA_947629655.1 uncultured Bacilli bacterium
ATTGGTGTACCCCAATATCTATTTCTAGAAATAGCCCAATCATTCATGTTTTCAAGCCAATTTCCAAAACGTTTTTCTCCGACGTATTCAGGATGCCAATGAACTTTGTTATTCTCTTCGATAATCTTATCTTTTAAAGCTGTTGTCTTGATGTATAAACTTGGTTTTGAATAGTAAACAAGTGGTGTTTTACATCTCCAACAATGAGGATAGTTATGGACCATTTTTTGTTTCTTAAAGATTTTATCTTGTTCAGCTAAATACTTAATTATTTCTACTTCTAAATCACTATCAACAACTAGTCTTCCCTTCCAAGGACCTTCAGTGTAACAACCATTTTCATCAACAGGATTCAAGACTGGTAAATCATATTTTAGTCCAACTTCATAGTCGTCTTGTCCAAAGGCTGGAGCGATGTGAACGATACCAGTACCATCTTCCATCGTTACATATTCAGCACATGTAATATAAAATGCTTTTTTATTAACCTTTAAAATAGGCATGTATTGTTCATATTCACGATACTCTAAATCTTTACCAAGATATTCTTCAACTACTTCAAAACCATCTCCTAAGACTTTATGAGCTAGTTTTTCAGCAACGATGAAGTTATATCCTTTTGATAAACATTTTACGTATTTCTCATCAGGATTGACACAAGCCGCAACATTGCTCAAAAGAGTCCAAGGAGTTGTCGTCCAAACAAGTAAATAAGTATTTTCTTCATCTTTCATTTTGAAAGGAACTGTTACAGTATTAACACTTATCTCTTTATATCCTTGAGCTACTTCGTGAGACGCTAGTCCTGTTCCACATCTAGGACAGTATGGAAGAATCTTTAATCCATCATAGATTAGTCCTTCATCAAAGAATTTCTTTAAAATCCACCACTCAGTCTCAATATAATTATTATCATAAGTTATATATGGATCTTTTAAATCGATGAATTGACCCATTTTAATAGTGAAATCTTTGAAAGCTTTTTCATTTTTCCATACACTTTCACGACACTTTTCATTAAATTCTTTAATACCATACTTTTCAATGTCATTTTTACCAGAAAAACCCAATTCTTTTTCAACTTGAACTTCAACTGGTAATCCATGTGTATCCCAACCAACTTTTCTTATTACTTTATATCCTTGCATCGTCTTGTATTTACAAATAGTATCTTTTAAAAGTTTAGAAACGATGTGATGAACGCCTGGCATTCCATTAGCTGTTGCTGGTCCATCATAGAAAACAAAATAATCTTTTCCATTATCAATAGTTTTTTGAAGTAAGTTTTCCTTTTCCCATTTTTCACTCAATTTTTGTTCAAATACGCTTTGCTTTTCTTTTGATAACTCTTTAAAACTCATATTATCACCCTTTCATGTAATAAAAAAAGTATTATTAATAGGGACGATTACTCGCGGTACCACCCTACTTCATAATACTTTATGCTCTCAAAACTATAACGCGTCACCGTTTTTATCTTATCCATAAAACGCACTTGAAAGTGATCTTAATTAGCTATTATTTGTCTACTTTCACCTAACTAGACTCTCTTTAAAATAAATCACTAATTACGTCTTTCGCACTTGCTTTTAAACATTTACAAATATATCACAACTAATTATTTTTGACAAGTTTTTTAATTATTTATTATTTTTTTTGTTTTATACTTAAATAAAATCCAATAATATATTATAATATAATTGTATTATAATAATTTGGGGAATGTGATACTATGAATAATAAGGGAGAAAGCATAACTAAATACAACGATTTACTCATCGGATATTTAAATGATTTAGTGAATAGTGTCGAACAAGATACGGAATATAAAACCCGTACTTTTGAAGATGTAGCGAATCGTTTAAGACAACAATTATCAGTTTACAACATCAATTTTAGTGATGATACGATCAAACTTATCATGTCACAAGCTTTTAAAGCTTATGCTGATATATTAAAAAAACATTTTGATAGTAGTAATATTCATAGAATTGATTTAAATCATGTCGAAGATACATCTTTAACTGATGAGATGAATACAGTAACATCTAACTTGACTAATGCCGTTAACAACATGAATAAAATTAGTGATTACCCCGTTCTAATTAAAAAAATAAAAGATAGTATGGTATATCACTTTAGACAGAACTCTCCAAATTATCAAAATTTTGAATTTGAAGTTGAACAGATATTAAATGATGTTGTCGTTGGAGCAATCAATACTTTTACTTCGCGAAAAATAGAAGATTTTTCTAGAGACACATTACCTGATTTATATAAAGTTTGTGATGAATTGACGCGTGAATTAAATGCTTCTAATGTCAGTAATGAAGTCGATGAAAACGTCAATGAAGAAAGAGATCAATTCATAAGTGATACGATGGATATAGAAATCCATGAAGGTTTTGAAAATGGAAAAGTTACCCTGACAGTTATTGATCAGATGGGAAATCAACAACTATATGTCGGTCAAGAAGCAATGGAGAAATTGACGAGTTATAATCAATTATTTGAATCTAGTCGTCCTGGTAAAAAAGCTGATACTTCACACTGGCCTAAGATGGATGAAGTAAGTAATGAACAGAACAATGTTCCTAGCAATAATTTCATAAACAATCAAGTTTCTCTCAATGATGTGAACACTGTCAACAATTTAAATCAAGTACCTAATAATAATGATTTAGTAAACAATCAAAACAATACACCTAGTCAACAACCAGTAGTCGATGAAAAAAATGGTAATGAACAACTCATTAGAAACTTTTTATCAAAGTATAATGATGATAAAAATATCGCTAATCAAAACAATAGCTCTAATGATTTGATCAATTCAGCCAATATAAATAGTGATATAAATACTATTAATCAGGAACAACAAAATAAAACGATTGAACTAACTGATCAATTCAACAATTTAACGATTCCTGTCAATGGTAATCAAACGGATAATAATACTCCTAATAATGTAGAGAGTAACGCTACTCCTATTCTCAATCTTACAGATGGCTTTAACAACTTGACTGCTACTAATAATGAACCAGCACCTAATAATAATGATAATGGTTTAGAACAGTTTAATAATATGTTGAATAATACTAGTAATACTGATGTAGCTAATACCATTAGTCCTACTACTAATAATTTCAATACCGTTAATGAACAAAACAGTTTTGTCAACAATGGCAATGGTTTCTCTTTCTTACCTAATTTTGACAATCCTAATGCCGCCCGTGATGAATTCATCAAATCTTCTACAGGAATAATTCTTGAAGAAGATAAAGATAATCGTGATAATTTGTATTTAAAAGTTACCGAACCTTCGGGAAGAGAAGTAATATATACTGGTAAAGAAGCTGTCAGAATGATAAAGAATTATAATAAAGTATATCTAGACGCCAATCCTGGTGGAAGAGTTGATACTTCACTAATCGATAGTTTTACTGATGTTTAATTTTTGTATTAATATATTCATTTTTTAACATAATGATAATGGTGATGAGATGAATATTATTAATACTTTTTTATTTTATTCAATAGTTGGACATTTCTTAGAAAACATAATATATCCCAATGTTGATAGTGGGATTTTATACGGTTACTGGACACCTATATATGGATTAGGAGTTCTTTTAATGCTAGGAATTTTTTATTTGATCTGTAAATATATTAAAAATAAATTTATCAGAATCTTTGCCCTTTTCACAATATCTTCTATAGCAATTGGAACTTTGGAATACTTAGGTGGCTTTTTAATTGAAACTCTATTTGGAAGAATCTTTTGGGACTATTCTGATGAAATGTTTAATATCGGTAAATATACATCTTTAAAAATGATGATCATTTGGGGATTAGCTAGTGTTTTAGTCATTTATTTAATAAATCCCTTTGTCAATTTAATAATAAAAAAAATACCAAAGTCCATTACTCTAGCTTTAGCATTTCTTTTCATTTTTGATCTAATCTACACTTTGATTAGTCTTAGTTAATTTAATCTTTTGTTTTGGTCTTGCCATTTCTTTTACCATTAAGAAATCAGTAGCTAACATCGAAATATTTATTCTCGTAGATTCATCAATTGATTTATCATATAAAATACTTGATATAGCTTGACGATTTAAAGTCATTTTTTTACCAGTTTCTATATCTTTTGAAACTACACCATCACTCTTTAAAAAAGAATCAAGACTTCTTTGCATAGATTCACGCCACAAATCCCTATCTTTCTTAGGAATAAATCTTTGATAACGTTCTTGGCGTACATCATCTTCTACTACTCTTTCTAAAATAGATAAATAATCATTGGGAAGTTCGATATGTTCTTCATCCCATAGATCAAATACACTATCTTTTTGAACTAATATCAATTCTAAGACAAAATGTCTTAAAAAATCTTTTTCTCTAATATCTGTCATAATCCACCATCCTTTTACAATCGTACTATAAAAAAGAAAAAAATAGAAGAGTTTTTCTTCTATTCTAAAACATTTTTTAAAACTGTCGTCTTGACTAATGAAAGTTGTTCAAGAGTTGATGATACTCCTTCGGTACCAAAACCTGAATATTTCCAACCACCATAAGCCATTTCATTTGAACGATAATTAGTACTTCCATTGATTATGACTGTACCTGTTTGTAAACATCTAGCTGCTTTAAAAGCTGTCTTTATGTTTTTAGTAAAGATTGATGAAGCTAAACCATATGGAGAATTATTAACTATTTCAATAGCGCGATTGATGTCTTCAAATTCAATGATAGGAATGACGGGACCTAATATTTCAATATTGGATGATGCTCCCATCTTTTCATTGACATCGATCAAAACAGTTGGTTCATAATAATTTTGATTACGATTGCCACCATATACTATTTTAGCCCCTTCATCAACTAATTTTTTTACTTGGGATTCAACTTTGATAGCTTCTTCTTCATCGATTAAATAATTTAAATCTGTGCTGCTATCCATTGGACTTCCCTGTTTTAATTTTGACAATTTCTTAATAAGACCATTGACAAAATCATTCTTCTTATCTTTATGAACTAAGAATCTCTTCGTCGATGAGGAAGATTGTCCCATATTGCGAATGCGTCCTTTAATAGCTTCATCGATGGCTAGTTCGACATCAGCATCACGACAGACGATCATCGCATCATTTCCACTCAATTCCAACAATACTCTTGTCAGATTGCTAGATGCTGCTTCCATGACTTTCATACCATTGACAGTCGAACCAGAAAAAGTTATCAATTGGATATCAGGATGCATGGCAAGAGCATGACCAGCTTTTTCACCACTGCCATGAATTACTTGTAAAACGCCTTCAGGAATACCAGCCATTCTTAACAAATAAACCAATTTAGTTACCGTTAGAGGAGCTTTACAAGATGGTTTGACAATGACGGTGTTACCCATCAATAGTGCCGATGGTACTTTATGAGCAAATGTAACAACAGGAAAATTATATGGCAAGATAGCCGCAATGATACCAATTGGCTCACGAGTTGTCATTTGAATAGTATTGTCATTTTCTTCATCAATACCGTCAGGAATGACATTTCCATACATGTGCTTAGCCTTTTCAATAAAAGCCATTGTCAGATTAATTAAGGAATCTATTTCATCTTGTGCTTCAAGAATATTTTTTCCCGTTTCACTCGTGAGTAATTTAGCTAGTTCATAACGTTCTTTCTCAACCATTTCTTTGAACTTCAACATTATCTTGCATCGTTCATTAATAGGAATACCAATCCAATATTTTTTAGCTTGATCTGATAATTTAACAGCTTCATTGACATCGTCAAAACTAGAATTAGGTACTGTATCAATAATCATGTGATTATAGGGATTTTTAACTTGAACAAGTTGACTTGTAGAAGCAGCTTTCCAATTATTACCTATTAAGTTTTTCATATTGGATCACTTCCTTAATATTCTTTTTACGTATTTATTTCAACCTTATCCCACTCTTCATCAGATAGTAGCCATTTCAAAGCACGATGTCTTTCCATTACTACTTCTGGATTAATTATTGGTTCTTCTTCATTGATTTGAGCATCAACACAATACCAATTATAACGATATGTCAAATCTGCTAAGTCTAAGACTTCATTGACATCACGCAAACCACATTTTTCAATAAATTCTTTATAACTTTCACAAGAAGAAACAATAGATGTCAAATAATCAGGTTCTACTAAAGTATCAGGGAACTCAACATCTTCTATTAGACCTAAAGTCCATAGAAGAATAGCACAACCTTCAAATTGCCATGAGATTTGAATTGCTAAATTCTTATCTCCCTTATCAAATAATTCTTTCTCTTCTTTAGTCATGATATCTTTTACCATAAACTTATCTAGTAATTTATTAAAGAATTTCTTTGACTCTTTTAAATATCTCTTTTTCTTATTACTAATTACATCATTAGCGTAGTTACAACATATGCAAAGAACAATGCTGCGCTTAGCTATTTCATCGAGAGTTTTACCTTTAACTTCATAACTACTAGGAAGTACTGGTAACTCATCAATATAAGGAATTCCTTGAGATTTCAAAATATTAATGCTATTCATCTTACGTTCATAAGATTCAACATATTCTTTGTTATCTCCACCTATTTCAACATTTTCTAAAGCTAAATCAGCATAGTACAATTTATCTTCTTCAGCAAAACTAGAAATAGCGATCAAATATTTTTCTTTATAAATAACTTTATAAAAACGATTATTCTTCAAAATATAAGTCTTAATATTTAAACCATTAGCACTTGTATTTTCATAAGTATTGACAAGTTCTGAATCAGCTGTAGAAGTATTTTTATTCATCCAATCAGAAAGTTTTTCTTCATACTTATCAACAGTATCACATTTAAAGATGAAAACGCGATATGCCAATTCTTCATCTTTGACAATATCAAAGACATTAAAATCACGAATTACTTTTTCACCACTACCACTTGGGAATAGGAATTTGAATGAAGCATGTCCATCGACATTGTGCAAATACTCTTCATAATTTGTCAAATCATAATCTTTTGGTTCTTCTTTTTCTTCTTGTGGTTCCTCTTCTTTTACTTCATCGTGAACTTCCTCTTCTTGAAGTTCTTCTTCCTTTATTTCGTCATGAATTTCTTCTTGTGGTTCTTCTTTTATTTCATCATGAACTTCTTCTACTTCAGGTTTTATTTCTTCTTTTGGCTCTATTGCGATAGGAAGAATAAACTCTTTTTCTTTTTCTTCATCTTTAGCTGGCATTTTAATGTCAACAACTGGTTTTGGTTCATGTTTTTCTTCTTTTGGAACATTATCTCCTTTGATGACAGAGAAAATTTCCGCAAAGATACTTCTCAATACATCATTACCAATTAAATCGATAAGCGCTACTCTTTCACCCAATTTAACTAATAAATTAGAATTGTTTTTAGGTTTTTCATAACCCATATCCATATCCATAATCGTATCAATATTAGTAGATATGATCTCTTTTATTTCTGAAGATACTTTTTCATCAACTTTGATAAAACGATAATTATCATTGGAGTCATTAAAATAAACTTCTCTATTGATAACGCTCAAAACAACACTTGAATCATCTTCTTCTAAATTATAACGGATATAGAAATCAGGCATTAAAATATGTCTATATTTACAATCTGTTTCAATCGTTTCTTGAGCTGTTGTCTTTTTAACTATCTCTTTAGGTTCAACTTCTTCAGCTGAAGATGGTTCTTTGACGTAATCATTTACATAAATCGGTGGATTTAATGGTTTAGATATTTTTATCGTCTCAAGAATTTTAAATAATAACTTGGCATTTTTATCATTTAATAAACCTTTATTATCAAATAATCTGTTTTTGTAATCGACATTGATAGTGAAATTGATAAGCATACCATTAATTAGACAAAAGGCATTTAAAATCTTTTTATCACTATAATCAATTACTACACATTTGATACGAAGACCATTTATTTCTTTTTCACTCGTCGTCAAAACTTCTAAACTCTTATTAAATTTTACTTTTTCAAAGAATTGATTAAAGTCTCTAGTCTTACAAAAACCACTAAAGATTGCTGATAAAGAAGTAAATTTATCAACAGAAAATGTGAATAAAGTATTATCATTAATTCCCAAATCTTGATATGATGACTTTTTTACTTCCATCCAATTATCAGGAATAGTGATGGAAAAACCAATATTTTTACTATTATATGTTATTTCTCCAACTGTCTTTTTAGTTTTAGTATTCATCGTATTCACCACCATTTCTGATATCTTCTATTCCAAAACTTTCAGAAAAGATTGGATATTTCAATTCACCTAAGCGATATGATTCTTTCATCATGGCATCATATTCAACAAAAGCAGCATAATCTTTTATTCCACGACGACACAATTTAGAAATCAATAAGGCGATATCTTCTTCTTCAGCACCTATCATAAATTCTTTTTCAATCTTATACTTTATAGATTCACCTAACGATGGATTATATTTATAAAGAACAGATAAATATTCTAGACATTTATTCAAGTTTTCTTTACCTTCATCATCTAACCCAATAAACATCTTATACTCTTTGAACATCTTACTCAAATAATCACTGAAATCTCTTTCTTTTAATAGTTCTTCTAAATCAAAGATGAACTCTTCTAAGAAATCATCACTATCAAAGTATTTATGAGTTCTAAAGATGTATCGTGGATAATCTAACCATTTCGCATCAATTAGACCATTTATATAATTTAATTTTGTAACGTATTCTTTCTTATAATCATATGAATGAAGTTCATTCTTCATCTCAGCAGCATGTTTTATATTATACTTAGTAACATATTCTTCATATAGAGTTGGTTCTTCTTCGAGAACGCGATACAATTCATCAAGTTTTTTATCTTCTTTATAAAGCATGACAAAATGTATAAATAACATGATTGACTTATGCAACTCAAACTTTTCTATATTGCCCAACTTTTTAAATGAATCTAGTTCAGATATGATATTCATTATCTTACTATAATCAATATTGCGAAGTTCTTTTTCGAAGGTTGATCTCTCCATGCGCAAAGACCAAGTCTCCATCGCACCTTTTTTATTTAAACGCAAAGTAGTTTCACTCTTCAAATCCAATGTGATATGACTACCTCTTTTTAATTTGTTATCATCTTTATCAACGATTGAAGTAGCTGATTTAACTACTAAATCGACACGACTGTTACTCAAAGATTCAACTTCTAATTTAAGTTTACCCAAATCAATCTCAGCGTGTGGTAAAAGAGTCAATTTATCCAAATCAATCTCTGGTATTTGAATGACATCAAAACTTGATGAGAATTCATAATAAGGAAGATGTTCAACAACTAATTTCTGCGTATCATTAAAATTAATCTTATAATTTTCACAAGCATTAATTAATGATTCATTAACTAGATCTGATAACTTAGGAGTATCTTCTTTTTCATCTTTCTTAGTCTTTTCGATGTTATCATCTATTTCATCAATAATGGCATTAGTCTCTTCAATCTCTTGTAAAGACTTTCTAACACCAGCAATTATTTCACGTTTGATATTAGCTTTTTCTTCGCGTTTCTTCTCTTCTTCAATTTTTTCTTTTTCTGCATCTTTTGGTTCTTCTTGGTGTTCTTCTTTGACAACGAGATCTTTTATCTCTTGCTCTTTTTTCTCCGGTTTTTGAACAATACCAGCATTTAGTTTTTCAAATTGATAATCAATATTTTTAATCTTATCATCATACTCTGTATCATTTTCGTCAACGATAGGTTCTGGTTCAACGACTTCTTCTTTTTCTTCAACAGATGACTCTTCACTATCTTTTTGTTCTTCTACTTCTTCGTTTTCACTTTCAAGCATGTCATTATTTTCAAAAACTTCTTCGATTTTCTCTTGAAGTTCTTCATCAATTAACTCGATATCTTCTTCGTTTGCATCATCAACAACAGCTTCTTCTTTGATTTCTTCTTTTTTTGCTTCGACTTCAACTGGGGCAAATAATTCTTTTAAAGTATCTGCTTCATTTATAACTGATTCTTTTTTATATTCTTTATAAGAACCATCCTTGTAGTCATAACCGATATAATTGGTATCATTTTTAATTATTAATGGGACAAAATTTTTAATTGGGCCTTTATATTTGACAATGTCGTCATGAGACATCATGCGCATTTTTTCAGGATCACTAAAATCTACACCATTAGTCGTGTAGGATACAATCTTTTTAACATCATTTGGAAGAACACAATTATAAGCATCAACGATGGTATCAACGTAATACTCATTTATATTTATGCTTTTTAAGTATTCTAAAAAATCACTGATACTGATAGATGTCACCATATCGCGAATTAGAGCTATCTTATCATGATCATACTCTCTTACAGTTTCACCATTTCTATCATATTCAGCGTAATATTTATCATTTTTTTCATTATCACTTACGTTTTCTAAAATCATATTTAAACTTGTCATCTTAAATTCAGGGATTATCAAGTCTTGAACGCATTCATCATTTACAAAAGTAAAGGAATGTCTCTCTTTATTTAAAAATATCTCTGTTAAAGTATCTTCTTCCATATGAATTTTCAACAAAAAATTATCATTACTGCCCATCATATGTCCTCCTTTTTATTCTACCCCAATTATTGATAATATCATTATACAATAACTGAAGTTAATTTTCCATACAAAATAAAAAAAATAAAAGGATAATTTTAAATACCCTTCTACTTTTTCTAATTATTTATATCCACCTTTACTGACATTTATATATTTTTCAATAGCTAATCTTATATCTTTAGGAAAATATGGATTTGAACGCACGATATCTGGTTGTTGCGAATTATCAATATATAAGAAATAGTACCAAGAAAAGACATCAGCTACAAACTCACCACGACTGGTGTAGGAATAACTGCGGAATGGTTTAGTAGTGGCATTAGAATATTTATCATAAAGATAGACAAAATCATTCGTATCACTTATCGTCGTTCCATAAATAGCTTTGTAATAACTATCCCAACCATGAGTCAATTCATGAACTATCGTCTGAAGATAATAAGTCGAATATGTATTTGGACATTTGATATCGATATTGCGATAACCGATTGCACTGCCATAAGTCATTCCCGCATAACTACCCCAAGTCTCATTAAAACTGTTTTCACTAGCAAAAGTTACTTTGGAAGCTTTAAAGATATAAGGAGCATTTTTATAAACGCGATCTAAAAAATTATAAAAATTATTATAGACATTAGTTGGGCAACCAGATTCGGTTTCAAAAGCTGTATAACCATAATTCTTAGTTTTGACTATTGAGAAAGTATGACTTCGATAACGGTTATCAACAATAGCATATAAAGATATATTATCCAACAAATTCAATTTATTAGCAGGAGAATAACCAACTTTCGAATTGGTGTTACTACTAGTTGAGAAAAATTGTACTTCATTTCCTTTACTATAGATGTATGGAATACTGACCGAGCAACTACTATTCAAATTATAAATGTTACAACTAGCCGTGCAACCACTTGAAGTAACTTTTGAACAGTTGCCCAAGTTATCAGCATTATTTCTATAGAAAGTCGCTGTCACTGTTTTGGAAGTAATTGCATAATAATCAGCACTTTTATTTATCGTGAATTCACTATTAGGAGCAACTTTGGAACTAGTGGCATTTTTATCAGTATTCCAACCAATAATTTTCCAAGAATTTCTCTTAATACTTGGTGCTTTGATAGTACATCCTTTGGCATCATTATAGAAACTGCAGCCAGCTGAAGAACTGGAGATATCACTAGCACCATTTTCGTGGAAAGTGGCGATGACTTTTTTATGAGTTATGGCATAATATGTAGCATTTTTATTGACCGTTAATGAAGAATTAGTGGCTACTTCACTATCTTTTTCATCTCTTTTAGAATTCCAACCGATGATGGTGGCATCAACACGATATATATCAGGAGTTATTATTTCACAATTCTTTTCAAGATTATAAATACTACAAAGGACTCTTTCATTGGAAACAGAATCAGCACCATTTTTATCAAAAGTTATTTCGACATTTTTACGTGTTATAGCATAAAGTTTCAAATCATTTTCAACCTCTAATTGATCACCTGGCAAAATCTGAGCATCTTGGTCATCACTATTATTTGACCATCCCAATATCTCAGAACCATCTCTGGTTATTTCAGGGGTATTTATGAAACAGGTCAACTCCCCTTCACGAAGACGACATTGTTCCTTAGTTGATGATATCGAATCAGCACCATTTTTATCAAATGTTACGACAAATTCTTTAAAGACAAGAGCATAATAATCACTATCATCGTATACTTTCAGCAAAGAATTAGGGCTCTCCAAAGGTGATTCAGCACCACTATACGTATTCCAACCGATTATTTTACCACTACTATAGACAATGGCAGGAGTTGTGACATAACAGAATCTATCATCGTTATAAAGAGTACATTTACTACTATTTTCAGAAATAGAATCAGCACCATTCTCAAAGAAATTAGCTTTTACTTCTCTTTCTGTTATGGCATATAAAGTGATATCTTCAGTAAGATTTATTTTTTCGCCAACACTATAGTCAGCAGTCGTTTTATTTTTATCAGTACTCCAACCGATAATTTTGGCATTTTCTCTCTCAATTTCAGGAAGAGTTATCTTACAATTACCACTATTATCAGTACAACTCAAAAAATCATTACCAATTGTTTCAGCTCCATTATGATAAAAAGTAATCGCATGTTGTTTTTTATTATTAAAATCACTATTTTTTATCTCTATAACTATTTTTTCTGAAACATTACCAGCTCTATCTCTTATTTTCAAAGAATACTTACCAGCTTTTGTCACTTCATACGTATCACGATCAGCATATTCTTGATCATTCCAACTGTAACTATCTATTCCTGATTCTTCATCTTTAGCGAGTGCTTTTAAAATGATCTTATCTTTTTTAGCTTCTTTAATTATAATTCCCGTCGGTTTTGTTTTATCAATATTAGTGATATCAAGTTGTCTAACAGCACTCAAATTATCATATTCATCTTTGACAATTATTTTGAGATTGGCATTATTTTCGATGGTGAACACATTAGATTTTTGGAATGTATATCCATTGTCGATTGAATACTCTTTTAAAGCATTTTTACTAGAGGCCTTGATCGTTATTGTCTCATCGTTTTTTGTCCATGAAGAACTGATACCATCGATAGAATCAATCGATATGTTTTGGACATTATCTGATTCTTTTACTCTTATATATATTTTATAAATTTCTTTTTCGCGACCATCAACGACGATTTGATGGATATAACTCGAATAATTTGATAAATCAATCTCTTCATTACAACCAGATATTTTGATATTTTTATTGACATCGCACTTGATAGTAATTTTTTTATCCGTCGTCAAAAGATAATAATCATGAATATCACTAGAAAACTTTGGTGTATAAGAATTTTTGGGAATAGCTATGTCACGTAAATTTTTTTCATCATTTAAGAATTTATTGTATGAAAAAAGAATTATTCCTAAAATTATGATGATCAACACAATGACTAGAGATACGATTATCAATTTTTTATTATATTCTTTTTTATCCCTATTCATGGAGTCATCACTTTTTTTATGAATAATGAAATTTCTATTATTATTTGTATCATGACTAGAATAATTCATTTCACACCAACCCATTACAAAAATTATAACCAATTTAAATAAAAATGACAATCTTGTTAAGTCATTTATTATTGTATTTTGTAAACATATTCAATATAATTAAAGCATGGAGGGTTTATGGAGAAGAGATATAAGGCTTTACTTTTTGATTTAGATGATACTCTCATCGACAATGATGAATCAATTAGGTATGCCATTTTTAATATATATGATAAATTAGGAATTACGTGTAGCGAAGAGAATTATCGAAAATGGAAAAATTTTGATGATAATTATTGGTTACAATGGGAAAGTGGAAAAATGGTATTACCATCATGGGCTGATTCATTAGAAAAAAGAATTGAGTACTTAAGAGCTAATCGTTTCATTCAATTTTTGGGAGTAGATTATGATACAGCTGTTGATTACAACGAACAATACATAGTAGATTTAGCTAAGAATATCGTTCCAATCGATGGTGCGCAAGAAGTAATAAAACAACTGCATGAAAAGTATGAGATAACGATATCAACTAATGGTCCTCTCGATTGTGCTAGAGAAAAGATTAGTGCTATTAGAATAACCCCATATATCCAAAGCATTGCAGCATCTGGTTCTTGTGGCTTTTCCAAACCAATGCCAGGATTTTTCGATTATGCCATTGCCATGATGAAAAATAAGAATAAAGATGAGATGTTAATAATTGGGGACTCTTTGACGACTGATGTCTTAGGTGGCATAAAGAATGGTATTGATAGTTGTTGGTACAATCCTAAAGGTAAAGAAAATATTTTAGGAATAAATCCAACATATGAAATAAAGAGTTTAAAAGAATTAGTTAAGAAATTATAAAAAGAGAAATGACATTTCTCTTTTATTCTTGTTCTAATATCTCATTTTCATATAATTTTTTATAATTTTTATTATTTGCTAACAATTCTTTATGTGTACCAGAAGCCGTTATCTTACCATCTTCTACTAACATGATTCTATCGGAATTCACAATTGTCGATAGACGATGCGCTATGATTAAGATTGTATAACGGTCTTTCATGTTATTAATCGCTTTTTGAATATTTGACTGTGTCTCATTATCAAGGGATGATGTCGCTTCATCAAAAAGAATTATTTTAGTATCTTGGACGAAGGCTCTTGCTATCGCAAGTCTTTGACGTTGACCACCTGATAAAGTTACTCCCCCTTCGCCAACAATCGTGTTATAACCATCTGGTAAATTGCTTATAAAACTGTCTAAACATGCTAGATGACAAGCATTGATCATCTCTTCATCAGTCAAGTTTTCTTTTACTAAACGCAAATTATCTTTTATAGACATATTGAAGATGTAAGGATTTTGAGAAATTATGGTGATATTATTACGAATTGAATCTTCATCTAAATCATTAATATTTTTTCCATCGATAAATATATCTCCTGTTTTGACATTATAAAGTTTACACAATAGAGAGAAAATAGTCGTTTTACCTACTCCACTTTTTCCAACGAAAGCTACAGTTTCATTAGATTTGATTTTAAAACTCATATCTTTCAAAACATCTCGATCGTCATATCCAAAATAAACATTTTTAAATTCAAGGTCACCCTTAACTTCGGGAAGTTTTAATTTTCCAAACTTTTCCTTTTTAAATTCTTTATTATCAAGTAATGAAAAAACACGATTTGCTGATAGATTGAAACTTTTTAATTCTGTCAATAAATTACCGACATGAGTTATCAAATTGCTTAGAACTCTTCCTTTATAATTATATAGGACAAGTGCTGTCGCAACTATTATAGATGAACTCTTCATTAAATAGATGAGTAAAGAAATCAATAATACTTGAACAATGGCGTTGACAACAGAGATAATAAATTCAAAATTGGCTTCAACATTACGCATTCTAAATTGACTAGTAGATAAATTGTCAACATTTACCTCTACTTCTTCAATGAATGAATCTTTGGCATTAAGCATCTTGATATCTCTAACACCACGAACCAATTCACTGATTAGACCACTTGTTCTTTCACGTTGATGACGATATTTTTTATCTTCTTGATTAACTCTTTCCACTTTATATAAATGAAGTAAAGTAAGTAGTATAGATGCTAGTAAATAGAAGCAAAAAACTACTCTATCAATGATAAAAACAGCAACAAAGACACCTATATCAGTCAAAATATTAGTCAAATATCCCATACCACGAGTGAAGACGTGTGACATTTCATCAGTATCTCCACCAATTCTTTGAATGAAAGTTCCCGTCGTCGTCTTATCCATATCACTCAATTCTATTTTCAATATTTCTTTAGATACAGCTATTTGGATATTTTTAGCCGTTCCACGAAAAAATACTTGTGTATTTCTTTTTAAAATCCAATGATTACAAGCTGATATAAAATCAATTCCCAATATTATCAATGTTGCGTAAAACAATTGATCATAAATATTAGTAGACAAATAAACTAATTGCCTTGCCCCAACAATTGGCGAAATGATATTTATAACAACAAATATTAAAGATACAAAAGTAAAAATAAAAACGTTCTTACCATATTTTTTACCATATTGATAAACTCTTTTTAAGTTTTTAACCGTATTATCCATAGTTACCACCGACATAATTATACTACATTTTTAAAATGTTCCTAAAGAAAAATACCTCACTTTACGTTATTGAAGCAAGGTACTTATAAAACTGAACTTAAATGTTCAGGTTAATCCATTTGGTGCAGGAGATGGGACTTGAACCCACATGGCATTGCTACCAATGGTGTTTGAGACCATCGCGTCTACCATTCCGCCACTCCTGCGCATCTCTTCTATAACATTTCTGTTACATAAGAGATTATAACATAACTTTTTAGATAAAAACAATATTTAATTGTTAAATATCTCCTTTTATAATAGGAATCATAACTTTTTCCCATTCATTTAGAAACTTTCTTTGACTATTATCAATATCTTTATTAAATCTAGTAAGTGCTTGAATCACTTTGCCATCACGAACTTCAACTGTTACTAAAGATTTGTTTTTATTTTTCTTATCGCGCATAAAATATATCTGACATTCATTTTTTCCAACTCTTTCACAATAAGTTCTGACACAATTCTGTTGTTGACTACTCTCATCAATCATACTACTTATGCTATCAGCAGGAAAGATGATATATTCATCATCTTCATATATATTTAAAGATAAAATATTAGATAAATCATGGATTTTTTTATCTAAATCAGGATCTTCAACAATCATTACTTCAGCAGAAACGCGATCATGTTCTTCATAAAAATTCTTTGGATATAGAACTTTTTTATCCTTTAAGTCTGCACCTAGTATTATCAATCCATTAATGTAATCATAATAATCACCAATATATTTTCTAATATGATTTTCACTATTCTCTTGACTCTCTATATACTTTTTTAAATCTTCAAACTTTACATATTTATTTAACATTTCGAAATAGTATTTGCACTTTGCAATAAACTCTAATAGATCAAGATTTGTTGTTGGATACATTTTCAATAAATCATATTGCTCATTAGTTATATCAATATCTTTCATAAATTTATAATACTTTTTATCAATTTCTAAGATGTCTTTAAAGTTTTTTCCTTTACCAAAATTTATTTTATAACACGTTATCGCTAAATTATATAAATGCATTTTTATTAAGTATTCAAACTCTTTACAACAGATGGGACTATAAGTTAGAGAAGATAAAGTGATATCATTATGATTAAATTGATCTTTTAATTGCCATATTTGACTATATTTATATAATGATGAGGTCTTTAATTCATCTAAATTATCAACATACAAAAATTGATGAGGATCATTTTGAACACAAAACTTAATATAAATACCTGTAAGTTTTTCATTATCTTCTGAATTATTAAAAAAATCTTCTATTCCAGAATATTTAAAAGTATGACCTTCGATTCTTTCATATAAATGATCTTTTTTTACATCATATATTTCAACGATTGAAAAATTTGATTCTTTATATTTTAGAGGTGCTAGATGATCATAACTTAGTTGATTTTCAATATTATATAAAATGACTTCATCATCAACAACATCAAAAACATATGTATAAAAACTTATATATTTTATATCACTAATATATTGTGTATTCGGATGAATAACATATTTTCTATTCAAATTAGTATAACTTTTTTGACAATGTTCACAATAATGATTTTCATCTAATTCTTTTAAACAATTAGAACAATAAAATTTAAATCCGAGTTCATCAAGATGGAGATAAAATATGAATTCATTAGAAATATTTGTTATATAATCTTTTACTTTTTTAGGAATATCGGAAGCATTTTGCCAATACTTTATCTTTTCATTAACTATTTCTTTAAAATCATCATCATATACTAATTGTCGCATATCTTTCACCAAATTTATTTTACATTTTTTTTAAATAAAAAGATACTTATCAATTACATTTTTTCAATTATTTCTCTATTTTTTAATAGTCTTTCATCATTTGGTTTCATTTCTAAAGCTTTATCGATATTTCTCAAAGCTAAAAATTTTTCTTTTTGATTGAAATAACTCAGAGATAATAAATCATAAACAGTATAATCCCAACTGAAAGTTTCATTGATATAGCTCTTTTCATGAGTTGTTATGTTTAAGGCTTTTAGGCAAAAATATTCCACTTCTTTCCAGTTATGTAAGATGTATTCTAGAATAGCTCTTTCAATAAAAGGATCACGTAAATATGGTGTTTCATCAATAGCTTTATCAAGCCATAGACGGGCTTCATCATATCGTTTTAAATTTTTATAACAACGAGAAATAAAACGCATAGAAGCACTTCTTTCATCTTTCCAAGTAGCACTAGGTAGTGAAAGATGATATATCAAAGTATCAATGGCTTCATTCCACTTGCCATAGTACATATATTCTCGACCTAGATAATGAACATTACGGTCATTCTTTGGATTTTCTTTAACAGCTAATTCTAAAAGAGGAAGATAAGAAGAACGAGATTTAGTTGAATCAGGATGATGATTAATAACTATTTTATCAGTTACAAAACTTTTTTCAGTGCCATCATATTTGAGAATTTCGTGAACGGGATTAATCCATTTATAACCATTTCGTGAATGAATTTTCTCTGAATAAAAAGTTACATCAGGATTGCCATTTTCATCAAAATGCCAATTATAAATATAGCGCAATCTATTCAAATCATCGCACCAAAGTTCATTTAAAGTTTTTGTCCAATCCTTTTCTATCACTTCATCTAAGTCCATTGATACACATATGTCAACATCTTTACTAACTAAGTCAAGAGAAATGTTTCTTGCGACATCGAAACGAAAAGGTTCGACTTTTTTCTCATAAACTTTAACATTTTTTTCTTTTAATTTCTGAATGGTATCATCAGTTGAACCCGTATCAACAACAACTATTTCATCAGCTTCTTTTACTGATTCATACCACCTATCAACAAATTTAGATTCATTTTTACATATTGCATAGACCGCTATTTTATATTTGCGTTTATTTTTCTTCATAAAACACCTCTATAAAATATATGTCTAAATAAAAAAAGATATCTCAAGATATCAATTTTTTTTCAATCGATTAAAACGATCACGAATATTTTGACGACGTTCTTGTTCTAAGGCAAGATCTAGAGAATAATGATCATTTTCACTATTTAGGATTGATCCTTCCCCTATTTCTTTTGGTAAAAGTTTTATGTCAATTTCTTGGATTTTACCAGTTTCAAGATCTTGACAGACAGCAATTTTTTCTTCAATTCGATCAATGACTAATTTCATATTTCACCTATCCATTCGTATCAGTTTTTTCAGTTGATACTGATATTTTTTCACCATCAGTAGTAACGATAATAGTACCAACTTCATCTGTGCGATATATATTAATATTTCGCTCTTTTAATTTTTTTAGAGTCTCATCATGAGGATGTTTATAAGAATTATTTATTCCACAACTGATAATTGCATATTTAGCGTCAACTTCATCAAGAAATTCTTCACTACTACTATAACGAGAACCATGATGGCCAACTTTTAAGACGTCAGCTTCGATATCTTTACTTAGAAGTTTTTTTTCGACGTTAGAAGATGCATCACCCATGAAAAGGAAAGAATTATTTCCAAAATTCATCTTTAAGACAATTGATGTATCATTTAGTTCTTTAGTTTCTGAATCACTTCCCGTATATAAAACTTTAAAAGTAGCTTCTCCTAATTGGAAAGTCTCATCTATAGTAGGATTGTAAAGATTAACATTTTTATTTTCAACAGCATCTAAAACATCGACAAAAGTCTTTGAATCACTAATAGCATCAGGTAAATACAATTTATCAATGGAAAAAGAATTAATGATGTCATCTAGACCACCGATATGATCTTCATGAGGATGAGTACCAACTACATATTTAAAATTTTCAACACCTAAACTCTTTAAATAATTGACTAATTTATCACCATCTTCATTATTACCAGCATCGATTAACATATTTTCTTCACGATTTTGAATGAGAATGGAATCAGCTTGACCAACATCGATAAAAGTAACTTTCAAATCCGTTGAAACAGTATTAGTTTCTTCTATTTTAGGATTATCATCGCTTTTAGAAGTTAATGATGTCAAAGCATTATTTATATCATTTCCATATAATTGAAATAATGCCGCTAAAATAATTAATAATAAACTGATTATTCCTACACGTTTTTTACTTCTTTTCATATCTTCACCTTACTACACAATTATATCATATATATTTTACAAAAATGCATATTTATGATACGATTTTTTCGAGGTATAGATATGGATATAACTAATTTGAGAAAAAAACAAATCTATGAATTGACCAATAGTCTTTTAAAAGATTATAAAGATGTTTTAGATGAAAATGATTTAAATATAATCAATTCCTGTGTTGAGGGAAAGATATCTTTCGATCAACAAAACGAAGCACTTTTACCAATCGTTAGAAAAGTATGGGAAAAAGAACTTGATAGTGGCGAATACATTTTTGTATCTTGGAACAAAAGTAATTATACCCCTACTAATCGCAGTTTAGTCACATTTGCCACAATTAGTAAAAGAGATGACATCGTGAGTTATTGTAACTTGGATGAAGGGATACAATACGAAGTCACATTTGATGCAATCATTGGGGCTTTAAATAAAGATGGAGCGACAGTCATTGAAGATGAATCAAAGAAAAATGCTTATACGATTGGAATCATTGATGGTAAAGCTATCAACTCTTATAATGGAGCTACTAAATTAATAACTCCTAAACAACTATTTGATAGTAGTGATAATGAATTTAGATCTAAACATAATGAAGTAATTTTAGATAGTAAATTGATTAGAGAAATTGGAAGTTTTTCAAAATAAAAAGGATATAATCCTTTTTATTTTATCTCATCATATTTCACTTTTAAATTTTCATCTATTGTGATTGAATATTTTTTTGTCTCTATGACTTCATCTATATCATTCATAAATTCTATTTCTATCTCAGCAGTACCCTCTTTTTTAGGAACGATATAAATACTAGAAGAGAATTTATCACCATCGATATAATCAGCACCACTAATAATTTCTAAGATGTCATCATTATCGATTCCCTTTAATCGATTCTTTTTGTATTTAGAATTTTTGATTGAATAATCAATATGAACATATTTATCCTCTTTGATAAACTTTAGTCCACTCTCTTCTAATTTATCAATACTTATATAATATTGTGTCGGATTTTCATTCAACAAATCTTTTACTAAATATTTTTCTTGACCATTGATTTGAGCATAAACTTTATCACTTTTAATACAAGAAAAATAGTAATTATATAAATTATCTTCATAGAATTTTTCTAATTCACCAGTACATTTCTCATTTTCATCGATGATAGTTATTTCATAATTATAATTAGAGAGATGTCTATTGAGACGATCATCAAAAGATTTGCGATAAACCATAATCAAAGAAATGACAACAGCTATTAAAGATAATAATATGATCAATATTTTAGTTAATATTTTCATATTATTTTTATTATCTTCTAATAGGAAAATGTTTCTGATCAATTTATTCATCTCTTTATTTTTAATTAGGAAATACATTGCACAAGCACCAGAAACATTTAGAATGATATCATCGATATCAAAGTGTCCAGTTAGAGTTAACAATTGAACTAATTCTATTCCCAAAACGAAAATAAAGACTGTCAATAGAAATTTTTTCCAGTTATTTTGTGATTTAAATAATAATGGTAAAAATAATCCTAATGGCATGAGACAAATGAAATTACCTAAGAGATTAGCAATCACTGTACCAGGTGGTAAAAGAGAATTAAAGGCTTTGACATACTCAATGATCGTAGCAAAAGGAATTAGATTAATACAATTATTTATATAATAGTTAAAAGTATCAACATCATAATTAAAATTAATACCACTGCGATTCCACATTGGATCAAATAAAGTCAAAGTTAAAAATAAGATTAAATACAAGATAAAAAATATCCATAAATTTATTTTCATCGGTTTATTATCTTTTAAATATTTAGATAATAAATAACCAGCTAAATATAAAAATATACAAGTTCCACCTAAAAGGATCAATCTTCCTGAAGTTGTTAAATTATAACTTGGCATATTATCAAAAATGAGATAAAAACTCATTGAACATAATGATATCAAATAAAAAATAATAGCAACAATTTTTTTCATATTTACTCCTTTCATTTATTACGACATACTAAATTGGAATCCATAATGATATCTGTCAATTCTTCGCTACTAGCTCTTTTAATTTTTTTTAGAGATGTCTCAGTATGATAAACTCTAATAGAATCATTACTATTGATATCCAGTTGTAATTGGGTTGCAAAGTTAGGGTCATTATCATTTAATAATTCAGCCATGTTTTCCCATGTCTCATAGTTTTTTCGCTCTTCATCTTTTAGTTCTACTTTAGTCGTTATAAAGTATAGTTTACTACCATTCAACTCTCTAACGACATAATCAGTATCAACAATACTCAAACCATTTATTTCATAAATTAATTTATCTTTTTCAAAATGACAATTCATTATTCTACTATCATAATGAATATCTTCTTTAATATGATTATATATATTTAAACCGATGACGTAAGCGATAAACAATGATATTATTATGATCAAAATCATGACAAATAATTTAGCATCACTAGCTTTTTTATCTTCTTTTTTTACTTTATCTACAAATTTTATGATATTGTCTTCAAACTTTTCTTGATACTCTTCTTTTTTTATTTTTTCACCACTTAACAATTCATTGATAGTAATATCCAATTCTTGACATAAGGGTTTAAATAGAGATACATCTGGCATGCAGTGACCATTTTCCCATTTTGATATACTGCGATCTGTCACACCCAATGTTTCAGCAAGTTGGGATTGGGTTATTTTTTTCTTTCTTCGGCATTCAGCAATAAACTTACCTATCTTTTCTTGGTCCATATTTTCCTCCTTCCAAGATGAATTCTATTATAAATGTTCATATTTTAACACGAACTAGAGGTTGAGTTATATATATATTGTAACATAATCTCAATCTTGATTAATGCCTTTTGGAATGTTAAAATGATTAATGATGGATAGAGGCGAAAATATGATTGATTTAGAAAAAGGAAAAAGTTTATTCACAAAATATGTTGAAAATTATGATATGAAAAATGAGAAAATTAATTTGAAATATCATCACACTTTAAGAGTAATGGATTTTTGTCGTAAAATTGCTGAGTCTCTAAATTTAAAAAAAGATGATGTTGAAATTGCGATGTTGACAGGTCTATTACATGACATAGGGCGTTTTGAACAAGTAAAAATATATAATACTTTTGTCGATAGAGATTCAATAGATCATGCCGATTTTGGAGTTGAATTGTTACAAAAAGATAATTACATCGATGAATATGTCAGTGATAAAGATGTTCAAAAAATAGTTTTAACAGCTATAAAGAATCATAATAAATTAAAAATAGAAGATGGTCTTGATGAACGCATGATGTTATTCGCTAAAATAATAAGAGATGCTGATAAATTAGATATATTTGATATTTTTATCAATCAAGAACTTCGAATAAAACATACTGATAGTCATATATCTGATAAAATCTATAATGATTTAATAAATAGAAGAACGTGTCATGATAAAGATATGGAAACTGATATGGATAGAATGTTAAGACAAGTTGGAATGTTTTTTGATATAAATTTTAGTTATAGTATAGAATATATAAAAAGTAATAAATTAGCTGATCGATTAATCAATAATATAATTGAAAAGAATGAACATGAAAATAGACGTTTAAATGACATTAGAAATGAATTAGATGACTATTTTGCTAGTATAAATTAAAAAGAGAAATTAAGTTTTCTCTTTTTTTATTAGTATTTATCAAAGTTCAATATTTATGCAGCTGTTCCAGTTGGACCTTGTGGTATGACAAAGTTAATAGTGTAATCTGGACCACCAGTAATAGTTACTTCAGCATCAGTTCCAGGATCACCAGTTGTCACTGTTCCAACAGTAAATGTAGGTGTGACTCCCGCTGGACCAGTATCTCCTGTTGCTCCTGTTGCTCCTGTTGCTCCTGTTGCTCCTGTTGCTCCTGTTGCTCCTGTTGCTCCTGTTGCTCCT
>CANREL010000016.1 GCA_947629655.1 uncultured Bacilli bacterium
AGAGTTTCCATTCCAATTAATGTTTGCTCCTGCTATAATTTTTTCGTCTGTTGCAAGTTCATTTTTTATTAAATCTGATACGTTCTTAACCAAAGTAATGGCAGCTTTATAGTCAGTTTCTCCGCCCTCCAATATTACAGCTTGTACATCCTCTGAATCTCTCTTATAGAGATAATACACTGTGTCACAAGTATTTGAGGAACTAATACAAGTGTAACGATTATTATCACCTTCGTCTTCAATAGCTTTCTTGAATAACAATCTAGCTGTGTTTACACCTTCTGCTACAGTATATTCCTTAGAATTTTCAATTTGGTAAGAGTTTCCATTCCAATTAATGTTTGCTCCTGCTATAATTTTTTCGTCTGTTGCAAGTTCATTTTTTATTAAATCTGTCACATCTTGAATCGCACCTGGTTTTCCCCTCATATCATTTACTCTTGAAGGAGAAACGGTTAAAATATTTTCAATTTCACCATACATATAACCAACTTGAGATGGACTTGCTAAACCATTAGGTTTTTCATTATAATATTCGGTTCCAAGGCGGTCACGATCATCCGTACATTGCCCATTTTTTACTTCACCATCATATATGATTTTTAAACCCCCTGTTTCAGTAGTTCTAACAATTTGCCAGCAATGATTTGCATAAATTATACTATTATTTACAGCACCTCTATAATAATAAACTGGATACGCTTTATTTATTGACTCATAGTTCATAAATACACCATTTTGAACAAAATTAGGATTATGAAAATCAAAATTTTGATCAGTTTGACCTTTTGCTTGGTCTCTCATGAATGCATAAAGTTCTCCACTTTTTTTAATAGTAACAGGAATAGTTATTTCTTTGTAATATGGTTCAGTTGATTTAATTACGATATTAATAACTTCACTACTACCTATATCAGCACCTTCTACAGAATTTATTTTAATACTCTCTTCATTTGTCTTTTTAGTATTACCTTCGATTGTCCCATTTACAGCATTACTCAATTGAAACTTAGTATTGTCTGCAAGTGTTATTTCATATTCTGTATTAAATTCATTATAAGAATTATCTATATAATTAGCGATATTTATCGGAATAGTTATACCTGATGCATTATAATCAAAACTATTTTTAGTAGCTGCTGCTTCAAAATAAAAAGGATATGATGAGAATGTAGCTTTAAATTGTCTAGTTATAACGAATTTAGCATAACTCTTACCACAAGTATTTGCTAAAAAAGTTATGGCAATAGCAATAAGTAGATATTTAATTATCTTTTTAGCTTCCATCTTCATCACTTCCTTTCACTATTCTTCTTGTTCTTTATCTGTCTTCAATGAACTCAATAATAAGCAAAAACCTAATATTGAGAATAAAATTATAATACCAATTGGTTTTTGTAAAAATAAAATTATATTACCTATAAAGGGAATCTTAAAACAATACTTACCCTCTATATCTTCAATACTCAACAAGTCATCATCAGTACCAGAATTAGCATCTCCTTTAGTTATGTAATAATCTTTACCATTTTCTTTACGTATTTCATAAACTCTATGCGTAACTACTGATTCCTGATTTTTAAAAGATATGATATCTCCTTTTTTAATATTATCAGTCTCTTTTACAATGACAATATCACCAATATTTAAAGCTGGCTTCATACTTCCTGTTAAAACAATAAAATTTTTATAACCCATAAAACTTGGTGTTTTATCTTTAAAAATTAATTTTTGAACAATTATGATAGTACTGTACAAAGCAACAATTATTAATACAATCCATAAAAGGATTTTAGATATTTTAGAAATTATTTTCATATTTATCCGGTTGTTACTTGGGTTGCAACTAAATCAACAGTAAGTTCTATATCTTTGCCAGCATATTCATAATTGTTATAACTCTTATTCCAATCAACTTTGATATGGAATTTCGTACTTAATTCTTCACCATATGGTAATCGAAATTCTTCAGTTTGTCCGTCATCAGTCAATGCAAGTATTGTCCCATCTTCACTACTCAAAGTAATAGTTACTGGTATTTCTGAAACCATCTTTACTTTTAAATAGTACTTCATTAAGACTTCATTGGTCTTTTCAGATTCATAATTATTTACATAAAAATCTGATTCATCAACATCTCCAGGTAACATATTCTTTAAAGTATAATTAAATGTCGTATTATCTAAGTTCAGAATTGGAACTGCTACGACATCTTCTTTTTCACCCATAAGTGTTCGCATATATCTACTAGAAGTAACATTAAAAGTAAATAAGAATAGAATGATTATACTGAAAACGGATAAAATTAATTTCTTATTTTTCAATTTATATCTTTTCTTCATTGTTACCTCCTAACTTTTTTAATTTATCTTTTGTCTTACGATTGCGATAACATCAATATTTTTATTTTCATATTCATTGATATCAGGATTTACGATATCTTCTTCTACTTCCCAACTCCAATAAACTTTTACACTTATTGCATCATCTTTAGTAAAGCCATGTTCTAGACTTGGAAGAAGTAAATCATTTTTTACAACATTTTCTGTAATTTCTTGATTTTCACCATCATTAACAGTGTAATGCGTCAATTTAAATTCTTTAGCTAATTGACTCAAATCAAATATTAATTCATATTCCAAACTGACCTCAGTTTCACTAGGATCAATTTTAAATTCAAAATAGCCAGTACTACTAGGCGCTATTTTGCCATTTACAAAAGTTGTACTCTTACTGATATTGAATTGAATAGGTGCTCCATCTTTAACATGGACATCATTTATGACAACATTAAATTTAGCTATGTCAATTTCACCATTTTTTGATATCACTTCAACATATCTTGATAAAGTGTAACTAGCTACAAATAAAATAGATATGAATATATAAAATATTAAAAATTGTTCAGTTCTTTTTTTACACCTATGCTTTCTCTTCATAGTCATCTAGTTACACCTTCTTTCTTTTTTAATAATCAGAAGCTGTAATCTTTAATTCTAATTTATAACTAGAATTTATATTTGAACCTACTTCTGTATCATTACTTGATTCAAACCATTTCCAATCAAGTGTATAAACATCATAAGTGTTGGCAGAAAGCTCAATATTTGCTTGTTTTAATTCATCAACAGTTAACCATTCACTATCACTTCCAGCAACGTAATTATTGTTCAATTTCAAGCGATAGCGCATATCGATTCCTGGTTTATTATCTGCTAAAAAGACTAAACTATATTTAATATTAGATTCGTTATGATTTCTTATTACAAATTGATAAGAGTTTTCACTAGTTGGAGCAATTTTGTTATTAGCAACGAGATAAGTTGTGCTAGTGAATATATTTAGTGGGGTTTGTTCACTATATTGAGTCTTGTCATCAAAAACTTCAATCCCATCTTTGTCTTCAGAAATTACGACATCACTAGGTTTTCCATCAACACTAGATCCACCTGTTGCTATTTCGCCATTGCTACTTGATCCACCACTACCATTATTTGAACTACCACCAGTATTGTTATTACAATTATTATTATCATTACAATCACAATCTTTTTGGAAAATTATGTCAAATATATCTACATTACCCGTTGGAACTAACATCTTATGATCAATTAGTCCTAAACTTCTAACGAATAAGAAGATAAGAATAATAAAGGCAATGAGGATTAAGAGTAGTATGATGAAATTCCTTTCATTTTTTCTATTTTTCTTTTCATCCATAAATTTACCACCATTTCTTTTTATTAAAGCTCCCAATAAAGGTTACAAAAGATTTATAACATTTACTGGAAGTTTTAAAACTTCCATATCAAATTAAGCAGTATGTGAATCTGTACTCAAATGTTGTTGTGCAGTAAGTTTAATTGGAATATCATATGTTAAACTTGCACCTTCACCAACTGATGTATCATCAGCATTGTTTTCATCATCATTTTCCCATTCAAGCACGATTGAAATAGTAACTTTGTCTGATGAAGAGAAAGCAGCACCATCTTTTAAAGCGATTGTTGTTGTACCATCAGCATTTGTTACACCACCTTCACTAACAGTAGTTGTAACTTTAACTTTGTCAGCACTTGCTCCAAAAGCAGTTGTAATTGCTTCTTTTGCTTCTTCTAAAGAAGCTTCGATATCAACAGCTACTTCTGTACCTTCTAAATCTAACTCAACGTCAGCTTTTAGCTTTCTTCCTGGAGCCATTTTACCATCAACGACAGTCTCTATTTCAGTCTCTGGTGTGAAACTTAATGTTAAAGTATCACTTCCACCAACTTTAACTTGCCATTTAGCAATGTTACCAGTAGCATTACCACTAAATTCATCACTATATCTTGCATATGTTCCACCTATGTAGAATAGAGAAACAGCAAATAACATAGCTACTACTACAACTGAAATTACGTTCTTTTTATTCATTGTTTCACCTCCTTATAATGATTTTTTTCTAAGAATATTATTCTAGAATAATATTATTTATATATAAATGAACTAGTCATTTATACCATGATTACTTTTCTTTTTTCTTTGGCTCTTCTGTTTCTTTTTTCTCTTTTTGACGTTTTAGATCTCTCTGTTTTTTAAATTCTTCGAATTCTAATCTATCTTTTTCTTCTTCTTTGCGATATCTTTTTTCTTCTCTTACATTAACAATGTATAGCCAAGATAAGCCGATTACTAAGATAACTAATAGAACGATGAATAAACCGATAGGTTTTTGCATGAATATCAAGAAATTACCTACTTTAGCAATTCTTCCAACATATAATCCTTCAACATCTTTAGCATCTACTAAGTTAGAATCTTCAGCGTTATTTGCATCTCCCTTAGTCTTAAAATATTGTTTTCCATCTTCAAAGATAACTTTGACGATTCTATGAGTAGTAACGGTATCTTCTTCATTTCTGAAAGCGATGACATCGCCTTCTTTTAAAGTATCAGTATCAACCATTTTAACAAATACTAAATCACCAGTATGAATTGATGTTTCCATTGATCCAGATAGAACGATCATTGGCTTATATCCGAAGACATCTGGTACTTTATCTGGATTAGTATTAGCCTTATACATGATTATTGCCGCTATTAATAAAACGACAAAAGCTATTAAAAAGAATAAATATTTAAATACTTTTCCAACTATTCCAAATTTACTTTTTTTAGTCTTTTTCATAACATCACCTATTCATAAAATAAGGTTTGAGACTTCATACCTATAGAGTCTTTCCTATTATCAATAAAATTGTAACATATTTCGACTATTTTAAACAAGCTATTTATTAAAAATAGTCGAATTTATCTAATAATAACTTTCATTTATCACTTAACATGACTTCTTTTATTCTAAATTAATAAGATTTAAATATATTATTAATGATTAGAGAAAGGAATAGATATGAAATATAATGTCATTGATGTCTATGATGATATAGATGATTTAGAATTAAAGAAAATTATTAATAAAAAGTTATATGAAATAATAGATTTTATGTATTTGAGTTAGAGGGGAATACTTTGAATGAAAAATTATTGAGAGTTGGCATATATTTAAGACTATCTAATGAAGATAGAGATAAGTTAAATAAAAATGATATGAGTGAATCGATAAAGAATCAAAGAAATATGCTTCTAGATTACATTGAAAAGCATTCAGAACTGGAATTAGTCGATGAATATTGTGATGAAGATCTATCTGGGGCGGGAACTTATAGACCGGAATTTGAAAGATTGATTAGTGATTGTGAAAAGAGAAAACTGGATATCGTTTTGTGTAAGAGTCAATCAAGATTTTCAAGGGATATGGAGATTGTTGAAAGATATATCAATAATAAGTTTAAAGAATGGAATATCAGATTTATAGGACTTTCTGATAATGCTGATACGGATAATTGTGGTAATAAAAAAGCTAGGCAAATTAATGGACTAGTCAATGAATGGTACTTAGAAGATGTATCTAACAATATAAGAAGTGCTTTTAATTCAAAGATGAAACAAGGGGAATTCATTTCCCCTTTTGCGCCTTTTGGATATGAAATATCGAAAGAAGATAATAATAGATTAGTGATTGATCCAATTGCTTCGGAAATCGTTAAAAAAATTTATAAAGCTTATCTATCAGGATTAGGTTTTACAGGAATAGCTAAATATTTAAATAGTAAAAACATTCCTTCACCATCTCTTTATAAGTATCGTCGTGGTTGCAAATTAAACATTGTCAGTAATAGACCAAGAGAAGAGATAAAGTGGTCAGCGAATGCTGTTAAAACGATTTTAAAGAATGAAATCTATTTAGGACACTTAATTCAAGGAAAGAGAACAACTGTCAGTTATAAGAATCATAAGATAAGAAAAAGAGATCGAAGTGAATGGATAAGAAAAGAAAATACTCATGAAGCCATTATTGACCGAAGAACTTTTAGGAAAGTTCAAGAAGAGATAAAGAAAAGGACTAAACCGATGAAAAGAACAGATATTGTCCATATTTTTTCTGGTAAAGTTTTTTGTCTTGAATGTGGGCATTATATGAGAAAAAAGAACTCTAAAGAACACGAATATCTTTTATGTTCAGGTAATAGAGATGGATATGATGACTGTATTAATAAAACATCAATTCGATATGATGTTCTTGAAAAGATTGTATTGGATGCCATTAATGAGAAAATAAGAAAATTCTATGACGTAGATATATTAAAAGAATTATATTTTGGTGATAGTAAAAAACGTTTTAAGAAAAGACTTGAAGGATTATATTATCAAAAAAAGGACTTAGAAAAACATTTGACTAAGACTTATAACTATTTAAAAAGTTTATATGAAGATAAAGTGAATGGCATCATAACTGATGAACAATTCAAGTATTTAGTTAGTGAATATACAAAAGATCATAATACGTACGAAGAAGAGATTAAAACAATTGATGATAAAATTCGATATCATGAAGAAAATAGAAAATCTTTTTCTAACATTAAAGATATTTTTAATAATTATCGTGAGTTAAATGATCTCAACCAAGTAATTGTAGAAGAATTTATTGATAAAATTTATATTGGTAAGTTAAATAAAGAAAGAAATAGTAGAGATATTCAAATTAAATGGAATTTTGAATAAATTTCAAAATAAAAAGGAAATACAAAAGCTAATAATATGAGCAATAGATGAGAATGAAGATGTGTCTATACTGCATTCAAGGAGTTGCTTTAATCAGGACACTAGCTCTTAATCCTGACATTCTTCTTTTAGATGAACCTTTTTCAGCACTTGACTATCAAACGAGACTATCACTAGCTGATGATGTTTTTGACATAATAAAAAAAGAGAACAAGACAGCTATTATGGTTACACATGATTTAGCTGAACTCATATTCTCTTTTAACATAAATTTTATTACTTAACGACAATCCAAGCATTAGGAAGACTTCTAATCGTTCTTTGATGTCCATTCCAAGGATTGTTGACATATTTATTATTTTTAACAAGGGCAGTTGATGTTCCACCATCTAAATTGGCAGCATTAATAGCACCATAATTTTCCATTATTTTGGCAGCATCAGCATAGCTTGCTCCATAACTTCCTGGTTGATTACCACCATCGATGACTAAGAATAGAACAATTCCGTCTTTTCTTTGTCCAATGACAGTTCGAGATGTTGACCATGAGAAATATTTGACATTAGCGTATTGGTTTTTACCATTGACGATTAGATATGGTCCCCAGTCAACGGCATCTCTTATTCCCATCGCTAGAGCTTCATCACTAGTTACTCGCTTTAAAACTAGTTTATTGTCGTTGGTGAAACCAATCATACCACCAGTTGCTACACCTCTTCTAAACTCACTCAAGACTTTACCATCTTTAATGACCATGCCATGAGGAATACCACCATTACTGTTCCAGAATGGATCATAGAATCCACCAGCATTCATAGCTATTTCTGCTTTGTTCTTCTTAGCTATGACAGACAATATTTCGCCAAATGATCCTTTTTGGGTACCAGCACCAACTGAGGTAGCTAGTTTTACTTTAGAAGGATCATATATGGCCACTAAATATCCTTTGTAAGTGTGATTAGCACCGATCGTCTTACCATTTATTTCAATTATTTTATATAAGTCATCTTCATTTTCTTTAGTCAAAATAGCAGCTTCATATTCATTAGCATATATCGTTTGATTATAATTTATTTCTTCAAAATCAATTCTGCGACTTCCCTCTATCTCAATAGCTGTCGCTTCTTTTAGTTGGGCAAGACTCGTACTTATCGTCTTGTTATCGAATAACCATGTTGCTAGATATTGGTGATTGGTCGTCCTCATCGCTTTATCGATGATGAAATCACGAACTGTACTGTTATTTCCATATAATAAAACACTAGCTATGACGAAGATTGATATGTAGATAACGGATAGAGAAGTTTTAAAAGTCCTATTCAAAATTCCTCTTTTAATCCTTAACTCTCTTATCAAACCAAAGATTAAAGCAATTGTCAAAGCAATAATCATTACTAATACAAAGATACTAATGCGATTATTTATTAAAATTTTACTATGCATTGAAATGATATATATTAGAGATAAAAATGGTAAGAGAACAATACTCACCATTAAAATCTTATTTTTAGGATGTTCTTTTCTTTTATTTTGAGGATCTCGCTTTTCTTTTTTGTCAACATGAGATACTTTTTTAATATCTTCAAAGGCATCTATTATTTCTATATCTTCGTCATCGTATCCCATATTAATCCTCCTCTATTCTATTTTTCCCGAATACACTCCATCTAAATCGAGATCAACATATTCTTTGTAATAAGTCGGTTTATATTTACCTAAAACATTCTGATAATTACTCCAAGCATTATATGCATCTATTCTCTCATTATATTTATCAACGAGAGATAAATAGGCATTTATGATACTTTCATAATTATAAACAAGGGTTGAACACTTATTATCGATATCATAATCGTTATAACTTCTTGCTTGACATTCATTTAATAACAATTCTGATGTCGATTTAATATCTTTAATATGATTTTCAATCAAATTTAATTCATTAATACTCTTTTCATAATTGACTCTAATCTCAGCATAATAATTGACATTAAAAATAGTTGTCTTACTTATTTCAAAAGATATGTCTTCAACTTCATTGGAATAAGAATTATAACTATTCTTTATCAAAGAGGCATAATTACTAGTCTCTTTAGCATCAACTGTATAATCATTTATGAAAATTATTGAATAACCTACCACGATTAAAACAATTGCGACTGACATGGCAACAACCGATAAAATCTTTGTCTTTTTCATAATGCCTCCTATCTATAATAAGTATATATTTTCTCTTGGGCTTAATAAATATCTAAGTGTTAAATTTTACATTTTATTTTTTAAAAAATGTAAACTAAGAGACATTTTAATTTACAGAATTGTACACTAGCGAAATATCTTTTTTTAAAGAAGTTATAGCTATTTTTTGAATGGTGTTTTGAACGTAATAAAAGCGCTGATAAAAAGACCTATCTTCTATTTTTAAACATTTATCCAAATACTTATGACTGATACTTTTAAATGGACAATTGGGATTGTGACATAGGTAGTTTATATAACATTTATCATTTATATAAGTTCTTTTGGTATACATCTTATTTTTACATAGGCATTCCAGTTTATTGGAGTAGTAGGCATCAGTTTTAGTGCGCAGGCGATTTTTTAGTTTAGCTTTTACTTTTAAATAGGTATCTTCATCAATTATCTTTTGATGATTTCCAGTATTTTCAAAATATTTATTAGTATTTAAACCATATCTAACTTTACCAATGTAATTGGGATTGGACAAAATATTGATGATGTTTTTGTTAGTCCAGTTGCGATTTTTTTTAGTTTTAACTCTTTTTATTTGTAACTGTTTTTTTATTTCAGAAATCGTCTTATCATTTAAAAACATTTGATATATCTCTTTGACAATCGCACTTTCCCGCTCATCGATTCTTTGAACTTTTTCCCCTCTATTTCTGACATAACCAAGGGATGGTGTTGAACTACATAAGCTGTAACCTTCTTTGACTTTGCGTTCTAAGCCCACCTTTATTCTTTCGACAATGGTCTCTCTTTCGAATTCGGCGAATAGACCAATAATCTTTATGAACATGCGCCCTGTTGGAGTCGTGGTATCAATCGATTCAGTTAGTGAATTGAACTCACAGTTATGTTTTTGAAATAATTCAATCAAATCGATTAAATCTTTAGTCGATCTAGTGAGACGATCAATTTTAAAGACTAAAACATTTTTAATCTTATTCGTTTTGATGTCAACAAGCATTTTTTGAATTGCTGCTCGTTCTAAGTTTTTTCCACTTATTCCTTCATCGATATAGATATCATAGATATGCCAATCTTTCAATTTAGCATAACTGGTCAATTTTTCTCTTTGAGCTCTTATGGAAAAACCATGTTTAGCTTGTTCATCAGTTGATACTCTTATATATATTCCTGTTTCCATAATAAATCTTATTTAATTAAAACTTTTTTATGCGCATTTTTATCTAGGTGAAGCGATAAGTCTATCTGACAAAATAGTTGTCCTATCAAAGAGACCTTCAGTAGTCAAATCTGTTTTTCAAATAGATATTGATAAAGATATATCTCCTACTAAAAGACGAAGAACTGATGAATTTAATAATTATTATGATAAGATTTGGAAGGAGATAGATAGTAATGTATAGTGAAGAACATCGTCTTTTTCTAAGAAAGATTAAAATTAGAAAGATATTAGTAATAATGGTTCAAATATTAGTTTTAGTATCTTTTCTAATCATTTGGGAGTTGCTATCAAAATATGAAATAATTAATTCATTTCTATACTCTTCTCCTTCGAAAGTATTCTCTACTATTATAAATCTCTTCAATAGTAATGATTTAGTTGAACATATTTCTGTTACTTTATATGAGATACTGATCAGTTTTTTTGTAGCTTCGATATTAGGTTTTGTCATAGCTACTATCCTTTGGTGGAATAAGTTTATTTACGAAGTATTAGACCCTTATTTAACTATTTTAAATTCATTACCTAAAGTAGCTTTAGGGCCTCTAATAATCGTTTGGGTTGGTGCTAGTACTAATTCAATCATAATCATGGCCCTTTTGATATCAACTTTCATAAGTATAATAAATATTTACAATGGATTCATATCTGTTGATAACAACTTTATTTTACTGATGAAGAGTATGCGTGCTAATAAGTTCCAAATGTTTTTTAAAGTCATATTACCAAGTAATCTCAAAAATTTGATAAGTGCTTTTAAAATTAATATAAGCATGTCTCTAATTGGAGTCATCATGGGAGAATTGTTAGTATCCAAAAGTGGTTTAGGGTATTTGATCATGTATGGTTCACAAGTATTTAATATCAATCTTACTATAACTTCAGCATTCATTCTTGGAGTATTATCATATTTGATGTATTTAATCATTAATAGAATAGATATATCGATAAAGAAAAGACAGAATTAATCTGTCTTTTTACTTAGAATTATTATTAAATATTTAGTTTTATCAGTTTGACTACAAGTTATTAATACTAAACTGTTGTCATCTTCAGTAACAATTGTCGAGAGACTATTTTTCGTCATTTCTTTGATTTTTTTGACGACATAGACATATTTTTTATTTTGGTAATATAAATTAGCTATGTCATTTTCTTTTAACTTCACCAAGTCGTTAAAATATGATCGATTACCATGACCAGAATGTGCTGCGATATAGATATTACCACTACGGTCTGGATAGGATGATGCTTTCAAAATAGTGACGTTTTTATCGATGTTATTATCTTTGTCATCTCTTTTTAAAATACCTCTTTTGAGTTTAATTTTAGGTATTTCTAAGACCATATCATACGCGATTATATCTTCACGCTTTTGATTGGGTATACCTTGACTGTTCAAGACATAATTAACACTCGCTTCCCGCATTTCTTCATCGCGTTTTTCTTCATGCGAAACAATTGTATTTTTTAGACTGAAGATGAAGAGAATAATACATAGAAAATGAATTACTAATTGAAGCTTAAACATTTTCATGACGCATACTATATATCGATAATAATATTACTAATGACATGATGATTACACTAACTAAATCATTACTCTTTTGATAAGTGTTGGGTATTTTTAAATCATTTAAATAATATTCTAGAACATCACTACTATTTTCATCAATTGTTACCGAAAAGTCATCAACTTTAGCATAACCAGTAGTAGTATTTATCTGTTTTATCGTATAAGTTCCATATGGCAATTCAAACTCTACTTCACCATAGGCATCAGTCATTATCTCTTTATAGACTTTGCCATCGCGATCAATAACTTGAAATTTGATATCTTTTTCAACTATTTTTTTATTTTCATCACCTTCGTAATACTTATGAAGTTTTATCTTTCTTTTAACTACTTCATTAGTAAGTGATACCTCAATAGTTTTATGTTCACTATCAACTGTTACTTCATATTCGTTTTTATCGACTAGATAACCTTTACCACTACTCTTTTCACGAATTTTATATTTACCATACTTAAGTCCTTCTAAAATGCCAGTATTATCTTCTCCTATTTCAATTTCCCCAACAACTTCACCATTTTCATCTATTACTTCATATATAGCTCCTATTAAACTAGCTTCACCTTGGGGAGTTATGTCATTGGTATCAGAATCGAGTTTTAATATTTTAATGGAACCACTATCAACATTTATTTGCAAATGACTTTTGATGGCTTCATAACCACCTACTGATAAGACATTTTGTGTAGTATTACTGACATAAATGATTGGCGGTGCTTGATAAATATTATCTTCTTTTACTAATTCAACATCAAATTTCCCCTTTTGTTCAGTATTGATAATGAGACTATTTCCTTCTATTTTGACATCTAAGTCTTTACTGTTAACGCGATATTCACTAAGGACATTATTTGTATCATTAAAAGTAACTGTTGAATCTATTGATACATCATAATTATCATTATCAAATGATGGTTTCAAATCATGATTTTTAACTAGTGTCTCAATCTCATTCATCTCATTTTGATATTTGACAACCTTTTTTCCTTTATATGAATCTGTCCAATAGAAGACGGCATCTTTATCAATAGTTTGCCAAATCATTATCTGCGTAATCGGATACCATTTAGCAGCATCATGATTTTTATAACCATATCCATAATAAGCTAATAAACTTATTCTTTTCCAAGTCTCTTTTGACATTTTTAATAGACTTTCATAGTTATAATCATATCCTTTATATGAAGTATTTTCTTTTAAAGTTACAAAAGGCTCAATACAATAAACTATTTTATTATCGGACTTTCGCCTTTTAAACTTAGCTTTGCGATATTCAGTTACACCATTTTTTACTTTGGCATATGATATATTCTCGATCTCTGTTGAAATATAGAATTGATCTGAATAAGTATCAGCATATACATCTAATTTTAACCCCATAAATATAGATAATATTGTAATGAATAATATTATCTTTTTCATAAACCTCCTCTATTACCATCAACAATATAATTACTCATATAAAAAGATTTTCCTATAAAAAAAGATACTTTTTTTAAGTATCTCATTGATTATATATGATCAATTGATGTTGACTACGCGTACAAGCGACATAGTACAAGTATTTTTCATTATCTCTATATTTATTAACTTCATCAGTATATATTATTACTGAATCAAACTCTAATCCTTTAGCGACATATGAAGGGATGACTATCATCTCTTTGTTAAATCCTACTGAGTTAGAATTCAATAATGCTAAATCTTTGACATCATCTTTCAATAAATTATATAAATACTCACTCTCTTCATCAGTCTTTGTAATTATGGCAATACTCTTACTATCTTTTTTTAGTGATTTTATATCATTTATCAAACTCTCTTTAACATTCGTATCATTTCTGAATAAAACAGGTTTATGATTACTTCTTCTTATTGCCGAAACATAGTTCAAACCTAAGATTTTATTAGTGTGTTCAATTATTTCAGGAGAAGAACGATAAGTCTTACGCAACTCTAAATAATTAGTTCCCGATTTAAACACTTCTTTTAAACTCTCTAAAGTATCATATTTATAATATGGATTTATAGTTTGATTGATATCTCCTAGAATTGTAAAATTAGCTTTTTTAAAGATATTTCTAATAATTATGTATTGTAATTTTGAATAGTCTTGAGCTTCATCAATTACTACTTGTTTAATAATTCCGCGATAATCAAAACCCTTTAATAAAGATTTTAAATAGACGAAAAGACAAGCATCTTCATAACTGATAACTCCTTTCTTAGCTATGTCAGTTATTTCTTCTTCCGTCATTACACCTTCAAAACTGTTTCTAAAAAATTTACTACGATAAAAGTTAGTATATATCTCTTTATAATTTATTTTTATATTTAGAAGTTTACTCAATTGTGACTTTATACTTCTTGCTTTAGAACCATTACCATTGTAATAAGTATCAGCTAATTTTTCAGATATCAATTCTAAGCGCTCAGTCAATAGCATTTTACTATAACGATCTTTTAACATGTAGTTGAGTTCATCTTTACTTATTGAATAATCTCTATCATCAATTCCTTCTGTAAACTCTATTCTATTCAATAGATCTTTGATGTAGTCATTAAAATCATCAATGGCTTGATCACTCTGTTTATATCGCACTAATTCTTCATTCTTTTCTGAATATTTGTAGTAGCGTTCAATAAAGTTAGTGAATGATTCAACACGACGATATTCTTCTGTATAAGTCGTCAAAAAGTCATGAAAAGTTGTTTGCATAGTATTTTCTTCACCAAGTTCTGGTAAGACATTAGAAATGTATTCTGAAAAGATTTGGTTTGGTGAAAAAATTAAAACATTATTAGAAGTTAAGTTCTCTATCTTATACAATAGAAAAGCAATTCTATGTAGAGCAACTGAAGTTTTTCCACTTCCAGCAATTCCTTGAACAATTAAATTTTTATCATCGACATCTCTTATGATAGCATTTTGTTCCTGTTGAATAGTATTAACGATATTTTTCATTTTATCACTTGATTCAGTAGCTAGAACTTCTTGTAATAATTCATCGTCGATATTCAAATTGTTATCAAACACACGAACTATTTCGCCATTTTTGATGTTGAATTGGCGCTTATTAAGAATTCTTCCACACACTTCGCCACCAGGTGATGAATACTTGGCAGGACCTACTTCATAGTCATAAAACATGGAACAGATTGGTGAACGCCAATCATTAACTAGATACACATCATTTTCTTCATCTTCAACATGGGTGATACCGATGTATATCTTATTGGTTTCATGTTCATCTTGAAAGGTCATCGATCCAAAATAAGGACTATCTTGAATGCGATATAACTTTTGAAGGTATTTACCCTTGTTTTGCATTAACATGACTTCTGTATCATTAGTTAAAATCATGTTTTTCATCTCTGTTGGGTCCATATCCGCTTTACTATCCCAAATGAATTTCTGAAATTCTTGAACTTTATCTTCGCGTTCATAAAGTTCTTGTCCCAATTTAGAAATTTTCTCACGGATTACATCCAAGGTGATTCCAAGATAAATTTTCTCTTGATTAAGCTCTTTTTCACTAAGATTCATACTTCCCTCCTTTAAATAAAAAACGAACTTTTTTAAGCTCGTCATTAAATTTTATCAAGTTGTAAAATAAGCACTGTAATATGAAATATACACTAATTTTTTATTTTTGTCCACAATTAAATTCTTTTGTTTTAACTTTTTCACCATTTTTCTTGAATTTTGTATGTCCTAAAACCGAAAAATTAACGCGCTTATACTCTTTAGTAGCGGCTTTAACAACGGTATCGACGCGATCACCTAAGTGATATTCTCCTTCAGGACACATCAGGCAATGTCTACTCTTATCAAAGATGTAATAACTTCGTGGTTCAATGTCACTCATGTTGACAACACCTTCAACTAAGTTATCGAGAGTTATGCGCATTCCATGTGGATTTATATCTGTAATAGTTCCTTCAAATTCTTCACCAATATATCTAGTCATGTATTCGGCTGATTTCATATCATTAGCATCATATTCCGCCTTTTGAGCTTCACGTTCTGACTCTGATGATAGATATGCTATTTCACCAATCTTTTCTTGTAACTCCGATAAATCAATATCTTTTATGTTACCTTTTTGATATAGATTGATCAAATGATGGACAAGTAAATCAGGAAATCTTCTAATTGGAGAAGTGAAATGCGTATAATTTTTCATAGCTAGACCATAATGACCAATGTTTTCTTCAGAATACTCTGCTTTACTCATGCCTCTTAAAATCATGTCAGAAAAAGCGGGATATTGGCGTAAATCTCTTAATGAGTTCAAGAATTTTTGAATCGTTCGCGAATTAGATATTTCACCTCGTGGTCTGACAATCTTGTTGTTGGTGTGACATATCGTCTCAATTATTCGAGAAAGTTTCATTCTATCAGGCATATCATGAACACGATAGATAAATGGCAATTTTCTTCTTGATATTTTAGTAGCTACTGATTCATTAGCTGCTAGCATAAAGCTTTCAATCAATTGTTCACCAGATCTTTGACGGATGGCTAGAATATCTGTTGGTCGTCCTTTATAGTCCGTCTTTATCTTCATCTCTGGTTTATCAAATTCAATCGCACCTTTAGTTATTCGTTTGCGATACATCTTTTTAGCAATATCGTCCATTTCTTTTAAAATGTCAGCGTATTCTTCATACCCCTCTGGGATATTACCATCTTCTAGAATTTCGTTGACTTTTGTATAGGACATCTTCTTTCGTGATCTGATGACACTATCAAAAACCTGACTTTTTAAAATTCGACCACTTTTATCAATTTCCATCTCACAGGTTTTAGCAAGACGATCTTCATTAGGATTTAGAGAACAGATTCCGTTTGATAATTCACGTGGCAACATGGGAATGACGGAATCTAGCATATATACTGATGTACCTCTTTTTAAAGCTTCATCAAATAGAGCTGTACCTGGTTTTACATAATGGGAAACATCCGCAATATGAACTCCTAATTTATAATTACCATTTGGTAAAATTTCTAATGAGATGGCATCATCGATATCTTTAGTATCTTCACCATCAATTGTAAAGATAACTTTATCACGCAAATCAACGCGATTTGATAGATCTTCTTCTTCAATATTAGTAGGAATATCTTTTACTTCTTCTCTAACTTCAGCTGGGAATTCAATATCAAAACCATGCATGGCCGCAATCGTTATCAAATCAGTATTGGGATCATCTTTATGACATACTTTTTTAACAATCTTTCCCAAATAGACATCTTCTTCTTTAGCTAATCCGATTTCAATTAAGATGCGATCACCTTCAACATATTGTTTTAAATCTTCTCTATTCACTTTTAATTTCAATTCTTTATTATCGCATAATGGTTTCAAAACTTTTCGACCAGCATAATTGACTACTTCACATAGAACATTATTTTTATTTCGTTCAACTATTTTTTCAATTTTTCCTTCTTGGCGACCTTTAACCATTTTTAAATCTTTGACTATTACTTTATCACCAGGTAAAGCACCATTTAAAAAATCACGATGAATAAATGTCACTGTTCCATCATCTTCACGCAATATACCAGCGCCTCTTTTAGTAATTCTAATATTTCCAAATATTCTATTTAAGCCATTATGCCATATTAAAAATTGATTTTTCTTGTTTCTAAAGATTCTCCCTTGGGTTTCCAAATCGTGAATAGTTTTAGCTATTATTGGATCATTAACTTCACATCCCAAATAATCAGCTATCTCTTCTTGTGACATGTTTTTCTTACTCTTTGATAATAATTCTATTAATTTGTTTTCTAATTCTTCCATAAACCCTCCTAATATATTAAAAAACTGTTTTCCACTATGAAAACAGTTTATTTCAAAACATCGCTTGACTTAGCATTTATTTCAATAGTAGAAATTCGATTATCCATATAATAAAAATATCCTGCTGCAGCTATCATGGCGGCATTATCAGTACAATATTTTATTTCTGGGAAACTGTATTCAATGTTTTCCTTTTCACAAATATTGGCTAATTTCTCCCTTATTCCCTTGTTGGCAGCAACACCACCCGCTGTAATAAAGTACTTTATGTTTTTCTCTTTAATAGCCTTTTCCACTTTTTTACCTATTATTTCTACAACTACATCTTGAAATGATGCAGCTAAATCTTCTTTATTGATCACATGTCCCTTTTGTTCTTCATTATGATTTAAATTGATAACGGCACTCTTTAACCCACTAAAACTGAAATTGTAAGAATTGTCGTTTAGGGGTAGTGGTAAGTCATAAGTACTTTTTCCCTCATGAGCCATTTTATCAATTGATGGTCCACCTGGATAAGGTATACCAACGACACGTGCAACTTTATCATAACATTCACCGACAGCGTCATCTAAAGTTCCACCTAATTTTTCAAATTTTAGATGATCTTCCATGTAAATCAATTCAGTATGACCACCACTTATTACTAATGAAAGCAAAGGGAACTTCATCTCTTTTACTAAGTTATTAGCATAGATATGACCAGCTATATGGTGAACTGGAACTAATGGCTTTTGATAAATATAGGCAAGTGTTTTAGCTGCTTCTAAACCAATTAGCAATGATCCAATTAACCCTGGACCATAAGTTACAGCAATAGCATCCACTTCTTCCATTTTCATATTAGCTTTTGTCAAACATTCCTCAATGACCATTGTGATGTTCTTGACATGTTGACGACTTGCTATTTCAGGAACGACACCACCAAAGTTTTTATGAATGTCTATTTGAGATAATATAACGGTTGCTAGTTCTTCATTACCATTTTTAACGATAGAACAACTAGTCTCATCGCAACTGCTCTCGATTCCTAATATGTATACATCTTTCATTTACATCATCTCTTTTTCCATTAAAATTCCATCTATTCCATTATAATAACTTTTTCTGATTCCTTTTTCAAGGAATCCATACTTTTTATATAAATTTATCGCAGCAAAATTATCTTTTCGAACTTCTAAAGTAATATTGGTTATGTATTTTGATTTACCATCCGCAATCACTTGTTCCATCAACTTAGAAGCTATGCCGCGTTGACGATATTTTTCTAGAACATAAATATTATTTATTTCATAGCGATCATATATATCATTGATATGAATCAATCCTTCAATATCACCAGCTTCTGTGAATATGTATATCCTAGTATAGGGATTATTGACATATTCACTTTTTAATTCGTTTTTTTGTTTATATACATCACTAAATAGTGTTTGTATTTCATTTATTAGATTTTCATTGTCAAAATTAACAATCTCTATCATTTAATTTTTCCTCAGCTTCAGTAAGTTTTAAGTAATCAGCATCAATTCCATGTGGGTTGACAGTTTCTTTATCTTTAAACTTTAAAACGATTTTTAAGATGTCTGGAACATATTTCTTTTTATCGCCATTTAACTCAATCGCATCATTGGTAATGTAGACGAAGTTATCAGACATATTACTAATAGCTGTCTCTAGTACACTTTTTTTCATGTATTGATTTTTTAATATCGGATTGTTATCTCGATCATATATTCCAGCATACACATAATCACGTCGAGCGTCAATTACGGGAACGTGAAAATCATATTCATCATCAGTTATGGACATGGCTTCTAAACTCGATATTACTGATATAGGGATGTTTAGACTCCAAGCATAGGTCTTAGCAATGGTAATACCAATGCGGCAACCAGTAAATGACCCTGGTCCATTAACTAATATGATTTTATTTATGTCCCCCGGTTTAATATTTTTCTCTTCTAACATTTCAACTATGGTCTTCAAAGCTTCAGTTGATAAATCTTTTCCAAATTCGATTTTTCTATCGGTTAATAACTCATCATTTTCGACAACACCTGTGTATAAATAACTAGATGATGTGTCTAAATATAAATATTTCATAGGACAGCTCCACAGATTTCTTCATATTTTTGACCATGAGGAATAAATTTTAAAACACGGGAATTTTCATCTATAACTTTAAATTTTATATCTAATCTTTCAGCTGGTAGATATTGTTCAATAGTATCAGCCCATTCAATGATGACTACGCCACCTTTATTGAAGTATTCCTCAATACCAACACCTTCAATATTACCATCTAGGCGATAGACGTCCATATGATATAGAGGTAATTCACCATTAGGATACTCCTTAATGATTGTGAAAGTTGGGGAAGTGATGTTTTCTTCTATTCCTAAAGCTTGTGCAAAACCTTTAGTAAATACGGTTTTACCACTGCCAAGATCACCATCTAGACATATTACCATATTGGGAAATTTTTCTGATTCAAAGTTCTGAGCAATCTCAATTGTCTCTTTTTCACTATAAGTTGTAATTTTTTCTATCATAAATATCACCTATTTAATTATAACAAAATAAAAATGCTAAAAACAATATTGTTGAATAAATTTGACATATTACTTAAAAAAAATTAAGCATGTGCTTAATTTAGATAAACTTCTTAGCCGTTGATAATGGTGGAAACATTTGTAATATCTTCATCTTAGCTTCTTCGAGATTACAATCTTCGATTTCGGCAGCACTCGCTCTAGCACTTCCGCCACCACCAATGGTCGTAAACAATTCACCAATGTTAATCTGTCCTTTTGAGCGACCATGAACACTGATAGTCTTATCACTGATGTTCGCAAGAGCAATGGAGACATCAGCAAAGTCTAATAAGTAATCAGCAGCTTGGGCTAAGACAACTTTACCCCTGATTTTAGGATCTGTCGCTATGGCCACACTGAAAGTCGTATAAAATGATTTATCTCTATCTTCATTTTCATCATCTTCAACGGGAACTATCGTCTCACGTTTAAAAGTTCTAAATTCGGTGTTTTGACGTGAAGCCACTTCATATCGGCGAATATTTTCAGAAAAGTCACCAATGAATAATGATGTTATATATGCATCATCGCCACCATTGTCCATTAAATTAGCAATGGAACGCAGTGTTGATGAATTACGATTCTTAGTGTAGTTATTAGTATCTAAGTTTATTCCTGCTAAAAGAACAGTTGCGACATCAGCATCATATTTGATCTGAGAAATGCGTAAAAGGTTAGATACTATTTCAGAAGCACTCGATGCTGAAGTATTGATGTAGATGTCATCCTCACTTATCTCCGATGGATATAAATCGTGATGATCGATGACAAAGATATCAGAAAATTTATCCAATTGACCATCAAACATAGTACGAGCTGGATTATTGACATCTGTCATCAGTAATAAATCATTTCCAGATAATAATGATAAACATTTCTTTTTATCAATAAAACGAAAGTTGCTACATTTCTCATCCATAATCTTTCTTACTAACGTATCATTAATCAAATCTTCTTCATTGACAATTATATACGAATGACGTTTTAGTGATTTAGGAATTAGAGAAAGACCAATAGCGGAACCTAAACCATCTAAGTCGATACATTTATGAGCAACGATAAAAGTGTTGTTAGCATTTAAGATTTTAGGTTCTAGCGCTAGCTTCAAATTTTTAATAGTCTTAACCATAACAACACCTCCATATGACTTCATATGATACCATAGTATGCTAAAATAGTCAATTTTATAAAAAAAATCCACAGTTGATGTGGATAAAAAAGCAAAAAAAAATTATTGGCAATGACCTATTTTCGCATACACTATCTTCGGCACGTGAGAGCTTAACTTCTGTGTTCGGGATGGGAACAGGTGTACCCTCTCAGTCATAATCACCAATAAAATATTTAGAGAAATAATTCTCTGAAAACTTAGATAATGTGATGATCTAATCAAATTAACAATTATGATTAAATCCTCGATCTATTAGTACTGGTCAACTCAACATATCACTATGCTTCCATCTCCAGCCTATCAACCTGGTAGTCTACCAGGGATCTTACTTTTTTCAAATGGGAAAACTCATCTTGAAGTTGGCTTCCCGCTTAGATGCTTTCAGCGGTTATCCATTCCCTACATAGCTACTCTGCACTGCCACTGGCATGACAACAGATACACCAGAGGTAGGTCCATCCCGGTCCTCTCGTACTAAGGATAGCTCTCCTCAATTTTCCTGCGCCCACAACGGATAGGGACCGAACTGTCTCACGACGTTCTGAACCCAGCTCGCGTGCCACTTTAATGGGCGAACAGCCCAACCCTTGGAAGCGACTTCACCTCCAGGATGTGACGAGCCGACATCGAGGTGCCAAACACCACCGTCTATGTGAACTATTGGGTGGTATCAGCCTGTTATCCCCAGGGTAACTTTTATCCGTTAAGCGACGACCATTCCATTCTGAATCGTCTGATCACTAAGCCCTACTTTCGTATCTGCTCGACTTGTTGGTCTCGCAGTCAAGCTCCCTTATACCTTTACGCTCTATGAATGATTTCCAACCATTCTGAGGGAACCATTGGGCGCCTCCGTTACTTTTTGGGAGGCGACCGCCCCAGTCAAACTGCCCACCAGACACTGTCCCTGATCCGGATCACGGACCTAGGTTAGAAATTCAATACACTAAGGGTGGTATTCCAAGGTTGACTCCACTAGAACTGGCGTCCTAGTTTCAAAGTCTCCCACCTATCCTCTACATACTACACCGAATTTCAATATCAAGCTACAGTAAAGCTCCATGGGGTCTTACCGTCCTGTTGCGGGTAACCTGCATTTTCACAGGTATTAAGATTTCACCGAGCCTATGGTCGAGACAGCACCCAGATCGTTACACCTTTCGTGCGGGTCAGAACTTACCTGACAAGGAATTTCGCTACCTTAGGACCGTTATAGTTACGGCC
>CANREL010000017.1 GCA_947629655.1 uncultured Bacilli bacterium
CGCCGAAAACTTCGATAATCTACTAACCTCGTCATCTATTTAAAGATCTGGCGCTCAGTATAAAAATACAACCTTTCAATTTATACTTAATAGTATTATATTATAAATCCACTATTTTGTGCAAATTAAAAGACCAAAAATTGGTCTAGTTAACATTATTCATCGTAAAAATCATCATTTTTATTATCGATGTCATCATCATCGTCCAAATTCAAATCCAAGTTTAGATTTGTATTAGCACGTTGCATTTCTTGATTATTTGTCAAAATTCCATCAATAGCTGTTGATTGTTCACGTTGAGGCATTTGACGATCATCACGTCCCATTGCTGTAACTCGGACAGGATTTTCATACATACCATCTATTTGAGTAGCGGTATTATTGTAATAAACACCTTCAAACTGTTCACGAGGTACTTCTTGAGGTGATGGTTGTTGAACTGGTGGTTGTGTTTCTACCTTTTTAGGTTCTTCAGGCGTTAGAACAACACCATTCATCAAAGTTGAATTATATGTATCGGTTGATGGTTTTTCGGGCATGACTCTAGTATCACGCGTTCCCATTTCACTAATAGTAGTTGGGGAAGAAAATTGTGATTCACTCTGTCGTGATGGCATATCAACTACCTGATTATTCGTCGGTAAATCATTGCTCGGTTTTTCTAAAACAGGAGTATAAGTAGAATTACTTTGAGGAACTATTCCCTCTTTTATAATACCAGCTTCTTCATCATACATATCTTTAAATTTTTCTTTAAAAATTGGCATTTCTTTCTTTATGACATCAGGATAAACTAGATGCGTATTTAAAATAGCTTTTTCAAAATCGAAAATATTTACTTCTTTACGATTATCAAAAACCGTGAAAGAGAATGCTGACTTCATCAAAGTCAAAGCAATATCGGGATAACGTGATCCAACTTCAAATACCCTTTTATATTCTGATGTCAAATCGACGATAAAGCCCATTATCATTTCTTGTTGATATTTGGAATACTTCAATCTAACACCTGTATTTTTTTCAATTTTTGGTAATGTTCCCATCAAGATTTTAACTGTTTCATCTCTAGTTGGTTCAGGTACCTCTACTTTTTGGAAACGTCTCGTAAAGGCTTTATCACGCAAGATATATCTTTCATATTCTTCAGTCGTCGTCGCACCTATTACTTTGATACTACCACGACCTAATCCCTCTTTAAAAATATTGGCAAAGTCTAATGATGACTCATCAGTAGCACCAATTAACATGTGAATTTCATCGACGAAAAGAATTATTTTTTCTTTTTGTTTTAGTTCATCAATCATAACTTGAACTTTACTCTCACCATTAGGCATCGTTCCTAAAAGAGATGCTGTCTTTATATTTATAATCGTATATCCCAATAAAGCATCAGGTACTTCTTTTCTTTGAATAGCGTAAGCAAGTCCTTCAACAATAGCTGTTTTACCTATACCTGGCTTACCTACTAAAATAGCTGATTTCTCTGGTGTTAAAAGAATTAATAATAACTCTTTTATCTGTTGATCACGACCTATAGCAGGATTAGTTATGTATTCTTTTTCAGTATAATTTTCACCGTATCGCTCTAATATACTAAACTTAGCCTCGCCGTCCATATAGGATACCTCCTTATTCTTAACTTAGTATATCATTTTTTTTATCATTTATAAATAGATTTTTCAATAAAAAGATATGTTTACTATCTATTTTGATTGAAGTCATCAACAAAAAAGTATCTCAGTGAGATACTTATTTATTTTTTTCTAATTCTTCTTTCTCTAAAGATTTATAATCAATCTTGTTATATAGAGTTAATGGTAATTTATCTCTAAACTCGATCTCTTTAGGAATTGAATAGACATCTAGTTCACTCTTACATAGTTCTTTAATCTCTTTTTTAATACTATTGGATGGTTTGACACCATCTTTTAAAACGACAAATGCTTTTGGAACATGAACTTTATAAGGATGTGGAACGCCAATGACGCATACTTTACTAACATCTTTATGTTTATAAATAGTCTTTTCAATCATGACTGGATAAACATTAAATCCAGATACGACGATCATTCTCTTCAATCTTTGCGTGAAGTATACAATTCCATTTGGAGAAATGTATCCGATATCGCCAGTATGTAACCAAATCTCACCATCTTTGTGTTTTTTCAAGACATTATCGGTCTCTTCTTTATTATTTAAATATCCCATCATCAAAGTTGGACCATTGACACATATTTCGCCTTCTTCACCAAAAGGAAGTTCTTCCAAAGTCTCAGGATCACATATTTTATAAGTGTTTCCTACCATCGGAATACCAATACTACCAGGTTCATTAGTACCTGGAAAAGTATACGCTGTTGCTGCAACACTTTCCGTCATACCATAACCCTTTAAGATATTTACTTTAGCTCCATGTTGATGAAGAAATGTATTGATTCTCGTCTCAGCTTGGATTGAAAGATAATCTCCACCACTGATTATGTACTTCAATTGTGACATGTCAACATTATCAAATTTTTTATTAGACATCATACCTTCCCATAAAGTCGGTACACCTAATATGACATGTGGTCGATCATTCTTCCATATTTTATAAAAACGATTTGCTTCGTATTCAGGCATTAGAATTGTTTCTACTTTAAGACAGATTGGAGTATGAACACAAATACCTAATCCAAAACCATGGAAAATTGGTAAAACGGTAACAATTTTATCTTTTGGTCTAACATCGATGACGTTAACTGCACTCTGTTGAGCAATAGCATTAAAACTGTAGTTAGAAATCATAATTCCCTTTGGCGAACCAGTTGTTCCACCACTATGAAGAATTAAAGCTAAATCTTTACTCTTAACATTAGCATGATATTCACGCATATTAGATATTCCATAGCGCATAAATTTTTTCCAACTCATATAAGCTGTATCATTAAGTCTAGGTTTCTTCGTCTTTATACCTCTCGTTATCGTATAACCGATATTCAATCCAACTGGCATGCTATCTTTTGGTGATATCAAAATTGTTTTATAAACTAATGTATCAGCAATGACATCTCTCATCTTAGCATAATTAAAATCTACTAAGAATAAAAATCTAGATTTAGATTCGTTTAAATAAAATTTAACTTGTTCAGGACTAGAAAGTGGATGAATTATATCTACAACTGCTCCTATTTTATTACATGCATAGAAAACATAAATTGCTTCGGGTGTGTTAGGCATACAAATAGTAACTACATCACCCTGTTTAACACCAAATTCACGAAGTGCTCGTGCACAAGTATTGATATGTCTAAAAAAATCATTATAACTGATTCGATTTTCAAAATAGTTTAAAGCAATAAAATCTTTATCATTACCTACTTCATCAACCATGTAATCATAAATTGATTTATTAGTAAATTTAATTGATCTTTCCTCTCTTGAATAATAATCTAACCATGGTCTTTCCTTATCTTTCTTTTTAAATATTTTAAAGAAAAAAGTTCTTATTTTTCCCATATTGTTTTCCTTTCTCACATAAGTTACATTCTTAATCTATAAATATATTATATATTTTCCAGTATTTTTTCTCAAGTTTACATATTTAATTATACTATAAAAAGATAAAACATTGAATATTTTTATGATAAAAAGAAAAAGAGCCAAAGCTCTCATTAAAATTCAAATTCTCTATTGTCTTTATCAACAAAACCTACTTTTACTTCAGCATTCAATTTTTCTTTAACTATTTTAGCTAGTTCATCGCGAAGAGCAATAACTTTGTCATCATTTTTACCGACAAAACCATCAATGGGAAAAAATACATCACAAGTATCTTCAGTTATTTTTCCTTCTTCTCCTTGGCGCCAAGTCCATCTTCGCGTCTTAATTTTATTTTTGGAAGCATAAACTATTTCACCGACATCGACTTTTTCACTTTCGCTTGCTCCAAAAGGAATAAATATGTCATCTTCTTTGGCTTCACGAATTTCAATTGCTCCATCAATTCCTCTAATGTCATGAGCACCTAAAGGAATACAATATTTTAGTGATAGAGCATTGCCTAAATCGACAATAGGATTTATATGTGGTAATTGACCTCCCTTAGCTATTCTTGAGACCAGAGCTTCAATAGAACACATAAATTTATTAGGATTTATACCAATTTTTTGAAAAGCTTCACGATAATAACCGATTTCTTCAGTTTCTTTCACTTTGACATCGCGATATTTTTCAACAACTTCGTGTATGCTATCTTCAAGCATTTTTTGAATCCATTCATAACTTTGATGGTTATCAATTCCCTTAGCTATGACAACACCAAAACACGCATCATCTACTTTATTAAAAAATTCTTTAGCAACAATAAATTTCATGTAATCACTCTCTTTCATTCTTTTTGTCTATTAATCTTTTATTGTTTTTAAAGCTTCTTCGATTTGTTCTAACGCAATTGGTCCTTCTCTTAAAATTTTAACTTTTGGAGAAGTACAATCCACAATTGTACTAGGAATATCAAAAAATACTTCGCCTTCCATCATTCCATCTAATATTGGACATGATTTTTCTATTTCGTCGAGACTTTTACATTCAGCTTCTCCACTTTGGTTAGCACTTGTCATAAAAATTGGACTTTCTGCTTTTAAAATCAATTCCGCAATTACAGGTGATGGCGCCATTCTGATAGCTATTGTATCCTTACCATTGGTAATATACTTTGGCAAATTATCTTTCGCTTTCAAAATCAAAGTGATAGGACCGGGCATGAACGCCTCAATTAATTTTACTGCCATTTCATCAACAATAGCAATACTTTTTATCTGTTCTATATCTGCACACATAATTGGAAAAGATTTGTTCAAAGGACGATTTTTAGCTCTAACTAATTTATCATATGCCACCATAGAATTCATCCTAGCACATATTCCAAAAACAGTATCTGTCGGAACACTTATAACTCCATCACTTTTCAATATTTGTGCCAATTTTTCAACTTCATTAATTGAATATCTTTTGATCATTATTAATAATCCTTTCCCAAACTTCTTTCATATACATCAACTATATTTATGGTTGGTTACTAGAAATGATGGCCACAATTGTCAATGCTATGGCTAAAATGATAAAGAAAACGCCAAAACAACCTAATAAAAACTTTTCATCATCTAATAATTTATCAATTTTTTTAGAGAATACTTCCCAACGTTCTTTAAACGTTGTCTTTGTCATTTTAAAAAATATCAATACGGATACTACTATTATTAAAGGTATTAATAATAAAACTAATATACCGAGAAATATCATATCATAAATGAATAGATTTATAGAACCAATAACACATAACATGAACAAACAACAATCTAGTGCGATAATTAAATATTTCGTTTCTTCATCTTTTTGTTTTTTAATTTCAATTTGTTCTCTTTCAATATCGGCAGCACTTTTTTTCACCTTTTTTTTATTTGATGATTTCTTCTTGTCATAACCTAATTCACTCAAAACCTCATTAAACTCTTTTTTTAATTCTTTTAAATTCTTTTCATCGACATCAAAAAATTTCTTTTTCATAATTAACAACCTTTCAAAACAGCACAAATTTAAAAAAAGTCTTATGACTTAATAAGTGCATAAAATTTTAATTATTTCAAAAACATTATACTATTTTTTATTTAATTTTATCAATTTCGGAATTTTCTCTTTTTCTAAATCTTTTTTTATAAATACTCAATCTTATAGTTTCTTCGATTTTTCTTCTTCTTTTTTAACATTATATTGTTCCAATAACCAATCTAAATTATTATCTATTTTGATACCAGTAGCATTTGTATATCGTGACAACAATTCATCATATTTCTTCTTATTATCATTATATATGTACGTTACCATAAATTTTTTATCTGAAATATTGCCATGATGAATTCTGTCATGACAAGTTGGACATAGAGTAATGATATTATCCAAATCATTAATAATGTCATCTGATATTTTTTCATTACCTGTTTTTCTACCATTATATTGTTGAATAAAATGATGATAGACATAGTATACAGTTCCATTTTCTCTTTTAAACGTCACATGTGATGCTTTATTGCCATTGGTATTTTTTATTTCATTGACATTATAAAATTTGCATGTTAAGTTGCCATTAAAATCATTGCACAACTCTGACATTGTAGCACTTTTTTCTTTGTCATTAAAATATTTCTCTAAATCATCAACTAGATCTTTTTGGAATTTTCCTCTACTGTGATCACTATTATTTTCAAAGGTTTGTTCAATGTATAAATGCTGTTTACCCTGAACATTACTTATGCCATATTTTGTAATTAAATCATTATAAGAGAAAGGTCTTTCATCTTTTAAAAACGGTTTAATTGCTTTTTCAAATTTTATCTTAAAACCATGTTCTTTATTTTCCCAAACATCAACTTCTTCCACTTTACATTTGATGAGAATTCTACTGATTGAATCGGGTAAATTCGTACAGAAAATATATATGATATCCCCTTTTTCAACTTGTAATTGTCTATTACCATTGTCATTGTAATTTTTCCATATCAAAGAATTCTTTTCTTTTTTAAACTCTTCAAATTTAAACTCTTCAAAAGATTGACAGATCAAATGATGTTTAGGATTACTTTTTTGTAATGGTTCTATTTTTTCAAAATACTTTTCACTACCTTTTTTCATATACTTGCCTCTTTAAATGTTATTTTTACAAGAAAAGTATAACATAAAAGAGAACTCAAAATGAAGTTCTCTTTTTATAAGCTATATTTAAGTTTATTTTACTTCACAAACAGCGCCAGCTTCTTCAGCTTCTTTTTTAGTCTCTTCCAATGTGCTGTCGTCATCTTTTAGTCCATCAAAGCCTTGTTCTTCTAAAGCTTCTTCAGTAGCATTTTGAACATCGACACCTAAAATTATTTTATACTCATAATTTTTATCATTCTTCTCTACTTTTAAGCTAATACCATCTTTATCAAATTCTTTGTTTTGTTCATCCATTGATTTTTTAAAAGCATCCCAATTTGATTGTACATCAGTATCAGTAACTTTTGTGTTGACCTCGATTTTCATGTAACTTAACTTATCGTTTTTATAAGTCATTGAAATTACTTCGTCAACATTAATTCCATCTTCACTTTCAGTAGTTGTACAAACTAATGTTTTTTCTTTGTCTTTTGCTATTCCACATCCCGTCATTAAAACAATGATTAATAAACTTAAAAATACTATGCTCACCTTTTTCATATTTACTCACCTCTTATACATATTATATAGTATTTGTTCATAAAAACAAATATTTATTATTTAAATTTTCATTACAAAATTTATTATACATTCTATTTTTTATTTTCTATTTTTTCTTTTTCATCTATATATTGATAATTCAATTTATTTTGATTAGTAATAATCGATTATCCAAGTAGATTTTCAATTTCGTCTCTCGTGTTTTTAGCAACTTTTTCACCAGCATGTGCAACTTTTACATTTTCATTTAACCCCTTAGGCTTTCTTTTTTTTGCTAGTCTTTTTGTTACTTCTTCACTTATATCAGTTAAAGATACCTCCAAATTATCCATGTTATCACGAAGTGCCTCTTTACGAAGTCCTTTATACTCTTTATATTCTTTAGCAGTCATCCCAGACCATGTTTTATAAATTTCATCAGTTAAAATTGCAAATTCTTTATTTTCAGTAATACCATTTTCTTTCCATACATCTGTAAGTTCTTTTCTATCTTGAATACTTTGCATTCTTTTAGCAATCCATTTTTCTTCATAACCTTTTGCTCTATATAAATCGATAGACCTTTGTGTAGCTATTGATGGATCAAACACCTCATCAATTCTTTCACTACCTAATTTTGCTAACCATTGTTTGATAGGTTCAGCATTTTTACTCGGAATTGATTCAATTATTCTAAACATTCCTTCTATATCTACAACATCAGCTAAACGATATTTACCATCTTGTGCTTTCAATTTCAACTGGTGACAATTTGTCACCGTTTCATTTCCTTCCTCCTTAAGTCGTTGTTTGAGCTTATTCCAGTATTTTCTACCATCTTTACTTTCTGAAATAACACTAACTATATCAACCACACTGATATAATATTTTTCATTTTCCTTATCCAAAATAGTTCTTATTGTTTCATTATTAAACATTTTGTTTACTAAATGCATTTTATCTTGATTCATATATTCCTCCTGATAAAAATCATTATATATCACAAACATATGTTTGACAATACTTTTTTTAAAAAAAATATTTTTATAACATAAAAAAAGCAAACTTCATGTTTCTAGTTTGCTCATATAAATTATAATTTTTTAAATATTTTAGCCATAAAATAAACATCATTAATTAGTAATATTATCTGTCAAAATATCAGTATCAACAACATATTTTTTTATATTATTTCTATCGATATATACAGGTAATTGATGAATATTTTTTTGGCGAATTATTTCATCAGGATTAACCCAAAGGTTTTTACTTTTAAAAATATATTTTTGATTATAAGCTGGATTATTCCATTCACAAACGATATTATAAGGAGAACGTCCATTTACTTGATAAGAAGTGTTTAAGGTTGTTTCACAGTAATCAGCATATATTAATTGACCTGTTTCTTTCAATCTCTTTTCATTTTTTTTCTTATTGTTTTTAATTATTATTCCACTACTACCAACTATTAAAAAGATTAATCCAAGTCCAGGGAAAAGTAAAAATAGCAAATCTGTAGATTTAGTTCCTATTTTATTAGGATTATCCTTATCATAATACATTTCTATTTCTTTTCCTTCATAATAACTAGAAGAATAAGCATTTAATTTTGATATTTGTTCTTCTCCATCAACAACGTAGGAAACATATACATCATAACTTTTGTCATCACCACTACCATAAGACTCTATTCTAACAATTGTTCCTTTGGTATCAATAACATTTTCATAACTAGAAAAGATATTATACATGACAAATAATCCAATTATAAAAAATAATCCCCCAATACTTGCAAATATGATCCATATTAAATTTTCTATTTTATTTTCTTTCATAATTTTCACCTCAAAAATTTATTTTTTTATCTCTATTCTTTCAAAAACTTTTCCTAAACTATCATTTATTACTAAATCAGCAAGACTATCATATGAAGTATTACTTTTATTAATCAAAACTAAATGTTTACCATTAAAATATCTAATTAAACCACTAGCTGGATATACAGTTAGAGATGTTCCAGCAACAATCAGCATATCAGCTTCTCTAAGAGCTTTGATAGAATTTTCGACAGTTATTTCATCTAATCCTTCTTCATACAAAACAACATCAGGTTTTATCATTCCACCACAACTACATTTAGGAATACCTTTACTATCGAATACATATTCAGCATCATAGAACTTATGACATTCCATACAATAATTTCTTAAAACACTACCATGTAATTCATATACAGTTTTAGAACCCGCCTTTTGATGAAGTCCATCTATATTTTGCGTTACTATAGCTTTTACTTTACCTATTTTTTCAAGTTCAGCTAATTTTACATGTGTTACATTTGGTTCATAATTTAAACTATTTAACTTGTCTTTATAAAATTTATAAAATTCTTCGGGATTTTTCATGAAAAAAGCATGACTCAGAATTTCTTCTGGTAGATACTTATAATGTTGATTATATAGACCATCTTTACTTCTAAAATCAGGGATACCACTCTCAGTTGAAACACCAGCTCCACCAAAGAAAACAATGTTCTTACTCTCTTCAATCATCTTTTTAAATAGTTCTATTTTTTCATCCACTTAAATCACCTATTCTTAAAAATATTATACTTTTTTTTAGTGGCATTATCAACATTACAATAAGTTTTTGATTATGAAATATATAATTTCCTATAACTAAAACTTATTTAATACCTTTTATTTTTTTTCAAAAAGAAGTTAAAATTCTTCTAACTTTTCAACATCATTTTTTAATTTATTACATTATTAAAAGGACTATTGCCAATTTATTTTTAGGCACAGTCCTTATCAATTTTTTAGTTGTTAGAATTTAGTTTTTTAAAACATATTCCTATCAAAATAATTGATATTATTGAAAGAATAAGCATTATAACTTGATTCATTATATCATCTAAAGTTTTTGGTGAATTTATATTTTTTTCATTTATAAATACTATTTCCATATCATCATTTAGAACTCCATGATCTAATTCAAATGTTGTTTTGTATCCATCTTTATTTGCTTCTTCTATTTTGATTTCATATTCACTGCCATATGGCAAGTCTTTAATAGTTCCACTTTCTTCACCTTTTAATTTTAATTGACCACTATATGTTCCATCTCCATTTGGTGTTAATTCTAACAAGTGTTCTTCACCATGTTCATCTTCCCATACATAGCTATCTTTAAAGTTGGCATTTGGATCTGGTTTAATTGTTAAATCAAGAGTCCATTCTTTATTTGGGTCAGTGTTATTACCTTTTAATTTACCATCTATTTTTAAATCATGTTTTGAATAGTTAACATTTTTAAATGTAACTACATCTGTTTTGGAACTTAACACACCACTTGCTTCTCCTTCTATTGTTGTCTCATAACCCTCTGTATTTGCCTCTGTTTCTTCTATTTCGTATCTAGTATCTTCAAGCAAATCCTTTATAACTATTTCTTCATTATCTTTTAAGGTTATTTCAACTTCATAGTAATCATCTACTTTTTGTAATTTTATACTTCCTTTTTCTATCTTTTCTTCTTCTGTTTCATTTATTTCTTTTTTCTCATAGTCATAACTTCCTTGAAGATTTTTGATTTCTGGGGCATACAATTTTATTTTAAAGTTCCACTCTTTTTCCTTGTCTCCTAAATTTCCATAAACTTTTTTCCTTATTGTAAGATCATATGATGCCAATTTAGTATTAGTAAATTCTACACTCTGTTTTGTTTCATTCAATGTTCCTTCTTGGCCTTTTATTGTTGTTATATAACCATCTTCATTCGCTTCTTTTTCTTCAATCTTGTATTTTGTTTTCTCTGGTAGATCTTTTATTGTGGCCTTCTCTCCACTCTTTAACTTTATTGTTCCCTTATAACTTCCATCGCTTTGCTTTTCTATTGTTATACTCTTTTCTGCTATTCCTTCTACTGTATACTTATTTGCGAGTGTAACATATTCATCTGGTGTTAAGATTACATTGAATGTCCATAACTTATTCTTATCTCCTAATCCTCCTCTTACTTCTTTTGTAATTGTCAAATCACTCTTCGATGGTTTTTTATTAATAAACTTTACTTGATCAGTCTCTTTTTCGCCTAATTTTCCTGTTCCTTTTCCTTCGACTATTGTTATGTATTCTTCTTTATTTGCCTCTTTTTCTTCGATCTTATATTCTGTCTCCTCTGGTAAATCATTAATTATTATTGATTGTCCATGTCTTAATTTTATGTTTATTTCTGATGTCCCATCGCTATTATGTTTCAATTTGACTTCTTTTTCTGCTATTGAAGGAATTGTTTCCGATATACTTCTTCCAACTATTGGATAACTATCTAATAATGTTATTCCTTCTCTTGGTTTTAACGTTATTACGAAGTTCCATTCTTTTTCCTTGTCTCCAGCTCCTCCTGTAACTTCTTTTGATATAGTTAAACTATGCTTTGATAACTTGATATTATTAAATTTAACTTTCGGATTAGGATTATCTTGTCCTAATGTTCCTTTACTATTACTTGAAATTATCGTAGTATATCCATCACTATTGGCCTCTATTTCCTCTACTCTATATTTTGTTCCTTCTGGTATATTTTTTATTGTTATAGTCTCACCATGTTTTAATGTCACTATTCCACTATAACTTCCATCTCCATTTTCTTCTAAAGTTAAGTTGCCATTTTTACTTCCTTCATATTGATATGAATCTAATAATTCACTTTCACCATTTGAAGTTAAAGTTACCTTAAACTGCCAATTTTTTTCTTTATCAGCTAATGCTCCTTCTACTTCTTTGGTTATTGTTAAATTGTGTTTTGACAATTTGCGATTAGTAAATACTACTTTTTCTTCGGCACTCTTTAATGTCCCTTCTTCATTGCCCGTTATTGTTGTCTTATATTCGTCGGTATTTGCTTCTTTCTCTACTACGCTATACTGTGTTCTCTCTGGTATATTCTTTATTGTTATTTTTTGCCCGTGCTTTAATTTTATTGTTCCTTTATATATTTTCCCTTCTTTGGTCAATTTTAATACACCATCTTCTGCCTTTTCCACACCCTCAATACTCGTTTCTCCTACTATTGGATAACTTGTATCAAATATAACATCATCATCAGGTGTTAAGTTGATTTCAAATTCCCAGGTCCTTTCTTTTTCTCCGGCTCCTCCTGTTACTTTCTTCTCTATCGTTAAATCGTGCAATGAGTATTTTATGTTCTTAAATTTTACTTCTTCTGTTTCTTTGCCTTGCAAAGTTCCTGTTGTATTTTCACTTAAAGTTATATACCTGTCCTTATTGATTTCTTTTTCTTCTACTGTGTATTCTGTCCTTTCAACTATATCCTCGATTGTTATCGTTTCTCCAGCTTTTAGTTTTACTTCTCCTATATATTCGCCGTTTTCTCCTTCGCTGAACTTAATTGTTCCACTCTTGCTACCACTATACGTATAACTATCTTCTATTCTCGTATCACTCGCTGGCTTTAACCTTACTTCAAATGTCCATTCTTTATCTTTCTCTGCGGACTCCCCTTCTATTTCCTTAGTTATCGATAGTTTATATTTTGAATACTTTACATTCTTAAAGTCGATTGTCGCTTTCGGATTATTTGAATCAAGTGTTCCTTCTGTCTCTCCTGTAATTTTCGTCGTATATCCATCGCTGTTTGCTTCTCTTTCTTTAACAACGTATTCTGTGTATTCTGGTATATCGTGAATCGTTATTCTTTGTCCATGTTTCAATGTGACTGTTCCTTCATAACTTCCATCTTCTTGTTTCTTTAACTGAATTTTTCCTGATTCTTTTTCTTCAACACTACCATCGTTTTCTACTGTATAATTATAATCATCTTTTAGAATTATTCCTTCTCTTGGTGTTAATTTTATATCAAAATGCCATTCGGTCTCCTTATTACTTGATAATCCTTCGACACTCTTTCCTATTGTTAACTCTACTGGTGCATAATATTTATTTATATATACTATTTCATCTATATAGTTGGCTGTAACCATTCCACTAACATTTTTATCTTTTATCTCTGTCTTTGCTTCTTCGTTGACTTCAATATGATCAAAATAGTATCTTTCTTTATTTTCTTTTTCCGTTATATTTTCAGTAATTTGATATTTTGTAGAAGATTTAAGCCCAGATAAAAGAATTCCTTCATCCGCCTTTAATTTAAATTTAGCGACATTTTCTATTTGATTATTCCATTCACTATCAGTCCAGTTATCTAGTTTTGTTGCTGGCTTATTTGAACTAGAATATCCAAACTTTATTTCTGTAGTTAAATATGCTGTCTCGGTTGCATAATTTGAACTTAATTCATTTGCTCCTTCTTTCATTGAATCTAGATGAGCTACAACAAATTCATCTATAGACTTATACTCACTAGTTATCTCTTTAAATCTTCCTTCGTCTACTTCATTAACTGGAACTAAATATACTTTATTAATCCAAAAGTCAATTGATCCTATGGTGTTCTTTCCACCTGCTGTTTTGTATTTGTTTTTTTCAGTTTTCAAAGAAGAATCAATTAGATTAGGATCTTCTACATATGTTGTCATTCCAGATCTCTTTAGCGTTACTTCATTATCATTATCTACTGATGAATATACTCGAAATACATATTTTCCTCCTGTATCTCCTACTTCTGTATTATCTCCTATGAATACATAATATTCTTTTCCATCATCTTCATAAACGTATAATTTATTATTTATATCTTGTAAGAATCCTACGTTATTTGTTAATAAATCAATTGTACTAATACGTAATTGCCAAGCATTACTATATGGATTTTTATGTGTTTTGATTGCTTGATAATCTCCTTCGTGACCATCAATTTTTAATGTGAATTCGAATTCTCTATCTTTATCTATTGTTTTTTCACCTAATTCATCTGTTTCTGTTTCTTTTGCTATTAACAACAATGAATCATTAATTTCTAAGCGTCCATTATTTCCCAAATAAGAATTTATAACAATAACATCAGCACTGGCATCCGAATTACTTTCTGTTGTTTGACTTATTGTAGGTAAATAATAATTATAAGCTGTATCAGTAGTATTTTCTGTTTTTGGTTTTAAACTTTGAGCCATATCTCCAACTCGTAATCCACCTGGTTTCGTAGCTATTACCCAATCATTTATACCATCATCTGGTTTACTACTATTCAATTTAAAGTCCCTAGTTTCTTTTCTTGATTCACTATACCAACATAATTGATTTTCAACATTAACGTTAACACTGTTTTCACCAAGTCCAAACTCTTTCCCTTCACGAGGAATTGCAGTTCGCATTATCGTATCTTTATTAGGTGAATAATAATCAATTACAATATAATACCAACTATCTGCTTTTATTTGATTGCTACTTGAAACAGCAGGATGTTTTTTCTTAAAGGTTGTATACTCATTATCATCTTCAATATTAATTTCATCATAGAAACCATCTTTATTTTTTGTGTCATCTTCGGACATTTCATACAAAGTCAATGAATTTTGATAAATATAATATCTATTACTAGAATCAGGAGAAAATGAGAAATATGCATCTCCTCTTGTTCTTTCTTGTCTTGTATCAGTTACATAGCCTCCATAGTTAGTATTACTATAATAATTAGAATAGAAATAAACAACATCATCTACTTTATTTTTCTTTATATACTCTTGCGATACTTTTGTTAAATCAACATCTAATCCATCCTCTGTAAATATAGAATCTTGTAATCCAACTCCATAAAACAATCTAAATGGAGTAGCAACTTTTTCTTTTAAATTAGTGCTGTAGCTTTTAACTTTCCCATCAGCTCCTAGTTTGATATTAGCTACCTCAACTGGTAGTGCATTAACTGGTATATTAACATAAATAGCTTTATCAAATCCTAAATCAGGTGATCCTATACTACTTTCATCTTCAAAATTTCCTGTATCTTCAACCCAAATTCGAATATCACTTAATTTAAAAGGAAGCTTTTTATCCTCATAGCAAGGATTGTATTGATTGTCATTGCTATCATCATCTAAAAAACTATAAAGAGTATAAATTGTATTTTGTTGTTGGTCAGTTATACTGTTTTCATCTAGGTTCGGTACATATTTTTTTATAGTGTCACTATCAACATAATAGATATCCCCTTTTTCCCAACTACCGTCTTTTTCTAAGTAATTTCCATCTTTATCATACCAACCAGATATAAATGGTTGATTCAAATCATTACTATTATGATTTGATCCGCGATGAGTTAAATTAAATTCATAATCATAAACAGCTGATTTTTTTAATTGATGATGTTCACCGAATAACAATAAATCCATATCGTAGAAATTTCCATCTATTCCAACTGAACCATTTTTAATTTCCATATATTGACCAATTGGATCAACAAAAGTTAATGAGTCATTCGTACCTGCATCATTAATTCCACCAATAGGAACAAAGGCATTCTTTACTGCTGAATTGATAATATCATCAAGAACATTACCAACGTTTTCGAAATCAGTATTGAAGAAATTATTTTTAGGTACATAATAAATATTTTTATTTATAGACGTTTCTGTAATTTTATTTGACCAACTATATTTACTATATGCCCCATTATTTAATTGATCTCGTGATACATTAATATTAATTGTAATATCATTTGATGCATTTTTAGGATCATTACTACCGCTCGTCGTCTTTGAAGAGAAAGTATGACTTGCACCATCTTCAAGCCATAATTTATATAATTCGTAGGCTGTATCAATAAATCTAGCACCAGAATCAGTTTCACTCAAATTACTACTTTCCACATCATCATATCCTGGCAAGTCTTTAAAATACACAGTTGGGTTTAATATGGCATTAATAGTTCCTTTTACTTGAGTGTCTTCCATTTCTGTATATCCTGATGAATCACTAGCATAAATTGAATAGCAATTTAAAGTTGGAGTACTACCCGACATATCGGTATAGCCACTGTTTGCATAATAAGCATCAACTGCAGATTTATAATAAGAAGCAGTCATCAAAGTTTGAAATATAAGTGGAGAAGCATTACCAAGGCCTGAAAGTTGGCTAGCATTATAATGATTTTGATTGGATGGTGCTGCATTATTGGTACTATTATACGCTAAATCAAAGTTCCAATTAACATTATTCCAAGTGTTAATAGATTTTTTCCATAATTGTTCCGAATCAGAATCAGCTTTATCTTGAATCCAAGCAAGATCAGTAGCTTGTCCATCAGATAGATGAATTAATGCAGGAATACGTGAATATGTCTTTCCGTCAGTTGCTTTCCATGTTGTTTCGCTATTACCTGTAATAAACTGATCCATTGCTGCAGCTAAACCTGCTTGTTGATTAGTAATGTGTCCTACGTGATATGGATTTTCTTTTGTTCCAGAACCAGTAGTTTGCCCTCCTGTACCTTCATAATTTCGATTACCACTACCAGTTGTTCCATGAAGCTCATTGCTATTTTCACCAGCATTATCAACATAATATTCTTTTTCACTGTTTTTATCATCTTTGTAAGAAGCAGTCAATGTAAAATGTACACCCTGAGGATTTTGACCACCATATTGATTAAGATATTCTACTTTCAAAAAAGGATTTTCTCCAATTTTTGTATAGTGCCCCAACGGAACCAATACTTGTGCAGTAGCACCATAAACTACAATACCAAAACGAGAGTTTGGATTTGCACTTAATAATGTGTCAATTGTCTCATTAACACTTTTTATCGTTTTATACATAGGAGAATCTTTAAAATTTGAACTAGTAGCATATCCATCTCCAATTTTTCCCATAGAGCCAGAAATATCTATTAAAAACATAACGTCTAATTGCGATGGTTGAGTAATCTTTAAGCTACTACCCAAAGCCGAAAAAACATGTAAAAAATCACTTTTTTTAGTAACTAAACTATTGATTCCATCAGTTGGAACATCTAACTTTAAATCTTCAGTTAAAACTGTTTTATCTGACCAAATACGTCCTGCATATCTAGAGCCATTTTCATCACTAAGTAAAAGATTTTGATATGAATCCATTGTATTTGGATCTGATTTTATTCTATATATATTATTAGCAGCATTAGCATTCTGTTTTAATGCTATTAAAAAATTAGTAAGTGACCCCCCCCCACACTAACTAATAATATAGCAAGCATTAATACGGCAACAATTTGCTTTCTAAATTTTTTCTTCAATTTCGTTCTTTTTAACTTCATACTATATCTCCACCAATTCTCCTATTGTCAAGTAAATTGTAACATAATTCGACATTGTTGTTAACATTATTTTTAATTTTTTAAGTAGAGCAAGATGTTTTTCTTTTTTTTAGCAACAAAAAACATATAGAACTATCACATTTCTAAATACATTTTTGTAATCAGATTTATGTGCTTAGCACTATATGTATCAAATATATTATTGAACTAGTTTAACATAATTTAACCTACTTTTTATTTTTTATAATATTTTAAAGATCTAAATCATTTATTCCCATATCTTTATTACCAATATACACATCTCTATTTCCATCTAAAGTATTACATTTAATAATTGTATAATTACCATACTTATATATAACACTTCCTCCATCTTTATAGATATCTCCTTTTATGATGTTTTTATTTAAATCTTCATTGGCTTTGTCGAGAATTTTTTTCATAGTTATTTTATTTTTTAATAAGGCATCTCTTAGCGAAAGACTATTCTTAGTTAATTCTGATCTGTCACTATTTAAGTTTATTGCAACATGTCCTTCAAAAGCATATACATTATAATCTACACCTTTAATTTCATTTTTTCTTATAATTAATTCTTTTTGTTTTGGTTTTATAGATGTTTTTTGATAAAAGACAAGACTAAATTTATCATTTGATTGTTGTTTATCATCAGTATCTGTTACACAATTTTCATCACAAATAGGACAAGTGAATTTTGTTCCTTTCCAAGTAGTAACTTTTTCATTATTATTACAATGATAATGATTTACTAATAACCCTTTATCTATATAATAAATTTCTCCACCATAATATGTTTCTCTTAATTTTATTATGGGACTATTATCAAAGACTTTAGCTTGCAAAGTATCAAGTATAATAATTCCTAGCAATATTCCTAAAACAATTAAAGTTATTTTTAGACTTTTTTTCATATTTCTCCCCAGTTTTACAAATTACTATTTTTCCTATTAATTATTATACCATGAAAAAAACAAACCGCATATAGAGTTGTTCATGTAAATGTAGTTTGTATTATTTTCTAACTATCCATAATGGTACAACTATAACATTCTCTGAGAATAGTTTTTGTATTGATCTTACTTTTAATAAGAAGCTAGTATTTTATCAAAGCTATTTTTTATTTTCTAATTTTTCTTTCTCATCTAAATATTGATAATTAAGATTATTTTTATTACTAATTACTGATTTACGAAGTTCATTCTCTAAATTATTTCGAGTATTTTTAGCAATTCTTCCACCTCGTTTTGCAATTTCCTTATTTTGATTTAAACCATAAGGCTTATACTCTTTGGCAAGTTCTCTTGTTGCTATTTCTCCTAAATCTGTTAAAAGAACTTCTACGTCTGTCATATTATCTCTTAGAGATTCTTTGCGAAGAGATTTAAAAGCTTTATATTCACTTGCTTTCATTCCAGACCATTCTTTATAAATTTCATTGGTTAAGATAGCATATTCATTATTTTCAGTTATTCCTCCTTCTTTCCAAACATCAGTTAACTTTTTTCTGTTTAAAATTCCTTTTAATCTAGTTTCAATCCACTTATCATCATATCCTCTTTTACGATAATA
>CANREL010000018.1 GCA_947629655.1 uncultured Bacilli bacterium
CTAAATTTTTAGTCCTCTACACAGTTCATTTATCATTAGTTTTTGGTTCCACCAACACTACTTGACATTGAACCTTTATTTTTATCTAATCTATCAGCTATTTCTTTTATCTTACGAAAACGATGATTTAAACCTGATTTTGTAATTGGGGTATCCGTTTCCAAAGATATTATTTCACTCAATTCCAATAGTGAAGACTCAGGATATTTTTGACGATACTCAGCAACTAATTTAAGTTTATCATCCAATATGTCTAAACCAATATTTTTCTCAATCTTTTCAATATCTTTCAATTGACTATTACAAGTATTGATAATCTTCTCAGTATTAGCTTGTTCACAATTATTGAGACGATTAGTAATATTTTTCTGTTCGCGAAGAACTCTTACATCTTCATAATATAGGACTGATCTAAAAGCCTTTATAAGTTTTAAAAAATCTGCAATTTTTTCAGCTTCTTTTATATAAACCATGTACTTAGTATCTCTTAAAATAATTTTACTATTCAAATTGAAATGATTTAATAATCTCTGTAAAAAGACTGATTCATATTTCTTATCAAATAAGAATTCAAGATGATATTGCGAAGTCTTGGGATCATTAATACTTCCCTTAGCTAAGAAAGTACCACGAATATATGCTTTCATCTCTTCTTCTTCAGCGACGATATATTCTTTAGGACTATCTAACATCTTGCCATCTTCATCCATGACAGATAAATCGTGTAAGATCAAATCAACTTTATCTTTTATTTCAATATAATAAACATTATTTTTGTTAAAAGCTACATTTTGTCTAGTAGTCATCAAACTATGGACATCATAAAGGTTCTTGACAAGAGCATAAACTCTTTTAGCAATCATCATATTTTCAGTGTATAGCATTATCTCATCATTGCTGAAGTGACCATTATTTCTAATGAAAGCTGATAACTCGGCAATATTTTCAGTCTTTGATAATCGCAAATCACTTATTTCATTTTTTACATCAGTTGCAAAAGACATATCATATCCTCATCAAATAAGAGAAAACAATCGTACTTAGAAGTAAACTGTCATGTTTCAACGTTCCATCTTCATCAAGTATCAATAAGTCACTCTCTATTACTTCTACTCCTATTTTGTCGAGTTTTTCATAATCGATAATTACTTTGTCTTTTTCCTCTTTACGATGATATTTATCAATCATTTCTTGATCAATTTCTGTATTTGTTGCAATGACGACATCTACTTTACGACCAGTCAAATATTTGTTTAATACTTCGACATGATCACCTACGCCAAAATTATCAGTTTCACCAGGTTGAGTCATGGCATTACAGATGTACATCAATTTTGCTTTAGATTTCTTGATTGCTTGTTGCATTTCCTTACCAATTATAGTTGGAAGGACACTAGTATATAAACTTCCCATACTGAAAATGATTAAATCAGCTTCTAAAACAGCATCGATAGCTTCAGGAGTTATCGTCGGTTCTTCTTTGTAGAAAATTCTCTTTTTTCGTTCACGATTATCGGTAATTTCCTCTTCACCTTCAATGATTTTACCACTCTCTGTCTCAGCCATTAAAGTCAATCGATCTTCAGAAACGGGATAAACTTTATGTCTAACGTCTAATAATTCACTCAAACAAGCGATAGAATCTTTTAAACTTCCCGTTATATCGTGCATTCCTACCAATATCAAATTTCCTAAAGCGTGACCATCAAAATCACTATAAGTAGAAAAACGATAATTCATAAGTTCTTTTATCTCTGGTCTTACCTCTGACAAATTAGTTATAACTTTTCTAATGTCACCAACGGCTGGAATATTGAATTCATTGCGCAAACGACCAGTTGATCTTCCATTATCAGCTACGGTAATGATAGCTGTTATATCAACAGGGAAATCTTTTAAACCTCTAAGTAAATAAGAAATTCCTGTTCCTCCACCAAATACTACTACTTTTTTATGCATATAAACACCACCAATATAATTATACTATATTTGTTTTCAGATATAAAAAAAATTTATATTTTATTTTACTAAAATATAAATAGCATATGTAACAATTGCAAATAACGTTCCAATTATTGGATAGAAAGCTAAATCTAGAAAAGCTGATTCTTCTTTATTACTCATAGCCCTACCCTCAGGAGTTGAATAAGTTAAAACACGACTATTTGAATTTTCTCTTCCAACTTTCTTATCACTTATTCTTTTTAAATAATCATTGTAATATTCCGTTTTTCCATTGACGAGAACATCACGATAATAATTGTCATCACGTGATGCTTTTAAAATACTAGTTTCCATGATGTCAAAATTTTCTTTTATATAATCGTTTGGCAAATGAGTATAATCAGAAAAAGAACCAGTTGGTGTAGAAAAATAAGTTCCAACAGCCAATTTAGCTAAGTCTTCAATATTATTTTTTCGCTCTTCTTCAGTCAATCCCTTAGAAAATCTTGAAAAACCAAGACCATTTTCATAAACGATGGAACTAGAACTTATCTCAACTGAATATCCACGTTCATGAATGAGCTTTAGTTGATTATCCAAAGATATGAAACTATCTCTTATAACTTCAGGATCATTATTATATGAAAAATATTGACCTAATGTTTCCATCTAGCATCACCTATTATAATTATAACACTTTTATACATATCTTTGCATATAAATTTTAAACTTGTCTTTGACAAGACGAATACTGTTATCAACAGATTTATAATTTATATCTAAAAGAATAGATATTTCCTTATTGGAAAAGTTATTCAATCGCAGTTCATAGACTTGAGATTGTAGTGGTGATAACTCATATTTGAAATTATATAATAACATTTCATAGTAATTGTCATAAATAGCAGTTTCGACATTATCACTGATATTGTATAAAGTATCTTCTAAAACTAAATCTTCAATACCAATAGATTCAGTAAAAGATGTAGCCGTTGTCAAAATCAATTGTTTATTGCGCATATTCTTTTTCAAATAACGTTCCATTTCTCTTTTGATAACTAATGATGCAAAAGTATAAAAAATACAATTATCTTGAATTTTATAAGTATTTATAGCATTTATTAAACCGAGAATACCTTCTTGAATCAATTCTTCTTTTTCAATACCACGGTTATCATATTTTTGATAATATTGCTCAGCATACTTAGAAATTAGTGGTTGATATTTATCAATCATAATAGAATAAGCATCTTCATTTTTTTCAGAAATCATGTACAACAGTTCAAAATCATTAAGTTCTTTATAAATGATATCCCTCCTATTTATTTGAACGTATCACCTCATAAATCATTATTCCTGCTGCTACTGATGCGTTCAAGCTATTAATTTTTCCATTCATAGGGATTCTAGCAATAAAATCACAAGATTTTCTAATGCTCTCACTCATTCCAAAACCCTCACTACCAATTACTAAAGCTATCTTTCCAGAGTAATCAATTTCACGATAATCAACACTGTTTTCCATATCAGTTCCAACAATCCAGAAACCATTTTCTTTTAATTTTTTAATAGCTTGATTCAAATTGGTAACCATTGCTATTTTGACATTCTCTAAAGCCCCAGCACTAGTTTTCATAACAGTTGAATTAACTGATACACTTCGATCTTTAGGAATGATGATACCATCTATTCCGGCAGCTTCACAAGTTCTTATAATAGCACCTAAATTATGAGGATCTTCCAAATGATCAAGTATTACAACTTTAGAATTATCTCTAAACATAAAATCTTCTAATTTTGAATATTTAAAATCCTCTATGTATAGGATTATACCTTGATGAGAAAATTTATCAAATCGTGAAAAATCCTTTTTATTCATAGTTATAAGTGTAATTTTTCTATTTTCTATAAGAGAAATAATATCTTTATCATTAAAATCTTCATGAATTATTATCTTTTCTATTTTTTTATCACTTTTTAAAATTTCTTTAGCAACATTTCTTCCATATACCAACATAATTAATCCCTCAATATATCATTCATTATTTCATCAATTCTATTTCTATTTTCTTTTAACTCTAAATAACCGATTACTGCTTCTAATGCGGTAGCATGTTTATAAGTTAAAATATCACAATTCTTAGGATGAGAATTACTCTTACTATTGCGTGCTCTTCGAATCACTGATAATTCTTCTTCAGTAAAAAAATTTCTATCAAGCATTTCTTTTAAATACATAGCTTGTCCTTTAGCAGAGACATAGTTAGAAGCCGCTTTTTGTAAGTCATTAACTTTTCCTATTTTTTTATTTATTAAATATTTTCTTATATAGTCTTCATAAATGGTATCACCCAAGTATGCTAAAACTAAAACATTTATTTCATTCACATCCATAAAATCACCTAAGAGTAGTCTACTATAAACTCTAATAAATAGCAAAGAAAAAAAAGAGTTATCTCTTTTCTTCTTGGAATGCTAAAATATACCATTTATTATTTATTCTAGCTGTATAGAACTCTGGTGTAACTTCATCGACTTTATTAGTTTCAGTATTTGATATTTGAGCTTTTATATAGACATGACGATACTCCTGAATCGTTGGAGAATCAGTTCCACAAATTCCATTTAAAAGATCATTAAGAGGTACTTGGTCAGTACTATTTACGACTTCAGAACGCTCCTCTTGATATTGTAAATAAACTAATTTACCAGTAGCACTATTAAGTAAATCGTTAGTTTCATCGATAACGGTATCTGATTTACTTAGACATGGAACCCAAGCAGAAAGCATTTTGGTAGCATCACCACTTTTATATCCTTGATACCAAGTATTAATTGGAGCCATGTAGTTATTATTTTCATCTGGTTCTTCTTCTCTAATGACAAAGTACCAAATAGCAACAGTGGCAACTATTAATACAACGACTGCTGTGATGATATTCAATAATTTTTTAGGGTTCTTCTTCTTACTTGTAGAAACACCACTACCTTCGACCTCATCATCAGTTGGAGTAGTTGCCAAAAGGTCTGGTTTTTCCATGACAGCATTTTTTCGTGCTTCTTCTTCACGTTGTCTTGCCTCTTCTTCACGACGATTCTTTTCAGCAATCTTTTCATTGTTAAGTTTTTCTTCTTCATCATAAGCATTACCCAAAATATCAGGATTGATTTCCCCAATCGTAGGTTCTGGCATTTCAGGTATCTCAACAGTTTCTTTTTCTTCTTCTAAGTTATCTTCTGAAGCTTCAATAGATACTTCTTCCAAATTAGTATTATTGACTTCAACAGTTTCCAAATCCGTAGCTGATACTTCTTCAAGAACATTAGCATTAGTTACTGTAGTATCAGAAATTTCATTGGCTTCTGATTTTTCTTTTGGTTCATCTTGATTAAAGTTAACAACAGACATAGCTGATGCAGGTAAAGTTGGAGTTAAGTCAGCCTTTGGTGGAGTCTCTTTTGATTCTTCTACACTTTCTTCCACAGCAGGAGTTTCTTCAACAGTTGGTGCTTCAACCACTTCAGTTGGAGCTGCTTCTTTTGGTTCTTCTATTTTTTCTTCTACGACAGGAGTTTCTTCGACTGTTGGTGTTTCAACTACTTCCGTTGGTGCAGTCTCTTTTGATTCTTCTGTACTTTCTTCCACAGTAGGAGCTTCTTCAACAGCTGGTGTTTCAACTACTTCCGTTGGTTCTGTTCCTTTTGGCTCTTCTGTACTTTCTTCCACAGTAGGAACTTCTTCGACAGTTGGTGCTTCAACTACCTCAGTTGGTGCTGCTTTTGATTCTTCTATTTTTTCTTCTAAGGCAGGAGTTTCTTCGGCAGTTGGTGCTTCAACCACTTCAGTTGGTTGTGTTTCTTTTGGTTCTTCTATTTTTTCTTCTAAGGCAGGAGTTTCTTCAACAGCTGGTGTTTCAACTACTTCAGTTGGTGCTGCTTCTTTTGGCTCTTCTATTTTTTCTTCTACGGCAGGAACTTCTTCGACAGTTGGTGCTTCAACCACTTCAGTTGGTTGTGTTTCTTTTGGTTCTTCTATTTTTTCTTCTACGACAGGAACTTCTTCAACAGTTGGTGTTTCAACTACCTCAGTTGGTGCTGCTTCTTTTGATTCTTCTGTACTTTCTTCCACAACAGGAGTTTCTTCAACAGCTGGTGCTTCAACTACCTCAGTTGGTGCTGCTTCTTTTGGCTCTTCTATACTTTCTTCTATGGCAGGAGTTTCTTCAACTGTTGGTGTTTCAACTACTTCGGTTGGTGTGGTCTCTTTTGGTTTTTCTACAACAGGAGTTTCCTCTACTTTTGGAACTTCTATTATATCTTCAATAGAGTTTTCTTCTTTTTCTACTGGTATTTCCGCATCACAAAAAGGACATTTTGTAACATTATCCTCGACTACTTGACCACAATTTGGACATAATTTACTCATTTCATCCACCTCTATTCAAGTTAATGATACTATAAAACTCATCTTTTCTCAACATATCAAATGTAAAAAAAAGTAAACTTATTGTTAATATGATGTAAATAAAAGAGTTCAACTTTATTGAACTCTAATATTTATTATTAAATATGTGTAATGACAATTCATTATATAACAATACTTTTATACATTTTTCTACTTCTTCTGATTGTTTTTTATCTAACTTATATTCTTTCTTTAGATATTTTAAATTATCATCTATATATTCACTTTTTTTAGATATTTCATTGTATTTCATCACTAAGACAACGACTAACATGATGATTGATAAAGTCATGATATCAATAGCTTTAGATGCTGCTCCCAAGATGAAAAGTACAAAAGCTATTTTGTTTGACCAATCCAATACAAAGGTCTTTATCTTTTCTTCTTTGCGCTTGTTCTTATCAACAGACAAAGCTTTAATTACTTGATAAAAACTCATTATCATAGAAGATAAATTTTCTTTTTCATAGACATCTTCTGATAATCTTATGACATTTCTCTCTATATCATAATGATCATTATATTTTCCTTTTATCTTCGTAACATATAGTGTAGCTAAATTATTTTTACTAAGAATATCTTTAGAAACATACAATCCAGAACCATCTTTTATTGCGACTTTACTATTGCTCTTATATAGGAATAAGACACGTAATTGATAGAAAAGAGAATACAAAACAATTATTGAATAAATGATACATTCAATATTAAACATATTAAATTATTTCGTAAGTTGTTCCATCTCTTGAATCGATCAACTTAACTCCTTTTTCTAATAGTTCATTTCTTATTTGATCAGCTAATTCATAGTTCTTATCCTTTTTAGCTTGATTTCTCTTTTCGATTTGTTCTTGAATTTCTTTTTCTAAATCATTATCTATTTCTTTTTCTTCTTCAATCAAATTTAAAGATAAAACTTTATCAAAACTATCAATTAAATATAATTTAGAGAAATCAGATAAGTCTTCATCTTTTAAAACATCATAAACTAAAGTCATCATCGATGAAGTATTTAAATCATTACTTATTGCTTCTTTAAATTTAACTTGATAAGCATCAGTTTTATTTTCATTTAAATCAGGAGTACGATCTAGTTGTTTAATTCTGTTTTTCAATTTTTTATAAGCGTTTTCGGCACCATCCAAAGCATCCCAAGTAAATATTAATTGATTGCGATAATGACTATTTAAGCAGAAGAAACGATAACTTAGAGGATCATAACCTTTTTTCTCTAAAAGAGAAATAGTTAAGAATTCACCTTTTGATTTACTCATTTTTCCCGTGGCGTCATTTAAATGTTCACCATGAATCCAGTAATTACACCATCTATGTCCAAAATATGCTTCACTTTGGGCAATTTCATTAGTATGATGTGGGAAAATGTTATCAACTCCACCACAGTGGATGTCCAAATATTCACCTAAATATTCACCAGATATTCCAGAACATTCAATGTGCCATCCAGGATATCCGACACCCCAAGGAGAGTCCCATTTCATCTCTTGATTTTGAAATTTAGAAATAGTAAACCATAGAGCAAAGTCCGCAGGATTTCTCTTAAATTTATCCTCTTCAACTGATTCTCTTGCACCTATTAATAAATCTTCAGGATTTTTTCCAGAAAGACGATAATAGTCTTTAGCTTTACTGATATCAAAATAAATATTACCATTAGATTCATAAGCATAACCATCTTTTAGTAATTTCTTAATCATCTTAATGTAAGTATCTATGTGTTCACTAGCTGGAGCGACAACGGCTGGTTTAGCAATGTTCAATTTAGCACAATCATTAAAGAATGCTTCAGTATAGAACTCAGCTGTTTCTTTAACTGTCTTTCCTTCACGCAAAGCACCTTTAGCCATCTTATCTTCACCAGTATCACCATCACTAGTCAAATGTCCAACATCAGTAATATTCATGACACGATACACATCATAACCTAAATATTTTAAAGACTTTTCTAAAATATCTTCAAATATGTAAGTTCTTAAATTACCAATATGAGCATAGTCATAAACTGTTGGCCCACATGTATACATCCTAACTTTTCCTTCTTCAAAAGGAATAAAATCTTCTACTTTTTTTGTCAAAGTATTATATATTCTCATAATACACCTTCTTTATTTCAATCTATCCAATACTAAGTCTTTCCCTAATAAATGGATTGTGTTTGGAAGTTCTGGTCCATGCATTTGTCCTGTCGTTTTAATTCTGATTGGCATGAATAACATCTTTCCTTTGTTACCAGTAACTTCTTTAGTATTTTGAATTGCTTCTGAAATATTTTCAACTGTCCATTCATCCATCTTTTCAATTTGATTTCGAAATTCAGTAACAGTTTCATTAACGCCTTCACTCGTCATGAATTCAACACATTCATCGTCAAGTTCAATATCATCTCTAAAGAAAAGACGAACTTCATCAACTATTTCTTGTCCATAAGAAATGTGATTTTGATAGATAGTTAACAATTCATCTAACCATTCATTACTCTTTTTATCTAAATCATATTCTTTTTCTAAGAATGGTAGCACTAGATTTTTAAATTCATCTAAAGATAATTCTTTAATATAATGGGCATTAACCCAGTTAAGTTTCTTTATATCATAAACAGCTGGAGAATTATTAATTCTTTTAACATTGAACTTTTTAATTAATTCATCCATTGAATATATCTCTTGATTATCTTCAGGAGACCAACCTAGTAAAGCTAAATAATTGATAATAGCTTTTGGTAAATATCCAAGATTATATAAATCCATGAAAGTTGAATCTCCATCTCTTTTAGAAATCTTTTTTCCACCTTCTTTAATGATGTGTGGTAAGTGAATATATTCAGGAGACTCCCAACCGAAAGCTTTATATAACAATAAATATTTTGGAGTTGAAGAAAGGTACTCATTTCCTCTTACGACATGAGTTATTCCCATCAAGTGGTCATCAATGACATTAGCGAAGTTATAAGTTGGATAACCATCAGATTTTAAAAGAATTTGATCCTCTAAAAGATTGTTATCAACACTTATTTTTCCATATACTAAGTCTTCATAAGACGTCGTTCCCTCTTTTGGCATTTTTTGTCTTATGACATAAGGAACTCCAGCTTTAATCTTCTCTTCTATTTCTTCTTTTGAAAGTTTTAAACAATGTCCATCATACATGAAAGCAACTTTTCTAATATCAGCTTCTTCACGCAATTTTTCAAGTCTTTCTTCCGTACAAAAACAATAATATGCTTCCCCTTTTTCAACTAATTCTTCAGCATATTTACGATAAATATCAACTCTTTCACTTTGGGTATAAGGACCATAATCTCCACCTTCAAGAGGTCCTTCATCAACATGAATATCACAAAGTTTTAAAGTGTTATAAATGAATTCCACTGCTCCTTCAACGTATCTAGTTTGGTCAGTATCTTCAATTCGCAAAATGAAATCTCCACCATTAGATTTCGCTACTAAATATTCAAATAATGCACTACGCAAATTTCCGATATGCATAAATCCTGTTGGACTTGGTGCAAATCTCGTTCTAACTTTTCCCATAATATCACCTGTTGTTATTATAGCACAACACTATTTATCAAACAATAAAAGAAATAGTACTAACTATTTCTCAATCGATTTATTATTTTTTCGTCTTTTTAACTTCTTTTTTTCTTTACTAGATTCAGTTTTTTTCTGTAGTGGTACTAAGTCTTTAAATTCCATTCCACATTTAGAATAGATCTCTTCAACTTCTTTTTTAGTAACATTTTCTTGATACCACTCAAAGTATTTTTTATAATGACTACTTCTTTTAAACAAGTTCATTCTTCCAGTAATCGTATACAAATTTATTATATCTTCATCATCTACTTTGTTCACTGGGCGACCAAAACCAAATCTTGGAAAGTCTAAAACATCATCAAGTATTTCTAAGCCACGTAGAGAACATTCTTCCAATCCAAGTGAGTTTTCTATAAAAGTAATTAGATATGACAATACTTTAAAACCATCACTTTCACTCATTTTGTCAGGAAGGATAAAAGTTTTTAAAGGCCAATTGATACAGCCATGACCATGATGACCATATTCTTCACCAATTTGATGATAATTCAAATAGTATAAACGATATATTTTTCCATTATTTTCAGTCATAAATCATTCGCTATCCCTAATATCATTATTCATGGCATAATTTGATACCGCCATGAAATTTTTATCATAATCATATGTGTTTTGACCAAATAGTAACCACATCTCTGACCATGACTTACCACTTTCTAACAACTCTTTAACTCTACCATCATCTAATGTTGAATTATCTTGATTATCCTTTATATCAACACAATTTTCTTCATCATAAAGTTTGGCTTGTAAGTCACATTCCAATTTGTCACAATAATAGGCAAAAAGAGCTTCTTTTGTCTTTTTTTCATCAAATTCATCAATTATTTTAGCTATTTCTTTACCATCTAGTAAATTGTTCAAAACTTTCGCAACAGCTTTAGAACCAATTATTTTTTTCTCTTCTTTAGATATTTGAAATTGGGTCAAATCACCTATATATATTTCTTCTAATTCATGAAGTGCTAACATGTAGATGACTTTCATGATGTCAACGTCATACTTGAATTCAGACTTCATAGCTATAGCTAGCATTTGAACACCATAAATGTGTTCAGCTACACTCTCTAGGCGCTCTCTTTTAACTTTCCAAACTTTCCAACCAGTTCTTACGACATCTTTTAGATGATTGCACAAAACATAATATTTAATCACGCGTTTTTCTGGCATATTTATCCCTCCATTTATGATTTGTTTTGAGATGATTAGTCATCATCAAAATGGTTAATTTAACTCAATTAGTGCTTGTTTCAAAAGTTCTTGTAAACTATTAAATGGCTTTTTAGAGTAATCTACTTCATAAAGCCAATCTAAATATTTTATCTTTTCAGCATCATCTGGTCGACCATAAATAACTTTTCCTGTGTGTAGCCAATAACCAAATTCAACATTAGTAGTAAAACCAGGCATATCTGGCATATGTCTAGGTATCCAAAAAATGATGATTGTAGCTGCTGTCAAAGCTTTGCGCTCCCACATCGCTTGATCGACATAATTATCTTTCGGTTTCCAATTAGAATACTCTGGAACATAGACAACACCATCAAAACCCATTTTTTCTAAAATAGCACAAGCTTCTTTACGCCATGATACAACATCTTGACCACGTGGTGTTGGACCAGCTAAAAATATAGATTTGTTTCCTTTAATCACTTCTTGATCAGAATAATTAATTTTCATCTAATCACTTCCTCTATTAAAACTTATCATCATTTTTCTTATATGTGAGATAAGCCCCAATACTTGTCAAAACTACTGTTCCCAATACTTTCGTAGCTTTCTTTATTTTACTATTATCAACAATCTTACAATGTTCACATTTATTGCCTTTACTATTTTTAGGTAAAGGTCTACCACACTTTTTACAAATTTTTTCACTCATCTTTTTTATCCTCCAATAAATCCTTATCACTATCTTGAGTCAAAGCATTAACTTTTTCACAAATACTTGGAAGCATTTTACTCCAATACTGTTTTGGCGAAGGATCAATACTATCCAATCTCGCAACTAGATTAGGTGAATCCAAATAAGTTTTCTTTATGTAATCGCCATAGTACTCCATACATATCTTAGCTGATTCTTCTTCACCCAACTCTTGATATGCCACTGTCTCTATTAATGATAATATGTTAACTGAATTCAAATTCTCCCTTATCTCATTCATTCTCTTATCTATTTCTTTATCATCTTTACCATTTAAAAATCGCCCAATAAAATCATCTGGTTGTTTTTTTATTATTTCAAGGTTAGAACTTTGACTTAACATCAAAGCATTACGAGCATCTTCTGAAGATGATATCAAATTAATTAAAGCTATCGTTTTAATATTATTATCCTTAATAGCTAAAGATTGAAGTAGTTTTTGTTTACAACTGTAAGCAATAGCTAAACGGTCATTTTCTTGTCCTTGACGGACCTCTTCTACAGCTAGTTGAACATATTCTATTTTGTTTGCGATTTCCATTAATTGAGATTGATGTAAATAATTGTTCAACTCTTTAGAGAATTCAGGATTTATTCTTATTTTTTTCAAATTGATATGAGAGACTATTTTCTTTGTTTTAGGATCGATTAAAGTAGCGATTAAATCATCACCACTCTTCATCAATTGTAAGCTTCCTAAAGCTAGTTTTTCTTTTTGGTCTGTTGATAAAACTAAGTCATAGGCATCTTTTGGAACAATGGTTTTTACTGTTTCAACAAAAGATGGTGCCTTGTATAAAATTGCTTTCATATTACGTAAATTATTTTTCATCTTTTGAATGATTGATGAAGCGATACCACTATTTTCATAGTAATCATCAATCTTTTCTTCATCGATTATTTCAAATGTTTCCCCATCAATTACAATATTATCTCTTTTAGTATTTTCCATTATCTCACCATTTCCATTATACTATATTTATCATTTCTCTTTTAACTTTTTATGTCCCATGCAATAATACAAACAAATTTTATAACCAGCATATCCGTACATCTTATCTAAACCAGAATAAGTATATCCCAAATATCCTTTTTTCAATCCTAATGATTGTAAATATTTTGTTCCAAGAACTACCATATTCACAGCTATGTGTTTACCTCTATATCTATGAGCAACGGCGGTACACCCAACACTACCTAAGCCTTTTGCTTCAGTTTCAATACTGATCATTAATGTTCCACAGACGTCATCACCAATAGTAGCTATTAATACTTTTTGATCTGAAGAAGGTAAATATAAGTCTTCATTCATGTAGTACTGACTAAATTCTTTATGAGCATCATCAGTGCAAGCAATTATTTTAGATAAATCAGCAAGCGTCGCAAAGCGATATGTAACACCATCGATGACATCCCCAATAGAAGGATTTGGGAACTTAACCGTCGTTAAATCAGCACGCATGTCAAAGCAATTGGCATCGGTCCAAGCATGAAAGTATCCTCTTTTCAAAAAGAAATCATAGGCATTATTATTGACTTCTTTATATATTTCAGCTTCTTTCAATTGTTCTTCAAAAGGTTTCGTAGCCATTGGAATTCCAGGCATGAGATAGTTATCACCAACTCCGACACTTACTTCATCATAACCTTTTTCCAATATGTATTTTTCTGATTCTTCTAATAGTTTTGATCCAATTCCCCTATTCTGATAATCAAGATTTACGCATAACATCAAGATCGTATTTTTATGAATTATTGATGCCGCAATTAAAGAACCATTATCATCTTCAACATCAATAAAATGATTCTCAGGATTATTAATTATTCGCAATGCCTCTTCTTCATTTCTAACTATATAAGGAAAATTTTTTCTAAACAACTCATAATATCTATTCATATCATCACCCAAATCAATCGTTTTTTTGGCGCACCAAATTAAATACTTTCATAAATTCAGAATGTGTTTTAGTAACAATTGCATATGTCGATGAACCACTCTGAATAATTATTCCATCTTTAGCTTCTTGAACGGAGGTTATTTTTGATAGAGGCTTATCAAAACTATCTTTTGTGGATGCATAAATAACACGCTTAGTCGTAATGTATAAAGTTCCATAATACTTTGTTCGCTCTCTTTGTTTAATAGCTTTACTACCACTACCACCGGTATGATAAGAAAGTCCTTTCATAATGCGAATACTGAAACCACCATGTCTATTAGTATAACCCGTTGTAACTGTCTTATCTCTAAACGTATATGCTTTATCAGCATAATAACACTTCTCATCTTTAGAAAGGTTTAAATTAGTACCATCTATCTCTACTAAATTACCAGAATTAATAGATTTTAAAGCATCATAACCCATTAAAGATTTAAAATCCGCAGAATTAAATTTCATCAGTACTTTGACGACATCAACAAACCAACCGATTCCAAAAATACCAAAAGTAAATAAATATAAAAATCCCATTTTATAATTTTTATCAATAAATTTATGAACGCCAAAGAATCCTAAAAAGAATACTATCAAGAACTCTTTAATATTTTCTTTCATTCCTACCTCCTAATACCAATAAAATTATACCATATCACTATTAAAAATAATAATTTTAATAATAGTTCATCTTTTAAAAATATAATTCATATTTTCATTTACTAGTATGATATAATTATCATAGAGGAGAATTGGAGTATGGAAAAGGAAAAAGATTTGAAGGAAGAAAAATACAACAAGAGTAAAAAGAAAATTAAAAAAATATCTATTATGGTACTAATAATAGGTCTAATAATAGGTGGATCAATAATATCTATGGGTTTGAAAAAACAAGCAGATATAAATTCTAAATATTCAAAAGAATCTAAACAAGAAATAAAAGAAAAACTTGAAAGTGAAAAAGCTAATTTGGAAGCTAAAAGAGAAGAACTTGCAAAACTATTAGATGAAAAAAAAGTAACGGAAAAGAAGAAGCTAGAAGATAAGAAAAAAGAAATTGAAAATAAAGGAATTACGTATAGTGTTTTTACAAGTCCTACTGATGGAGAAAAATACGATTTAAAAATTATTACTGAAGTTTTAACATCTGATTTTCAATATTGTTCTTTTGAAGAATATAAAAACCATACATTGACGAGTGAATACTGTAAGTTAGTCAATGGAAATGATCAAGATTCAAAAGATATGGCTTTGATAGATGCCGCACTAAATTTAAATTGTAGACTTAGTAATGATTCGTTGACCGCTAATTATTGTTCCTATGTTGAAGAGTTTGAGAAATTTAATGGGATTGATAAAGATGCGGAACAATTTGATATAATTCCATACTACATGGTTGGAGGATTTATCATTGTAGCTGCTTGTTTTATAGCAGGAGGAATATATTTAACAACTAAAAGAGGAGATATGTTAGAATTTTCTTTTCAACAGGTAAAACCTATACTTGAAGAAGGACTAGAATTAGAGAAAAAGAGAAAAATAGAAAATCTACCAACTCATTGTCCACATTGTGGTGCTCCTACTAATAAAAAGATCGTATGTGAGTACTGTGGATGTAAAATTATAAAATGAGAAAAGAGATGCCAAACACGGCACCTCTTTTTTTTACTTATTATTTAGACGATTTGAACGTATTCATATCCTAATACTTTGTAAATGCTAACACCATCTTTAGTTACTAAATATTCATAACTTTCGGAATTTAAAGAAACTTGTATATCATAGAATCCTTCATCATTTTTTACTTCTTGATCAGCATCATAATTTTTAAAAGCATCTTCTTTTACAACTTTAACATTGTACTTGTTTATATCAGATTTTATCCCTAACTTGTTCTTATCAATCTTTTTCAAAATAGAAATAGCTTGGGCACTTGTAATACTATCTGTTGTTTTCAAATAAATAACTTCACCATCTTTTACTTCATAAGTAGTAGTGGGACAAACACCATCGACAGAGAAATCTAAGCATTTACTTATTTCTATTTGATTTTCTTGAGAAGAAATATTCATAGATACATCATAAAAATTTTTCATTACTGAACCTTTATTATTAATGATTGAAACATAGTGACCATTATTTTGACTTGCTATACCTGAATTTAATACATAGGTATCATTTAGTTTAGTGACAGAAAAGCTTGCTGCATAATTGGCAGAATAAATTACTTTATCAGTGCTATCTTCAAATAAAGTAGCAGAATCTAATGGTTTTCCATCCAAAGTAATTTTTAAAGTATATTTATAACCATCTTCAACATCAGTAGTTGCTTCTCCTATGAATTCTAAAGATAGATGTTCATCTACTTTTAATTCTTCTTTGTTTTTTGCTAATTCGATACTATAGAAGTTTTTTTCATCAGACAAATCGGTTTGATCATCAGAATCATCTTTAGAGTCATCTACAGTTTCTTCATCTTCTTGTTCTTCATTGATATTTTCATCATCAGTGTTACTATCACCATTATCTTTATTTTTAGAAAAATACATAATTGAGAAACTTATCAACAATAGCAGTAATAGAAAAATTACCATCATTATAAACAATTTCTTTTTATCTTTTTGATTGTTACTGGAATCATTTGATGTATTATTATTTTCTTGATTATTCAAATTATCATTTTGAATCTGTTCAGGTTGGTTTTCTTTAGATTTATCATTGATCACATTACCACAAATAGGACATGTTTCACTAGCATCATCTATGTTATTACCACACTTTGGACATACCATAATCTCACTCCTAACTATCTTATCATCTAATTCATTTTAACAAATTAAAAGGGCAAAGTATAGTTATAGATTTAATAATTAAAGTTTTAAGTGTTAAATTTTGTAATGTAGAACATCTCATATTATCAAATAAACATATTATAATTTATATTTTTTAACGTAATTACTAAATTGTGGTTTTCGATGACTCAAATAATTTAAAGCATTAGTTTTAATAGTACTAATTCTAGATAAATTTTCTAATATTTTTTCTTGTTCTTCATTGGTCACATATTTATAACTTAAATACTTTTTATAAATAATAGGACTAACACTCATAATTTTTTTAAAAATTTCAGAGAAGTATTCTAAAGAATTAAAACCATTCTTGATAGCGATACTCAAGATATAATTATCATCTTTAAAAAGAATTAAACTATTATATATTCTAATCGTATTAATATATTCATGAATTGAAACATTCAATTCTTTTTTAAATTTTTTCATGATATAGGTCTTATTAAAATAAAATATTAAACTCAATTCTTCAATAGTTATCTCTTTATTAATGTTATTGTTTAAGTATTCTAATATGTTACATATCAAATCATTAGAGTACATAGAATCACCTTTATTCATCAATTATAACATCTTTTATGATAAAAAGCCATTTTTGTTTAAGTCTATTTAAAGATGGGTATTATAATTAAGTCATGAAAGGAGGAATGTGTATGGCATATTCAAGATGGGCGACAGAAGATGAATTAAAATCAAAGTTAACCCAAATCAGTTATGATTCTGAAATAAAAAAATCAGGAATACCTATGATGTATGATGATAATAATCTATACATTAAAGATGACGAAACTCACACAATGGTCATCGGTTCAACAGGTAGTGGTAAAACTCAAGCAACGATGTTACCACAACTAAGACTCGCTATTGAAGCAAATGAATCTTTTGTAATTCACGATGTTAAAGGTGAGATTTATGATCTATTATCTGGTGAATTAAAGAAACAAAATTATAATACGATTGTAATTAATTTAGATAATCCAAATTTAGGTAATAATTTTAATCCTTTAACTTTACCTTATAAATTATATAAAGCAGGTGAAAAAGACAAAACTATTGAACTATTAGAAAGTATTGGTTACTATTTTTGTTGTAGTGAAAAGTATGAAGCAAATATTGATCCATTCTGGGTAAATTCAACTATTTCACTATTTATAGGTTTATCTTTATATTTATTTGAAAATGCAAAAGAAGAGGAAATTAACGTAAGCAGTTTATTAAATTTAGTATCAGAGTTTGATAAATTAACAGAAGAAACAAAGAAAATGGATAAAACTTCTATAACCTATATCAATTTATCCAATATTGTTCTAGCTCCTAATGAGACAAGAGGAAGTATCATAGCTGTATTTATTCAAAACATGAGATCATTTGTTTCAAGAGAATCATTATTAAAATTATTATCTTCAACTAATTTTAATATTGAAAATATTCAAAAAGATAAAACAGCTGTATTTATAATTAGTAATAGTAAACCTATTTCAAAAAGATTAATACCTCTAATCGTTGAAGAATGCTATTTGGCGGCAACTATGGTTAATGATAAAACACGTAAATTAAACATAATTTTAGATGATTTTGAAAATCTAATTCCAATTAGAGATTTTAATAACATGTTGACACTAGCAAGAGGTAATAATATAAAGTTCAACATTTATGTAAGAAGTATATTGGAATTACGAAATACCTATGGTATTGAAGGTACTGAAATATTAAAGATGGTATTTGGAAATATTATATATTTATTAGCAAATGATATTGAAACACTACAAGATATTTCAAAATTATGTGGTAATCAACAATCAGAACGAGGAATAGAACCTTTAATTTCTGTTGAGGAATTAAAATTATTAAATAATTTTGAAGCTGTTATCTTGATTCCTAGAATTTACCCAATAAGAACTAAGTTATTACCTGATTATGAAATTGATTGGAAATTTAGTGAAGAAAAAGTTCCAATGAAAGAAATTGAAAACAATATTGTAAAAACATTTTGTATAAAATAAAAGACCATTATTCGTCATATTTTAACTCATAAAGCACTTCGTTTTATGAGTTTTTTGTATCAAATTTATAAATTCTATTTAAAACTGCAATCAAGTACTATGTTTATTATATTGATTTTTTCATTATGTTTTATATCCTATCTAAAATAATATCATGACTAATTGTCTTGTATGTTAAGAAATTAATTTTTTCTAAATGAACAAATATAAAAATCTACCGGCTTAGCTGGTAGATTTTCTCCCAAGCCTATAAGGCTGTCTGCAACTGCACGCTTTGCAGCGC
>CANREL010000019.1 GCA_947629655.1 uncultured Bacilli bacterium
AAATGAAATATGAAATAGCTAATGAATTTGGTGTAAACTTAGGACCAGATGCTACTAGCCGTGCTAATGGTAGAGTTGGTGGAGAAATCACTAAAAGATTAGTACAAAATGGTATGAGTCAATTAGGTTCAAGTTATCATTATACTAATAAATAGTTATGTATAAAAGTTAAGAGATTTAAAGTTTTTTAAATCTCTTTTATATTAATATTTAAGCATTACTATTTTTTATTTGCCTTTTCTATTTTAAATGTGATATGTTTGTTATATATTGAGGTGAAATAATGAATATAAGTATTTTAGGTACAGGGGCATATGGTTTAGCTTTATCACTTATGTTTCATCGTAATAAATGTCACATAAAGATGTGGACTAAGTTTGATGAAGAGAAGAATATGTTGGTTGAAAAAAGAGAAAATACAAGAGTTTTACCTGGTGTTAAAATACCAGATGATATAGTTTTTACAACTGATATGAAAGAAGCTGTTTCTAAGGCTGATTTAATAGTGATAGCAGTTCCAGCTGGTTTTGTTGATAGTGTCAGTAGTGAGTTAAAGTATTGCATTACTAAAGAACAACACATTTGTATTGCATCGAAGGGAATAGAACAGGGAACTTGTTCTTTTGTATATGACATATTGACTAGATATATCTCTAGTGATAATATTGCGGTCATATCAGGGCCTTCTTTTGCTGTTGACATTGCTAGTCTTTGTCCAATAGGACTTGCACTTGCAACTTCTAATAAAGAGACCGAAGAATTGATTAAAAAGACTTTACAAAATGATTATTTAAAACTTAGAACGACCGATGATATTGTAGGAGTAGAACTTTGTGGTTCAATTAAGAATGTTATTGCAATAGCAGCTGGTATTCTTGATGGGATGGGTTTCCCTGAATCAACACAAGCTATGTTTATAACTGAGTCATTAAATGATATAAAGAATTTAATTCATGCTTTAGGAGGAAATAGAAATACGATACTTTCTTTTGCTGGATTTGGTGATTTGCTTTTAACAGCAACTAGTTCTAAGAGTAGGAACTTTAGACTTGGATATTTAATCGGTTCAAATGCTCCTAAGGGCGAATTAGATGACTATATGAACAATACGACAATAGAAGGTTTATATACTTTGAAATCAATTTATAAGCTATTGCGTGATCGCAAGGTAGATATGCCAATTATCGATTTGATATATGACATTATTTATAAAGATAGAGATGTTAATGATCTAGTAAAGTTTTTAATAGAAAAAGATTAATTACAAATATTTTTAATAAGATGAGAGCTCAGGCTCTTTTTTGGTATAATTTAAGTGGTGAGTATCATGAAGAAAAATTTTATGTTTGCAATACTAGTAATTTGTTTATTTATTTTTGTTTTTAGTTTCAATATCTTTTTCTCAAATAATAGTTCTAAATATGAGTTTAATGAGAATCTTACGAAAGAAGAACTTTTACATCTAGAAAGTTCTGTAAATGATGTGACTGTGTGTGACAATTGCATTTATACAGGTAGTAATTGGGAGGAGAAACCTTCTTCATCACTTTTATCAGTAAAGGGGACGGAATATGAGAAAATTGATGATTATGATATGATTTTAAAAACTGGTGTTGATGTTTCAATAGGAGACTACTATAAAAAAGTTTTAGCGTATTATGGAATAGATGAACAAGAGGCTTATTGGAATATTGAATATAAAAATGGGGATGTTGAAATTGTCAATTATCCAACTGATGAAATTGATCGTAATGATGTCAAAAATGCTTATTTAGTATTTGTTTATTATCCAGATGGGGATGATTGGAAATTATTGAGTCTAGGAAGATATAAATATAGTAATGGTAGCATTTCTAATTTAGATGAATATGTTCGCTTTACTTTTGAGTTTGCTTTTAATGGGGAATCTAAATATAATCGTGATAAAACTTTAGCAGCTTATAGCATCTATCATTATAAGAAATAGGATGAATTAGTTCATTCTTTTCTTTTAAAATGGATAGTTATATAGTATAATATTGATGTTAGAAAGAGGGATATTATGAAAATTATGTCAATTAATGCGGGAAGTAGCTCGCTAAAATTTAGTTTATTTGATATGAATACAAATGAAGTGTTAGTATCTGGTTTATTTGAAAGAATTGGAATTGATGGTTCTTGTTATACGATTAAGAATAGTGAATTTAAAATTAAACAAGAAGTACAATTGAAAGATCATTCTGATGCTGTTAAGATTCTTTTAGATAAATTGATTGAATTAAAAATTATTAATAGTTTAGAAGAGATAGATGGTATAGGTCATCGAGTAGTTCATGGTGGAGCAAATTATACTGAATCTGTTGTCGTAACTGATAAAGTTATTGATGACATTGTCAAATTATCTGATTTAGCTCCATTACATAATCCAGCTCACGTAATTGGAATAAAAGCTTTTAAAGAAGTTTTACCAAATACGCCAATGGTAGTAGTTTTTGATACGGCTTTTCATCAAACGATGCCAAAAGAAAATTATTTATATGCTGTTCCTTATTCTTGGTATGAGAAATATGGAGTTAGAAAATATGGATTCCACGGAACTAGTCATAGATATATCACTAAAAAGATTAGTGAGGTATTAGGAAGAGACGATTTAAGAATCATTTCTTGTCATTTGGGACAAGGTGGAAGTATAGCAGCTATCAAGAATGGTAAATGTGTTGATACGACAATGGGATTTACACCACTTGCTGGTATTGTCATGGGAACTCGTAGTGGTGATGTTGATCCTTCAATAATTCCATTTGTCATGGAAAAAGAGGGATTGAGTGCTGGTGAAGTTGTCAATGCGTTGAACAAGAAGTCTGGATTACTTGGTGTAAGTGAGATAAGTAGTGATTCTCGCGATATTGAAAACGCTATTAAAGAGGGAAATGAAAAAGCATCACTTGCCCAAAAGATGTTTGTCAATTCTGTTGTTAAGTACATATCTCAATATTATGTTGAATTAGGGGGAGTTGACGTCATAACTTTCACAGCCGGTATTGGTGAAAACAGTGTTCAAACTAGACTTGAAATCATAGAAAAATTAGCTCCTTTAGGAATAAAGATGGACATTGAAGCTAACAATGTTAGAGGAGAAGTTAAATGTATCAGTAGTAAAGATTCAAGCAGTTTAGTATATCTTGTACCTACTGATGAAGAGTTGATGATTGCTATGGATACTTTAGCTTTAATAAAATAAAGGACTAACTGATGTGCAATTATAGTGATATTCTTCAAGAAATAAAGAAATATGACAAAATTGTAATTGCTAGGCATATTGGTGTTGATCCAGATGCTTATGCTAGTCAAATAGCTTTGAGAGAAGCAATCAAATTAACTTTTCCAAATAAGAGGGTTTATGCGGTTGGAAATAGTAGTTCTAAATTCAATTATTTTCCAAAATTAGATAAGATGCCAGAAGAATTGGGAGGACTTTTGGTAGTTGTTGATACTCCTGATAAAAAAAGAGTAGATTTGCCAGATATGTCCAAATTTACGAAAACTATTAAAATTGATCATCATCCATGGATAGAGAAATTTTGTGATATGGAATATATTGATGATAAGGCATCATCAGCTTCTGAAATAATTTTAGATTTTATCAATAATGTCGGTTTGTCAATGAATGGTGAAATAGCTGAAATACTATTTATGGGTATTGTTTCTGATACGAATAGATTTTTGTTTTCCACAACTTCTAGAACATTTTTGTTAGTGTCTAGATTACTCAAAAATTATCCTATGGACATATCAAAATTATATGAAAATATCTTTTTGCGTCCACTTAGGGAGATTCGTCTTCAAGGTTACATTGAACAAAATATGGTCGTTTCCCAAAATGGTTTAGCGCATATAATGATAACAAATGATATCATTAATGAACTTGGAGTTGATTCTGGTTCGGCTGGAAATTTGGTCAATAATTTAAATAGCATTTCAGAAGTATTGGTTTGGGTCATGATTTCTGAGGATGTCAAAAATGGTCTTTATAAATTTAATATAAGATCGCGTGGTCCAATCATCAATACGATTGCTGAAAAGTATAATGGTGGTGGTCACAAATATGCGGCTGGCGCTAGAGTGGCCAATATGGAAGATGTTGAAAAATTACTGGGTGAATTAGAAAACGTTTGTCTTGAATATAATAAAATGAATATCGAGGTGTAACTATGAAAATTAATAGTGTTGAATTGGATGTCATGGCTGTCAGACAGAGCCAATATCCAGATGATGGTCTACCTGAATTTTTGATGGTTGGTAGAAGTAATGTCGGTAAGAGCAGTTTTGTCAATGCTTTAGTCAATCGCAAGAATATAGCGCGTACTTCTTCACGACCTGGGAAGACACAAACTTTAAATTTTTATCTCGTTAATGATAGTTTATATTTAGTCGATGTACCCGGTTATGGATATGCTGCTGTCAATAAAGACCAACAGAAGAAATTCGGTTTAATGATTGAAGAATATATCAAGAGTAGACATGAACTGCGAAGAGTTTTCTTACTCATTGATTTCCGTCACAAACCTACTGAAGATGATTTGTTGATGTATAATTATTTAAAGTATTACAATATTCCAGTTACGATAGTTGCTACTAAAGCTGATAAAGTTGGAGCTAGTAAAAAAGATAAGAATTATAAACAATTGACAGATACTTTGAATTTAGTCGTTGGTGATGATGTCGTTTTATTTTCAAGTATCAGTAAATTGGGTAGAGAAGAGATTTTAACTAAATTGGATAATTTATCTGTTGAGGTTATTTAATCTCTTTTTATTTTTGATTTCATATTATATTTATAGGTGAATTTATGAAGTTAGAAATAGTTGATGATTATTATTTGTTTTTTACTAATGATATTGGTTATTTAGATGATGATCTATCAGAAGAAAATGTTTCCGAATTTTTGAAAAGAGTCTTTTTAGCGATTAGTGATATTTATGAAATAGATTTATTTGGTTTCTTTCAAGTCGATATACATATTGATAAAAAGATAGGGGCATATATTGAAATAAGTAAAAAAGATGAATATATTAGTTATGGTAAAAAAATAGATACAAAGGTATCTTTAATCATTGATAATTTTTATTTGAAAACTAAAGATGTATCTAAGATAATTAATTATCATCCCATCTATTATGATAATGATTATTATTATGTATCAACAGATTCTGTTGAAAACTTATTCGATTTATTAGAATTTTGTGATATTGAGTATAAAAATCTTGATTTGAAAACTCTTTATATTTGACAAAAATAGGCAAATTTATTAAAATAATTTACATTCATTTTACCTATTTTTTACATATTTATTGAATGTAAAAATGTGAATTATTATAATAGATTTAGTGAGGTGATAATATGAAATTACCAGTAGTTGCCTTAGTTGGAAGACCTAATGTTGGCAAGAGTACGATCTTTAATAAAATAGTTGGAAGTCGTGTTTCGATTATCGAAGATACTCCAGGAGTTACGAGAGATCGAATATATAGTGAAGCAAGTTTTGGTGATTATCATTTTAATGTTATCGATACTGGTGGAATCGATGAAGCTAGACAACAATTTAATGATAAGATTAAGATGCAAGCGGAAATTGCGATTGATGAAAGTGATGTCGTTTTATTTGTCGTCGATGGTAAAGAGGGATTGACTAGTAATGATTTATTAGTTAGAGACATAATTAGAAAGAGTAATAAACGTGTCATTGTCGTCATAAATAAGATAGATGCTAAAGCTTATCAAAAACATTTATATGATTTCTATGAATTGGGATTTGATACTTACGTACCAGTGAGTGGTGAACAGGGTAGTGGTTTCTATGAGTTGATGGAAGAAATTGTGAAAAATTTTGATAAAAAAGAACAACGTGAAGATCGTCGTTTAAAGTTTTCAGTAGTAGGACGCCCTAATGTTGGTAAGAGTAGCTTGATAAATGCTCTTTTGAATGAAGATCGCGTCATCGTCAGTGATGTAGCAGGAACGACGAGAGATGCTATTGATACCGTTTTAAAATATCAAAATGAAGAATATGTCGTCATCGATACAGCTGGTATGCGCAAGAAGGGTAAGGTATATGAAAGTGTAGAAAAGTATAGCCTTCTAAGAAGTATGAAAGCTATTGATCGAAGTGATGTTTGCATATTGGTAATCAATGCTGAAGAAGGGATAATTGAACACGATAAACATATTGCAGGATATGTCATTGAAAAGGGTAAAGGATTAATAATCGTTGTCAATAAATGGGATAAAGTTGAAAATCCAGATATAAAAGAGTATTTGAAAAAAGTACGTGCTGAATTCCAATTTTTAACTTATGTACCAGTAGTGTTCTGTAGTGCTTTAACTAAGCGAAGAATTCATACTCTAATGCCAGAAATTATCAAAGTTGGTGAAAATATTAAGCGTGAAATTAAGACTAGTGTTTTAAATGAAGTCATAAATGATGCTTATCAGTTAAACATTCCTCCTTCATATAAAGGAAAGAGACTCAAGATATATTTTGCTAATCAATCTGGTACGCAACCACCTAAGTTTACATTTCATGTCAATAATAAGGGATTAGTCCATTTCTCATATGAGAGATATTTAGAGAATAAAATCCGTGAGAATTTTGATTTTGAGGGAACACCAATCGTTTTACAATTTAAGAATCGTGGGGAACAATAATTAACCAAATAAAAACTCTTACATATAATTATGTAGGAGGTTTTTTATGTTTGGAGATGCTTTTTTCAATAAAATAGAGAAAAAAACTAATGTGAATAAAGAGACAATTTTAGCAATTGCTTCGAAATTACAACAATCTGATATGAAAGATGAACAAACTTTGAGAAATTTGGTCAAGGAGATAGGACAAGTTGCTGGACGTGAGGTCAGTAAAGAAAAAACGGATAAAATAGTAAATGCCATTCTAAATGACAATGTTCCAAAAGACCTTGATAAAATGATATAGAAATCACTTTATTTATTTGACAAAGCTTTCCTTCTATATTAAAATGTATTATAGGAGGATAAGAGATATGGATACTAGAAAAAAGAAAGATATATTAATTGTAGCAATGGTTTTTTCACTTTGTGTAATGGCAGTAGCATACGCAATGCTTTCACAGAGATTAGAGGTTAGTGGTACAGCTAAAACAAAAGGACAATGGGATGTACAAATAACTGGTATTGAAGCAACAGCTACTCAAGGTCAAGGTACTAGTGAGTCAGCTAATTCAAATTTAACGACGGCGTCTTTTGCAACATCTCTATATCAACCTGGAGATAGTGTTACTTATACAGTAACTGTTGAAAACAAAGGTGCGCTTGATGCCAAATTGGATTCTATTACTTCAACGACAACTCCAGAAGCAGGAACTGATGAAAATCCATATATAATTTATACTTATGAAGGAATAGCTTCACAAAGCGTATTAGCAGCTGGAGATTCAACTACATTTACAGTAACAGTACAATGTGATCCAAATGCTAAAGCAATTACAAATACAAGTGCAAGTTTGACAACCGTTCTTAACTATGTACAAAATTAATAGTAATTAAAGGATTTTATAAATCCTTTTTTTGTTGTCTAATTTTTTATATATGGTATAATTATATAGTATAAGGGATGATAGGTATGCGTGATACGAGTAAAAGATTATTACCTCTTTATGTGACATTAATCATTTATTTATTAATTAATACCTTTATTATGTTTACATCTTTGAATAAAATTTATATAACGATTATTAATCCTTTATTTTTGTTGCTGATTGCTATTCTAACTCATTTTTTAACAACGGGATTTCGCAATCGTAATCGAAATAAGTATTCGAAAAGACAAAATGTTTTGATCATAGTTATTGGATATTGTTTAATTTACTATTTATCAGGACTGTTTTTTGGATTTGTTAAGAATAGTTATTCATTATCTATTTGGGGAATTATCAGCAATTTTATTTCATTTTTTACAATAGTCATATTTCAAGAATTCATTAGATATAAATTAGTTTCAGTCACTAAGAAGAAATATGTGTTATATTTGATAACGTTATTATTTATAATGATTGATGTCGATTTTCATTATCTAGTCAATATCGATAGTTCAGTCATGATGTTTAGATATGTTTTAGAAAGTGTTGTTCCAATTGTAATTTTGAATATTACGCTTACATATTTAGCATATCGTGTCAGTTTGACTGCAACTTTATTATATCGAGGTGTGTTGACGGCGATAACATTGTTTTCGCCAATATTACCGAATCATGAATGGATAGTTACTAATTTCTTATATTTGATGATGTTGATGTTTTTAGTCATATCAATAGATTATTTGACAATGTTAGATGATAGAAGGACGAGAAAAAGGGAATTGCGAAGTGAAAAGTCATCTTGGGGATTTTTTGCTTTAGCATTACTCTTCATCCTTTTCGTCATAGGAGTGTTTAAGTATCAACCAATTGCGATAATGTCGGACAGTATGTATGATTACTTTGCTCGTGGAGATGCAGTCGTCATTGAAAAGTTAAATGCTGATGAAAAGAAAAATATAAAAGTTGGAGATATACTTCATTATCGCCATGAAAATACTTATATAACACATAGAGTTATAAAAATAGAAGAACGTGATGGTTCGTATGTCTTCTTCACTAAGGGAGATAATAATGATGATCCTGATAATTGGGAAGTGTATGAATCGGATATTAATGGTATAATTAGATTTAGAATAAAATATGTGGGATGGCCATCAGTTTGGTTATATGAATTGTTGTCATAGGAGGATTTATGAAAAATATTAAATTGAGAAAATTTGGTAGAATATTATTAGCTTTTGTATCAACTGGTTTTTTAGCTATTTTGATATGGATTTTAGTTGATTGTTTTACTACTAAGTCAACCGCTACGGATAAGATAATTACGTATAATATAAAGGATAATATCGATTATGTTGTCACTTTAAAAGATAATCAATTTTTTACTAGTGAAGAAGCTAATAAGAGTAATTCTTATATAACTTCATTAATTGATACATTACAAGTTTCATTTGATTATGATTTGGTAGGTAGTTCTTTCTTTTCAAGTGATTATGATTATGAAATTGTTTTACATTTAACTTCATTTAACAATGGTAAGAAAATATGGAATTATGAAGAAAGTGTATTGAGTCAAGTAAATGATTCTTCTGAAGATGTGATGAAGTTAGATATCGATGACACTGTTAATATCGATTTCTCTCACCTATATGCAAAAGCTATGGAATTTAATAATTTGACTGGTTATGATGTCAATTTAAAGATAGATGTCAAAGTAAATACTAATTTAAAAGTTAATAATTATAGTGATGGTATCAAAGATAGTCAAGTTTTATCTCTTTCTGTTCCTATGACTGATAAAGTTGTATCTATAAAGAAAAGTAAAGGTAATAATTTGGATAAAAAGGTATTAGCTCAATATGAAGTAAATGAAAAATTTAATACTTATTTATTCGTTCTTTCTGGATTGTTGACTTTATCATTACTACCAGTTGCCATAATGTCTTACATATCTCTATTCAATTTAACTAATTTAGATGATTATAATCGAAAATTAAAAATGTTGAAGAAAAAGTATAGTTATCTAATAAAAGAGATTGAAGGAGAACCTAAGTTCAAAGGAAAAGAGATAATTGAAGTCATCAGTTGTCGTGATTTAGTTGATATATGTAATGAAAAAGATTTAGTAATTAATGTATATGAAAGAATTAAAGGTAGAGAATGTTGGTTCTATGTCGAAGATAAAAAAGAATTGTACTTGTACATATTGCGATTAGATTATAGGGAAATTGATATGACTGATAAAAGTATGGTCATCAATTTGGGAAGTCAAGAGACAGAGAAAAAGAAAGGTAAGAAGAGCAAATAGCTCTTTTTTTATTGTTTTCATATATTGACAAAATTTTCTATTTAGATGTGCTTTAATCATAGTATAAAATATGAAAGAGGAAATGATGATATGGCAAGAAAGAGAATTTGGTTATTATTGGGAATAATACTTTTGAGTTTTAGTGGAGCGGATGCTATTACGAAAGATGATATTGAATATGATGAAAGTAATGTTATCGTATCGGAAAAAGATGGCGTTTACACTTTAAAACTCACTGGGGATGCAAGTGAAAATTTTGAAGTTAAAACTGGGGAAAAAATAATTCTTGATTTGAATGGATATACTTTTACTAATCTAATTGAAGAAGAGTCAGTTATCAAAATTGAAAATGGTGGTGAATTGACGATTGTTGATAGTTCAATGGAAAAAGATGGAATAATTATGGTTAGTGATAATTTTGATAGTGAAAGTCCTGTTATAAATAATGCGGGAGTTTTAGTAATCAACTCAGGAATAATAAGAGTAAATGATAGTAAAAGGATGGGGATATATAATCTAGGAGAGTTGACGTTTGATGGTGGAGTAATTGAAAATACGAAAGATGCAACTTGGGGAATAACGAATACTGGCAAAATAATTATCAATGATGGTGATTTTATACAAGGTGCTACTTCTTCAATTATTCTAAATGAAAAAGATATGGAAATAAATGGTGGTAATTTTGAATCTATGGGGAATTTTGAACATGAAACTCTAATTACTAATCGGGGATTAGGTAATGCAAAAATCATTATTACAGATGGCGAATTCAACAGTAATGAAATTATGTCTAATGATGATGAAGATGAAATATTAATAATTGGTGGCAGTTATTCCAATGACATATCAAAGTATGTTAAAAATGGTTACAGTTATTATAATGGATCAGTTGTTAAAAACATAAATGTAACTTTTGAAAATATTGGAACTTTTGATGAAGAACCATTTGGAATAACGATAAGAGAATTAGCTGAAAAAGTTTATGGATCGGAAATTAATAAAACTATTAATAAAGTTGATTTTGTAGAATTTAAAGATGAAAATGGTAATGTCATTGGACTAGATGTACCTCTACAAAAAGATATTGATTTAGTAGCCAGTTATAAAGAAGAAATAATAAATCCTCGTACTGGTGATAATTTAGTTCTATGTATGAATTCATTATTAATTGGAGTTATGGGATTAATAGGAACAATTATTTTGAGAAAAAAAGTATGAAGGAATAGAAAACTATTTCTTTTTTGTTATATTTTGTAATTTTATTCATATTCTTAAATGAGAGAAAAGAAAGAAGAGTGAAATATGGATAAAACTGAATTGATTAGAAATATTGCATTGAGAACAGGAGGGGATATATATTTAGGAGTAGTAGGTGGAGTTAGAACAGGAAAGAGTACGTTTATTAAAAAGTTCGTTGAAAATTTAGTCGTTCCTAATATTAAAGATGAATATGAAAGAAAAAGAGCTTTAGATGAATTACCACAGAGTGCTAGTGGAAAGACGATTATGACGATTGAACCAAAATTTGTTCCTAATACAGCAGCTAAAATTGATATTGATGACTTTTCTTGTAATATTAGACTTATTGATTGTGTCGGTTATTTAATTGATAATTGTAAAGGAGCAGAAGATGAAAATGGGCCAAGAATGGTAAAATGTCCTTGGGTTGATGGAGAAATACCATTTATTGAAGCGGCGGAAATGGGAACGGAGAAAGTCATTAAGGAACATTCAACGATTGGTATTGTTGTGACGACTGATGGTTCAATTGGGGAATTTACTAGAAGTGATTATTTAGAAGCTGAAAATAGAGTAATTTCAGAATTGAAAGAAATTGGTAAACCTTTTATTGTCATTCTTAATTCAACGCATCCAACTTTACCAGAGACAGAACGACTTGCGGAATCTCTACGCAAAGAACATAATGTTCCCGTTCTACCAGTAAGTGTTGAAAATATTGGTGAAAAAGAGATTTATGACATTTTAAGAGAAGCTCTATATGAGTTCCCAATCTTAGAAGTTAAGGTCAATATGCCAGAATGGATTGCCATTTTAAATAATAAGAATGTCATTAAAAATAGTTACATTGAAAGTATTAAAGATAGTGTTGTCGAAGTGGATAAACTTCGTGATATTGATAATATAACTAAACATTTTTTAAATAATGAAAATATTGAAAAGGCATATCTTTCAAATGTTGATCCTTCAACGGGAGAAGTAATTGTATCATTAGAAGCACCACCAGATTTATATAGTCAAGTTCTTACTGATATAATTCATATCGATGTCAGTAATAAAGCTGAATTACTTTCTTTATTCCAGGATTTTAATGAAGCTAAAACTGAGTATGACCAAATTAAATATGCTTTAAAAATGGTTAAACAAACTGGTTATGGAGTAGCGACACCAACATTATCAGATATGAAGTTAGAAAAACCAGAAGTCGTTAAACAAGGATCACGTTTTGGAGTTAAATTGAAAGCAATCGCACCATCTATACACATGATTAGAGTTGATGTTCAAAGCAGTTTTGAACCAATCATTGGTAGTGAAGTTCAAAGCAAAGAATTAATTGATTATTTGATGCGCGATTACGATACTGATCCTGAAAACATTTGGCATAGTGAAATATTTGGTAGAAGTTTAGACAACATTGTCAAAGAGGGAATTCAATCAAAGATTAATATGATGCCTGATAATATTCGTTTCAAATTACAAAATACGCTTACTAAAGTAGTTAATAAGGGAAGCAATAATATGATTGCGATCGTTTTATAATAAGGAATACTTTTAGGTGAATAGTAAAGAAATTAGATACTCTTATTGAGTATTTTTTTTATTAAAAGATATGAAAAATATTAATCAAATATGGTCTATTCATTTTTTTTATATTATAATTAATTTATGTGAGATAGAAAGAAGGTATATTATGTGTACAGCTGTAACTTATAGTACAAAAGATCATTATTTTGGAAGAAATTTGGATTTAGAATATTCTTATCAAGAAACGGTAACTATTACGCCGAGAAATTATCCTTTTAAATTTCGTAAAGCAGAAGAAAAGAATACGCATTATGCATTGATTGGAATGGCTTTTGTCAGTGATAATTATCCATTATATTATGATGCGATTAATGAGAAAGGTCTAGGTATGGCTGGACTTAATTTTCCAAAGAATGCTGATTATAAAGAAGAAGTAAGTGATAAAGATAATATTGCACCATTTGAATTCATTCCTTGGGTTTTATCACAATGTGCAACGATAGAAGAAGTTAAAGAATTGTTAGCAAAAATTAATATTGCGAAAATAGATTTCAGTGATAACTTACCAGCTTCCCCTCTACATTGGATCATTGCTGATAAGAATAGTTCAATCACAGTTGAAAGTGTTAAAGATGGATTAAAGGTATATGATAACCCAGTTGGTGTTTTAACTAACAATCCTACTTTTGATATTCATATGTTCAATTTAAATAATTATATGCATTTATCAATTGAACAACCAAATAATAATTTTTCAAGTAAATTAAACTTTGATACTTATAGTCGTGGTATGGGTGCTTTAGGACTTCCAGGAGATCTATCTTCAGCATCGCGTTTTGTCAAAGCTACTTTTACTAAGATGAATTCCTTATCAGGAGAAAGTGAATCTGAAAGTATCAGTCAGTTTTTTCACATTTTAGGTTCTGTTGATCAACAAAGAGGATGCGTTCACATGGGTGAAGATAAATATGAAATAACGATATATAGTTCTTGTTGTAATCAAGATAAGGGAATATATTACTATACGACATATGAAAATAGTCAAATAACTGCGGTTGATATGCATAAAGAAAACTTAGATGGTAGTGATTTAGCCAGTTATAATTTGATTAAAGGACAACAAATACTTAATCAAAACTAGAAGTTAATGTCCATGTATTCAAAAGGGAGTGATTAGATGGAATTAGTCAAATTGGGAGAGAAAACTTATTATATTAAAAATCCCACTAATATCGGTATATATAAACTTGATGATGAAAACGTTTATTTAATCGATGCTGGTAATGATAAAGATGCTGGTAAAAACATATTAAAAATAATTGATGAACAGGGATGGAAAGTTAAGGGTATTATTGCAACTCATTCCAATGCTGACCACATCGGAGGAAATAAAGTTATTCAAGATAGAACGGGATGTGAAATACTTGCTCATGGCATCGAAAAGAGCATGACAAATTTTCCAATCTTAGAACCTTCCTTTTTATATGGAGCACATCCTTTTAAAGAACTTCAAAATAAATCTTTGCTCGCTAAAGAGTCACGTGTTAAAGAGATTGAAGGAAATCTTCCTGAAGGATTGGAATATTTCAATTTAAAGGGACATTTTTTTGATATGATTGGGATTAAGACTAGTGATGATGTTTATTTTTTAGCTGATTCCCTTTTTAGTGAAGAGACAATTTCCAAATATAGTCTATTCTTTATCTATGACGTTAAAGAATATTTAAATGCGTTGGATTACTTAGAAAGTTTAAGAGGAAAAGTATTTATTCCTTCACATTGTTCTATGATGGAAGATATTTCAAGTTTGATAAAATTAAATCGTGATAAAATCGATGAAATTTCTAATAAAATATGTAGTATGTGTGTGGGAAAAACTTTTGAAGAGATATTAAAAAGTATTTTTGATGAATATAATTTAACTATGAATTTAAATCAATATGTTTTAATTGGTAGTACTGTTAAAGCATATTTATCTTATTTAAAAGATGAAAATAAAGTCTTTTATGAATTTATAAATAATGAAATGTTGTGGAAACAAGTTTGACGATGAGGGGAGAAATTTATGATGAGAAAAAATATTAAAACAACAGAAGCTATTTTTCCAATGCCAGTTTTGATGATAGCTACTTATAATGAAGATGGAACAATTGATGTTATGAATGCCGCTTGGGGAACGATGGTTGATCGCGATATCGTCGCTCTAAATTTGACCGAGACACATAAAACAGTTCAAAATATTAAAAAACGTAAAGCTTTTACTGTCAGTATCGCTGATAGTAAACATGTTAAAGAAGCTGATTATTTTGGGGTTGTATCTGGTAATAATACTCCTAAAAAATTTGAGAATAGTGGTTTGACAGCGGTGGCTTCTTCGGTAGTTGATGCACCTATAATCAATGAATTTCCAATATGTATGGAATGTGAATTCATTGAATATCAAGATGCCAAATACGGATGTGGGGTCATTGGTAAAGTTGTCAATGTCAGTGCATCTAGTGAAGTCATGAATGGAGAGAATGTCGATATTTCACTTGTCGATGCCATTGCTTTTGATCCATATACGCACGGATATTATAAGGTTAATGAAAGAGTTGGTAATGCTTTTAAAGATGGATTGGAATTAAAAAAATAGTTAGGAGATGTCATCATGGAAAAGAAGAAAAAAGAAATAGTTAGAATGTTACTAAATCAAAACCTAGATGAAAAAGATGAAGAAGAGATAATCGATTTATTGTTAAATAATCCCATAACTGTTGATGTCGATAAAGAAAATGACGCTAAGATGACTTTTGGTGATAAAGTTGCTGATAAGTTGTCAGCAGTCGCAGGTAGTTGGACGTTCATAATTTGTTTTACGGCTTTTCTCTTGTTTTGGATAATTTTAAATGGTGTTCTTCTTGCTAATAATGCCATTGATCCATATCCATTTATTCTATTGAATTTATTGTTATCTTGTCTTGCAGCTTTGCAAGCACCAATAATTATGATGAGTCAAAATAGGGAAGCTAAAAAGGATACTATTAGAAATAAAAATGATTATCATACGGATTTAAAAAGTGAATTGATTTTGGAATTATTGTATGATCGTTTAGAGAAATTGATTCAAAATCAAAATAAAATTTTAAATACTTTAAAAAAATTAGATATCGTTGATGAAGAAGAAGAAAAGAAATAATATTTTCGTATAAAATACGAAATTGACTGGTATCTATAGTGAATGTTACAATGTGGTTATAAGAGGAGTGAGAATATGAATAATATGTTAAAGAATTTTATTTTAAAGAAGTCAACTATAGCTTTATTTGTATCTAGTTCATCTCTAGTGGTGGCTGGAGTGGTTTTACCAAATACTCAAATTTTTAAAAATCATGAAGTAAAGGATTATGCAGTGGAACAAACTTCAATTAAAAATGATCAACAAGTTATTCAAAAGACAAGTCAGAGTGTTTCACAATTAGAATATCCAAGAATTGATATGAACGATGATAAAATTACTGATTCTGATGTCATTGTCAAAGTTAGAGATATCGTTCCAGTAATAAAAGAAGAAACTATTGAACAAAGTCAAAAAGTAGAGACGGGAGTAGTATCAGAAGGACAAACAGTTCCAGAAGATAAACCTTCTACAGATATAGTTTTGGAAGAAGAGAAGAATGATGAAAATGAAGTTCCTGAAGTAAGTGATTCTGAGTCTGATGAAGATGTAGTTCTACCAGAAGATGAAGAAAAACAAGAGACTCCAGAGGTAGTTGAAGAACCTAAAGTAGAAGAGGAAGAAAAAGAAGAAAGCGTTCCACCAGTTGAAGAAGAAAAACAAGATAGTCCAGAAGTAAATGAAGCACCAAAAGTTGAAGAAACTGAAAATTATGCTGAAGTACTTGAGGAAGCAGCAAGAAGAACGCAAAATGTTGATAGTGCTTATTATCGTTTTTCACAAACGGGATATAGTGTTATAAGTGTTAAATATAACAAGAGTCAAAATAGGGAATATACAGTGACTGATGAAGGTGAAGAGTACTTAGAAGGAATGCCTGGTCGTTATACACAAGATTGGGATTTAAGCAGTTATTATAAACAGGATTGGTGGAGAAAAGAGAGTGGTTCTACGGAATGGATAAATAAAGGTAGAATTCATTCTGGTTTCGGTATGGCACCTCTTAGTTTCCTAAATCATGTTAAATCAGCTACATTAGTAAGTACACGCCCATTTAAACATTATAAAGTTGTCATCGATAAGGACATGGCTAATAAAGCTGCTGATGTTCAATTCAGTAATCCTAATATGTTTAAAACGGATGTTACATTGGAAGTTTCAATAAATCATGAGGGATATATCGTTCTATTGAATCTTGATTGTAAGAAAGATGTTTTGAATGATGGAGTATCAGAAGTTTCACTATGGTTACATGCTGGTGATTTTAATAAGACAACTGTTCAAAGACCTAAAGACTTGGCAAATGTTACTATAACTGATGCGCCAAAAAAAGATGAACTTACACCTACTAAAAAGGTTCAAATAAAAGATGAGATTAAGTCAGCATATCAAAGAACGATGAATGTCAATAGTGCTACTTATGAAACAAATGGTAAAGTTGTTCAATATAATAGACAACAAAATTCGGCATTAATCACTAAAGATGGTAATGTCACTTATTATAAAGGAGAAGATGGAAAATATATCGATCACGATTACGTCTCTTTAGAATTCCAGCAAGATAGTTGGACTAAGAATAGTGGTAGTGATACTTGGGTTAAAAATGTAAGGAAACATACGACATTTACACCAACTGAATTATATTTCTTAAATGTAATTTTTGATGTAACTAAAGTAGAGACTAATAATGATGTTACTACTTATACAATAACTGTTTTGAATTACTATGCTAATCTTGCTTATAGTCATGTATATGGAGTAAGTAATAAATTTAGTGACAATATATCATTAAAAGTTAGTTTAAAAGATGGTTATGTATATAGTTTAAGTTCTGACTTTGGACTTAATTTGAAATTACATAACATCAACAATACAACGATTGATAGACCTGTTGGAATTGAATAATTGATGAAGAGCAAGTGCTTCGGCATTTGCTTTTTTTGTGTAAGAAAACTCCCAGATAGTCTGGGAGTTCGGTAGAGCTTTAGCGATGAGTCTTTAAAATAAAAACT
>CANREL010000020.1 GCA_947629655.1 uncultured Bacilli bacterium
ACTAAATTTTTAGTCCTCTACACAGTTCATTTATCATTAGTTTTTGGTTCCACCAACACTACTTGACATTGAACCCTTGTGATAAGACTCATTATTGTTTATTTTGTAGGCACGATATATCTGTTCAAGAAGAATAATTCTGAACAGTTGATGAGGAAAAGTCAACTTAGAAAAAGATAAATGATAATTAGCGATTCTTTTAACTTCATCATCTAAACCATAACTGCCACCAATTATGAAAGTTATATTACTATTGGTATTATAGATCGTATTAATTTTGTTTGCTAACTCTTCTGATGATAAGATGTTGCCATCTATTTCTAAAGTTATTATATAGTCTTTAGGATTAACCTGTTTTAATATTTTTTCACTCTCTTTTTTGAGAGTTGTTTTGACATCCATCAATCCTTCATCAGCAACTTCAACTATTTCTATATCACTATATTTAGATATGCGCTTTTGATATTCTTCAATGGCATCTCTAAAGTATTTTTCTTTTATCTTTCCTACACATATTACTTTTATCATATTTCTACCATCTCACATGCTTGATTTTGATAAGTTAACACTAAGTTATCAAAGTTAAAATCAACATCTTTTAATTCCTCTTTTACTTCTTCTAAAACTAATTCTTTAGTATTATTATTTTCACTTATATGAGCAAGATATACATATTTAGTTCTAGGTCCAATACATTTTGCTAAAAGAGCTCCAGCGTAACGATTAGACATGTGTCCACTATCACTTAAAATTCGCTGTTTAGTTTGATATGGATAACTTCCCTCCATTAACATTTTTTCATTGTAATTGGACTCCATTATGTATAAATCTTTATCAGTTATTTTAGGAAGATATTTTTTATTAACATAACCAGTATCAGTGATATAGACTAGTTCTTTGTTGTGGTATTCGATAACCATTCCATGACAAGGAACATCATGAGACATCATCAACATCTCAATGTTCACATCATTAATTTTAAATTTATCATCAATCAATTTTATTTGACTTGCAGGTACTATTTTCATAATTTCACGTAATATATCTTCGGTTATACAAACTTTTATATTGGTATTTTTTATAAAACTTTTCAATCCTTTTATATGGTCACTATGGGTATGAGTTATTATGATTACATCGATATCATTCTTAGAAATGTTTTCTTTTTCTAGTTCTGATGTAATGAAAGCTGCAGTTGGTCCAGCATCGATTAAGATGTTGACTTCACCACAGCTGACTAGTGTACAATTGGCCTTTGAGCCACTTGATATTATTTTTACTTTCATTATTTAAACTTCAATGACCTCATTGCATTTAAGCTTTTACCACCATAATGCGGATAACCACGCCAAAGGCTGAAATGCAAATGGACTCCTGTTGCGTTACCAGTCATTCCCATTTTACCAATTACTTGTCCCATTTCAACGACATCACCTTTTTTGACAAGACGTGCATTCAAATGGGAATAAGTAGTGTAATAACCATTTTTATGGTCGATATAGATATAGTTACCATTAGTCTTATTATAACCAGATTCAGCTACAACACCATTGTTAGCAGCATATATGTTAGAATTTCTCTTTCCACCAATATCAGTACCTTCATGAAGTTTTCCCCAACGATATCCGTATGGACTATTTATAGTATAAGGCTTTTCTGTTGGCCAGAACCAAACACCACCAACACTCACACCGACACTTGAAACAACTTTTGTTCCTCTGATAACAATTCTGTTTTGGGCAGATTTAATCGTCTCAGTCGATTCTGGATCAGTACTTATTATTTCACCATTAGCTTTTTTAACACGATATGATACTTTAGCTTGTCCATCAACTCCATTTTGTTTTACTCTTTCAGTACCTTTAGGAAGAGAAGCATCATATTCATAAGTAGTTCCATAGTCAATAGTTTGATATTCAACAACATATTCTTCTTCCATTACTTTAAATGCTGGATCAATTGCACCAATGTTAACTACTTCTCCAGCCGTCAATAAAACATCGGCACTTGGAATATTAGGATTAGCTACTAAGAATTCGTTAGTAGACATCTTGTTATTAAAAGCGATGTCTTCAACTGTTTCACCAGCTTTAACAGAATAATTCTCTTGCTTATCCAATGTTCCAAATAATAGATATTGACTCAATTCTTCAGAATTTGTAAAAATTTGTTCTTCTACTGATATATTAGTCTTCTTTATAGTTATATTATTTTGAATATAAATGTTTTCTATCTTACGACCAATATTATCTATTTCTTTTTGATTTCCCTGTTTAAATTCATCATAGTCCTTTTCTTCAATAAAGGCTTTTATCGTCGTTTCAACGGCTTCAGTAAAAATATCTTTATCCAATGTATATATTTTTACAGTCTTAGTCGTTTCAATTGATTCATCTGATGAAACTTCTTCAACACCTTTGATCTTTATTTCATAACCATTAATAGTAAAAGGCGCGATATCTTTAACTTTTTCATAAATCTCTTCAACAGTATTGATCTTATTACTATAAGTTGTCTCTTTTTCAATATCTAAGTTGTTAGGTAAATATACTTTATCAACACCATATTTATCTTTGATTTCATCTTGTTCTTGGTCAATATAGGACTCTAATTCATCTTTAGAATTGATTAATCCAATCGTTTCACCATCTAAATATACTTTATAAACTGTCTTTGGTACTTTGACTTCATTATATCCAACGAAGAATACTGCTGAACTCAAAACCAAAGCTAATATCGTTAAACATATTGTTTTTCCATTCATATTATTCACCCTTTAAATCTTTCTGATAACTTAAGAATGTCGACGTATCTCTTTTGAACAACAAATCGATAGTAGCAGTTGGTCCATTACGATGCTTAGCAACAATGAATTCACTAAGACTAGTATTACCATCAATTACTTTATCTTTATTGTAATAATCATCACGATATAAGAAAGCAACAATGTCGGCATCTTGTTCAATTGAACCAGACTCACGTAAATCACTTATGATTGGTCGCTTATTTTCACGAGAATCGACAGCACGTGACAATTGAGCTAAGGCAATGACTGGTATATTCAATTCCATTGCCATCATTTTTAATGAACGTGATATATCTGATACTTCTTGTTGACGGTTGTTTCCGTAGTTAGTTGATGATGATATCAATTGCAAATAGTCGATGATAACTAGACCCAATCCTTCATCACTACTAGCTAGGCGACGACATTTACTCCTTATTTCACCAATCGTTATTCCTGGTGTGTCATCCATATATAGTTTAGCTTCAGATAATTGACTGATTGCTTCATTGACGCGATTCCAATCATCAGAACTCAATTTACCAGTAGCAATCTTATTTCCCTCGACTTGCCCAACAGAAGATAACATACGGTTAGCCAATTGTTCGGCACCCATTTCTAAGTTGAACAAAGCAACTGGTTTGTCATAGTTCAAAGCTACATTTGTAGCCAAGTTTAATGCAAAGGCTGTCTTTCCCATAGCAGGACGAGCAGCAATAATTATCAATTGATTATTCTGTAGACCGGTCGTCAATTTGTCGATATCGTACCAACCTGTCGCAATACCAGTTACATCATTTTTAGATTTAGACAAAATTTCAATATTCTTTTGCGTTTGAATAAGAACATCTTTTATCGTTCTAAATTCTGATGCTCTTCTATTCTTAACAACACTTAAAATCTTTCTTTCAGCATCATCTATCGTTTCATTAATACTCTTTTCTGGTGAGTAAGCAGTCGTCGTAATATCTGTTGATACTTCAATGAGCTTTCTAAGTAAAGATGATTCTTCAACTGATTTTATGTACTGATCAACATTGGCTGCGGTTGCGACGCTATCAAGTATCGATGTCAAATATTCGACTCCACCAACTTCATTTAAAACATTTTTATTCTTTAGTTCCGTAGTCACAGTCGTAAAATCAATTGGTATTTTCTTTTCGACCATTTCTTTAATCGTTTCAAATATTTGGGCATTATTATTATAATAGAATGAATCTTTAGTCAATGATTCACATGCTCTTTGCAAAGCATTTTTTTCTAGAAACATTGACCCAATTACAGCTTGTTCAGCCTCTGGATTGTTTGGTATTTCTTTTACTGCCATTTTTTTCACATCCTACTTCTCTAATTGAACTTTTATAGTAACGTATATGTCCTTATACAAATTAATTTTAACATCATGAAAACCAAGTGATGATAAAGAATGATCTAATTCAATTTGTTTTTTATCAATCTTGTACCCTTTATTCTCTAACTCATCTCTTATCTGTTTAGGACTGACACTTCCAAAAACTTTGTCACCAGCTCCAGTCTTAACTTTAAAATTTAAAGTAAGTTTTTTCAACTTCTCAACTAATTCTTTAGCTTCTTTACGCATTTCTTCATCAAGATTTTCTTCTTTCTTCTTTTCGCGTTTATATCTTCCAAAGCTCTCTTCAGTAAGTTTTTCAGCAAAACCTTTAGCTATTAAAAAGTTTTGTGCATAACCATCTTTTACTTCTTTAATATCACCTTTTTTACCTTGCCCTCTAACATCTTTTAGAAAAATAACTTTCATGAATATTCCTCCTTTAAAGACTCTTTATTAATTTTGATAGCTCCTCAATAACTTTTTTAACATTAGAGTTTTCGATGCGAGCAGCTGCTTCTGATTCATCGCCACCGCCACCAAAATACTCTAGCGCTTTACCAACATTTACTTCGCCATTTGATCTAGCACTTATACCTATGACATCTTTTGAGATATTAGCAACTACAAAAGAAGCACGAATTTTACTAAATGTTAGTAAACTGTCAGCCGTTTTAGCTATATCTTCTTTCTTATATTCACTTCTTTGCATTCCTTTACCAATCGCAATATGATTTATGACTTTAACAGAAGATATAATCTTTTGACGCTTGATATAGTCCATAAGATCTTGTTTTAGCAATTCATTTATATCGTTCATCTTAGCACCACAAGACATCAAATAATAGGAAATATAAAATGTATCTGCGGTTGTCTTCAATTTGTAGTTATTGGTATCTAATACAATTCCTGATAATAGAACAGTAGCTAAATGTGCTGGAATTTTTACTTCTTCATCTTTCAAAAACTTAGTAATCATTTCACAAGTACTAGAAGCATCTTCATCAATAATTTGTATCTTAGCACGCAAACTCTCTTTTGTCTTGTCATGATGATCGATATTCAACACTTTTTTAAACTCTTTAATGATATCAGAATTCTGTGTCAATTTCTCTTTGCTAGTATCAAGTATTATCAATAAACTATTATCATCTTTTAATTCATTAACTCTTTTACTCTTAATTACAGAAATGTTATCTCTTTCTAAATCTAAAACTTTTTTAACGCCTAACTCCTGATGTTCATCATCTATTATGATATAGGAATTTTTATGATGTCTTTTTACATAGAAATCCATTCCTATACAACTATCGATCGCATCTAAATCTAAATCGCGATGAGCCATTAAAAATATAGATGATGCTTCTTTAATCATATTTATTATTTCACTAGATTTATTTATTATATCCATTTCTGCCTCCTTAAAATGTTCAAACTTATTATACTATAAAAAGATAGATATGTCATTCAACAAGAAAAAAAACTTATTTTTTATAAGTCTTTCTTTTAGTTATTATATGTTTTTGAAAAAATATTCCCATCAATATAAAAATATATGAATAATATGTCAAAATACCATTATTTATATATTTAATAATTAGGAAGTATATGAGTATCATGTCAATTATGAATAAGATATTAGATATAAGTTTTTTTATAATGGATTTTTGAAAAAGAACTTTTCTATTAATATAGATCATTAAATAGAAAAAGAGACCAAATATAAATGAAGAGATAATGGTCAATAGCTGTTCTTGTAAGGTCATTATTTGAACAATCTACTTATAATACTAGTATCTTTATCTTTATTTTTACCATTTTCTATGTATGCCATACTATTGATTTGCCCTTTTATCGATACTGTTTGTTGCATGGTATCAAGTTTTAACAGTTCTAGTTCTTTTCCTTTGACGACTAAGTATCCCATGACAGTATCCATTAAGAATTCTTCACTATCAAAATTATCAATCTTTTTTACTCCTGTTACTAACATGTTTTTTCGTTCGACTAAGTTTATTGCATGATTATAGCTTTCAATATTATTTTCCATACATACTACCTCCTAAGAAATTATATGCAGGAATACTTTTTTAATAACAAAAAAAGACCATTAGGTCTTTCTTATTCTTCTTCGTCGTCTGTTGTTGGTTCTTCAGCTTTTTCGTAGGCATCGAAAATAGCTTCTTCAAACATTGTACGAACTTGTGGATTGATAGGGTGAGCTATGTCACGATATCCCCCAGTAGCAGTTTTTCTACTAGGCATTGCGATAAACAAACCATTGTCTCCTTCAATAATTCTAATATCATGTACAGCAAAACTATCATCAATTAATACAGAGGCAATTCCCTTCATACGAGAACTTTCTTTATTAATTTTGCGTACGTTTACAGATGTAATCTTCATTCTGTTATCCTCCCTCTTAAAGTATCATCACTTTATACTTTAATTTTATTATTTTACATAATAAAAGTCAACATATTTTATATCAACAAAGAATCTCAATATTATTAATTAATACATCAGAATAACTAAAACTCTTCTTTATATTATCCGTTTCTATTACGAAGATATAATTATATAATTCAGTTATCATACCATCAAATTCTTCAATTTGATTTCTAGAACCATTTATTTTGAAATGTAACTTTTGATTCTTTAAACTTTCAATCTTATTTTTAACCTTTTCTATATTCATCTAGGATACCCCTTATACATAGTACCATTGGTAATAATACCACCAACTCCTTCCTCTTTGTATTTGGTTCTTTCAATGATATCGATCAAATCTATGGGCGTACTGCGATCTGATAAGGCAATAGATGATGCTATAATCGCTGGATCAAGAGCATGAATATTTACTCTTTTAGGACTACTAGCAAAGTTGGCACCACTCTTTATCAACTCTTCGTAATTAGACTGACACGCCCCGGCAACGATGATGAGACGTTCTTGATTTTCTTCATATTTTCTAGCTTCTTGAATGGCTTTGATAAAATTATCACTATTTTTATATGTAACTTTATCATTGCGATTATACATGGCATCATGACCAGTTATGACTAAAATATTGGGTTTGAACTGATTGAGATATTTTCCAATGTCATAGGCAACATCTTGTTCGCGCACTTTAATTCCATAGGCCATGATTTTTAAATCTTTGTAAAATTTCATGCAACGTTCCAAATACTCATCGTCACCATCGATATGTAATACTTTACCAGGTAGATAAAAGTATTCACTGCGGTCGAGTGATATCTTCTCTTTCATACGACTAATACTATCGTCATCATCAGAATCACTATCTTCATTAGTAGAAATAACTAAGTCCTCAACATCACTATCAGCATATAATCTTATGTCTTTCCCCTTTAAATATGCTGTTCTATCCTCAATTTTAATTATTTCAAAGACGACATCATTATTATGAGATTTTCTCGTAACTAAATCTCCAATATTAAAAAGCATATAATCATCTCCATGAAATTATATGCTTTTATCGTTTTTAAAATACTTAAGTTTTCTTTTCTATATCAACTTTTGCGATTGCCATCTTCATCTTTAACATCTGCAATTTCTTCGTTATTAGCACCACTCTCATTACTTTGATTTTCTTCTTGTTTGTTTTTGATAGTTTTTTTACCTTTTAACATTTTGATTGTTAGTAAGAAAGCAGCAATTACAGAAAAAATGAAAGTAGTTGTTACCAAAATATCAAAGAACTCACTATGTTCAGGATTATCTGTTGTAAAATATACAGGCATAAATAAAGTCATAAGTCCAAATAAGAGAAGAATAAAGTAAAAAACTCCAAATATGGCCATACAAAAACAAAATATTACACCTTTATCATTATTTCTTTGAGAATAAGTAACTACGACAAAAAATATCATAAAAATTGGAATAAGAAATAACATAATATCTCCTTTCAATCTATTCTACACTTAAATAATCTCTTTATTTTATTATATTTTAACATTGATTGATGTTCAATAATCATGAATTATCTGTTTGTAAAAAAATGTCAAAATAAGAATAAAGTTATATAATTTCAAAAAAAGAACTGATTTTTATCAATTCTTATAGATTTATCTATTTATCCATTTGTACTTTTTTAGAAGCTTTTTCTTCTAATAATTCAGGATGATTTAATATGTACTGCATCAAATGAATTGATTTGATGTAATAGAAACCATCACCAACTCGTTCGTCCATCGTAATACCAAATTCACAATAGTATTTAGTTTCTTTTCCCACTTTTTCTTCTTTTATTTCACCAATAGTAATTATTCCTGAACAAGTACCAAAATCAGTTACATTGTGATATATACCACCACAATGAAGACTTCCAATATCTGAAACGAGCATACTACTATAATATATATTATCACTAATTAATGATTGTGGTAACATTCCATGACGATCACACCATTTAAAGATACCCACTATTGGAATTCGCAAAATATTAGGCAATTTACCCAAAATCTCAATAGCATTATTAGCACCTGTTCCCGTGTCTTTTTGAGAACGAATATTGTCTACTTTAGAAGAAATCTTTTTACCAATCGTAAATATGTTATCATCTTCTTCGATTGGCATAACGATCATAATTTCTTTGGAAGTATCATCAAAGTTAACCTTCATGACAAAAGATATCGATACATCATTGTGTTCATAAACATGTCTATTAGCTATAAATCTATTTAGTAATGGAAGATTATAAAGTATTTTACCAATGACTGTTGAAAAAGCATGAAAATAAGTTAATCGTTGACCTTGCTCTTTCTTCTCTTTTATATATTTTACTAATTCTGTCCATCCATTAATTGATTGATATAAAGTTCTCCTTGATAACGATGTGGCTTTAAATCTAAAAGAATTTGACCCATTCCATTAATATCTTTACATCTTTTAGCATCTTTTCTCTTAAACATATCATCCCACCTCATTGTTTTACATATCAATGTAATTATATCATAGATCTCATCTCTTTTAAATCGTTTTATCATAATAAAAACATATCTTAATTGATATGTTCTTCATCTTTAAAACAATTTATTACTTATTTCTATGAATGTTTCTAAATCGATAGTTTCCGCTCTTGTCGTAAGATCTTTTCCTTTACTAACCAATACTTCTTCAATTTTTTCTAAATCATAATTTTTTAAATTATTGCGTAAGTTCTTTCGTTTATATTGAAAACTATCTCGCACTAATTTAAAAAATTTATCTTCATCTTTGGCACGAATTTGATCTTTTTTTCTCTCTAAAGATACAACGACACTATCAACGTTAGGTCTTGGAGTAAAGCAATTCTTACTAACTGTGAACAATTCTTTTATCTCGTAGAAATAATTTAAGAAAACAGTTATTGAACTATAGTCTCTTGAGCCTGGTTTAGCACTAAATCTTTCTCCTACTTCTTTTTGAATCATGATTACTATTTTTTCAATGTCGATACCACTATTGATTATTTTTTCAATAATTGGTGTCGTTATATAATAAGGAATATTAGCGATGACATAGATATTTTTATTATCATATTCACTTATGTCTTTAGCTATGTCTCTATTTAAGAAATCATCCCATATTATTTTGACATTTTTATCATCATGAAATTTAGCTGTTAAGATATTTTTTAAATCAGTATCAATTTCATAAGCTAGTACATTCGCTGCTGAATTTTTTAATTTATTTGTCAAAGCACCTGAACCTGGACCTATTTCAATTATTAATGTATCTTCAGGTATTTTTGACTCAATTATTATCTTGTTTAAAATGTTATCATCATTTAGAAAGTTTTGACCAAATTTCTTTTTAAAGTTGTGTTGGTAATCCATTTACCATCCCCACCTAACAATTGTGTATGTAGCATTAGCTCTTCCCAATTTAATAGCTTCACTTGATGATGTGTACAATAGATCAAAAAGGGTTCCTTTAATAGCTCCACCTCTATCTAAAACGATAGCATAGAAAGCATCATACTTGCGCAAACCTTCTACTTTAACAATTGTTCCACAAGGAATACTCTTATCACCAGCTATTATTCTAATCGTACCATAGGTATTATCATTGAAATAGATATTACCATTTTTAGCATTATGCCTTGGTGGACAAGCTAAATAACCACTACAACCGATACAATCTGGTCCATAACCTGTCATCGTTCCCTGAAATTTAACAGGATTAGTCTTAGCATATTGCAACAATTCACTGAAAGTATTGACTGTTTTTGTCTCAGTTTCTTCAGCAACATATTTTGATACTAAGTGAATAGCTTTAACAGACCTATTTTTACTGATGTCATAAGTCAAGTTAGTATAAACTTTAAAGCTGTCAGACATGATCATAAAAAATCCAATTATAAACATAATTACTACTAATAATCGCGATATGTAAACTAGATTTCTTTCATTTTTTTTCTTCATTTATGGTTACCTCATTCTCCTAAATATAACGATATCACATATGTTTTTTTAAGTCAAACAAAGTATATGCATTTTCAGTCGTCTTAATTCCTACTTCTTCTTGAGAGACATTTTTAAGGGTGCTTAACACTTCTACTATTAAAGGTATGTACTCAGGAGAATTCTTTTCACCACGATGTGGTGTTGGAGCAAGATATGGACTATCAGTCTCCAATGTTATGTTGTTAAGATCAAGTTCTTTTACAACATCTTTTAATTTACTATTTTTGAAAGTTAAGACACCACCTATTCCTATGTAATAACCAAGTTTTATATATTCTTTAGCCATTTCAAGGGAACCACTATAACAATGAATTATTCCTCTTAAAGAGTATTTTTTTAAAATATCATAAGTTTCTTGAGTTGCTTCTCTTGAATGAATAACAATTGGCATCTTTAATTTTTCAGCTAATTTTAATTGTTTTTCAAATAAGAGTCTTTGCTTTTCTTTATTATCTTTAACCCAATAATAATCGAGACCAATTTCTCCTATTCCAACTATTTTTTTATTTTCTTTAACTAATTTTTCTAACCAGACTAAATCTTCATCAGTAGTAGTATCAACTTCACTAGGATGAAAACCAATTGTCATATAGACATTGGGATATTTTGCGATTATCTCTAGTCCTTCTAATATTCCCTTTTTATCACAACCACTAATAATTAGAGTATCAACTCCATTTTTTTTACATCTATTTATCAATTCATCGATGTCATAATCATCTTTCGATAAATGACAATGTGTATCTACAAACATAAAAAGACCTCCAATAACCAATTATAACATAGTAATCTTTCTAATTATTTGGTAGTTATAACCAATTACATTTTACCACAAAAAAGAAAGTATTATATACTTCCTATTCCAAAATTATTTCTTCATCATAATATTTTGAAAGATAATTATCAACTAATACTAAATTACTTTTTTCTCCTTTTGTAATAGTTTTTATTTTAAAGATTGAAACTTCTGGTATTTTTAAATCCTCTTTTTGATAAATAATATTATTTCTAGTATATATCAACATATCATCGATTAATTCAAAACTACCTTCTGATTTTTCTAGTTCAATAATTTTAGCATTCTTATGTTCATTTGCTTTTTTTTCATAATATTTAATTTCTAATGAAGCACTAAAAGGATCTACATCAATACCATCTATAAAGACTACTTGTAATTTAAATTGCCAATCCTCTTCTAAATTTATTTTATCATTTAAATAATGAATACTTCTTAACACACCTAATTTTTCTTTAATATCAGATATTTTTTTATAATTACAATAATCATAGTCAACTATTTCATATGATACAGTACTATGTAAATAATGATTTTTTACTGAATAATTAATTATTGAAAAATCGTTGTCTTTATCATAATAGTAAATGGTATCATTACAGGTTAAATATTCTAATTCTTTTAAATAATCTTTTAATTCTTTTTCAATGACATTCGAACTTCTTAAATTCTTAAATGAATAACTTCGATCATTATATTTTTTCATAAAAGATAACTTAGGTATTCCCAAACTTATTTCTTTTTCTTCCATATGGGCATATTTTACTTTAACAGTATCAAAGCCTAGATATGTGTTGCGAAAAATTGTGTATAGAAGAATAATGATTATAGTTATTATAGTAATTACTAATATTTTTGTTCTATTTTTTTGTTTACGTTTAATTTCTTTTTCTATTTTTTCTATTTCTTCTTTGACATCAATTTTCTCTTTTACTTTTCTATGACCAAGTAATATTTCTTCAATAGTCACATCTAATTCAGAAGCAAGTTTTTCTAATAAAGAAATATCTGGAAAACTTAATCCTCTTTCCCATTTACTAACAGCTTTATCAGTGACATATAACTTGTTACCTAATTCTAGTTGTGTTAATCCTTTTTCTTTTCTTAACTCAGCAATGAACTTTCCAATTTTTTCACTATTCATAACTACCTCCAAAACTAATTATATTATAATAGATAATTTCTTTTTTTAACTAAACTATTGGTTTAATTTAATAAAAATATAAAAAAGAAAGCATTTTTACTTGCTTTCTAATTATTAAAATTATTTATTTTCTAATTCAGCTAATTTCTTTTCTTTATCTATTCTTTGGAATAATGGTGATGGTGTTCCTACTTGGTAAGTATTTTCTTCATCATATTGAGTATTAGTATTAGTCGTATTCAATTGTTTAAAGATATTATCTGAAGTATCTGGTAGATATGGTTTTAAATAGATTGCAGAAACTCTAATAGATTCTAGTAAATTGAATAGAACAGTTTCTAAACGATCTTTTTTATCTTCTTCTTTAGCTAGAGTCCAAGGCATTGTCTCATCGATATATTTATTACTTCTTCTAAGTAAATCAAAAATTATATCTAGTGATGCTCCTATTTCTAGTTTATTCATTTTTTCTTCAACTTTAGAATCTAATCCATTAATCATATCGATCAATTCTTTATCCACAGATTCTGTGACTTTTTTATTTGTAACTTTACCATCAAAATATTTATTAGCCATAGAAATAGTACGATTAACTAAATTTCCTAAGACATTAGCTAAATCACTATTTATTCTTTCAATGATTAAATCATAAGTAATAGTTCCGTCATTAGCGAAAGGTATTTCATGTAAAACATAATATCTAATCGCATCAACACCAAATTCTTCAACTAAGTCATCAGCATAGATAATATTTCCTTTAGATTTACTCATCTTATCATTACCAAATAACAACCAAGGATGACCAAATACTTGTTTTGGTAGTGGTAAATCAAGAGCCATTAAGAAAATTGGCCAATAAATAGTATGAAATCTTATGATATCTTTACCAATTAAATGTAAGTCAGCTGGCCAGTACTTTTTGAATTCTTCAGTTTGATTATCAACATCATAACCAATATTAGTAATATAGTTTGTCAAAGCATCTAGCCATACATAAACGACATGTTTTGAATCAAAATCAACTGGTATTCCCCAAGAAAATGAAGTACGTGAAACACATAGATCTTGTAGTCCTGGTTTCAAGAAGTTATTGATCATTTCATTTTTTCTTGATTCTGGTTGAATGAATTCAGGATGTTCTTCAATATATTTCATCAAACGATCTTGATATTTAGATAGTCTAAAGAAATAAGCTTCTTCACTCTTCTTACTAACTTCTCTTCCACAATCTGGACATTTTCCATCAACTAATTGGGTTTCAGTGAAAAATGATTCACATGGAGTACAATAAAGTCCTTCGTATTTTCCTAGATAGATATCACCTTGATCATATAATTTTTTAAAGATGTGTTGAACTTTTAATTCATGATCTTTATCAGTAGTTCTGACAAAACGATCATAAGTCGTGTTCATACAATCCCAAATTTTTTTAATTTCCGCTGCGACTTCATCAACAAATTGTTGTGGTTCGATTCCCTTTTCTTCAGCTTTTAATTGAATTTTTTCTCCGTGTTCATCAGTACCTGTTTGAAAATAAACATCATATCCTTTAAATCTTTTATATCTTGCGATAGCATCAGCTAAAACTATTTCATAAGTGTTACCTATGTGAGGTTTTCCTGATGTGTAGGCAATTGCAGTAGTTATGTAATATTTTTCTTTTTCCATTTTATCATCTCCTAATATCCGCCATCGATTTTTATAATGGCATTATTTATGTAGCTTGCTGAAGGACTAGCAAGAAAATAGATCAAATTAGCTATTTCTTCTGGTTCAGCAAATCTTTTTAAATATATTTTATTTGTTTCTTCTTCAACTAATTCTTTTGGTAAATCTTTATTCATCTCTGTATTTACCCAACCTGGTGCGATAGCATTAACATTTACATAAGGAGCATAAGCTAAAGCAAAATTGTTAGTTAAAGAAATTATTCCTGCTTTAGAAGCATCATAATCGATACTCGTTGGAAAATATGAATTGATACCATTAGTCGAAGAGACATTTATTATTTTCCCCTCTTTTTGATGCATCATCATTGAACCTATATGCTTACACATTATAAAGGTTCCGGTTAAATTGTTATTTATCGTCTCATTGAACATGGCAACTGTTCTCTCTTCTAATTCGACATCATAGACAATTCCAGCATTATTAACAAGAACATCAACATGACCGAATTCTCTTTTTATGTCACTGCACATCCGTATCACTTCATCTTCTTTTGCAATATCGACAAATTCAATCAAAACTTTGACGTTGAATTCTTCTTCTAATTCTTTTTTATTCTTTTCTAGTAGTTCTAGTTCTTCACGATCATTTAAAATTATATCATAACCATTTTTAGCGAACTTTTTAGCTGTGGCATAACCAATACCACGACGAGAACCAGTTATTAAAACAACTCTATTCATATTTTCCTCCTTTCTAAATCAATTATTATTTGTGCTTCCAAGACCACCTTTACGAATATCTTTTATTTCTTCTTCGTTATCTACTTTTAAAAATTTAGTAAAAAATCCTTGTACTAGACGATCGCCCTTTTTTATGACAAAGTCTTTATCTCCTTCATTTTGAAGACTTACAAAAGCATGTCCTTCATTAGATTCATTATTGTAATAATCTTTGTCAAAGACACCAATTTGGTTAGTCATTCTGACATTATATTTAAATCCTGTACTGCTTCTCACTACTAACAATAACATTTCATCATTATTCATACTCATTTTAATACCTGTCGGTATTTTTTTAATTTCACCTGGTTTGATGACACAATCAATAGGGCTTTTAAAATCATATGCAGCACTATATTTAGTATGTCTTCTAGGCAATTCTAAACTATCGTAGTCCTCTCTATTATCATTAATGTCCTTTTGCCACTGTTCAAAACTTATCTTCTCAAAAAATCTTCCCATTTTACACCTCATAAATAAAAAAACGATAACTCACAAAAGGACGAGTTACCGTGTTACCACCTTAATTTATAGATAAAATCTATACACTTAAAATTTAACGCAATTCTACGCATCAGTCTAACTATTCAACCGATGAACTCAGGAGCCATTTTCAATACCCAATTTCATACTTCCTTTCACCTTATGAAGCTCTCTTATAATGAAATTATCAGTATCTCTCTTTCCTTCTCTGTTTCTCATCAATAACATTGAGTGTATTATAACATCATTTATTTTATTCTTCAATATTTTTAATTAAAATTAATTGAACTAGTTCTAAGATTTTAGTATCAAAGTCATCTATTTCACGTTCATAGGAATATCCTATTAATGACCCTATTACTTCACCATAAGATATGATTGGGACAATTATTATATTTATTGTTTTATCGTTATTAAATATGATATCTTGATGATAATTATAAACTTCTATTTTTCCGTATTTTATCTTATTTATCAATTTATCAGATAATTGATTATTAGTACTTATATCACGTTCTAGATCAGTTATGATGATATCTAGGTTTAAATACTTTTTCAATATTTTTACATATTTCTCTAATTCTTCTAAATTGTTATCAATATCCGAATATTTTTCTATTTTTATAAATTCATTTTCAATACTTATTTTTAATTTACTATCATTATTTATTTTTAATTTTTTACGATATTCTTTAGGAATTACTATTCTTCCAAGACCATCTAGTCTTCTTATAAATTCATTCAAAATAATCAACTCTTTTCTATATTATTATTAACTTAAATTATATTTTGATACAAAAAAAGAGATTAAATCTATTCAACTGTTTTCTCATTCATAGATTTAAATCTCTCAAAAGCTTCTTTGGATAAATTTTTAAGAGTTGTATTTCGTAAATTTGTTTCACTTTCAATCTTTTCAATTAAATTATTACAGTAAGACTTATTTATGTATTCTAATAACTGTTCTTTAGATGTCTCTTCTGGCATCTTATAACTTTTGACAATCTGATTAGAAAAATTAGTACAAATCTCTTCGCGCAAACTAATTTCTATTTCATCATCAAAACTAGTTGTCAGATTATCGATGTGACTATGATAATCATCTAAATAATCATCAGTTATCTTAGTAACATCAATCTCTCTATTAAAAAACGATGATATTTTATCTTTTCTATCTCTTATATGATTTAAACATATCTCTTT
>CANREL010000021.1 GCA_947629655.1 uncultured Bacilli bacterium
CCTTAAACTCTTGTATTTACTTACCAAAATAGTCATTTCTTCTATTTTTGGATTTAACCGATACCTCCATGTCCAGGATCTATTATTATTGATCTATATCCATTCATAAATATCACTCCTATAAAATTATATGTAAAAAAATTAAAAACTCTTAAAAAAGAGTTTTTAATTATTTTCGCAAACTAGTCATTAAAACTATCAGAGGAAAAATCTCAAGTCTTCCCAATAACATTCCAATACTCAACACTATTTTTGAAAAACTGCTGAAAGCAGCAAAATTAGATATATTAAAACATAATCCCACATTAGCAAAAGTTGTGAATACTGCATTGATAGTCGTCTCAAGTCCAAATCCTTCAAATCCTATTAATACCATTATAACAATTATTAAAAAGACATATAAAAATAGAAATGTACAAGTACTATTAACTGTCTCTTCTTCAACTTTTTTACCTTCAAAAGTAATTATGTGAACACTATTGGGATGAATTATTTTCAATAAATCTCTCTTAATCTTCTTATAACAAATTACTAATCGTGATATTTTAAATCCTCCACAAGTACTACCAGCACAAGCACTTATTAACATGAGAGCTAAAATGACGACTCTACAGGAAGTCGGATAAATATTGACATCACCAATACTAAAACCAGTACTCGTCATAAAAGAACTTATATGAAATACTGAAGAAGATAGAGCATCACTAAAACTACTAAATTTACTATAAGTATTTATTAATAAAAATATAATCGAACTTAAATATAACAATATATAAGTCTTCAATTCTTCACTTCTTAAAGCAACTTTTATTTCTTTCATAACTACTACTAAGAAATAAATATTAAAATTGATTCCAAATAAGAACATGAATAGAGCAACTACATATTTATTAAATAGCGAAAAAGTTGCCAAACTTGAATTCAAATAAGCAAATCCTCCAGTACCCGCTGTTGACATCGCTATCAACATACTATTAAAGAAGTCTAATCCCCCTATTAATAATAAAATTATCTCTGATATTGTGAGTACTAAATAAATGGCATATAAATAGAACAAAGTCTTTTTGATACCAGGTACTAATTTAGCAACACTAGGTCCTGGCATTTCAGCTTTTAATACATGCATTGATTTATCATCTCGGGAAAGAGGTATTACCGCCATCACGAACGTCAATACTCCCATACCCCCTATGAAATGCGTAAAACTTCGCCAAAAGAGAATGCTTTTACTCAATTTTTCAACATCACTAAAAATCGTTGCTCCCGTCGTCGTAAAACCAGATACTGATTCAAATAACGCATCAGGAAAAGAAATGTGCAAATCAATCATGAATGGTAAAGATCCCAAAATACTTATAATGATCCAAGATAATGCGACGATGATAAAACCATCTCTAGCATACAAAGTCTTATTTTTAACATCTAGACTATCTAATAACATTCCAATCAATAAACTGATTGATAAAGGTATGATAAATGGAACAATACTTTCCCTAAATAATAAACTTATGAGAATAGGAATTAATAAAAGAATCGAAAATACTATTAATACTTTACCAATATGTTTATATACTAATTTATTTTTCATATATTAACCTAATATATCATTTAAATCTTTAATAGTATCTTTATTACTTACGACAACAATAGTATCTTTTTCTCTTATTTCATCCATTCCATTAGGGAAAATAATATTTCTTCCTCTCGATATTGCAACTACTAATATTCCATCTTTTATTCCCATGTCTTTTATCTTTTTATCAAGTCCTTTAAAATCTTTCTTTACATTGAACTCTAACATTTCAAAAGTATCATCATCAAATTTATATATCGCTTCACAACTACTCTTTTCACCATCTTGCATAGCTCTTACATATCTAACTATCTGATTATTAGCAATCCTATGTGGTGTTATAACTGTATCTATGTGACTCATGTCAATAACCCCATCCAATTGGATATGATTTATCTTCGTAATTATTTTAGGAACTTTCTGCATTGACGCAAACATCGAATATATAATATTTTCTTCATCTATACTAGTAAGAGTTACAAAAGCATCACAATTATCTATTCCCTCTTCAAATAAAACATCTTGGTTTGATACATCACCATTTATTATTAATGCCTTAGGTAATTGTTCACTCAATATTTTACATCTATCTTCATTTATCTCAATTATCTTAACACTCATTCCCATTTCTATTAACAATTTAGCTAAATAGACAGCAGTATTACTACCACCACATATCATAACTTTTTTCGTTTTTTCAGATAGACCAGCATAATTTAAGAAACTGTTAATATCTTTAGCTGATCCCGTTATATGAATCTTATCATTATGTTGTAATTTAGTATTACCTTTAGGTACGATTGTAACACTATTTCTTTCAACAGCACAGATGATAACTCCTCTAAACTTTTTAGATAGAGTATTGATAGTAGCTCCCTCTAAAGGACTATTTTCTTTTACTTTTAAAGAGATCATTTGAATTCTTCCCTTTAAGAAAGTAGTAGCTTCCAAAGCACTAGGAATACTTAACGCTCTAGCTATTTGATTAGCTGTTAATAACTCAGGATTAATCATCATTGATAGACCTAATTGATCTTTTAATATATTTATTGAATTAGAATATTCTGGAGTTCTAATTCTAGCTATTGTATGCTTAACACCTAAAGTTTTACCTAATAATGAACACATAACATTTTGTTCATCTTTATCCGTAACACTTATTAATAAATCAGCTTCATCAACTCCTGCTTCTAATAAGACATTAGAATCAAGTCCATTTCCCAAAACATAATTTACATCTTCATTATTGATAACATCTTGACTAGTAGTAAAATCTACATCTACTACTGTTATCTCATTCTTATCTTTTACTAAACTCTTAGTCAAATATTCACCAAGTTTACCAATACCTACAATAATTATTTTCATATTATCACTCCAAATATTTTTTAAACAACTATTATATTTTATCATAATAATAGAATAGATACAAAACTATCTATTCCATTTTTTTATTTTTATAAATTTCTATTTAATACTTCATCTATACTAGAATATTCTCTTTCACTATCATATATTTTTATTTCTATTTGATCACATTCTTCATTCAAACAATTGAATACTTTATCTTCATAACCCTCTATGAAGACATCGACACTAATTCTCTTATAAACACCATCTTCAAATATTAAAATATTACTATCGTACAAACCTACTAAATAATCTTTTAAAACCTTATCACGTTCTAATAAATCATAATCATTTATAGTCAATTTAGTACCATTTACAAAATAAAATTTATAATCATTATATATATTTTTCCAATTCATGAAAAGAGGAATTAAATCATAAGAATCAACACTCATATTGGGATTGATCACTAATACTATAGATTTTTCTAAGCTATCTTTTAAAGCTAAATACTGATCAATTGACAATTCATCAATCGAAGATAATTTGCTGAGTTGAGCTATCTTATAATCTTCACTTTTATTAGTCTTAGAAATAGTGAAATCATTATCTTCCATTATTTTTTCAATCTCTTCATCAGTCAATTCATTTATATTATTATCCATTAGATAACTAGTCAATTCTTTAGAATTATAATAAGTGTATACTTTAGAACCAGTACCATTACTGATTACCATTATCAATCTATATTTACTAACACTTATCAATTTCATAGTATAATTCGCACAATCAAATCTTATTGTCTTATTATTTTCATTATAGTAATAACGATTACACAAACGTAATCCATCTTCACCTATTTCATCTTCTTCTAAATTGTATAAAAAACTACCTGATGAAAACTTCATACTAGCTAAAGTTCCATATTCATACCATGTCACATTAGTAACAGAACTTGGTAAATCGATAACTTTAGGTTCTTCATTATTTAATATGTATAATTTAACATACATGATTAATGATACCATAAATAACAGAATTAAAAAGATTTGAAAATAATTAATTTTCTTTTTCTTCTTCAAGTAAATCACCTGCTTCAAAGATATTATACTACATAAATAATAATTAAAAAAGATGACTTTATATTAGTCATCGTTTTTCGTAAGTGTTACTTTAGTCGTATATTCTTTACCATCTCTTATATAAGTTAGATTAACAGAATCTCCAACTTTATAACTGTATAAAACATATTTTAAATATGCTTGATTATTTATTTTTTCATCACCTAGTTTAATGATGACATCGCCCTTTTTAAGACCAGATTTACCAGCTCCACTATCTTCAACTACACTTATGACAACAACACCATATTCAATACTTGGATCTAATGAAATATTATATCTCTGTAATAATCTCGTCTCATCAACATTGGTCAAAGTAATACCGAGAAGTGGTCGATCAATTCCTTTATTTTGTTCAAAGATATTAACATAGTCCATAGCATCTTCAATCATTATTGAAAATCCCATTCCTTCAATACTACTATCAACTAGTTTCATTGAGTTAATACCAATTACTTCCCCATTACTATTGACAAGCGGTCCCCCACTATTTCCAGGGTTTATTGCCGCATCAACTTGAATGGCTTTCATTACCCAATCAGAAGTAGACTTAACACTGACTGTTATTTTTCTATCCAAGCCTGAAACGACACCACGTGTAATCGTATTGTAATATTCACTACCAACTGGTGAACCAACAGCAAAGATAGTATCACCTAATCGCAAATCTTTAGTTGATCCAATCTCAGCCACTTTTATAACTGTACTCTTATCAACTCTGACAACAGATACATCTAAATATTCATCTCCCCCTAAGATAGTAGCATCAACTTCTTTTTCATTAGAGTAGACAACTGACAATTTATCTGCATCTTCAACGACGTGATAATTAGTTAAAATATATCCATATTTATCATCGGTCTTATAGACAAAACCACTACCACTACCAACGTATCTTCCACCTTGATAATTCTTGATCATGACCACTGCATCATAAACTTTATCAACGGCTTCAGCAATACCATTATCAGTAATTGAAACATTACGATTTTCTGTAATGGACTTAGTCGCTCCATCACTAGCTAGCAATTTTTCATCAACGATGTACATACATCCTACACCAAGAACAAAAACAAATAGTACAAAAAATAAATTTAATATTTTTTCCCTCATCTAATCACCCATTTCTATATTAGCAATATCTTTCCAATTTGAAGGAAACCCCATTCTATCTAAAACCTTATCAATTGATATACTTTTTAAATTATATTCAAGATTATCAAGTAAATGTTCAATCTCAATAATTAAATTTTTTACCTCTGTATCAGTAAGTAACTGTCTAATGATTATTATCAGCGCAAATAGATCATTTTTACCATATATGTATTCATCATCAATTTTATCAATATGTAATAACTGATGATATTTGGTATCTTCTATGTAACGTTGAGTCTTATTTTCAAAAAGAATATCCTCATGTGCACAAAGATTTCTATAATTGGCCAAAATCGGTAAATAATTAGCAAGTGTCTCTTGATCTATCCCATAAATACTAGCAATCGCTAAACGATCTTCCAATTTTAGAATGGAATACATCTCACTGACAATACCAAAAGATAATACTTTTACTAAAACCCATAAAGGAATATACCCATAGTTACTCAAATAGTGACTAGTAGCTGAATGCTGTCCACCATTAACTCTGATTTGTCTCTTCATCTTTTTCAACAAATCATTGATCTGTTTAGCTTTGACTGGACTATTATCAAAGTTTTTAGCTTTTAAATAATCACTCTCTTTATAACCATACTTTTTGGATAATTGGTAAGAAGTAATAGATTTAATATTATTTTCGATTATTAGAAGATTCTTAAATATAACATTACGAAACTGACGATCAAATAAGAATAAACTGTATAATTCTTCAAAAGTTGTACCTTCTATATATCTTTTATTATTAGCAGATTTCATGAATAAATGACGATAACCATTTAAAAAGAAATAATTTTCACGAAGTAAAACATTCTTAGCAAATTTTTCATCGTCAATAACTAATCCCTTATATTTAAAAATCTCCAATTGCTCATCCAGGTTTTTGAATTGTTTATCCCTCATTATTCTCACCTACTATATGATTATATCATATAAAACACTAATTTGTATGAAATTTTAATGAAAAGAAAAGCTCATATATAACTCATGATTTTTTTATTCAAACAAAAAACCCACAAATGTGGGTTTGAAACAATTTTAACGTTTTGAGAATTGTGGAGCGCGTCTTGCTTTCTTTAAACCTGGTTTCTTACGTTCTTTAATTCTTGCATCTCTTGTGATAAATCCTTCAGGTTTTAATAATTTTCTAAAACTGTTTTCACTATCAGCATCAGTAGTTGAATCATATTCAAGTAATGCTTTAGTGATTCCTAAACGAATAGCACCAGTTTGTCCAGAAAATCCTCCACCTTTAACTTCTACTACTACATCAAAAATTTCTCTTGTGTTAGTAATATCTAATGGTTGAGTTAAATCCATAACTAAAGTTTCATAAGGTAAATATTCATTAACATCTTTACCATTAACGGTAATCTTACCAGTACCAGGCATTAATTTAACCTTAGCAATACTAGTTTTTCTCTTACCAGTTCCATAATAAAATTTCTTATTTGCCATTTCCATTTACCTCCCTATTTAATTTCCAATACTTCTGGTTTTTGAGCTGTATGAGGATGTTCACTACCAGCATAAACAAATAACTTCTTATACATTTGTCTACCTAATCTATTGTGAGGTAACATTCCCTTAACTGCTCTTTCAACCATTTCAACTGGATATTGTTCTTTCATAACTTTAGCACTTCTTACTCTTAATCCACCTGGATACATAGAATGATTATAATACATCTTATCTTCTAATTTATTACCAGTTAGTACTGCTTTTTCAGCATTGATAATGATGATGTAATCACCACAATCGATATGTGGAGTATATGTAGCTTTATGTTTACCACGTAGCATGTGAGCAGCTTTAGCAGCAACTCTACCTAAAACTTGACCTTCAGCATCAATAACGTACCACTTGCGTTCTACTGTTTCTTTCTTTTGCATATAACTATTCATAATTTTTTCTCCTTTTTACAATCTTTGATTTCCCGGATTTAAATCAAAGTAATGTGGGGATAATTAATGTACCAATTGAGATTATACTAAAAAGGCCCTTAAAAGTCAATAACTTTAAGAGCTTTTTATCGTTATTTACCAAGCAAAATTACCATTTTCAAAGATAGTTATTTTCCTATCGTCAACCGTCGTTCCAACTATCTTCAAATCAGCTGTTCCAATCATGAAATCAGTGTGTTCATTCGACTGATTAACACCAACTTCAAGAAGTTCTTCACGCGTCATTTCAACACCATCTCTATAACATGAAGGAAAACCATTACCAAGTGCTAAGTGACAAGCCGCATTTTCATCAAACAAAGTGTTATAAAAAAGAATACCAGAGTTTGAAATAGGAGAATCATATTCAACAAGAGCTGCTTCACCAAGACGACATGATCCCTCATCTAAATTGATCATTCCATCCAAAACTTCTTTTCCCTCTTTGGCATCAAAATCGACTACTTTACCATTTTCAAATCTGATCCAAAAATCATTAATCATCGTTCCATTATAGATGAGTGGTTTAGAAGCATAGACAATACCATTAGTAGCGTTCATCAAAGGACTAGTAAAAATTTCTTCCGTTGGAATATTTACTAAAAGTGCTCTACCATCGGGCATCTTTTCATCAGCTCCACACCAAATGTGTCCCTCTCCTAATCCTATTTCTAAATCAGTTCCTAAACTATTGGTGTAATGTAACTTTTTCAAGTGTAAGTCATTCAATTTTTTAACATTACTCTTACTATTAGCAATCTTTTTATCCCATTCAGTAAGAGGATCTTTTTCATTTATTAGACAAGCTTTAAATATTTCTTCCCAAAGTCTATCTTTTGCTCCTTCTGTATTAGGAAAAATCTTTTTAGAAGACACTTCTGTTGAAACCATAGCAATACACCAAGGAACTTCATACTTTCCTTGTTTTTCTTTATATATTGGACGACTAGTGCGATTGATATAACTAGATTTTGAAATTTTATCAGCATCGACACCATCAAATATTTCACTCTCTTCAGCTGTAAGCATCAAAAAAGCCCCATTCTTTTTAGCATATTCATCATAAATCTTTTTATTCCAAAAAGAACTGTTATTCAAATCTTCTTCACTCAAATTTTCTAATTCATAACGTTTTAAATAACTATCTGACCAATCATAATAAATGTCATGAACACCATACTCATAAGCTTTTTTAGCAATAATTCTTACAAAATCAATACATTCAATCGGACTAGTTATCAATAATGGCTGTCCTTCTTTTATATTTAATCCTTTAAATAATAACAATTCTGCATATTTTTCAAAACTATCTTTCATAAATCCTCCATTCTCATAATTAATATTAACATTTTCTAAGTATTTATTCAAAAAAGAAGTTAATATCTAACTTCTTCTAAATACAATCCCTCACTCTTAGCTGTCATGATCAACTTCTTATTTTTATCATCTTCAAATATTTTCTTAATCGCATCACTATCTATTTTACCTTTACCAATTTTTATCAAAGTTCCAACCATATTTCGCACTTGATATTTCATGAAACCATTACCGACAAAGACAAATTTAATAATATCTCTTTCTCTTTCAATATAGGCTTCATATATTTCTCTTTCATAATTATCTTTAACACAATCATCAGATACAAAATTCTTAAAATTATGAACACCAATAAAATCTTTAATAGCTAAATCCATTTTATCAACATCCAACTCATGATTAAATTGATAAACATAATTTCTTAAAAGAGGATTATACTCACCAACATTTAAGTAATAGACATATTTCTTACTCTTAACTAAGAATCTTGCATGAAAACTATCATCAGCTATTTCAACTTCATTGACATGTATATCATCTGGTAAAAGACTATTCAAAGCACACTTTAACTTGTATAGAGTTATTTCAATATTTAGATCAAAATGCGCGACTTGTCCTATGGCATGAACTCCTCGATCAGTTCTTCCTGAAGAAAAAATCTTCGTCTCGGTATGATTATTAATGTCATATAAAGTCTTTTCAAAACATTCCTCAACACTTCGATAACCAATTTGTTTCTGATATCCATGAAACAGTGTCCCATCATAAGAAAAAGTAATTTTATAACGCATTACATCACCTACCAAAAACCCATACTATAACAAATAGTAAAAGACTTACACAAATATAAAAATTGTCATAGTTATTCCAAGAAAAAGAAATTCTACTTTTCTTTTTACTGAAATATCTATCAAATCTAATTCTATCTATTAAATATAGATTATCTATCTCAACTTCTGCCTTCTTCTCAGCTTGACTGATCAAATATTTATTATATTTATTAGGATCATCTAAATATTTAGCTATTTTTTTATTATTTTCAATGTTTTTATCAACTAAATCACGATAGTAATACTTCTTTATATATCCTCTTAATTTCTTACTAGTACTATTGCGATAAAACAATTTATCATATAGATATCTCTTTTCCAAAGATAATAAACTAGATTCAATTATTAAAGCATAACTTATGACTAATAAAACTCTGAGTACTATAAAAGTATTTTCATCATAATTCATGAGATAAGTAACTAAGAATAATAAAAGACAAAATATGAAATACTTTTTTTCTTTATTAATAAAACTCAATATAAAAATCATACCACAAATGAGTAAAAATACATTGTAATTCTTTATGATGACCATCGCTACTACCAATAGAATAAAACTTGCCAATTTACCAAAAAAACTCAAACTCTTATACATGTTTATAAATATCCTTTATGATATCTCTGACATCTTTATGATATGATAATTTAACTTTTTTATCAGTTCTAGCTAAATAACTGACTTTAATTATATTTGGCATTGGTATCACATTCTCTCTAATCAATTCTATTGAAGTAAATAGTTTATCAGTAGCGCCACTCTTATAAACAGTATTACCACTTAATAAAACTACTTCATCTGTTAATTCATACAATATATTTGTATCTCTACTAGTAATCAATATAATCTTTTTATCTTCTCTTAAATTATTTATCAAAGTAATTAACTTCTTTCGACTATTGTGATCAAGACCATCAAAAATATTTCTAAAAATAATTATTTCTGGATCATATATTAAATTGATAACTATCGCCAATAAGTATTTCTCACTACGAGATAGAGTATTTATATCTCTTTTTAATATCTCTTCATCAAGTCCTAAAAGATTTAATAGTGATGTAATTTTATTTTTAACATCATCAGCTCTATATTTTCTAAAATCTAAATTAAATTTGCATTCATCTTCCACTCTATTAGTATAGAAGAAAGGATTTGGATCAATTGTAGCTACTAATGTGGGATTATTTTTATAAAAATTGTTATCGATTAAACTCTTTTCAAAGATTACATTTCCATCATAATCATTATTATCACCATTTATGATATCTACTAATACATCAGCATTTTCTCCATATATACCAGTAATTCTTCTTCTTGAGAAACGATATGATATATCATTTAATAAATCTTTATATTTAATATTTTCTAAAGTTAATCCCATAACGCATCAACCATCTCTTCCTCATTCAATATAACCCTATCGAGTAAACTGTAAAATTGCAGTTTGAGTGACATATCCATCATGACTGGAATCTCAATTCCCAACTTGCTCAAAGTATTATCATATTTTAAAATATCATTAAGACGACCACTGAATTTGATTGTACCTTCTCCAATAACTAATATCGCATCACTATAAATTGTATCGATGAGTGAAGATGTCGTCGATATGATAATGATTCCCCATTCTTTTATAACTCTTTTTAAAATCAAAATTATTTTTTCACGATTATCAGTATCTAAACCGATAAATATATCATCTAATAACAAAACATTTGGTCTATGCACTATCGCTGTTGCAAGTAACACTTTAAGTTTTTGAACATTGTTCAACTCCCAAATCTCTTTATCTAAAACATCATCGAGAAATAATAATTTATTAACTCCATTAATTGCTTCATGCATCTTCTTCTTACTATAGTTCAAATTACATAGTGGAAAAGTTATTTCATCAATCACTTTATTAAAGAGGAACTGATCATTATCACAACTAAAAACAACACCAATATTTCGCGAATACTTTTTAATATTCTTTTTATTAAGAACGATATCATCAATAGCTATACTCTCTTCAATGGGCATAACTCCTGATAAACATTTAATAAGTGTTGTTTTTCCACAATTATTAGAACCAATTACTGATATAAAAGAAGGTATTTTAACTTTAAAAGTTATATCTTTTAATATTTCTTTATCACCATATGAAAATTTTAATTTATTAATAGAAATCGTACTCATAGTTAACCACCTTTTGTATTAAAAAAGAGAAACTTTATTTTTCTCTTCTATTCCCAATTTTCTTTTTTTGGATTTTATATACCATCTTAGCTAATCTCTTAGTAGAGACGAATCTTGAAAAGAACACGGCTAATTTCATTTTAAAACCAGGAATAATTATCAGTTTTTTCTTAAACATTTTCTTTATTGCTATCTCACTAACATATTTGCTAGTAAGTGGTTTTATTGAAAATTTAACACCAGCCACATTGTTGAAATTAGTATCTACAGGTCCAGGACACAAACAAGATACTACAACATTTGATTTTTCCCTTCTCAATTCTTCATATATCGATGTCGTCAATCTTAAAACATATGCTTTTGTACTATAATAAGTCGCCATCAAAGGTCCAGGTTCAAAAGCTGCCGATGAAGCAACATTTAAGATGTAACCACTATTTTTCTTCTTCATATCTTTCAAAAATAACTTTGTTAAGATGTGAACAGCTTTAATATTCGTATTGATCATTTCTATTTCAGTATTCAAATCAATCTCATCAAAGGTTCCACAAGCGCCAAAACCAGCATTGTTGACAAGTATATCAATATTCTCATTCTTACACAAAACATAGACTTCTTTTAATTTGCTTTCAATAGATAGATCAGCTACAATTATTTTTACATTAGTAGAAATCTCTTTCTGCATCTCTTGAAGTTTAGCCTTATTACGCGCAACGAGTATCAAATCATATCCTAAACTCCCCAAATAGTAGGCAATATCCTGCCCAATTCCAGAAGATGCACCAGTAATCAACGCTTTCATACAACCATCTCCATATTCATTATAACATACAAAAATGGCTATTTCCAGTTATTAAAAAGCAAATATGTCATTCAAAATAGATAGAGCATTATTAAGTTTTTCACGATCGCTAGAAGTAATATTTTTTTCTGAAACACTATTACTTATATCTACATTTGGAATCTCATCAGAGACATTGATAAAATTATCTGATTCTATCGTTATAGCAAAACCATCTAAATCGAATAAAACATCAAATTTAGATTTAGAAGATTTATAAGAGTAATTGATGTGACCTAAAGATTTTTTATCGTAATCAGTAAAATCAATAGAAAAAGATGTATCATCATATTTACCTTTTCCATATCCTATACCATCGATAAACATATCAATCTTTTTTTCATATACTCTCATATAAGAAGTATATTCATCACCTTCAATATATTTTACTTCCAAAAAATCTTTATAATCGACATAAGATATCTTATATTCATCAAAACTCAATTCATTCATCACTGGTTTTGAACGATAAAAATAAATGGAATATTTACAAACACTTTCATCTTCAGTCTTTTCTTTTAATTTAGCTTTATAAATATCAATCGTAGAATCTATGTAATTAGTCAATTCTTCTTTTGTTTGATAATCGTTAATATACATGAAATAATTCAATAAATCATCATCATTTTTTAACTTCTCATAAAAAGAAATTACTATCTTCATATAATCAGATGCTTTAATGTTTAAAGTTATCTTCTTAGTATTGTATTTATCACCATTTATCTCAATATCCTCATCAGACTTAGTAAAAGAACTACTACTCATATTATTTTTTACTGAATCCATTAAAATTGATAAAAGTTTCTTCAAAGAATCATCATAATTACCATATTCAATAGGAGTCTTATAAAAACTTGAATTATCTATTTTATAATACAGATTATTATCTCTAGATAATAATTTTAATTTGTATTCAAGTGTATTATCATCTATGCTTAGATCAAAATAATTATCCTTATCAGTTAAATAAATATCGCCTTTCAATGTTAAAGATTCTTCTAAATCATCAGTTTTAATCTCTACTAATGTATTTGTATTATTATGATAATTATCATTGATATATGGAAAATAATTATCTATAAAAGTTTCATAATTAGAAATCACATTGTCATAAGTCTTATTAATTCCCTTAACAAATAGATATTTACTAGTATGTGTATAATAATAAAAAACAAATGAAATTAATACTATGATTAATAATATTAATACTAACACTGGTCCTTTTTTTAACTTCATCTTTTTTTTCTTTGCCATAATAACGCACCTCTAACATAATTAGATTATAACACAAAAATAAATTCATAATATGCTTAATCATCACATTTTAAAATGAAAATCAAAAAAAAGACTATTGTTTAAATCAATAGGTTCTATAATAAATAGTGTTGGTGAGTAAAAATCACTAACACTATTTTTAGTTAATAAAAAGAGTCATTATCAG
>CANREL010000022.1 GCA_947629655.1 uncultured Bacilli bacterium
AACAAAAGAAAAAACCAATCTTTCGATTGATTCCTATATCAAAAGTTCGAATAGTTCGAACAGATTTCCCAATGGTGGAGCCGGGGAGAATTGAACTCCCGTCCGAAACCACTGACTCATAGACTTCTACAAGTTTAGTTAACTAATAAATTTCACTATATGGAAAACTAGTTAACGAATTACCACATAGCAAGTTTAGTAAAATTCATCATTGTCCCTAAACAAAACAATGATATATCTCGCTAAAATGAACCCTTATTAACCTTCACGAGAAAAGGTTAGAAGAGCGTACACCTTTAATTAATTAGGCAAAAGCAACAGCTGATGCATTAGCACCAAACATGTTAGCTAGTACAGATTTAATTTTGTTTCCAGTTATATTTAACTTTGCATTTATAGATTGCCATCTACTTGCCATCCATGTTCAAACAATCCCGTCGAAACCAGATCGACCCCATGTGAAGTAATTATAACATAAAATGCTATTTTTTTCAATATTCTAGTATCTATTCTTAGTTTGTTTATCTATTTGACGTTTAATATCTCGTTCTTTTATAGTTTCTCTCTTATCATAATTCTTTTTACCTTTACAAAGTCCTAAAAGTACTTTAGCACGGTTTTTATTAAAATATATTTTCAAAGGTATCAAAGTATAACCTTCTAATCTAATTTTATCATTTAATTTTAAAATTTCTTTTTTATGCATTAACAATTTTCTAGTACGTTTCTCATCATGATTAAAAATATTTCCTTCTCTATATGCCCCAATGAACATATTTAAAATATATATTTCCCCATTTCTAATAATGGCATAACTATCTCCTATATTACATGATCCTTCACGAATAGATTTAATTTCTGTTCCAGTCAAAACTAAACCACATTCGAACTCTTCTTCGATGAAGTAGTCATGCCTAGCTTTTCTATTTAGTATTTCCACATTATCACCTCGTAATCATACAACTTTTATTGATGGTTCTAAACTAGTAACACGCTTTTTCAATTTATCATACATGTTCAAATAATCTTTAAAAAGTTTTTCATTTAACATACTATATGGATACAATTTAAATCCTTTTCTATTACTCGTACTCCTATCTGAATACGTATAAACGAATTGAGCAGTTGCATCACTGAGAGTAATACTTGTAACATTTACTTCCGTATCCACTACTTTGTTGACATTAACACTCATCAACAGACCACTCAACTGTTCATTAGTCCTCTGTCCAGAAATGAAATTGCCCAATGAATATATGACAAGTGTATTACCAATATATTCAACTGGTTCAATTACATGGGGATGACTACCTATAACTATATCAACACCTAATGAAGCAAGATAACTAGCTATTTTCTTTTGATTAGCTGTAACACCAGTATTATATTCAACACCCCAATGAATTGCAACCATCAACAAATCGACCTTATCACGAACAGCATCCACATCTCTTTTAACTGCCTCTTCACTATACCAATTGACATAGTAATCATTTTTTCTACTAATGCCATTAGTCGAAGTAGTATATGACAAAAGAGCATAACTGATACCATTCTTTTCTCTTATATCAATATTATTTCTCTCTTCTAAACTAGTAGCACTACCATTGACCATCACATCTTTATTATTCCAATAATTTCTAGAATTTATAATAGCTTTACTTCCTCTATCTAAAGTGTGATTATTAGCAAGACTGACGACATTAAATCCAGCATCGATAAAAGCATCACCAACTTCATATGGTGAATTAAAACATGGATATGTCGAAAGTCCTATCTCTGTTCCTCCTAAAATAGTCTCTTGATTATAATATGCCAAATCATATTCACTAACAATCGGTTTGATATTTTCTAACATCTCATGAAAATCATACTTACCATTTTTCTTAGCGTCCATATAAACAGAACTATGAATTAAGGCATCTCCACCCATTATTAATGACAATTTGTACTCTTTAATAGGACTTTCTTCAACTACATCATTATCTTCTTCTAAAGGTTCTTCTGTTCCTTCTAAAATTATTTCTGTATTACATAGTGAATAGAAAAACATTACCAAAGACAACAAAAATATTCCTAAACTAATTGTTAGATTTATCCTCGTTCCCTTCTTTTTCATCATCCTCACCCAACTTCTTAACTATATCAAAATCAACCGCTTTTTCTTCTTTAGAAGCTCTGATGACTTTGACGACAACTCTATCACCTAAGCTATACTTATCTTTATTCTTTTCACCTGTCAATGTTTGAGCTACTTCATCATAGTGATAGAAACCATTCATCTCTGTTATGTGAACTAATCCCTCAACTAAATTATCAAGTTGGACAAACATTCCAAAATTCATCACACCAGAAATCATACCCTCAAAAGTTTCACCAATATGATCTTCCATGTACTCAGCCATTTTCATAGATTCAACATCTCTCTCACAATCGACAGATTCTCTTTCTTTTTGAGAGGAATTGTCAGCTATGAAAACAAGTTTTTCTTCCCATTTAGCAACTGTTTCAGGGCTCATATCTTTATTGAATAAATATGTCCTTAACAATCTGTGCACTGTCGTATCTGGGTATCTTCTTATTGGTGAAGTAAAATGCGTATAACATTTACTAGCTAAACCATAATGTCCTAAATTTTGTGGTAAATAAACAGCTTTTTGCATGTTTCTAAGAAGTTGACTAGACAAAATCTTATACTGTTTCTCTTTTTTCAAACTGTATAACAAATTCTGCATTGACTTAGGACTGACATCTTTTATATTAGCTCTTACAGAAACGCCAAGAGTTTGAAGATATGATAAGAAATTTCTAATTTTTTCTTCTTTTGGATATTCATGAACACGATAAATAAATGGTAAATTCATATAGAAAATATGCGAAGCAACACATTCATTAGCGCAAATCATGAAATCCTCAATCAAATTCTCACCACGACCACGATTTCGCAAAACGATATCTACTGGATGACACTTATCATCAACTAAAATTTTAGCTTCATCAACATCAAAATCGATATATCCACGAGCTTCTTTTTCTTTTCTTATGATTCTTGATAATTCATCCATGAGTTTCAATTCATCAGCAAATTCTTCATATCCTTCTGGAATTATATCTTCCTCTATGACTTGATTTACTTTCTTATAAGTCATTTGAATTCTAGATTTAATAACACTTTCAAATATTTCATAATCGACGGTCTTACCATGTTCATCAATTTCCATGACACAAGATATCGCAAGACGTTCAACACCTGGGTTTAGTGAACAAATGCCATTGGACAACTTATGAGGAAGCATAGGTATAACTCTATCAACTAAATAGACACTAGTACCACGCATCATAGCTTCATTATCTAAAGCAGATCCCTCTTTGACATAATAACTGACATCAGCGATATGAACACCTAATTTATAATGACCATTATCCAACTTTTCAACTGATATGGCATCATCTATATCTTTAGTATCATCTCCATCAATTGTAAATATGACTTGATCAGTCAAATCACGTCTACCAATTTTTTCTTTTTCCGAAACACTTTCAGGAATGTCATCTAATTCAGCAATAGTCTCTTCATCAAAAGTATCCTTAATTTCATAATTGTAAACGATTGATAAAATATCAACACCTGGATCATTCTTATGACCAATTATCTTTTCCAAAGTACATAAATACTTCCCTTTAGATATTAACTTATTTATTTTAACGACAACTTTATGTCCATCAACTAATCCTAAATTTTCACCATCAGTCTTAACAACTAACTCAATCTTTAATTTATTATCATCAGGAATGACTGTGCATTCATTTCCCTTATATAAAATTTCCCCAACTACTGTTGATAAATCTCTTTTAATCGTCCTAACTATTCTTCCTTCTAATCGACCATCTTCTTTTCTCTTTAAAATTTCAACGACGACAACATCATTATGAATAGCATTATTGATGTTATCAACAGGTATGAATATATCTTCAGAACCTTCAACTTCAACAAATCCAAATCCCTTTTTATTCATTCTAATAATTCCTTTTTTCAAAGGGCCATTATTAAAAGGCATATATTTATTTTTATTAGAATGATATATTTCTCCTTCTTCTTCAAGCTCATTTAAAAGACTTAAAAACTCTTTAGTTTCTTTTATATCTTTTAGATTTAATCGATCATCTATTTCTTCAACTGTCAAAGCTTTATTAGAATTATTTAATATTTCAAGTATTTTCTCTTTCATATGTTACACCTCTATGGTAATTATACAATAAAAAAAGAACTAAAGATAGTTCTATATTATTACATGAATTCCATTATCAAACTTACTACGAAAAATGTTATTCCTAATAAAAGAGTCAATCTACTAACAAATAATTCTAGTCCTCTTTCTTTTCTATTACTGAATAAATCTGAATTACCACCAGTTATTATTTGTGATGCACTCTCGGCTTTATTACTTTGTAATAATACTACTGCTATCAAAAGAATTGAAATTATAATCAAAAAAACTTGCATGCTATCACTCCTTTTTTCTCAATATAATTTAACATATTTACATAAAAAATGCAACAAAACCATGACTTTTATAACTATTTTTCAAAAATTCTGATGAGTTCATTATATTTAGAAGTCCTCTCACTCCTAGACATAGATCCAAATTTGACATAATCTACTTTTAGATAAGCAGCTAAATCAGCTATGAAAGTATCTTCTGTTTCACCACTGCGATGTGACATAATAACTTTATAGTCATTAGCTCTTGCTAAATTTATTGTCTCTAATACTTCTTTGATAGTACCAATTTGATTAGGTTTTATGAGTATGGCATTACAACTGCCGTTATCAATTCCCATTTGTAAGTATTTGACATTAGTCGTAAATAGATCATCACCAACAATCATGACTCTCTTACCAAGCAGTTTTGTCATATCAGAATGTGCTTCAAAATCATCTTCGTCAAAAGGATCTTCTATTGACACTATTGAAAAGGTTTTAATTAATTCTTCATATTTATCAATTAAATCAACGCTTTTATAGACTTCACCATCTAGATGATAAAGCTTATCTTTAAATAATTGTGTTCCTGCTACATCTAATCCAATAAAAATATCTTTTCCTAAAACATAATTACTATCTTCAACGGCAAATTTTATCATACTTAAAGCTTCTTCTGTATAGTTTAAGTCTGGACTAAACCCTCCTTCATCACCAACTGCTGTCGAATAACCATGTTCTTTTAATATCTTTTTTAAATTGTGAAATACTTCCGAAGCCATTCTGATACTTTCTTCCATACTTTTACCTTGTGGTATGATCATGAATTCTTGAACATCTAAATCATTATCAGCATGAACTCCTCCATTTATGATATTACACATAATTTTTGGTTCTTTATCATAAACACCAGGTGTTTCATCCATGACATATTTAAAAGCACAAATTGATACTGGTAAAATCGCATTTACGCCCAATTCTTTTTTATTATCAGTTTTATCCAAAGACAAAAGTATGTCATCTACATCGTGAACATCTTTGCCAACTAGTGCTTCTTTTATTTTTGTATTGACATTATTACAAGCTTTTAAAACGCCTTTACCATTAAATCTATTTTCATCACCATCACGAAGTTCTAATCCTTCACGATTACCAGTAGATGCTCCACTGGGTACACTGGAACGATAAACTTGACCAGTTTCTAAAAGCATTTCTACTTCGACCGTTGGAAAACCTCTAGAATCTAAAATTTCTCTAGCTTTTATATTGACTATTTTCATTTTATCACCTACAATATAGTCTTCACAAAATGATGAAGAATTATACCATATTAGAGAGATTTATGCTATAATTAAGTAATAATGGAGGCATGGACAATGAGAATAGTAAAGCTTAGCCCTGAAGCATTCGACAACTATATCGCAAGCATTAATTATTGTAGCTATTTTCAAACCTCAGCTTATGGTCATTTACTTAGTAAATTTGGACTAAAAGAAGAATATATTGGGTTGGAAGAAAATGGTGGATTAGTAGGAGCATTACTTTTATTACACAAACCTATTTTTATGGGTTTCAAATATGCTTATGTACCCCGTGGAATAATCTTAGATTATAATAACCAAGCACTAGTTCACACAGCTATGAAAGAATTAAAGTCACATTTGTTGAAAGATCATTTTTTAATGTTAAAAATGGATCCTTTAATCGTGTGCAGTAAAAGAGATCGCAAAGGTAACATAATTGGTAAAAATCCAAGTGTTAATCAAATCATTGAAACTTTAAAATCTTGTGGTTTCACCCATTGTGGTTTCAATTCCTATTTTGAATCAGTAAAACCTCGTTTTGAAGCTGAATTGGACTTGCGACATGATAGTGCTACTCTTTTCAAGAATTTGAGTAAACAAACTAGAAATAAACTTAGAAAAGCTACTAAATATGGACTTAGTGTTTATAAAGATAACAAATATAATTTTGCCCAAATATATAATTTGATCAAAGATAAAGATAACGTATCATTAAAATATTATGAACAGATGCATCAATTATTTGGTGATAACTGTGAACTTTACTACGCTAAATTGAACACTAGAATGTATGTAGAAAATAGTAAGTATTTATATGAAAAAGAATTGGAAATAAACGATTACCTAACTAATATAATTCAATCAAATGGCTACAAAGGTAAAAACATGAGCAGCGTTCTAAACAAGAAAATGGAATCTGATAAATTGTTAAGTGCTTACAAAAAATACATGGTTGAAGCAACAGAATTATTAAAAGACCATCCTGAAGGTTTAATAGTAGGTGCAACTATCACATTAAAACAGAAGAACAAGATTTTCTTAATTGTTGAAGGATTTGATCGAAGATATAAAAATTTAGCAGCTAATTACTTAACTAAATGGAAAATAATCGAAAAATATGCCAATAGTAATATTCAATTCTTTAATTTAAATGCCATTGCTGGTAAATTTAATAAAGAAGAAAATAAATTTAAAGGCTTAAATGAAATGAAACTGAGTTACAATTCCATTGCTAATGAATACATTGGTGAATTCAATTTAATAATTAATAGTGCCATGTACTCTCTATACAAAGGAATGACTTCCAAAAAATAAAGGTAGATTTTGTTTTATCTACCTTTTTTTATTATCCATTTATCACATGCAGCAAGTACAGCCGGTAATAACAAGATGATTAATAATGCTGAACACATCGTTCCCTGTGACAATGTCATACATATTTTTGCAGCTACTGCTGATGCGAAATATCCCACTATCAGAGTAACTATGATTAAAATGAAAGCACTGGTTAAAATAGTATGAATCGAATTGTTATAAGCATTGATAATTGATTGTTTGATATCATTTTTAGATCTTGACTCTAAATAGTAAGAAGTATAAACAATCGCATAATCTATCGTAGCGCCCATCAAAATACTTTGAACTATTAAAATTGATATGAAATAGACCGAACCTCCGAATGATAAAATACCCATTGTCAAGAAAACTGCACATTGGATCAATAAGACTAATATTATTGGTATCAATACTGACTTAAATGTGAAAATGACGACGACAAAGATAAATATCATTGTTAAAACCGTAATCAAATTTAACTCATCACCAAACGTTTTACTCATTTCATAAGCCATAGGTGAATTACCAACTATGTAAATATCATTCTTCTTTGCAATATCATCTTCTATCATTGAAATAAAATCAAATGTCTCTTTAGCTTCTGGTTTCAATCTCGTATTGATAACGACACGTGAATAATCTTCTCCAACTAATAATTCTTTAGCGTCTTTAATTGTCGTCTTAGAGTCAACTATATCATTTTTCATATCTTTATCTATATAGTGATCAAACCTCTTATCTTTTAAAATGACCTCATTTAAATATCTGACAAATTCTTCAATAGTCAAACTCCAATCTTCATCATATTCATTAACACTACCATAATATATATAAACTAAATCGAACAAATCTTTATCTAAATCATCAGAACTCAATGGTTCTAATAAATTGAACACTTCATCACTCTTATACTTTTTATTATTCAAAGAATCATTAATAATCGTCTTTACTGTACTTAATTTATTTTTCTCTTCTACCCCAAACTTATCCTTATATTTAGAATTGTTCATTACATCATCTACTAAGAAAGAAATAAAATCTTTAAATGATATGACAACATCTTTATTCCTTAAATCATATAATGAATATATTAAATCTAAACTATCTTTATCAATACTCAATAAATTAGATAAATCTTTACTAGAATATTTAACGTCGTTATTAACACTTATCATTATTTTTCTAATAAATGATAAATCTGAAATAGAAGAAGAATCTAATTGTTGTTTCAATAGATTATCATCTTTGTGATTCAATATAAAATTGACAAATTCATATGGACTCAAAGTATAATTTTTACTTAGATATAAGCTATATATTTGTTTTAAAGTATCACTATTTATTGAAAACATTTGACTCATTTCTTCATAAGTGAATCTACGATTTCCTAAAGTACTTTCAATCACAGATATTAGTAATTGATATTCCGCATACTCTTCTGAATTTGGATCAGTCATCGACATTACAATTTCAATGAATTGACGAGGAGTCATAGTTTGTCTTCCACCAAATAAGATTCTGACCAAACCTTCATTTACGCCCAATAAATCTGAAATTTCTTTTGGTGTCATCTCTTTACTAACAATTTCTTTATCGCTAAAAAGGCGAAGCATTTCAAGTTTATCAATCATAGTTTCATCAAACATATTTTTATATTGTTCATCAGTTAAAACATCACTATAAATAAAATTTACTAATTCATTAATTGTCATCTTACTAGAAACATCACTATTCATTATGTAATAAATGAATAAATCATCAACCATTTTCTCATCAATGCCAAACAATTTAGACATCTCTTTAGATGATATCTTTTTATTTATCTTATTCTTACTAGTAAAATTAGCTATTTTATTAAGATTTTTCTTCGCATTACCATCAACACTACCAGAGTATTTCTTATTGGTAATAACACTATTATTCATAAAGTTGACAAACTCTGAAATACTCATTTTTGTCTTAATATTTTTAGAATTATAATAAACTAACAAATCATTAACTTGTTCTTCACTCATACTCAAGACTGAAGATATATCTTTAGCATTTCTCTTTTTATTTATCAAGTCATAATTAGTAAAATTATTTAACTTATTTATATTATTTTTCATATCTTGATCTATTTCATCATTCATCTTGTCATTATCATAAACATTATTTTTTATAAAATTGATAAATTGATCAAGTGTCATTTTATTATCTTCTGAAGAATTATAATAATGATAATAAACTATTTTTAACAAGTAATCTTCAACTTCAACATCAGAACCTAAATCTTTTAACTTACCATTTAGTTGATCATGACGAAGTGATAAATTGATTGTATTTCCATAACATAAAACTTCTTCAATACGTTCATCTTTTTCTAAAGCATTACAATAATCAGAAATGAACTTTTCATCATCATTCTTGTATACGATTGCCATCTGATTATTTAAAACAAAAGTCTTATCTATTTCATCAGTACCAGATGCAGTATAAAGTATCCCAAGATTTCCTTTCAAAAAATAACTTCCAATGAAAACTGCAATGAATAAAACTAAAGCGACATATCTAATTTTGTAAGAACCTTTACCTAATAAATTAAGTTTAATTATAGGACTTCTTTTCTTAGTCTTAATAATTAATTTATCACATAAGAGAACTAATCCTGGTAAACATGTAAAAATACTCAAAAGACTGAATAAAACACCTTTAGCAAGGACAAATCCCAAATCACGACCAATTGTAAAACTCATGAACACTAGCGCTAGTAGACCAACAATCGTCGTTATTGAACTACTAGATATAGCTTTAAAAGCATTATATAAAGCTTTCTTCATCGCCACTACTTTATCACTTTCATGTTCTTTTTCTTGGCGATATCTATTCATCAACATGATTGAATAATCCATAGATAAAGCCATTTGAAGAATTGCCGCTATCGAATTAGTAATATTGGAAACACTAGGAAAAATAACATTAGTTCCTTTATTCAAAGCAACCGCAATCAGTATTGATATGAGAAATAAAAATGGTTCAACATAAGATTCACTCATGATTATTAATATTATCAAAGCACTGACAACTGCTAAAACAACAATATAAAATGGTAAGACATCTTTATTTTCATCAGATATATCTCCAGAAGTATCAACGAGTTTATCTTTAAAATGATCTTGAATAGATTCATACACTACTTTAGCTTCCTTCGAATCAGAAGAAGCATCAACTGTCAAAATGTAAAGAGTATAATCATCTTTGTTATAAAGAGAACTATCATCATATTCCACATCACTTACGTTATCCAACTTTTCTAAATATGAATAAGCATCATTTTTTTCATCCTTTGATAGACCTTCCAACATGACATTTAAAGTACCCGTAGAACTATCAAATTCTTTCTCCATGATATCCATACCTATTCTTGTACTAGAACTTCCAGGTAAATATTTAGCTATGTCATAATTTATCTTAACATCACGAGCTAAATAGATAGAACCAATTGTCAAAAATATGAATAATATCAAAATCACATAACAATGATTTACTATAAAATCTGTAATTTTCTTCATACAAATCCCTCTTTCTTAAACGAACATGACATATTATAATAATTTTTTTTAAAGACGTAAACGTCAAATTATTAAATAGTGTCAAAATTTTGACACAGTCTTTATTTTTGTAAAAAAAAGTCTTATAATAAGACTAATAATATTTATGAAAGTGGAGATGGAATAATGAAAGTAAAAGTAATAAATTCGTCATCAATCAAGACCCGAGAAAGAATAAAAAAGGCCTTTGCTCTTTTGATAAAAGAGAAACAAGTTCTTGAAAAAATAACCGTAACTGACTTAGTTAAAAAAGCTGATATAACTAGAAGTGCTTTTTATACGCATTATGACAACATTTACCAAGTCGCCCAAGATCTACAAAATGAAACCTTCGATATTTTACAAAACAATATCAATATCTTGAGATCAATGAATAATACTGACTTATACTTTGATGAAATAATAAAATATTTAAAAGAAAATGAAGAGATTTACTCATTAATCTTTTCAAGTGATACACCTTTATATTTTACTAATAAATTGAGTAAGATGATAAATCAAAGTCTATATGCCGTCTTGGTTGACAAAAATATTAAGAACTTAGAATTAAATCTATCCTTTTTTATTGATGGTAGTATAAGTTTAATCATCAAACATTATAGAGGAGAAATAAATTATTCACTAGATAAAATAAATAATTATATGAAAGATACTTTTAAAATACTATTCTTAAACTAAAAAAAGAAACCATTAGGTTTCTTTTGGTTCTATAATAAATAGTGTTGGTGAGTAAAAATCACTAACACTATTTTTAGTTAATAAAAAGAGTCATTATC
>CANREL010000023.1 GCA_947629655.1 uncultured Bacilli bacterium
GTTTTTATTTTAAAGACTCATCGCTAAAGCTCTACCGAACTCCCAGACTATCTGGGAGTTTTCTTACACAAAAAAAGATAACAAATTCATGTTATCTTCTTATAAATTACAAATATTTTTTTTGCGATTTTTTACATCTTCTAAAATCTCGCAAACCCTTATTTTACGGGCTATTTACCACAACAGTTCTTATACTTCTTTCCACTTCCACATGGACATGGATCATTTCTACCTATCTTTTTAGGGTTTTTCTTTGGTTGTTGTTTTTCAGCAGTATCTGTTTTATTTGAGAATTTCTTTTTACTTATTTCTTTTCTCTCTAGATTTTGAGTTATTTGGGCTTTTACTAAGAAATTAGTTATTTCTTTATCTATTTCTTGTTGCATTTGATCAAATAATTCAAATCCTTCAACTGTATATGCTCTTAACGGATCATCTTGTCCATAACTACGCAAATGAATTCCTTCACGCAAATGAGCCATAGTGTTAATATGATCTGTCCAATACTTATCAATAATGTTCAAAGCAATAACTTTTTCAAATTCTTCAGCTATTTCTAATGGAACAATACTGATTTTATCTTCGTATTCTTTAATCAATTGATCAGCAATTTTATCAATTACTTCTTGTTCTTTTAACTTAGTCAAATCTTTTACTTCGATATCTTCTTTTAATAATCCATTGACATATTCCGTAATTTCAGTTAAATCATCCTTGGTCAATTTTCCTTCTGGATATATATGTGACTTAACAACATCAGTGATGTGATCTCTAATAGTCTTTTTAACTGTTTCATGAATAGATTCATTGTCTAGAATTTCATTTCTTCGTTCATACATGATCTTTCTTTGATTATTATTTACATCATCATATTGAAGAAGTTGTTTTCTTATATCAAAGTTATTACCTTCAACACGAGCTTGAGCTGAAGCAATTGACTTTGTAAAAGTCTTACTCTTAATAGCTTGATTTTCATCAAATCCAAGTGATTGCATCATATGTTTAATACGATCAGTTCCAAATCTTACCATTAGATCGTCTTCCATTGATACATAGAATTGTGTATAACCAGGATCTCCTTGACGACCAGAACGACCACGCAATTGGTTATCGATACGACGTGATTCATGACGTTCAGTACCTAAAACACATAATCCACCCAACTTCTTAGTCTCTTCAGTCAATTTGATGTCAGTTCCACGACCAGCCATGTTAGTAGCTATCGTAACAGCATTCTTTTCTCCTGCTTTAGCAATTATTTCAGCTTCACGAGCATGATTCTTAGCATTTAATACTTCATGTGGAATGTGCTTTTTAGATAACATCTTACTAATTAATTCATTAGTTTCAATAGCAATTGTACCAACTAGAACTGGTTGTCCAGTCTTATGACGTTTTTCAATCTCATTAACTAAGGCATTAAATTTACCCTGTTTAGTAGCATAGACTAAATCTGGTTCATCATCCCTTATGATTTCTTTATTAGTTGGGATAGTTATAACATACATATTATAAATATTTTTGAACTCTTCTTCTTCAGTCTTAGCAGTACCAGTCATACCTGATAATTTCTTATACATTCTGAACAAGTTTTGGAATGTGATAGTAGCAAGAGTCTTAGTCTCTTGACGAATTTTAACTCCTTCTTTGGCTTCTAGTGCTTGATGAAGGCCATCACTGAAGGCACGTCCTTTCATCAAACGTCCAGTGAATTGGTCAACAATGACAATGGCATCATCTTGAACGACGTAATCGACATCATTACGCATTGAATAGTTAGCTTTTAAAGCTTGATTGATGTGATGAACTAGAACAGTTTGATTAGCATCATACAAGTTAGATATTTTGAAAGTTCTCTCGGCCTTTTTAACACCATCTTCTGTTAGGGTTACACCCTTTGTTTTCTCATCATATATGTAATCATCTTCGGCTTTTAAAGACTTAACAAATTTATCAGCATCAGTATATAGTGAAGCACTTTTTAATTCACCACCTGAAATTATCAATGGTGTTCTTGCTTCATCGATCAATACTGAATCGACTTCATCGACAATGGCAAAGTTAAGTGGTCTTTGAACTCTATTTTCTTTTTTGACAACCATATTATCACGTAAGTAGTCAAATCCCAACTCATTATTAGTAGTATAAACGATATCACAGTTATATACATCTTGTTTTTCTTTAGCAGATAATTCTCTTAAGTTAACACCAACAGTTAAACCTAAAAAACGATAAATTTCGCCCATCCATGCAGCATCACGTCCAGCCAAGTATTCATTGACTGTAACGATGTGAACACCATTACCAGTCAAAGCATTTAAATATGCTGGTAAAGTAGCAACTAATGTTTTACCTTCACCTGTTTTCATCTCCGCTATATTACCTTTGTGAATAGCAATACCACCTAATAATTGAACATAATATGGTTTTTCACCAATTACTCTGTATGCCGCTTCACGAACAGTAGCAAAAGCTTCTACTAATATATCATCTAAGGTTTCCCCATCTTCTAATCTTTTCTTAAATTCATCAGTTTTAGCCTTTAATTCATCGTCACTCATTTTAGTATATTCATCACTCAAAGCATCGATTTTATCAGCTTCAACTGAAAACTTTTTTAATTCTTTATATTCATGGTCGAATAAACTTCTCAAAATGTTCATAACATCATCTCCCGTAACTATTATTTTATCAAATAAAAAAAGAGATTTAAAGCATTTTTACCCATATATTATTAAAAAATATATGTTTTTTGATTAAATCTCTTAAAATGTTATTCTGTTTCAATAATTCCGTATTGATTGTCTTTTCTCTTATAGACAAGAGTAGGTTTCATTGTGTCATCATTCAAGAATAGATAAAAATCGTGACCAAGTAATTCCATTTGAAGTATTGCTTCTTCTTCACTCATTGGTTTAACTCCGACTTTCTTTCTCTTGACGATCTTCGTCTCACTCTCTTCTTCATCTTTTAAATCTTCGATTGAAGCTAGAGCAAATCCTTTAATTTCACGAGATTTCTTGGCTTGAGAAGCAATCTTTGTCTTATTTTTTCTGATTCTTCTTTCAATTTTATCGATAATTATATCAACTGCTGTATAGATATCTTCTTGTGTTTCTTCAGCACGCAAGATAAAATTTTTCAATGGAATCGTAATCTCAACTTTTTGTCCTTTTTTCTCAACTCTTACCACTACACTTGCATTAACCTCATCAGGGTTATCTAAGTACTTATCAATCTTCTTTAGTTTTTCAGTGACATAGTTGTTCATAGATTCCGTAACTTTAATTTTGTCTCCTCTTATAGATATCTTCATAACATCCTCCTCCTATAACTTTATTATAGCATACTAAAATGAAAACAACTACCCTATTTTGTGGCAGTTGTTTCTTTTAATACCATTACATCTAATGCCTGATACCCTTTTGATGTCTCAAGTAAATCGAATTCTACATATTGTCCTTCTTGCAAACTCTTATAACCATCTTGTTTGATAGCTGAGTAGTGAACAAAGATATCTTCATTATCAACATAATCAATGAATCCATAACCTTTTTCGTTATTGAACCATTTTACGCGTCCTCTCACATCTACACCTCCACCTCTTTTTAATTTTGTCAAATTTAGTTGCAACGATCCGACAAAAGATATTTTACTACGGGGTTTTAAAAATATATTTATTTTCTTTAAATGTTGCTTTTTATTCCTTTTTGGTAAATTTATATGTTTTTTTCAAATAAATCTTTCTCTTTATGTAAAAAAGATAATCCAATTGGACTATCTTTCAATATTAATCTTTATCTCTTGAATAAAATAATTATTGATAACTTTACTATTCATGGTGATATTGGGGTGATTATTAATCATTCTGTTTATCATGAATAGACCATTGCCATGACCATGTCCTTTAGTAGAATAACCTCTTTTACCAATCTTATTCAAATCTATATTCTTCGCAATAGAGTTAGAGATAATTATATCTATTTCATCTTTGATATCATAGATTTCAATGGATATATTACTATCATCATCACCCATTACTTCTTCAATCGCGTTATCACTACAGACACCGACGATATAACTGACAAACTTTATCTCATCTTCTTTTAATAGAGATAATTTCTTCTTAACAGTTTTATTAACATCTAAACTAAAATTTATATTTTTATGTTTCATGACATTAATCTTATAATAAACAATTCCTCGCAAACCACCCTTAGGTAAGTTTTTAACGTATTTTATATATTCTTCATCATCTTTCAAATGTTTTAAAATATCTTTTATATACTCAATTACTTCTTCGTCATTACTCATATCTTTTATGACAGCTAATTGATTTTTGTACTCATGTCTTATCAATTTATCCCTATCTAATTCTTCTTCAAAAGTACAAGCATATTCAAATAGAGAATCATATCTTTTTGTAAGATCCTTATACCTAATCTTTTCATACATATAGATAAAAGATAAAATAGTTAAAGCGATTATATAGATGAGAAAATTAGTACTATTTCCTTCAATATATCTCGTTGAAAATAACTGATAATAAAAAAATAGAGTCATGATTAATAAAAATGTGATAATTACATATTCAAATTTATTATTATCATATTCCAATTTTTTAATAAAGATATCAGTTGTCTGTCTTATGAATTTGATATTAGCTAAAAAATAACTAAAAACCATAATAAAAAGATTGGTTATGATTGATGGAATTGGTTCATTACTTATTCTTATAGCATTCTTTATAAAATTTAAACCGATATATAAAGCCGTTTTTGATGATAATACCAATAAGATGACAATGATACTCAAACCGAGAGTCTCTTGAATATTAATATCAAATAATGTTTTAGAACATAGCGCTATCAATAAAAACATGACAAAAATCTCTAGTGGTGCATAACTTATTCCATCACTCAAAAATATTACGAAAGAAAAAGCTAAAACGACTAATAAAACAATTATAAATGGCTTATCTAAATCTCTTTTTAATAACTTTTTAGAGATTATAAGCATACCAATTGAAATGATAACTGCTGATAATGTATTACTTACCAATTGCATTGACACTATTAATTACATCTTTCTTACATAGTCTAGATATATCAGTTGTTTTATAACCATTTAAAAATATTATTTCATTGTTAACTTTATCATATTGTTGTACTTGACGCGTATTTATAATTGTACTTCTACTTATCTTTATGAATTTATCATCCAACATTTTGAGAACATCATTGATGGTACCACCGATATCATGATTACCATATAGAGTATGAATAATACATTTTTTTGAATCTTTTTCTTTCTCTATATAAACGATATTTTTATATTCTATTCTCTTGAAATTATGATTGAACTCATATGTTAAACATTCACTACAATTACAATAACTCTTAATAATTCTTTGAATGTCTTCACTGAGAATAGGTTCCCAATTATCCAATTTATTTATAAAATCCATCAGGAATAATCTATTGCTCAAAGCATCATATTTAAATTCATTATGACTAGTTATCATAATAATTATAGAACACCAATCATCATACTTTTCTCTTATCATTCTAACGATGTCTAATCCTGATTTAGATTTACCTTCAATATCTAAAAGATATACTTTCATAGATGAGTGATCTTGAATAATCTTTTCAAATTCTTCATCATAATCACTGAAAAGATAACATTTGTAATCATAGTCACTAATCATCATATTTTTATCTATTATCTTTTTATTTTTTTCTAAAAAATATTTTTCATCATCATAGATAATAAAATTAATCATTAATATCTTCCTTTCTAAGTTGCTTTTTCAATTTTACCACAAATTTCCAATTTTGGTATAAAAAAAAAGTATTTCTACTTTTTATTTTTTTTCTTTGACAGTTTTTCTTCAATTATCTGAGTTTTTTTAGCTAATTTTTCACTTATTATACTAGTGTGTAAGACGAATCCTACTACTAATGTAAATAGGACTAGATACATGATCATACCCAAACGAGCATCATTGATCGTATAGACAATAGCAGCGATTGAAAACAATATATTGATCACATATATTATGAGAACTGTCTTGCGTTGAGAGAAGTTCATCTTTAAGAATTGATGATGAACGTGATCACGATCGCCTTCATAGACTGGTTTATGTTTGATTATTCTTCTAATTATCGCAAATAGCGTATCCAATATTGGAATTGCTAAAATTAAAAGTGGTACGAGTACTGATGATAACAATGCTCCTTTAAATCCAAGTAGTGAAATGACAGCGATGATAAATCCCATAAAAGTTGATCCCGTTTCACCAGCAAAGGTCTTGGCAGGATAAAAGTTATGTACTAAAAATCCTAAAGTTGACCCCAACATGATGAATGTTATCGTTATTTCTAATGTTCCAAAACGTTGTTGAAGAAAAGAGATGATACCTATGGTTAGGAAAAATATTGAAGATATGCCACCACTAAGGCCATCAAGGCCATCGATTAATCTTATGACATTAGTACATCCCAATATGAAAAATAATGTAATTGGATAAGACCAAATGCCAAAATCAAAGTTGAAACCAAAAGCTGTGATATTATTGAGAGTTATTCCACCATAGAAAATGATTACTAGCGATGCAACTATTTGACCAATCAATTGCTGTTTAGCCGTTAATGAATTGATATCATCAATCATACCCGTTAAAATGATGAAGAAACTTCCGATTAGAATGGCATTCATTTGAACACTGTGAACTCCAAATAACATATAACCTATTAAGAAACTTATAAAGATTCCCATTCCACCAAATTTAGGAGTTACCTTTTTATGAATATGACGATGATCTTGTTCATCTCTTGGACGATCTAAAGCTCCGATGTGATAAGCTATTTTGATGATATATGGCATTAGTAATGCCGATATTGAAAAAGTCGTCGTCACGATTAATATCACTCTAATTAAGTAGTCATTAGACATTTTACCACCTCGATACCATAATTATATAATATGGATTTTATAAAGTAAAATAAAACTGCTGAATTTTTATCAACAGTTTTTGTCTAAATCTTTAGGATTAGATAGTAATACACCGCAGCCTTCAGCTACACAAGTAAGAGGATTTTCTGCTACATAAATAGGAATTTTAATATCATCTTCAATGTATTCAGCAATTCCTTTTATCAAAGCTCCACCACCCGTCATAACTATTCCTTTATCCACAATATCTGATGATAACTCTGGTGGTGTATCTTCCAATACTTTTTTAATCTCTTCATTTATCTTATCTACTTCAGGAATTAAAGCTTTTTTTACCTCTTCTTCGGTTATGTTAATAGTTTTAGGCATACCTTCTGATATACTTCTTCCCTTTATTTCCATATTATTATTTTTATCAATATTTTTAACAGCACCCAGTTTTATTTTAATTTCTTCGGCGGTCTTTTCACCGACTAATAGATCATACTTAGTCTTTATGTAGTCAACAATTGCTTTATCAAAAGTATTTCCAGCAATTTTTATTGAACTACTATTGACGATAGACCCCAGTGACAAAACAGCAATATCGGTCGTTCCACCACCAATATCAATGACCATGCAGCCACTTGCTCGATCAATATCAAGTCCAGCACCTAGAGCTGCTACTTTTGGTTCATCTTCGATATAAATCTTTTTGGCACCAATATTTTCAGCTAGCTCATACATGGCATTTCGCTCAACTTGCGTTATATTAGCAGGGCAACATATCAAGACACGACTCTTTTTGAGAGAGCCTTTCTTTTTCAGTTTTTTGATAAATTCTTCAATCATCCTATTAGTATATTCAAAGTCAGCAATTACACCATCTTTTAGAGGTTTAATGGCTTTTACTTTATTAGGAGTTCTTCCAAGCATAGAATTGGCTTCTTCACCAACAGCTAAAACTTCTTTGGTATCAGTATCAATAGCAATCACAGATGGTTCATTTAAGAGGATTCCTTCATCTTTAACATAAATAAGGACATTAGCTGTCCCTAAATCAATTCCAATATCTTTCATTAGATATCCTTTATATTTTTATTATAATAACTCTCAGGATTTACTGTCGTACCATCATGATACATTTCTAGATGAAGATGATTACCCAATTCGCTACCAATAGTTGATTTTCCACTAGTTCCAAGTTTTTGTCCTTTTGTGACAGTATCATCTATTTTGACAGTTATTTCAGATAGACTTTGATATGACATGATTATATCGTTATTATATTTAACTTCAACTACATATCCCATCAAGTCTGTCTTCTCAGCTCTTATCACGATACCATCTAAACAACTGACGACATCAAAGGAATTTTCACTAGTATAATCAACACCAGTATTTTGAATATATGTTCCTTCATAATAGATGATAGAATTCTCTTGATTTTCGCTGTTAGCTTGATAGTCGTAATAACTCTTACCAATCTTAACATCCGTAGCGTTATATGGTCTAACCATAACTTCTTCAGTCTTAGCTACCTCAATTGAATCCAATAGATCGATGTTGGTAACATACTTTAAACCTGTATTACTATTCTTTTCCTCATAGGAATTACTTATTAGACCATTGTAATAAACAGTTCCTAATAACACTAGTACCATTATCATGTAAACTGCTGGAAAAACATATGGTCTCAATCTCAATTTTTTCTTCATTTTATCCACCTCATTTAAAGTGTGGACAAATTTTTATAATTTATACAATTTTTTTAAATCGAATATAAAAATACGTCATATAGGCAATTAGTAACTAAATATATCAAAGAAATAGCAAGTAAAAAATAGAACACTCTAGCAGAAATGACATGATTCTTTTTAAATATTCCATTAATATTTAATGATGACATTCCATATACGACTAATGGTGTTATGGCCAAGTATAGAAAAAACTTACTACTCATAACTATTTTTCCTCTTTTTCTTTGCGCTCTTTCTCAGCGATGATCTGTCTTCGCATCAAGTCACTATTCTCTTCATATTCAGTTATTTGCTTAATTCTATTGATATATCTTTCAACTCCTGAAAAATTAGTGCTGAAAAAAGTATCAACAATATCTTTAGCACGATATAATGGCATTGTTCCATTTAACGCCAAAACATTGGCATTATTATCACGACGTGTCAACATAGCTTCTTTGACATTATCTACTTTTGCACATCTTATTCCGCGAACTTTGTTACAAGCTATACTTATACCAATTCCCGTACCACAAATAACAATTCCAAAATCAACTTCACCTCTTGCGACACTTTCACCTAATTTGAAAGCATATTTGGTGTAATCAACCATTTCCTCAGAATTTGTACCATAGTCATATACTTGAAAATTATTGCTACTCAAGTATTGAATCAATTTAGTTTTTAATTTATAACCGCGATGATCACTAGCTATTCCTATTTTCATATTTCTCCTCCAATCATGTTTATTATATCACAAACTAAATATTTTATTTTGAAATTTATGTGTTAAAAAAGATATTCAATTGAATATCTTATCATCATTGCATTTGAGCTTGATCAGGTACTGGTGGTGTTGGTTGTTGTACAGATTGGGGATTATCTTCATATAAATTACTATTAGCAAAGTTTACAAAGTAATTTATGTATTCTTGAATCTTACTAAATACTCCCGTCATAGGTTTATTAGTAATTATTGAAACGACAAATCTAAACTTTACTAGTAAGATGATGAATGCGACAACTGAACCTAAGAAATCCATGATTGCTGATAATGGTGTAATTAAGTACTTAGTCAATTCAATTGGCATTTGAACACTATTGCTATAACTTCCTAAAATAGTAAAGAATTTCGTCAAACCATCTACTCCTAAACCGAATCCTCCATCAATTAAATTCCACAACGTTGCGAATAAATAACAACCTCCATAAATTGCAATTGCTCTAATAGTTAAATTTTTTAAATTTTGACTACATTCACAAAAACACCAGATAAAGGCTGTTACAATGATCATGTATTCCCATCCAGAAAATAAAGAAATGATAACTAATAGAGCCAATAAATTTGAATTAATTTTGAACTTCTTCATCTATATCCTCCTCTAGTTAATTATATTATATTTTTAAATATTTTCAACAAAAAAAGAGAGCTAAGCTCTCTAATTTTATATTAATTTTCTTGGTTAAAACCATATTTTTTATTAAATTTATCTACATTTCCGGCATGTGATGTTCTACTTTGCTTTCCTGTGTAGAATGGATGACATTTAGAACATACTTCAACGTGCATTTCATCTTTTGTAGATTTTACAACAAATGTTTCTCCACAAGCACATGTAACTTTAGTGTCTTTGTATTCTGGATGAATTCCTGCTTTCATAGTTTTCACTCCTTCCGCCATGATTAAATACAATCATAGTTATTAATTGCTAATCTAATATAACAAATATTTCTTTATTTGGCAAGGATTTTATTTATTTTTTTCAAGAGCACTGATAATTAATTTACCTATTTCTTTATAGCCTCTAATCGTCGGATATAAATTATTAGAACTAGGTAATGAGTAGATAGCATTCTCAATATTTATGTAGATGATATTATTATTCTTAGCTATTTTCTTATAAATATTATTCATTTCAGCAATTAGATTATCTTTTTCATTATTTAAATAGAAATGTCCTAGTAGACAGATATTTGAATTATATCGCTTTATCTCATTTATCAAATTGTTCAAATTTTCTTCTATTTCCTTAATTGATTTACCTTCTTTTATCTCTTTTTCACCGATGGATAAAATGATTATATTTGATGTTTGGAGATATTCTTTTAGAATTTTATCTTTTAAATAGATGATCTCATTATTTAATTCAGCAATAGATATATCACGTGTTGAATAATTGTAATATGATACTTTTTTGTCTTTCTTTTTCATGAATTCTTCGATGTATTCATTATAATCATAACTTTTTATACCACTGGGATTCAATCCTTTAGACAGACCATCACCCAATGAAAGAAATTTAAAATCATCAGTATTTGTCTTATCATATATTATAAATATCGATATAGAAGTCATGGCGATGATGAATAAAAGAATTAATATTTTATATATTTTTTTGATATTATCACCCCAATAAAAATCTACCGGCTTAGCTGGTAGATTTTCTCCCAAGCCTATAAGGCTGTCTGCAACTGCACGCTTTGCAGC
>CANREL010000024.1 GCA_947629655.1 uncultured Bacilli bacterium
GGTAGATGCCCTTTTGGATATATGAAAGATTCAAATAATAAAAATCATTTAATAATAAATGATGAACAGGCAGAGATTGTTAGATTAATATTTGATTTAGCACTTAAAGGTAATACATATCATTATATAGCACAAGAACTTACTAAAAGAAAAATAAAAACACCTGCATCTTACTACAATTATGTTTGGAATACAAAGTGTAGTAGTAAATGTATATCACAAGAACAAGGTGTATGGGTAGATACTACTATAAAAGCAATTTTAACTAATCAAATATATGTAGGAGATTTAGTTCAAGGTAAAACAAAAAAGATTAATTATAAACTAAAAAAAACAATTAAAACTAATACTAGAGATTATATAGTTGTTGAACACACTCACGAAGCAATTATTGATAGAGATACTTTTAATTATGTTCAGGACTTATTACCTAAAAATGTTAAAAGACCAGAAAAGAAAAGATTTTATCTACTTGATGGATTATTATATTGTGGAGATTGTAAACATCGAATAACAATAAGGTGTCAAAATAAAACAGGTAGAAGTTACACGACATGTGATTATTATAGGACTTATTCCAAATATCATGTTTGTACTACACATACGAATAACTATGAAACATTAGAAAAAGTAATTTTAGATAATATTAGAGATGTTTGTAAGAAGTATCTAGATAAAAATAGAATAAAAGATTCATTAGGGAATGTAACATTTGAGGATAATTCTTTAAAAATAAAAAAGCAGATAGAAAGTTTAGAAATTACAAACAAGAAATTAACAGAAAAATTAGATAAAACTTATATGGATATGTTGAAGGGCATGATTGATGAAGAACAATATGTAAGAATTAGTGATAATCTAAAACAAGAAATAGAAAATAACAAATCAAATATTGATAATCTTAAAAATGAACAAATAGATTCAAATAAAATAGATAATAAAAAAATAGAAAAGTATATTAATGATTTTTTATCAATAGAAAATCCAACTAGAGAATTGATAATTAATTTGATTGAAAAAATCTATATCTATCAAGATAAGAGGATAGATATTATATTTACATTTAAAAATGCTACATAAAAAATGTATCTGGGGATACTTTATATAGTATTGCAAGAAAGTTTAATACGACAGTGGATTTAATAAAGTCTGTAAATAATTTGAGCAGTAATAATTTGACAATTGGTCAATTGTTAAAAATACCTAGTACGGGAGAGAGTGATGAAGGAAGTAGTAGTGGTGGAGGACAGAACTATTTCAAGTATACAGTTAAGTTGGGTGATACTTTATACAGTATTGCAAGGCAATATGAGACGACAGTCGATGAAATTAAAAGAATTAATAATTTGACGAGTAATAATTTGAGTATTGGTCAAGTTTTAGATATACCTAGTGGTAATAGTAGTAATAATAACAATAATAATAATAATAATAATATAACTTATATCGTTGTCAGTGGTGATAGTTTATATAGCATTGCTAGAAAATATAATACGACAGTGGATGAATTGAAGAGGTTAAACAATTTGACGAGTAACAATTTGAGTATTGGACAAATATTAAAAGTTCCTGTAAGTAATAGTAATGGTAATAACAGTTCCATTACATATGTTGTTGTCAGTGGCGACAATTTATATGACATCGCTAGAAGATATAATACTAGTGTTGATGCGATAAAATCTCTTAACAATTTAACTAATAATAATTTGAGCATTGGTCAAGTCCTAAAAATACCTGCATCAACTACTTCTAGTACTTATTTTGATTATGTTGTAGTAAGTGGTGACAGTTTATATAGCATTGCTAGAAAGTATAATACGACAGTGGATGAGATCAAAAATATTAATAATTTGAAAAGTAATAGTTTGAGCATTGGTCAAATACTTAGAATACCAAGATAAAAAAGGAGAAATTAATTCTCCTTTATTCGTTCCCAAGATAAATTTAGATCACTACGTCCAAAGTGACCATATGCAGCAAGGTCATAATATATTGGTCGCAATAGGTCTAATTCGTTGATGATGTTGTTTACAGAAAAGTCGAAATTAGTCTTTACGTAAGAATATATTTTGGTAATAGGAACCTTATTGGTATCAAAAGTGTTGATATAAATGGAAATGGGATTTTCTTGACCTATTGCATAGGATAACTCTATTTCACATCTATCACATAAATGGTGCGCTACAACATTTTTTGCTACGAATCTAGCATAATAAGCGGCACTTCTATCAACTTTTGATGGATCTTTACTACTAAAACATCCACCACCTACCTTAGCAAATCCTCCATAAGTGTCAACGACAATTTTTCTTCCTGTCGTTCCACTATCTCCAAAAGAACCACCAATTGTAAAAGAACCACTCGTGTTAATCAAGTATTTAGTCTTTTCATCAACTAATGATTTAGGAATTACTTTTTCTACTACTTCTTTCATGATGTAGTCTTTCAATTTTGTTTGCGTTATATCTTTGGTGTGTTGGCTTGAAATAATTATGGTATCGATTCTCTTTGGTCGATCATCTTCATATTCGACAGTCACTTGAGTTTTACCATCGGGTTTTAAGGGTGAATTCTTATCGCTTTTTCGGACATCTGTCAATTGTTTAGCCAATTTATGAGCATAGTAGATTGGTGCTGGCATAAAACTTTCAGTCTCATTCGTCGCATAACCGAACATTATTCCTTGGTCACCAGCACAAATTCTTTCTTTTTGAACAGCGTCATTAATCTCTTTGGACTGTTCACTAACTTTGATGATTACTTGAAACTCCTCATCATAACCGATATCTCTAATTACATCTTTAGCGATTTTTTCATAATCTAATTTAGCTTTTGTCTTAGCTTCACCATAAATTAAGACTAAATCATCTTTGATAGTTGCTTCGACAGCCATTTTACTATCGCGATCTTCCTTTAGAGCACTATCTAATATTTTGTCAGCTATTTTGTCACATATTTTATCGGGATGACCTTCAGTCACTGACTCACTGGTAAAAAAATATTTCATAAAACTCCTTTCTCTTCTATTAAAAAAAGCTCTTGAAAGAGCTTGATCGACAATATAGTTCTTTCATCGTACTAGCTTTACCACCTTACTTTTGCAGGTTGGTACGAGATCATTGAGCTCAGTCTCTCCCTCGTTCTTAATAAAAGTTAATTTAATTAAAACATTGTTTTTATTTTTTGTAAATATTTTTGTGTTATAATATGTACTTGAAAGGGTGATATTATGAATTTAAAAGTTTTACCTATAACATTATTAACAGGTTATTTAGGTAGTGGAAAAACTACTTTGATAAATCATATTTTAACAAATCAAAAAGGTTATAAAATAGCGGTTATCGTCAATGATATTGGAGAAGTTAACATTGATGCGGAACTCATTGAAAAAGGTGGTGTCGTCAAAGAAAAAGATGACAATTTAGTAGCTTTATCAAATGGATGTATCTGTTGTACTTTGAAGACAAATTTAATTGAACAGATTGCGGAAATATATGACATGGGAAAATTTGATTATCTTTTAATTGAAGCTAGTGGTATATGTGAACCAATTCCAATTGCGCAAACTATTGTGGCAATGAATGACATGATGCATCAAGAAGGACTTCCTGACATTGTTAGACTTGACGCCGTAATAAGTGTTACGGATAGTTTACGTCTCGTTCAAGAGTTCGGTTGTGGAGATAAATTACTCGATGAAAAAATTGAAGAAGAGGATATTGAAAACTTAATAATTCAACAGTTAGAATTTTGTGATATCGTCATTCTAAATAAAGTTGATGAAGTTAGTAAAGACGAATTAGGTCGTGTTAAAGCAGTCATTAGAAAATTACAACCAAATGCTAAAATGATTGAGACCAATTATGCCAAAGTAGATTTAGATGAGATTTTAGATGTTAAGTTATTTGATTTTGAAAAAGCTATATCTTCAGCTGGATGGATTCAAGAACTAGAGAAAGATGATGAAGATGAAGATGGTGAACATCATCATGGTGAAGGAGAAGTTTTGGAATATGGCATTGGAACTTTTGTCTACTATGTCAGAGATGGTTTTAATCGTAAGAAATTTAAGAACTTTGTCGACAATAAATGGACGAAGAATATCATCAGATGTAAAGGTGTCTTGTATTTTAGTGATGAGGACAACATGAGTTACATGTTTGAACAAGCTGGAAGTCAAAAGACTTTGATGGAAGCTGGTGAGTGGTTTGTCATGTTGCCAAAAGCTAAACAGGATGAACTTCGTAAAATGGAACCAAAACTTGAAAAAGATTGGGATGAAAAGTATGGTGATCGCATGATTAAACTAGTATTTATCGGTCAAGACATGGATGAGAAAAAAATTACTGAAGAGTTAAATGAATGCTTAGAGAAATAGTGTGACTATTTCTTTTTTTATGCTATAATGTACTCATAGTAGGCAGGTGTTAAGTAGTATGTTGTTTTTGGATTTATGTGAAGACTCCAATTCTTTAAGTTTTATTTTATTCGTTAAACAAATAATAAATTTGATAAGTATAGTCGTACCAATCGTTCTAATTTTAATGTTGAGTGTTGAATTTTTAAAGATGGTGTTTTCAAGTGATGATAAGGTCTTTAGTAAAGGAATCAAAGGAATAGTAACGAAAGCTATTGCAGCAGTCGCCATATTTTTTGTTCCTACGCTTGTAAATTTGCTCTTATCACTCATGAATAGAGCGGCTTTTAATGACAGTATTTGTTGGATCAATGCTGAAGAGTCAACAATTCAAAGTTATCGTGCTGTTGAAGAAGCCCAAAAGAAGATGGAAGAAGAAAAAAATAGAGCTGAAAATGAGGAGGCAGAACGCGTTCGTAAAGCTAAAGAAGAAGTAAGAGAAAAGACGCGTGAAGAAAATGAAAAGAAGGCTAAAGAAGAAGCTAAAAAGAAAAAAGAAGAAGCTTATAGTTCTTCTGGCAATTCTAGTAGTGGTAGTACTTCTAGTGGAAATACGAATACTGGTGGTATGAATGATTGTAATGGTTCATATAATGGAACTAAGTACAACTTGACGGATCAAGAGATAAGTGAACTTGCTAGGATGGTCAAAGGAGAATATGGTAGTGATCTCGTCGGAATGAAAGCCGTTGCTTCTCACATGGCCAATCTTTATGAATATCGAAAGTCTAACAATGCAACGAAAGGACAAAGTCTTTATCAGTATATAACTACGTGTGGATGGTATGCGACAGCTCGTGCAAATGTCAGATTAAATCCTTCTTATAATGATGCTCGTGCCCAACAAGCTGTTAAAGATGTTTTAGTCAATGGTAATCGAACTCTTCCTCTATATATTGATGAATTCGACATGTTCCCAGGAGACATTTTAGGAGCAAGTATGAATGATGCTGCTAGTTATCAAGCTGGTGTCACAAGACTTAATAATCGATATGGTTCAAGTGGTACGTATTTCTGTATAACGAGAAGTGGTAGTGATGCTAATATTTTCTTCTACACAGATGGGGCACTTAGATACAAAGAAAAAAATGGATTATAGTAGGAGGCTAATATGAAAAAGATAAAATTGATAGTTCTCGCTATTTTATTGGTAATTATTTGTAGTGGCTGCAAAGCAACATATACAGTGACATATGAAAATGATAATTTTAGCGAAGAAGTTGTAATAGATGGTCTTTCTAGTGAGGAACAAGCCAAGTTTTCTCGTTTTGATGATCCCTTTTCTTTAAAAATAGATGATGATAATTCTTATACTTATAAAAATGCTGGTGAGAGAAGAGTTTTCTCATATGACATGGGTGATAAATTACAAAAGACACCACTTTTAAAATATTGTTTTGAAAAAATTTACATAGTAGATGAAAAAGACTATATCCATGTTGAAACGGGTGGAAAATACTATTGTAGTGATTTTGATGTCGTTCTAAAGATTAAGACAGATAAGAAAGTTTTAGATAGTAATGCTTCTAGTGATGAAGATGGCGTATATACTTGGGACAATTTAAAAGATGGTGTAAACGTTCAAATAAGTAAGCAAAATGTGATTCAAGATAGTGATGTCGTCATCAGTAAACGTACTAAAGATTTATTGATAAGACTAGCTATCGTTATCGTTTTCATCATTGTGATAGTATTCATGGTCATCTATATCAAAAGAAGAAATGGTGATGAATAAAAGTATCTCAGATACTTTTTTAATTTGAAAAGATATTGTTATATAATAATATTAGTTGAGGAGGTAACGATATGATTTTTATAGTAGGAATTGTTTTATTATTAATATTATTATCTTTATTTTCTAGGTATTATTTTGTTCTTTTAAAAAGAATATATGTAATTTATAAGGATGATGTATCTAAAAGAGGAAAGAGATATTTGATCTTGTTAAGTATTATTTTATCTTTATTGACAGTGAATGCTTTTAGTTTGTTTGGACTTTTTTTAATACATTTTGTACTCGTGTCTTTGATATTTGATTTTTTTTATGCAGTGGGGAAAATGATTATTAAAAGATTTAATCATTCAGAAAATAATTTTTTTAAGAAACTTCATGCCTATTTGGTAGTTCCTCTCATATTGACAATCGTCGTCTTTGGATATGGTTATATCAATATTAGAAATGTGATCAGTACTAATTATGATATTTATACCAATAAAGAAATTGGAGAAGATTTAAGAATTCTTTTGATTACGGATATTCATTATGGAACTATTTTTGGTGATGAGAAATTAGAAGAATATCAAAAGAAGCTTGATAAAGTCAATGCTGATATCGTCGTTTTAGGTGGAGATATCGTTGATGAGAGTACTAGTGATAAAGAGATGAAAAACATTTTTAACATGTTGGGAAAAGTTAAAAATAAATATGGAATTTATTATGTTACAGGTAACCATGATGAACAACAATACAGTGGTAGTAAAGATTTTAATAAAGAAGAACTTGATCAAGTAATCGCGAATAATAAAATTGAAATAATCGATGAGAGAAGTTTAATGGTACGCGATAATGTAGTGATTGCAGGAAGAAAAGATTACAGTTATGGCTCTAGAAGTGAAGTTGAATCTATTTTAAAAGATGTCGATCGTGATAACTTTATAATAATGGTGGATCATCAACCGATTGAATATGATGAAAATATTGATGCTGGTGTTGATTTGATCTTATCAGGACATACTCATGCTGGACAGGTTTTCCCAATAAAGTTTTTCATAAACTTTCTTCACACTGCCGATTTAGCTTATGGTCATAAAACTTTTGGTAAAATGGAAGGAATTGTTTCTTCGGGTATGGCTGGATGGGGTTATCCGATCAGAACGGAAGAACACTCTGAATATGTCGTCATAGATGTTAAAGAACGTTAAAGAAGAAAGAATGATGTCAATTATTTTAATAATATGATATGATATATTTGGAGATAAGGTAGTAGGAGGAGCATTATGAATATCGTGGTAACTCTTTTAAAGATGCTTGGTGGTCTTGTCTTATTGATTTATGGAATGAATATTTTGAGTACTCATCTCAAAAAGATAGCTGGCGAAAAATTAAAATCACTATTGAAAAAGGCAACTGATAATATCTTTAAGGGAGTAATTACTGGTATTATTGTGACGATTGCTGTTCAAAGTTCAGCGGTTGTAACCGTCATGGTCGTTGGATTTGTCAATGCTAAAATTCTAAAACTCAAGAATGCCATTCCCGTCATAATGGGTGCTAATATTGGAACGACGATAACAGCACAGATATTACGACTTGCCAGTTTAGAAGAAAACAGTATTTTTACTTTGTTAAATCCTAATGTCTTAGCATCCGTTTTCATAATAGTTGGGTTTTTGTTGTTGGAGTTAAAAAGAAAGCAAAGGAATAGAGATGTTGGACAATTATTAATTGGTATAGGATTACTTTTCACCGGACTCATGACCATGGTCGACATGGCTAGCAGTTTTAGTGATTTACCAATTCTTGGAAAAATAATGAGCGAGTTATCCAATCCCCTTTTAGGTATTTTGGTAGGTGCTATCGTAACGGCAATCGTTCAAAGTTCCGCCGCGACCGTTGGTATCTTACAAGCCATATCACAATCGGGAATCATTACTTATGCATCGACTATTCCCATCATCCTAGGACAAAATATTGGTACTTGTTTCACTTCTTTACTATCGAGTATTGGAACATCAAAAAATGCTAAAAGAGTTGCCGTAATTCACTTATCTTTTAATTTGATTGGTTCAATTATTTTTATGATCTTCATCTATTCTTATCAGTGGTTAGTCGGTTTCAGTTTTTGGAATAAAGCTATTGATATGGGAGGAATTGCTAATTTTCATTTAATATTTAACATCGTATGTACGATTTTGTTACTTCCTTGTATTGGTCTACTTGAAAAACTAGCTAATTTGATCGTTAGAGATAAAGTAGTAGTGGAAGAAGATGATGAAGATACCAGTCAGTATTTAACAATTTTAGATGAACTTGATGAAAGAATGACTAATATTCCCAATGTCGCTATTTATAACAGTTTAAACGTCATAATTAAAATGTCCGAATTGGTCAAAAAGAATTTTGATAAATCTGTTCATTTGTTGGAAGAGTTCAATGTCGATAGATTAGATCGCATTCAGGAAATAGAAGATGCTGTTGATAAGATTGATGTAACAGTTGCGAACTTTTTAGTAAAGATAGGTAACTTAGAACTTACTAAAAAAGAGAATAGATCAGTGACAACTCTTTTAAAAGTGGAGTCAGAGCTAGAAAAATTAGCTGATTACGTCTATAAATCTTCTAAACTGATTGAGAGTATGAATGATAAAAATGTCAGATTTTCTGATGAAGCATATAAAGAAATTAAAGTTATGCACAATTTGATTGATGACGTTTTAAAAAGAATGACGACGATGTTAAGAGATGGAGATTTAGATGTCGTCATTGAAATACAATCATTAAAAGATGTCTCAGAAATATATATTGATAAATTTAAGAAAAAGCATATCGATCGTCTTAAAAAAGCTAAATGTTCAGTTGATAGTGGAATATCATTCATTGAAATATTGACGACTTATGAAAAGATTGTTGGTCATTGTACTAATATAGCGATGGAATGTTTTAATTCAAATATGAATAAAGAATATGTTACAAGACATGAATATTTAACTAAGTTGTATGTGGAAAATGGAGCGATGTTGAAAAAGAAGTTCAATTCGTTCAATCGCAAATATAATTTAATGTTAAAAAATAGTTCTAAGACTTAGTTACATGTTAAAATAAAAATATAAATTAAATAAAATATAAATTGTGAAGTGAGGTAATAAGATGAAAGAAATAATAATATATTTTTCAAGAGCTGGTGAAAATTATAATGTTGGTGATACCGAAATTGGTAATACTGAGGTAATTGCTAATTACATAAAAGAATTGACTGGTGCTGATATGTTCAAGATTGAACCAATCAATGAATATCCACGAAATTATGATGAATGTATAAGAGTTACTAAAGAGGAATTGGATCGTGGATTGCGACCAGGAGTTAAGAGATATTTAGATAATTTTGATGAATATGACACCATTTATTTAGGATACCCAATTTGGTGGGGAAAGGTTCCTCTTTGTGTCGATAATTTCATTGCGCATTACAATTTTTCTGGTAAGACCGTTAAACCTTTTTGTACGCATGAGGGTAATGGATTGGGAACGACAGTTTATGAACTTAGAAAAATGATGCATGGTGCAGACATTAAAGATGGTTTTGAAGTAGAGGGTAGCAAAGTTAAGAATGCTAAAGCTTTAGTTGAAGAATGGTTAAAAAAATAATGGTTCAATGTCAAGTAGTGTTGGTGGAACCAAAAACTAATGATAAATGAACTGTGTAGAGGACTAAAAAT
>CANREL010000025.1 GCA_947629655.1 uncultured Bacilli bacterium
TTTTTAATATATTTATTATTGATAACATGGATAATTGTATTTAAATTTAGGTTAGATTTTAGCAGTCTAAAACATATACAATCTATTAATTTAATACCATTTAAAGCAAATGGTGTCGTTAATGGCATGAAAGAAACATTCATCAATCTGATATTGTTGTATGTATTTAGAGTTTCTTTTGAAAGAAAGAAGATTTAAACTGATAATTATTTTTCTAATATCATTTATCTTTGAAGTAATGCAGTATATTCTTTGTATTGGTATATCGGATATAACAGATATTATTATGAATTTTATTGGTGGTGTATTTGGTATTTATTTAATGCTATTACTTTATAAAATATTAAGTAAAATAATAGAAAAAAATAAGTTAGAAAAAATTTTGGGATATTTATCTATTATGATACCAATAGCAGTGTTGTTATCGTTGTTTGTTATGTAAAATATAATTTATATGAAAATAATAGTTTTAATTTCATATTTTTATGAGGAGGTAACCTATGGATTTAATAAAGACATTATCAGATTTTGATTTCAATATTACTCCTTTACCTTTCCATAATCCAAGATTGCGTTATGGTGCTAGAGGAATAGTATTTAATGATAAAAATGAAATAGCCATTCTTCATAAAGTTAACAAAAACGAATTTAAGTTGGTTGGTGGTGGTATTGAAAAAGATGAAGAGCCTGCTATTGCCTTTCAAAGAGAAGTTTTAGAAGAAACAGGATGTGTTGTTGAAATAGATAATTGTTTAGGAGTTATCAAGGAAGAAAAATCCCATGACAATTTCATTCAAATTTCTACTGTTTATATTGCCCATGTTGTAAAAAATACAAACAAACTTCATCTTACGGATGATGAGATTGATGACGGTGCTACTCTCTTATGGTTACCAATCAATAAAGCAATAGAAAAAATTAAAAATAGTGAAAATCATCTTATTGCATCTAATCATGAGGGAAACATGAGTGTATATCATACAAGATTTATTGTTAGAAGAGATTATACTATTTTAAAGTATTATATAGAAAACTTTACAAATTAGGATTTGGTGCTTTGCAAGTTTGCATTGCACCATTTTTTTTTGCTTTATGTGTTCGTTTCATTTTGATTTATAATACAACCTATCAGGGGGAGGATTATATGAAGAATGTTGCGTTAGTTGGTATCGGACCTCATGCCAAAAGAATTTATTTAAATTATTTTAAAAAGCATAGAGTTAATCTAGCACTTGTAATAGATTTAGACTCACAAAAAGATTGTATACGAAGATATTTAGATGAACAAGGATTTAAAAAAACGAAGATATTTACATTGTCTGATCAGTATAAGGATGATGATCATTTGCCTGATAGTATTTCTAGTAATCTTTTATCAGTATTCAAAGTATTAGAAATAACCCATCTTATTATTTCAACCGAGCCAAAGGCACACTTTATGTATTTGGAGTTTGCTTTAAAAAATGATATCAATGTTTTAACAGATAAACCTATTACTGTAACAAAAGATATGACAAGTTTAAGTAGTATCCAAAAAGTAAGAAAACAATATTATCAAATTTTAGATCTAGCCAACAGCTCTAAAGCATCATGCAAAGTAATGTGCCAAAGGCAGTATCATCGAGGATATGAAGAAGTAAAAAAGATATTAACAAAAACTGTGGATAAATATAGAGTTCCAATTACAGATATTGAAATTTTTCACTCTGATGGAGCATGGGAGTTTCCTCATGATCTAGAAAAAGAAAATCATCCATACAAGTATGGTTATGGGAAACTATTCCATAGTGGGTATCACTTCATCGATCTTTTAAGTGATTTTATTAAAATAAATGATTCTCTTGGTAAAAATAAGAAAATAGTAGATGGAGATGTTTTTTCTAAAGTGGTCACTCCTAATGACGAAATGCAATTTTTAAATATTGATGATTATAAACGTTTATTTAAGGATCAAAACATTCCTGATTATTATAATGAAAATAGTAATCCTACCTTTAAAAAGTTTGGAGAAAAAGATTATCATGGACTTTTAACTTTTTATAATCAAGATGGATTCACAATTACTACTGCTAGTCTTAATTTATTACATAATGGTGTATCAAGAAGAAGTTGGATTGAAACAAAAGATTTTTATAAAAGCAATGGTCGTATTAGACATGAGCGAATCAATATTGAAATAGGACATCTTTTAAATATTCAGATTCATAGTTATCAATCAAAAGAAATCTGTGATCGTACTGATGATGAGGAATCAGTTGGAGGATTAGAACATTTTGATATTTATTTCTTTCATAATCCTCTAGTTAATCAAGAGCCATTCAAAGTAATTCATCTTGGTGATATGTATTCGGAGAAAGAGAAAAAAGAATTTTTGGGTTATAACGAATTATCTCGAGAAATCTTTATTGGTAATTTCTTGAATAATAAAGATTGTAAGGGAGATATTAAGGATCAAGCTCTTGCTATTGAAATTTTATATTCATGTGCTAAAGGAATACACAATTATTATCATCATAAAAACAAAGTAGAAAAAATTAACGTTCGAAATGATTATACTTATCGCTTTATTGCTAAACGATTAAAAGAATATTCTACCACTTATAACCTAAAATCAAGAAAAGAGACAATAAAAAGTAATATCCTTTATAAAGATATTTATACCTTTTATGATTTAGTAAACTATATTCCTGATAATAATACCTATGAAGTTTTTATAACAATTGATGATACAAAAAATGTGGCAGGATCTCTTTTGTATAAAAGTTTTAGAAATAAATATATAGCATTTCTTTATTATAAGTATTTGGAGTATCTTATCAATAACAAAAAAGTTTCTTACATAGAACATAAAATTGAAACGTCTGTTTAGTTTACTATTTGAATACTATTTTGTTTACTTTTCAAATACGAAATTCATACGATTTAGTTTATTGTAATAATATTGTCAAGGTGTATAATGTAATAAAATGAGTTAAATCTATGCGATGGAGCTCATTTTTTGTTATGTACTCTTGACATTTTTCTAATTTTTCATTAGAATAAGTGGCATATATTCGGGGTGGTATTATGGTTTTCGAAAAAAACACCATGATTGGTGGCATGATTATCAAAGAGACTTTAACCTTAAATAGTAGTTTTTATAGTTAAGAGATTTTATTGTTGCTTTTTTCTGCACTTTAAAATCTCTTTTTTATTGAAAGGAGGCATCTTAATGGATCATATTGTAACAGCAAATCAGCTAATCAATATCAAGGACACCATTTTAGAAAATGCAAAAACAAGAGAAAAAGAAAATCAATTGTTAAAAAAATGCATCTTTATTCAATATGATGTAATTGAAGATAAGAGAAAAATGTTAGTCTTATTTTCAAAGTTAAAATCAGCTAGGTATTTATATGATTTTCCTGTTGAAGAAAATATTAAGATTACTCCTACTTATGAACTTGTAGAGGGATCGAGTCAAAGGTCAAATCAAAGCCAAGTAGAAAATGCAGTGACAAGATATATTGATAAGCAATTGTTAACTACCAAAGTTTATAATTCTATTATGAAAGTAAGTTTTAAACTTACGAGACAAGAAGTAATATATTTAATCAATACCTTTCTTGTCCATAAATCTGAAGAAGAAATTTCAGAGATAATTGGAATTTCTAAAACATACCTACAGAATATCAAAAAAAGTTGTATTGTAAAAATGTGGGTAGATTTGGAACAATATTGTCCACAAGATGATTAAGGTCATCTTTTTTTTTATGAGTTTATAGGGATCTCATTGTCAAAAAACTAAATTATAAAAGTTAGGAGGTGATTAAAAATTGACTTGTAAGCCATACTATGAGACTTCACTTGGCTCTTTATACAAAGGAGACTGTTTAGAGGTAATGGATTATTTAATTGAACAAAACATAACTTTTGATGCAATTATTACAGATCCCCCTTATGCGATAACAGGATACTCTTGGGATCAAATCATTCCCTTTGATGCTATGTGGGAACGATTGTTAAAACTAATAAAGCCAAACGGTGCAATTGTTTTATTCGGTAATGAGCCATTCTCTAGTAATTTGAGAAAAAGTAATGAAAAACTTTATAAGTATGATTGGAAATGGTTAAAAACACAAGTAACAGGATTTCAAAATGCCAAGTATCAACCACTTCGTTGTTATGAAGATGTTATGGTATTTTCTAAAGCAGGTGCTGTGTCTAGTTGTCATCAACCTATGTGTTATTATCCACAGGGATTAGTTAACGTTAATCTTAAGGTTATGCGTTCTTCTGTTGATTATTTAAAAGAAAAGAAGGATTCCAAACGTGAAGAACATTTACAAGAATATGCTAACTTTCCAAGAAATGTAATTCAATTTGCTAGAGAGTCAAGGTTATTTCATCCAACACAAAAACCTTGTAATTTGATGGAATATCTTATTTTGACTTATACAAAAGAGGAAGAATTAGTATTGGATTTTACAAGTGGAAGTGGCTCTACTTTATTATCGTGTGAAATACTAAATCGAAAATGGATCGGTATAGAGATAACAGATAAATATTGTAATGTTATTAAAAGAAGACTTGAAAATGGAATACAATTGAAATTATTGTTTGACTATTGTCAGGATGAAGATCATAAGGAGGAATGATTATACGATGTGAAAAAAACAAGAAAAAAAGCCGAGAATTTTTAAAAATAGTAACTCTCTCATCACTATCAAATCTCGACTGCCTTAATTATATCATACGTGAAACTGATAAAGAAGTTCTTTTGGGAGGACTTTTTTAATTGGAATCAATTTTACAAAATGTTTTAAACTTAATCAATGATGCAATGGGATATTTAAAATTATTTGTTATTGGTGGTACTGCTTTCTTTGTTGCAAAAGATTATGCTTTAAAGATGGCTAGTAGCGATGATAATCAAAAAGCAAGTTATGATCGTAAAATAAGGACAACAATTATTGCAGGTGTGTCTGCTTTAGTAACTACCCAATTTGTATCATGGATTTTAGGATATTTTAAATAATGAAAAAAGATTATATAGATAACATCAATTCCATTTTAAGTTCTGGTGTTGTTGAAAATGAGAAACTCGAGAGGATTGATTTATTAAGAAATATCTTACTTGACTCTCAAGTTGAAGATTCTATTTATCAACAATTCCTTGTTAATTTTAAACATATTGATGATAATGATATGTTTTTTACCAAAATTCAGGATTTAGTATATCGCTTAAACTATGCCATAAACAAATGGCTTATCCCTATTCATAAGATAGAAAATGAAGACGATATAAAAATTGTTATTCAGGATCTCATCGATCAAGATATCGATTTTTATAGTGCAGTATCTTATGATGATTCGGATAAAGAGATGATAGAAGAGTTCGATGATGTATATGAAAGAAAAATCAAACTATAAATCAAAGAAAGCATTTCATTCATTCGTTAGAAGTCACAATTTAGTGAATCGTATTTATGATATGGTTTACTATTTCGGTGTCATCAAAAATCCAAACAATTCTGAAAACATCAAAAAATTCTTTTTAAAAAGACTTGAAGATGTAGAATATGTTGAGTCACTTGCTAAATACTTTGAAAAAAAGTTAAGAACGCATAGAAAAAATATTGATTTAAGATGCAATTTGCAAGATTTAATTTATGATTTGGACTATTTAAAGCAATATTTGGTATAATAGGATTAGATTTAATTTGCTTTTTTTCAAATTAAGAGTTATTATCATGCAAACGAGGTGATCATATGAAAAACAAAAAAATTATAATTGCCTTATCTATCTTTCTTGTTGCCTGTATTTCTCTTTCCACTCTTTTTATTGTTAAAGGTCTAAATTCAAAAGAAAAGGAAGTTGTTGAAACTTCTAAATCCAACAATTCGGATTCAAAACAAAAGAAAGATGAAAAGAAAGAAACTACTTCATCTAAAGATAATAAGGAGCAAAGTGATAACTCCGATACGCAAACAGAAGATATCGAAACAGATGTATCTGATAACACTGTTAAGTCCAATACTAATAGTTATACATCAACAAATCAAAATACTTCTAAAACAGAGATAAAACAAAATACAAATTCTCAAAGTGCAGGATCAAATCAAAGCACTTCTACTCCAAGTAATAATCCAAGTGGAAATCAAAATAATTCTAGTCCACAGGTATCTCAACCACCACAATATGTAGGTGTTCCTGATCCTAATCACTATAATTATTCTTTCCATCATGGAGTTATTGAATATTCATCTATGGATGCGTGTTTGAAAGCAGTACCTGAAATATCTTTTAAGGATACAAGTGATATTACTAATGCTTGGTGTATGGATGTCGTTGATGGGCAAGGTAATGTTTTAGGACAGTATTTATATATTAAGTGTTTATCAGGTAATTGTAATAAATACAAAAATTAGTGAGTTCTAGCTCACTTTTATTTTGGAGGAATTTATGAAAATATTATTGATAATTATTGTAGCACTAATTTTGTTAATGGTGCTTTTTTTATATTGTGCTTGTGTTATTGCAAGTCAATGTTCAAAATTAGAGGAGGAATATGAAATTGAAATCGAAAAAGAAGAATAAATTATATAAAATTTTAATGTTTCCTTTGATGGCAATTGGTGTCTTGTTAGGATCTCAAGGAGTCCATGCGATGACGACCAATTTGACTATGAATAATTCTGATTGGTACAGATCTTATGAATTTAAAGGTGTTTATGCAAGTTGGCATTTAACTGACTACAGTTTTAATGGAAGAACTGCATTCTGTATTGATCCGAATGTTGAAGAAGGAACGTCTTATCAAACTACTAGTGATTTTTCAATCACTAATTATACAAATCAACAAAAAGAACGAGCTCTTTTAATTGCATATTATGGATATGATTATCCTAATCATCAAACAAGAGCATATCGTGCAGCAACCCAAGCTTTATTATGGGAAAATGCAGGAACAACAACTGTTCGTTTTTCTTCAGAAAGATATGAACATGGAACAATATATGATGTTTCTGCAGAAAGAAATGAAATTGAAAGACTTATCAGTGAACATTATAGAAAGCCATCTTTCAATGGTAAAAGTTTCACTGCAAATGTTGGAGAAACAATTACATTAACAGATGAAAATAATATCTTATCAAACTATGAAGTATATTCATCTAATAATGCTCAAGTTTCTATCAATGGAAATAAACTAACTGTTAGACCTACTGCAGTAGGAAAAATCAATATTAGATTTGCTAAAAAGCAATATACATCTCAACCTTACTTACTTTATTATAGTCCTGAACATCAAAAAATGTTATCTGCAGGAGCAATCGATCCTGTTTACTCTGATGTTAACATTGAATCATTAGGTGGTAAAGTTGATTTAGTAAAACTTGATAAAGATTTAAATAAAGCAGTACCTCAAGGTGAAGCTACTCTTAAAGGTGCAGTATATGGTGTTTATGATGCAGATACTGATGCTTTAATTCAAAGAGTAACCACTAATGAAAAAGGAATTGCTATCAGTAGTAATTTGCCTAAATTAGGAAAATTCTACTTAAAAGAAATCACTCCAAGTGAGGGCTATCAATTGGATAAAACAAAGTATTACTTTACTAGTACACTTGAGAGTCCTAATGCTTCATTAAAAGTAAAAGAAGATGTCATCACGAGAGATTTTGAATTTACAAAAGTTTATGCTAGTGATAAAACACAAGTTATGACTCCTGAAGTTGGAGTTCAATTTGGTATCTATAAT
>CANREL010000026.1 GCA_947629655.1 uncultured Bacilli bacterium
TTTATATGGTTTATTAACCCCTGAAAATGAAAAAGAAATAGTAAAAATCATTTCTCAAAAAGTGAAGATAAAACAGACGGTCAAAAAACAATAATGACCATGACATCAATAACAGTAAAACATCAACCTTCTCTTCGTCATAAACACGATTTGTAATTAAGACGTGATGTAGCTTTCAAAGGTTCGTGAGGTTTGATACGTGATCGAACCGAAATTACCGACATTCACCGAAACTTTCTTTTCGCCAATCATCAGCTTATGATGAGTTTCTTCGGCTTCCGTCAGGCAGTTTTTAAAAATTTCTATATTTACAGCTATAGAGTATTTACTTTTATGGGTTGTATTCGGATAAATTTTGCTTACTTTTTAATTTTCATACTTTTTTCGTTGAGATAACCCAAATTTCAGTAAGGAATTACAATCACTAAACTATATATAAAACTTTCAGCCAACTGAATGTATCTTTATCGTTGTATTTACCGCAAAATAAATATCATCATAAAATGAAATGGACTACTTATGAATCTACTGCTTTTTATGGTATAAATTCGGATGGGTTGAAGAACGTTTTGAGATTATCATCTATCCGATACTGTTGTCATTGCTTCTCATCAATTTATCATTAACACATAAATTGTTTTTCTGATGGTGTTTGTAAAACCGTCCAAACGGTCAAAAACATAAAAAACAACCTCAATCTTACTAAGATGATATGATTAATAAATTCCCATTTTCATTAATTCTTCTCTTTTATCAGAATCTTTAATCTTATCATCAAATTCTTCTACTAATTTATTTGTCCATAATCTTAAATTTATATTTTTATCATCCAGATAAGGTACTATTATATTTTTTACTTTTAAATAATAGTTCCTTATTGGACCAACCCACGAAAAATTGTAAATGTTAAAATATAGTTCTTTTAATATTTTAGAATTATCTGCAAAGTGTTCCAAAATATACTTAAAATAAGGATTCATATTATCTTCTTTATCAAAGATAGCAATGCTCCTTGCAATAAATCTAGAACAATTTTCATTTATCGACATAAATTTTTCTATTTCATCAATACTATAACTGCTTACCCATGATATTTGTTTACTATCAAAATGACCTGATAAACATACTTCTAACAAAACTAGTATATCATCGTATTCTGACAGATATTTTCCTATTTCTCTTAAAACTATGCTATCTCCTCTTTCCAAATATTTTTTTATAATTTCTATGGCATATTGATACACAAAAGTATCCTTATATTTTCTATCAAGTATGGTTTCAATGAGTGAAGAAATACTTTGAGATTTTATTTTTTCATTCTCTTTTTTATATAAAGATTCCCATATTTCTGTACACTCGTGCTCATAAAGACTATTATATCCTGCTCCTATTTTGGAAAGTAGTTCAATATTATTTATTATTTCTTTTGCTTGAGGACGTAGCTCTTCCGGAATCGCTTCATTCATTCGCCAACTGAAATACAAAATTTGAATAATTGCTCTAATTGAACCTTGTGTTGCAACTTTCTCAAGAGAATTTAAAAGTAAAGAAACATCATGGAACTCACCTGCATAACTTTCCTTTTCTACGGCAGGAATGCATATATAAACAAAATCATCTAATTTATATTCATTTATTATTTTAATCCAATATTGGTATAATTCTGAATTTCGCTTCATTCCTCGAGAAATTAAGATAATCCATGGAGCTAAAGTTTCATCCTTTAACCATTTCTCAAAAAATGAAAAGATAATATTTTGTTTTCCTTTTTTATCTAATCCACTAAACATTCCGGCTAAAAAACTAGCATCTCCTGAAGAATTAATTTTTTTTGTTTTTAATTGTTCTACCGAGAGAGTAATAATTTCACTAAATTGTTTTTTATTTAGCTCTTCAGATAACGCTTTACCAAGCCAAAAAACATTTGTATTATCTGATTTTCCAAAATCAAATAACAATGATTTTAGAGTATCATAGTGTTTCTGTAACTCTTTAGCGTAGTATGAAATTCTATCTTTAATATTATCTTTTTCTTCCCCGTATAAATCCCAACTATGAACAGATAAAAGCTTGAATTTAATCTCTTCCAATAAATTTGTTGCATCTAACATATGTTCTAATTGTTCTATTTTGGAAGTAGATAAAGAATCTATCTTATCGGCTTTAATTTCAAACTCTTTTAAATGATTAAAAGCAACTCGTGCTTTTTCCCAACCCTTTTTATCTGCGTTAAACATTCTGGTAAGAGGTTGCTCTATGGTATTAAAGTACCCGTAGATAATAAGTGAATGTAAATTTCTACCAATAATATCTTTTATTTTTTGTATAAATGGAGAATCTTGTTTTGAGAATTCTGCTTCTAAGATGTTAAAAATCTCACCAATGTAATTCCACATATCATCATATGTGACCGGTTGCCAATCTTTTAGCGTAACAGCTCCTTGTTGTTCTGGTCCCTCCATTCTTCTAAACAAAGACATCTGTAAGCCATGCTCCAATGCTTTCAGACATATTTCCTTTTTATTAATATTATTCTTAGCCATAGCATCTTTAATGACTTTTAGACGATTAATAGCTGGTAATTGTGTTCCACCCAAGCAAAGTTTAAAAAAATCGCAAAACACACCGGTTGCATTATTTCCCCAATTTTCATTTTCAGCATCAGCTAAATTTAATAAAATTTCTGCAGCATCCAGAAATAACTCTTTATGAAATGCCATTACCTGCAAGGATCTTACAACATTACGCCGGTTAATTTCTAGATAGTCCTGTTGTGTATAGCCTGAAAATGTTTTCTGTAATAATTTTAAAGTTGCTTTTGGATTAGTATTTGCCAACTGATAAAAACATTCAGAACCAAATGGTGTATTTATCATTTCTCTTTCAGCAAAAGGTATTGCCAACATTGCTGCTAATTCTTGAACTTCAGAATATCGATTTAAGTTTTTAAGTTGGCTGATCATCGTTTCTTTCATTGTATCAGGAAGAGCCAATAATTTTTCAACTTGTTCAGTAAGCAATGTATTATGCAACCAATTTAGAGCCATTTGAAATGCAAATACTTTTGGTATAACTCTATAATAATCATAATGAGACTGAATAACTCGTAAATTTTTTCTCAATTTATTAAAATATCTTAAAACATCATTTGTAGAAACATTAGAAAGCTTTGCTAATTCTTTTATTTGAGTTTCATCTCTCGTCGAATATATAACATAATCGAATAAAGAAAACGCTTGCAACACTTTATTCATATCTTCATTAGGATTATCATGTCCATATCGCATTTTTGATAAAACAGGTTCTTGAATACAATAGGAAAAATCAATCTCCATACCATTGGAACTTATAAGTTCTGCCATTCGTGGATTTCTGTGACAAATTTGAGCTAAATATTTCAATTCTGATGTCGTAATATTCGGTAATGCTTCTTTCAGCATATTTTCGATAATTTCTTCATCTACTAAAGGTAATTCTATTGTATTTTCATCATACGGTTTATTCTGCGGATTACTTTCTGATGAGACATAGTCCATCGATACAAATTGGATATTAGGGGCAGTAATAATTTTTTTCTGAATAGCATGATATAATCGTTCACTACAATCATCTATTATCAAAATAATTTTTTCTTCATTATTTACCCATTGCTGTATATCTTGCATAATTGCTGCTTCTTGATATTCTGGATTTTCTACATACAAAATGCTATTTTGCAATAATTCATCATTTTTTATTGCTTCATACACACATCTTGTTTTACCACTTCCCGCCAATCCCTCTATTCTAAATATCTTTTGTGTTTTTATTTTATCTGATATTGCTTTAATTGATAATTCCAGACTTGCATTAGACTGTAATGGTAAATTAACTTTCCATTTTTCAAAAGGCTTAAAAACCCCGCATCCTTTATTTCGCAGTTCTAAAAACCATATCTTAACTGCTGAATGTCTCTCAATCCAATTCTTTATATGTGAGTGATCAAATAATTTAAACTTTATATCTTCTATGTTAAGTTCCACAATATCTGCTATTTCTCTTTTAAAAGTATCTTCTTTATTTTTGATGTTAAATCCCTCTGACGAATACTTATTGCAAAATAAAATATACCCACCACCATTTTTAATAAATTTTTTTACACAATCTTTATCTATCTCTGATTTTAAGGATGTTATTTCTGTAGCTTTGACTTGAAATATAATACTATTCCACAAGAAAAAAGGACTACCATTGGTATTTTCTGTATAAAGCAAACCATCAGCCCCACCATCTTTAATTGCAATTCTGTCAGACATAGTCGTTTGAATATCCGCGAGAGAAATACCACATTTATAACATTCAGCACACATTAATTTATTCAGTAACTCTTGTAATTGATCAGCCTTTAAACTATAAATATCTTCATAAGTAATATCAGTCATATAAGTCCTTTCATGTTTTAATTTTTTATTGTTATACATGTTTTCTTTTGTTGTTGCAATATAAAAGACACTTGATGGCAGTTTTTTTTCACATATTCAGAAAGATAGCTAAATTCAAAATCTTCGAGTCCTAGTGAAACCATATCAAATTCAAGCATAGGAATGGCTCGCATTTTATCTATAATTGAATTAAATGATTCTGGTCTATATAATAAAGAAGTTACCTTTAAAAAATTATTCAGATGTTTCTTGAATCCATTTCTAATCACCTTTAGCCAGTCATTATTTGATTTTCTCCTCTTTTGGACCAGGGACAGATTGAACTATTTTCAATATTATTTGAGTATCTGCAACATCTGTCAGCTATTTTTATCATCTGAAAATTCTGTCGTTACCAATTAATGCAGTAATGATAATAATTCAGAACGGATGGATTTATTGTTGTTTCAACGACACCATTCAGTTCTCCGATGGTTTGGTTGGCTTTTTCTAATAAAACAGATACCTCTGAGAAATCAATATCTGGTTTCGGCGGTAACGGATTAGGAATAAAGGCTTGATATTTTTCAGATGTTAATGAACATTTCACCAAAGTTCCTTGAATATCACGTTTCATGGTATCTCTTTTATTTTATAAGTGTATTATAACCGCATACCCTTTATAAGTTAATATAAAAAGTAAAGGGTATCTGTTTATCCTTTACTTTTTCAAAAAGAAAGTAAAGCTTTTTATTGAAACGAAAAGAAACAAGGCAGACAATAATCAACAAAAGTCTTGCAGCACTTACCGGTCAATCAGATTTAAAAAGATGCCGAACAATCACTTTAAACAAAATCAACACAAATGCACGTTATCGAACCGGGTATATGGCCTGTCCAGATTGGCGAGCAGAAAGAAAAGGATATCGTCACAAAGGCAGTTATTAATCTTGATTTTTTTAAAGCTCATTATGAAGAAGTAATGGCAATGAGAGAGCAAATTATACTGATAAAAAACATGTTGTCTGCT
>CANREL010000027.1 GCA_947629655.1 uncultured Bacilli bacterium
AAAGATGCTTCTTTAGTTATTGATTTACTATTAACCGATAAAGATGCTTCCATAAACTCGGCATAGTCAAAATCATTATCAAAAAAATTAATATCATCATAAGAAATATCACTGCCTGATGGTTTCAACCAATACTGATCACTTAATGATAAACCAAAAGCTTTATCTAACAGTTCATAAGGTGCTGTAATATTTAAACGGTGTAATAATAAATCTAATTTATCACGCCATGAAGGAATACATCTTCTTCTCAACCATTCACTTAAATTAGTTCTAAAAGGTGTATCATTAATATCATCTTCAATATAAAAACTTTTTAAAATGTAAGGTGCATAATTAATATCATATACTTCATAAATTCTAGTAAAAACACTTGTTGCTGAATCATATTCCGTAACTAAGACTTCAACGTTTTTATTCATCAGAATACATTTCATAAAAGACACCTTCATTCTAATTAAATTTTAACATAAATTGCTTTTTTTTTGAATACTTTTTCCCAATTCTTACTATGATAATTATAGGTGAAAAAAATGAACATTATTCCAACAGTTTTAGAAAAAGAAAATAATCGTGAAAGAGCTTATGATTTATATTCAAGATTACTTGAAGATCGAATTGTCTTTTTAACAGGTGAGATAGATGATACATCCGCAAATATTATTATTAGTGAATTATTATATTTAGATAGTAAGAGTCATGAAGATATTTATTTATATATTAATAGTCCAGGTGGACAAGTTACAAGTGGTCTAGCTATATATGACACCATGAATTATATTAAAAGTGATGTTAAGACCATTTGTGTAGGTCTTGCTGCTTCAATGGGAGCTTTTATTCTTTCAGCAGGAAAAAAGGGCAAAAGATGTGCCTTAGAAAATGCCGAAGTAATGATTCATCAACCATTAGGAGGCATGCAAGGACAAGCATCAGATATGAAAATAGCTTGTGAACATATTTTAAAAATTAAAGATAAATTAAATAAAATATTAGCTAAAAACACCAATCAAAAACTAGAAAAAATCACAGTTGATACTGACCGTGATAATTTCATGAGTGCTAAAGAAGCCAAAGATTATGGCTTAATTGATGAAATAATTTAAGTAGTTAATCTAAAAGGATTATCAATTGAACCATAATTATTACTAGAATCTGATTCAATTTTAATAGATGATTTTAAATAAAGTGTAGGATCTACATAATTTTCAAATGGCACAAGAGTAAAAAGCTCTTCAATTTCTAATGCTCCTTCATCAATCCAAGAAATAGAATGCACATGATCAGTATCTATTATATATGGTGTCATAGTCCAAGTATTACTTTCTTCCTCATTATACAAATAATATAACCAATTACTTGCAGTACAATAATCATATTCGTCTAACGTTTTTGCTAGACAAGTATTTCTTAAATCTCCACCTACGGCATATCCGTAATCTGAAGGATACATTAATCCTATTCCATTATGATAATCTTTATCATTTTCTTTTGCCCATTCTGATGGATATTCGTTATCAAGTCCCATGTCAGTTCCTCGTTCTTTCTCATAAAAAACCGATGTTAAATAATACGTATCATCAAGTCCACCAATATTCCATATAACGTCACTGTCAATCATATTTCTAGCATTATCATTTATACCATTTTTAGAAAAATCACAGGTTATTGGATCACTAGTATAAAAATATTTAGAACAATAACCACTTTCACTTTCATAATATATTCCATTTAACATATTCTTTAACGAAGACTGAGTCCAATCGTTTGATAGTTCATGCCAACTATATGTGCCAAAATCTTCTTGGCCAGTAGTTTTATTTAACCTTATTATTTTTATTCTTTGTTCTACCCCACTTGTAGTTTTAACATTTACTAACCCTATTATTCGCCAGATTTCATTATTAAATCTTAAATAGTTATTTGGATTAGACCCAGCATATCGATATTCGGTTTTATTCCATTCTTGTCCTAACTCTTCTAAGTTTTCGTGACTTACAGCATATAGTCCATCTCCACTTTCAACTATATTTACTTCATTACCACCTAATAAAATACTTTTTTTCTCCATAAAATATAAACTACATTTGGTTTTGCTTTTACTTAAATTTTTAACCATTGGTCCCCATGCTTCACCATCCCATATTATACTTGCTCCATTATCACATGTGCCATGGTCAAATACTAAATTTTCTTTATTATCTTTCTGAGGCATTTCATCTAATTCTTTATCTCCTTGATAAAATACAAAATAAATATCACTATTTCCAAAATAATCTACTTTACCATTCATTATTGGAAATTCGGCACTCTCAGTAAAAAATGCAAAAGTTTTATATAATAGAAAAGATGCACTTATTAAAACTATTACACTTATACTTATTAATAATATTTTTCTTTTTTTCCTACTATTATCAACATACTTTTCTAGCTTCATATAATCACCTACTATAGGTTAATTATATAACTATACCCCCCCCCTAGGTCAACCGAAAATTCACTTTTTTTATATATTTTTTTTGAAATGTGGTTTATTGTATTTTTTGAAT